>OZ241325.1:0-1898558 GCA_965200025.1 Bdellovibrionales bacterium
TGATTATACCCTCTTTGACTTCTATCACAGTAGATAAGGTTTTGACTGAACATAAGAAAGAAATGAAAAATTATGGAGATACCTTAAGAGGTGTAAAAGCAGATGTAGAGTCCTTGAAAAAAGATGTAAAAGCTTTTTTAAATGGAGGTCAAAAATGAATAAAAATGATCAAATAAAAGAACAAGATTTTGAGAAGGCAAAAAAGAATGTATCGGAGTACATTTCTGTATTTAGTAAAGAAAAAAAGAAAGTAACAAAAGAAGATTTTGAGGAAGAGGTTGCAAGAGTGTTTCATTTGTTTAGTAAAACTAATGATAAAGAAAGTATTGGAATATTACAAAAGAAAATTGAAGCCTTAAAGGATTTTAAAACTCTGATTGTTGAAGATGATAAAATAGAAGAGTACCCTTGTTAAGAGTAAATTGGAGCTTTACCTTCCACGGGTTAGTGTTTCAGTTCCAAAGCTCCTGTGAAAATGGGAATTTAGAATGTAACATGGTATTGATGATGGAGCGTGGATTCCCGCTTAAAGCGGGAATGACAATCGTCAACAGGTTGTGTTCATTAACAGAAGCTTTTTTTGTTTGACTTAGCTGCCGGAAGAAGTGGATCGGCGGCAGTAATAAGCTTATTTAAGAGGAAGAGGGTCAGCCGTAATAATTAGGGGTTGTCATGTTTACTCAGTACGGGGATGGATAGGCTGAAGGTGTTATACTTAGGGCCAGTCGCAATAACAATGTTAGGGAGTGGGAGTGACACAATCGGCTTTCACTTTGTTTCTGACCTGGCGGGGTACTTCACTTTTGATTTTATTTAAAGCAGTTGTGGTTTCTGTTGAGCTTAAAGTGCTTCCCCCCAACCAGCAATAAAATCTGGCCATGCAGAGGTCTGCCTCGTCGTCATCGTTGTCATTGGTACAGGCTTCCTCCAGCAAAGAGTGGCCCAGAGCAAAAGCCTCCGGCTGACCTTCGGAAGAGTGAAAAAAGTTTTTGTAGTCACCACCATCTGTAGCACTTAAAGCTATGAGTAAGTTTTTTTGGGAGCTTTCTATTGAGACCGTCTCATCTGAGGATACATTGGTACTGAGTTCATTTTGAGAGTTTAAATGGATTTCTTTAGTGGTACAGTGGTGAGTGCAAATAGAATAAGGATTGTTTCCCACAGCTCTACAGCTTGAAGCGTCGGCACGAGTATTTTTACAATCTTCTAAAGCAGAAAGACTTTCTTTGTGATTAAGAAGGAGGTTTCTTAAGGTTTCGTGGTCTGTGTCTTCCTCTCTAAAAGCCTCTGCTATGTCTTTGTTGTTTGCTATCCAATGTAAAATGGTTTGATAGGCTTCTTTTTTTTCGTTATCCTTAAAATCATCTATAACACCCATCACTTCCTCGTTAAAGCCGTCAAGACCGGCCTCTATATACAAAGCCACGGTTTTGCCCTTAATCTGCTCCGGAAGGTCTTCTTGTTCATCCGCTTCTGTCAGGGCATCCACCAGTTCCTGCATGTCAGAGACCTCACCAATGCTTAAGTCATAGCAGTTTCGATAGCTGCCCAGGTTGTTGTAAAGATCTTCGCACACCTGTCTGCAGCTCTCACTTTCCTTACATCGATTTTTGGAAATACGGGGGGAAGAGCTTATCCTTTTGGACAAATCAGGCACTCTGCCTCTGCCAGAGGAGCCTTCACCTCCTGTGCCAGAGCCGCGGCTTTGAAACTGAGCCTCCTCCAAAAAACCACATGAAAAAAGCAAAAACACAGCCAAAATAAATAAAAACCCCCATTGTCTCACTTCTTTTAAATCCCCTTTTTTAAATCAAAATTCAGGCTTAAAACATTATACTATAAACTCACTCGCAACGGCCACATTCATTTTTATGTAAAAAGCCATCGCGGTCAGCATCTTTGCCCAAGTCCAGTTTGTTAAGATAACCAAAAATAATATCTGCACAGGAGGCACAATAGGCTTCCTTTATACAGGTCGTGGTTTCTCCACAGTAATTTTTAATCACCTCATGGGCTTTTTTAAAAGCCTCTTCGTTGTCGTGGACCGCTGCCACTTCAAAAAAACTTTTGTACCCCTGGCGGCTGATATTTTGTTTAACACCCTCTATAAAAGCTCTTTCCCCGTAAGCCGGGGCCAGCTCTTCAAAAGCAGCCCGCAAAACCTCCCCCTCCGGGTCCAAAAGTGCGGCTATTTCAGTATCCTCTGCCACCCACTCCAGCAGATTTTTGGAGTTTTCCTTTGATACCCTGGCCCCATGCACCAGAAGGTTTTTATCCAAATCCATTAACTGCTCCAAATCGGAAGCTTTAATGGAGTTAAAATTACCCCGTTTTAAAGCCCTCACAGTCCCTTTGACTTTTCGGACAATGCCACTGGAAAGCAAGTGGCACTTCCTTGTTGCAGAAGAGTTGTTGATAAACAACATATTACAGTCTGAAAGGCAGTTGGTATCCGATTGGCAGTCCACGGCATTAAGCCCGTCCCGGCCAGCCCCTGTCTGTGAGGACATTTGAAGCTCATCCACAAAACCACAGGTGGCAAGAAACACAAAACAAACAAAGACACAAATAAGTTTTTTCATTCACCCTTGAGTGTAAAGGCACACCATGGATTAAGTAAGGAAAAATTTTTTAACCTTGCAGGACTTTAGTCCTTTTTTTATAGCCTTTTTCAAGAGTTTTTAAAGTTCTGCTTTAACGCCTGCGGCCTGGTTTAAAGATTCTGTCACTTTTTTCTCTATCAGGGACTCACTGTCTTTTAAAGTCAAAGAGGAGGGTAGGATGGAATGGATGGGGTCCTGGTCCAAAAGGTCCTGATGGGACCTCAACACGGCCTGTAAAGTGTTTTTTAACTGAATGTGAATACGCTTGAGGTCAGAAAGGTCCTGGTAAGCGGCTTTTAAGGAATCTCTGGCATCCTGTACAATCAGGTCGGCTTTTTGCTTTGCATCCTCCACAATGGCATCGGCCTGCTGCCTTGCGTTTTTCTTCATATCCTCTGCCGTGTGCTGGGCCGAAAGCATGACATTTTTAAGAATATCCTCCCGGTTTCGCCACTCCTGTATTAAAGCCTCCTGTTTTTGGATTTTTTTGTTTAACTCGTCCTGAGTGCGGTTTTGCTCTTCCAGCTCCTCTGAAATGTTTTTGAGGAAAGTGGCGACCTCCGACACACTGTAACCACCAAAAGCACTGCGGGTAAAAGTTTTTGCCAAAACATCCTCTGCCCTTAAAATCATGCCCTTCTCCTTAAAGCAAAACCTCCTCTTAAGCTGTTCAAATACTTAAGGGGTGGTTAGGTTAAAAAAAAAGAACATCCATGTTCAGAGGTTTTTAACGAACAGCACCGCAAAAACCACCAGCATCCCGGCTTTTAATGAAGGCACCTTAAAAAAAAAATATCCATAAATCAAGTTTCTTAACTTTTCTCTTACTTTGTGCGTTAGTTTTTTGTTTCAAGGTGAGGGTTTTTGTATCCGATACAGAGATATGTGGGAGGGTGTTTATGGAATATATTACTTTACTTGCCGGGCTTTCCATGGGAGCTGCCTCGGTTTATCTTTTCTGCTCTGTGATATTCAGCAGAAACAACGACCAGGAGTCTTTGGCCTGGGCGGAGGGGAACAAACCTCAGCCTTCAAAAATGCCCCTGGTGTCATGGTCCCGGCCTTTGGTCCACAACCTGACTTTGGATCATGTGAAAAAAATTAAATCCCCCCGTTACAGAACTTCTGTGGAAAACAAGCTTTTAACCTCTGGCCTCAGTAAAGAGCTGAATATCGATGAGTTTATTGGTCTTCAGATTTTATGGGGCTTTATGTTTCCCCTGTTTTTTATCCTGCTCAATTTTGCCATGCAGCTGGGGTATTCCTACTGGATGGCCCTTCTGATTGCCGTTTTTGGCATTTACTTTCCCCACCTTTACTGTGCCAGTCAAAAAAAACAAAGATACATAAAAGTGATAGCCGATCTGCCTTTTTTTATTGATTTGCTGTCCCTCAGCACAGAGGCCGGGTTGGATTTTTTTGGTGCTGTACAAAAAATTACAGAAAAAGCCAAAAACTCTGTTTTGGCCGATGAGCTTTTGATTGTGCAGAAGGACATCAAACTGGGAAGCTCACGGAAAGAAGCCCTGGAAGCTATGGCCAAAAGGCTGGATATTGATGAAATCACCAGTGTTTGCACAGTGATTATCGACTCGGATGAGACAGGGGCCAGTATTGCCAAGACTTTAAAGGCAAAGTCCCAGCAAATGCGTCAGGAGCGTTTTATTCGTGCAGAAAAAGCGGGGGCCAAAGCCTCACAAAAAATGCTTTTCCCCATGATTGCCTTTACCCTGCCCGCCGTGCTTTTTACCCTCTTTGCCCCCATGGCTCTTCAGTTTTTTTACGGAGGGGGGGCTTAGAAAAAATGACCAGCCTTGTTCATGTACAAACCAAACACATTTTGGCCCGGGAGGTGGTGGCTGCCAGCACCTTTTTTTCCCGCACGAAGGGGCTTATGGGTTTAAGGGATCTACCCTCTTCCCGCTGTTTGTGGATTGTCCCATGCTCTGGTATTCACACTTTTTTTATGAAATTTGCCATTGATGTTATTTTTGTCAATAAGCAGTTAAAGATTACCGCTGTTATAAAAAACATAGCCCCCTGGTGGCTGGCTTACCCCCCATGGTTTTCCAAAACCCATTCTGTGTTTGAGTTTAAAAGCCCGGCTTTAAAAAACTTTTCCTTATCTGTCAGGGATCAGCTGGCTGTGGAAAAGGCCCGGTTTGTTTCTGCTCCAAAGAGGGGGGCTTAACATGTGGACTCTCAGATTTTTAAATGGCCAGTGGGCGGGCCGGACCATCCCCCTGCAAAATGGCAGCTACCTTATGGGCCGGTCCGAGGAATGCCAAATCACTCTCAAAGAGGCCGGGGTGTCCAAAAAACACCTGGAGCTGGAGGTACACTCCTCAGGAGTGAGAGTTATTGATTTAAAATCCAGCAACGGCACTTTTGTTAATGGAATTAAAGTTCAGGAAAATGACATTCAGGTGGGAGATAAAATATCCCTTTGTAAAATTATTTTTGATATTATTCCTTTTGAGGGAAAAACCCTCCCCCCCCCGGCCCCCCATGGTTTGGAGAATCCCCCCGCAGCAGGAGGGGGTGGCCTGCCCCCTGCTGCTTTACAACATGGTGGGGCAGGTGCTGCTTTTTTGCCGCAGGCAGGTTTGTCGCCGGATGTCCCGGGAGGGGAAGGAGGTCATTTAAACATGCCTCCATCCCCTCCGGAAAACCCTCCCCCCCAGAGTCTTACTTTAAAAAACTGGTTTAATAATTATTTGGAAAAAGTGGTTTTGCCCGGGATTTACAAGCTCCCGGAGTGGGTGGAATTTCACTGGGTGATTGCAGGGTTTTTGATCTTTTTTGTTTTTACCATCACTTCTTTATCCGCCATTCCCCTGATTTCCATATTAAACGACAGTGTGGAGCAGGAAAGCTTAAGCCATGCGGAAAGTATTGCCACCACTTTGGCACAAATTAACCGCGAGCCTGTTCAAAATAAAATGTTTTCTGCCACCAGTGTGGAATATGCCCAAAGAAGGCCGGGAGTGAGTAAAGCCTTTATTTTGAATGCTGTGGATGGCCGTGTTATTGCACCACCAGAGAAAGCTTACACTTATCCCAAAGAGCCTTTCTTTAACGCAGGAAGAAGAAAAAACAGAATTTCAGTGAAAAAAATCAGCCCGGGGACTGTGGGGGCCATGGTTCCCATTCAGTTTTACAACACTAAAACAGACACCCACAGTGCTTATGCTTATGCCGCCATACTTTATGATATGGGGACTCTCTCTGTGGGAAACAAAAGAACTGTCAGCCTTTTGGTTTGGGTGTTTTTTTTGGCTATGGTTTTGGGTACTCTCCTCTTCTTTTTTATGTATAAGATGATTAGGTATCCCATTGTGTCCATCAATGAGCAGCTGAGCCAGGCTCTGAAAGACGAAACTGTCAATGTTCAAACCACTTACGAGTTTGAACCTTTAAAAAATCTTGCCAATAATATTAATGCCACTTTGTCCCGCGTGGCCTCCGCCCGGGAAGACGAAGTGGCTTTAACAGAATATGACCGATCCACAGAGATGACTCACCTGGTGGAAATGATAGGCTACCCCACCCTGGGTGTGAATATGGAACGGATGAACATTGAGGTTGTGTCTGCTCACTTTGAAGAGGAAACAGGTGTGAGTGCAGAGCGTATTCAAAACCGTATGATAAGTGATATTGAGGATCAGGCTTTAAAGCTGAATTTGGAGACCCTGGTGGATAAGGTTTCAAAACATCCTCATGAGGTGGCTTCCGATTCCCTGGAATTTTCCGGAGTGGAGTTTCAGCTTTCTGCAAAAGGAATATATGGAAAAGACAAACTGGCTTACACTTTAATCACTTTTATTCCCACTCAGGGATCAGAGGAACAGAGTTAAAAATTATGAAGAATTTAGAGCTAAAATCTGCCCACACGGATATCCCACCGGCCCGGCTGAAGATCATCACGGGTCCTCACAAAGGGGATTCCTATAAACTGGTGGGGGAAAAAATCACCATTGGAAGAAGCAAAACCAATGACATTGTCTTAAGTCAGGATGAAAGATGCTCCCGCAGGCAGGCCCTCGTTGTATGGGAAAATGGGGGTTATATTGTAAGGGATTTAAGCAAAAGATCCTCTTTAAAAGTCAATGACCATTTACAGGTGGTTTCCACTTTAAGACAGGGGGATGTGATCAGTGTGGGAAATTCAGAAATGGAAATGATTTTAAATACGCCTTCTCAAAACCCGGCTTTTGTGACCCCTTCTTCAAAGAAGGGTGAGCTGCCCTCTTCCCCTCCCCCCATTGTGAAGGGAGGGGTGTTGGCTTCTCTTCCTGCCCCAGCCGTGGGACAGGCGTTGAGTTTAAATTCCCCCCCTCCTCAAAGTGTTGGGGGTGTTCCCCCGCCGGGAGGAGGGTATACCCCCCCCCTGGTCAAAAAAAAGAAGTCTTTAAAACCAAAAATCATTTTGGTGGGGGTGGTGATTTTAGGGGCTTATCTGTTTACCTCCGATGAAGGCAAGTCCCCTTCTCAGAAAAGAACCCCGGACTCCCTTCCCACTATTGAAGACAAAGAGAACACCATTAAAAGCCTTAAAGATTTAAAAAAAGAGGCTCAAAAAAAACACCAAAAAAGCAAAACCAAAGACTTTCAGAGTGCACAGTTTGCTTATGTTACGGGGATAAGGGATTATAGAAAAGGGGTTTATGTCAGAGCGGCCCAGGCTTTTAGAGCCTGTAAAACCATTTACCCCCGTCATCCCCTGTGTGGCAGCTATCTTAAAAAATCGCAGATCAAGCAGGCACAACTTGTTCAGGCATGGATGACCTCTGGCAAAAGCTACAGGCAAAAGCGTCGGTTTATGGCCTGTATGTCTTCGTTTAAAAATGTTCTTCAGGCGATTAAAAACCCCAAAAATCCCACTTACCGGGAGGCAAAGGAAAATTACAAAATCTGTGCTTTTGAAAAAGAAAAAGGAAGATACTGATGTTGAAACTCATTGTAAAATGCCGGGGTAAGGTTTTAAAAGAGGCCTCTTTGGAAAAAGGCCAGTCTTACACCATCGGCAGAAGTAAAGACAATTTTATTGTCCTGCCTGAAGAGGCCGGTATCTCCCGCAAACATCTGGAGGTGAGTGTTCCCGAAGGGGAAGGCCCCCTTAAGGTGAAAAATCTGTCCTCTTTAAGTGCCTTGCTTATCCATGGAGAGGAGGTGGAAGAGGGTGAGGCAGCAGAATCCTTTCAGGTGCAGGGCTTTGAGTTTGTTATCAAAAAACAAAGCCCACAGGAGTTAAAATCACCCCCTCCCCCCGATCAGGATTTGGATTTAAAAAAAGATGAATCCCCTCCCTTGAGTAAAGACACACCTGATAAGAATGCAGTTTTGCCCCCCACGGGGGAAGAGGGGGGGGGGCTTGTTTCCTCTTCAGACAAAACCACTGTTATGGAAGATTCCCAAAGAGGGGGGCAGTGGGCGGTTTATCTGAAAGTGTATGCAGAGGGGCAGGACTCACCGGATATTTTTAAACTCAAACCCCATCAAACAGAATGGACTGTTGGCAAGGATAAAAACTGTGACCTGGTGCTGGAGGATTCTCATATCAGCCGGACTCATTTTCAAATTCAAAAAGAGGGGGCTTCGTACTTTATTAAGGATTTAAAAAGCTCCAATGGCACGATGTTGAATGACAAAGAACTCAAACCAAAGAAAAACTATCTGCTGGAAAGTGGCGACAGTATTTTTATTTTGGATATGGAAATTCTTTTTGAAGTCAAAAACCTGGATTTGGAAAAAGCAATAGCCCGGTTAAAACCTGAACAAATGCCGGTTTTGAGAGGTGGACTATCTGCCCCGGGTGTTCCTGCTGCTTATCATCCCTCTTATCCGGTGGCCTCTTCACCAGCGGTGTTACCGGAAGGGGTGGCAGGGGCCACTTTGGAGCAAAGGGATGTTGAAGCGTCCCTTTCCCCCCTTCAAAAACTTTTAAAAAACAAAAAATTTGTTTTTTACGGTGGGGCAGCCCTTATAATAGTGGGGGTGGTTTTTTTGAGTTCCCCCCCTCCAAAGGAGCAGGACACAAAGCCTGTACCCAAGGGGGAGCTGGCCGGGCTTTCCATGGAACAACAACAAATGGTCAAAGACTCTTACCAGGCTGCCAAGCAGCTTTACTCCCAGGGAAAGTACGAGTACTGCCGCAGTGAGATACAGAAAATACACTCTCATACAGATTCTTATAAAGGTTCAAAAAGGCTGGAGGTGGAATGCACACAGGCGGCTGAAAATCAGCGTCGCCAGCTGGATTTGGAGCAAAAAAACAAAAAAGCGGCCCAGGCAGATGCCCTGATTCAAAAAGTCACAGACAAGTGCCAAAGCCGGTTTCATCGGTTTAAATCCAAAGCAGGTTTAATGACCTGTCTCACCCCCGCTTTGGAACTCTCCCCTGCCGACAGCAGGGTACAGGTACTGTTTGAGCAATTTGATGAAAAACAGGCCCAAAAGCTTAAAGCTCAAAAACTTAAAATGCAAAGGCGAAAAAAAATTCAGGCAATTATCAGGCAGTATAAAAAAGCCAAAGAGATTCATAAATCCGGTCATACAGTGAAAGCCATTGACTCTTATAAAAAATTTTTAAAAACAGGTTCCTATAAAGAGCTGGAACCCACAAAACAAAAAGCCAGAAGAGAACTTTCCAACATTACAAAAAATTTTGAGGAAAAAACCAACAGGTTAAAGGCAGAGTGTGAATCCCGGTTTCAATCCAAAAAATTTAAAGAGGCCTGGCAGGTTTGTAAAGAGGCTTCTTTGGTTATACCTGTCCCTTATAACAGGGACATTGTGTCTGTTATGAAGCAGTCCAAAAACCGTTTGCAAAACATGATGAAGCCCATTTACGAGGATGCCACTATCCATGAAAGTGTGGGCAACATTGCCACGGCCAAAGCCCAATGGCAAAAAATTATGGCACAGGATATAGAGGAAGGGGTTTATTATGACAGAGCCAAAATCAAACTCAGTAAATACTGAGAGGGAGGAACCAAGTGGCAGAGATCAAACTGACTGACAGATCTTTTCGCACTCAGGTGATACGCCCCCGCCCTGATTCTTATGTGTCTGGCGATGGAAAACTGGTGGTAATTTTAACCCCATGGGGGGATGGGGAGGCTTTAAGCACCCAGTCTGTTTTTGAGGAAATAGAATCGCAATACAATTTACTTTCCGCAGACAGGGAAAAAACCCACCCTTTTTCCAAAATGATGAGCTTGAGTGTGCAGGAAAACAACATGAGAACCACTGTGAGAACCATTAATCAGCAGATTTTTGAAGGTGTTAATGAAGAGGAATGGCACTGTGGTTTTGAGATTTTTTTTGCCAGCATTCAGGATAATATATGTACTTTTATTCAGGTGGGGCAGCCCATGGTTTTGATTGAGCGGTCAAAAAATCAGCTGCACTGTCTGGGACACTCCGCAGACCTGGCCTCTTTTTGTTATAGCTCCATGGAAGAAGAAAAGCTTCCGGCCCCTCCTTTGCCCGGGCAGCTTTTAGGTGTTTATCCCGATATATCTTTTCACCCTGTGAGCTTCAGATTCTCTTTAGAAGACAGCTTGATTTTACTCAGCCGGCAGCTGATACCCCTCAGGTGGTTTGAAACCTTAAAAGAGGGGCGGGATTTAAACACTCTCAGTGAGCATGCCAGGAAAGACAACCCCCACCTGCCCTTTTGGATAGGGCGTATGGAGTTTAAATAGTTCGGATATTTTTTTAGGAGAGTTGATTAAACACTTCAATGTGGGGTTTTGGCAAGTTTTTTCCCTGTGACTTTTCTCCAAAAATGAGGATCTTTATATACAGCTGCCGGATGGACAGGAAAAGGAAACAAAACAGGATCCAGCTCTCTGAAATCCCTGTAACTGTGAGAGTTAAGACCTTTTTCCTTAAGAATTTGAATAAGCTCCTCTTTAGGCGGGAAGGTTTTTTTACTGGTGGGGATATTGCCTGTGACTTTGTACCAAAAGTCCGGATCCTGGTATATTTTAACAGGATGGATGGGGAAGATTCTCAATTCCGGATCCTCTTTTCTCATTCCTGCATAACGGTTTGAGCTTACCCTTTTTGTTTTAAACACTGCAACAGCCTCTTCCACAGGGGGGAAGGTTTTTTTGCTGGCCGGTATGACTCCTGTAACTTTGTACCAGAAGTTTGGATCATGGTAGGCCTGAGTGGGCCGGGAGGGGAATTTTTTTAAATCCGGATCCACCTTTCTCATTTGTGGATAAAGTTTTGAAGTCACCCCTTTGGCTTTAAACACTGCAACAGCCTCTTCCACAGGTGGGGAAGGTTTCCCGGGTGGTGTTTTCCCTGTGACTGTGTACCAAAAATGAGGGTCATGGTAGGCCCCCACGGGATAGGAAGGGAAAGGAAACAACTCCGGGTCCTGTTTTCTTAAACTTTTGTAACCATGAGAGTTAATGCCTTTTTCCTTAAGGATTTGAATAAGCTCCTCCTTTGGGGGGAAGGTTTTTTTCGGGGTGGGTATGACTCCTGTAACTCTGTACCAGAAGTTTGGATCATGGTAGGCCTGAGTGGGCCGGGAGGGGAATTTCTTTAAATCCGGATCCACCTTTCTCATTTGTGGATAAAATTTTGAAGTCACCCCTTTGGCTTTAAGGGTCTTAACCGCTTCATCAGGAGAAGGCCACTTTAGTTTTTTTGTTGTTTTTTGTGCACAGTGTGAGGAAGAAAATGGTCTTCACTTAATATGTGGGAGGTGGATGCAAAACTTTTTACACAAGGCGGGGGTGGGGCTGCCTCAACAGGCAGAAGCCAGGCGGCCTGAATCATAAAAACCAGTATTGTATGTTTTAAAAAATTCATTAGTTTATCTTTTCTTTTTTTTGTGTGAATAATGCAAAACAAAAACAAATGCAAGTTTTCTGTCAGGGGTTTTATAAAAAACAGCCTGTGATATGTAAATTTTACCTTATCTTTCAAATCCGGCTTTTTGTGAGATCTTTCATATTGCCAAAAAAAGCCTCTTGACTTCCCTTTTAAGTTAAGCTGGACTTAAAAAAGACCGTCAGAAGAGAGGAGGCCCCAGTGCTTACAGAACAATTTTTTAGTATTTCCCATGCCGCTCATGAAGTTATTTTATGGTTTTTGATTGCTTTGAGTGTGATCTCCATTGCCATTATGCTTGAGAGGTTTTTTTTTCTTTACGCTTTTAGAAATGAGACAGCCATTATCCTCAGAGATATGAGGGAGGCTTTGGACAGTGGCAGAAACACCCACATGAAGCTTGTGTATGACCGCCATGGCCTGAAATCCACAGGCACTTTGTTAAGGGAGGCATGGGAGCATATTTTACACCAGCGGGACCAAGGTCTGGAGGAGGTGCTGGATTCGTACCTTTTGAGTTTAAAACCCCAGCTGGAAAAAAGCCTGGGGGTCTTGGCCACCATGGGTTCGAATGCCCCTTTTATTGGACTTTTGGGGACTATTTTTGGAGTGATGGAATCTTTTCACGCTCTGGGTACCGGGTCAGGCTCCATGGAAATGGTTATGACGGGGATTGCCAAGGCTTTGGTGGCCACAGCCGTGGGGCTGATTGTGGCCATTCCGGCCATTACCGCTTATAATTATCTGCAAAAGCAGCTGCAAGTTATTTTCTTTCACTTAAGCTCCATGAAAGAGGCTGCCATAGCTTTTGCCAAGTTTGCAGAAATTCCCTCAGCAGGGGAAGAACAGGATACAAAGTAAGCCATGGATATTCGGTTATTGGATGAGAGTAGACCTTTTGCAGAAATCAACATTATTCCCTTTGTGGATATTATTTTGGTGGTGCTGATTATTTTTATGGTCGCCACCCCTTTTACCATGAAGACAGGCCTGTCTTTGAACCTCCCTCAGGCTGGTTCTTCCTCCCAGGTGAAAACTCCAGAGTGGTATTTTACCATCCAGACCAATGGTGATATTGCACTTAACAATCAGGTGATGAGTCTGGAGGAAATAGCCACTCACATACAGAGTCACACTCAGCAAAACCCTCAAACCCCCCGCCAGGCTCTGATTGCCGCAGATAAGAATGTTTTGCACGGCAAAGTGATCTCTGTGATTAACATACTCCAGAGCCTGGGGATTAACAAAGTGTCTATTGCCACTCAAAAAAAAGAAAAAACCCCATAGAAAAAGTGTAAATCCTGCAAAACTGTTGTGTTATTTTCCCCGGGTGGCCTTGGCTTATGAAAAAATGGGAAGTGAATTTTGAAGAGGCGGTAAAGCTTATTAAGCAGGGGGAGGTGGTGGCCATTCCCACAGAGACAGTTTATGGCTTGGCTGGCTCAGCAAAGATGGAAGGGGCCTTAAAAAAAATTTTTAAAATAAAGAAGCGTCCCTTTTTTAATCCTTTGATTGTACATTGTTTTAATTCACAGCAAATGCAACAGTTTCACTCTGTAAGAGATCCGATTCTGAATAAAATGACAGATTATTTTTGCCCTGGTCCTTTGACTTTTGTACTCGGCAAAACGGATTTGGTAAATTCTTTGGTTACAGGTGGTTTTGAGAAGGTGGCTTTAAGGATTCCTCAACACCCCCTGACTTTAAAGCTTTTGCGGGAAACGGGGCATGCTTTGTGTGCACCCAGTGCCAATTTTTTTGGAAAACTCTCGCCCACTTATCCTGAGCAGGTGCATGACATGTTTAAAGGTAAAGTGCCTGTGTTAAATGGGGGACCTTGCAAAGTGGGCATTGAGTCCACAGTGATAGAGCCTGATTTTAAAAATCGTGTAATAAGTATTTTAAGACCAGGTATGGTGAGGGATTTCAATTTTCTAAAGTGGTTAAAAAAAGAAAGGCTAAAAGGCTGGACGGTTAAAGATGGCTTTTCCCCTGCCAGCCCGGGGCAGATGAAACAACATTATCAACCGATAGTGCCTTTGGTTATTGTGCGTGAGAGTACATTAAAAAAGGGCTATAAGGGGTTCTTAAAACCTTGTTTGCAAAATTTGTATCCTGGTTGTATTCTTCAGCAGCTCAAACTCAAATCCCCCCCGGAGCTTGCAGCACAAAGCCTTTATCATGATCTTTACAATCTTTCAAAAAACCCCAGGCATGTTATTTATGTGGTAAAGCCTTTTGTGGTAAAACAAAAATGGAAAGCCCTGTGGGACAGGTTACAAAAAGCCAGCTCTCAAACTGTGTAAGCCCTTGTGTAAAAATTACTGTGTGACTGTTTTTTTGTTCATCCCTGGATCAACATTTTATAAAGCCAGATATCCAGTGCGGGAGTCCAAAGAAACACCAGTACACTGACATTCAGCCATATAAAAAATGGCTTCCACTTCATACCGTTTGCAAATTTTAAGAATTCAAAAAACACCTTTGCACACAAAGGAAGGAGTAAGAAAAGATACCCCAGGTTCATGTGAAACAACAAAGGGGAAACAAGCATAAGGCCCAAATAAGCCAAAAGGTAAAAACCAATATGATATAAAGTTCCCTTTGGGCTTAGATAAAGAGGAAGTACAGGAATGCTGGCTTTTTTATAATCCAGCCTGTAGTGCAAAGCCAGAGACCAAAAATGAGGCATTTGCCACAAAAACAAAACCATCAGTAAGTAAAGACATGGTAAAGACAGTACATCTGTTGACACAGCGGAGTAGCCTATCATGACAGGTAAAGCCCCTGGTAAAGCCCCTGGTACGGCTGCAAAAATCCATTTTTTTTTCCAGTACATGGTGTAGCAAATATTATAAAGAATCAGGGCCAGGAGAGACAAACCAGCCGTTAAGGGATGAAGGGCCAGTAAGATAAACACTCCCGGTACAATGTGTACCACACCCAGGGCAAAAGCCTGGGTTTTTGTTATCTGGCCAGAGGGAACAGGGCGGTGCTGGGTACGCTTCATTAAAGCATCTGTTTTTTCCTCATAAGACTGGTTGAGGATAAAACTTCCACCGATAACAAAGTACAGTCCAATAAGGAACCATAAGAACACCCCCATGTGAAAAGTCGCAGAAGGGGAGTGAAGAAGGGCCAGTATGAAGCCTGCGGCTGCACTGATAAGGGCAAACACAGTAATGCCCATTTTGGTTAATTTGAAATAAGCTTTTATCATTTTTTTTATATGCCTTTAACAGTTATTTGTGTGGTTGTGCAAGAATTTTTTTTGTGGGTTGCGGATGTTTTACAGTACAGGTTGCTCAGGAACACGGGTCATAATATCAAACTCGCAAAATAACAAAATAATCAACAAAAAAAACACTCCGGTCAAAAAAATTACAAAAAACAGCTTGTTGTCATATTTTAAGTGCATAAAAAAAAGCAAAACCAGAGCAGCTTTTGCAGTGGCAATACCCATGGCAATAAAAGCATTCAGCAGGCCAAAATCCACCTGTGCCACAGCCACTGTGAGTACAGTTAAAGCCAACAGAATATAAAGTACCCTGGTGTAAAGTGAAAAAGGCAAAATAAGGTGTTTTTCAGACATAAGTGTTTTTTTGATCTAAATAAAAAGATGATTTCAAGATGAATTAAACAGTACTCCAAGTTGTTGTCAATATAAAGCCCATAATACTGCTAAAAAATGACTTTCCCACAGGTTTTTTTGTTGTTCAGGAGGTTTTATCTGTGGATTTTTATGCATCGCTTCAGAGGCGATGGTTTGTTGAGAACAGATATTTTTGGTTTGACAGGTTTTTCCTTAGTGGATACAAAGCAGGAAGGGTTGAGAGAATTTTTATTATTATGAGTTGTTAGGGGATTTTTTTAACTGATTTTTTTCAACAGAAGGTGTTTGTAATGAGTTTTACTCCTGTACAGGGAGGTTCCCACCCTGTGGCTCATCATTTTGACAGTGCTGAACAGCAGGCCGATGCCAGTAAGCTGGGTATGTGGATTTTTTTATGTACAGAAATTTTAATGTTTGGCGGCTTTTTGTTGGCTATCTGATTTATCGCCGGATGTATCCGGAGATTTTTCATCAGGGGGCTGGTTTTTTGGATTGGAAGCTTGGGTTTTTTAACACAGTGGTCTTGCTGGTGAGTTCATTAACCATGGCTTTAAGTATTTATTTTGTACAAAAAAATCAGCTTAAAAAATCCAGAACATGTTTGTGGCTCACTTTATTGTGTGGTTTGGTTTTTATGTGTGTGAAGTATTTTGAGTATTCTCACAAACTGCATCTGGGTCTTGCCCCCGGGAATTTTTTTTCTTACACAGGGGAGGGGATGCTGGAGGGCTTGCCTCTTTATTTTTCCTTCTACTATTGCATGACGGCACTTCATGGTTCGCATGTGTTGGTGGGTTTGGCTTTGATAGGCTGGCTTCTGGTTCGTTCTTATAAAAATCATTTTAACTCTGCGTATTACACTCCCCTGGAATGTGTGGGGCTTTTTTGGCATCTGGTTGATTTGATATGGATTTATTTGTTTCCACTGCTTTATTTGGTGGAGTGAGAAAAAAAACTGCCAACAAAAGAACCTTTGTGGGGTGCAATATCAAGGGGTAAGGCAAAGATTTGCAGTTAAAGAAGACTCACGAGGGGGTATCTTCAGGTGCTGTTTGTTTGTTGTGGTTTTTTGGTGCGGTTTAATTTATGAACCTCCTCCTTACAAAGCCCGGTAACTTTGCAAATCATATCCACATCCAAATCATTATGTAGCATATTTAAGGCCACCTGCTTCATACCTTGTTCTTTGCCTTGCTTCATGCCTTGTTCTTTGCCTTGCTTCATACCTTTTTGAAGGCCCTCCCTGATGGCTGCCTGTGTGATCTCCTTAACTTTCTTTTGTCTCACATACTCTAAAAGTCCCATACTTCCTCCTTTTCTTAAAATTCCTGTTTTTAAAGCTTCCAGCTCCAGTGTTTCCAGTTGCTTTTGACTGATTTTACAAACATCCTTTATATATTCACTTCCCACCAGCAATAAATTGTGTCGTTCTCTGGCACTTAAATTTTGTACCCAATTAAGCATCTTTTTTCCGTCTTCCGGCCATTTAAAGTACCAGATTTTTTTCAATAAGTAAAGGGCCATACCACTTTTAAGTGTTTTTAGCCCTGCCAAAGCTTTTTCATCAAAAGAGTTTAAATTTAAAACTCTGGGATGGAAATTTAGCACATTTTTTCCAAAAAAGCTTTCAAACGGGGGAGAAAAAACATGTTTTGGAAACAAGTCCTGAAAATCCCCCACATGCCATTCCTCTTTGCCGTGGTAAAAAATAATGGGGATAAGGGGTACAAGGGGGGCATTTTCCTTAAGGAGTTGGGAGTAAAGCAGTGCCTGATATTTAAGGATTTGAACCAGGCAGGTTTTTTCTTTTTGGGATTTGTGTTCCAAAACAAGAAAAATAAAGGCTTTTTTGGTGTGTTTTGTAGTAGTGGGTTTGGTGTGCTTGGGCGGTGGGGATGCTTGGAGTTGGTGTGGTTTTATGTTGGCTTTCATGCAGTGAGGGGAAGTGCTTTTGTGAAAAATTTGTTTTTCACATGGGAAGAGGGGTTGGGTGTGGGAGGCCGCAGGCGGGAGGGTGGAGAAGGGGAGGGCTTTCAGCTGGATGGAGAAGATGAGGTCTGCTCTTTGAGACTTGAAGGTGGTTTTTTCGTTTTTTAAAGTATGGAAGTGAAAGAGTTTTTGTTCCTCTGGTGAGAGGATGAGTTTTAAGAGTTCAATGGCGAAGGGTTTTTGCGAGAAGATGTCTTTGAAGAACAGGTCGTGAGGGGCATGGGGGTTTTTGGTGGATTTGTTTTTCTTATTCATGTTCATGGAATTTTCCTCTTTTGATGGCAGATTTAGGTTTTTAAAGTTTTCTCATGCAAAATCAGGACCCGGTGAAAAACAGGCAAAAAGGGCTTAAAATGCCGTTTTAAGGGTGAGAAGTGACTGAAATCCGGACATTTTATCTGGAAGGTGCCGGATTTCGGACATTTTTTTTGATCTGCTATCCAACAGGTAATGGGTGCCAGGACCTGAAAAAGCCGGTGTGAAACAGACAATGCCATTGTTTTTTCTTTAAGCCGGTAATATACATGTTGGAGATACACACCATAAGAAAAGAGGCATTATTATGCTTAGTTTACTCTAAAAGGACTTATAGATAAAGAAGTGATAATGATACTAACAAACTGCGTAATCAACTGGTATTTTAAGTGACTTTATGTTGGGGTTGAGGTAAAAAACTGGCCTTGAGGCTTGTATAAAAACATGTGTATTACTATGCATCGGGTAATATAGTATTATTTGATTGCATAGTAGCTAAAGATAAATATTATAAAGGAGATAAGTCATGAAAAGTCAGAAAGAAAAAGAAGAGGAAAAACTTATACAACGTTTTTGTCATTCAGAGAATATTATGGATGATAGTTCAATTCAAAAACTTAAAAAAAAGGCAGGTGTGAGTATAGAGTATTTAAAAGAGTGTGAAAAAATACATGGCAAAAACTTATCTTACACTTCAAAAAATAAATAAAAAGATTTTTCATTGATTTGAATTAAAATTTACTTTATTTTAGGCAATACTGCCGGTTTTATTAGCGGTTAAAACAACGATGGTTGAACATAAAAATATCTCTATAGTATGGGATTTTGATAAAACCCTCACTCGTAAGGACTCTACAACAGAGCTGATTAAATTGTTCTTATCTAAACCAGATCGTGAAGATTTGTGGAAAGATGTTAAAGCGTATTCAGGTGTGGATTCCAAAGAACCTATGGACTCCATCTCTACCAGCAAACCCGGTGCTTACAGATTGCAAAAAGATATGAAGCTCATACTGTCTAATTTTCTTTAAAATTTATATATTTTTGGTTCTTTAAAGGATGCATAAAATTTCTACTGTTTTAATAAGATGAAAGACATCTCGCTGAAAACCCAATGTATGAATGTCAGAGACAGGAAAAATATACACGGTTCAGGAAAAGAAGATGTAATTTTTACCTGATTTTGGTGGCAAAAACAAAAAATGCCGAACATATTCCAGTAATTTCTTTACACAGGCAGGCTTAAGTGTGTAACCTGCCACAAGCTTTATAAAGATCATAGTAAGTTCTTTATAAAATCTAAAGTGTACTGGTTCCACATTTTTGGCTAGCGATGCTATGCTGGTTATGTAAAACTCTTCGGTGGGTCAAAAAAACAGTGGTCAGGAACAACATAAAGTTTTAAGGAGGTTATAAAAAATGAAAAATTATTTGATCCCAGCCCTTATCATATTATTTTATTCTTTTTGTGCTTTTACCCAGGAGCAAGAGGATGTGGAGCAAAAAGCCCGGACAGACTGGGAGATATACAATAACGAAATTAAACCCATCTCAATGGGGTTAAAAACCCTAAAAGATATAACAAATGAAGACCAGCCTTTGCTCAATTTGGAGGATTTTCAATTAACATCCATTGAGCGTACAGGTTTTAACAATTCCATAAGGGTTTGTGTTTTTGAATCCAATAACATTTTTTGGGAAATTGAGTATTGTGGTCCTGCCGGAACAGAGGGGGAAGGCTCGTGGTACAATGCAATGGCTGGAAAAATAATTTTTAAGGATGATCCTGATGAAAAAAGCATGTATTATTATCTTGAAAGCAGTGGTGATAGAAATGTTTATTTCACTCCAAATAGCAGAACTAAATTAAGCATAGAAGCCAGGGATGTAACTCTTAGAAATTTTTTTGATTTAAATTTAAGTTTTTCGTTTGCAGGTCAAACAGCTGATATGATTAAATTTGCCCCTGTAAAAATGATTCAAGATGTTATTCAAGCATTACGATACACTTCCCACGATCTTATTGAAGAGTCTTTTGAGTAAAAGTGTTTTTAACCCAAGTTGTAAAGTCCCACGGGGCTAAAATCGTGGTGCTTTGCCGGCCAGTCATTTAGATGTTTTGAATCTTATAGGTCGTTATAAGAGTTTTGGTGAAAGTTGAGTCTCATAAAACTTTGACATTTACCTGTAGTCGTAAGGGTCTTTGGTGACAACAGGGGTTTGTTTAAAGTTTTCGTGAGGCGGTGGGGAGGAGGTTTGCCACTCCAAAGTGGTGCCACCCCATGGATTGTCAGAAGCTTTAGGACCCCTTGTTACAGCCCTTGCAATAACAACAAAAGCCACTATAAAGCCCGCCCCTATGAGCCAGGACCCAGTGGTGGAAAGCTGGTTTAAATACTCATAAGGAGCCACATAATCATGATACCTCCGGGGCATCCCCTTAAAACCCAAAATAAACTGCGGAAAAAAAGTCACATTAAAGCCTATAAAAATAAAGGCAAAACTGATACGGGCCCAAAACTCATTGTACATACGACCAAACATTTTTGGGAACCAGTAGTAAAGTCCCCCCATAATGGCCATTAAAGTCCCCCCCACCATCACATAATGAAAATGAGCCACCACAAAATAAGTGTCATGCACATGCACATCAAATGCCAGGGTGGCCAGCATAATACCTGTTACTCCGCCAATAACAAATAAAAACAAAAAACCAAAGGCATACAGCATGGGAGTGTCAAATTTAATAGACCCCCTGTACATTGTTGCCACCCAGTTAAAAACCTTAATGGCTGTGGGTACCCCCACCAACATGGTTAAAAAAGAAAATAAAATGCCGGCCCACTCGGATTGCCCGCTCACAAACATGTGATGCCCCCACACAAAAAAACTGACAGCAGCAATGCCAATGCTGGAAAAAGCAATAGCCCGGTAACCAAAAATGGTTTTTCTGGAAAAAACCGTGATCAACTCACTGATAACCCCCATGGCCGGCAGAATCATAATATAAACTGCCGGATGAGAATAAAACCAAAAAAAATGCTGAAACAGGACGGGATCCCCCCCCAGCTTGGGATCAAAAATCCCCACCCCCAGCAATCTTTCCGCAGATAAAAGAAGCAAAGTGATCGCCAGCACCGGAGTGGCCAGTACCTGAATAATGGCTGTGGAGTAAAGAGACCATACAAAAAGCGGCATTTTAAAAAAGCCCATCCCCTTGGCCCTCAGCTTGTGAACAGTCACAATAAAATTCAAACCTGTCAGAATGGAGGAAAACCCCATAATAAAAGCCCCTAAAACCACCCACACTGTGCCGTTGTCTGTACGAATGCTGTAGGGAGTGTAAAAGGTCCACCCCGTATCCGCTCCACTGAAAAACAAAGAGCATAAAGCCACCCCGGCCCCTATAATCAGACAGTACCAGGACAACAGGTTAATTCTTGGAAAAGCCACATCTTTGGCTCCAATCTGTAAAGGTAAAAAGAAGTTACCCAAAAAAGCGGGTATACCGGGAATAATAACCATAAAAACCATAATGGCCCCGTGAAAAGTCATAAACTGATTGTAAATTTGGGCTGCAAAAAAATTTTCACCCTGAGAGAAAAGCTCAAGCCTCAAAAGCAAAGCAAAGACCCCCCCCACCAGGAAGAATGTAAAAACAGTGATCATATAAAGCAGGCCAATCCTTTTATGATCCAGGGTAAAAAGCCAGGATTTTAACCCTTTATGCTCATTGAGATAGTTTTTCATAGACTTTCCTTTTCTTTTAAAAGTGGACTTGCCATGGATTTAACATTTTACCGGGTGGGAAGGCAAGCTTGACACAGCAAATAGCAGGAATTATATATTCAGGCCCCCGGTGAGTCCAGACCCCAGGAAAATTATTATTCAGGAGGTGGCTTAAAAATATGAATTTGAAGTTTGTAACACAAAAAGGCAACGGCAAAATCCTGCACCTTATACAAAGCAAAAAACATGTTAATTTGCTTCATTTGGCTCAAAAAACCAGGAAAGCTTTTTATGTGTACGATCTGGATGGTTTGCTCAAAAGATTGAGTTTTTTTAAAAAGCACACCCGTCCCGCTCATACTCACTACGCCATGAAGGCCAATTCTCACCCCTTACTGCTGAAAGCCATACAAAAAACAGGGGTGGGGGTGGATATTGTCTCTGGTGGAGAGCTCAACCTGGCTCTGAAAGCTGGTTTCGATGTCAAAAAAGTGGTTTTTTCCGGTGTGGGTAAAAGCTCAAAAGAAATCAGACAGGCCATCGATGCCGGTATTTTTCAGTTTAATGTGGAGAGTTTTTCTGAACTTAAAAACATAGCTTACCAGGCTCAAATTTTGAACACACAGGCCCCGGTGGCTCTTCGTATCAACCCCGATGTGGATGCCAAAACCCACCCTTACATTACCACCGGCCTAAAAAAAAATAAATTTGGTATAGATAAAACCCACCTGCCGGAATTTATCACTTTCTTAAAACAAAACAAAAAACACCTTAAACTTCAGGGCCTGGCCATGCATATTGGTTCTCAAATTCAAAGTTTAAAACCTTTAAAATCCGCACTCAAACAAATGGTGGCCCTGTATAAACATCTGGATACTTTTTCTCTTAAAACCCTGGATGCCGGGGGGGGGTTGGGGATAGATTACAGCCAGGCCCCGGGTGCAAAAGAACTCAAACTGATTCAGGAATATGGCAGTTTTTTAAATAAAGTTTCTCAAAATTTAAAAGTCAAAATACTTACCGAGCCGGGAAGGATTATCACGGCCCGTTTCGCCTGCCTGATAGGTCAGGTGCAGTATATTAAACCCTCCATTTCCAAAAATTTTGCCATTCTCAACACCGGCATGCACCACTTTATGCGTCCCTGTCTTTATCAGGCCTACCACCGCATTTTACCGCTTCATCAAAGAAAAGAAGGCCCCCTTCAAACTTATGATGTGGTGGGACCTGTTTGCGAGTCTTCTGATGTGCTGGGTTTTGACAGAAAATTCAGAGGACTTAAGGAAAAAGATTTTTTGGCTGTTCAGGACACAGGAGCTTATGGGATGGTTCTGGCTCACACTTACAATGCCCACCCCCTCCCTCAGGAGATTTTCTTATCCCATGGCCAGCTTGTTACTTAACTGGTGCCTTCTCTTCCGTTGCATGCTGGTTCATTATTTGGTTTAAAAACTCTGCTTTCATCTGGTTGATGGCACTTTCCATGGCTTCTTCCTCTATTTCTTTTCGATACTGCTGTTGTTCTGCAAGATCTACACCCATAACAGCGTAAGTTAACACCTGTTGTGAGAGAGCGGCAAGCCTCTCAGCCGCATAAGCCACAATGTGCTTTTTTAATGTCATGGGGTGGTGCATTTGTGAAGGGTGGGAAAGTCCCACATCTTGTTTTAATTCCTCCAATTGTTGTTTTCGTTTGTGTCTTTGCTGGATTTGAGTTTTCAGCCACTGAACCTGAGATTCATTACTTTCCTCTTCTGTCTTTAAGACTTCATCAGGGTTTAAGGCCTCTTTAAAATCCCACAGCAGATTTTGTATTTTTTTGCAAACCTGTGGATCACACTCTGCAAAGCCTGTAAGTATGTCAGACCAGTAATTTATTTCATAATAAATGTTTTTAAAAACCCCCACAGGCAAATGAACATTAAAGTCCATTTGAGAGTACCACCCTTCAGAACCTGATGAAGCTACAGGCACCATCACATTTCCTGTGTTGAGCATGCGGGTGGAGATTTTGAGGTCTTTAAAAAGCCCGGCCTCTTTCGAAGAGCAAAACAGCTGATCGATGGCAAAAGCACTGTCTTGCCGGCTACAGGGACGAAATATCGAAGAGGGGTAAAAATCCACATCTGTGGCCGTGGGTTTTTTATATGTCGTGGATTCGATTTGTCCCCGGCCATTTAAGTACATCCCATCCACTGTGTGAGGGGTCCTCCTTCCAGAATCAGTAAATAAAGCAGCAGGTTTTTGGTTCAGAGGTACAGAGATATGGCTCTTGACCGGTATTGTGTGATCCTCAAAAAAAGCGGGAACAACAGAGGTGTTAATAATATGCTGATATTCCCTGTCTGCCAGTCTTAAGAAGAGGTCCTGATAAACCTCCACATTTTCCCCCCACCAGTTTTCGAAGTTTTGCTCTGCCTGTGCAGGGCTGATATTTTGTTTTTTTAAGGAGTTTGTCAGTTTAACAAATAAATTGGGCCAGCTTTGGCTTCCCTGTGTCAGTTCCTCTTCCGCAGAAGGATAAACCATGGAGGTCAGTTTAAAACCCTGCCACAGGTCCAACACTCCAAAAAGTGAAGAGGAGGAAAAATCCGTTGTTGTAAACACACTGGAATCCATACGGGAAAGGGTGTTGGAATAATTGTGGCACAAATTTTGAATATCCAGACCGTGGGTTTTAAGATCCCTAATCTGCGGGGGTAAAAACACATACTTTGTGGAATCTCCAAAAGGCAGGGGGTTGTTGATTTTTTGAAACATGTTGAAATGTTTAAATTCTGTGTCCAGATCCCCTGCAAATTCCTTCTCCCAGGAGCTTTTACCCCCTTTAATAAGACTTACTTTTCTTAAAACCTCTTTATGGCGAAAACTTTTATTCAGGTTTTCCCCACACAGGGCGGAGACAGAAACAAAATCCACCAGACCGGAAGTGGCCCACCCTTTTCTTTTGTAAAGTCTTTTGATCCACTCCAGCCGGGGTTCCTGGCTTTGTTTTCTGCTTTCCTGTAGTCTGGTGACAGTGGTGTCAGTTTCCTCCTTATAAAAAGCCCAGCCGGGCTGAGGGTGAAGAAGGCCCGTGTTTTCCACCTGAAGATGGTCCAAATTGTGAGGTACACTGGCACACACAGTGGTAACAGAAGTGGCCACTTGAGCTGTGTTTGCAGGGGAAAACCCTTTGCTTTGTGTCCCCGGGGCGGGTAAAGAATCCTCTTTCACAAAAAAAGTGGCTTTTTTAATTTTGTGAAACATGGTGTGTTTTAAAAGTCTGATAAAAATGTTGCTCTCCCCCAACAGGTTTGAAGCCTCTTTAAAGTCCTTCAGGTTTTTTAAAGGGAATTCCGCAGAGCTTTGAGGTTTTTTTGTGGGAGACAGGTTGGGAGCCAGACCTTCCCGCAAGCTCATTTTTTGCTTTACAGTGCGACGGACAAGCATCAGGCCTGAAGCCACCGCCCTGTCTCTTAAAATTTTTAAAGCTGAATCCGTTCCCTCTTCCCGGGCTTTTTTTGAAGCCCACCGGAAAGCCTGATTCCAGTCCCTGTAAAAAGGTTTGAGATCCGATTCTGTTAAATCAGAAGCTTTTTTTAAACCGGCAGAAAAAACACCTTTTAAAACCACTAATTTTTCCCGATCACTTAAAGCATTTGCCCTTTTGGTATCCAAAAACAGATAAGGCTGGTGAGAAACCACCCCTTTGTCAAAAGAGGAGTTTTCTGTGGTACCACCACTGGTTGTGTTTGTTGTTATGTCATTTATCATGTGGGACATTTGTGTGTTCAGTGTCCACGCCTCTATTTGATGGGACTGGATAAGATTTTCCTCCTCCTGTCTTTGTCTGGTGCCTAAAGGGCTTCTTGTGCAGCTTTCCTCGTAGTGTTTGCCCAAGCGATACATCTGATGAATGGGGTTTTGACTTTTAAGCCCCACACCAGCAAGGTAAATATCTTTGTAAATCCTCTTGTAGTGTTCGTAAGAAGTGGTGATTTCAGACACAAAACTTTCCCATGTGAGGGCCGGGGCAAACACTTTCATCATCATTTGGTTTTGCCGGAATTTATCCATTCGGGCCGAAGTGATGTGCATATTTTGAATGCTCTTGTGGTAAGAGCATTGCTCCCCTGTATCCTCATTGCAGGTGAGAGCCTCTTCTTCAGGGGAAAGAGTGGGCAAATCAGCACTTTGTGTGGTCAGAGCCTGAGCCGGTGATCCTTTCAGGTGAGCTGTTACAGGGAAGCTTAAGTATAAAGGCAAAAGAGTATGGCTTACGGGTTCGTGAAGCTCACCTGCAATCCACATAAACGAGATCAAATGACCCAGCATCTGCAAAGGTCTGGACACTTTACCCAAAGCAGACCATGTTTTACCCATAACTTTTCTGGTTAGGGAAGAATCAAAGAGAGCTTTTGTGTTGAGGTCTGCTTTTCCTTTTGCCTTAAAAGAGGAGGGTATTTTGCCGTCGTTTTTTATCCAGCTTCTGATTTTGGCACCCTGTCTGAAGGCGGCACTCACTATTCTCCACCCGGTGGAGTTGATAGCACCTGCCAGCAGTACCCCCACCACTTCGTCCGGTACAGGACCAAAAGCCTGTATGGTCTCTTCATGAAGAAGAGTGCAGGCCAGGTCCACCTCCTCAGAGGAAGCTTGTGGATTGTGGCAAAGCTGGTAGTTGGAGTTGAATTTACGGTTTTCAAAAGCTGTGAGCTGCTGCTGAACAATACTGCTGGCCATAATTCCCGCTGTTAAAGACAGGTTGGATATCCCCAACACCCCAAAAACTCTTTCTTTCAGCAAAAAAGACCGGGCTTTAAACTTCCAGTAGGCTTTGTCTTTTAGGAGATAGCGGCCTTGTGGCATCTCTGGTAAGAGGGCGGTTTTTCCCAAATATATGGGACCCCGCCATTTCATTTCCTTTAAAGGGGTGGCGGTGGAGGCAAAACGGGAATAAATGTCCTTCATCCGGGCTTTTATTTTGGGATGGGCGTATTTTAATGTCAGATGATGAGTGGTTCCACTGGCCAGTAAAAAAGCAAAAAAACTGATGAGCTGGGTGGGGGATTTTATGGACTGAAGATAAGAGTCCAGCCAGTTGGGGTCCATCCGTCCGCCCTGAAGGCTTTGTTGCCAGGCCTGAAGAGCCATAACAGCCCCTATGGCTGCATAAAAGCGGGGGGTTTCCTTAAAAAAACGCTTCACCTGTACGCCATCCTGCACCTGTCTTTTTAACTCCTCCAGCAAAGCGGCATCGTAAAGAGCGTGTTTTTTTAAAAAGGCCTCTTCAGAAGTCATGATCAAACGCAGGTAAATCTCTTTCCATATATGAAAAGCCTCGGCACTTTGAGAGGAGGAACTGTGGGGTTTTAAAGGGTCCACCAGATCCCCACCCTTTTGAAAAGGGACAGGTAAAAAAGAAGAGCGGCTGTCTTCTGCCTCCACATGGCTCAAAAACAGGAAAAATAAAAAAAACACAGCTTTTTTCAAATCAAAACTCCTTTTCTTTAAAAAATGGTGGCTCAAAAATAACGCAGGCAGGCATTTTTTAACAGCAGTATTTAAAAAGAGTGAAAAAATTACATTTTTGCATAAAAGCTGCTCACTTTTGTAATTGTAAGGCTTTAAAAAAATTGTTTTAAAGCCTTGGTTTTGAACAACAGATTTCCCCTTTATTAAAAAACATCCTGTTTTTGGGGTCTTAAAGGAGCATAAAAATCTTGACTTTTTTGATGAAAAAGGACATTTTAACGGGCAGGTGTGTTGTTTTTTCATAGATGTGTGAAAATAATACACACTTAAAGCCTGCTCCGGAAAAAAAATAAAAAATTTGTTTTTTTTCCAATAAAAGTGGGCTATACATTGCGGAACAGATTTAATTGTAAAAAAAAACCTTAAAAAAAGGAGTTAAGAAAAATGAAAAATATATGGTTAATGTTAAGTGTGGCTGTTTCTTTGGGCTTGTCTTTGCCTGTTTTGGCCAGAAGTTCAAAGGGCGGCGTGGCTGTTAATCCCAATGTGGTTAACAGTGTAAGAGTTAAAAACCGTGTGGCAAACACACCGGCAGCCCAGGTTAAACCCCGGGTGGAAATGGGTGTTGTAAACAGATTGGCTGCTCAGACCCGATCTTTGCTGAACAAGTCTTTTCCATCTCTGGCAAAAAAAGTGACAGATGTGGTTAACAATCACCATGCAGATGTTGCTCATTCTGTAAATACCACTGCTCAGGCGGCTGCAAATGGCCGGGCCACTGAAGCACAGGTAAGAGCGAGAATGAACGCTACAGGGATGTTGAGCAACACCAGCCCGCACAGTTATGTAACAGACGGCCTTAGCCCTGTACAAATAGCAAGGCTGCCTAAGCGTGTGCAGGTGGAAGCACTTCTTATTAAGTTGGTGGTTTTGGGGGGATCAAGTCTTTTTTGGCCCGCTGAACCTGAAGCCAACTACTCCAATGTTATCAGCAACATTGCAACCAGGTACTATTCTCTGCTTTCCAAAGGTGTGAATACAGCCCTGGCGAAAGCTCAGGCGGTAAATTTTGGCCTGGCAGGCATTAAAAATGTTGATGTTATTGTCTGTAAAGGTGCTGGAGCCTAAGAGGTTATTTTTTACAAGAAATCCTTCAAAAAGAGGAAAGGTCATTTGGCCTTTCCTTTTTTTTATTTTAAATCCCATGGTGGGGGAAACCCATGAAGGTTTTAGTGACGGGAGCCACAGGTTTTTTAGGCACAGCCCTGTGCCGGGCTTTGGATCAAAAAAAAATTCCCACCACAGCTCTTGTTCGTCCGGAAAGCTCTATAGACGAATTAAAAAAACTCTCTCACATCCGTTTTCACACAGGGGATGTGACAGATTTAAACTCTGTCAGAGAGGCTGCCTGTGGGGCAGAAGTTGTTTTTCATTTGGCCGGCGTGGTGTCTTATTCCCGCAGGGACCTGCCTCTTATGGAGCAGGTGAATGTGAAAGGCACGGCCTGTGTTGTGGAAATCTGTCGTCAAAAAAAAATACGTCTTATCCATACCAGCTCCATAGTGGCCGTGGGGGCCAGCCTTAAGCCAGTGGTTTTGAATGAGGATTCCCCCTATAATATGGCCAAATACCGTATTGCTTATTTTGATACCAAAAGAAAGGCAGAGGTTTTGGTGCAGCAGGCCGTCCGGAAGGGCCATATATCGGCGGTGATTTTAAACCCCTCGCAGGTGTATGGACCCGGGGATATGAAAAAATCCAGCCGCAGTGTTCAAAAAAAAGTGGCCACTGGCAGGTGTCCCTTTTACACTTTTGGGGGAGTGAGTGTGGTGGATGTGCACTCTGTTGTAAAAGCCTTCCTTACGGCTGTGGACAAAGGCCGGTCGGGTCACCGGTATATTCTCAGTGGGGAAAACCTTTCTGTCAAAGAGCTTTTGTCTTTGGTGGCCCGGGCCGGTGGGGCAAAGGCTCCTTTTATTCCTGTACCAAACACAGTGATCCATACCCTTATGGGACTTCAAAAAATACTGAAATCCCTGGGATGGAAAAAAGACATAGACACCCTGCGTATGGCCTGTTTTTATCACTGGTTCAGTAATAAAAAAGCCAGAGAGGAGTTGGGTTTTGTTCCACAATCTGCCAGGCAGGCGGTGGAAAGCTCTGTTCATTGGTGGAAAGCCCATCAACAAAATTAGGGGAGAACAAGTGCGTGAGAAAGCAAAACATTTAAGTGCAAAAGAATTTTTTCTGGATCCTTTTACACAAAAAATCTGTGAGGAGGTGTCCCAGGCTGTCCGTGTGCTTTTTAAAATCTCTTTGCCGGTGGATGAAGTGGCACAGATGTTTGTCCCCCCTCCCAAGGGGGAAAAAGGGCATTGGGCCCTGCCCTGTTTTTTATTAAGCAGGCACTTAAAAACCAGTCCCCATACCCTGGCAGCTTCACTGGCGGATCATTTTAAATCCTCTTTTGTTTTTGAAAAAGCGGTTTGCAAGGGTCCTTATGTTAATTTTTTTTTCAAAAAAAAAGTGGTAAAAACTTATCTGCTGGATCATTTTAAAACCGGAAAAATTTTTAATGTACCTCAAAAAAACACAGGCACTTACCTGATAGAGTACTCCCAGCCCAACACCCACAAAGATCTGCATATTGGTCATACCAGAAATTTATGTTTTGGGCTGGCTTTGATAACTCTTTTAAAAAAAAGAGGATTTAAAGTGGTGAGCTGTACTTACCCGGGGGATGTGGGTACCCATGTGGCCAAGTGTCTGTGGTATTTAAAGCACCACAATAAAGATCCCTGGCCCCCACAGCACAAGGGACAATGGTTGGGCAGGCTTTACACCAAAGCCTGTGAAAAATTTGATCGGGAGTATTCCTCCTTAAAATCTGATAATGACAGTGAAAACCCCCTGACAGAAATTTTAAAACAACTGCAGGAGCAAAAAGGGGAATTTTACGAACTTTGGAAAACCACCCGCCAGTGGAGCTTTGATTTGATGAAAGAGGTGTACAGGTGGGCCGGGGTCCGGTTTGATCACTGGTATTGGGAGCAGGAGATGGACCGTCCTTCTGTAAAATGGATTAAAAAGCTTTACCAGGAGGGAAAACTTAAAAAATCCCAGGGGGCTTTGGGAATCCCCCTCGGTGAGAGTTTGGGGTTTTTGCTGTTATTAAAATCAGACGGCAACGGGCTTTACGCCACCAAGGATATGTATCTGGCTGTTAAAAAGTTTTTGGATCACAGGCCGGAAAAAAGTATTTACATTGTGGATCAAAGGCAGGAGGGTTATTTTAAACAGGTGTTTGAAGGGCTTAAAGCCCTTGGCTTTGTGAGGGAAGGGGAAGGCTCTTTTCATCTTAAGTATAATTTTGTGGAATTAAAAACGGGGGCTATGAGTTCGCGGGCGGGCAATATTGTACCTGTTATGACTTTAATAGATAATATGACCTCTCATGTCAGCTCCTCTTTTTTAAGTAAATACAAGGGAAAGTGGCCGGAAAATCAAATCAGGGAGGCCGCCCATAAAATTGTACAGGGTGCTGTTAAATATGGAATGAATGAACAGGACTTGAACAAAAAAATTGTCTTCGACATGAAGGAATGGTTGAAATGGGAGGGAAGAAGTGGCCCTTATTTACAATACGCTTACGCCCGGGCCTGTACCCTGTTGGACAAATTACAAAATAAAGATGGAGTGGGGAAGGAATGTTGTGGTGAAGCTTTAAGCTGTGAGGAGGAATGGGATTTGGTGGTGCATCTTTCCTGGTTTTCTCTGGTGGTGGAAAAGTGTGCTTTTCAGATGAAAACCTCCCCCCTTTGTTATTACCTGTTTGAGCTGGCACAAAAGTTTTCCCGGTTTTATCAGAATTGCCCTGTTGCCTCATTGGAAAATCAGGAGCAAAAAAACTTTCGTGTGTTTTTGGTACAGGTGGTGAAAGAGGCTTTAAGGGAGGGTTTGTCTTTGCTGGCCATTCCTGTGTTAAAGCAAATGTAACTGAGAAGAGGGTACAGGGTGTCGATGGAATTCATTGATATTGGGTGTGGGAACAAGTTATTATAGTTTGCCTGTTTTTAGCATTTTTAGAAAATGGGAAAAAGTCCATATTTCAATTCCCTCTGAAGTGAGGCGGTTGTGGTTTCCGGTATAGATCATAATTCTTCTTTTTATCTCCGGCAGGCTTTCAAGAGTTTTTAGTCCTTTATAATCTCCAGAAAAAATATTTACTCCGGATTTGACTTCAATGGCAATGAGTTCTTTTTTTCCCTTTTTTAGTAAAAAATCCACCTCTGTTTTTTTACTCCCGGAAGGTTGCCAATAGGAAAAAGACTCCCCTGTTTGACGGTATTGTATATAGGCTCTTAAAATTTGGGCCACAAGTCCTTCAAAAAGGGGACCTTTTTCCTCGTTGGAAGGTGGGCTTTCCACCCGCTCATTTCTTAAACCCCGGGTCAGTCCGGGATCTATGAAGTAAAACTTGGGGTGTGAAGTTTGTCTGAGTCGAATTTTTTTTGAATAAGCCGGAAGAAAAAACCCCAACATGGTGTCTTCCAAAATGGAAAAAAAACTTCGCACACAATCTCTTGAAATATGACTTTCTCTGGCGATGGCACTCATATTAACCATTTGTCCATGATAAAGAGCAGCAACAGATAAAAACCGGGCAAAGCCCGGCAGGTTTCTCACCAAAGCCTCTGCTTTAATCTCTTCCCTTAAATACATTTGAGTGTAAGCTTTTAAAGTAAAAGCTCTGTTACTGGAAGACCACACAACAGGTAAAAGTCCAAACTGAAGAGCCTGTGCCAGGTTAAAGTCCTGACCCAACTCTTCCGGTACAAAAGGATACAGGTTGAGCCATCCCGCCCGTCCGGCCAGTAAATTCACCCCTCTGGATTTTATTTTTCTGGCTGAAGAACCCGTTAAAATAAAACGAAAGCGAAACGACTCTATCAACCGATGTACGGAATTTAAAAGTACAGGCAGCCTTTGTATTTCATCCAGGATAATGAGACTTCCTTTTTTGTAATTTTTGACCTCTTCATAAAACTGACCAGGATGAGTCAAATAAGACTGATAAACTTCATCATCCAGTAAGTCCAAATACACCGCTTTGGGAAATTTTTTTTTAAGTAAGGCGGTTTTTCCACTTCCCCGCACTCCAAATAAAAACATGCTTAAGTCCCCGGAAGGGAAGGGGAGTATTCTTTTGTAAATCTTTTTTTTGTAAGGCATACCCTCATTTTACGCCGTTTTTTGGGGATAAGCAAGTCTCAATTATTTTTTTTCGTCCGGCAAGGGTATGTGTCCTATCCGGCCGATAAAATCTGCATCAGGATAAGAACCCCTGCCTTAAAAGGGTATTTTAAAGCCCCCACGGGGCCGCAGAAATAAGTGCGTTTGGTAAAGGCAAAGCTGATATGCTTTGGATCTGATTTTTTTGGCATATATCTTAACCATTCCGGGTTGCGGTTATAAGATTTCAGGGTTTGAAGTGAAAAAGGTTTTTTGTAAGAGTGTTCAAATTCAGAAACAAGCATGTGCCTTCCATATCCATAAGAGGCCAAAGGGGCAGAAGATGACAAATCCAGCCTGAGTATCCAGTAATCCGAATGCCTGTCCCCGGGACCTGTGGTTTTATAGCTTGTAATAATTTGTGTGCCTTCATCAAAAGTTTTAAACAACTGTTTGGAGGCAGACCATGTAAGGGAGCTGAAATCCACCAGTCTTTGAGGGCTTTTTCCCTGAAGTAAAACAATTTTGTCCAAAGAGGAGGGGCTGCCATTTTTTTTGAAGCTGCAGTAGTATTTTTTTGTTGTGCCAAAAGAGGAAAAACAAAACACCCCTGCAAAAAAAATGAGAAGAAAATCCCTGGGATGTGTTAAAGAAAAATGTGATTTTAACATACCGCATTATTTCTTTGGAGTTTACCATTTTTTTTGATTATACTAATATGGTTTTTGCCATGAAAGCAAGCCTTACATTAGTGCTTTTATTTACAAGTCTGTTGGTTGGGGTTTATTGTTCCAATGCAAACAGGCATTTACCCCCCCCCAATTTTTCTTATCCGGATGAAACTTATGAAGATGAGAAAACAAAAAAAGATTCTTCCGGAAAGAAAAAACGAAGACGAAGAAGAAGATACCGATCAGACTCTGAGGAGTACTATGGTTCTTCACCCTCACCTTCTCCATCCTCTCCTTCGCCCTCTGACTCACCGGTCTCCAACATAGTAAGTGGTTTTTGTGACAGAAACCCTTTGATACAGCAGGCTATTTTGGGTCAAATTCCGGGGAGTTCCGCCTGTGGGGCAGTAACAACTGAGCAGCTGGCGGCCATTACGAGACTCGTTATTCCACTTCCCCCGGGGGCCAGCCAGACTATAAGGGACGAACGATCTTACGGCAGCAGACACAGTCCCAGAACAGACAATGACTTTAAAGGATTAACTGGCTTAAGGACTTTGGAAACTGAGAGTGCAATGCAGTGGGGGTCAAGCACCTTTCCCAGTGGGTTTTTTTCTGATTTGACTTCCATTGAGGAGTTGAATTTTGATGAGGATAATTTGTCTCTTGCAGGAGTAAAATCGCTTTTATTGACTTTACCAAGCCCCCCACAAAACTTAAGAAGAATCAATTTTGGCACGGATATAGGAGAATTGGGATGTACAAGAGGAAGCCAACAATTTGACCGGGAGCTTTTGGCTCACTTGGGAGCCACCAATGTCAATTGTCCGGAAAGTTGTACCTTAAGTTACCGGACCTGTCCCTGTGCTTTAAATGATCCCACCCCCTCCATTGTGGTTACAGTTGTGTGTCCCTATCCGTAGTAAGAACAACTTATGAAAAAATTACAATACTTTAAAAGAACTTGACTTAAGCCCTGGTTTTTAAATAAAATACCCGGCACTTATGACAGAGTTGCAGTATTTATGTAAAAAAGCATTTTTGATCAGTGGGGTTTTATTGGGGTGTCACTTGTTTTCCCATGCCCTTCCCTATGGGGAGTTGTCTCTCACTCACCACGCTTTTACTGATGAGGAAAAATCTCAGATACGGGAATGGTTTTTAAACACCTGGGAGAAAAACAAAGACCAGGCCCATGCAGAAGAGAAGGCCCTTGAGACACTAAAAACCAGTTATGAAAAAGAAAAAGCCACTCTTCAGCCTCTTTTTATGAGTATGAATGTCAACCAAAACCAGAAAGTGATTATAGAGGCCCTGACGGCACAAGATCTCAAAGCTGATTCTGATAAAGAGGGGGCAAAGATCAGAATTAAAATGCGGGTTTTGTTTTTGCGTTTTTTGGTGAGGCAACCGGAATTTTCAGGCTTTAGACAGTCTTTAAAAACCCTGTCCAAAATGATTAAAAACAAACATAAAGGTTTGATGAGTATAAAATCTTCCCAGGAGCTGTCCCCTCTAAAACCTTACCTCAAAAAAACCCTTTTCCAAAATAATCAGTTTGAGATCCATAAAAATCTGATTTATGCACTCACCCGGTTTTTGGAAGCCTGCGAGCTGGAAGTCCATCACATTTCTCAGGTTATACACAGTTACTCTTATTCTCACCAAAATGTGAAAAGCCGCATTAAGGCTGTTCGAAAGCATTTGGTAAAATCAAATCCCTGGTGGATGGATTTTATATCAGTTTTTGGCCCTGGTATAAGTCCGGTTTTTTTTGAATCCTGCCAGCGGGTGTTTTTTCCTTAAAGTCAGAGTTGTTATAATATGGCATTGGCTGTTTATGTGCATATTCCCTATTGTTTTAAAAGATGCCGTTTTTGTGATTTTACAGTTGTTGTGCAGGCTCAAAAACCCCCTCCCCCTTCCGCTTATATCCAGTGGGTTAAACAGGAGATCACTCACCGGCACACAGGCCTTAAAGAGAGAACCTTAAGCAGTGTTTATTTTGGTGGGGGGACCCCCAGTTTTATCAAGGCCTCTCTTTTGTCAGAGGTTGTTTTACACCTTAAAAAATATTTTACATTTTTACCCGATGTGGAAATCACCGTGGAGGTTAACCCAGGCACTTTAACAGAGAGCAGCCTTCGTATCTATCAGGAGGCGGGTATAAACAGATTTAGCATTGGTGTTCAAACCTTCAGGGAGGATTTACTTAAACTGTTTAACCGGGGTCATACGGCCCTGGACACCCATAAAACCTTAAAACTTTTGTCACAAAATAAAGTTGTGTTTTCATGCGATTTGCTTTTTGCCCTAAACCACCAAAGCACAGGTGATTTAAAAAAAGACTTAAGTACAGTATTGGACTTTCAACCTCAACATATCAGCACTTACTATATGAATTTGGGAACTCACCATCCTCTGCAAAAAAACCGCCCTTCAGAAAAAATACAGGCACAGATGTTTAACCTTATTTATACCTCTTTAACTCAAAAAGGTTTTGTGAAGTATGAGATTTCCAACTTTGCCCTTCCGGGGTTTCAGTCCCGCCATAACAAAAGCTACTGGCTCAATAAACCTTATTGGGGACTGGGTGTCAGTGCACATTCTTTTCTAAAAATTAAAGGACAAAATGTAAGGTTTTGGAACCCAAAAAGGTTGTCTTTGTATCAGGAGCAGGTAAAGCTGCTGGGTGAGCCTTTTCCCTTTTCCCCTTTGCCAGAGGGGCAAAAAGAATTCTTAAAAGAACACGAGGCCCTAACCGATTTTTGTTACACAGCTTTAAGGACCCGTTGGGGGATTGACATCAAAAAACTCAAAACCCGGTTTAAAGCCTCTTCTGTTCATAAGGTTTTAAACTGTCTGCAAGGTCTTTACAAAAAAGGGTATTTAACAAAAACGGGTTCTGTCTGGATTTTAAAACCTGAGTGTCATGTTTTAAGTGAAGAGGTTTTTCGGTCCATCACTTTTTTGGAAAAAGACTTGCTTTAAAGCTTTTTTGCTGGTTAAATAAAAAACAATTCTTTCTCACTCTTTATTAAAGAGTTTTGAATAAGAATTTTTGCTTAAAAAACATAAATTAAGGGTCTGAACCTTATGAAAAAACCGTTTTTAAAGAAGAAACCAGGACTTAAGCCTTACCCCAAAAAACAGGGTTTTTGTACCCTGAAGGCTGCTCAGCCACATTCTGAATCCTCCAAAACCCCCCGCTCTCATGAAGAAAGAAAACCCTCCTCTGTCCCTAAAAATTTGTGGGAAGTTAAATACCAGGAGCTGGAAAAACAGCATCGCTTTTTGCAGGCTGAATATGCCAATTATAAAAAACAAACACAGAAAAAAATTGAGGATTTAAAAAAATACGACGGGCAGTTTGTGATTCAGGAATTCCTCAACAGAGTACAGGATGATTTTGACAGAGCCTTAAATGTTGATTTGAATCAGAAATCTTTGGAGGATTTTAAAAAAGGTGTTCAGATGATTTATAACAATTTTCAAAAAATTTTAAAAGAGGCGGGGGTTCAGCCTCTTGATGTGGAGGGTAAAGCTTTTGACCCCGCGGCCCATATAGCGATAGGCACCGTACCTCATGATCAAATACCTGTGGATCATATCGCCAGGGTGATAAAAAAAGCTTATGTGTTGCACGGTAAATTAATTCGCCCGGCAGAGGTGCTGGTGAGTCAAAAACCTGAAGAGGTATCATCCACAGATGATTCTATAGACTTGGATCTGGATAAAGAACAAACCCCCCTCACAGAAGACATTAGTGAATAAAAAAAACCACTATGAGATTTTAAAAGTGTCCCCTTTGGCTGGAGAACTGGCCATAAAGCGGGCGTATCAAAACCTGGCCCGTAAGTATCACCCGGACAAAAACCCCTCTGATAAAAAAGCGGGCCGTATTTTTACAGACATTAATGAAGCTTATGAAGTTTTAAAAGACCCTTTTAAAAGAAAGGCTTTTGACCGGGAGCTGCAAAAACAAAAAGAAGCCCAAAAAAAACAAGGCAGGCCTCATCAGCCCATGTACAGCTCTTTTCACACTTATCAGTCTTTTTCCCCCTCCTCCCCCCCGCAAAAAGATTTTAAAAACCCCCGCCTTATTCCCTTTAAGATTTCCCTGGAGGAGGCAGCCGCTGGATGTAAAAAATCATTTATGGTTTTAAAAAAACACAAAGCTTTTGTTCATATACCCCCTGGGGTTTTGTCTGGTCAAAAACTGAAAATCCATTTTTTAAATTCACCGGCCTTAAATGACTGGTATATGGAGGTGAGTTATAAAAAACACACCTTATTTGAAAAACAGGGAGGGGATATTTGTATGGAGCTGCCTGTACCTTTTACCATAGCTGTACTGGGAGGTGTTGTGGAGGTTCCCACCCTGTTAAACGGTCGTTTAAAACTCACTTTGCCCCCCCTGACCCGTGCGGGCCATGTTTTGGAAATCAAAAATCAGGGTTTTCCCCTGCCCGCAGCCCCCAAAAAAAAGGGCAGTATGCGTGTTAAAATTCTGGTTGATCTTCCGTATGAATTTTCCAAAGAGGACAAAGCCTGGATTCAACAATGGAAAAAAAGAAAAGCCATATACCCCAAATGGGTGGAATTTCAGGCCAAAAGAGACTATTTGTTAAAAAACAGATCTTCTTAAACACTGCTCTTGACAAAAAAGTCAGAACAAATTATTTCCTTCTTTAAAGAATCAATGGCTGATGTATTATATAACTTTATTTTTATTGCTTTTTATCTCCTGTTATGCCGGTGGTGCGAACAAAAACCCCATGGGGGAACCGGGTTTTAAACACCCGGCCAAAGACCCTAAAGCTCTTTTTGATCAATATGTCCATGAATGGACTGTAAATCAAAGGGAGCCGGACAAAAAAGAATTATTTTTTATCCTTAAAAAGATGGATAATGAGGCTCTTTGGGGGATAACACAGCAAAGTTTTGAGTCTCCATTAAAGAGTCAGGTGCTTTTTTATGCGGGCCGGATTTTTTTTTCACGGGAGAAATTTAAGGAATCTTACAGTTTGTTTAAAAAGTTTCTTCGTTCTGCAGAAGATTCTCACCGGGTGTGGGTGGCTTTAAAATACATTCAGGCTCTTCAGTCTCTGAAAAGGGTGAATAGAAAAAAAATCGGTGCTTTGCTCCCTCTTACAGGACCTTCAGCCAAAATAGGCAAAAGAGTGCTAATGGGGCTGAAAATGGGCTTGGGGTTTTACAGACCTCAAAAAAGCCCTTTTCAGCTGGTGGTTTTTGATAGTGGGGGTCAGGCGGGCCGGGTTCGAAAAAAATTAAGGGAGCTGGTGGTTAAGCACCATGTTATAGCGGTTGTGGGGGGGGTGCCTGGGCCATCCGCTCAGGCTCTGGCCGAAGAGGCGGAAGGTCTGGGTTTGCCGGTGGTGCTTATGTCTCACAGGTCAGATGTGGCACAGCTGCGTCCTTATGTGTTTCAAAATGCTTTAACATCCCATCTGATTTCTGAAAAACTGGTGCATTTTTTAATGAATAATTTAAAGGTCCGCAAGTTTGCATTACTTTACCCCAATGACTCTTATGGTGTGGATTATGCCAACGCCTTTTGGCAGGCGGTGGAAAACAAAGGGGGAACCATAACAGGGGTGCAGATTTATAAACCTGGTCAAACAGATTTTAATGGTCCTTTAAGCCGCCTCACCGGTACTTATTATATGGAGGATCGGGAAGAGGAGTACAGGGAACAACTCAAACAAAAGTATACAAAAAACCCCCATTTAAAACCTTCCCGGGTGGATTTTAAAAGCCTGCTTCCCCCTGCCCATGATTTTGAAGCTTTGTTTATTCCGGATTCCATACAAACTTTTAATTTGATAGCCCCCCATATTGTTTATAACGATATTAATGATGTGTATCTGGTGGGTACCAATTTATGGAATCAGGAGCAGGCCTTAAAAAGGAAAAAAAAATACCTTAATGAGACTTTTTTTGTGGACTTAAGCCTGTCTTTGCCTGCTTTTCAAAAAACAGACTTTTACAAAACATTTGTTTCTGTTTTTAACCAAAGGCCGGGTTTATTTGAGATTCAGGCTTATGAGGCAGGGGTGGTTTTTCGTCAGGTTATAGCCGGTGGGGCAAAAACCAGAAAAGAATTAAGAGAAAAATTAAGCCGGATTAAAGAATTCCATGGGCCTTTAGGCCCGGTTTCTTTAACCCCGGAAGGGCAGTTCCGGCACACTTTAAGAGTGTTTCATATAGAAAATAAAAAAATAAAACCTGTATCCCCCTCTTACACCAAAAAAACCAGACCGAATAAATAATATTTCTTTTAAAGATTTTTATTTTCTTTCCGAAAATAAAGAGTAAGAACATTAAAAGCCATTGAAGGCGGGGACTTTATGGATCATAAAATACATATTCCTGAAAACTTACCTCTTTTACCTCTCAGGGACACTGTTGTTTTTCCTTATATGCTGGTGTCTTTATATATTGGCAGGGATATTTCAAAAAAGGCTGTTCAGGAGGCTTTAAACACCAACCGTATACTGTTTTTAATAACCCAGAAAAATGCACAGGATCAGGACATATCCTCAAATTCTGTTTTTAAAATGGGAACAGCAGCCATTATATTAAGGACCAAAACCATGAAGGATGGACGGCTGAAAGTCCTGATACAGGGTTTAACCCGTGGAGTTTTGGAAAATGTGACATTTAAAGGGTCTCACTATCAGGCCCGTATCCAGGAAGTACAGGATTTGCAAAATGCAGCCAAATCCAAAAAAACCATTGAATTGGTCGAAAAGCTGAAAACCACCTTAAGAACCATTTCCAACCTGGGGGGAAGGTTTTCTCCTGATTTGTTGATGATTTTGGATGAGGTTACGCATCCCGGTCACCTGGCTGATTTAATTGCCGGTCATTTTGAATTAAAGGTTTATGAGATGCAAAATTGCCTGGAGCTTTGTGACCCGGAGGCCCGTTTAAAGCGTCTTTTACAAATTTTAAACAGGGAAGTGGAAATTATCCGTATGCAAAACCGGATCAAAAAGATGGTGAAAAACCGGTTTCAAAATGATCCGTTTTTTCAATCACAGGGGGGTGGGCAGGGAGCTGCCTCTTTTTCCACGGTGTATCCTGCCACGGGTGGGGGGGAAAACAAATCTGAGGAAATACGGGATATTTTGGAAAAAATGAATAAAGCTCAAATCCCTGAAGCAGAAAAAAAAGAGGTTATGAAGCAAGTGATTCGTCTGGAAAAAATGCACCCGGAGTCCAGTGAAGCCTCTTTAATTCGCGGGTATTTGGACTGGGTGGTGGAGTTGCCCTGGAGTAAAGGTACAAAAGATAATTTGGATCTGCAAAGAGCTTCCCGGATTTTGGAGCAGGATCATTTTGGTCTTCATGAGGTGAAGGAAAGAATTTTGGAATTTTTGGCTGTCCGGCAGCTTAAAAGATCCGATCGAATGAAGGGGCCTATTTTATGTTTTACAGGTCCGCCCGGGGTGGGTAAAACCTCTCTGGGGAAAAGCATTGCCACAGCCATGGGAAGAAAATACTTTCGTATTGCCCTGGGTGGGGTAAAGGACGAGGCGGAAATACGGGGTCACCGCAGAACTTATGTGGGGGCCATGCCTGGCAAGATTATTCAGGCCTTAAAAAATGTGGGATCTTTTAACCCGATTCTTGTGCTGGACGAAGTGGACAAACTGGGTTCTGATTTTAGGGGGGATCCTTCGGCGGCTTTGCTGGAGGTTTTGGATCCCGAGCAAAACTTCTCTTTCAGGGATCATTACTTAAACCTGAATTTTGATTTGAGTCGTGTTATGTTTATTGCCACAGCCAATGTGTTGGAAAATATCCCCTCGGCTTTAAGGGATCGAATGGAGATCATATCCATTTCCGGTTACACTCTGACAGAAAAAATGGCTATTGCAAAAAAATACATTATCAAAAAACAGATGGACAGCAATGGTATCCATGGAGATCATATTTGCTTTGAGGATCAGGGTATTAAGCACTTAATAAATTCTTATACCAAAGAGGCCGGGGTGAGGAATCTTTACCGGGAGGTGGGGGCTTTGTGTCGTAAAGCCGCCATGCGGGTGGTGACCGGAAAGGGTGAAAATTTGTCTTTAACCTCCCGTAAAATTGAAGAGCTTTTGGGACCTGCCCGGTTTGTCAAAGAGGATTGCTTAAAGGAAAACAAAGTGGGAGTCAGTACAGGCCTGGCCTGGACGGGAGCCGGAGGGGAAATTTTATATGTGGAGGCTTTGCGTGTGAGTACACATTCCAGCCGGGGAATCCTTTTAACCGGTCGATTGGGGAAAGTGATGGAGGAATCGGCACAGGCCGCTTTTTCCTATGTTCGTATGTATTCTGAAAAACTGGGGGTTTTACCCTCCTGGTTTAAGAAAAACGAAATCCATGTTCACCTGCCTGCGGGGGCTGTCCCCAAGGATGGACCTTCTGCCGGGGTGACTTTGGCTACAGCTCTTATCAGCTTAATCAGTAACATTGCTGTCAGAAAAGATGTGGCCATGACGGGTGAGATAGGCCTTCAGGGTCAGGTTTTGCCCGTGGGGGGTATAAAAGAAAAATGCCTGGCGGCCCTTAACCAGGGCATTGTAAATGTTATTTTGCCGGCCAAAAACAGGCCCGATATTGAAAATGCAAACACCAAAGACAGCACTCTTAAGGAACTGCGGGAAAAAATGAACTTCATCTATGTGGAAAACCTGGACGAGGTTTTTAAATACGCTTTGGAGGAGGAAAAAAGCTCCCATAAAAAAAGCAAGCTGCATTCTTTAAGTCTGGCCTCTTAGGGTTTTCCTGACGGGTTTAAAGAAAAGGGTTTTTTGTGGATTTAGGATTTGACAAGGCTTTACACCTTGTGTGAAGTTACCCGGACCCCTGAAAATTAATCGATAAACAAGGAAAACCACCCCATGTATGCCATTATTGAAGAGTTGGGACACCAGTACCGGGTGAAAGCCGGTCAATTTGTCCGAATGCCCAAAATGCCTCTTACTGAAGGTACACAATACAAGTGCCGCCAGATTCTGGCTTTTGAGGACAATAAAGGCACATTTTCTCTGGGTCGCCCCTTTGTGGCAAAAGCCCTGGTTAAGGGTCGTGTACTCAGGCATGGGAAATCCAAAAAAATCCTGGTTTTTAAGAAAAAAAGACGCAAAGGCTACCGGTTAACCAAAGGTCACCGGCAGGAGTTTACGGAAATTTATATCGAAACCCTTAACGGACCGAACAGCCAAAGCGAAAGTAAAAAATGGGGAGGCAAAACCCCACCCGCCTCTCAAAAAGCCACCGTCAAAGTGCCGCTCCGGGACAGGGAAGGCAAAGCCCCCACTGCTGAAGCCCGGGAAGATAAAAAAACAGCAAAACCAAAAATTTAAGGAGAAAACACCATGGCATCAAAAAAAGCATCTTCCAGTACGAAAAATGGACGGGATTCTCAAAGTAAAAGACGGGGAGTGAAGCTTTTTGGCGGGCAGAGTGTTTTGTCCGGGGGAATTATTGTTCGTCAAAAAGGCACCCGCTTTTACCCGGGCCGGGGGGTGGGCATGGGCAGAGATTTTACCATCTATTCCCGTATATCTGGTCAGGTCCGGTTTGAGCGGATGAGTAAAAAAAGGTTCAAAGTGAGTGTTTATCCTTTAACTGCTTAAGTTCAAAAAATGTCATTTGTGGATCAAGTTCGAATTCAGCTGGCTGCGGGTCATGGGGGAAGGGGTGCTGTGCATTTTCACTCCTCCCGCCGGTCCCCACGAAGTGGTCCTGATGGAGGGGATGGAGGCAAGGGAGGGGATGTTTTGCTTACTCCCTCCACCTCTTTAAAAGATCTCTCTCATCTTAAAAATAACTCCTTATATAAAGCCGAAAACGGACACCCGGGAGCGGAAGCCAAAAAAAAAGGGGCTAAAGGGAAAAATCTGTCCCTTTTTGTACCTTGCGACACATTTTGTCAGGATTTAAAGGGTCGTGTTTTGTATGAGGTGAGCCATAAACCCTGTTTGATTCTCCGTGGAGGTCAGGGGGGAAAAGGCAATGTGTTTTTTAAAAACCCCCGCAATCAGGCCCCTCAGAAAGCTCAAAAGGGAAAGCCCGGGCAAATGCAAACTCTTTTTTTAAATTTAAAATGGAAAAGTGATGCTGCCCTTGTGGGTCTCAGAGGGGCAGGTAAGACCTCTGTGGCTTTAAGCCTCAGCGGGAGTAAAAAAAAACTTTACCCCTCTGCCATACCAGGGCTTTTTACCGTTTTCCATTCCGGTGCATTAACTCCTGTGGCTTTAAAGCTGGTGGATCTTCCGGGGCTTGGCCCTCACAGTTTAAAATTTTTAAAACAGGCAGAACGCACAAAGCTTGTTGTTGCCGTATTGTCTTTGGACGACGAAGATCCCTTAAAATCCTACCAAAGTGTGAGAGAATATATTTCCCACTATGATCAGGAAAACAAAACCACTTTATCCACCCGGCCGGAGATTTTACTTGTGCGTTCCGGTCAGGGGGATAAAAAGTCTCTGCTTTCCCGGCTAAAGTCTTTTCAGAAGAAGCATGTGAAGTGTCATTTTTTGTCCTGTCCCCTTTCGCAAAAACAAAAACAAAACCTGATTAAGGAAATATCCTCTTATGTCTCCTCTTAAAGTGGGAGTGTTTGGAGGCTCCTTTAACCCTCCTCACTGTATGCATTTAAACCTTCTTAAGGAGGCTAAAAAAAAATTCTCTTTGGATGTCATAAAGGTTGTACCCACTTACTCAAACCCCTTAAGACCTCAGCAGGGTGTACAGACTTCGGCCGCCCACAGACTTCTTGTTGTCAAAGAGGTGTTTAAAGCACAAAAATTTGTGGAGGTGGATGATCAGGAAATAAAAAGAGGGGGGGTCAGTTACTCTGTGGACACTGTTAAAAATTTGCATAAAAAATTTAAAAATCTGTTTTTTATTATGGGCATGGATGAGCTGTTGCTTCTCGATCAATGGAAAGACTTTCAAACCCTGATAAAGCTCACTCACATTATTGTGTGCAGTCGCAAGGGGCTTTTATGGAAAAAGGAAAACTGGCCCCGGGCTTTAAAACTTCAAATTAAAAATTTTCAAAAAACAAATGCTTTGTTAAAAACCGGCAAAAGTGTTTTTTGGCTCCCTTTAAAGGGTGAGGATATGTCCTCCTCTCAAATTCGAAGCCGTGTATGCCACGGATTAAGTATTGAAAAACTAACCCCCCCCTGTGTGGTCCAATGGATTAAAAAAAACAAATTGTATCAGACTTCCCGGGTTTCCCTGCTTGAGGAGAAAATTGCATTTTGTAAAAAGTTTTTACATCAAAAAAAAGCACAAAAAATACAGACTTTTTACTTGAGTGGTTTGACCCGGTTTCCTTTCCTGGCCACTTTGCTGGCTTCTGGCTTAAACACCCGTCATACACAGATGATGGCTGTGTCTTTAAGCCGGGAATTGGGGAAATGGGGCCATTCTGTTTCAGCCACTGAAGGTATGGAAACAGGAAGGTGGATTATTTTGGATTGTGGAGATCTGGCTGTGCATATTTTTTATCATTATATCAGGCAACAATACGCTCTGGAGGATTTGTGGACAAAAGCAGGGGCTGAAGAGTGTTAACAACAAAAGTGGGGGAGGGGGTAAAGATGCTCTCTTGTTTAAAAAGATGGCTTAAAGCCAGTGATATCAGAAGATGGGTGCGGGGTTGTGCGGTTTGCTCAAGAGTGTATACCCCCATGGACTGGTTATGCACCTCCTGTTTTAAACAACTTAAAAAATTTTATTTACCCCCCAAAGATATGATTCGAGTGCAAAATGAATGGGGTCATTTTCGATTGCTGGACTGGACAGAGAACAACAATTTTTTTGTTCGAAGTTTTTTAAAAAGTTTAAAGAAAAATGCCCCCTGGTTTTTGTTCAGAAAGTTGAGTTATGAATTGTTTTGCCGTATTGTGCAGGTACGCTCTTTCCCTTCTGACACTTTACTGATCCCAGCCCCCCCGGAAAAAGAAGGTTTAAAAGATCATGCTTTCCGGCTGGCTTTTGGCCTCAGTGAGCTTACAGGATTTGAGGTCAGAACCCCTTTGATACGGGATCAGAAAGCAGGCACTTCCCCCCAGAAGCAAAAAACCAAAAGGGAGAGAATAAAAACGCACTTGAGACTTAAAGAGCCTTTTTCTGCCCGGCATTGTATTTTTGTGGATGATGTGTTAACAACAGGGTCCACCGCTTATGCCGCCTATAAGGCCCTTCAGCAACCGGAGTTTTTTATGATATGCACTTTGGTGTTTCGCCCCTTGTTTTTTAATCCTCAACGGAAAGGTTCTGTAACATGAAGAGAAAAATGTTTTTTTTGACCAGTGGGGTGTTTTTTTGTTTGCTGCCTGCCCCGGGTGTTATCCTCCAGGGGGCAGTGCCTGACAAAAAAACATCCCCTCCTGCCATTTTAAAACACATGCAGGCTGTGTTAAAACAATATGAAACCAAGCCCACGGTCACCATGAATTTTAAAAAAAAAAGTTTTTTAAAACTTTTGAAAAAAAGATACACTTCTTCAGGAAAAGTGTTTTTATCCTCTCATCACATGGTGGTGTTGATGGAGGGTGAAAACACCAAAGTGGTAATAGATAAAAAAAAAGACATCCTGTGGTATGTTAAAAGCCCCTCTCAGGTGTATCAGAAAAACCTTAAGACCGGGGATGGGGATTTAAGTGTTTTGCCTCTTGTTTTTTCCCCCCGGGCTTTTTTAAAGGCTTTTCGTTTTGTATCCATCCGCTCCAAAGGCCGGTCTGCCATTTGGGAGTTTGTACCCAGGAACCATGGATCCCAACGCATAAAAGCTCTTTTTTTAAAAATGGAGAACAAACTTGTTTTGACAGTTCGTGTTCAATGGAAAGAGCTGGGTAATGAGGAGGAGTATGAATTTTCAGATATCCGGTTTAACCAAACAGTGGACAATAAATATTTTCGAATCCCTGTGTCAAAGAGTTGACCCTGCCCGGGCCTTTGGCTATATTGAGGGGGGTTTTTCCACCAGGGTTTAAGGGTTATGAAGTGAATTTTTTTAATACATTGTATGATTACTTTTCTCAGGATATTGCCATTGACTTGGGCACAGCCAATACCCTGGTGTATTCCAAAGGGCAGGGGATTATTTTAAACGAACCTTCTGTGGTGGCTGTTAAAAAGAATATCAGGGGGGAGGATGAGGTTTTGGCTGTAGGTGGGGAGGCCAAGTATATGCTGGGCCGTACTCCGGGCGGGATTAAAGCCATACGCCCTGTTAAAGATGGGGTGATTGCCAATTTTGAGATCACCCAAAAAATGCTGAAACATTTTATTTTTCGATCCTCCACTCCCACCCGCAGGCTGATTCGCCCGCGTATTATCGTGTGTGTTCCCTTTGGTATTACACAGGTGGAAAAAAAGGCTGTTAAAGAATCCGCTTACTCTGCCGGAGCCAGAGAGGTGTATCTTATTGAAGAACCTATGGCGGCTGCCATAGGGGCCAAACTGCCCATTACAGAGGCCAAGGGGAGTATGATTGTGGATATTGGGGGGGGAACAACAGGTATTGCTGTGATATCTTTGAATGGTATTGTGCATTGTGAATCCATTAAAGTGGCTGGTGATAAATTTGATGAGGCCATTATCAGTTATGTCCGGCGGCAAAAACATCTTTTGATAGGGGAAAGAACGGCAGAAAATATTAAAATCAATGTGGGTACTGCGGATTCTCACTCTGAAGACAGAGAAATGGAAATAAAAGGTCGTGACACCCGCCTGGGGGCTCCGAAAACCATTGCCATTACCAGTCAGCAAATTAACCAGGCTCTGGCAGACAGCCTTAAGGAAGTGGTTAATGCTGTTAAACTGGCTCTGGAAAAAACCCCTCCTGAGTTGGCTGCGGATATTGTGGACAACGGGATTATTTTAACCGGTGGGGGGGCTTTGCTTAAGGATTTGGATGTTCTTTTAAGGGATGAGACCGGTCTGCCTGTCAGTGTGGCAGAAAACCCTTTGTCCTGTGTGGTTTTGGGTGCCGGGCAGGTTTTGGATCAACTCAGTCTCCTTAGGGAGCTGACTATAACTTAAACTCCACCCTTAAGGCCTGTGGGTTATGGATCTCCGTATTAAAAAATGCATGTATCTTCTTTTTGCTTTTCAAAACAAAAATACTATCGATTTTTTTAAAAAAAACAGCCATCTTGTAAAGGACACTCCGGTTTCATTACAAAAACTGGTGAAAAAGATGCAGCTTTCTTTTTTAAAAAACAGATCTTTAAATTTTAAATCAGTGGATGTAATTTGGCATGCGTTTTTAAAAAAAACCTCTTATGAGGAGGCATGTGTAGTGGCTTTTACCACAGCTGGTTATTCTGTTAAAGATCTGGCATGGATTTTGAAACTTTCGCCTGAGGTTTTGGGTTTTCGTTTAAAAAGAGGGCTTTTGGCTTTAGGCGGGGAGGTGTTAAAAAAACGGGAGCCTGTCTCTTCTTCACCACAGGTTTTGGAAGAGGAAAAGACCCTTCAGGCGGCACAGGAGTATTGCAGGCAACTTAAAACCACTGTGTCTGTTCCCATGGATTTACAGGCACTTGTTTTTAAATCCAAACCCTCTTTGTTGTGGTTTTTTGTTTTAGGGGTTTTGGGAATTGCACTGGCTGCCTGGGTTTTTCAAAAGTTGTGGGATTCTGATCAGCATCTGATTTTATATCAAACCCCTTTTTAGGGGGCTTAAGAGGTTTGTTTCAAAGATGAAAAAAGCTTTTTTGGATCAAATTAAAGACAGTATCATTAAGGTTTTTAAGAATCATTCTTATCCTGTGGCAGCTTTTGATGCTGATGGCACTTTGTGGCCCTCTGATGTGGGAAGATATTTTTTTCAACATCAAATTAAAAACCATTTGTTGAAGTCCAGGGAGGCTGATCCTCAAAAAAAGTTTAACAGTCTTTTGGACACTAAAGATCACAGAAGGCGGGCTTTAACCTGGCTGGCTCTTGTTATGTCCGGTTTTGAAGAACGGGAGGTCAAAAAATGGGGTAAAGACTTTCTCAAAAACTTTCCCTTAAAACCTTTTGCTTTTCAACAGGAACTTATCGGGTGGTTTTTAAAGCAGGGGGGGGAGGTGTTTGTTGTCAGCTCCTCAGTGAGGTGGGTTCTTGAAGAGGCTGTTTCCCGGTGTTTTCCCCTTCTGAAAAAAGAAAACATTATTGGTGTGGAAACCTATGTGGAAAAAGGTGTTATAACAGACAAGCTGGTGGAACCCACTCCTGTTCAGGATGAAAAGGTAAAAAGTCTGCTCAAAAAAACCAAAGGGGTAAAACCGGTTTTTGCTGCTGGCAACACCATGTCTGACCTGGCTCTTTTAAAATCCAGCTCTGTTCGTTTGGCAGTGAGTGCTGCCCACTCTTCACACTTTAACCATTCTTCAGAACACGAACTCAAAGACCAGGCCATTAAAAATGGTTGGTTTGTTTATGAGCAAATGAGGGATTAACAAAAAATGAAAAGAATGGTTCTGAGGGTTTTTTTAAGTGGTTTTTCAATTTTTATTGTGGTGAGTGCTGCTTTTTGGCTGGTTCATTTGATACCTGGTGATCCGGTGGATTTTATTCTGGGGGCGGGGGCTGCTTTGTCTGAAAAACAACAGCTGAAAACAGCTATGGGCTGGGATCAAAGCCTGTGGCAGCAGTACCAGAGTTTTATTGTCCGGTTTTTTAAAGGGGACTGGGGGGTATCCCTCCATTCAGAAAGGCCGGTTTTGGAAGAGCTTAAGCAGGCTGTGCCTGTCACTGTGCAGCTGGCTCTTACGACTTTAATGGTGTCTGTGTTATGGGCTTTGCCCCTGGCTGTATGGGTGAATTTTAAAAAAGGTTTTATGGATCGTTTGTTTTCTGTTTTGTCTTTGGTGTTTATGTCTTTTCCTGTTTTTTTTGTGGCTCCTGTGCTGGTGTGGGTGTTTTCCATTCAGATGGGTCTGCTGCCTGTCAGTGAGGTGGGTTCTTTTAAACATTTTATTTTGCCTGTACTGAGTTTGACTTTACCTTTGGGGGCTGTGCTTTTTAAGATGAGCAGATCTTGTATGGCAGAAGTTATGGACAAAGATTACATACGAACGGCCCGGGCGAAAGGGGTCTCTCTTTACCTGTGTCATTTTAAGCATGGTTTAAAAAATGCTCTGATTCCCATTGTGACTGTTGTGGGTCTTCAGGCCGGAGCCATGCTTACAGGCACTGTTATTGTTGAGAGTATTTTTGACTGGCCGGGCCTGGGGCTTTTGCTTTTAAATGCCATTCAAAGAAGGGACTATCCCCTTGTACAGGGCTGTATACTTATGATGGCCTGTATTTATGTTCTGGTGAATTTGCTGACAGATCTCGCTTACCGGTGTGTGCATCCCAAAATGAGAATTTAAAAAAAGAGGGTAAAAAAAAATGAAGAGTACTTTTTGGACCTGGCGAATGAAGGCAGGCCTTTTTGGATTAGGCATGATTTTGGGAAGTGTGGCTTTATCTCCTGTTTTGTGGCCTTATGTTCCCACTCAGATGGATCTGTCTTTAACTTTGCAAGGCCCCAGTCTGGCTCATCCCTTTGGTTTGGATGAGGATGGAAGGGACCTTCTGGCTCTTGTTTTGTATGGGGGTTTTGTTTCTTTGGGTATATGTCTCAGTGTGGTGCTGATCACTTTAATCGTGGGGGCTGCCATAGGGGTTGTTTCCGGCTGGTTGGGGGGGGCCTGGGAGCATGTTTTCATGTCTTTGACAGATGTGGCGTTTAGTTTTCCACGTTTTTTGTTGGCTTTGGCCCTTATGGCCATGTGGGGAGCCAGTGTTTTTAATTTGATTGTGGCCATGTCTTTAACCGGTTGGGCGGGTTTTGCCCGTTTGATACGGGCCTCTGTGACTCACTTAAAACAGGAGGAGTATGTACTCAGTGCTTTGTCTTACGGAGCCTCTGTACCGTGGATTTTTTTTAAACATGTAGGGCCTAACCTGTTGGGAATTTTGTGTGTACAGGTGATGCTTTCTTTAGTGGCGGTGTGTATTTCAGAGGCGGGTTTAAGTTTTTTGGGCCTGGGTGTTCCCCCGGATGTTCCCAGCTGGGGAAGGCTTTTAAGCTCCGGAAGACATGTACTGGAGGAAGCCCCTCATTTGAGTTTGTTTCCCGGTTTTGCTCTTTTTGCACTGATTTTAAGTTTTCAACTCTGTGGGGAGGCTTTAAGGGATTTTCATACCCCCTTAACAAAAGAGTAAAATTATGGCCCCTTTGGTGAATTTAAAAACCGGTACTTTGGTCTGGGCGGGACTTAAAGGTCCGGTTTTAAGTGCAGAGGAAAAACAGTGGATACAAAAAGAGCATATCTCAGCACTGGTTCTTTTTAAAAGAAACATATACTCCTTAAAGGGCTTGTGTGATCTTGTCAAAGAGCTGAAGAGTTTAAGCCCCCCCCCTTTGATTGTTATGGACCGGGAGGGGGGGGCGGTGGACCGGCTCAGGCATTTGCCTGAAGTTGGTTGTTTGCCCTCACCGGCTCTTTTGGCTCAGCTGTGTTCTCTTGAGGAGATCAGGCAAACTGGTTTTTATATCGGGGAGGAGATGAGGGCTTTGGGGCTGGATATGAATTTGGCCCCCCTGTGGGATGTCTTGTCTGTTCCCTCCTCCCTGTTGAAAGGCAGAGTGTTTGCTGCTGAGGCTGAGGCATCTCATCTTAAGGGGCTGGCGGACAGGGCCGTGGCTTTTTCACAGGGACTGAGAGAAGCCGGTCTTCCCACAGTGGCCAAGCACTTTCCAGGACATGGTGGGGTAAGTGGGGATTCTCACCACCAGCTGCCTATAGACCATCGAAAAGCCTCTGATTTGATGCAGTCTGATATTAAGGTTTTTCACAGGGCCATTGGTTGGGGGGTGGACAGCATAATGAGCAGCCATGTTCTTTACCCCTGTTGGGATACCAAAAATCCTGCCACTTTTTCTGAAAAGATTTTAAAAAGCCTGCTTAGAGACCAGCTGGGATTTAAAGGTTTGGTTTTGTCTGATGATTTGGATATGGGGGCGGTGTGTGCTTTGCCTCTCAAAAAGCGGGTGGGTGATTTTTTAAGGGCGGGTGGGGATATTGCCCTGAAATGCCAGATAACACCCGAGGGGGATGTTTTTGCTCTTCCCGAAGAGCTGAGAAAGCAAACCGGAGAGGGAGCATTGAGCAGGCATGAGACAGAACTAAAAATCCAAAAAGTACAGGCTTTTAAGACCCGGTTTTTGGCTTCCAAGCCAAAGCTTTGTTTAAAGGATTTTTTAACAAAAAATTCAAAAACACAAAGCTGGTGCCGAAATATTATAAAGAGGTTAAAAAAACAATAATAATGGATTTTCCATGAACAGGTTTTTGATTTTTTTTATATGTTCTTTTGTGCTGCATTTGGCTGTGGGGGCTTTGTTGGTATCCCGCACGATTTTAAAGGGAGGGGACAGTACCTCTCCAGAAGGTCCTGATTATATAGAAATCACAACACCTTCACAAGAGGGGGAAAAGCAAAACTCTTCTGCTTTGCCTGAGATCCAAGACCCTTCGCCCTCCTCAGATTTGTCAGAGCCAATGCCTGAAGTTTCCCCCCCACCAAAACCTGCATTAGGGGCTTCTTCCCTGGACTTAAAACCAGAAAAATTACCAAAAAAAACTCCCAAATCTTCCCCTGTGGTGAGAAAGAAGCCACTTGCCCCCCCTCCGCCTTTAAAGCCTGCTCCATCCTTGCCTTCTTCTCAACAAGCTCAGACAAAACAGGCTTTTCCCCCCTTACCAAAAAAGAAGGTACCAAAAACTGCTTCAAAACCCCGGGTGAAAAGCCCAGTGGTCTCCAATACCCCTGCCTCTGTGCTTGAAAAAAAAGTATTACCTCCTAAAAAGCAACCTGTGTCTTCTGCTTCCAGTGGGCTTAAGAATGTGGTTCCTGCTGAGGGTGCTTTAAAAAGTCCTTCAGCAGCGGTGGTAAAAAGTGTGGCTTTAAAAGAAGAAGAGCTTACAGAAGAGCAAAAACAACCTCTTTCCCAGAAAGATGTGTCCGCTGCCCCCTCCTCTGTACTGCCAGTGAATCCTGTGCCTCCTGCTGAAGAGGAAAAACCCTCTTCAGAGAATCAAAAAGCCGGTGTTGCTTCTTCCCCTGTGGTGGAGGAGTTGGTGGATGAAGACGATATGTGGGAGGAGGAAGTTGTCTCTGAATCAAAAACAGAAGGAAGTGCCAGCTCTGTTGCAGAAGAAAAACAAAGGGTATCTTTGGCTTCTGAAGACTTAAGCCCCCCGGCACCTGTGGAGGAAAAAACAGCAGAGAAAAGCCAACAGGAAGTTCCTTCAAAAAAAGCCAGTGATAATGATTTGGCGGCTTCTCAGGCTTCTGCTGTGGCTCCTGTGATAAAACCCGCCTCCTCAGTGGCTGGTGCTTTGCCTTCTGCTGCTTTGGCAAAAGGTGACAGTTCTTCTTCAGGGGGTGCTTCTGGTGAAACAAAAAATGAGAGTTCTTCTGCCATTCCTGAATTTCAACCGGGAAAAGCCAGGGGATACAAACAGCTGGTGCAAAAATCCGGTAACCCACTTCCGGTTTATCCCCAACAGGCCTTGGAAAAAAAATGGGAGGGCCGGGTGGATGTGATCTACTATGTCAACACCTCCGGCCTGGTGGAAAAAATACAGCTTCATCACTCTTCCGGGCATTCGGTATTGGACAATTCAGCCCTTCAGGCTCTGGCCCGCTATCGTTATAATCCCGGACAGGAAGGTTGGGTGTCCCATCCGGTGGATTTTGTATTGGACAAAAACACACAAATAAAGCTCACCACCCCGTTGAGAACACAAAAAAATAAATAATCAAGTTTTTTGGGTTAGATCCATACGCCTTCAATAGGGCCGCCGGCTGGTCGTGGATATCCGGAGTCAAATACATCAGAGCATTGGGATTTACTTTTTTTCTTTTTTATCTTTATTTTATTATTTTTGATACGAACGGTGATTTCCCCGTTTTGTACTTTTTGTAAAATTTCTCTAAGGATTTGTTTACTTTCATAATTTCGATCTTCTCCTCCCAGGATGGGCAGGCTGCCTGGTCCGGAAAAAGCCAGAAGGCAAAAACTTAAGCAGAACAGATAAGTAAAAAACTTTAAAAATGTTTTCATTGTTGTTTGACCTCCAGTGTATGATGTTAGCATCAGCACCTGCTGTGTGCCACTTTTCATTATCAGATGTATACAGCATTTGTTTTATGCTGCTTTCCATAGCTGGTAAAATAGGACTGTATTTTTTATTTTGCAAGCCTTTTTTTAGAAAAATAGGTTCAAGATACTTTAAAAGGGTTATTTTTAATGATTTTCAGCAGTAAAAAGTAAAATTTACAGACTTGGAAGGTATTAATTACACTCCCCAATTGTTGGCTGCTCCCTCAACAAAGAACTCCCCCAAACCCCTCCTCCAAATATAAATGATATGAGGGTTGACTTGGTACTAATGACCAGCTTCTTCTCTCTTGTGAACCTCTTGATGTATCTTAAAACATCACTACCTCCCTCCTCTTTAGAGAAAAGTAGCCACTTTTTGGGGGACACGAACAAGGACCACAAACAATTAACTTATATTTCAATCACCATGAACATTATTTTTTGAAAAATTCCTTAAAGTTTGATTCACTCTTTCCGATATTCTGTAGTATGAAGTATATGGATAAAAAACATAGAAAATTGATTAAAAAACTTGAAGATTTTTGGCAGGAAATTCAAAAAATTCAACATTTGGGTAAAAAATACGGAATTGATGATATTTTTCAGGACAATGGAGCTAAAATTTTACAGCAAATGATCTTAATGAATTTTCAACCTGTAGCTGGCAGGCTTGGCAATGATGCTATTGATTCTATAGGAGTGGAATGGGAAATGAAAAGTGCAAATGTTGAAAAAGTATCAGGATTTTCCACACATCATCATCTAAATTTATCTATTTTAAAAAAATATCGCTCTGTTCCATGGAGTTTTGCAATCTACAAACATACGCAATTAAAAAGTATTTATGTAATGACTCCAAAAAAATTAACACCTTTTTTTATAAAATGGGAAATCTCATTAAGAAAGAAAAACCACACATTACTTAAACAAAAATCTCTCAATAATCCAAAAATTCCCATTAAGTTTATAGAAGAAAATGGTTATAGAGTATACCCTTATGGAAGAAACTCTGTGAATCCTGCTGATATTTCCAAAACAATATTAGAAAGATAATTGAACTGAAGTGAGATCATTTGTTGGTTGTTTTTGAGTATGCAGAGCTTTACTTTTTAATGTTTTAGGATAAAATCTCAGCAGAGAATTTTTAACATATTCTTCGTTAATTTCGAAAGCCAGCCATTTTCTTTTTAATTTCTCAGCCACTTCACCTGTGGTATTCGAACCAGCAAAAATATCCACCACTAAATCACCTGTGTTAGTGAGAAATTTAATAAAAAATTCCGGGAGCTTGGCTGGAAACCTCGCTGGATGTGCTTTTTGATTGAGTTTTTTACATAAAGATAAGTAAATAGAGTTGCTTTCAGAGTTGGGAAAGATTAATAAGTTTGAGGATATAGCACCACCATTATTTTTCTTAAAAGCAGATGAAATATCATGGCCAGAGGGACGTTTTTTTGGATCATAATATTTATCTGGATTTTTTAAAAGTTTTTTCATTCTGTCTGAATAAGGTATTAAAATATTACTTACATCAGCTTTTGGAAAAGGAGTTTTGCTAAACCACCATACCGTATTTACAGAATCTTTGGTTCTAATTTTTCTCTTATTTACCCATTCAATAGGGCTTGGCAATTTGGAGGGATTATGCCAAAAAAACTCTTCAGCAAGAAAAAAACCTAAATCGTCACAAAATTTAATCAACACCCTATAATTATAAAGAGAACGAACTGGTTTGCCTTTGACATAAGCTCCACCCAAGTCCAATACAAAAGAACCGGTGCTTTTTAAAATTCTATGGATTTCTCTTCCGAATTTAGTTAACCAACTTACATATTTATCCTGTGCTTTATTTCCATATTCTTTTTGTCTCAATAAAGCAAAAGGCGGGGAAGTTACAACCAAATCAACCGATTCTGATTTTATTTTCCTGAGAAGGACCAAAGAATCACCACAGAAGGCTTTGCCAAAAAGAGTTTGATAGTACGGCTTCATATATACATCCTGACTAATTAAGGACTTTTAAAAAAGGTAAAGCAAGAGTGTAGTATATGAAAAAATCATATACCAGTCACTATTTGTCTTGATGTGTCATAAGGTTATATTTTTCAAAATCAGAGTGATGGTTTACTGGCTCTGGGTTGGACTGTGGTGCTGGCTGGCCCCCTGGATGATAAGATTCTTTCCCCGTGAGTTAAAAATCACAATTGGCTAAAAGGACCAGCGGGAAGTGGGAGAATGAAACACAACAAAGCATTTGGGTTTACCTGTTTCCCTTTTTATCTTTATTTTATTATTTTTGATACGACGAACGGTAAGTTTATCCCCTTCTTTTAGAGAAGAAAGCAGTGCAGGTAATCCTGTTTTTTCCCAGCGTTCTGCAATGATTTTATTATGGAATTCTATAGCATGTTTTACACCCCTTTTAATGAGTTCTTCTTCATGCTCCGTCACTTCTTCTTCATACTCCGTCATTTCTTCAGTTTCATTTGTATCTCTTTTATCCTTCTTTTCGATATGAATGGTGACTTCCCCGTTGTGTACTTTTTGTAAAATTTCTCTAAGGATTTGTTTACTTTCATAATTTCGATCTTCTCCTCCCAGGATGGGCAGGCCGCCTGGTCCGGAAAAAGCCAGAAGGCAAAAACTTAAGCAGAACAGATAAGTAAAAAACTTTAAAAATGTTTTCATTGTTGTTTGACCTCCAGTGTATGATGTTAGCATCAGCACCTGCTGTGTGCCACTTTTCATTATCAGATGTATACAGCATTTGTTTTATGCTGCTTTCCATAGCTGGTAAAATAGGACTGTATTTTTTATTTTGCAAGCCTTTTTTTAGAAAAATACACTGAGAGTGTAAAATTTAAAGCTTGGAAGGTATTAATTACACTCCGTTGGCTACTTTTTTGTTATAAATGTACTGGCCCCCATTGTTGGCTACTTTTCTGGTTGTATAAAACTGCCCATTTGTGGGTTTGTTTTCCATATTTTAAAGCCTTTGTACAGTCAAAGACATCTGTTTTTGGCACTTTTGAGGTCCGGACCCTGTCCCGTATTCTCTCAACAAAGAACTCCCCCAAACCTCTATCCTCTTGCCAGAGGGTGGCTAAAAACATTGCTCCATTTCCTTATGAATCGCAAGATTGACAGGTTGAGAATCATTGTGTTATACTTAACAAAGGTAAAAAACTTATAAGGAGTATTAATGAAATCTGCACCTACATTTGATGAAATCAGGGCTATTTTAAAAGACCTTTCCATAGGCCAGAAAGAGCTTCAGGCGGGTCATAAGCAGTTTCAGATCGACATGCAGGCACTGAGAGATTCTCAAAAAGAGACGGATCGCCAGTTAAAAGAGACGGATCGGCAGCTGCAGGAGACGGATCGCCAGTTAAAAAAGACGGATCGGCAGCTGCAGGAGACGGATCGTCGAATCATGGAGCTTCAAAAAAAGACGGATCGTCAGATGCAGGAGACAGATCGTCGGATTAAGGAGATGGTGGGGGATTTTGGAAATCGTTGGGGCAAGTTGGGAGAGAATTTAGTCAAGGGGAATTTGGCACAGAGGTTAAGTGAGAGGGGGATAAAGGTGGACAAGGTGATAACGAATGTAAAGAACAAGCATTCAGAGTTTGACATTATTGCGATTAATGGTCGGGAGAGTGTGGTGGTGGAGGTGAAGGCGACTTTGGATCCTTCGGATGTGGATGAGTTTCAGGAGGATATGCGTCATTTTAAGGAATGGTGGCCGGAGTTTAAGAGGAAGCGGGTTTATGGAGCCATGGCTTTTTTAATGAGGGCTAATCGGTTGGCGGACAGTATGGCCCGTAAGCGGGGTTTTTTTGTTATTGAGGCAGTGGGGGATGTTGTTATTCAGAACAGGAAGAATTTTAAGCCCCGGGTTTTTTCTTAAATCTGTTTTAACTGGCTGGGTTGGATTGTGGTGCTGGCTGGCCCCCTGGATGATAAATTTCTTTCCCCGTGGGTTAAAAATCACAATTGGCTAAAAGGACCAGCGGGAAGTGAGAGAATGAAACACAACAGAACATTTGGATTTCCCTGTCCCTTTCTTTTTTATCTTTATTTTATTATTTTTGGTACGAACGTTAGGTTTATCCTCTTCTTTTAGAGAAGAAAGAAGTGCAGGTAATCCTGTTTTTTCCCAGCGTTCTGCAATGATTTTATTATAGAATTCCATAGTATTTCTTACAGCCATTCTAACGATTTCTTCTTCATACTCCGTCATTTTTCTATTAGTGAAGAGGTTTTCTTCTCTTTTTAAAACAGTCTCTTCTATAATTTTTTTATCATTCTCTTCGATATGAATAGTGACTTCCCCGTTTTGTATTTTTTGTAATATTTCTCTAAGGATTTTGTTACTTTCATAATTTCGATCTTCTTCTCCCAGGATGGGTCCGGCACCTGGTCCGGAGAAAGCCAAAAGGCAAAAACTTAAGCAGAACAGATAAGTAAAAAACTTTAAAAATGTTTTCATTATTTTTTCACCTTATAATGTATCTTAAACATTACCACCTCCCACTTCTTTATGGGAAAGTGGCCACTTTTGGAGGTCACGAACATATAGCATGGGATATGTTTTATGTTCCACTTTCCCCAGCTGATAAAATAGGACTGTATTTTTTATTTTGCAAGCTTTTTTTAAAAAAATACACTGAGAGTGTAAAATTTTCAGACCTGGAAAGTGTTAATTACAAATAAAAACTTAAACTGATGCCATGGGTGGTATTTTTTTGTTTTTCATTTTGTTGAAAGGTGTAATGAATGTGTGTGTTTTTACCTTTCAGCCCAAGCCCTGCTGAGTAAAAAAAAACATTTTTACTTTTAAAGCCCGCCAGGTGCAGTAGAAGTATTTTTGAAAACAGGGCTTTTGCCCCCAGGGCCACAGCCCAGCGGGTGTGTGGGTTGTAAAGCAGGTCACCCCTCAGATGAATATTTTTTTTTAAGCGATACTCCAACCCTATGGCTCCCTGTCTTTCTTTTTGAAACGGACCTCCTGTCAGGGGCATAAAATAAGTGTAAGCAGCCCCCATACTCAAAGGGGAGTGAGAGGGGGCAAACAAGACCCCCAAGCTGGCATTCCAATGTGTGGCTTTGTTGGTTTTGAAGCGAATCACACTGGCTCCCATACTTAGTGCTTTGCTTAAAAAACTTGCCAGACTGAGATGTAAAATGTTGTCTGAAGAGGCCCTGTTTTTGATAAAACTCAAAGCCACAGGAAGTTTGTTGTTTTCGTAAGCGGCCATTCCCCACCAGCTTTGGCTGGCATTTTGTGCATAAAAAACAGAGGTTTTTGTTTTTGAGGCAAAGTGTATAAAACTGGCTGGATTGACCTGGTGCTGGCTGGCCCCCTCCTGGTGATAAGCCCCTTTACCTCCACGGGCCAAAGCCAAAACTTCCGGTGATTTTAAATCCGGGGCCTGAGAAGCAAGGGACTTGGCAGGTTTTGTGTTCAAAACCATGAGTGTTAAAAATAACAGATTTTTTAAATGGTTTTTCAAGGTTTGTTTGTTACCTCATGATTTTTTGTTTGAAATACAAAGGCTTTTACCAGGTTGCTTAAAACACTTTAGGCAACGGGCCTGTAAATGCAGTTACACATTGAGATATATGCCCCGGCCCTTTGAGTTGTGGTTTTTTGGCTTTTTTGGATGAATAAATTTGGTTTAATTTCTCTTTTGTGGAGGGCAAGATTTTTGTTCTAAAAAATTTAATTTTCTCTTTCCTGTTGAGTGTGGTGTATTTCTCTTTTGTCTGAGTCAGTGTGTGGCTGTCCGCCTCCAGTATCAAAGAAGGGTTAAACAAACCCCTGCTTAAGTGAAGGGCCGTTAGGGCTTTGGCAGGCTTCCTCATGGAGGTTAAAAACTGTTGTAACATGGTACTTTCCTTTTCCAGATGAAGAATTTTGTCTGCCATTTTCTCTATCTGATTGATATTAAAGCGGAGAATCTGATACGGGATATGCAGGATACCACCGAAATCCTCTACCCCCAAAGAAGCATGGAGCATGTTGATAAAAGCCTCTTTACTGCCTGTGTAATTTTCCAGAAAAGCTATTTTTTTAAAAAGGGGATGACGGCTTGTAATAGTTTTTTGAGGTACAAGGTTTAAACTCCTGGGATCTGTTATAATAAAGGCAATAAGGCTTTTAGCCTCTGCTGAATGAGGCTTGCTGGTTTGAATTTCCAGGCTTAAAGAGTAATCAGGGGAGGCGATGTATTGTTCCAACACCTTCAGGTTTTGAATAACAGGTAGGGTGGCTTTTTTATAAAGAGCATGAAACTGCATTGTGGTGGTGGGGGCATTGGGATGAACAGTGGTGAGGAGGGAAATAATTTTTTCAGAATCCAGGTGTGTTTCCAAAAGATCCATCCACTGTTTAAACCGTTCGCTTTGAAGATCTATGTGTTGAAGCATGACTGTTACAGCTTTTTCATGTTTTAACATAAGATCAAACAGTGTTTTGACATTGGATTTATCTTTTTGAACAGACAGGTAATGTAAAAACCATGATACAGTTCCAAAGCTTAAACCATAATTGTCAGCTAAAAATTTAGTGATTTCATAAGTGTTGTTTTCTTCCACATGTATGGATAGCATGACCTCGTTCTCCTGAAAAGGAGAACGTTTTGGATATTCTCCTCCCAGGATGGGCAGGCTGCCTGGTCCGGAAAAAGCCAGAAGGCAAAAATTTAAGCAGAACAGATAAATAAAAAACTTTAAAAATGTTTTCATTGTTGTTTGACCTCACAATGTAGTAAAATAGGACTGTATTTTTTATTTTGCAAGCTTTTTTCGAAAGATACACTGAAGATGTAAAATTTACACTCCGGGAAGTACATTCCCAGGTTAATGACACAGGGGAAAAAGCCCTGGTGAAGGTGGGTGGGGAAGTGGCACCATTTAGTTTAAGTTGTTTCTTATGCAGATGGACAGATACTGAGGGCAGAAGTCCAGGCCATATTCATCCTGTCCACAATTGGTGCTGTCCCTGTCTGCCATACGATACCTCCAGTTGTTTTGTGACTCTCTTCTGTAGCAGCTGTAAGAGGTATTTTTGGGGGAAATACATTTGTCATTGATGTTGATGTTAAAGTCATCCCCTAAAAGTGCCTGTGCCACCAATAAGGCAGAGCCTCCGTTGTTTGAGTCTTCGCAAACCTGTTCGTCCTGAGAGGGGATGTTTTGGTGTTCCATATTCCGGCTTTGTAAGTAGGCTTCAAAACTGGCTTTTTTCCAAATTCTTCTGGGATGTCTTCTGATTTGTAATTTTAATTTGTCGGGGCAGGTCCAATCCGGTTGAGAAGGCCCCCCTTCCGGCAGTTTTTCCTCCTCCACAGAGGAAAGCACATACCGGCTTTCCGACACACTTTCATAATCCAGGTCGTAAAGTCTGCCGTAAATATCCACCCCTTTCTCACCTTTGGTTTTGTGATATATCCCGGAAGGCCCCCTGTAGGATAAAATCAAAAGGGTTTTTTTGTACCTGTCATGTTTGGGGTCAAAGGAACTTATAAAAGTACGGGCCTCTATAGGGTCCCCCCGGATGGCCCCGATACGCCGGGGGCTTTGTTCTATCATATCATCTATAAAATTATTGAGCTTAAAACCAAAACTGGCTTCTTTAAATTTATTTAAAAAATTACTTTTTGATGACAAATGAATTTGTGGTGCAGCCTGGTATTTGGTGGAGGTTTTAATAAGTTCCTTCAACCTGGTGGAACTTAGTTTGTTTTTTTGTCTTAGAAAATACTCACTGAGTCTCATCCCACTTTTGGAAAAATAACTGCCCATTTTAAAAGTAAAAAATTCGTTTGCTGAAGGACAACCCATATAGCCCAAAGTGTCCATCTGAAGATCGTAGGGAAAATAATTAAACTCACTGGGTTTGTCGGGGGGTGGGGGAGGCTCTTCATCCGGTTTGTCAGGAGGTGGGGATGTATTGTCTGTGGGATCCTCTTTTTCTGGTGAGTTGGCATCTTCCGGGGCTGTGGGGATGGGAGAGTTGCTTAGGGAGTAAAAAGCTCCACCATAACCCGCCCGGGAGCATCCGTTAAACAGATACATGCTTAAGGCAGTCACAATAAAAAAACTTAAAAAAATGAGGTTTTTCATACCTGCTTTTTCGGTATAAAAAGCACTCTTCTTTATTTTTCTTGCTTTTTGGCTGGGACTTAAGTCATATTCAGGTGTCAATATCCGGTTTGCCGGTCTGTGGGATTATCCTGGTGTTTTCCTCCTGGTGGTGGATAAGGTCCTGAATGGCCTCTGATGGGGAAGGTTTGTTATGAAATGGTATTTTTACAGGCTCTTTGCTTTTTTAGGCACTGTGTTTTGTGTGGCATTTTATGCGGGGGCTTATGTTCCCTCTTATTCCATGGTTTTGTCTTATCTGGCAAAAGCCCGTGGTTTTGGGGCTTATTATGTGGAGCAGGAGGTGGCATTTTCTCACCTGGGGAAAAGCCTTTCCCTGACCGAAAAATGGTGGTTTAAGCCCCCGGGCTTTCTGCGACTGGAAGTGAGTTTTAAAGATTTTAAAGATCAGCATCTGTATTTTATTTATCGGGAGGGAAAAAAGATTTTTAAAAATGAGAAAGCCCGGCTTAAAAAACAAAATATACCTGTGTATCACCTGGAAAGGCCTTTTTATTTAAGAGACAGGGAAAAGCTGGCTCAGCTGTTTTATTTGTGGAAAATCGCCCCCCCCTATAAGGAGGAGGAAGCTGTGAAAACAAAATCTCTTCTTCGTTTGGTTCGTTTTTTTGGTTCTGTACAGTATGAGGTGGGAAAAAACGATTCTCTTTTATGGGTGGAGCAGGATGAGTTTGTCCTCCGGGGGTGGAAGTGGGCCAATAAATCTCTTTTTTTAAAGGCCTCCTCCTATAAAAATCATCCCCGGGGGTTTATGTTTCCCTCTGTCAGAAGCATTAACTGGGGGCAGGTGGTCATTAAAATTACAGTGAAAGAATTAAAATCTCTTCGTCTTTCGCAAAATGTGTTTCATCTTTCTCATTTGAAAAGCAACAAGTGGGGGGATTTTATTCCTTTAAAAGAAAAAATACAGGAATTTTACCATCAGTTCAGATAATCATGCCAAATCAAACTTATTATTATGAGGTGGCTCTGCCTTTAAAATTAAAGGAGAACCTGATTTACATCTCACAGAAAAAATGGCCCGCAGGGGCCTGTGTGTGGGTGAGGGTTAAAAGTCGTCTCTTGTCTGCTGTTATATTAAGGGCTGTTCCCCCTCCCGGGGCTGGTTTTGCTCTCAAACCTGTTTTGTCAGAAGATAAAACAAAAACCCCTTTAAGTCCCGCCCGTCTGAAATGGCTGATGTGGATGGCATCGTATTATCATCACAGCCCGGGCCTGGTGGTGGGTATGAGTTTCCCCCCTTTGAAGCCAAAAAAAAATCAAAAAACAAAACCTGTCATTCCCGCGAAGGCGGGAATCCACACCCCTGATAAGGACAGTAAAAAAACAGGTAATATTTCCCTCTTTTCTCAAACTGAACATTCTCAAAAAGAGAAAAATTTCAATCTGTCTCAAATTCAAGAGGTAAAGAGGATTTTAAACAGGGAACAAAGCCATTGTGTGAAAAACATACAAGTAAAAGAGGGTTTTAAAGTGCATCTGATAGAGGGGGTGACGGGTTCGGGAAAAACAGAGGTTTTTTTCAGTTTAATGGAGCCGGTCTTAAAAATGGGGAAAAGTGTTTTGGTTTTGGTGCCTGAGATTGCCTTAACCCCTCAGCATATCAAAAGATTTTCTTTGAGGTTTAAGGGGCAGGTGGCCTGTTTTCATTCTGAGATGACCCCCCGGCAAAAAACCAATGTGTGGGAGGAGGTTTTAAGAGGGCAAAAGCGAATTCTTATTGGCCCCCGATCGGTGCTGTTTTGCCCGCTTCCCCGCCTGGGTCTTATTATTGTGGATGAAGAGCATGAGGCTGTCTTCAAGCAGGAGGAAAAACTTAAATACCATGGAAGGGACGGGGCGGTGTATTTGGGAAGGTGTTTGAAAATTCCTGTGGTTTTGGCTTCGGCCACCCCCAGCCTGGAGAGCCTTCAAAATGTTTGGTGTGGCAAGTACCAACACCACCGTCTTACCAAAAGGTTTTTTAAAGCCTGTGTGCCGGTGACAGAAGTGGTGGATATGAGAGAAGAGATCAAAACCCCTCATCGCCCTTATTGGTTGAGTGAGAGTCTGTACCAGGCCTTAAACCAGTGTTTAAAAAACAGGGAGCAGGCGGCCCTGTTTCTCAACCGCAGAGGGGAAAAGGCTTATGTTTTTTGCCGGGCCTGTGGGTTTCACTTCTCATGCCTGAATTGTGATATTGCTCTTACACAACATCAAAAAACACACCTGGTGTGCCATTATTGTGGCTTCAGGGAGGAAAAACCTTCCACCTGCCCCTCCTGTGGTTTTAAGGAGCTTTCCTCTTTTGGCCTTGGGACTCAAGTGCTGGAGCAGGAGCTTAAAAGCCTGTTTCCACGGGTGAGAGTGGTGCGGGCCGACAGGGATGAGATAAAAAACCATAAGGAGTGGGAGCATTTGGTGGAGGAAATGGAAGCCGGCCGGGTGGATATCCTGGTGGGTACACAGATGATAGCAAAAGGTTTGGATTTTGAGAATTTGTCTTTGGTGGGAATGGTGCTGGCTGATCCGGTACTGAACCGGCCGGATTTTCGTTCCTCGGAGAGGAGCTTTCAGCTTTTTCAACAAATGGCGGGCCGGGCAGGCAGGAGAACAAAACAGGGACGGGTCCTGCTTCAGACCTATAGCCCCTCTCACCCTGTCATACAATCTTTAAAAAAAGGGGATTATGAAAGCTTTGCCAAAAAAGAGCTGCACCACAGGAAAAAATACTCTTATCCCCCTTTTACAAAGCTGGTTTTAATTAAACTGAGTTCCATAAAAAATGAGGTGGCCCTTAAAGCCGCCTTACAGGTGAAAAAGATTTTAAACTCTCCTGAAAATATAAAAGTTTTAGGCCCCGCCCCCTCTCCACTTTTTCGGATACAAAACAGATACAGGTATGATATACTTTTAAAAAGTTCTTCCACTTTGGCCTTAAGTGGGGCTATACAAAAAATAAACAAAGCATGGAGTGTAAAAGCCGGGGCCGCCCGCCTGCATATTAATGTGGACCCTGTCTCCATGTTTTAAAATATAAGGATTGAAAAGGTTTTGAAAAAATCAAAAAAAACAGGGCTGTTGCCAGACCTGGTAAATAAAAAGACAGATAAACATCCTAAAGACCTGGCTCCTTTTGAGGACAGCTTAGCACTTTATCTTAAGGAGATTGCCAGGTATCCTGTACTCAGTAAAGAGGAGGAGTTAAAAAAAGCCCGTGAATTTTTTAAGACCAAGGATCCGGCTCTGGCCCGGGTTTTGGCCCGTTCCAATTTAAGGTTTGTGGTTAAAATTGCTGCCGAGTACACCCGGTTTGGTTCTCAGCTGATTGATCTCATTCAGGAGGGTAATATGGGTCTTCTTCAGGCCATAAAAGAATTTAATCCTTACAAAGGGGTCCGGCTTATCACTTATGCTGTTTGGTGGATTAGGGGTTACATTCAGGAGTATTTGATGCGGCAGCACTCTTTGGTGCGGATAGGGACCAACGCCAAACAAAGAAAGCTGTTTTATCTTTTGAAAAAACAACAAAAAGAACTCACCCACCACATGCCTGATCAACAAAAACTGCTCACCCGTGCAGGGTTTAAGAGGCAGGAAATACAAAGTATGAATGCGAGGCTTCAGGGCAGGGATTTAAGTCTTCACCAGCCGGTGAGCCGCCATAACAAGGATGCCCCATTGCTTTTGGATTTACAGGCGGCACAGGGGACCTCTCAGGAGGAGGAATTACACACTCTTCAGGAAGACACTTTGGTCAGAGAGGGGGTGAAAAAATTAAAACCTCACCTGAACCAAAAAGAGCTTTTTATTTTGGAGAAGCGTTTGCTGGCAGACTCCCCCTTAACTCTTCAGGAGATTGGTGATAAGTTTTCTGTCAGCAGGGAGGCCGTTCGCCAAATGGAGGATCGCCTGAAGAAAAAACTCAAAGCCACTTTGCAAAAAAATCACTGAAGCATTGAAGACCATAATTCCCCCGCAGGGAAGGGGGGTAAAAGTCCTGTTTTTTGTGTTTTTTTCTCAAAAAAGCTTTGACAAAAAATAAGGGGATGGGTAAAATATCCCAGATAAACAGGACAATAATGCACAAATCTTCTCTTGTTGATTTATTAACTTCAAAAGAAACCAAAAAACAAACCATGGAATATATTGTTCAAACAGCACCACTAAAAAAACTGTATAATGATTTGGATAATCTAAATAGAGAGTGTGAAGAAGAGGGGTTTGAACTTGTTGACGAAAAAGCAATAAAAAACGCCCGTATTATATTAAAAAATGTACATACTCATTTCCCCAACCATGAATATTATATTTATCCCACAGGAGATCGTGAAGTGGCTATAGATTGCAATCCACAAAAAGGGAAAGGAATACTGATTCTTTGTGATTCCTTTGGGGGGGTTGCTTATTTTGCCACTTTAAACGGAAAAAACAGTCGATTTCGTTGTGACAGTATAGATGATTTTCTTTTTATGGTTGGGCAAAATTAAAAACCAGTTATGACACAGTTATGATGTTCATTCAAAACTGGATCGCCTGTTGTTACAAAATGCCACCCCTTAAAAAAAGTATTTTTCACATTTTTTGTTTATCCATTGTGTGATACGGGATTTTATGGACGAGGGCTTTTGTTGGTTTTGAGATTCATCAGATTCTAATTTTTGAGTTGTTTTAGCCATTTTTTTTGTTTCTTCATGTTTGTCAAATCTTAACCAGTGTTGAGGATTTTCTTCAATCGTCAGGTTTTTTTCAATCAGTCTTCCTGTGAGATAGTCCGCAGGCAACCTGCCACTGTAATCCCTTACAGAGGCATCCCCTCCGTGTTTTATCAGGTATGCAATAATGTCCGCATTACTTTTACTCTCATCGGGAAATACAGTGCTGGTTTTATAAGCATAATGAAGGGCGGTTTTGCCTTCCTCATCCTGTTGGTTGATATTTACGCCTTGTTCTTCAACAAATTTTTTTATGGCGGAAAAATTTTGCCATATCACAGCAGATTTCAGATCAGAGGATAAGGCGGGAAGATCAGATGATTTCAGGCCATCGGATTTTAAATAATCCACAGGCAGCCTGCCGCTGTGGTCTCTTATAAAGGGACTGGCCCCATGTTCCAGCAAATAGGTAATGGTGTCGATTTCGAGCCAGCTGTAAGTCCGCCCCGTACAGGTGTAATGAAGGGCGGTTTTGCCTTCCTCATCCTGTTGGTTGATATCCACGCCTTGTTCTTCAACAAATTTTTTTATGGCGGAAAAGTTTCCCCATATCACAGCAGACTTCAGATCTGTGGATAATTCTTTAAACATGCCAAAAGTGGGTGATGTCAGGCAGGGAAAAATTAAAATAACAATGAGTTTTTTCATCCATTACCTCCTTGGCTCTTTTTAGAGGTCAAGTGCAAAAAAAAGTGATGGCGGCAGGATTCGAACCTGCGACCTACGGCTTAGAAGGCCGTTGCTCTATCCAGCTGAGCTACGCCACCCTGTCCTGGTCTGTTTTTTTTGATTTACCAGTATCACAAAATAACAGAACAAACATGCCCAAAAGCATAGCCCCGGCAGAAGCAATTAAAATGCTGATTTTTGAATAATCACTTAAAATTTGATCCCTGTTAAAGCTTAACCCGGCCAAAAACAAAGACATGGTAAAGCCAATCCCTGCCAAAGCCCCCACCCCCACCAGCCGGGCCCGGGTGAAACCAGCAGGCCAGCTGGCCCACCTGCACCAAACCGCCATGCTGGAAAACAACACAACCCCCAAAGGTTTTCCCACCAAAAGACCCAGTAAAATCCCCATGGATACCGGGTGCCAAAAAAACTCTTCCACGGAAAAACCCACCGGCAAAATCACCCCCGCATTAAAAAAAGCAAACACAGGCATAATGAAGTTATTCACATAAGGGTGAAGCCAGTGAATCCACCGGGAGGCGGGAGAACATAAAGCCTGGCTGAAATGGTTTATCTTTAAAGTGTCCTCATCTGATGCCCCGGAATGAGCCAAAATTTTTATTTTTTCCCTTAAAGCCCCCGCCTCTTTGTTTTTCACTTTGGCAGGGGTAAGAAGTCCCAACATCACCCCCGCAATAGTGGCATGCACACCGCTTTTGAGTACAAAAAACCATAACACCACACCAGCTGCCAGGTAAAAGCCAAGGGCTTTCACCTTTAGCAAACGGCTTAAAACAATTAACCCGGTTACCAAAGAGGACAAGGTCAAAAATAAGAGGCTGATTTTTTCAGAATAAAAAAAAGCAATTACCAAAATAGCCCCCAAATCATCCACAATGGCCAGGGCCAAAAGAAAGACTCTTAAAACCACAGGTACCCTGTGGGAAAGCAAACTTAAAATCCCCACAGCAAAAGCAATATCTGTTGCCATGGGGATACCCCAGCCTTTATAGGCAGGACCTGTAAAATTAAAACACAGGTAAAGGGCTGCGGGAACCACCATACCGCCCAAAGCTGCAAAAACAGGAAGGGCAGCCTTCTTCCACGAGGAAAGCTCTCCTGTCACCATTTCTTTTTTAATCTCAAGCCCCACAAGGAAAAAAAAGATAACCATCAAGCCGTCATTCACCCAATGTTTCAGGGAATGGGAAAGCTCCCACCCCCCGGCCTTTAAGCTTAAAGGATAATGAATCAAACTTTCGTAAGCCTGTGACCATGAGGAGTTGGCAGCCATGAGAGCCAAAAGGCAGCTGACAAGAAGAAGAACCCCCGTGCGTGCTTCAGAAGCAAACAAAATCTTAAAAAATTTTATACCAAAAACCCGTGTCATAATATTTTCATTTTTGAAGTTGGGACTCTATTTTACCAGACCATTTTTTATAATTGTCAAATAAAGTTTCAATAGAACATGGGGCCTGCACAGGTCCCACATAAAGGCGAAGCCTGCCTGGCAGGGGCCAGTTTCTTTTTTTTGACCACAGCCGGTGGGCCCCCCAAAGGTAAAGAAACAAAACCGGGGTTTTTGTTTTTTGGGAAAACAGGGCCACCCCTTTCTTAAAAGGCTGAAGGGTGCCGTCCGGGGACCTGGTGCCTTCAGGAAACATCACCATCCATATTTTTTTTAAGTTTTTTAGCAGGCTGATACACTGACCTGCAGACTCTGTTTTTTTGTTTTTTCTGTCCACAGGTATGGCCCCCAGGCAGTGTTTGGAAAAAAACTTCAAATACCAGCTGGAAAACCAATAATCCTTTGCTGCCAGAATATAAAGATCCATCCAATAAGTAAAAGGAATAGAGGCTAAAATGGCTGGTCCATCCAAATGAGAGGTGTGGTTGGATATAATAATCAGCCGGGGGTGCTTTTTGTAAAATTTTTTAAAACTGCCTTTGACTTTTAAACGGATGTAAAACTTGAAAATAAGACGGAGAACCATGGCCCATAAGGCCCGTGTCAGTAAATGGCCGGAGATTTTTTCGTACTCAAACATGTCCCATACACTGGGTTCCATCTCATGTGTGTCTGAAGAGGAAGAATCTGGTTTAGCCATGGTTTAAAAAGCCGGGTGAAACACTTTAGAAAAGTATACAGGCTTAAAATGAAATGTTCAAGATGAAAAAAAACCCCTTGAGTGCAAGTCCCTTTGGTTTTACTAATAAGGTAATGAAAATTGTTTTATTGGAGGGGATTCACCCTCAGGCACACAAATGGCTGGGACACAAAGGCCTAAAAGCTAAAAGTGCTTCAAAAGTGAGCCTGACTGAACTGAAAAAAACAAAGCCCGTGGCCCTGGGCATCCGGTCCCGCAGCCAGATTTGTGCATCTCTTCTTCGGGATTTACCTTCTTTAAGAGCTATAGGGGCTTTTTGTATTGGCACCGATCAGATTGACTTAAAGGCTTGTACAAAAGCGGGAATCCCTGTGTTTAATGCCCCTTATGGTAACACCCGTAGTGTGGCAGAGCTGGTTATTGGCCATATTATAGCTCTTTCCCGAAGGCTTTGGTTTTTTAATTACACTATGCATCAAAATCAATGGCACAAGACAGCAAAAGGGAGCCGGGAGGTAAGAAACAAAAGCCTGGGTCTGGTGGGTTACGGTCGTATTGGCACTCAGGTGGGTATTTTGGCAGAGGCTATGGGTATGAGGGTGTTTTACCATGATATTAAAGAGGTTTTACCTATTGGTAATGTAAGGGCTGTAAAGACTTTAAGAGAGCTGCTTTCACTTTCTGATTTTGTGAGTTTTCATGTGCCGGAAACCCCTTTAACCAAAAACATGATCCGCAGTGTACAGCTTAAGAGTATGCGTAAAGGGGCTTTTTTAATCAACACCTCCCGGGGTTCGGTGGTTAATCTGAAGGACTTAAAAGAGGCTTTAAAAAAAAATCACCTGGCGGGTTGTGCAGTGGATGTTTTTCCTGAAGAACCTCACTCTTCCGGCGGGGCATTTGCCACGGGCCTGGAGGGGATGAAGCAGGCCGTTTTAACCCCCCATATTGCTGGCAGCACAGAGGAGGCACAGCAGAACATTGCCGGGCAGGTTTCAAAATCTCTCAGTGACTTTCTGCTTTATGGTATATCTGAGGGGGCGGTTAACTTTCCCGTTTTAAATCCGGCCCCTTTGTGTGAAAGTGAAGAATACCAAAGGATTGTAAATATCCACCAAAACATTCCGGGGGTTTTGGGGAAAATCAACAGTATTGTATCCCGTTTAAAAGCCAACATTCGAACCCAGCTGCTTGCCACCCATGAGAGTATGGGCTACCTGATTATGGATGTGCAAAAAACGCACAAACATCAGATTTTGAAAGCGGTTTCGGATTTAAAAAGCTCTCTTCGCACTTATCTTTTGCCTTAAGCTCACATGGGCCTGTGTTTGTGCTGCTCCTTAAGAGGCCCCCGTTAAAGAGATGGTTTTTGGTATTTCAGGTAATAAACAGGAGCTTTTTTTTTGATAAAAATTCTTTCAAAAGCGGTGGTGATGTTTTCATCAGTACTCAGGGTTTTTGCATGGTAATTCACCTGAGAGGCATTTTTTAAACAATAAGTTGTGGTTTTAAAACTTTTTTTAATATGCTCCAAATAGGGCAGGCTGTCGGTTTTAATTTCCACAATGGATCCCGGTTGTTGCAGATAATAAAGATTTTTTACAAACTCCGGGTGTATCAACCGGTGTTTTTGGTGTTTTGTTTTGGGCCATGGATCAGGGAAGTGAATATAAACATGGGCCAGCTCATGTTTTTGAAAAAGCCTGTGAATAAGCCTGCCGTTGTGCCTTATCACTTTTGCATTTGAGCTGTTTTGTTTTTTCAGTCTGCGGGCGGTTTTTACAAGGGGTTTGTATTTTAACTCCATTCCTATAAACAGCCTTTGCGGTTGTTTGAAAGCCTGAAAAGCTATATGCTCCCCCACACCTGTGCCAATTTCCAGGTCTAAGGAGGTAAAAGACGGGGCATGAAAAACCCTCTCCTTCCACTGCCCTTTAAACTGTTCGGCAGCCACTTCATCCAGAACCTGAGGGGCGTATTCTTTGTACATGGCCTCCACATACATGTTAAAGGGCCGGAGTTTTTTACTCACACTGAGTGTTTTTTGTGCACCCCTGGACAAAATTTTCCCCTTATCAAAACACCTACAGGTTTAAAAGGACTGCTTAAGATGTTAATTTGTAAATAAATGGAGTATAAAAATCAATTTTTTTTTTTGATTTTAAGCCTTTAAACTGCTACCCTTTAAGCTGTTATGAAGCTGGCCTTTCTGTTAAATTTATTGTCTGAAAGACTGTGGCTTTTGGGTATTTTGTGTGTGGTCCCCCCTTTTGCCCTGTCTTCCCAGCCCGTGAAGTCCGGGGAATACAAAAACCCTGTTTTGTTCTGCCCTCCCCACGACCAAAACAACTTTCGTTGTGTGAAGTACATTAAAAACTATGATGGGGACACTATTCGCTTTCATATACCGGGAGTGCATCACCTGATAGGAAAAGACATCCGTGTGCGTGTTGCAGGTATAGACACTTTTGAAATAAAAACCACCAGGACTTGCGAAAAACAAAAAGCTCTTGAAGCCCAGAGGTTTGTGGAGCGGTGGTTAAAAACCGCCCAAAGAATTGATTTGGAAAATGTTAAAAGGGGTCGTTATTTTCGCATTGTGGCTGATGTGACAGTGGATGGGGTGGCCCTTGGCCCCACTCTTTTAAAGCAAAACCTGGCCCTCCCTTATGGGAAAAAACACCTTAAAAACCACCCCTGTCATGCAAAGTCTGAAACCCCTGCCCAAAAGCCCCCTCCTGTTGTTCAAAAAAAAGTAAATTTTTAAGGGTTTAAAAAAAGCAAAAAGGTACAAATATAAAAATCAGCAAAGCCAGAGGGCCACTCACTTTCCATGGGAGATACATTCTGTAAAGCCAAAGATACACTCCCCCCACATACAACATGGACAGACCGGTGAAGGATAAAATTTTGTAAGCGGCTGTGCTTTCCCAGCTGAAGTCCAAAAAACGGATTTGAGAAAAAGAAACATGTGGCAGATGCTCATAAACACTTCCAATAAAAAATCCGCAAGCCAGGCTCAAACAGCCTCCCACAATAAAAAAACCTGTCTCCAGGCTTAAATCCCCTCTGGCAAAGATGTTGCTTGGGTATCCACGGGATTGTTTAAGCCCTGACCAGTGAAAAAAAAGAGACCAAAAATGTTTTTTTTTTTGGTTTTGAATGAGGGCCGGTGGTCTCTTTCGGTCCAAAAAAATTCTGCTCATCAAGAAAAACATATAAAAGCCAGAGGCCAAAAAACAAAGTCCAAAAATCGCAGGTTCACCCGTAAAGTCCCGGGTTTTAAAAAGAAAATAAACACAGATGTTTAAAATCCAAAGACCTCCTCCGGCACAAAACACAAGCTGTGAAAATGTTTTTTTTTTGTCCCCAAAGGTTTTATCCCACGGAATACCATGGTGTTTTTTGTAAAAAAAATTTATTATTGAAGAAAAGGCCCCGCGGTACTGGCTTGTTTTTTTAACCCAAAGAAGACTTAAGGAAGGGTTAACCACAATAAACTTTCGTGCCTGGCGGGCCACTTTTAAGTCCACCAAAGCATTTCCTGCATAATCAAAACCTTTTTCCTTAAACCTGGTTTTTAAAAAAACAGCCTTTGTGTTTCCCACCAGATTGCTTCCTGTCAGAGATCCAAAAGCCTCTTTAAAAAGAGAGATGTTTTTGGATATTTTGTCTGCATAGCTTTGTGTGGAGCCTGTACACAGGAATAAAGCCCGCCCTTTGGACTTTTCAGTTTTTAAAAAATTTAAAAAACTTTCCGAAAGAGGAAGGGTTTTCAGATCCAGTGCGGCCTGTTTTTCCAAATTCTTCTTTAAAGAAACTCTGTTGCCGTGGAGTATTCTGTGTGTCAGTATTTTTATCAGACCAAAAGGCCGGGATATAAGGACGGCTAAAAAAGACTCCCAGGGCAGCTCTGTTTTAATTAAGGTGCCGTCCAGGTCCACCACCAAAGGTTTGTCCTGATGATTTTGAAGATTTGTCACCATTGTTTTTTGTCCCGGGCAAAAAAAGTTATTTTAAAAAGGGGGACCACTGCGGACTTTTGTAGTGGTGGGGGTCTTTTGTGATTCTTACAGTTTTAAGGCTTTTGATGTTCATGGTGTAAAGCTGGTAAGGTCCATCCCGGTTGGAGGAAAACACAATAAACCTTCCGTCCGGGGAAAAAGAGGGGGATTCATTATTGGCCCATCTGCCATTTGTTTTTTTTACGCTGGTCAGCCTTTTGAGGCCCGATCCATCAGCATTCATTAAAAAAAGATCAAACCTTCCCTCTGTACGGCCGGAAAAAACCACCTGCTTTCCCTCCGGGGAAAAATCGGGGGTGGAGTTATAAGATCCCTGATAAGTCAGACGTCTTATTCCTCTTCCTCTGGTATTCATGGAGTAAAGCATAACCCGTCCCCCCCGGTCAGAGGAAAAGACAATCCTCTTTCCACCGGGGTGAAACACAGGTTCCACATTAATAACCCTTCCTGGTCCCCGGGTGAGAGTTTGAAAAGAGGAGTCTTTTAAGAAGATTCTTACAATGTCCCTGTCCCCTCTTCCTAAAAATAAGGTGGCCAGCAAAGACTGCCCATCCGGGGCAAAATCCGATCCGATATTAACCCCCGCCCGGTTGGATAAAATACGCCGGGACCTGGTTAATCGGTTGTACAGCAAAAGGGCTGCATTTCTTTTTTTGAGTTTGTTGTTGTACAGATAAGCCGTATAGCTGAGGTGCTTTCCCTGTGGGGACCACACCGGGGATAAAACCGTGGACTTGTGAAAAGACACCTGTTTTTTGTTTTGACCATTGAAGTCCATGGTAAAAATCTCTTTTTTTGTACCCTGCATACTTCTCACAGCTGCAATTTTTGTTAAAAACACCCCTGGCGAACCTGTTAAAGATTCCACAATATTGTTACTCATTATGTGTCCCAGTTTTTTGACAGAATTTAGTGGGGCTATGTATTCTTTTTGAAAAGTTTTTCTCCTCAAAGGGATGTGGTAAAGAAACAAATGAACCCGTATTTTTTGTGATTCCAAAGCCTGAATTTGGCTTAAGACCAGGTAATCTGTGTTCAGAAGCTGCCAGTTTTTCCACCGAAAGCCATTGGGGTCTTTGGGGTAAGGGTGGGGGGACTTTTCCCCCGGTTTTTCCAAAAAGGCCTCCTGGGGGATGAATTTAAAGTACTCCCCTGAGCTAAAATTTTGCTTTAAGGTTTGAAACAAAACAGAGCCGGCTTTAAAAACCTCCTTTGACCGGCTGAATTGTACCACCGGGGGCTGTAAAGCCATCTGGCTTTTTCTGACAGAGGCATCCCCAATATCAATATACACATAAGCAAAGGCAGCTGTGCAAAATCCATACCCTGCAGCAATCAAAATGATGTTTTTTAGAAATTTTTTCATGAGTTTAAAAATCCCTCTCAAAGCTTCCTGTATTTTAAGAAAAAACCCTCTTTTTTGCAACACAGATGTTTTTTGAGTACAGACAGTTTATTGTTCAGGGAAACTGAGTACCACTCCCTGTGCCAGATAAGCTTTTACCGATGCGGGCGGAGGGGAAAAAGGCCCCGCCCTGTCAATACTCTCCAAGACCCTTGCGTCAAACTCCTCGTTGCCGGAGGCTTCCATAATGTAACGATGTAACACAGAACCCTGATCACTGATACGAACAAAAATTTTGGCCCGCAAAGACTGATCTGCCAACTCCTGAGGCAGACTCCAATACATTTTGATACGGGCCTTCAGAGAGGTAAAGTACTGCACCATCTCAAAGTTTTTAACCACCTCCCCCGATGAGGAATCCCCTCTGGAAATCTGCTGTCCTTTGTAAGCCGGGTTTTGCTGTGCCTGTCTCATTTTCTCAATCTGCCTTAAAGCTCTGAGTTTTTCCATGGCCTGCCGTTTTCTGTCCTCCTGCAGCTTTTTGTTCTGTTGCTGTTTTTTTTTGCTGATCACTTTTTTTGCAGGCTTTTTTTTGGCGGTTTTTCTTTTTTTCTTTAAAGGTTTTGGTTTCTTTTTTGGCGGGCCTGGTTTTTTAAGGACAGGGGTTTTGGATTGAGAGGATGTTGAAGGGGAGGGGGAAAGCCTGGGGGCATGGAGTTCCGGCAGCCCTATGCTGTCCACCCGTATGGCCTGGCGGATTTTTACTGTTTTTTTCTTTGTTAAACGAAAAGAACTCAAATCCAAATTTAAGGAGATAAGAAAAAACAAAATCAAATGAGACACAAAAGAAAAACACAAAAAAGGGGCAAAAGAGGATGGTGCCTTCATAAATTTACAACCTGGTTGTCTATAAAAATACCTGTGACTCCTGAAAAAAAAGTCTTCAGGGGTTTTCAGGGGTGGTGATGAGGCTCACCTGGTAAAGCCCTGCTCTGCGCAGGCTTGCCAAAGTCTGAGCCACAAATCCGTACTCCAAAAATTTGTCGGCCTGAATATAAATGTTTTTGTTTTTTCTGGAATCCAAAATCACTTTTGCCTTTACACCCAAGCCCTCCAGGGGAATTTGTGTGTCTTCAATAAAAATTTGTTTGTTTCGGTTGATTTTCAAAATAAAAGGCTGGTCCGGAAGGGACACACCCTGGGCTGTGGCCTCTGGCAGCTCAATATCCAGACCCTGCTGCATCATAGGGGCTGTGACCATAAAAATCACCAAAAGCACCAGCATGACATCCACAAAAGGAGTGACATTGATCTCACTTAAGACCGCTCTTTTTTTTCCTGTAGCCTGAATGCCCATAGACCCTTGCCACCTTACTTTATTGAAAGAAGTTTCTTTTTGAAATGTTTAAAAAATCTGTCACAAAGTTGCTGAACTGGATTTCCTGTCTTTTGACTTCATTAATAAAGTGGTTGTAAAAGACAGCGGCAGGGATGGCGGCAAAGAGTCCAAAACCTGTGGCAATAAGAGCTTCTGAAATGCCGGGGGCGACCACCGCCAGGCTGGCTGATCCCGAAGCTCCAATCTGTTGAAAAGAAGCCATAATGCCAAACACAGTGCCGAAAAGCCCAATAAAGGGACTTACACTCCCTGTAGTGGCCAGGAAGGAGAGCCGGCTCTCCATGGAAAGAAGTTGAGAGGAGACTGCTTTGTCCAAAGCCCTTTGGAGGTTGTCCATCCCTGAGAGTAAAGAATCAGAGGATCCGGATTTTTGCTTTGTGGCGGCAATTTTGTTGATCTCAGAATAGCCCGATCGAAAGACAGTGGATAAAGGGCTATCCGGGTGGGCTTTGCACATTTCAAATATTTCATCCAAAGAGGAAGCCTTGAAGAAGGCATCCTCCAAATAACGGTTTTCCTTTTTATTGGTCTTAAACAGGTTCCATTTATTGAGGATCACCGCCCAGGAGGCTATGGACATAAGGGCCAAAAGCAGCATGGTCAGCTGCACCACAAGGCTGGCTTCCCCTAAAATTTCCATAAAAGAGGGGGTGTGTGTCCGGGCTGGTGACTCCACAGCAAAGCCCGCCTCCGTCTGGAAAAAAAAGAGAAACCATAAAAAAGAGAAAATAAACAGGTTTTTCATTAAATTCAGTTGAAAAATAACTTATTTGTGGCAAAATTGCCAAGCCTTTACCCGACAAAAGGCTGGAGTTAAAGGGAAACAAATCTCTTGAAACAAAGGTTTAAGTCCCTTTTAAGACCTGCCTTTAACATTGTGAAAGGAACCATAAACAACAGGGTTTTTATATGCTTGGTAATAAACAATATAAGTATGGATTTGTTACTCCGGTGGAAGCTGAGACTTTTAAAAAAGGTCTTAATGAGGAAATTATAGGTCAAATTTCTGAAAAAAAAGAGGAACCAGGGTGGTTAAGGGACAAAAGATTAAAGGCTTATCGTCACTGGCTGACCTTAAAAGAACCAAAGTGGGCCGGTTTAAAATACCCTCCCCTGGACTATCAGGCCATGCATTATTATTCCTCTCCCAAAAAAAAATCAGAGAATGCCGCACAAAGTCTGGATGAGGTGGATCCTGAGCTTTTAAAAACTTTTGACAGGCTGGGTATTTCCCTTCAGGAGCAAAAAAGGCTTGCGGGGGTGGCGGTGGATGCGGTTTTTGACAGTGTGTCCCTGGGAACCACTCACCAGGATGTACTCAAAAAACATGGGGTGATTTTTTGCTCTTTTTCAGAGGCTGTGCGGCAGTATCCGGATTTGGTCAAAAAACATCTTGGCACGGTGGTTCCCTACCGGGACAATTTTTTTGCCTGTTTGAATGCTGCGGTCTTTACCGATGGTTCTTTTGCCTATATTCCCAAAGGGGTGCGTTGCCCCCTGGATCTTTCCACTTATTTTCGCATTAACGAAAAAGAAACCGGCCAGTTTGAAAGAACTTTGGTGGTGGCAGAGGAGGGTTCTTTTGTCAATTATCTGGAGGGTTGTACAGCTCCCATGAGGGACTCTCACCAACTCCATGCCGCTGTGGTGGAGCTGGTGGCTTTTGACAAAGCTCAAATTCATTATTCCACTGTGCAAAACTGGTATCCCGGTGATGAAAAAGGCCAGGGGGGGATTTACAATTTTGTCACCAAAAGGGGCCGGTGTGCCGGCCGGCACTCCCGTATATCCTGGACTCAGGTGGAGGCCGGATCAGCCATTACATGGAAGTACCCCAGCTGTATTTTGCAGGGGGATTACTCTTCCGGTGCTTTTTATTCTGTGGCTCTCACTCAAAATAAAATGCAAGCCGATACAGGGACCAAAATGATTCATATTGGAAAGCACACCAAAAGCACTATTATCTCCAAAGGGATATCGGCGGATGAATCCATAAACAGCTACCGGGGACAGGTTAAAATTATGGCTTCTGCCCGCGGGGCCAGAAATTTTTCCCAATGCGATTCTCTTCTGGCGGGAAAGCACAGCACCGCCAACACTTATCCTGTCATGGAGGTCAATCACCCCGAGTCCACCATAGAACACGAGGCCACCACCTCCCGCATTAATGAAGAGCAGCTTTTTTATTTAAAAGCCCGGGGACTCCATGTGGAAGAGGCTGTTTCGGTATTGGTTAATGGTTTTGGTCACCAAGTTTTTAAACAACTCCCTTTGGAGTTTTCTGTTGAGGCCGTTAAACTTATTGAAATGAAGCTGGAAAACAGCATTGCCTGAATCATCTGTTATGTTAAAAATCCAGAATTTATTTGTTACTGTTGAAAAATACTCTGTCTTAAAAGGTATTAACCTGGAAATCCGTCCCGGGGAGGTGCATGCTCTGATGGGGCCTAATGGTTCGGGGAAAAGCACTTTGGCCCGGGTAATAGCGGGGCATCCGGACTGCCTGGTGGAAAAAGGGGATATTCTTTATGAAGTGAATTTTAAATACCAAAGCCTAAAAAAATGGAACACCGAAGACCGGGTCAAAGAGGGGGTTTTTATGAGTTTTCAGTACCCCACGGAAGTTGCCGGTGTCAGTAACTGGAATTTGCTTAAAGCCTCTTTTAATGCCGTTTGCAGGCATCAGGGTTCGAAAGAGATGAATGAAGAGCAGTTTTCGTCTTTTTTAAAGAAAAAATGTGAGGGGGTGGGTTTGCCTTTTTCGTTTGTACATCGTGATGTGAATGCCGGGCTTTCCGGAGGGGAAAAAAAGAAGAATGAACTTTTACAAATGGCAGTGCTCTCTCCCCGGCTGGCCATCCTGGACGAGATAGACTCCGGCCTGGATGTGGATTCCTTAAAAAGTGTGGCCCGGTCTTTAAAAAAAATGAGATCCCCCCGGCAGGCCCTCCTTCTTATCACGCACTACAACCGGATCTTAAATTACATGGAACCTGACCATGTGCATTTGATGAAGGACGGTCAAATTCAAAAATCCGGAGACAAAAGCCTGGCTGTGGAACTGGAAAAGCAGGGCTATAGCCTTTTAAACCCCCCCGGGACAAAAAAACTGTAAAATGTTTTTTTACCCCACAGGATGAATGATTTTAAAAGCAGGTGAAATTTTATGCCTCAGTCATACCCTTCTGTTTTGAATTTTCAGCAGTGTTTGAAGCAGGCTTTTCAGGCTCAGTCAGGCAGAAGCTTAAGCCCTTACCAAAAGGATATTTCCTCTTTAAAATCCCGGCATCTCAAGTGGCTTTTAAAGCAAAATCCTGCGGTTTTAAATTCTCTGATGAAAAATCAGGACTGGGGGCTGCCCCCGGGGCAGGTGTTTTCCCCTTCTGTGTCAGATGTTTCACTTTTGCCTGCCCACCTGCCTTTTGTTTCCCGTTTTGCCTGTCTTCATTTTCATAATGGCGGGCTGAGGTATAACAAAAGCCCTCCTTCCTTAAAATGGAAACAGTGGTCTGAAGTGGATAAGGATTTTCCCTGTGCTGAGGAACTTAAAAAACAATTTTCACAAGTCCCCTGTGATTTTTTTGCCAGCCTGGCCTGTGTGTTTTCCACATGTGGTTATGTGCTTTATGTACCTAAAAACTTCAGGCCTGAAGGGGGGCTTTCCATTCACTTTACTTTTGATTCCCGTTTTTGCGGGGAAGGCAAAAGCCCCGTATGGAATTTAAAAAACTTTATTTTTTTGGAGGAGGGGGCCTGTCTGGATTTGGTGGAGACTTTTCACTTTCCAGCCTCTGTATTTGTGAATGAATACACTCATATACGGTGTGGTGCGGGCAGCCGGCTGAAGCGTTTAAGACTTTCCGAGGGGGGGGGAACAAAAAAAGAAGAGGAGGGGGGGCTTGCTTTCCACCGCACCTTGTGTGACCTGGAGGAAAAATCAGCCTTTTTCAGTTTCCGAACAGACAGAGGGGCAGAGCTTACCTCTTCTGACATGGAGATCAGGCACCTTGGGAAAGAGGCCAAAAGTGAGCTTTGTCATCTTCAAATTTTAAAAAATAAAGAAAAAAGAAAACACTCTTACCGTATTCATCATCTTAAGGAAAAAGGCCGTTCCAGGCATTTTTCCAGGGCTTTATTGGGTGGAGCCTCTCAAAACTTTTTTCACAGCAAGATTCATGTGAGCGGGCAGGCAGGAGGTACAGACTGCACACAAGACAGTAAAAACCTTTTGCTTAGTTCCAGGGCTTTGGCTGTTATGAGACCGGAATTAAAAATTGATCACAGTGAGGTTAAGGCCCGCCACGGGGCCACCACAGGCCATTTAAACTCTGAAGCCATGTTTTATTTGAAAAGCCGGGGCCTGTCTCAAAAAACCGCTCACCATCTTTTGCTTTGGACTTATATTCAGGAGAGCTTAAGTGTTTTTCCCTCTGAGGATTTAAGAAAACAGCTCAGGCAGTACATTCAAAAAAACAAAATGGTGGATGCCTGTATTTCACACAAAAAAGGTTTTTGATGTCTTTTGATCAGTATTTTCCTCAAATAAAGTATTTAAAACAAAGGGGGCAGATTTATCTGGACAATGCCGCCACCACTTTAAAGCCTCAGTGTGTGACAGATCTTTTAAACAATTTTTATAAAAAACAGGTTTCCAATGTCCACAGGGGGAGCCATTTTTTAAGCGATGCCCTGACCACACAGTATGAACAGGCCCGAAAAAACATCGGGAAATGGATAGGTTCTCAAACAGATGTGATTTTTACAAAAAGCACCACAGAGGGAATAAACTTTTTATCCACCTCTTTAAGTGAGTGTTTAAATCCCGGGGATGAGATTTTACTGACAGAAATGGAGCATCACTCCAATATTGTTCCCTGGCAGCAGCTGGCAAAAAAGAAAAACTTAAAATTGAAGTTTGTTTCTGTGGATGAGACCGGGGAGCTGGTGTGGGGGGATTTAAACCGGCTGGCGACTTCGAAGACAAAAATTTTTGCCTTCACTTATTATTCCAATGTGTTGGGGACAAGAAATCCGGTGGAAAAACTCTGCACCTGGGCCCGGGGGAAAAATATTATCACTGTGGTGGATGCCGCCCAGGCTCTGACAGCAGAACCAGTGGATGTGGAAGTGCTTCAGCCGGATTTTTTGGTTTTTTCTGCCCATAAGATTTTTGCTCCCGCAGGTCTGGGTGTGCTTTACGCCCGGGAAGAAAGACTTAAAGACTTAAAACCTTACCAGTTTGGAGGGGGAATGGTGGATGATGTGAGCATCCACGGCAGTGAGTGGACCAAAAAACCGCAATGTTTTGAGGCTGGTACCCCTTTTGTGGAGGGGGCTTTGACTTTGAGTGCTGTCAGGGATTTTTTAAAAGAGCAAAATTTTTATGCCCCCCCCCTCAGGCAGGTGACATCCTCTTTAATCCAAAAAGCGGAAGAGGAACTGAAGAAAATACCTGGATTAAGAATTATAGGCACTTCCCCCACAAGAAAGAGTATTTTGTCTTTTGTGGTTGAGGGGCTTCATTGTCAGGATTTGGGACAGCTGATTTCTCAGGCCGGGGTGGCGGTAAGGGCGGGGCATCACTGCTGCCTGCCTTTGATGAAGAGGTATGGGCTTTCCTCCGGCACTGTGAGAGTGTCTTTTGCCGCTTATAATAAAGAGGAGGATGTGGTACTCTTAAGAAATGCCGTTAAAAAAGCAAAGGAGATTTTGGTATGAATGTGGAAGGTAAAGATGTTCTTATAAGGATGCTGACAACTCCCAACCCTTATGCCCTGAAGTTTGTGTTAAATGTTCCTTTAAAAAGCAGGGGAAGGGTGACTTTTTATTCCCGAAGGGAATGTGAGGATTTGCCCCTGTTTTACTCTTTGTTTGATATAAAAGGTGTGACACAGGTTTTTGTTTTTCAAAATCAGATGACTCTTTCTCATGAAGGGGTTTTAAGTGATCAGGAGATGGAAAAACAGGTGCTTGCTGTGGTGGGAAGCCGTATTGTATGCCATGATCCTGATTTTGCCCTGTCCTCTTTGGAAAAGACATCAAAAAAAGCCCCTGTGTCCTCTTCTGCCCTGTCTCCAGAGGTTAAAAAAGTGGAGGAGATTTTGGATCGCACAGTACGCCCGGGACTCCGGGCGGATGGAGGGGACCTGGAGGTGGTGTCTGTAAAGGAGGGGGAGGTGAAAATCTCTTACCAGGGAGCATGCGGGGGCTGCCCTTCCGCTTTCATGGGGACTTTAGAGGCGATTGAAAGCATTTTAAGACAGGAAATGAATCAGGAAAACTTAAAAGTAACACCTGTTTAAAAGGCTTTTCTTAAGGGGACAAAAAAGCCTGAAGTTTTCTTTCAGAGTGGTTTTGTTCTTCAATATCCCGGGCGTATTGCATTAATTCCTCTTCAGAGAGCTGAAACTGGATTCTTTGAGGAGGTGTGGAGGGTTTATACGACGGATGCGGGGATCTTTTGGTTGTGGGTTGGGGAGTGGGGCTTTGTACCTCTTCATTAGAACCTGCTGTTGAGTTTTCCTCCACAGCCGCAGCAGTGTTTTCTGTTGGTGTAGCAGGGTTGTTGTCTGTATTGCTGCTTTCACTTGTTGTTGCCACTGTACCTTCTTCTTCTGCGGGTGCGGGGGTGGTTTCTTCTGTATTACCCGCCGCTTGCGGACTTTCGGCTTCCTCCTCAACAACAGGCACATTCTCTTCTGTTGAAGATGCAAGCGATTCCTCTTCCACAGTGCTTGTCTCATCAGCTGTGTTTAAAGCTTCAGAAATGGCATCGGTAGTGCTGTCTGATGTTATTGCTGGTGTGTCTTCAGCAGGGGGGGCAGGAGGTGGCACCTCCTCCTCAGTGGCGGTGGCTTCATCAGCTGTGTTTAAAGCTTCAGAAATGGCATCGGTGGTGCTGTCTGATGTTATTGCTGGTGTGTTTTCAGCAGGGGCAGGGGGTGCCTCCACCTCTTCGTCAATCATTAAAGTTGGTGGAGTGGTGGGAGGTTCTTCAGAAAAGTCAGGACTTACAGGAGCAGTTATGGGAGTGGCCTCCTCTGCCTCCTGCTCTGTGGCTGGTTCATCATCTGTTGAAGCAGGTGCCTCCACAGGTGTTTCCAGATCTTTTAAGATCTCTTCTGCAGCTGTGATTCTGGTTTTTAACTCCTCCAGTCTTTTTTCGTCACTGCTTTGTTCCTCTTCCAGAGCCTGATCCACAAGCTCTGCAATCTCTTCAGCCTCTTGTGGAGTAAGGGGGGAAAAGCCCTCCTCCCCGTTGCTGTCTTCTGCTGTGGCTTCTTCATCACCTATAACAGAATTCATTAAAGAATTTATATCCTCTTTAGAAACCGTATTAGCTTCAAGTCCCGTGTCACTCAGGGTGCCAGCGTCTTGTGTTGTTTCCCCTTCCGGAGTTTTTGCTGTTTCTTGTACACCTGCCTCTTCTTCAGTGGTGGTGGATTCTTCCTCTGGTGTGTTGTCTGTTAATGTGTCAGTGCTTTGCTCTTCAGAAGCTTCCCCTTGTGTGCCTTTTGCCTCCAAATCCTGTTGCTCATCTTTCATACAGCCAACTTGCTGTTGGATAAAACGAACCAAAGCGTTTTTGACTTTTTTATGTGCTTTTCGAAGGCACCAAACCTGTCTGGATAAATCATCTATTTCTGTATATATTTTAGCTTTGTCGCTTGTGTTGACAATACGGATGGCTTTGAAGATGGATTGGTCCCTGGAATCCAATTCCTCCTCCAGGATATAACGGAGTTCCTCTTTTTCTTTTTCAGTAAAAAGCTCCCCCTTTTTTTTACCGGCACAGCCCACCAGCAACACAGCTAAAATAAAAATTTGAAACCTCTTAAAAAACATAACTCCTCCTCTTTGTTCAAAATGGGGTTTTTTCTTAAAGCTCTTTAAAAGAACTTCAAAAGCCGCTTTTAAAGTGGCCCCTGTGTGCTATTTATTTCAGGTTTTTTTTTAAAAGACAACCAAAATTAAAAAAAACCAGTGGAAAGAGGGTAAAGTGGGAAATATTTTCACTCCATGGCCCCCGGAAAGCCCCTCCAGGGATGAAGTAGAGAGTTATCTTTTGGAAAACTGGGTGCTTTTTCTGGCTTTGTGCCGGCCGGGTTTTTTACGCTCCACCATACGGTGATCACGGGTTAAGAAACCCTGTTTTTTTAAGACCGGACGCAGCTCTCCGGAGTATTCCACCAAAGCCCGGGCCAAACCATGGCGGATGGCCTCGGCCTGGCCTGTGATTCCCCCCCCCCGAACAGTGATAAACAAATCCAGGGTTTTGGTCTCAGGCACATGCTGAAGGGGGCTTAAAGCCGACTGACGCTGAAAGATATAAGGTAAAAACAAATGGGGGGCTTTTCCGTTAATGCTCACTTTCCCGGAACCGGAAGGTTTTATAAAAACCCGGGCAGAGGCTGTTTTTCTTCGTCCTGTGCTGTAAAAGACTTTCATGTTTTTGCACCAAAGAGGGTGGGTTTTTGTGGCCCATGAGGATGGCTGGCATCTTCGTAGATTTTTAGCTTTTTGATGAGTTTTTTTCTCATTTTATTTTTGGCAAGCATGCCATAAACAGCCTCTTTCACCAGGTGGGAGGGCGGGACTTTTTGGGCGGTTTTTTCTTTTAAGGAACCAAAAAACCCTGAGTGGGAAAAGTACTTTTTGTTGGTCCATTTTTTACCGCTCAGGTGGATTTTTTTTGCATTGATGATGACGACAAAGTCCCCTGTATCCACATGAGGGGTAAACTCCGGCTTTGTTTTCCCTCTGAGGAGCAGGCTTACCGCAGTGGCCAGGCGGCCCAAAGGTCTGCCTGAAGCATCCACAAGCCACCATTTTCTTTGCACTTCACCGGCTTTGCTGTTCCAGGTTTTCATAAAAAAAACTTCCCATGGGTGGACGAGGTTGTAATTCCAAGGATTTTTGCTTTTTTAAGGTGTTTTGCACTGTCTGTCAAGCTTTGCCGGATAGTAAACTTTTTTCAGATAAAGCCCTGAGGCCGGAGCGGTTTTAAGGGCCTCTTTGCGGTTTTTGGCCTTTAAGATCTGTTGCAGCTGCCCGGGGTTTTTCCCCCGTCTCACAAGTTCCAGCTGAGTTCCCACCAAATTGCGTACCATTTGCTTTAAAAAACCATCCCCTGTGACTTCAAACACCACAAGGTGCTTTTTGATCCGGTACCACCGGGCAGAATAAAGGGTCCGAATGGTGCTTTGGACCACACTTCCCTGATTTTGAAAACTTTTAAAATCTTTTGTTCCTTTGAGGAGCAGGCAAAATTCCTGTAATTTGTTTATCTGGAGGGGGTAAGGATACCAGCAGGCAAGATGAGTGCGAAAAACAGAGGGAATCATCTGGTTGTCCAAAACATACAGGTAAGTTTTACAGATGGCGGACTTTAAAGCATGAAAATGGGAGGGGGCTTTAAAGATTTTTCGCAGACGGACACTGGGGGGAAGAACAGCATTTACAGCTTTTTGTAAAGACACCTGTTTTAAAGCCTGTGAAGGGATGTCACAATGGGCCACCTGCCCCAGGGCATGGGCTTGGGTGTCTGTGCGGGAGGCCCCTGTGATTTTTACATTTTGTTGTAAAATTTTCTGAAAAGCTTTTTCCAGTGTATCCTGTACACTTAAGCCCTGTGTCTGCTTTTGCCATCCCTTATAGACGGTACCTTTGTAGGATATTACAAGCTTTAATCTTACACAGTGGGGGTTTTTATCTTCAGGCAAAAAGCTCACCTCTTTACAGATGAACAAACAAACCCACAGAAACAAATCTTATGGAATCTTTGGGGTAAAACCAGGCTTTGTGAGTTTTCATGGTTCGGAGCTGAACAATAACACCCATATCCAGTATGTTGTATTCGTCCCGTAAAGTGTGGTTAAGGGAAGGTTTGAGGATGGAAAAGCTAAAAGTGGCCCCCAGGCTGAAAAAAGGACGAATTTCAGAAAAAGACTTCATAAAAGACTGCCTGTTCCAGATGGAAGCCCCCACTTCCACAAACGGAACCACAAACTGTGGTTGAAAAAACTCCACACTCCAGACATGGGACAAGGTAAAGAGAAAAAAATGATTGTTTTTCTTCTTCTTTTGAGCCATTCCCACAGAGGCCCTGACCCCCCATTTAATAAAATAAGGGAGTAAAAAAGTGGGTTGCTCCACATGAAAATACCAAAAAGAATCTTTGGGAAAAAAAGGGCTTCGATCCTCCTTTTGAGAGGGTGGGGAAGAGGCCAGGTTTGTAGGATCTATCAGAGTGCCCCATTCAAAAAAAAGGGATCGAAACTCCTCTTTTCGCCACTGAAACAGGGAGTGGTTTTTTTCCTCATAAGGATTTAGAAAATTTATCTTTCTGTTTTTTTGGTGCTGTGGGGAAAAATCCGCCCCACTGTACTTCACACTCCCAAAAAGACACAGCATCGCTATAAAAAACCATGTGGTTTTTCTGTGGCCTTTAGGGCTTTTACAAAAATAAAGAAAAGCACTCATAATAAGGAGTTTTTAATGGAATACTCTGCGATTTGCAAGCCATTTAAGGCGGCCCCTTTTCTGAGGTTGTCTGCCAAAACCCACATCATCCAGCCCCTGCCCCCTGTTTCCGGTATACAGCGAATACGCCCCACATAAACCTCATCCTTCCCATCCACGAAGCTTTGATGGAGGGGGGCTTTGGGATCTCCAATAACTTTGACCCCCTTCTGGCTGCTTAAGGCTGCTGTGAGAGCTTTGTTGTGAGTGGGTTTTTTAAGGAACAGGCTTAAGGCCTCCCCATGTCCATTAAAAGTGGGGGTGCGGACTGCTGTGGCTGCTATCAGAAAAGAGCCTCCCCCAAGGATTTTTCTGCTCTCCCGCATAATTTTTAATTCTTCTGTGGAAAATCCGGTTTCCTCTTTAAAATCTCCAATAAAAGGAATGCAGTTAAAAGCCCACTGCAAGGGATTTTGCTCTGCTTTCAGAGAGGGGGAGGCCTGCTCTGTACCGGCAAGTACAGTGAGAGACTGGTTTTTGAGCTGTTTTAAGGCTTTCCTTCCGGCACCACTTAAGGACTGATAGGAGGCCACATGTACAGAATCCAGGCCAAATGTGTTATGCAGAGGGTGGAGAACAAGGGCCAGCTGAATGGTGGAGCAGTTGGGGTTGGCAATAATTTGGCCTTTTTGATGGTTTTTTTTCCCGGTAATAAGGTGGGGGTTTATTTCCGGTACCACCAGAGGCACCCCTGTTTGCATCCGGAAAGCGGAGGAATTATCAATCACCAGGGCTTCGCTGTCCCTGGCCTCTCCTGCCCATTTGCGGGAAATATCCTCCCCGGCAGAAAAAAACGCTATATCCACCCCTTTAAAGCAGGATTTTTTCAAAATCTCCACAGGGTACTCCTGAGAGCGAAAAACCAGGCTTCTGGCTGATTTTTTTTGGCTGGCAAAAAGCCGGAGGTGACGGACCGCAAAATTACGCTCCTCCATAAGCCTTAAAAAAGTTTGACCCACCAGGCCAGTGGCCCCTACAACAGCGATCTTCATAGCAACCCAGTGCTTATCAGCCCGCTCAAAAAATAGTCAAGACTCTTTGTTTTTTAAGCTTGCTTTTTATATAAATCTTAATTTAAGATTTTAAGGCTTAAGCTTTTTTGGCTTGTTTTTTTGGGGAAAGCCGGGTGGCTTTTCTTCAAAAAGCAGGTGTTTTAAGGTTTGGGCAGAAGCCAACTTTAACCTCATAGCAAGGAGAAAATTATTATGAAAAGCACAGTAAAATTTCTGACTGTTTTATGTCTTGTGCCTTTTTTAAGTTCCTGTGGGCCTGCTTTTTTAAAAAAGCTCATTAAGGACAACCCGGAAATTATTACGGAATCCATAAAAAGCAACCCGGAAAAGTACATAGAGGCTTTAACCGAGGCCCAGCAATCCTACATACAGGCACAAAGGGCCAAAGAGGAGGAAAAAGCCAAAACCGCCATGGAAGAGGAGTTTAAAAATCCCAAAAAACCGGACACTCCCGACACTCGTGTTTACTTTGGTAAAAAAGAGGCACCTGTCACCATTGTGGAGTACTCCGATTTTCAATGTGGTTTTTGCGGCCGGGCCAGCTACACACTGAAAAGAATTTTAAAGGCTTACCCGGACCAGGTCCGCGTACTCTATAAGCATTTGCCTCTTCCCAACCATCCCCAGGCCTTTCCCGCAGCCAAGTACTACGAGGCCATTGGCCGTCAGGATCCTGAAAAAGCCAGAAAATTCCACGATGCTCTTTTTGCCAATCAGGGCAAGGTTGGAGAAGGCGAGAAGTATTTTGAAAAGCTGAGCCAGGATTTGGGGATTAACATGAAGAAGCTGAAGGCCAGTTTGAAGAATGCCGAAGAGGTGGTGCGGGCCGATGAGGCAGAGGCCAGAAAATTTGGCTTTAACGGTACTCCGGCTTTTCTGGTGGGTGGAGTCACTGTTTCCGGTGCCAGAGGCTTTGATCACTTCAAACGCATTATCGATCGCCATATAGGTTCTCAAAATGGTGGAGGTGGTGAAAAAGCCTCCCCTCAAAAAGAAGAACAAAAATAACATTGTCTTTTGATTGTAAGTTAAAAAACCTTCCCTGCACTTTAGGTGTTCAGGGGAGGTTTTTTTTTGAGGGGAAGCCACAAAGGTTTTTTTATACAAAGCCCGTGTTTTTAAACTCTTTGGCCAGGGCCAATACACCCAAATGGGCCAGCCATCCATAGACATTCTCCATGGGTTTTCCCGCCACCTCTATTTTTAAGTCCGATATACAGAGGGTTTTAAACACCGCTCCCGGGCTGTTGAGGTTGTCTTTAACCCCTTTTTCCTTATGGGTACGCAGGAAACCCCCGGCCAGTTTTGGCCCTATCAGGTAAATCACGGGTTCTGCCACTGCCCCCTCCGTTTTAACAGAGGACATCAGGCCCTCCTGAATAATCAGTTCTGTGACTTTTTTTCCCCCTTTGGCAGCTTTCATTTTCTTTTTCATTTTATAATTCCATTGATCAATGTCAGATACCGAGTGGACCGCTGTCATACCCAGGCCATAAGTGCCGGAGTTGTTTTTTAAAAACACAAAGGGTTTTTGATTCCATGCTTTGTATGTTTTTTCCAAAGAATTTAAAAAGGTATGAACTTCCTCTTTTAAATTTTTTAAGCTGGTTTTATTGCTGATATCAAAATTTTGAAATCTTTTGGTTTTTATACTCAGCCTGTCGCTTTCCACCTCAATCAGATGGGCAAACTCCTCTGCCAGCCGGTTATACTGCTCAAAGAAAGAGTGCTTTCTTCGGGTTTCCCACCCGGCAGACAAGGGAGGGGTCATGGGAATGGGAAGTTTTAACCCATAATCCACTGAAAAATCGTTATTGCTGATAATAAAATCGGCTTGGTGCATTTGGTTTTTTAAAAGAAAAATCTCCATTTTGTGACCTGTGGCACTGAGCAGTTGGGTGTTCTTTAAAATATGCATGCCAGGTACACAAACCTTCACGGAAGAGGCCTGGGAGCGTTCCAGCATTTGCTTCAGGGTGTGTATGTTGTCCCAGTAAAAGGGGTTGTGTGTGTGTTCCTCTGCAAGAAGAAGGGCTTTTTTTTGATGCCACCGGATGGTTTTTAAAAATTCCTCACAAAGGCCCGGGGCCTCTTTTTTATCCACTTCACAGATGTTGTTAAAGCCTGCAGGAAACAGGTTGGCATCCACAGGGGCTATTTTTTGAGACGAATCCCTTAAGTCAAAACTACAGTAAAAAGGGAAGCTTTGTCCCTGGCTTTTTTGAAAAAACCACTCTTCCGCCCTGTTGTAATGCTTTACAATTTGTTTGTGAAGCTGGTCTTTTATCATGGATTTTGCCCCGCCAGTATGTGATTGGTTTGCTTTCGTATGCGTGAGTAAAGCTGGTTTATCACTTTTGTGTTGTTTTTTCGAGCCAGGATTTTTAATGTGTTCAGATTTTTTTTAATCATGGGCAGGTAAAGGGATGTGTTTTTTTGGTTTTTAAAACTGAAAAAAAGCCTGTTGTAAAGGGAAAGAAGCTCTTTTTCGGCTTTCCGGGACCATGGAGGCGATTCCAACAATATGGACTGGCTTAAATAAAATTGATGGTGCGTAAAAGCCCTTAAAAAGGGCTTCAGCTTGAGGTGGGGGGTTTGTGTGTAAGATTTTCCTATAAGGTAAAAGTATTTGGCAAAGGCTTTGTCGGCCTCCTGTGTGATACGAAAGGCTTTTTTTTGATTTTGAAGGTGAGTGTAGATTTTTTGCCATAAGTGGCTGGCTTTTTGGCTTTCCCCCATTTGAAGATAGGCAAAAGCTGTGCGGGCCGGGTACTCCATAAGGTAAATTTCCTCTTCCAAAAGATGACTGACAGAAGCCCCCTCCTTTAAAGTTTTTAAGGCTTTTGAAGGCATGGCCAGACACTCGTAAAATTTTGCCACCTGAAGGTGAGAGCGGGCTTTCATGGCGGCCGAAGCCGGTGCCTGAAGCAGTTTTTGACCGGCTTTCAGCCCTTTTTGGCATTGGTTTAAATTCTGATAAGAGGTGGTAAGGGCATAAAGAATGGGCCAGTAAAAATGAGTATGGCCCCTGTATTTTTGAGCCAGCTGATGAAACACAGGAAGTGCCTGTTGGTATTTGTCCTGTTCCATGTCTTCAAAAGCTTTTTGAAACCGGTTCATATCCTTAAGCGGGATGGTTTTTGAGCTTTCAAAAACCGGTGCAGCCTGGCCTGTGTGTTGCCTGTGGGTGCATCCGGACAAACAAGCCCCTGCCAAAAAGAAAAAAGTGTATTTTATTTTCACACACAAACCCCTGGTTATTTTCAAGCCATTCAGATACCTTAAGCCATAATAATATCAAACTTTTTTCCGGGATGTATATTATGGACTTTCTATCCTTGTATAGGGACTTCCCCTTCAGTGACAAGGTTTTTAATACTGAACAGCCTCTCAGATGCCTTTTTTCTGGTTTTTTGTTTCCTCTGAACACACACTTACAGGCTTTATTTGACTGAACAGGAAGGCGGTGCTATGCTTAACAGATATTGTGAGCTGGTATCAATACTGAGGGAGGTAAAAATGGGTGTTCTGTTAACAGCTTTAATGGGTTTTTATTTTGTTTCTTTTCATAGCTCAGCTGCCACTTCGTGTCAGTCTGTGTTTAAGCTTCGCCATCCGAACAATCTTATGATTCTGACTGAAAATGAAGACAATATACTCGCTGAGGCTTTTCAGATCAATATGGATCAGCTTATCCATAGTGAGAATTATTCAGAGGGTTTGGTTACAGAAGAATATCAGATTTTAGGGGATATCATACAAAATCACAGGCATATTATGTATGTTTATAACGGTTTGGATTTCAGGCACGAGGCACTCCATGTTCATTTAAAGGTGCCATATAAAGATCGTACCTATATTGATGAAACAGCCATTAAAATATGGGAAGCGGTGGGTTCTTTTAAGGAATTTTCTCTAAAAAATGCACAAAACAAACCCGTTGAACAAATTATAAAATTTGATACGGGAAGATCAGAGTGATGTTTTTTCTGAGGGAAAATATAAGGCCCTTAAGAATGTTTTTTATCTTACATGGAAAAACACCCGGGATGAGAGGCACTAAGCTCAATCAGGAGACGTGCTTTTTCAGAACCCGAAAAATTGTTCCCTTTCAATGCAATTACGGGGCAGAATATTCCTGCTGGATGCAGGTTGGAAAATATCTTGGGTGGCAGATGTGTGATCTGATTGTCTGAAAGATTAATTTTTAAATAATTTATGTTGTTAAATATGCCGGGAGGTAAGGTTGTGAGTCTGTTGTCATTCAGCTTAATAAAGAGTGAATCACTATCAATTCCTGAAAAGGTTCCTCGTTCCAAAACCTCTATCTGATTGTCATCCATATGTATTGTGCGTAAATTCAAAGCTCCCCCAAATACTCCTGTTGGTAAAGTTTTTAATTTGTTTCCGGTCAAACTAATAAAGTGCAATGTTGCCATATTGGAAAAATCGCCTGGTTTTAATGATGTGATACGCTGGCCACTTAAGTTGAGTGTCTCAATGTTGCCAACCAACTCATTGGCAAGATAGCAGCCTTCTGCTGTCAGGTCTGCTTTGGAGATACTTAAAAAATCATGCAATTTGTTTATAATGGCATTCCGAACCTGGGAAGTACGCTGGCACACTGACACTTTTAGGGCTGAGTGTATCTGAGCGGGGCTTAAGTAAGGTGCCTGCTCTGGCTGCCCGTATGCAGCTAAAGACCATACTGTGGATATTGTAAAATATAATAAAAATTTCATCTGTGAAACCTCCATTTTTTTGTGGTTTAAATCCGTTAAAGTTTAATTTTTACCCCCCCCATTTTTTGTCAAGATTTTTTAGTGTTTTTTTTGGTCTTGACATCAGACTTTTCCTGCTGGAAAAGGGTAAAAAATGCTTTTTGTAAAGCATTTACAGAAAACCTGTGTGTCTGCTGGTGCAGAGGGGGGGGGTTCTTCTGTCATCAAAACCCGGCCAAAGGCTGGGGTGGGGATTGTGATGAAGTGTCAGGTGAGTTCTCTTGGGGGGCTGAAAAAAAAGATAACTGTCCATGTGCCTTATGGGCAGGTCACAGAGGCTTTTCAGGATCAGTATAGAAAATGGCGTTTAAAAGTCAAAATGCCAGGTTTTAGAAAAGGCAAAGTGCCGCTTCAGCAGATACAGGGGGCTTATGGAAAAGAGATTCAAAAGGACACTCTTGAGGATTTAATGAGCCGGTTTTACTTCAAGGCTCTTAAGGAGGAGGACTTGCACCCTGCGGGACAGCCGGCTTTTGACTGCAAATCTTTACCTGAAGAGGGAAAAGAATTCTCGTTTTCAGTGACTTTGGAGGTTCGTCCCCTTATTTCAGTGGATAAAAATTTTAAAGCCCGGCTGGTAAAACCCTCTTTGCAGGTGACTGAAAAGGAAGTGGATCAGAATCTTTACCAGTTAAGAAACTCCATGGCCCGTACAGAGACTGTTATGGAAAAACGCCCCTTAAAAACAGGGGATGTGGCTCAGTGCGAGATTACCACAGAACAAGGGGCTAAAAAAACCCACACTATAGAAATCACAGAGCAAAAAAGCCCTCTCATTCGTGGTCTTCAGGAAGGTTTGTGTGGGATGCAGGTGGGGGAGCAAAAGACTCTGCCGGTGACTTTTTCAAGCTCCTCCCTTTCAGAGGGTAAGAAAGAAAAAACCTCTCACTGGAAAGTCAAACTCTTATCCATTCAAAAAAAAGTGCTGCCGGAAGTGAATGAGGAATTTTTAAAAAAATTTCAATGTTCTGATCTCAATGTTTTAAGGCAGGCTCTTAAAATGTCTCTTCAAAAAAACAAAGAGGATCAGGCATACGAGAGTATGAAAACAGAAGCTTTAAACCAGCTTGTAAAATCCCACCCTGTGGAGGCTTTGCCTGAAGGGCTTATAGCCCAACAGATGAAGGCCATTACAGACCACCATACAAGGCATCTTAAAAACCTCCATCAGAGTGATAAAGATATTGAAGAGTACAAAAAAAAGAACATGGACAACTTTAAAAAACAGGCTCAAAAAGAAGTGCATCTTTCTTATCTGCTTTTCACTCTGGCAGAGGAGTTAAAGCTTGAGGCCCGGCCCCACGAGATCAAAAACTTTATGGAAAAAAACAGCCAATCCCATGACCCGGAAGCTGCCCGGCAAGAGGCTAAAAACATTATTTTAAGTCAAAAGGTGATAAAACACCTGATAGACCGGGCTGATGTTCGGGATTCTGTTTCAAAAGTGTGATTTTTACACTGCATATACACCCCCCTGTTTGAGGCTTAAAGTACAAAACAGCCTTGACTATTTTGTATTTTGGTACAAAATAGCCATCATGGTTTTGTCCCCCCACAGGCGGGAGTGTTTTAATGAAGAGGTTTCTGGAAGATTTTGTTGTTAAAGATCTGCCTAAAAAAATGGTTTTTTTGGGAGGTCCCCGGCAGGTGGGTAAAACCACCCTGGCGGGAAGTGTTTTAAAAAGCTTTCCTTATAAGAAATCCCGATCAGGGGTTTATTTGAACTGGGATTTTGATGAGGATCAGCGTCGTATTTTGGAAAAAAAATGGGATCGGGATCATCAGCTGCTGGTTTTTGATGAACTTCACAAGTATCCCCGCTGGAAAAACTGGATCAAAGGTCTTTACGATAAAACCCACCCTTTGCATCATTTTTTAGTCACAGGGAGTGCCAGGCTGGATGTTTATAGAAGGGGAGGGGATTCCCTCTTTGGACGCTATCATTACTGGAGGCTTCACCCTTTAAGTCTGGATGAGCTGCCCCCCGGGATGAGTTTTCAGGAAGGCTTTAAAAGACTGATGTCTGTGGGGGGATTTCCAGAGCCTTTTTTGGATGGCAATGTAAAGGAAGCTCAAAGATGGCGAAGAGAGCGGTTTCAACGCATCCTTAAAGAGGATATACGGGATTTGGAGGCTGTAAAAAAAATACAGGATCTGAGCTTGTTTGCAGATACTTTACGCCAAAGAGGAGGGAGTCCCCTGTCTCTTTTTAACATTGCACAAAAAATACAGGTATCCTCTAAAACCCTAAAAACATGGCTTGAGGTTTTAAACAGAATGTATCTTTGTTTTTCGGTGTTTCCTTATACAAGCAAGGTGCCTCGTTCTGTGCAGAAGCCACAAAAAGTTTATTTTTTTGATAATGCAGACCTTATAACAAATGATGATGACGGAGTGGTTTTTGAAAATCTTGTGGCCACTCATTTGCTGAAAAAAATACATTTTTTGGAAGACAGCCAGGGTTTAAATATGCAACTTCTGTACATCAGGGACAAAGAATCCCGTGAAGTGGATTTTGTTATTCTTAAAAATAACAAAGTTTTTGCTTTAATCGAAGTCAAATGGGCAGAAGACAGGATTTCAAAATCCCTCCAATACTACTCAGAAAAACTAAAACCCACACATTCTTTGCAAATTGTGGCCCACCTTCGTCATGAGTACAGTAAAAACAGGTTAAGAGTGTTAAGGCTTGAAAAAGCCCTTCGTGTTCTTTTCAGTACCAATGTTTAAAGCTTAAAATCTGTTTTTTTTCAGGGAAGTTAAGTGTAAAATTGTAATTTTTTCATTCTTTTTTCGAGTTTTTCCAGGAATTATCAGGTCCCGCAGTGTATTTTTTACAAAGAAAAAAAATACACCCCGGGAGCTTGACAAAAAAATGGGGGGGGGGTAAAAAAGCTTTTAAAACCTTTAAACTTAAACCAAGGAGAATTTTTATGAAAATTTTATGTTTTTTTGTCTTATTTTATTCCTGTCCTCTTTTTGCACAGTTTTTTGTGCCTTCTCATGACTTACTTAGCAGTGTCATAAACGGAAATCGGGAGAAAATAAAAGAGTATGTGGAAAGTGGTGCCGATGTAAATCAGCGGCATCGGCAGGACGGTAAAACACCTCTTCACTTTGCGTATTGGTTTGCGGCCCGGGATACCCGTGGAGTAAGACGACAGCCTGGCGAAACATTTGAACCTGGCAGTTCTGACATTGTGAAGTATCTGTTGGAACATGGAGCTGACCCCAGCATTCGGGATAACCAAGGCAGGCTTCCCACCGATTACCAGGAGTTTTTTGACCAAAAAGGCAACAGAACAGACCGGGAAGGTTACAGAATAGACAAAGAAGGTAACAGAACAATAAGCAGCATATTAACACATAAAGTCAAAAATTGGTGCGGCAGTTTTTTTAAATAAGAAGTTTTATGGTGGGCCAATGCTTGGGTGGAAAACAGCGAAAACCACCTGTTCCTCATCAGAGCCACTGACCGTTTTGTGTGAGAACCCTCCCCCGGAGAAAACCCTTCAAAAAAAGAGGGGCTTTCAGGCTTAATATCCGGGATTTTGTTTCAAAAGTGTAATTTTTACACGGAACACTTGGGAAAATTCTTTAAATACATGTTTGTTCTTGACAAAAAAATGGGGGGGGGTAAAAGAGCTTTACCAAGCGGCAGGTGTTTTTAGGTTCAAGATCTTTTGAGACTAAAAAGTGATCTGTTGTTATTTTTTATTCAGGAGGTATCTTAAGATGTTTAAAATGTTGTTTCTGATGGTTTTGGTACTGTTCTCTTTAAAAGCTTATTCTGCTTATTCTGTGGAATGTGAAAAACTGTTCTCACCACCTGAAGAGCTTGTGAAAAGAATGCATAATATTGAGAGTAAATTGCAGGACATTTTGGGTAAAACACTCCCTTCCGGTGCCGGGTTTATAGTAAATAACATTATGAAAGGCAGGGATCTTTACACTGACAGCAATAAATTGTTTGAAGGGGATAACATTGCCTTTTTAATGAATAACTTCAGTGTACATGAGATACTTTTACTACAGAACCTGGTATCAAAAAACCAGAGGTTAGATAACATTATTTATTTGTTGAAACCTGTAAAAGAACAACAGAAGGAAATCAGTCTTTATCAAGCAACTGTGGCAATTGTTTTGGAGAGTCATATACACAAAATAAATAGCCACAAGAAGGTGAAAATATATGATTATGAGCGTGTTATAGGAGCTTTTAAGGAGTTGACAGGTACTTTGAAATCACCAGAAAACTTACCACTACAGAGGATTAAAGGGTTACTTTTTGATGTAGTCAATAAAGATAACAGGAAAGCTTTTTTAGCTTATCTTAAAAGCAGAGACAGGGCAGAAGAAGAGATGGGGGAAGGTTTAACTGATTCCCAAAGTACAGCACTTGTTAAATTACAGAAGAAGTGGTCAACACTTCGTATATCCTCTTCGAAACTCCTGGATAAGAATTTTGAGGATGATTATTACAGTACTCTGATTGAAAGTGGTTTAACCCGTCACGATGGATATATACTTTTAAAGAATGGTTTATTACTGTCTTCGGTATCTTTTCTTTTAAAAAAGGAGAAGATAGTAGCCAAAATAGAGGATATTTTACACAGAAGACTTACCCCCTCTCAAGTCCAAAAAATAGTAGGCAACAATACTACCGGAGAAATCTACAGTATTTTTAGAACAAAAAGCTCGAAATTTAATAATTTTCACATTATGCTTCTGTTAAATAATAAAGGCTTTAGTTTAGATGAGATATACAATTTGATAGACAATGGTGTTATAAAATCAAAAAATGCAAGAGAAAGGTTGGATAAACTGGCTTTTAAAGTAGAGGAAGTAAAGAAGCGTTTGAACAAAAAGGAGTTAAGTCCTAAACAAATCCGTGCCATCCTGATTGGTAAAGAAATTGAGCTGGAATCCAAAGACCAGTTACCCCTCCTCCCTTCTTTCGCTTAAGATGGTATGAGGACTCATCACTCTTGGTGCTTTCCGGGGCAGCAGGAATTATCAGGTCCCCTGGTGTATTTTTTACAAAGAAAAAAATACACCCCGGGGGCTTGACAAAAAATAGGGGGGGGGTAAAAAAACCTTATTAAGTGTGGCAGGTTTTTTTTATTCTATGGAGGTATCTTAAGATGTTTAAAATGTTATTTCTGATGGTTTTGGTACTGTTCTCTTTAAAAGCTTATTCTGTGGAATGTGAAAAACTTTTTTCACTCCCCCATTTTTTGAAGAAAATGGATATTGTGAAAAGAGTGGAGGACACTCTGGGTAAAAAACTTTCTCCTGCTGCCGATTTTATAGTGGATCACATTATGCACAGCAGGGGTTTTTACAATCCTGAAAGCAGTAATTTTTTTAAAGAGAATAACTTTTTAGTGGATAACTTCAGTGTCTTTGAGATACTGGCATTACATTATTACTTTATATCAAAAGACAAACAAGCACTATGGAGGCTTTACAACATGACCTGTTTGTTGGATGTTATAAGAACAGAACAGAAAATCAATACTCATCAAATACATTTGACAGTTTTACTGGAGAGCCATATACACAAAATAAATAATAGCAGGAAGATGAGGGTATATGATTATGAACTTCTTATAAGAAGTTTTAATGAGTTGGCAGACACTTTGGAATCACCACATGTGATTTCGGGTTTACTTTCCCATCCAGAATTTTTCGTAAATCAGGATAACAAGAGAGGTTTTTTAGCTTATCTTAAAAGCAGAGACAGGGCAGAAGAAGAGATGGGGGAAGGTTTAACTGATTCCCAAAGTACAGCACTTGTTAAATTACAGAAGAAGTGGTCAACACTTCGTATATCCTCTTCGAAACTCCTGGATAAGAATTTTGAGGATGATTATTACAGTACTCTGATTGAAAGTGGTTTAACCCGTCACGATGGATATATACTTTTAAAGAATGGTTTATTACTGTCTTCGGTATCTTTTCTTTTAAAAAAGGAGAAGATAGTAGCCAAAATAGAGGATATTTTACACAGAAGACTTACCCCCTCTCAAGTCCAAAAAATAGTAGGCAACAATACTACCGGAGAAATCTACAGTATTTTTAGAACAAAAAGCTCGAAATTTAATAATTTTCACATTATGCTTCTGTTAAATAATAAAGGCTTTAGTTTAGATGAGATATACAATTTGATAGACAATGGTGTTATAAAATCAAAAAATGCAAGAGAAAGGTTGGATAAACTGGCTTTTAAAGTAGAGGAAGTAAAGAAGCGTTTGAACAAAAAGGAGTTAAGTCCTAAACAAATCCGTGCCATCCTGAATGATGAAGAGATTGAGATGGAACCCAAAAACAAGTTACCCTTTCCCCCTCCTTTCGCTTAAGATGGTATGAGGACTCCTCCCTCTTGGGGTACTCTCCGGGCAGCTCACATATACCTCTCCTCCCTGTTTGAGGGTTAAAGTACAAAACAGCTATCATGGTTTTGCCTGGCAGGCGGGTAAAATACCCTGGCAGGGAGTGTTTTTAAAAATTTTTCGTTGATTTTTTGGACAAATATGCAATTTGATTGCATATTTGTCCAATTTCCTGTAATCTGGGAGCTGAAATGAGAAAATATCTTCCCCGTGTTTTGTTAAAAGAGCTTCAGCAATCTGCCGCAGAGTATCCGGTGGTGGCAGTTTTAGGTCCCCGCCAGTCGGGCAAAACCACTTTGGTTCAAAAAGCTTTTCCCAAAAAAGCTTATGTGTCTTTGGAAGACCTGGAAAACAGGGATTTTGCCTCCCAGGATCCCCGTGGATTTTTATCCTCTTACAAAGCAGGTGTTATTATTGATGAAGCTCAAAGAGTGCCTGCTCTTCTGTCTTACATTCAAACTGAGGTGGATCAGAACAAAAAAAAAGGATGGTGTATTTTAACTGGTTCCAATCAATTTTTATTGGATGAAAAAATAAGCCAGTCGCTTGCTGGCAGAGTGTCCATTTTAAGACTTTTACCTTTGTCTTTTGAGGAATTAAAACCACAGTATAAATTTCAAACAATAGAGGATGTGATTTTTAAAGGAGGTTACCCTCAGCTGTTTGTGGAGAATCTTAGAGAGAACAGATGGTTTAACAATTATGTGGAAACTTATGTTCATAAAGACATTCGGTTGATTAAAAATATTTCAAATCTTTCACAGTTTAATGTTTTTTTAAAAATGTGTGCCGCCCGTGTGGGGCAAACTGTTAATCTTCAGTCTTTGTCAAACGATTGTGGTTTGTCACAAAACACAGTCAAATCATGGCTATCCCTGCTGGAAAGCAGTTTTATTGCCAAAAGGATTGCACCTTATTATAAAAATTTTAATAAAAGACTGGTAAAGTCCCCCAAAATATTTTTTTATGACACGGGACTGCTGTGCTGGCTTTTGTCTGTCAGGAGGGCCAGTGATATCACCCTGCATCCTTTAAAAGGGGCTTTGTTTGAAAATTGGGTGTTTTCAGAGCTTCAGAAGTACTTTTTTAACCGGGGGCAGCCTGCCCCGGTGTATTTTTGGAGAAACAAAACCGGTTATGAGGTTGATTTTTTAATAGATAACAGGGTGTTAAAAGCTATAGAGGTTAAGGCCAGCAAAACTTTGTCAGGGAGTTTTTTAAAAAATCTTATTTATTTTTCACAGATCACCGGGGGCAAAAAAATACAACCTTATCTGATTTACGCAGGGGAGCAAAAACAAAAACGCACCCATGCCCAGGTGCTGCCCTTTACGGATCTTCACCAAATTTTTTAACCCTTCCTTTTCAATCTTGTCCATCCATCTGAATGGTTTGACTCTTATCTCAAATATTGGAAAAAATCTCTGCACTTACCTCTGATTTGATATATTAGGCTGTGTGTTCTGATCATTCTTATGCTTGTTGTTCTGTTACCTTCTTCATCTATTCTGTAAAAACCGTCGTCCCACCAGGGTGTTTGTTTTTCTTTTTTGGCCTCTTTTTTGTAATCAATGGGACGCTTGCCGCTGTTATCCAAAATGTTGGGGTCAGCTCCATGTCTGGAAAAATCCAGAAAAAGAATGAAAAAATTATAATTTTATACTTTAATTTTTTGGACAAAATGGTGTCTTACCCCTTAAAAAAATGGTTTGCCCTGCCCTTTGCGGCTTTATGGCAGTAAAAAAAAGGGACACTGGGTTTTTATCTGAATGTTTCTGTTCCTCTAAAGATTGGTGGGTTTGTTCTTCCTTGAGAGGCATTCTGTTTTACTGTGGTGCGAGGCGGCGGATTTGTTCTTCATTGAGACTTTCCAGTTGTTGTGGTGTGGGAGGGGGGATGCACTGTTCATGAGTGGGATCGCAATTTACAACTGTGTCAGCATAACCAGAAGTAAATATTCTGTTTATCTCAGAAGATGAGCATGCGTTATTGTATTGCAGGCTCATTCTGATATAAGCTGGGGTGATATGTGAATTGGGGTTGATTCCCGGGTTGGCTTCCCTCTCAATAGCTGTGAGAGCTGTTCGACATTGTTCTGTTAATTGTTGTTTTAAAGTAAGAGCTTGTGCATAAGTTATTGGGAAACTGAAAACAATGAATAACAAAATAAGCTTTTTCATTTTTTTTACTCCTTTTTAAGGGTTTTAGGTTTTTATCATAACATCATTTTACCCCCCCCCACATTTTTTGTCAAACTTTAATATTGTCAAAAAATGCACTCCCGATCCCCGGAAGGCATTTTAAAGCTTTTTTGGGGGAAAACATTATATCTTTCCCTGGTTTTTTGTAAAAAAATTCTTGGTTCAAGATACTTTAAGTTGACTAAAATGTGAGTTAACTTATTGTTATCATTATGAAAAACAAGTATTTTGTCCGTTCCCGAATTTCTGAGAGGAAATTTCGTCAAATTATCAAGCTCTTTGCCGGAGATTTAACAGCCAGTCAGATAGCCTTTGTCTCTGATTTTAAGGATGTGTATCAACAGGCTCTTAAAACAGGTGAGAACCCGGATAGCCGAGTTTTGTGAGAAGGCAAGTCTTTTCCCGTCCGGGGAGGTGGATGAGAGTTATTTTGGAACACGTCGTGCTCGTGGTCTCCGGGGTCGTGGTTCTTGGGGTAAGACGATTGTTTTTGGGTTAAAACAAAGGGAGGGGTAAGGTATATACCCAGGTGATTAAAAACTGTTCCCGGAGGGCAATTATCCCTCTGATAAGTCAAAGGGTGGATAAGTCTTCCACGATTTACACGGATGGTTTTAAGACTTATGATGGGTTGGTGAGTCTGGGTTATAAGAGGCATTATCGGGTGTATCATGGGAGGAATGAGTTTTCGAGGAGGATGGGGGTGGTGTGAGGAATCATATCAATGGGATAGAGAATTTTTGGGGTTTGGCGAAGGTGAGGCTTTCGAAATTTAGGGGGATGAGTAAGAGTACCTTTTACTTGCATTTAAAGGAGTGTGAGTTTAGGTTCAATTACAGGAAAGAAAACATGTACATTTTGTTGTTGAAAATCATCAAAAATAAACCCTTAAGGTTATCTTGAACCTATTTTTATAACCATGGGGTTCCCTCCTGGTTTCAATACTGATTTCCGGCATATCAGAAAGTTTTAAAGTTTTACTGGAAACATCCCCCCGTATTTCAGACGATAAATCCCGTACCATCTCAGAAAAACCAGACACCACCCCCGCCTGGCGTTTTTCCTGATTGCTCAATAGTCTGCTGACGGGAGCTGTATTCATAGGCCTCCTCCTTAAAAAAATGGCGTTCCCTACGGGACTCGAACCCGTGTCTTCACCGTGAAAAGGTGAAATCCTAACCGCTAGACGAAGGGAACAACAAGTGACCCGCCTTGGGCTCGAACCAAGGACCCTCTCCTTAAAAGGGAGATGCTCTACCAACTGAGCTAGCGGATCAAAGCTGCCACTCACCTTCCCAATAATTCCCTCATAAGTCAATGACTGTGGTCTTCAAGTTTAAAAAGTACCCCCTCCTTGCTTTTTTTGAAGAGGCAGGGTTAATGGAATCTAAAGAAACCAACAGGTTGTTTTAAAACAGGGAAAAAATTGATGCTCAAAATGAAGCTTGCCTATGATTTTTTGGGAAAACTGGTTTTCATAGCAGAGGTTTTATGGAGCTTTAAATATGGGGACACTTGAATAAAGGACTGACAAGAGCAGGTCTTTTGCTGTGTTTCCGTCATTGGAATCACCGCAAAGGGAAAATATTTATTGCCTTTGGTTATGATCCATGACATCTTAAATCTATTATGAAAACCTCATTACAACAACTGGATACAATAAAAAAAAAGCTTGAAAAACCGTATTTTGAAAATGAAAATTGTATGATTTTCTGTATTGATTGTTTGCAAGCTATGAACTATCTTCCAAAAGATGTAATACACCTTACAGTTACCAGCCCCCCATATAATATCGGTAAAGAATATGAACAGGTAAAACCTTTGAATGACTATCTGTCCTGGAGTGATAAATGGATCAAAGAGGTCTATCGTGTTACAAGATCAAATGGTGCATTTTGGCTCAATATTGGATATATTTTTATAGATGATAAAGGAAAAGCTGTTCCTCTTGCATATCTCCTGTGGGACAGGACACCATTTTATTTAATTCAGGAAATTGTATGGAATTATGGTGCTGGTGTGGCTGGAAAAACATTTTTTTCTCCAAGGAATGAAAAATTACTGTGGTATGTTAAAGATAAAAACAATTATACTTTTAATCTTGATGAAATTAGAGATCCCAATGTGAAATATCCAAATCAAAAAAAGAACGGAAGGTTAAAATGTAACCCTCTTGGTAAAAATCCTACAGATGTTTGGCAAATTGCAAAGGTTACTTCTGGTAAAAATCGTAGTTCAAAAGAACGTACACCACACCCTGCCCAATTCCCAGAAAGACTTATAAAAAGAATTATTAAAGGAGCAAGCAATGATAATGATATTGTTATGGATCCGTTCTTAGGTTCAGGTACTACAGCTGTTGCAGCACTGGAGCAAGGACGAAAATTTATCGGATTTGAAATAGAAGAAAAATATTGCCAGCTCGCTGTAGAAAGAATACTAAACTTTTTAGAGTCAAAAAAACAAGTGAATTTATTCAGCAGTATATAAACCTATCAACTTTTTATCTTCAATTTCCCTGCTTAAACGAGATTGTTGCCCGGTGGGGGATTTTTGTCCTATCCAGTCTTCATGATCCAGCCAGCCAAATCTAATTTTAAGAATCCTTGGTTGAATTTTGTTCTTCTGAAACTGTTCAAAATTTACTGCAAGGTAAAAGCCAGTTTTTTCTTTTTTAGCAGCCTGGTTTTTTTGAGCATAGCTTCTGTTTCCGAAAATGCGTGTTGGATTAGAAGAGGTTTTGATCTCAATTGAAAATATATTATTTGGAATAAAAATTATATCTTTATCCTTTACAGATTGTTCTTTTTTCCATTTGCCAGGATATTTTTTTTCAAAAGCCAGTGCAATTAATTCATGCAGGAAGAAACCCATAATTTGAGGTTTTGGCTTTATATCCTTTCCTATATAGTAAGGTTTTTGACCTATACGAGAGAAAAAAATCTCATCCCATGCCAAAAGAACGGTGTTTTTTATTTCATTTGCAGATAGAGGATGTTTTTTAACTAATTTTTTAGTGATGTCATCCCATTTATCTGGTGGGATGTTTTTATAGGGTGATTGTATATTTATATTCTTCATTGCCGTTTAGCTGTTAAATAAGTCTTTAATTTTTACATTAAGTGCTTTTGCAATTTTTTCTATATTTTGTAATGTGATATTTTTTTCAGCTCTTTCAATCATTCCAATATAAGTTCTATGGACGTTAGCTTTCTCAGCAAGTTTTTCTTGAGACAGGTTTCGTTTTATCCTCTCTGCCTGCACCCGTTTTCCAAAATGTTTTAATATAGTCTTGCTCATAACACTTTTTATAAGCTATATATAAACTTGCTAATTATGATTCTACATACTATAATTAGCATTTTCCAATTTTTTTATTGGAATAAAGATATTTTTTTGATTGAAGTTGATTATCAATTGGATAAGAACCCCCCCCCCCTTTAGGGAGGTTTTTTTGAAATAAAAAAATGGCGTTCCCTACGGGACTCGAACCCGTGTCTTCACCGTGAAAAGGTGAAATCCTAACCGCTAGACGAAGGGAACAACAAGTGACCCGCCTTGGGCTCGAACCAAGGACCCTCTCCTTAAAAGGGAGATGCTCTACCAACTGAGCTAGCGGATCAAAGCTGCCACTCACTTTCCCAATAATCCCCTCATAAGTCAATGACTGTTGTCTGAGAGCCAAAAAATGGCCTGCCCCCACCCCCCTGCTTTTCTGTGCATCAGGCAAAGAGGGGTGGGTGTCAAAACCACCAGGTTTTTTATGGGGTCTTTACTTGGGGGTTAGGGGATCGGATTGGGGTAAGGGTAGGGGATTTCAGAGATGGATCTGTCTATTTCAATATTAATATCATCTGCATCCAGTATTTCAAAATAAGGGAGATGTTTGACCTCTTCAGCAATGCGGGATTGTTCTGCTTTTGAAATCTGATTATTATTCAGTAAAAGTACCCTCAGGACTGGCAGGTGGTGAGAAATACCCTGAGGCAGATGAGTGAGTTGATTGTGACCCAGGGAAAGCCATTCCAGGTTGGACGTGTGGTGAAAAATATTTTGAGGCAGGCTCTTTAAGTCGTTGGCACCCAGTTTAAGTGTACGCAAGGCCGGCAGGTTAAAAACTCCGTTAGGCAGCTCCTCCAGCTGATTACCAATCAGACTGAGATTTGTCAGGTAAGGCAGATGGGAAAAAATTCCATGAGGCAGGCTCTTTAACTGGTTGGTACTGATGTCCAGTACTTTTAAAGAAAAAAGCCCTGAAAAATCACCAGTTTTGAGTGAAGTGATACCACTATAATATAAAACCAACATCTCTATGGCTTTGAGTTCCTCAAAAGTCACCGCAGCACAATCTGTTTTTTTGACTTTTTTAAGAATTTCTTCTTTAACCTGTGGTGTTCTGTCACACACAGAGGTGACAGGAATCTCCTGAGTTTGTGCAAAAAAGCCAAAACAACAAAGGGTGAAAATATATAAGTGTGGTTTCATTAAAATCCTCCTGGTTAAATTTTTAAAAAACTCCACAAAGGGTTTCTGAAATCCACTTTACCCCCCCCCCATTTTTTGTCAAGCCTTAATATAAGCTGAAATGTGGTTTTTTTTGAGGATTTTTAAAACAAGGGGTTTAAGAACAAAGTTTGCTCTCTTAAAGAGCCAACAGAAATCACATCCACCTGTACGGCCAGCTGCTTCTGAACAAATTTTACATAATTTTGAGCGGCCTGTGGCAAATCCTTAAACTCTCTGACCCGGGAAATATCCTCCTCCCAGCCTTTAAGTTTTTGATACACCGGCTCACACAGACTTAAGTCACAAACCTGCACAGGATAATCTTTTATCACCCGCCCCTTTAACCGGTAGGCCACACAAACGGGTATGTCCTTCAAACCGGACAAAACATCCAGCTTCATCAAAGCCAGATGGGTAACTCCACTAAGGCGAACGGCATATCTTAAAGCCATAAGATCCAACCAGCCACATCGTCGTTTGCGTCCTGTTGTAGCCCCCCATTCCTCCCCTTTTTGCTGGAGGTGCTGCCCCCCACACACCTCTTTGCATTCGGTGGGAAAAGGCCCCTGTCCCACCCTTGTGGTGTAGCTTTTCGTAATGGCTATCACTTTCTGAACAGAGGCAGGCCCCACACCGGTACCCGTCAGAGCTGCAGAGGAGAGAGTGTGAGAGCTGGTTACATACGGATAAGTGCCGTGGAAAATATCCAGCAGGCTTCCCTGGGCCCCTTCAAACAGGACCTTTTTCCTGTTTTTTAAGGCCCTGTCTATCACTCCCGATGTATCCGGTACGAGGTAGGCCTTTAATTCCTCCCTGAGAGTTAAAATCTGATGAAGTGTTTTTTGTATATCCACAGGTGGGTGATGGTAGTATTTTTCCAGAAGAAAGTTTTTCTCCCTTAAATTGGACTGAAGTTTCCGTTTTAAAGTTTCTTTATCCTGAAAGATATCTCCAAACAAAAGAGCCCGCCTGCTGGCTCTGTCTTCAAAAGCCGGACCCACCCCTCTGCCAGTGGTTCCTATCTGGTTTTTTGTTCCGTTGGCAGCCTTTTCCCTGACCTGATCCAAAAGACGGTGGTAACTTAAAAGCAAAGTGGCCGAGTGGGAAACAAGAAGTTTGCCGGCACTTAAGTGAAGCCCGGACTCCTTAAGAAGTTTTATCTCTTTTGCCAAAGTCTCTATATCCAGGGCCACGCCTGTGGCAATTACACATACGGTGTTTTTTGAAAACACCCCGGAGGGAATCAAATGCAGTATCTTTTTTTTGCCATGGACATAAAGAGTGTGACCGGCGTTAGCCCCTCCCTGATAACGAACCACATAGTCCGCATGGCTGGAAAACACATCAACGGCTTTTCCTTTACCTTCATCGCCCCATTGGGCTCCCATAACAACTACACCAGGCACCAGAAAACAATTAAGCCATTGACCTGTAATGTTCAAGTGAATTAACCAAAACTTTGTTTTACCCGGGACAAAGGGTTTAAGACCAAAGTCGGTTAAAATCTATACTATAGGTGAGTGTAAAGTTCCTCTACAGTTTCCGATAAATCACTTAAGAGGTTTTTAAGAATTTTATTTGTTGCTCATGGCAGGAGAGTCTTTTGAAAAAGCATATTATCAGTTTTTTGATTATTTTTTATTTTTTTTCCTCATGTGGGGGCATGTACTACGATGACGATTTACCCAGAGATACTGGTGGTGATGACCGGCGTGGAGAGGTGGAGGAGATAGAGCTGCCCGAGCATTTGGCAGATGAGGGTTATGTGATTTGTTCCCCAGAGGACATGAATGCCGTGGGGGGTATGAATTTTACCGACATTATAACAGATTTTGTCAGTTTAAAAACTCCACAGCAGAGGGTCAGGGCCTGTGCTTACATGAAACTCACAGAGGCCGGAGATCAACTTTGCAGCACCCGGCAACGCCTGGAGGCGGAAAAAGAAAAAGCCCGAAGTGCCAAGGCCAAGGCCAGTGTGCAGCTTTCCATCGATCAGCTGGACCGGATACAAAACAGATTTGTTCTTAATTTTGACAAAGCCAACAGACGTCTTTACAAAGTGGCCAGGAAACACAGCAGCAGCAGCTCTTCGAACACCGGAATGCAGTTTTTACACTGGTTTTTAAGGGATGAGTTGGAAGGGTGGTCTTATGTGTCTGATACCGGTTATCATTTGTCCTGCGATGTTGAGGGGGATGAGGATGAAGACTCCTACAACAGAGGTCGAAGAAGAAATCGCGAAAGAAGCGACAGCAGACGCAGGGACCGGGAGGAAAGTCGCTATAGAGACTAATCCCCTCCCAACTCCGGAAAAAACCTGATGAGCATTTTTTTTACATTTTTGTTTTTCTTTGTGACGGCTTGTGTAAGCTTTTCTGAAAAACCCACCCCCCCATCTTCTCAAAAGAGGATCAAAGAGGGGGGGAGACTCTATTTTGTCAATGAACAGGTTTTGCCTCATGCCTATACTTTTCGCTCTGTGCCTTTGGGCGGGCTTTCCGCTTTAAGCTATTATCCCCCCACACAAACTTTTTTTGCCCTCTCAGATGACAAGGGAAAAAAAGGCCCCCCCCGTTTTTACCACCTCAAACTTCAGAGCCGAAAGAAAAAGCTTAACTCCCCCCCCCAGCAGGTTTCCTATTCTTTTAAAGTTACAGATCAGGTGTTTTTAACCCGCTTAAAGGGCCTGCCCTTTTTACCCATCGATCCGGAGGGAATGGCTGTTTTGTATAACAAAGGTGAAAACCCTCAGGTTTTTGTGAGTTCTGAAGGGGCTCAAATGCCTGACCTCATACAAGCCCCCTCTCTTTTGAGCTTTAATCTTAAAGGGGAGTGGCAAAAAACCTGGCCTCTGGCCTCTGTGTTCTGGCCACAGGATCTGAAACAGGTGGGGACATGGGGGGTGAGAGAAAACAAAGCCTTTGAGGCTTTGGCCCTAAGTCCCGATAAAAAATATTTGTGGCTGGCAACAGAAAGCCCGCTGCACCAGGACAGAATCCATGTCAAAAGCCTGTCTGATGTGTCTGTGAGTAAGAAAAAAAACCAGATTTCAAAACAGTATATTCGTTTTACCAGATTCAAAGTCAAATCCCAAACTTTATCCAGTCAGTTTGTTTATCCCATGGATTCAGAAATAAAACTCCATGACATGCAGGGGGAAAATGGCCTGACAGATTTTTTGTCTCTGGGGAACATGCAATTTTTGGTGATAGAAAGAGCTTATCTGAAGAACAAAAATATTTCAGGAAAAAGAAAATCAGATCTGAATGTGGTAAAACTGTTTTTGGCTGACTGCTCTCCGGCGGATAATGTTTTCCAACACCCTTCCTTAAAAAACAAAACTTTTACCCCTTGTAACAAACAACAGGTGTGGGACTTTTTGCCCTCTGCTGAACACTCCCAATTAAGTCCGGCCTCTTTACAAAAATACAAAGTGGACAACCTGGAAGGTCTGGCTTTGGGTCCGCGGGTGGATAAAAACACTTACCTTGTGGTGCTGGTGAGTGACAATAATTTTAACCCTTCCCAAAAAACACAGTTTTTGTTCTTTCACTACAGAGAAAAATAAATTTCTTTATGAAACACGCATCTTATGGTAAAGATTTGTCTTTGGTCTGCCCTGTCCAGCTGATGAATTACATTCTTCATCACAAAAAAACCCCTTTGAGGGAGGTTTTAAAGGATGTCAAAACAGCAATACTGTGTTTGACCTCAGGTCTCGCAGGAAGGTTAAAAAAAAACCTTCCCGCCTCTTATGTTTTTAAGCAAAGTGTCCGTATTTCAGGGATGGTGATAGATCGATACCAAAAACAGATCTTAAACCACAAGGGAAACAAAAAATCTGGTTCCCTTTTAAATCCCCCGACAGTGGTTGTTAGTGGTTTGGGTACAGGGGCCCCTGCTGCCGTCATAGGTATGGAAAAACTAAAAGCCCTGGGGATAAAAGAATTTATCACTTTGGGCATGGCAGGGGCTTTAAGTCCTGATTTAAAAACCGGTGACCAGGTTTTTATTCAAAAAGCTTTCAGGGATGAGGGTTGCTCTTACCACTACCAAAAAAAAGAGGAAAAACTGAAAAAAAAACCCTTTCCCTCTGTTACAGTTTTAAAAACCCTTCCTCTTTATCAAAGCCTGAGAACTCATATCAAATTAAAATGTGTTACCAGCTGGACCACCGATGCCCCCTTCAGGGAAACCCGACAGAAGGTGAGTGAATTTAAAAAACAGGGTGTACAGTGTGTGGAAATGGAGGCTTCTGCTCTCATGTGTGCCGCCCGTTATTATGGCCTGTCTGTATGTTGTTTGTCTGTTATATCAGATCATATAAGAGATGAAAAATGGACTCTTGATTTTTTTAATCCCCGTGTTAAAATCAACATGCTTGAGCTTTGCCGGCAAATTCTTCTTCTGCCCTAAAAAAGGTGTTTTTATGAGTTTGTATTCTTTTAAGCCACATCATCATTTTTCGCAGATTTCCCGGGTTTTACTGCAAACCCTTACAACCCCCCTGTTGATTTATTTTGCCATTTTGGGGAACACCATCATGTTTGTTTCCGCTTATTTGTTTTTTATTTTTGAGTACGGAGTTAACCCGGATGTTTTGGGCTATGGGGATGCTTTGTGGTGGGCCCTGGTAACCGTTTCCACAGTGGGATACGGGGATATTTACCCTGTGACTTTGTGGGGAAGAGGGGTGGGGGTGTTTTTAATTCTTACAGGGGTGATGTGTTTTTTAAGCTCTTTGGCAGTTATGGTGTCTGTGATGACAAATCTTCTTCATGAAGAGCAACAAAAAAAGTAGACAGGCTCTGTAAAATAAAGATACTCTTTTAAGAAATGAAGGAAAAATGGGGGAATGTGATGCCGGTGTTTCTTTTTGCCTTTTTTTTGTGTGCGTCTTTTTGTGTGCTGTCCTGCACCAACACTCAAAAAGTGAGCAGTCAGGAGGTTTCGTCAGCCTTATCCGCCCGATTTGAGCAACTCAGAAAAAAAACCAACCTTCGGGTAAAAGAAGCGGATTGTAAAGGCAATATAAAGTGTGAAAGGGGTTTAAGTATGGCTGTGGGGGACAGCGTGGCATGTCTTGAAAAGACAGACAATCCTCAACACCCCTCTCATCAGGTGGTGGAAGGCAGCATCCAATGTATGGAAGAGTTAAACACCTACCTGGACACCCTTAATAAATGAGCGTAAAAAAGTATGATTTTGATTTGCTGGTAATAGGTGGTGGATCGGGAGGCGTGAGGGCTGCCCGGTGGGCGGCAGGCCTGGGTGCACAGGTGGCTCTTTGTGAATCCCATCGCATGGGGGGAACTTGTGTACTTAAGGGTTGTATTCCCAAAAAATTGATGCTGGCAGCCAGTGAATTGCCCAAGGATCTTCAGTACTTTTCCTCTTACGGGTGGGAGGTTTCCGATTACAAACTCAACTGGCAGGCTCAAAAGCAGCTGAGGGATAAAGAGCTTAAGCGGCTGGAAGGTGTTTATGAAAAACTTTTGCAGAAAAAACAGGTTCAGATTTTAAAAGGATACGGAAAAATCACCGCCCCTCATAAAGTGTGTGTGGGGGATCAAACTTACACAGCCCGGTTTATCCTGATAGCTGTGGGGGCCAGACCCTTTATGCTTCCTGTCCCGGGACGGGAACATTTTTTGAGCTCAGACGATGTTTTTGAAATGAGCAGCCGGCCCGCCTCTCTTTTTATTGTGGGGAGTGGTTATATTGGACTTGAGTTTGCCTCTATTTTTAATAATTTTGGTACAAAGGTGAGTTTGCTCTCACGGCGTAAATGGATTTTAAGGGGTTTTGATCAGGATGTCAGAGAGTTTTTGCAAAACGAAATGATAAAATCCGGTGTCAAGATCCTGACGGAAGATACAGTCTCCTGTTTAAAAAAGGTAAAAAATCAGATTCAGGTGGAGTGCATAAGTGGTGCCAGGTATCTTGTGGATAAAGTTTTGTGTGCCACAGGAAGAAAGCCCTTTGTGGACTCTTTGGGTTTGAATGAAGTGGGGGTTGAGCTTAACTCCTCCGGTGAAATTAAAGTCGACCAACACTATGAGACCTCGGTAAAAAATATTTATGCTTTGGGGGATTGTGCAGACACCTCTTATCAGCTGACCCCTGTGGCAACTTCAGAGGGTGTTTTGCTGGCAGAACATTTGTTTGCAGGTTCTGAAAAAACATTAAGTTATGATTTTATCCCCACAGCGGTATTTACCAACCCTCCTGTGGCTACAGTGGGACTGACGGAGCAACAGGCTTCGGCCAGAAAAATAAAAACCCGTATCTACACTTCTGAATTTCGTCCCCTGAAGTACACAGTGACGGGGCTTTCCCCAAAAACTTTTATGAAGTTACTGGTGAATCAGGACACGGATCAGGTTTGCGGAGTGCATATTGCCGGTCAGGATGCCCCTGAGATGATACAGGGTTTTGCTGTGGCTTTAAAAATGGGGGCCAAAAAGTCAGATTTTGATCAAACCATAGGGGTACACCCCACCAGTGCGGAAGAGCTTGTAACCATGAGGCAGCCCCGTTAAGTCTGCAATATGCTTGAGGTAAAAACAGTGTCTGATTCCAAAATGTTTTTTGAGAACAAATACAAAAGCTTTAAAATTCCCCCGCCCCACCTGCATTTTGTTTTGGGTTCTTTGTTTGGAGATGTGTTTTTGGAAATAAAAGACAGCTTTTCTTTATGGGAATACAGGGGAAAGTTTAAATTTTCACAGGTACCGGGGATGAAGCCCCCTTCCGCCCTGTCTCACTGTGGGGAGTATTATTATTTTCAAAACAAAAAAACACAAAAAAGTATTTGCTTTCAATCGGGCAGGCTTCATGGGTATGAGGGCTTAAGCCCTGAGGAGGTGGTGGCCCCTGTTGTGGGTCCCTTTAAAGCAGGTACCTCTGTGTTTGTTTTAACCAATATCTCAGGGGGTTTAAAGAAAAGCCTGCCGGTGGCTTCAGTGGTGGCAGTTACAGATCATATCAACTGGACAGGCAGCACCCCTTTGTGTGGTTTGTCCCGTAAAGGCACTTTGGGAAGCGGTGGGTCTGTAATTCCCTTTCAGGGGGAGGGGTCTTATTTTGTGGATATGGAACAGGCCTATCACAAAAAAAACACCCGGGCTTTAAAATCCCTTATGCAAAAAGAGGGGCTTTGTGTTACAGAAGGGGTGTATGCAGGGCTTTTGGGTCCGGAGCTTGAGACCCCGGCACAGGTTCGCATGTTGAGAGAAACAGGGGGGGATGTGGTTGGTATGTCCACTCTGTGGGAGGTGATAGCTCTTCGTTATTTAAAGGCGGATGTGAGTGTGTTTTCTGTGGTGTCCAATCCGGCCTGTGGGGTGGGGGAGTCTGTAAAAATTAACAAATCCTTTTTGGAACCGTCTTTAAAGGCTGTTGTAAAATCTCTTTTTGTGTTTGCCGGGCAGGGGGGCTGAAAAGTTTTATTTGGGGGCGTTTGTTTTTAAGTGAAATTCAAAACTTTAATATTATGCAGGTACCTTCTCTCCGGGGAAAAAGAAGAGGCTTGTATTAAAGAAAACCAGATGGTGGCGGTGGACCATAAGGGTTTGATTGGCCTTGTGTCTTCAGTACCGGAAGTTTTGCCTTCTGCCGGGGAGGTGATACATTTTCCCCATCATGTGCTGTGTCCGGGGTTGATAAACACCCACACGCATCTGCCTATGACTTTGTTTCGTGGTTTGGGGGACCATCTCACTTTAAAACAGTGGTTGCACGATCTTATTTTACCTTTGGAAAAACACACCATTACGGAAGAATTTGTCCGTGTGGGTACAGAGCTGGCTGCCCTGGAACTTATTAAAAATGGTATAACCACTGTGTGTGATATGTATTTTCACACACCTGTTATGGCAGAGGTTTTGGATTCTTATGGCTTAAGGGCTGTGTTGGCGGTGGATATGCTAAATTCTTTTTCTGACTGGGAAAAGGACTTAAACACTCTCAATTCCCGTTATAAAGATCATGAGAGAATCTCTCCGGCTCTGGCCTGCCATGCCCCTTATACATGTTCGCCAGAGCTTTTAAAACAGGCGGCAGAAGAATCCCAAAAAAACTCTCTGCCTGTGATTATCCATGTGGCAGAAACTCTCTCAGAAGTGCAGTTTATAAAAAAACAATATGGAAAAACCCCTGTAGCCCACTTAAAAAACTGTGGTTTGGTGGGGCCTGATTGTTTGTTTGCCCACTGTGTCCATTTGAATGAGGAGGATATACAGATTATGGCAGAAAGCAAAACCCCTGTGTCGTACAATCCGGAAAGCAATATGAAGCTGGGATCTGGTTCAGCCCCTGTGTGGGATCTTTTAAAAAAAGGTGTTGTTGTAAGCCTGGGTACAGATGGAGCAGCCAGTAACAATAATTTAAATTTATTTACAGAAATGGACACAGCGGCCAAGCTTCAAAAACTCAAATATCCGGATTCTGTTATTTTGCCAAAAGACATATTTGCCATGGCAAGCTCTGAGGGGGGGCGGGCCCTGCGAATAAAAGCGGGCAGGATCAAGCCCGGTTTTTTTGCTGATCTGACAGCTGTTAATTTAAAATACCCCCATCTTTATCCCCGTCATAATTTATTAAGCCATTTGGTGTACTCTGCCACAGGCCAGGAAGTGGAATTTGTTATGTGCCATGGAAGGGTGTTGATGCAAAACTCTCAAATAAAAGGTGTAAGTCCGGATAAAATATATCACAAAGTGGAGCGTATCAAAAGGCAAATCAACGCTTATTTAAGTCAAAAAGGTTAGTGTGTTATGGAAAAAAAAGAAAGAGTGTCTTCTGTTCACAATGCCCGGTCTGTTTTGTCCCCTTTGGTTTTTTTTCACAGGTGTTTGTTTTCGCGAAGATCCAATGCCACTGTACAAAGAGTTTCTGTAATTTGTCTTTTAGGTTTGATGGTTGCTTTTTCCAGTTTGGTTATTGTGTTTAGTGTGATGGATGGTTTGGGAAAATCCATTAAGGAAAAGTTTTTAATCCACGAAGCCCATGTCAATGTGTTTTTTAAACCCTCCGTGGAGGGGGGGAAGAACCACTTGGGGGGGGCGGAAAGTGCCTCTTACCGTGTGGAGGGAATTCGTGAGATTTTAAAAAAAAAGGCCCTTTTTTCTCATGTTAAAGAGCTTTATTTTTTTGAAACTGTGGATTTGGTTGTTCAATCCCATGAGGGGGTTTTTGCAGGTGCCACTGCGAAGGGTTATCAGCCTTTAAAATTTCAGTCTTTTTTAAATTTTTTGCTTCAGCAGGCCAGAGAAAACATGGGGGATTCTGAAGAGCTGATTTTGGATCAATTTTCTCTTCCACAGAAGGTGGAAGACTCCTCTTCCGCTGACAGTGGTGCTTCTGTGGATTGGTTTTTGGAAAGTGAAAAAAAAATTCTTATGGGAGAGGCTTTGGCTTATGAACTTCAGGTGTATGGAGGGGAGGAGGTAAGCCTCGTGCCTGCTGAAAATTTTTTATTGCCTCCCGGGCATCCTTTTCGTTTTGAAAAAGCAGAACTGGGATATGTGTTTTCCGCTCACAGTGAGTCCTGGAATTCCTCCTATATATTTTACGATGTCAGTTTGTTTCCCTCATTTAAGAAAAACAGCTCTTACACTTCCGGTGTGGAAATACAGCTCCAGGATCCTTACCAGTACCCTTTGTATAAGGCGGTGCTGGAAAGCCAGGGATATACCGTGGAGGTGTGGCCGGAAAGAAACTCCTCTGTTTTTTATGCTCTTAAGATTGAAAAAATCATTATGAGTGTGTTTTTGTCTGTGGCGGGTTTTGCCACATTACTGGCTATATCCTGTTTGCTGGTTTTGCTGATTGTTCAAAAAAAGAAAGAAACAGGTATCCTTCTGGCTATGGGCTTTCCCATGAAAAAAATACAGGATTTGTTTATTAAAGTGGGTTTGCTGCTTTGTGCTTTTGGTTTGTTGGGTGGTATGGCTTTAGGTGGCCTGGTGTGTGTGTTTTTAAAGTATTTTCGTATTCCCTGGATTTATTCTTTTTTTCCGGAAGGGTTTTTGCCTGTTGAGCTGAATGTCTGGTTTATTTTTTTGGTTGGTGGATGTGGTATGATTTTTGCTTTTCTAAGCAGCTGGTGGTCCGTCAAATCCCAGATGCGGTTTAAACCGGCTGATATTTTAAAATCTGTGGTTCGTTAATTTCAAAACCTGTTTTCAGATTCCTCTGGAGTGGGCAAACCGGGCTGGATGTGAGGTGGATAAGTTTTAAAAAGCCCTTCCATTTTTGTTTTAAACCATTGTTTTTCAGACAGGGAAACAAACACGGAAGTGATAAGAATGGACAAAGGAATAATGGCAAAAATCAGATTTTGAATCCACTCCCCATGCTCCAGTCCCCGGCTGACAGGTAAAGTGGCCAGTACCGCACAAGCCAGACCTCTGGGACCCATAACTGTCGAGGTGACAGCATCCAGTTTTGAAACACCATTTGCCCCCTTCAACACCACACGCACAGACAGATAACGGGTTACAAAAATCAACAAAGTTAAAAGCCCCGCCCACATTAAAGAGGCCCATCCCTCCACCTGAATTAAAAGCCCCAAATACAGAAAAAACATGGTACGCAGTAAAAAAGTCACCGCACTCAGCAGGGAAACCTCTCTGTCTGTAATGGGATCTTCCGCAAAAGGGCCTCTTAAAGTGGCAGGTAACAGATTAATATTGGCCAGGGTAAAGCCCAGGGCCAAAACCCCAATAGCCCCGTTAAGGTTTAAAAACTCCAGCACTCCGTAAGTCAGAAGAGCCACCGCCTCCCCGGCAAAAGGCACACGGCTGGCCTCTGTTTTTTTTCTGAATACGGACCACAACAGGCCGCCCACTATCCCCACTCCCACAGAAATCACTGGCGTGGAGCTTAAGCTAAGCAAAAACTGCCCCCCCCCTCCACCGGTGGCCTGTGAGCTTAAATACTCCAATAGCCCCAAAAAAATAACAATGGTTAAAACATCCGTAAAAGCAGATTCCAAAGACAACACCGTTTTGGTTCTCTCAGAAATGGACAAATACTTTACCATGGGCATCACAATCGCTGAGGAGGTGGAACCAATCCCCACCCCCACCAACAGGGCGGAAAAAAAAGGCAGCATCGGAAGCAAAACCACCGTTGTTACCAAAGTGATACTGAAAAAACTCAAAACAGAAAGCGACATGGCGGAAAGGGAGGATTCCATTAAATCCTTAAAACTTAAATGAATACCCCCCTCATACAAAATAATAATCAAAGTGACAGTGGCGAGTACAGAACCTGCCTGCCCCAAATGCGTTTGAGGATCAATCAGGCCTGTTACCTGCGGCCCCAACACCAAACCCAAAACAATAAGAATCAATAAATCCGGAATTTTTGTTTTGGTAAAAAACCAGCTCAAGCCATGTCCCAAAAAAAACAGGACCGAAAGACCAATAATAATAATATCCATTACTCTACTCCCTGTTATATCTTTTTATGTCTGTGGGCAAGGTAAGTGTAACCTGTCAGACTTTGGTTGTAGTTTTTGAGAAGGGTGCCGGCCTCTTTTCTGGTCAGTCTGCCACGGGTTACCGCCCGCTCTGCTGTTTGATGAACTTTTTCCATAAGTTCTTTTTTATGATACCCCACATACTTTAACACATCATACACGCAATCCCCCTCCACATGATGCTCCACAGAGTAAGTGCCTGTGGAACTTACAGAAATATGAATGGCATCTGTGTCCCCAAACAAATTGTGCATATCCCCCAAAATTTCCTGATAGGCACCGGTGAGCATAACCACCATATAATAGGGCTGATTTTTTTTTAAATCATGGACCATAAGGTAATTTTCTTTTTTCCACAGGTTGTAGTTCATAAATTTTGCTATTTTGCCATCGGAGTCGCAGGTTAAATCCATAAGAGCCGCCCTTCTTAAGGGTTGCTCTTTTAAGCGATGAATGGGCATAACAGGAAACAGGTGACCTATGGCCCAGGAATCGGGCAGACTTTGAAAAACAGAAAAGTTGGAAAAATAAACATCAGAAAGCTCACTCGCCAGAGATTGAAAAATCTCTTCCTCCTCCTCCTGGTTTTGGGTCAGACTTTTGAGCTGTGAAGCTGCCACTTTGTAAATATTTTCAGCCAGAGCCACCTCCTTTAAATTCAACACATTGTAAATAAAAAGTTGATGAATGTCTTTTTTCTTTTCCATTAAATCGTTAAAGGATTCACTAAAAGAGTTTTTTTTAAGCCCTTTGTAAATGTCGTAAAGGTCCCGTATAAAAGGGTGGGTGTTTGGGCCAACCTCCAGTTTTAGTGGAGGGGTGATGCCCACCGGTTGCTCAACAGTATTGGCATCAGTGATGTTAAAAACCAAAAGAGAGCTGTGGGCCACCAAAAACCGGCCGGATTCTGAAATAATATCAGGGTGGGGAACCTTCTTTTCATCACAAATGCTTTGCAGATTGTAAACAATATCATTGACATACTCCTGTGTGCTGTAGTTGGTGGAGGAGTGGGAAGTCCCTGTGCCGTCATAATCTATTCCCAGGCCCCCCCCCACATCCAGATATTTTATGGCAAGCCCCAGGCTGTAAAGCTCTGTCATAATCTGTGTCACCTCCCTGATGGCAGACTTTATGGGGTGAATGGATGATATTTGAGAACCAATATGAAAATGAAGCAGGGTTAAAGTGTTTAAAGCTTTGTGATTTTTGAGAATTTGTATTCCCTCCACAATCTCACTGGCTGTCAGTCCAAATTTGGATTTAAAACCAGAGCTGCTCATCCACTTGCCGTTTCCCTGAGTGTTCAGTTTGATACGAAATCCAATATGAGGGCTTACTTTGAGGCTTTGAGCGGTTTTTAATATGAGGCTGAGTTCCTCCAGCCGGTCCACCACTATAAAAACCTTTAGCCCGGCTTTTAAAGCCATCAGTGCGGTTTGGATATATTCTTTGTCTTTAAAACCATTGCAGATGATCATCCTTTGAGGGGGATTCATTAGAGCCAGGGCTATTAAAAGCTCTGGTTTGCTTCCCACCTCCAGGCCGAACTGATAAGGCCCTCCTGATTTTATAATATCACTGACCACATAACTTTGTTGATTGACTTTAATGGGGAAGACACCCTGATACCGGCCCTTGTAACCGTATTCTTTGATGGCTTGCCTGAAACATCCCACCAACCCCTTCATTTGTGTACGGATAATATCGGGAAAACGGATAAGCACAGGAAGCCGGACATTTTGTTTTTCCTGCTCGGTGATAATTTTATACAGGTCCAGCTGGGGACCGCCCAGTCCTTTGGGGCTTATTTGCAGGTGGCCATGCTCATTGACAGTAAAATAATCCCTGCCCCATACATTAACACCATAAAGCTCCACACTGTCCTGAATGTTCCATTTTTTTTTCATAAGAAGCTTTTTATATTTAAGGTTTTGTGGTTCTGTCAAGCTCTAAGAGAAAAAGGGGGGGGCTTTATCGCTCTGTCAGGGGGGCTGTTGTCATTATAATTGCGGATGAGATGCATTGGGACAGAAATAAACTTATTCCTCAGATATTTTGGTATAAGGAAAAATATAGCCTCTGTCCTCTCCGCAAAGGCTTTCCTCCTCTTCCTGTGTTTCAGCCCCTTCAAAGGCAAGCACCATACCTGATTGGGGAAGCTCGCCTATGTAAGTCAAATATAACTTGCCACTTGAGCCTTCAACTTTTAAAGCGAATCCATCATCCTCAATGTTCCAGTTTCCCATCTCATTTATGTAACCTGAAGGTGTTACCAAGGTTATCTCAGATGAACCATCTCTTCTTACTCTAACAATGCTCCCCTCAGAAATCGTTTTTGAGCTTAAAGCCTCGGTTTGAGAGGCGGTGTCCAAGTCAAAGCCTTCTCCTGATGGGTTATCGATACACCACGGAACCCCTGTAAAAGCCCAGGTTCCTGTGATGTTGCTTTCTGTTATTTTTGCCAAAGAAAACCAGCTTACAAAAAATAAAATCAAAAAGAACTTCATTATTTTACCTCCTTTATGGATTTGTGGTTGTTTTGTATCTTCTTAGTTGGTGCATTTTACACTTTCCATACTCTCTTTTGTATTTTGGAGGTACTTTTCCATTTCCCGGGGGGAAAAAAACCTGCTGTTTGTTTCAATTTGCTCTTCCAGCCTGGCCCGGGTGGCTTCATCACAGGCCGTATCCAAAAGGCTTTGTTTTAAATCCTCCGGTACAGGTTGTGTGGGTGGTAAAGGCCTGCTGGCATTTTGACAGGAACACAAGCCCACCCCTGCCACAACCGTGGTTATGAGATGCCTTAAGGGGGTTATTTTAATGATTTTCATGCAATCGCCTTTTTCTGTTATTAACACTCCCATTCCTTATAAATGTAAGTAAACAGTACCTTGGTTGTCTACCTCTGAGCCTGGAAAAGCTCTTAAATTTCGTAAATCCCACAAAAACCCTCTATATGGTTTTTCTTAACGATTTGTGTTTTCAGGACTTTGGTATTCACTTGCAGAGGACAAATGAGGTGGTTTTAAGCGTGTGTGATGAGAAAGCGTGGAATGAATGTCTGAAATCATATCCTGAAAATCAGGCACTTTGTGTATAAGGTTTTTATGCTGGGAAAGTGTGAGAGCCAAAAGGGGCCGGTTATTTTGATACTCCCTGGGAAGTATGCCCTGTATATAAAGCAGGCGAAGTTCAAACAAAAACTGCAGGGCTTTTAGATCCGGACTGTTACAAAGTGCTTTCAGTCCATTGCCCAGCAGGTTAAAATGATCGCTGGAGTCTTCCAGGCCCTCCTGGCAAACACATTCCATTAAACTCAAAAAATAAAGCCCGGTGTTTAAACATTCATAATTGTCTCTTAAACCCACAAACCGCTTTAAAAACCATGCCTGTTTTAACTGATATAAAGAGGTTGTTTTGGTATGCCTGTATTCCACACCTATAAAATGAGTGGGTTCCAGCACCCCTCCCATAAATCGTTTTTTGCTCTTTTTGGCCCCCTTTGCTATTAAGGACACCAAAGCCCCGCGGGTGTTTAACACCCGTATAATAATATCTGATTCTCCAAATAAAAACTTTTTGAGGACAATCCCCTCTGTTTTTACCCATTTGCCGGAAACTCTTACAGAAGCCGGTTTTGGCTCCTGTTGTGGCATTGTGGATTTGAACCCGGGGGGTGAAGGGTAAAGAACACAGTGTGAGTTTTTTTTTTCATGTGTGGTTGTTTTTTTCATCCATGCCTGCTTTCTTACTTTAGGTTATGGGACAAAATAACCTGAAAATATCCGCCCGGCGGAGAATAACTCGAAGCATAATCTCTTTTTACCACCAAAACCAGGTTTTGTGGCAGGTATGAGGTGACAGGTATACAGACCAAAGTTGGTAATTGATAAAGATGATGCACCGCTCTTAATACCACAGCTGCCCTTGTGTTTTATTTTCACTTAAGATATAGGTCTGGGTTTATTTACCAAATAACCTTATAAAACAGGAGTTAAGGATATGAAAATTATCTGTATTTTTGTAAGTTCATTTTTTTGTTTTTCCGCTTTAAGTCATCCATGCCGTACCTTGTTTCAAGAAGGTGCAGGCTTTCAGGGGGTAAGGGATACTGTTCTTCAGCAGGCAAAAGCCCGCAGCAGTCATAAGAAAAACAAAAAACCTCATAACTCCCTGCTTGTTTATCAGGCAGAGGAAAATCAGGCTTCCCACAGGACTCCGTCTTCTTCGGGAGGTTTCAAGTTTCAACATAACAGGAAAGTGGATTCCGGGGAGGCTCCCTCCACTTTGTCAAAAACTTTGTTTTTGAATTTTGGTGATGATTTTTAAGCTCCCTGCCGGGAAGATTCCAAACAACCCATCCCTTACATAAAAAGAGCAAAGGGATTTTCCATCTGGTGGATAAAAAACTTTAAGGCATGGGCTGCCACTGCTCCGTCTATCAGCCGGTGGTCACAGGTGAGGGAAAAATTCATGGTTTTTTGAGGCTGAAAAGCCCTGCCGTCCCATTCAGGCTGTACAGACAACCTGTACATTCCCAATATACTGGTCTCAGGGGTATTGATAATGGGAGTGGCAAAATGCCCCCCTATACTGCCTATATTGGTGATGGTTATGGTGCCACCACTCATTTCCTCGTGTGTGATACGACCCTCTCTGGCTTTTTGTGCCAGTGTTTTTATTTCCAAACTCAGATCAGTTAAAGATTTTTTATCCACATTCTTTACCACAGGGACCAGCAAACCTCTTGGTGTGTCTGCAGCAAAACCAAAATGGTAGTATTTTTTTAAAACAATTTGTGAATTTTGATCGTCAATGGCCGCATTTAATGTCTCAAATTTTACCACTGTTTTTAAAAGGGCCTTCATCGCAAAAGTCAGGTAAGTCACCCTGCCCGGTTTTTCTTTTAAAGAATCGTTTATAGAGTTCCTGATACGGTCCAATTCTTCCATGTTGGCAGAGTCTGTGAGAGTAAAGTGGGGAATCAGAGACTTGGACAGCTGCATTTTTTCTGCAATTTTTTTTCGTATGCCCTTTAAAGGAATTCTTTTTTGGCCTTCCTCAAAAGGGACACTCACACCGGAAACAGCAACACTTAAGGGTGTTTTTTGTTTTGAATTCAGGGGGGAGGCCGGAGCGTGTTTTTCCAGATCCTCTTTGGTTACACGGCCCGCAAGCCCTGTGCCTTTGACATTTTTTAAATCCACTTTAAGGTTTTTTGCCAGCCTGCGTGTAAAGGGAGTGGCCAAAACACCCCCCCCCTCCAGAAGGCTTTCCTCCTCTTGTTTGGCTACCGGGTTTTTCACCACTCCTTCATCAGAAGGTGAGGGGACTTGCCTAATGGTTTTGTCTGGTATGGTTTCCATTAGGGGTTTGTTGTCTTCTGTGTTTTTTTGCGGGGCTTTTGCCTCTCCCTGGATGCTTAAAGTGAGTAAAACCTCCCCCACCTTCAGAGTTTGCCCTTCTTTGGCCATGAGGTTTTTCACCACTCCTTCATAAGGTGAGGGGACTTCCATGGCGGCCTTGTCTGTCATGATTTCCGCCAAAGGATCGTCCATCCCCACCTGCTGCCCTTTTTGAACATGCCACCTGACCAGCTCCCCGGACAGCACCCCCTCCCCCAATTCCGGAAGTACCACTTTTTTTTCTGAAGACTTCATTTTAATCCTCTTTTCTCTGTACAGAGCTTGTGTTTTTTTCTATCAAATTTTTTATAAAAAACTCCCCGGCCCGGTAAGAGCTTCTGACCAAAGGGCCGCTGGCTGCATATAAAAAACCCATCTTTAAGGCCTGATCGTGCCAGTATTTAAATTTTTCCGGCGAAATATATTCTTTGACTGGCAGGTGTCTTCGGGCAGGACGCAGATATTGGCCAAAAGTGACAATATCACACCCCACCTCCCTTAAATGGCTTAAGGTTTGTTCCACTTCCTGATCGCTTTCCCCCAAGCCCAACATCAGGGAGCTTTTGGTATAAAGAGACCGGGGGTTGATGTCTTTTGCCATCTTTAAGACATTTAAGGACTGGCTGTAGCCGGCTCTGGGATCTCTTACCAAAGGGGTGAGCCTTTGAGTGGTCTCTATATTGTGAGCAAAAACCTCAGGGCCAGCGTCCACAATTTTTTGCACACACTCTTTTTTCCCTTTAAAGTCGGGAGTTAAAACCTCCACCAGCACTCTTTTTTTTTGTTCTTTCAGACAGGAAACAGTACGGGCAAAGTGTGCAGCCCCCTCATCGGGTAAATCGTCCCTGTCCACAGAGGTGAGTACCACATAATCCAACCCCATTTGCAAAACCGCCTGTGCCACTTTTACCGGTTCCTCAGGGTCCAATGCCCCCTTGGGATTGCCTGTTTTGACATTGCAAAACCTGCAGCCCCGGGTGCAGATCTCCCCCATAAGCATGATGGTGGCTGTCCCCCCCCCCCAGCATTCCGCCACATTGGGACACCGGGCCTCCTGGCATACAGTACTGAGGTTTAAGGATTTCATCAGTTTTTGAATACGAAAATACTGCTCCCCATGAGGAAGAGACACTTTTAACCATTTTGGCTTTTTTAGTTTGTTTTCCATTAAAGACAAAGAAGACATAAATCACCTTTTATCCTTATTTTTCCCCTTTGACTACAAAAAATTTATCCAATGTGTGTAAAATTTTCACCCTCAAAAAGTGAAAAAGTGCTTTCCCTGTGCTGATCCCCTGAAATCTGGTATAATCAAACCCCTAAGAGTTATGAAAAAGAAAATCTTAAAAGCTATTTTTATTTTTAAAGGTTTAAGCCTGTCTTTTGCCGCCTGTCCGCAAACAGACTGTCAAAAAGTGTTTTTACATGGGATAAAAAAAATCTCAGAGGCCGGTAAAATCCTTACCTTCAAAAGCAAAAAATTAAAACTCACCGGTCACCAGGCTTTTGATGCTTTCAGAAGAAGTTTTAACCGGGGAATTTTTGAAGGGGAAGACAGGTTTATAGCCTATTTTGAAAATAAAAAATGGGTATTTGGTAAAGTGGTAAAAGCCCGCCTTAGGGAGGTATGGGTCTCAGACAGCTTTGGAAACACCCACCAGCTCTCCAATCAGAAAGTGTATTCCGCCCGTGTGTCTCATCTGGCAAAAGAAAAAATGGAATTTTATGAACAACAAAGATCTTTGACCTTTAAAACCCCGGAAAACACTCACACCATGCAAAAAGTGATGTTTTTTACACCTGAGGAGGGGTGGATACTTCATGGTACTGTAAAAGGTATCCGCTCTCACCATGTGGAGGTGTCTTACACCAACAAAGACAAAAAAACTGTTATAAAAAACATACCATGGAATCATGTGCTGGCTTTTCCCTCTTCCCCTAAAAACAGGTATTTTGCTTCAGCCCCTGTGGGGGAAGGTGATCAGTATATTAATGTGGAGGTGGATTTTTTTTCCTATATTCAAACAGAAAAGAAGATTACCGGAAACGATTTGCTTGTAAAATTGCAAAAAGCGGGAAGCACAATCCGGGATTTTGTGACTTTGTCCCAAATCAAACCTTTTAGGGATGGGGCTGTTTCCACCCACCCTCAAAAAAATTCTTTGCTCTCTTCAAGAGAAACAAAACATACTGTATCCCCTCACAGTACAGGCCTCACAGCGGCTTTTGGTGTTAAAAATGCAGAGGGCAAAAACCCTTACACTTTTTTAAATAAAAAACTAAAACCTGTGATGTACGATCCCAAGGGTGGGTGGATTATAGACTTAAAATCCCCTTTACTGGGAAAATGGATGAGGATAGCCACACAAATTATAGAAACAAAAACAGGCTTGAGACCCCATGCCCACCAAAAACGAAGCCTTAGAGAGCATAAACAACTTTACCGCACTTATCTGAACCATATTGTACCCCTGATAAGGGATTATGATGAGACAAAATGTGACAAATGTTTTAGAGATATGATTTTAAATTTGCAAACAGGGCCGGACCTGGGCTTTGCTTTGGAGGAGGGGGCTGCCGTATGCCTGGAGCTCAGTCTTTTTGGTGTATTGCTTCTGGGAGAGTATGGTATTTTTGCTCAAACAGGTGTGGGACGCTTAAGGGAGGGTTCCACGCACGCCTTTATACAAACTTTTGATGAAGAAGGCAGCCTGTTTCGTATTATAGACAGCTCTTACACTCAGGCCATACACAAAAGCGTAAGGGATTACCTGAAGAAAACCAACATACAAAACCTTGTTGGTGAATACAGCTTATATGAAAAATAAAAGCCTCCTGAAAACTCTGTCTTCTTCTTCCCGTCCCTGACTTAAAAAAAGTTAAAGAATTCACTCAAAAAAGACCGAATAAGGCCATATACACCTTTTGGACAAAACCACATCATCCAAATCGTAAGAAGGCTTGTTAAATGGCACATTCAGGGAAAATTTTTATCTGTGTCTTTTTTCTCACCGGTATTGGGCAGTCTTATGCTCTGGATGAGGACACAGAAGCCGGTGGGGCCTGTAACACCCCGGCCTGCCTTCAAACACGGGAAAACCCCACGGAAGACACAAGCAGTGTTATCATGCAAATGTGTAGGGAGGCCCTGCCCGAGCATTGCCAGTCAGTACAGCCCAAATTTACCGCCTGCACCCCCACTGATGAAATGGGTTGGGGACAAATCACCGGCTTAAGTGCCGTATCCTGCCTGACAGGGCTTTGGGATGGATTGAGTGATACTTTCTGGTTTTTTGCTTCTGCTGCCAGGGGGCTTGGGAAAATGGCATGGGCTTCTTTAAGCAGTTCTGAGTACAGGGACGAGGCCATGAATACAGCATCTTTTCTTATAGAGAATTTGCAGGCCTCCGGGTCAGGAGGTTTAAAGACCATGTTTGAACAGGGTTTTTGGAATGAAGTGGATGAGTTTATGATCTGCCTTAACACCCGGGGCAGGTATGAGTATCTGTGCGAGGGGGCCAGTCAGGTTCTGGTGGGGGGTACTGCAAGCCTTGGTGTTTTAAAAGGCTTAAAGCTTGCTTCCAAAGGGGTTACAAACCCGGCCCAAAAACTTCAGTGGATGCTAAGAGGGGGCAGGGGAAAATTCCCCCGACTGACCCGGCGGGAAAGACAGGCACAAAAGGAAAGCTTAAAGAATATGTTACAAAAGCAGGATGAACTGGATGTGGAAAAACTCACCCCTTTTATGTTGTCTCTTTTAACAAAAAAACAATTTAAAAACCGGGTGGATTTTTCCAAACTCACAGATGCCCAGGCCATGCATCTTTCCAGAAGAAGGTTAAGTCAAATCCCTCCCACTGAGTATGCCAAAATGGATTATAACAAACTGATAAAAACCCTGGATCGGATGCCGGATGAGGGGTTTAAAACCCTCGTTCGTAGAATGGATTCCTCACAGCTCCCTATCCCCACCTCCTCTGTGGAAAAAAATCTGCACCGGATACCCTCTGTTGTCATAGAGCAGATCAGGAACATTCATAAAGTGGACCCCAAGGTGTTTCGTAACAGTATGTCCTCAGAAAGGCTTAAGGGTTTAGACCCCTTACAGGCTGCACGTATCCACCAGGGACCACAGTATCAAAAACTGGCCAGTGGGCAAAAAAAGATTATTGATGATATCCTTGAAAGTTCATCCAAAGTACCACTCCTCTCTCGCGAGGAACAGGTATCCCGGATTACTAGAGTGGCAGACATGGTAAAACGCGAATACAAAAAATGGATAAAGGACCGCGCAGATCAGCGTAATTTTCTTGACAGGGTTGATCCGGATTTCCGCTCCCAGTTTCCAGAAATAGTTCGTGCTGCCAACATAGAAGCCAGTCATGAGGTAGGGGAAGGTCTACGGATGCGAGCAGCCAGGGTATTAGCCCGTGAACAGGAGGAAGCAAAAAAATTAGCCTATGAACAAGAGTTTTCAGCAGCTTACAAACAAGGACAAGAGGAAATGAAAGAGGTATTTAAGATCATGGATGCTCAAAAAACAATTTTTCATAATACCCCCGTTCTAAGATCTGTGGAAGATGGAGTAAGAAAAATAAGAGCAATTAGATCTGTTAATAAAAAAGTGAAAGCAGCAGCGAAAAAAGCAGTGAATGAAACAGCACCTTCGAAATCTGCCAGAAGAGCAAAAAATGCTGTTAAGCAGACCGGAAGAGTGGGGGTTGGCAAAGGGACAGCAGACAACTAAACCTCTTAATCCCCCGGGTTTTGAAAATCAGAGACCATTTGCCGGGCCAAAGGCACATAACTGTTTGCACAAAGGCTGTAGTTTTTACCTCCGGTTTTTTTCACAAGAGATCTGAGCTCAGAGGCATAAGCACTTTCTTTTTTTAAGTCCCTGTGGGCTTTGCCCAGACACTGGCTGTCCCCCTCCACCAAAGAGATGGTATAAACAAGCATGTCTTTTTCCCCTTCGTAAAAAGAATCAAAATGAGAAAGCACATCTTCAGCACTCGCAGGGGGGTTATCCCTTTTTAAATCCTCCCATCCATTTCTTAAATCTGTGACAATAACAGCCACTACAGTGGCGTTTTTTCTAAAATGATTTTTGTGAAAAGACATCTGAAGTGTTTTTAAAGGCTGTGTTCTCAGTCCCCTGTGGCAGTTGGGATCAGAGGTGCAGGCAGCTGTGCGGTGTGTTCTTCTGTTGATACGGTGCCAGGAGGTTTGCCTGGGAATCCTCAAAGTGTTGATGAAAACTTTTTCCAAAAATCTGGTGTGTTTTGTTAAGCGTTTTTCCGGCCGGAAGCTTCGGTGAAAAGATTCACGATTTATGGCCGATTCATTTTTATGCCGCATATTCACTGCAAAAAAATCATTGTCTGTCTGATAAGAGTCAATAAACAACATTTCAAAATTTAAAGGCTGAAGAGCCCGGGTGAATCCCTTAAAAGTCTGATCTATATGGTTTAAAAAGCCATCTATCAGTGGAGAACCACTGACAATAAATAAAATATCCACCGGCTTTTGTTTTTGACCCGGGGTACGGGGTTTTTTTAAAGTTTTTGTTGAGGGGGTGGGTACCTGTTGTGATGGGGTAAGGACTGGTGCCTGCTTAAGGGGGGCGGCAGATGGTGGGGCAGGCTTTTTTTTCAAACTGTTGTTGTTTGTTTTGGATAAAGGTGCAGGGGGAGGGGAGGCTTTTTTTTCAGAGACATGTTGTGTGGGTGGGGGGTTTTTTTTCTCTTTAAGAGGGAGGCTTTGAGGGGGGGCGGGGTTTTTTTCAGGAACATAAGCCTGTGAAGCCCCTATGCCTGATTCGTACTCCGGTCTGTCTTTATGAAGTTCATCCAGAGAATGAGGGGCCTGAGAATGTAAAGTTTTTTGAACCTGGGTATTTTGAAAAACAACAGGGGCTTCCCGCCCCCGGGAAGAGGAGCTGTGTTTTTGAACACTCTCAGGCAGGGAATAGAATTGAGAATCCTCACAACCTAAAAAACATAAAAATCCCAAAAGAGGGAATAAAATCTTTTTCCCGGAACCTGGGATACATAAAAAACTTAAACATTTTTTTAATACACTTATCATTTGGCTTTTGTTCAGTTTGTGTGTTATATAAAGTTTTACCTGTCCTGATTAAAAAATTTATCAGCTTTTTAAGAAACAGGTTATTTTATTTGATATTTTCAGGTGTGCGTCATCGTTTGAGGCCACTATGAATGGAAATGAAAAAAATCAACAGTACCAGGGTTTATACTTACGGTTTAAAATGAGAACAAAAAAAACCCCACAATTACAGTACCTGGAGCAGGTGTTTTCCAGGGAAGACGCAGTGCTTAAATCCCTTCGTCATCTGGCCGGGAAAAACCAGGTGGAGTATATGCAAATTTCTGCTTACGAAGGGGGAATCATTCAGTTTTTATGCCATGCCCTTCGTGTTCAAAAAGCCATAGAACTGGGAACTTTATACGGATATTCCACTTTGATGATAGCCAGAGCCTTACCGGTGGGCGGCACACTTTTTACACTGGACAAAGACAAAGAAAGACAAAAACAGGCCCAAAGTCTGATTCAAAAAGACCCTTGTGCAAATAAAATTCATTTTTTACATGGTGCAGCCCTGGACACTTTACAGACTCTTAAAGACAAGGGGCCTTTTGACATGATTTTTATTGATGCTGACAAAGCCTCTTATCTGGATTATTTGCACTGGAGCAACCGGAATTTAAAATCTGGTGGACTTCTGGTGGCAGACAACACTTTTTTATTTGGTGCCATTTACGGTGAACCCGCGAAAGAGGAAAAGCACAGCCCAAAAACCCTGCAGGTGATGAAGCAGTTTAACCAGGAGGTGGCCGATGAAAAGGGGCCTTATATTTCCACACTCATTCCCACTGCGGAGGGTTTGACTGTGGGAATTAAAAAATAAAAATTCCGGGGGTGGAAAATGGTTTTTGATCATAAAAAGCTGGAAGAAAAATGGCAAAGCCGGTGGAAGGAGGCTGCCTGTTTTAAAGCAGAGGTGGATCTTAAAAAGCCCAAATTTTACGCTTTAAACATGTTTCCTTATCCTTCGGGGGCGGGGCTTCATATAGGGCATTTGGCCTCTTACACACCTACGGAAGTGGTGGCCCGTTACAAAAGATGCAAAGGCTTTAATGTGCTTCACCCCATGGGTTATGATTCTTTTGGTCTTCCGGCAGAGCAGTATGCCATACGAACAGGTATCCACCCTTCTGTGATCACCCATCAGGCCATTGATCATTTTCGTTTTCAACTCAAATCCTTTGGTTACAGTTTTGACTGGGGGCGGGAGATCTCCACCTGTGAGCCGGAATTTTACAAGTGGACTCAAGTCTTGTTTTTAAAATTTTTAAAACACAAGCTGGCTTACAGAAAAAAAATACCGGTCAATTGGTGTCCGGAACTCAGAACCATACTGGCCAATGAAGAGGTGGTGGATGGGAAGAGTGAAAGAGGGGGTCATCCTGTTATAAAAAAACCTGTTCAACAATGGCTTTTGAAGATCACCCGGTATGCAGACAGGTTGCTGGAGGGCTTAAAGGTTTTGGATTGGCCGGAGCGTACGCGGGAGGGACAGAGAAACTGGATGGGCAAAAGCCTGGGGGCCAGAATTGTTTTTCCGGTGAAAAACTCAGAGGAGGTGATAGAGATTTTCACCACCCGGGCGGACACTTTGTTTGGAGTGAGTTTTATGGCACTTTCCCCGGAGCATCCTTTGGTCATCAAAATAACAAAGCCGGAACAAAAACAGGCTGTTCTCCAGTATCAGCAGCAAAGCCTTAAAAGCTCAGATGTGGAGCGAAAAACCTCAAAACACAAGACCGGGGTTTTTACCGGAGCTTATGTACTTCATCCTTTTACAAAAAAAGAAATACCTGTATGGGTGTCTGATTATGTACTAATGGATTACGGCACAGGGGCCATTATGGCGGTACCGGCCCATGATGACAAGGATTACGAGTTTGCCAAAAAATTCCAGCTTCCGGTGGTGCCTGTTATTGCTTCAGATTCTTTGCCCTACACAGGGGATGGCCCTCATATCAACTCTGATTTTTTAAATGGCCTGGGGGGCCGGGCTGCCATTCAGAAGATGTGTGGGCAGATAGCACAATCCGGGTGTGGCAAAAAAGAAATTCAGTATAAGTTAAAAGACTGGGTGTTTTCCAGACAAAGATATTGGGGTGAGCCTTTTCCTGTGGTGTATTTTAAAGAGAAACTTCATCCCCTTTCTGAAAAAGAACTGCCTGTGAAACTGCCTGAGACCACACACTACCGGCCCTCTGAAGATGGCAAACCCCCATTGGCCCGCCACAAAGAGTTTATGCAATATAGAGATCCCCTTACAGGGAGGGAGGGCTTAAGAGACTCCCACACCATGCCGGGTTATGCCGCAAGCTCCTGGTACTTTTTGAGATACACAGACCCTCATAACAACCAAAGCCCCTTTGATTTTGAGAAACAAAAGTACTGGATGCCAGTGGATCTTTATGTAGGGGGTCCGGAACACACAGTGGGGCATTTGCTTTATGCCCGTTTTTGGCAACAATTTTTTTATGATTTGAAAATGGTTTCACACAAAGAACCTTTTAAAAAACTGGTGCATCAGGGGATGATTTTGGGTGAGGACGGGCAAAAAATGTCAAAATCCCGGGGGAATGTGGCCAGCCCGGACGATTTAAGAGAGCAATATGGGGCCGATGCCGTGCGGGTGCATATTATTTTTCTTGGTCCATTGGAAAAAGACAAAATTTGGTCTTCCAAGGGTGTGGCGGGAAGCCGGAGGTTTTTGGATCGGGTGTGGCGTTTGTGTTTTGATGAGGGGGGAAAAGTCCTGCCGGAATTGGGCCTTGTGAACAAACACACAGAGTTTCTTCTGAACCATACAATTAAAAAAGTGACAGAGGATATTGAGAGTTTAAATTTGAACACAGCCATAAGCTCCATGATGATTTTGGTTAATGAACTTTACAGAAAAAACATTCGAAACCACCGGGTTTTAAAAATTTTGGCTCAGCTGTTGATGCCTTTTGCCCCCCATTTGGCAGAAGAGATGTGGGAGGCTTTAGGGGGGAGGGGGTTTGTGTCTCTTCACCCATGGCCCTTATGGAAAAAGGAGCTGGTGAGTGAAAAGCAGGTGGAAATAGGGGTGCAGGTGAATGGGAAAACCCGTGGCAGTATTGTTGTGACCAGCCAGACCAGTGAAGAGGAGGCTTTAAAACAGGCCCGGGGTTTAAAAGCTGTTGAAAATGCTTTAAAAGGTAAAAGTGTTCAGAAAGTGATTTATAAACCCGGCCGCATCTTAAACCTTATTGTTTTTGGGGGATAATAACCTGAGAAGTCAGGTGAAACTTCCAAAATGTGAGTTCTGTCCCGGGAACTTCCAAAATTCCTGTTTTTGGAAGTTTAAGACTTGAAACTTCCAAAGCTTTTTGGTTAGACTGGACTTGGTACTCATGAAAAAAAACAGGTTTTTGGCTTTCTTTTTACTGGTTTTCAGCACAGGTTGTGAAGGTGCAACCTCCAAAGACACTTTCACTTACCGTTACCATCTGGTTCGACAGGTGAGTTTTGATTTTTCCAAAAGTTACTCTGTGGACTTAGGCTCCATCACCTGTGTCAATGAGGAAAACAGACACAAAAAATGGCGTTATTTCAATCACTCCCCTCTGGCTTATTTGTTCAACAAAAAAACAGGCCGCATTAAAATGATGCAAATGGTGGTGCATAACGCTGCTCCCCGTAAGCTGGATTCCATTTTTTGGGCTTTGTTGGATTCCGCCACTTACTATTATCCGGTCAAACCAAACTCCTCCACCCGGCTGACAGCTTATCTGAATCTGAACACCTATCCACAGCCCATAGAGATCATCAAATATGTTCAAAAAAACCACCCTCACCTGGAGTATCATATTTTTGATCCGGAAAATTATCCGTTGAGGGAGGTTTTTACAAAAGAGGAGGTAAAAAGAAAAATCTCTGTCAAACCCGATGCCCGTATTGAATCCATAAAAGTTGTCAGGTAAGCCTTCTGAAGGAGACCACATAAAGTGTCTGCCAAAAACAAGCCCCCCCAAAACCCCAAAAATTTTAAGGGGAAAGAAAAAACAAGATGTCTTTGGCTGAAGCCAGACCATGCCCTTTACCGTTATTACCATGATTTTGAATGGGGCAGGCCTCTGCATAATGATCAGGAGCATTTTGAGCTTTTAAGCCTGGAGTGTGTGCAGGCGGGTCTCAGCTGGGAGACCGTTTTAAACAAAAGGGAGGCTTACCGGGTGGCCTTTAAAGGTTTTGATCCCGGGGTGGTGGCCCGGTTTTCAAAAGCCAAAGTTCAAAGCTTGCTCAAAAACACAGGGCTGGTTAGAAACCAGTTGAAAATGGAATCCATCATACACAACGCCAAAATGTTTTTAAAAGTGCAAAAGGAGTACGGCTGTTTTGACAAATACATCTGGAAGTTTGTAAAAAACAAACCCCTTATACATGCTTTTAAGTTTTTAAAGGATTACCCGGCCCACACCCCTTTAAGTGACATGATTTCAAAAGATTTAAAACAGCGGGGCTTTAAGTTTGTGGGCAGTACAATCATATATGCCTATATGCAGTCCGCGGGCCTGGTGCAGGACCACAGCCGGAGCTGTTACCTGGGGGGTCGTTCCTTAAGGAGGCTGAAAAAACATTATCGTTGAATGAGGGAAGAGGTTTAAGAGTGAGATTTTTTTACCTGTATCTCTCCTGCCACTTTTATAAATTCTTTTACAGCTGATTCGTAGTAATGATATTCAGAAGTGAGAGGGGATTCTTCCTCTAAAAGAGGAAGGATGAGACCTCTTATAATATGAAACATGTGATCAAAAAAATCAGTGTTTGACCAGTCAGTAACCTGGATCAATAATTTACCACGCTGTGCAAACTCGTGAGTGAGAAAAAAAAGCATCAGCTCCAGCCTTTTTCTTTTGTCTGTGGGGAGTTTTTTTGTTTTCTGCATAAATTGATTGTAAAAATTTTTATATTTTTTACTATTAACTATCTGCTCCACATTTCTGTCTGTGGCATGAGCAATATCATGCACAAAAAAATCCAGGGGATGGTAGTGTGTATGATCCAACAGAGTGGGTCGATTAACCAAACCCAGAGGTGCCACTTTTTTTAAAAAAACCTGATTAAAAGCCATAAGATTAAGTTTTTTGGTGGTGGGAAAAAAAATCATACAATCCCAGTCACTTTTACATGCGGTTATAGCTTCTCCAAGGAAGATTCTTTCAGCAGTGGGGTTGTGTCCGTGTTGGAGGTTATATACGTCAGACACTGTGTCCACAGCACTCACCATTTTAAGATTCCACTGAAGCCACCAGTTATAAGTCACTTTCCCCTCTTTTACCTTAAGACGGGCCTCATGGAACAAAATCTTTAAAGCCTCTTTGTTTTTTTCCCAAAATGGGGTCTTTTGAAAAAAAGCAATGTGCTTCTCCACCTGATTGGAAAAATCCGCTATATGGCTTGTGTCCGGATCCACTTTTTCTCTTCTAAAAGCTTCAGCCAGTGCCTCCATTCTATGCACTTCATCCATACCCGCTGTATAATGATCACTAAAACCCTTAAGTTTTAAACTGGCTTCTGTTTCCACAGCCGGGCTGACTTTGACTTTTCCCAACCACCATTTGGGGGAAGACTTCATCCATTTCACTTCTTCTTTTGAGGTGGTATTTACCACCCTCTCAGAAGTCCGCTGTTCTTTTTGGGAAAAAGCAAAAGTGTTTTTGCATAAACGGGCATTGCCCACCGAAGCCCCACTGCCTGAAGCAACCATGAAAGAGGTTAAGATAAGGAAAACACACCAGGCCGGAGACTTAAACATAAACAAGCTTTCTGTCTTTCATTTGTAAATACTATGGTGTCTGAATTTAAAGAACCTCGTTTTTAGGTCTTTAATACACCCCAAAAATTCTCTTTATCTTGTTTTAAGAACCTTCCAGGGGTATTTGGTGAGTGGCAGAGGAAGTGGTGTATTTGTCAAAAGCCTCGTATTCATGAAGACGGTTGTATAAAGTCTTCACAGTAATACCCAGGGCTTTGGCTGCCTCTCTTTTTGAGGGAAAGTGGTTTAAAGCACTCAGTATATAGGTTTTGTTAAGCTCCGACAAGCTGATATTGGGATTGTAAGCCACACCAATTTTGTTTTCCTGTGGAAAAAAATGGTGGGGCAGGTGATCGGCCTTTACAGTGTTACTCTGGCAAAAAATACGGAGTCTTTCGCAAAGGTTTTTGAGTTCTCTGATGTTCCCTGACCACTTGTATTGCATCAGTACATCCAGAGCTTTTTTTTCAATTCTGATTTTTTTACCCAGAAAGTGATAAAGCAAAGGTATAATATCCTCTGTACGCTCTGCCAAAGAGGGCAAAGACAAAGAGATGATGTTAATCCGGTAGAATAAATCCTCTCTGAAAAGCTCTTTGCTCACCAGCTGAGACAGGTTTTTGTTTGTGCTGCAAATCACACGCACATCCAGGTGGATGGGGAGTTTTCCCCCCACTCTGCGGATTTCACTGTCCTGAAGAAATCTTAAGAGTCGGGCCTGGGTCTTTGGATGCAAATCAGCAACCTCATCCAGTACAATGGTCCCCCCGTTGGCCTGCTCCAAAAGCCCTGCTGTTTGACTGTGGGCCCCTGTGAAAGAGCCTTTCTCATGGCCAAACAATTCACTGTCTGCAGTTTCCTCATTCAGGCAGCTACAGTTTAAAATTACAAAAGGTTTGTGTTTTCTGTAACTTTGTTCATGGATTTTACGGGCCACCAGCTCTTTACCAGTCCCACTGGCACCATAAATCAGTACGGCTGAATCCGCCTGTGCCACTTTTGATACCATTTTCATGGTCTCTTTCATAATCTCTGACTGATAAACAATCGGTTGATGAGTTTTAACCTCTTTGTCTGTATTCATGACAGTGTTACCTTGGCCTTTTTGTAAATAGGGTATCATTGTTCTTCTCCTTCCCTGGTTGATAAAAAGTGTCTCATAATGAGACAGTGCATTATATGTATCAAAAGCAGAAAAATTTTTCAAGAGAGACAATAAAAATTTTACAAAAAAAAATAAAAATATTTTTTCAAAAGGGGTTAAAATTTTGATGATTTATAATTAAGTATATAAAAATACACATCTTTTTTAAAAAAAGCTCTTCCATTTCCAAAACCACAGAGTGTAAAAATTTTATACACTTTTTTTTAAAATGTATGAAATTTTTACACTACCCCGAAAACTGACCATAAAAAAACAGGTTTTTGGCTTTCCTGTTGAAACTGTATTTTTTTTAGTGGATGGGGGATGGAAAGTGGTTTTTGATTGTAAAAAGGCTTGTTTTTGCGACTTTCGTCTGAAAACCTGAAAAAAAGCCTTTTGGTTCAGGAATCTCTTTGGTGCATGCTTAGTTTATGGGAAAGAAACCACCTTCCGCCGGGTTTAAAAAGCTTCTTTATTGTTTTGTTATCAGGCAATATACCGCAGCTTATCTTTATGATATGCGGTTTCACAAAATGCAGGCTTTTAACAGCAGGAAGGCTTACACCACAGATTTAAAACAGTTTCTTAAAGCGGGTTTTAAGTATTTAAAACCCTTTTTATCCCAAAAAGACCTGTCCTGTTTTATGAATATATCCCCGGTTCCTGTTTTAAACCACAGGGTTTCATTAAACCTCCCTTTTTTTCAGCAAAGTTGGGTTTTAAACCTGCTGTCTTCTTTGTCTTCAGCAGATTTTGATCCCTTAAGGAAAGAACTCACTGTGGGTGATAAAAAAACTTTAAACTCTCTTCTTTCCGAATGGGCAGCCATCACCATAAAGAGGTGGTCTGTTCTTTCAGTGGCCAGCCGGAACCGAAAACACAGCTCCCTAAAGTCTTTTTTAAAATGGCTTTTTCAAAAAAACCTGACCACCACCCACCTTCAGGATAAAATTCCCCTCCCCAAAGTTCCCCACAGGCTTCCTCATTATATATCTGCTGATGAGGTTTTGCATCTTATGAGTGTTCTTCAAAAACAAAACGACAAAACAGATTTTGTATTGGCCCTTTTGCTTTACGGAGGGGGTTTGCGGGTGGGGGAGGTTTGCTCTCTCAAATGGAACCAGGTGGATGTGCAGTACCAAAACCTGCGTATTAAGGGAAAAGGAGGCAAAGAAAGACTATGCACCCTGCCTTTAATGGTATGGGAGGTTCTTAAACCCATGAAAAAAACCAGGGGTTTGGTGTTTTCCAATATGTCCCCCCGCAAAGCCTATGAAAAAATAAGAACAGGAGGTAAAAAAGCCGGGCTTAAAGATCCTTTAAGTCCCCATGTCCTCCGGCACAGCTTTGCCACTCATCTTCTTCAAAGTGGATCAGACCTGCGTACCATTCAGGAGCTTTTGGGACACAGCTCACTGGCAGCCACTCAAAAATACACCCACCTGCAAATGTCTCATCTGGAAAAAGTCTTAAAAACCCACCACCCTTTAAACCAAAAAGACTCCTGAAACTCTTTATCCTTGAAAGATATAAAAATGTTGCAGACCGGGAAAACCGCTTTAAGAGCATTAAAACTCTGTTGGAAATCACCATTTTTTTATAATATGTGGAAGCAGCTTATGTGGGGTGCCTGGGTTCTGATTGGTGAATACAGGATCACTGATATGCATAATACGAAATTTTAATTTGGACCGGGTTCTGCCTGTGACTTTGGTAAAGACATGCATAATATCTTTGGAAACATTAATTTTACTGACTCTTTCACACCTGCCCTCCATGACAAAAAAACTTGTTCTGTGATGGTCTTGAAGTTCAGGCGGCAAATCTGTTCTGGTCTCTTTTTCCATAAAAAACCAATTGTTGTCCGGGTACTTTAAAAGAGATTCTTCAGTTTTGAGTGGTGTTAAAATATTTTCTTTAATATAAGAGTGCTGAAAAGATGCCAGCTGATAAAACCTGAGAGGTAAAGGTTTTATAAAACTTCCCATTACCTGGTTTATTTTCTCAAACCGGGAATGTTCCATATATTCTGTGTCTTTGCATATTTCAAAATCTTTTTCCAGTTTTATGGGAATGAAAAATGCAGATTTGGGAGGTACGGTAAAAACAATGGTGTTGTGTTCTTTTGAATAATGAAGTTTTGCCGCAGGCAGGTTGGCTTTTATATCATTAATAATATCCCATGGAGACACTGTTACATAGTCCTCTGTAAAAAAAAGATTGTGTGCCGGTATTTTGTAGTACAGAGAGTACAAATCACCTGTCCAGACATCTTTGTGTCTGTTTTTTTTATCTTTTGGTGCATCTATCATAAGATGCACAGGATGATCGGCCATGTTTTCCACTTTATACTCATTAAAGAGGCACACGAAATTGCTGATTTTTTTCAAGAGACATGTTGTGAAGAATGCGACCATGAAGCCTCGTGCTGTTGTTATTTGTGTGAATGAGTCGTATCCGGGGAGTGGGAAAGTTATCCGGTACCATATAGAATAACAAAGAACTGGCTTTTATTTGCCCCTGTTTGTTGTATGCCAAAAAACGACACTTTTGATAAGGCTCAGGGGCCGGGGTTTGTTTTGCGTTTGGTGGGGTTTTTGCCTCTGTTTTTAAAGGAGCTTCAGAAGGTAAAGATGTGGCAAAAAAAGCCGGTACAGGTGTTACAGAAGAGGTGTTTTTTATGGAGGCAGACACCCCGTTTTTGGCGTTTAAAGATGTGCAAATCAGTTTTGTTAAAGACCAGTCCCTCTCTGAGAGAAGAGAGGAAAACTTTAACCAGTAATCAGAATAATTTTTAGCCAGCATATAGGGGAAAGTCTTTTTTAAAGACTTTCCCTTTGAGGTCACAATATGGATAAGATGAGAGTCTGTTAAATTCACCGGCAGGGAAAGAAGACTGGAAAACAAATAGACATTGTTTTTTTTGTTTTTTCCCTTGAAATCAAAACTGCAAACCGAATGAGATTGGCCGGAAACCAAAAGAGTGTGAGGTAAAAGCTCCAACAGAGGGACAGAGGGGTTTATGGTTTTGGTAAATTCCTGGGATACATTTTTGTTTTCATCAACAATGCAGTCTGTTTTGATTTGAAAGGCAATGTTTTCAAAAGACTCTCGGGCAAGGGTCTTGAGATCGGAAAAACGAAACCGGGCGTTTAGAGAAAGGGGTTTTTGGGTTTTTTTGAGTTCTTCCAGACTGAAAGTTTGTTTGTCTGTAAGAATTTGAGGTTGGGGAAGCTTGAACTCAGATATTAGCACCGGGGCTTTGGAATCTGGACCTGCATGTGGGGCTTTTGTGGGGGGCTGGTTGCCGTTCTTTAAGGGAGGGGAGGAAGGGGGACCTGTTGTTGATGGGGGAGGGGGTGAAACCTCAGAGGGCAAAAAGGATGTGTCGCGGGGGGAGTCTTTCACAGACGGGTTGGCACAACCTGACAAAAAAGCAGCTGTTAGAAACAAAAACCAAAATACCATGGGAACAAAACCTCTTAACTATTAACTACTGGAGTTGGTTTTAAGGATACTACCTGAAATGCTGATGATTTTTAAAGAAAAAAGACATATCAGCTTAAATAAAACAGAACAAAGAGGAAAGTATTTCACAGGAAGTGTCACCTTTTTACACACTATGGGGCTTTTAAAGACTGTACTCTTAAATGTGGTTTTGAAATTTAAGGGATTTGAGGAGTGTCCGGTGGTATGGCCTGAAGCAGTTTTTTTGTGTAACCATGCTGAGGGTTTTTATAAATATTAAAGGAAGAGTTTTTTTCCACCACTTTGCCCTGGTTCATCACGCAGACTTCATCAGATATAAATTTAACAACAGCCAGATCATGGGAAATAAAAATATAACTTAAGTGAAACTCCTCCTGAAGATCCAAAAGCAGGTTCAGAATCTGAGATTGAATGGAAACATCCAAAGCGGATACGGATTCGTCACAGATAATAAATTCCGGCCGGAGTGTTAAAGCCCTTGCAATACAAATCCTTTGCCTTTGCCCCCCGGAGAACTCATGGGGATAACGAAAAAGCATATCACCTGTTAAACCCACCCGTTCCATAAGCTCCTGTGCTTTTTTTAACCTTTGTTTTTTATTCTCCCACATTTGATGAATAATCATAGGTTCCATAAGAGTCTGTCCAATGGTCATACGGGGATTTAAAGAGGAATAAGGATCCTGAAAAATAACCTGCATTTTTTTTCTTAAAGGCTTCATCTGTTTGCGGGAGAGGGCCATCAGGTTGTGTCCCCGGTAACTGACTTTGCCACTTGTGGCAGGCAGAAGTTTGAGAATCAGGCGGCCCAGGGTGGTTTTGCCACAACCGGACTCTCCCACCAGTCCCAGGGTTTCCCCTTTTCGAACTGTTAAAGAAACATCATCCACAGCCTTAATCCAGGATGTGGGTTTTCCAAAAAAGTTTTTCTTTAAAGGGAAGTGTTTGCTTAAGCCCTCCACTTTTAAAAGCACTTCACTGGAAGCCAGGTTTTTTACTGTTTTTGTTCCCCAGGTTTTGCTTTCCGGTTTGAGTTCTTTTCCCTCTGTACTCATGTAATCACTCATTACAGGAAGCCTTTTATAATTGTTGTCCATAGTGGGGCGGCAGCTCAAAAGCCCTTTGGTGTAAGGATGGGTGGGGGAGGAGAAAATATGTGCAGTGGTGTTTTTTTCCACCAGGTGGCCTGTGTGCATCACCAAAACCTCATCAGCAATTTCAGCAACCAAAGCCAAATTATGTGTGATAAACAAAACGCTCATGTTGTATTTTTTTTGAAGATTTTTAAGCAGTTCCATAATCTGCTTCTGAATGGTGACATCCAGGGCTGTGGTGGGTTCATCGGCGATCAGAAGATCAGGGCTACAGGCAATAGCCATGGCAATCATCACCCGCTGACGCTGCCCCCCGCTGAGTTGGTGGGGATAGGCTTTAACTCTTTCCTCAGCTCCGTGGATTTCCACCTGTTTCAGTAAATCAATGGTTTTTTGAAAAGCCTGTTTTTTGGATAAAGCCTGGTGAAGTATCAAAGCCTCTGCAATTTGATTTCCAACAGTAAAAACAGGATTCAGGCTCGACATAGGCTCCTGAAAAATCATGGACATACGATTGCCACGGATTTTCCTCATCTGTTTTTCAGAAAGATTTAAAATATTTTTGTCCTCCAAAAAAACCTCCCCCCCGGAAATACGCCCCGGGGGTTCAGAAAGAAGCCTCATTAAAGACAGGGCTGTGACACTTTTCCCGGAGCCGGACTCTCCCACCAGTCCCACTGTTTTTCCTTTGGGAATGGAAAAGGAAACCCCCCGTACGGCATGCACTGTGCTTTCCTCTGTGTGGAAGTCCACAGACAAATTTTTAACCTGTATCAATAAATCACTGGCTGGCATGGTTTTCCCTCTTGTTTTTGTGTGGAATTTCTATGGTTTTTTGAAAATACCACAGGGCAGACTATACATTGTTTTTTGTGTGATTCAAGCTGTCCCTTGTGAAAAGAGCAAAAAAAAAAAATCAAAATAAAAAAAGATATTTGACTTAAAAAGAGTTTTATTTTACCTCATTCTTAATGAATGAGGGCTTCGGTCGGGACTTATGACAAATACTCTGGTTTTTTTCTTTCTTTTGATGTTTTTTGTGTCCTGTGGCAAAAAACCGGACTCCAAGCCTGTTAAAGCACCTCCCTCTGGTGCTGCCACCACCTCCACTCCCTCTGTCCCGCCCAAAACTGCCCCCTCTTCCGGGAGTGGGCTGCGGGGTGTTGTTTCCCCCCCTTCTCCTGCAGGAGGCACCCTCACCCCCCGGCCCCCACAACAGCCGGCTGCTTCCACCGTTTCTCAAAATGAGTCCTGCAACTGGGGTTGGAACAAGGAGATTTTTTCCTGTCGGGGTAAGAATTATGTTCATGGCCAGGTGATTTATTGCAGCCAGTCTGGTATGCATTACAATGTGTTTTGTGAGCAGCAGTACTCTGAAAACCTGAGCCTTTGTTTGAAGGACACTTCTCCTCAAACTCTCAGCTGTTTTCGGAAAAAAATGATGCAAAAACCTTAATTCTTTCAAATTCTTTGAAAGGCTTGCTGTGGGAAACATAATATTATGAAACCAGTTAAAGTTCCCTCTGTGGGGGAGTCGGTAAGCCAGGCCACTTTGGCCCAGTGGCAAAAAAAGCATGGGGAGTATGTCCATCAGAACGAGGTTTTGGTACTGATGGAGACTGACAAGGCTTCCATGGATTTGGTGGCTGAGTACAGTGGCAAACTTCATATTCTTAAACCGGAAGGGGAGGATGTGAAGGTGGGGGAGCTGATAGCACAAATAGACACCAAAGCCCCTGCCCCAAAAAAAAATACAGCTTCTTCAGCCCCCCCCCGGGGGGATGCTGTGGATTCCCGCCATAAGAGGGATACCCCCCCCCTGCCTGCCAAAAAGGACAGCAGCCCTTCTGCCGAAGAAGCCAGACCTCAACTTTTAAGCCCCACCTCCCCCTCTTTAAGAAAATGGGCCAGGCAGCAGCACATGGATATATCTCAGGTGGCAGGCACGGGTCGCAAAGGAAGAATCACAAAGCAGGATTTGCAGGCCAAAGCTTCCTCCCCCCCGCCGGTTGCTGAAAAATCTCTGGCACAAAAACGCCGCCCCATGAGTACTTTAAGAAAAAGAATAGCAGAGAGGCTGGTGGCCTCCCAAAAAAGCACTGCCACTTTAACCACCTTTAATGAAGTGGATATGTCCCGGATTATCACTTTAAGATCGCAGCATAAAGAGTCTTTTAAAGAGAAATATCAGGTCAAGCTGGGATTTATGGGCTTTTTTATCAAAGCGGTTACAAGGGCCTTAAAGCAGTTTCCCCGGGTGAATGCCTTTATTGATGGGACAGATATTGTTTATAGTGAGTCCTGTCATATTGGGGTGGCTGTGAGTACAGAAAAGGGTTTGGTGGTTCCTGTTATTAAAGAGGCTCAAAACATGTCTTTGGCTGAGTTGGAACAAATGGTGAATGTTTATGCACAAAAAGCCCGGGAGGCCAGGCTCAGCCCCGATGATTTAAGTGGGGGAACCTTTACCATCAGCAATGGAGGGGTTTTTGGTTCTTTAATGTCCACACCTATTTTAAATCCCCCCCAAAGTGGTATTTTGGGAATGCATAAGATACAGGCCCGGCCGGTGGCTGTGGATGGTCAGGTACAGATCCGCCCCATGATGTATGTGGCTTTGTCTTATGATCACCGGATAGTGGATGGAAAAGAATCTGTCAGTTTTCTTCAAACAGTGAAGGATAGTGTGGAAGATCCCGTAAGGCTTTTTATAGGGCTTTAGGGTTTTTTTGATGCAGGGAGGAAGCATTTTATGTCGTATGATTTGGTAATTGTTGGAGGGGGGCCGGGTGGTTACACAGGAGCCATAAGGGCTGCCCAGCTGGGTTTAAAAGTGGCTGTGGTGGAAAAAGACACCACTTTGGGGGGAACATGCCTCAATGTGGGATGTATTCCCTCAAAGGCTTTGTTGGATTCCTCAGAACATTATTATTTTGCAAAAGAGGAAATGTCTCAACATGGTGTCAGGTGTTCTTCGGTTTCTTTGGATATTCAGGCTCTTATGAAAAGAAAATACCGCATTGTGGGGGAACTCACCCGGGGTATTGAGTACCTGTTCAGGAAAAACAAAATTGAATGGCTAAAGGGGGAGGGGTGTTTGCTTTCCCCTCATGAGGTGCAGGTGAAAGGGCCGGGGGGTGGTACAAAGACCTTTGAGGCCAGGCATATTTTGTTGGCCACAGGAAGTGTGCCGAATGAGCTGGCGGGTGTCAAATGGGATGGGGAGCAGGTTTTGTCCTCCACAGAGGCTTTAAGTCTCACCAAAGTGCCGGAAAAGCTTTTGGTTATTGGTGGGGGTTATATTGGCCTGGAAATGGGATCGGTGTGGTCCCGTTTGGGTGCAGAGGTGGTGGTACTGGAGTATGCCGACCGGCTTTGCCCCTCTTTGGACAAACAACTTTCCACAGCTTTGTTAAAATCCCTTAAAAAACAGGGTATCAGTTTTTTAATGAATACCAGGGTGTTAAAAACCACCCCCCATAAGTCCGGTGTTCAGCTTCTTTATCAGGACTCTTCGGGAAAAGAGCATACCTTAAATGGGGAAAAAGTTTTGCTGGCTGTGGGAAGAAAGCCCTATACACAGGGTTTGGGCTTGGATTCTTTAAACATTGAAAGAGACAAAGGGGGTTTTGTTTCTGTGGATTCGGGGTTTCGGGTCAGGGGACACTCTCATATTTTTGCAATTGGGGATTTGATCGGAGGGGTGATGCTGGCTCATAAGGCGGAAGAAGAGGGTGTGGCTGTGGCAGAGACAGTGGCCGGAGGTGTGGGGCATGTGCATTATGAGACTTTGCCTTCTGTGATTTACACTTGGCCGGAGGTCGCCAGCGTGGGAAAGACAGAAGAGGAGTTAAAAAAAGCCGGTGTGGCTTACCGGGTGGGTCAGTTTCCGTTTTCTGCCAATGGCAGGGCCAAAGCTTTGGGCTGTACAGAGGGTTTTGTAAAAATTCTGGCACAAGAGCAAAGCGACCGTATTTTGGGGGTGCATATTATGGGACCCAGGGCTTCCGACATGATTGCAGAAGCGGTGATGGCCATGGAGTTTGAAGGCTTAAGCGAGGATGTGGCTTTAAGCTTCCATGCTCACCCCACTTTGTCAGAGGTGATGAGAGAGGCGGCTTTAAATGTCAAAGGAAGAGCCAGACAGATATAGGGCTTCAAAAGAGGTGGTTTTTTAAAAAAATTTAAAAACTTTTGGGCTTAAGTCCAAGGTCCGGGCAGAGGGATGTTTGACCAAAGGCTTTGTTTGGCTTTAAATTGAGCTTTGGTACTGCAATTTACAAAATATACCAAAATGGATTTTTAACGGGGAGTACAGACACATGAAAAATATTTTTTTAATTATGGGGCTTTACGGATGGGCTTTTATTGCTTATGCGGGTTTTCATGTGGAGCCTTATGCGGGTCTTGGTGGGGCTTATATTTCTTTTGACCGGCAGGCTGATTTTGCCATGCCTTTGATGGCGGGCGGGCGTGTGGGATATAAAATTTTAAATATCACCGCAGGAGGGGATGTTTTTATCACTTATTTTAATCCCCGGGGTTTTTCCATACCCAATGTGGTGGTTAATAAACCCTCCCGGGCCTCAGGTCTCAGTCAGGCGGGCGAGAACACTTCTGTGCTTTATTCCCAATCCACTGTGGTGCCAGTGCCTGTCTCTTTTGGGCTGTTTGCCGCTGTGGGTGTGCCTTTGCTGGTGGATGTTTATGGGGGGCTTTTTTACTCTTTGACCTTGGATAAAAAATACAAGGGCCTGGGGGTTAAAGCCGGGCTGACTTATCTGTCTGCTTTTTTTATCAGCTGTAATATGGAGTTTCAGTGGGTCAGATACTCATGCAGTCGGGAAAACTGCCCTCCCGCTCAGAGTTTGGCACTGATGTTGTCTTTAAGCATGCCTTTTTCCTTTAATCTTTTTAAATTCTCTTCGAAGGGGGATCGCAGCAATGCAGGATTTTCCGGGGAAGAGGAGCAGGGGTACGAAGCCCACTCCCTGAATGAAGATGGCAGCTCTTCCTCCACCACCTTTGACAGTCAGGATGAGGTGGACTCTCTTTCTTACGAGTAGTTTTCTAATTTTGACCGGTTACAGTAATCCTCACAGGAAGCATAATCAGCCTCCTCTTTGCAAGACACCATAGCAAAAACTGTATTAAAAATGTTACCAAAATCCTCATTTTATTTGCCTTGGTTACAGGTACAAACCTCACCCTTGATTTTTACAGGTTCACCATCGATAAGAACAGGCTTGCCACCTTTAAAAACAGTCGTACCACTCACAGTCTGGTCCATCATTGAAGGATCCGGGGGAAGCTTCTCACATTCCTTTTGAGCTTGATCAGCTAAAGCATGGCATGCTTCAGAATTAGGATGAGTTTGATCCTGTCTTACATCTCCTATGTAAAGAGGACCGTCATAACAATAACCCAGTTTTCTTCCCAGAGCATAGGCAGCCCCTCTCATCTCATGGCAGCGAATATCCCCGGGGATGCTTACTGAAGCCACAATGTTACTGTCATCAACTTTTGACCGGTTACAGTAATCCTCACAGGAAGCATAATCTGCCTTATCAACCTTGCAAGACACAAATACAAAACCTGTTATTAAAAATGTTACCAAAATCCTCATTTTTTCCTCCTTTTTAATATCTATTTATTTTATAATATCTATTCCTTCGGAGTTCTTCAAGTTTAGACCTAACGGATTTTACCCAACGATCCCTGTCATCCAGGTATATGTCAGCTTCCAACACTGCACGAATCAAATCTTCATCATCTTTTTCCCTTTGGATTTTTTCAAACTCTCTCCGAACGTATTGTACCCAACGATCCGTATCATCTGTCCATTCAGCTCTCAACATCGCAAGGTCAAGATCTTTCTCCCTTTCGTGTTTTCCAATAACTATCTTATAATACTCCTGATCCTCTTCAAAATCTTTTTTAAACCAAGGCCAATTCCTTACAACTTGACCACCGTTAGAGAACAGATCTAAAAAAGAATTAAAATCTTTATTGGTCAAGTCACAAATCGTATCTTCCCCCCCTTTTCCACAACCAAACCCATGTGAAGCCATAATCTCTGTCTCATCGGGGTCCAGGTGAGGAACCCCCAAAAGGTGACCCAACTCATGCATCATAACATTGATAAAATGCTCTCTTTCCCACTTGTGTCTATCACTCATCACTATTTGCCCATAAAAATCCCCAGACACATGATAAGGAAGACCCCAAAACTTCATATAACGCTTTTCCACCGGGTTTTTTGACTTATAGTAAGCCAAAACATCACCCTCTGTGGGACCAAACACCGGATAAACAAGATTGTATTTTTTCTTGTCGCAAGACCATACTATCAACTTTACAGTAGGATCAGGCCAACCGCTTACAAAATAACTCCTGTTATCAACACGATGATAAAGGTGACTTTCTGGAAAAGGAAAATCTAAAGGATTGGAAACTAAAGTGTCATACTCGTAGGATTGTACAAAAGCATGATACTGTTTATTCCACGCATCCACGGCTTCCCCGGTCCAGTTTAGATGTTTTTGTGAAAAATTATGTTTTCCCTTTGGGAAACAAATCCCCCAGGGGTAATCCCAAGGTTTTTCCAAAACAGCATACTGTGCTTTCTTATAAGTCCCGCTTGGTATATGAAAACTTTGGACTTTTTTACCACCCGGATTATGGGCCTTATCCTGTTTATACACAATACCATGGCTTTTAAAGCAAAAACAGGAAAAAACAAAAATGCTTAAAACTATTCTCATTGTGTTGGTGGAATAACAGGGCAAAACCTGGACAGCAAGTGGGTGCGATAAGAAATCCCACCGCGGTGGGATTTTCTGGTGAAAAACCATCCCACCATGGGATAAAGGGCCAAAAATCAGGTTTTATAGCTGTTGGTTATCCCATGGTGGGATAAACCCATTTGTTGTGCTGTGTGCTGTGTTTTTTCTCTTGTGAGAAGAAAGCCCGCAGCCAGCAGATGTACAGCCAGCAGGTGTAAAAGTTTTAAAACCACGGGTGATAAAAAAAGTAAATTTCCCATTCCGGAAAGCAAAGCAAAAATGAGTGTGCCTGCAAAAAACCCTCGCTCTTTTGTTATGGGTTTTTGGATCAGTATGTAAAAAACCCCCATCACAAAACCTGTGGCCAAAAGAGGGTGCCACACTCTGAGTCGGATTAAAAAATGAGAGGAGTGTGAAAAGTCCCACATCATTCCCTCCCACAGGGAAGGTGAGGGAAACAAAGTGGCAGACAGGGAGGACAAAGCCCCTAAAGACATCACCACCGCCCCTGCGGCAGTAAAAATAAGAAAAGGATCTTTATAAAAACTTTTTTTGGTAAAAAAAGAAAAAGTTTTGCTTAGGGACAAACGCCACAGAACAAACAACAGGGAGCTTAAAAGCACAGAGTTTATAATATGCCCCCCCATAACCCCGGCCCGAAGAGGGGAATCGTTTTGCCCTGTTAAACCCCATAAAACCAATACAGCCCCTATCAAAGCCTCCACCAAAGTCAAACCCAGCACCCACACACTGGTTTTTCTTAAAATTTTTCTGTGGGCCGGGAAGCGTAAAAAAACCCATACACATAAAACCAATACAGCCAATAAAAACAGGCCTGAGCTGGCCCGATGAGTCCACTCTGTCCATACCTCTGGGGAAAAATCTTTATACCCCTTTGCGGATAAAACATACTGTCCTGCACAAGTGGGCCAGCTTTTTCCACACCCATCACCAGAAAAAGATATCCTGACCCAGGCCCCCCATAAAATCACCAACAGGCTTAAACACCATACGCAAAAGGAGTAAATACTGAAAGCATCGTGTTTTATTCTTTGCTTCATGATTTTACAGTCTTACAATAAAAAATCTTTTATTTGTAAAAAAAAACTTGTCTTAAGCTTTTTTTGCCTGAAATAATTACAGTAGAGATTTTTTTAAGGAAAAAGGAAAGCTTCAGGGATGAGGCTTAAGGCCAGGGAAGGCTGTCCTTTTTCCTTTCCCCTCTTAAGCTTTTCTCTGAAATCTGAAGCTTTCTTTGCTTTTCCCTGTCAGGGAAAAATTTTAATTATTGAAAAACCCGCTGCATAAAGGTATAATCCCTGAAGTCAAAAGAGAGGGGTGGAAAAATGGAAAATAACATATTGCAGGGCAACGGGCGTTTAAACCCCTCTCAAATGGAAGCCATTTACACTCAGATGCACAAAAAGCTTCAGCAGGTAAGAAGAGAAAAATCCTCTGCGTTTCTCACTTTGACAGAAAAAATCTTATACTCTCACTTGTGCGGCAGCACTTTTCCCCCTCAGAGAGGGGAGGGATTTTTGTCTCTTAAGCCCGATCGGGTGATTATGCAGGATGCAACCGCTCAAATGGCTTTGCTTCAGTTTATGCTGTCTGAAAGGCAGAAAGTGGCTGTGCCTTCCACGGTGCATTGTGATCATTTGATTCAGGCCTTTGAAGGTGTGAAGCCGGATATGGAAAAAGCCTTAAGTGACAACCAGGAGGTGTTTGAGTTTTTGTCTTCTGTGTCGAGTCGTTATGGAATAGGTTTTTGGGGACCGGGAGCGGGGATTATTCACCAGGTGGTGCTGGAAAACTACGCTTTCCCGGGGGCTTTGTTTATTGGCACAGATTCTCACACCCCCAATGCCGGGGGTCTGGGGGCTATTGCTGTGGGGGTGGGGGGTGCTGATGGTGCTGATGTTATGGCAGGGCTTTCCTGGGAGGTGAAGCATCCCCGTATTGTGGGAGTGCATCTCAAGGGAAGCTTAAAGGGCTGGACTTGTGCCAAAGATATTATTTTAAAGCTCTTAAGCATTATGACAGTCAAAGGGGGGACCAATAAAGTGATAGAGTATTTTGGTGAGGGGTGTAAGTCTTTAAGCTGTACAGGCAAGGCCACCATTACCAATATGGGGGCTGAGTTGGGGGCCACAAGCTCTGTATTTCCTTATGACTTCAGTATGGAGGAGTACCTGCAAAAAACCGGACGATCTTCACAGGTGGAGGTGATAAACCGCCACACTGGGATGTTTGTGGCAGACCAAGAGGTTTTGTCTGACCCCCATGCTTATTACGATGAAGTGGTGGAGATAGATCTTGATACTTTGGAACCTTATGTGGCGGGTCCTCACAGTCCGGATGCGGCTTATCCTCTCAGTGAAATGAAAGAGCGGGTTCAAAAACATGGCTGGCCTGTTAAGATCTCCGCAGCCCTGATTGGGTCCTGTACCAATTCCTCTTATGAGGATATAGGGAGGGCGTCCTGTGTGGCCCGGCAGGCAGCCCGTGCAGGTTTTAAAATGCCGCAGTATTTTTTAGTCACCCCGGGGTCTGATTTGATAAAAAAAACCATTGAAAGGGATGGTTATATGAAAGACTTAAAATCTGTGGGGGCTTTGGTTTTGGCCAATGCCTGTGGCCCATGTATTGGTCAGTGGAAAAGAAAAGAATTTAAAAAAGGCACAGTCAATACCATTGTGAGCAGTTTTAACCGTAACTTCCCGGGGAGAAACGATGCCAACCCGCAAACTCTTTCTTTTTTGGCTTCTCCTGAGGTGACAATGGCTTTGGGTCTGGCCGGCCGGCTGGATTTTAATCCCCTGTCAGAGGAATTGTGCCAGGGGGGAAAAAGTCTTCGGTTTCAAGCCCCCAGGGCGGATGTTCTTCCTGAAAAAGGTTTTATGGATTCAGAGGGTTATCAGGCCCCCAAAGGGAAAAAAACTTCTGTGCTTGTTTCACCCCATTCTGAAAGACTGCAAATTTTAAAACCTTTTGATCCCTGGGATGGGAAGGATTTTTTAGACCTTTTGGTTTTGTGCCATGTGGAGGGAAAATGCACCACGGATCACATTTCCCCTGCGGGTTTTTGGCTGCGTTACCGGGGGCATTTGGATCGTATCTCAGACAATCTTTTATTGGGGGCCACTGATATTTTTACAAAACAAAGGGGAACAGGATGCAATCACATCACGGGGAAAAAGGCTTCTTTTTCTGAAGTGGCCAGGTCTTACAAGTCTCAAAAACAGGGCTGGCTGATTGTGGGTGCAGGCAATTACGGGGAGGGAAGCAGCAGGGAACATGCAGCCATGTCCCCCCGGTTTTTGGGTGCAAAAGCGGTTTTGGCACAAAGCTTTGCACGCATCCATGAAACCAACCTGAAGAAGCAGGGCATTTTACCTTTTGTTTTTGAAAAACCGGAAGACAAACAACTCATTTTGGAAAAAGACCGGGTGCATATTTTAAACCTAAAAGCCCTTAAGCCAAAAAGCCTTCACCCATGTGTTTTAAAGCATGCCGATGGTTCGCAAACTCAAATCATGCTTAAGCACTCTTTGAATGAGGAGCAGGTTAAGTGGTTTCAGGCAGGCTCTGCCCTTAACCTGCTTCGTGCGAAGTATAATGCCATGCATTGATAACAAAAGGGAGTTTAAGAAACAGGGAAGTTTTGTGTTAAATTCGGTACTTTAAAGCTTTAAAATGGAGTGAAAATCAGCGGCTTTTCGTTCAATTTTAAGCTCAGTGGGAAGTTAAAGAGTCAAAGGGGAAAATCTGTATGAGAATAAAACATTTGGAAATGAAGGGTTTTAAGTCTTTTAGAAACCGCACAGTGATCTCTTTTGATTCCGGGGTGAATTGCATTGTGGGTCCCAATGGTTGTGGAAGTCCAATGTGCTGGATGCTTTGCTGTGGGTGATGGGGGAAAACGCCCCTTCGCATTTAAGGGGTTGTGCCATGGGGGAATTTATTTTTTCCGGTAAAGGGGGTAAGGAGTCCGGCTTCAGTGAGGTTTCTTTGTTGCTGGAGGGTACAAAATCTCATTCTTTCCGGTCCCCTTATAATTCCTGTTCCGAGGTGATGCTGACCCGGAGGCTTCACCGGGAGGGCCGCTCAGAGTATCTTATCAACTCTCAGCTGGTTCGCCTTACGGACATTCAGGATTTTTTTATGGACACCGGTGTGGGGGTCCATGGGTTTAGTTTTATTGAGCAGGGTGCGGTGGAAAAATTTATATCCTCCAAACCTTCTGAAAAAAGAGCTCTTGTGGAATCAGCCGCCGGTATTTCCCGGTTTCGCCTTCGTAAAAAAGAGGCTGCCAAAAAACTGCTTCTCACAGAAAACCACATAGACAAACTGACAGAGCTGCTTCACCAGCAGGAAAAACAACTTGCAAGGCTTGGCAAACAGGCTCAAAAAGCCTCTCAGTTTGAAAAGCTAAAAACACAGATTCATCACTGTGATATGAACTTAAGTCAAAACACACTTTATTTTTTAAACCAGTCTTTCCACTCTCTCCAGCAGGAGTATCAGACAGGAAAAACAAATTATTTAAATCTTAAGAATCAAACAGAAAGCTTAAACCAATCAGTAAAAGTTTTAAAAACACAGTACGAAGAGGCTCAAAAAGCACTGACAGAGCAGGAAAAACAGGAAGAATATGCCAAAAACCAGGGAACCACACTTCAAAGTAAAATTCTTAAACTGAAGGCGGCTTTAAGTGCTGATGCCGAGGGGAGCCTTCAGTTTCACCAGGATATCAAACATCTTAAAGACACTCACAGGGCCTGCGAGCAATCCATACATGATTTAAACCATCAACAAGAACAAAAAAAAGAACAAATCAGAGTGTGCAGGGAAAGTCTTGTGAAAGTGGAAAAGCAACACACAGACCTTGCCGAAAACCTCCGTGTTCTGGAAGAGGAAAAACAATCTTTAAAATCCAAGGTGGCTTATCTGGCAGGTGAATTTAAAACTCAGGCAGAGAGGGAAAAACTCTGGTCTGAAAAATTAAAAGAACTGACACAACAGGTGCAGGAGCTGGAGACAAAAAAACAGGAGGAGGAAAAAAAACTCACAAAGGTTGTGCTTCACTTAAAAGAGCTTCATTCTCAAAGGGAGGAGACCTCTCAAAGCCGGTTCAAGTGGATGGACTCAGAGCGTGCTTTAATCCAGGATATAAAGAGTTTAAACCTTAAGCTTCTTTCCCGGGAAAAGAGTGTGTCCCAAAGGGAATCTGACCTTCAGGCTTTGTATTTAAAGCAGCAAAATCTGGAAAAATTAAAATCCAGCATTTGGGCCGAGAGTGTACCCTCTTCCAAAGAGGAGGGGTTTTTCCCTTTAAAAAAACAGTTTCATCTTCCCTCCTCCATAAAAAAATATGAGCCGGTACTTATGGCTCTTTTGGGTGTCCGGCTTCAGGCTGTTTTTTGTGACAAAAAAGAAATGGCACTTTCTTACCTGAAAACCCTAACAGAAGAACAAAGGGAAAAAGGATATTATTTTATCTTAAAGGAGTTTCAGAAAATCCCTCCCAAAGAAGAGGTTTTAAAATTAAAAAACGAGGAGGGGGTTTTGTTTTTGCCTGTGGAGCTGTCTGAAGAACAAAAGGGTTTTATATCCGATTTGTTTTGCAGGGTTGTGGTGGTAAAGGATTTAAAAACCGCTTTTTGGTTAAAACCCCTTTACCCGGGCTGGAGTTTTATTACAGAGCAGGCCGGGGAGATTTTAACAGAATCCGGAGACCTCATTTGTGGTAATTACCTGATAGGGGGGCAGATGGCCAGGAGGGATTACACTCAGCTGCAAAACCTTCCCTCTCAGATAGAGAGCTGTAAGGCACAAATTTATACGGGAAAGCAGGCCATTAAAAAAACAAAAGCTCTTCTCCACACAGCAGAGGACAGAAGGCAGGGCCTTAAGGAAAAATGCCGTTCCTCTCAGTTTATCCTGTTGCAGATTCAAAAAGATTTAAAATCGGGGGAACAAAAAAAAGAGGAGTTAAATACAAACCTTAAAGACCTAAAAAACATAATGCAAAATCAACAGAATAAAATAAAGGATTTAAAAGAAAAACACTCTTCTCTCCGCAAAAAACTGTTAAGAGAGCAGGAGGGGGTGGATTCTTACAAAGAAAAGCTAAAAACAGTGGAGCGGGAGTATGAACACAACAGGCAAAAAAAAGAACAGGTTTTAAATGCCAGAGAGCAATTTTACCGTAAAGAGCTTTCTTTAAAAAAGGATTTGGAGCTTTTTAAGGAGAAACTGGCTTTTCTTTCCCGTTCTCTGGAAGAGTATAAAAAAAGTCAGTCCCGCCTAAGTCTTCGTACAGAGGTGGCACAAAAACGGATACAGGACTGCAAAAAAGACATGTGGGAAAAGGATATAGCTTACAGGGATTACCGGTTAAAACTGAAAGACATGCAGAGGGAAAAAGCTCATTTTCAAAAACAGTGTGCGGATTTAAAATCCCGTTTGGAGGAACATCAGGAAGAACTTCAGCTTCAGTATCAGGAGATGGTGGAATTGGAAAAACAGCAAAGCGGGTTAAAACTTCGCTGTGAGGCTTTGCAGCTGAAGAAAAAGAATTTAAAAGATCGTATTTACGAGCTTTATCAGGTGGAGGTTGAGGCAAAACCTTTGGCGGCAGGGGAAAAAGAGGAGGAGAAAAAAAGCCAGCTTGAGGATTTTAAAGGAAAATTGGCCCGCCTGGGGGCTGTCAACCTCCTGGCTTTGAAAGAGCATAAGGAATTAAATCAGGAGTATGAGTTTTACAAAAAACAGTATGAAGATCTGCAAACTTCCCGTAAAAAACTTAAAGAGGTAATAAGAAGGATTGAGATTTTTTGCTCCAAAAAATTTACAGAGGCTTTTGAGCAGGTTCGTCATTATTTTTCAAAAGTGTTTTGTGCTTTGTTTGAAGGGGGGGAGGCCCAGCTTTTATTGACAGAAGGGGATGGAAAAGAGGAAGATCCGGGACTGCAAATTATGGTGCAACCTCCGGGAAAGAAGATTCAAAACATGAACCTTCTTTCCGGGGGGGAAAAGGCAATGACTGCTTTGTCTTTGATTTTTTCTCTTTTTTTGATGAAGCCATCCCCTTTTTGTGTACTGGATGAGATAGATGCCGCTTTGGACGATTTAAATATCCACAGGTTTAGCTCTTTGTTAAAAGAGATGGCATCGGTTTGTCAGGTTCTGATTATCACGCATAACAAGCACACCATGAAAACAGCAGATAAAATTTTTGGTGTCACCATGGAGGAAAAAGGCATATCCAAAGTTTTATCCATGAGTATGCCCTCTCCCGCCGCTGAACATCCCTCCCCTTCCTCTTAAAAATTTGCCCGTGTGTGGAGGGATGAGGAAGATGAAAAACATACTGGTATGGGGGAATGGGGGCAGGGAACACTCTCTGATACGAAGCCTGGCCTCTTCCCCTTTGGTGGAGAAAGTTTTTGCTTTGCCGGGCCGGAAAGGTTTTGCACAAGAGGCCCACTGCCTTCCCTCCTCCTTGCAAAATAAAGAGGCAATGAAGACCTGGCTTAAACAAAACCCTTTGGACATGGTGCTTATAGGGCCTGAGAGGGAGTTGAGTGAGGGCTGGTCTGATTTTTTCAGAGACTGTGGGGTGGCGGTTTTTGGCCCTTCACAAAAGGCCTCTCAGCTGGAGTCCAGCAAAATTTTTGCGAAAAATTTTATGCACCTTCATGATATTCCCACTTCCTCTTTTAAAGAGGTGCGTTCGGTAAAAGAGAGTTTGACTGTATGTAAAAACTTTACTTATCCTTTGGTACTTAAGGCATGTGGCCTGGCCGGTGGCAAAGGAGTGTTTATTTGTCATACAGAAAAAGATCTCAAAGAGGGGGCCATAAAACTTTTTGATCAAAAAGTGTTTGGTTCGGCAGGAGATCGGGCTTTGGTGGAGGAATTTCAAACCGGTAAGGAGCTTTCTCTTTTTGTTTTAACCAATGGGGAGGGTTTTAAACTTTTGCCTTTTGCAAGGGATTTTAAAAAAAGATTTTCGGGGGATAAAGGCCCCAATACCGGAGGTATGGGTGCTGTGGCCCCTCACCATATTACTGACAGGGAACAACAACAGATTATGGAACACATTATACGCCCCACTATAAAGGGTTTAAAAACTGATAATTTGTTTTACAGAGGTTTGCTCTATGTGGGTTTGATAATGACAAAAAAAGGCCCTGTGGTTTTGGAGTATAATGTTCGTTTTGGGGATCCGGAGACTCAAGCTGTTTTGCCTTTGCTGGAAGGGGATTGGGCAGAGGTGTTTTTACAGGTGGCAGGTGGCGTGCTTCCCCCTTTGAAATGGAAGTCAGGCATCCATGCCTGTTGTGTGGTGTTGGTGCATCCTGATTATCCAAAGCCAAATCTTAAACCTGTTGTATTGGGTGAGCTTCCCTGTTTAAATCAAAAAGAGGCGGAGGAGGCCTGGTTCTTACATTGTGGAACGGGAAAAAACCTGCAAGGCCAGTGGATAACTGATGGCGGAAGGGTTTTAAATGCCATTGGTGTTGCCCGGGACAGAAAGCTGGCTGTCCAAAAAGCTTACCAAAAGGCTGCCACTGTTAAAAATCTGGACTACAGAAAGGATATCGGGTGAAATTATTTTTTTTTATTTGTTTGTTTATGATTTTGTGCCAGTGCAGAGGGGGCAAAAAACCCTCTCCTGTGGATTCTCCCTCTGATGTATCACCCCCCGGAAGGACCGATGAACCCTCCCCACCACCGCCTCCTGCCCGGCAGGGTGTGTCTGGTGAAGACCACACTGTCAGTACCCCTTTAAAGTCTCCCGAAACAGAAAGAAAACAAACCCATCACTCCCTGTGCGAAAGAACTCCACAGGTTCAAAAAGCCATTTTGCTTCAGATAAAACAAAAAGGGTGTAAGGAGGTAAGCAAAAGGGAGTTGGCCCTTGTGCAGGAATTAAACTTAACCAAAAAGTCCATTACAACACTCAAACCCTTTGATTTTGAAGGTTTGGCGGGTTTAAAAAAATTGTCTCTTCATCATAATCAGATAGAACTTCTTCCGCCGGGGGTTTTTTCCCATCTCACCTCCCTGGAGTATTTGTCCCTTGCCAATAATAAAATAAAGATTTTGGGCCTGCATGTGTTTAAAGATTTAAAACAGCTGAAAACTTTGATATTTTCCAGTAACAGGCTGGGTTCTGCCGTTTTGTTTAACGGTGCTTTTTCAGGGCTTTTGTCTTTAAGGGTTTTATATTTAAATGGTAATAAAATTAAAATTCTTCCCGCCTCTTTTTTTAAAGGGCTGACAGTTCTGAAAGAGCTTTATCTCTACAGTAATAAAATTCATTTTCTGCCTGTGGGTTTGTTTTACGACACCCCGGCCTTAAGGATTTTGGATATTTCTTATAACCGCCTGACTTCTGATTCTCTTCATAAGTTTTCTTTTTCCAACCTCTCTGATTTGGAAAAATTAAACCTTGAAGGTAATCGTATTTCCATGATGACTTCCTTTCGTCTCAGGGAGGTTTGGGGAGACAAACTGAATTTATAAGGTTTTTTCTCTCTGAAGCAGAAGGCTTAAGTCTTCAAAAAGAGTTTCAGCTTTGGGTTTTAATTTTTCCGGTCCGTTGAAGATAAAAACAAAAGTGAGTTTTTTTTTGTTGTGGGATTTTAAAAAACCCGCAAGCCCTGTAACTCCGTTAAGACTTCCGGTTTTGGCATGAATAAAACTGTTGGGTGGGAGGCTGGGAAAGCGGTTTTTCAGTGTGCCGTCCCGTCCGGCCAGGGGCAGGCTGGCCTCAAACTCTGCCTGTAAGGGATGCTCAAGCCAGTGATTAAGAACAACACTGAGCTGTTGAGGTGTAAATTTGTTTTTCATGTCCAGCCCGGCAGGGTCTTTGATACGGTAGTCTTTAATGTTGAGATCTTTTAAATGCTGTTTGATCAGAAACAACCCGGCCTTTAATGCAGAGGTTGAGGGGTTTTTAAGTTTTTGAAACTGGTTTTGAAGCTTTTCTTTAATTATAAAGTGGGGATTGTTTTTTACCTCTATAGCCATGTTTTTTACCAGCATTTGTGTCATGTAGTTGTTGGAGTATTTCATCATTTTTTGAAGACTGTGTGTTAAAGGCGGACTTTCCCACTGAGCCAGCAGGTGGGCCATGTCGGGGGTGATTCCCTTTTTGACCTCTCCCTTAATTTTTATCCCCCTTTGGTTTAAAAAATCCACAGCGTTATAACCGGTCCAAAGGGCCGGGTTTAAAATGTTTCTGTAAATCAAAATCTCTTTATGCCCTATGGGCATGTATCCTGTAATGTGAAGAGATTCTTTGGAGTTTTTTGTAACACTTCGTTTTATGGAAAGATTGTGTCCTCCTTCCGGAGGGTGTGTTGTGGTCTGATTGATGACAGAGTTAAAATAAAGTGGAGAGGGATCAATAACAACAGACAGGGCAAGCCTGGTGGCAAAAGCCGGTTTGATATAAATATTCACAGTGTTCCAGTTCATCGATAAGGCAGAGGTGGGGGCATTGTAACTGAAATGGTTTTTAGGGGGGGGTGAGGGGTTAAACCGGCTTTCATCAACAATCAGGTGGCCTTTGATATTTGTAATCCCCGTGCGGTAAAAATTATTGACAAGATTCCAAAGGCTTTCGGATACAAACTCGGGGTCCCCACCCCCTTTGAGGTAGAGGTTTCCCTCCAAAGTGGAGGAGGTAACAGGTTTTTTTGCCAAAAACCTGGTGGTGAAAGTCAGAGTGGGTGGCAGGTAAGTTAAAAGAGCAGAGGCTGTGGGGATTTTTACCAGCGAGGCAGGAGTAAAGTGTTTTTTGGAGTTGAGTTCATAAAGTGTTTTTTGTGAATGAGAAATCAAAAGCCCCAGGTGGTTTTTTTTAATCCCATGTTTTTTAATAACAGTGTCAATTTTTTGGGATAAAGGGGAAAAGGCAGATTCTTCTGCCGGGCTTCCCCATAAGCAAACCATATAAAAAAGAACAGACAGACTGATTTTCTTCACAACTCAAGACCTGAAAAAAAAGTTTTTTTTGTATAAAAGGGTGGATGTTATTTTTTTTTAATATTGGCCCGGGCACAAATCAGGCGGGCTACAGGTATACGGTAAGCAGAGCAGCTGACATAATCCAGGCCCAGTTTGTGAAAAAAGTAAATGCTGCTTTCCTCTGCGGCCTGCTCCCCACAAACCCCCATCTTCATGCCGGGCTTTGTTTTTCGCCCCAAGTGAAGTGCCCTTTCCATTAAAAACCCCACACCCTTTACATCCAAAGAGGTAAAAGGATCTTTGGTGAGTATGTTTTCGTTCATATAAGAGGGTAAAAATTTACCACAGTCGTCCCGGGAAATACCCCACACAGTTTGTGTTAAATCGTTTGTTCCAAAACTAAAAAAATCCACATGAGAGGCCAGCTCATCGGCAATCATCGCAGCCCGGGGCAGCTCAATCATGGTGCCTAATTTGTAGTCTATTTTTTGATTCCATTTTTGTTCTGTTTTTTGTATCTCCTCTTTGACAAGGTTTTTTAAAAACACCAGCTCTGATTCCATCATAATGAGGGGGAGCATAATCTCAGGGGAGGGTGTTTCCCCCTGTTTTTTCCTTTCACACAGGGCCTGGGCTATGGCCTGAATCTGCATCCGGTAAATCTCCGGGTAAGAGACAGCCAGCCGGGATCCCCTGTGTCCCAGCATGGGGTTAAACTCCTTAAGGGTTTTAACCCGGGCTTTTAAGTCTTCTGGTTTTTCCCCCATAAGATGAGCCAGGTGGTTTATCTCTTTTTCCTCTTTGGGTAAAAACTCATGAAGAGGAGGATCCAAAAGGCGGATAGTTACAGGTAAATTCCTCATAATGGAAAATAGCAAAGAGAAATCCTGTTTTTGCATGGGTAAAAGCTCGTTTAAAGCCTGGTTTCTTTGTTCTGTCTTGCTGGCCAAAATCATTTTACGGACAGAGGTGATACGCTCTTTTCCAAAAAACATATGCTCTGTACGGCAAAGTCCAATCCCTTTGGCTCCAAAGCTTTTGGCCGCTTTGGCTTCTGAAGGATGATCCGCATTGGCTCTCACCTGTACACGGGCATACTTGTCCACAATCTGCATAAAACGGATAAAGTGTTTGTCCCACCCGGGTTTCAGTGTTGGTACAGCCCCTAAAAACACCTCTCCGGAAGAACCATCCAAAGAAATCTCATCCCCCTTTTTCAGGCTGTGGCCTCTCATTTTTAAAACACCTGCTTTTTCGTCCAAAAACTGAATATCCTCACAACCCACAACACAGCACTTGCCCATGCCTCTGGCAACCACAGCAGCGTGAGAGGTGATTCCCCCCCGGGCAGTCAAAATACCAAGGGCAGCCACCATACCTTTTATATCCTCAGGGGAGGTTTCTGTTCGAACAAGAATGGCTTGCTCCCCCTGATCTTTAATTTGCATGGCTTCTTCAGTGGAAAAAGCCACCCTTCCTGACACTCCACCGGGGCTTGCAGCCAGGCCCTGACCTATTTTTTTCTTAACAGCTTTGGGATCCAGGCAGGGGTGAAGCAATCCCTCCAGAGCCTGGGGGGTTACACGAAACAGGAGTTCTTTTTCGGTAATCAGACCTTCATCCCACATATCCAGGGCCACCTTTAATGCGGCTTTTGCTGTTCTTTTGGCTGACCGGGTTTGTAAAATCCACAGTTTGCCTTTTTCGATGGTAAATTCAATGTCCTGTACATCCCGGTAGTGCTTTTCCAGCTTGAGACCCAAGGTGTTTAAACTTTTAAACACAGTGGGGAATTTTTCCTCCAGAGTGCAGGGGGAATCCTGGCCATTGGTGGCAGAGGTTTTGGTTAAAGGATACGGGGTGGTGGAACCTGCCACCACATCCTCCCCCTGGGCATTGATAAGAAATTCCCCCATGAGGGATTTTTCTCCATTTGAGGGGTTGCGGGTAAAAGCCACCCCTGTGGCAGAAGCCTCCCCTTTGTTGCCAAACACCATGGCCTGTACGTTAACAGCAGTACCCAGGTGATGAGGGCAGTGGTTAAGCTCGCGGTAAGAGATGGCCCGGGGGTTGTTCCAGCTGGAAAACACAGCAGAGACAGCAGAAAGAAGTTGCTCTTGCGGCGATTGGGGAAAAATTTCGCCCGTGTTTTGAAGAATCTGTTCTTTAAAACAGGTAACCAGTTTTTTTAAATCCTCCACTTTCAGGTCGCTGTCTTTTTTATAGTTTTTTATTTTTTTAAGGTCTTCCAGCACACACACCAGCAAAGAGGCATCCATGGAAGAGACCACATCGGCGTACATTTGTATAAATCGGCGGTAGCAATCCCATGCAAATCTTTCGTTATGAGATCTGGCCAAAGCCTGAACAGATTTGTCGTTTAAGCCCAGGTTTAAGATACTGTCCATCATACCTGGCATGCTGATGGCAGCCCCTGATCGGACGCTCACCAGTAAGGGGTTTTTAGTGTCCCCGAAGTGTTTGCCGGTCTCTTGGCTGAGTTTTTCCATGGCCTTTAAAATCTCCTGTTTTAAAAAAACAGGGAGTTTTTTCCCATTTTTATAGAAAATCTCACACATTTTGGAGGAAATGGTAAAACCAGGGGGTATGGGAAGGCCCATGGAGGTCATCTCTGCCAGGTAAGCCCCTTTGTTGCCCAGGAGATTTTGCATCCGGCCAGCCTCTTTTATCACCTGACCAGGCAAAAAATAGTAAATGCTTTTTCTTTCCACGGCTTGTGTCTGTATTTTCATCAGTCCATAACCTGTTTGAAAGTAAAAATGGGTTTAAGAGGTTTTTAGCTCAGAAATTTGCTTTTGTGAAACCCTTTTCTTCTGTTTTTTTAACGACTTTAAAAAAATCGGGGTTTTTACTGGTGAAGAAGTTTTTGACTTAAACCGTCATTTTTACCCTTCACCCCGTACACCACACAAAAAGGGTCAGGAGGAAAACTGGTTTTTTCTTAAAAAAAGATAAAAAAAGGGCTTTTTGGCTTGATTTTTGATATGTTGTATTTAAATGGGAAGGACGGGTTTTGGCAATTCTATAATGTGGTGAGGATAGCAAAAATGAGTTTAAAAACAAGAGTTTTATGTGTTGCTGGTTTGGGGTTTTTCATCAATATGGTGCTTGGGCCTGTTTTTGCAGGTGAAGAGGCAAAAACAGAAAAACGGGAACCTGCTGCTGTAACCACCACTCTGAAGTACCCACCGCCTCCGGCTGATCCCACACAACTGCCAGCCCCTGTGAAAAAGTATGTAAAAATGATTGCTGATTTGTGCAACACCAACGACTTAAGCAAACAGGTGCCACAATTAAAAAAAGCCTTAAATGGTTTGGATAAGGCACTTCCTTTTTATTATGAAAATTATTTGGGGAAAGTTGATGAGGGGAATTTAAGAGAAATACATACCAATTTACTTGATGGTGAAAGAGGGCATCTTGGTGCACTTTGGGGGTATCTTAACACCAATCCCAAAACAAGATTTAATGCTGCAAGCGAGTTTTTATATGGACGTATTAATTTATACAATCTTCCGGAAGGGAGGGAAGGTCCTGAGCATTTTTCCCACGATTGGGAACGTCAGATTTATAAAGGGCTTTATTGTATATCCCATGGCAACCGTCCTCCTGAAGCCTCCTTAGCCAAAAAACCGGATGCCTCTTAAAGCCTGTTGGTGGGGGGCAGCAGCTTTTTTACTGTTTCTCATAGTCATGCTATCTCTTTTTTAGGTCTTTACGAAACCTGTAACTGGAAAAACAAAGATTTTACAAAACGAATCATCAGGGAAGCCTACCAATACTGTCCTCTTGATGAAAAAGACAACTTTTCCCAATGTGCCAAGCCACAAACCCTCCATGGTACCTTTTTGTCAAAATACACCCTGTAGATCCAATATTTTAACAGACTGGTGAAAAAACAGGTTTTTTCTTAAAAAAAGCATAAAAAAAGGGTTTTTAGCTTGATTTTTGATATGTTATAATGTATGTAAATGGATAAGGATGGGTTTTGGCAATTCTGTTAGTGTAGGAGAACAGAAATAATGAGTTTAAAAACAAGAGTTTTATGTGTGGCTTCTGTTGCTGGTTTGGGGTTTTTCATCAATATGGTGTTTGGGCCTGTTTTTGCGGGTGAAGAGGCAAAACCAGAAAATCTGGAACCTGCTGCTGTAACCACCACTCTGAAGTACCCACCTCCGCCGGCTGATCCCACACAACTGCCAGCCCCTGTTAAAAAGTATGTGAAGATGATTGCTGATTTGTGCAACACCAACGACTTAAGCAAACAGGTGCCACAATTAAAAAAAGCCTTAAATGGTTTGGATAAGGCACTTCCTTTTTATTATATTAAGTATTTTGGAAAAGTTAAATCAGGGAATTTAAGAGAAATACATACCAATTTACTTGATGGTGAAAGAGGGCATCTTGGTGCACTTTGGGGGTATCTTAACACCAATCCCAAAACAAGATTTAATGCTGCAAGCGAGTTTTTATATGGACGTATTAATTTATACAATCTTCCGGAAGGGAGGGAAGGTCCTGAGCATTTTTCCCACGATTGGGAACGTCAGATTTATAAAGGGCTTTATTGTATATCCTATGGCAACCGTCCTCCTGAAGCCTCCTTAGCCAAAAAACCGGATGCCTCTTAAAGCCTGTTGGTGGGGGGCAGCAGCTTTTTTGCTGTTTTTCTCCTCTCATAGTCATGCTGTCTCTTTTTTGGATCTTTACGAAACCTGTAACTGGAAAAACAAAGACTTTACAAACCGAATCATCAGGGAAGCCTACCAGTACTGTCCTCTTGATGAGAAAGACAACTTTTCCCAATGTGCCAAGCACAAACCCTCCATGGTACCTTTTTGTCAAAATACACCCTGTAAATCCAATATTTTAACAGAGCTGAAAGACCTAAAAAAAGTGGTATTTACAGAATACACCTCAAGCAATCAAATCCCCAAAGAGTGTTTTTTTGCGAGCCAGGCTTTGGGAGTGAATCTATGGCCTGCTGAAAAATACACTTACTACTATTGCCACAGCTCTCAATCCCATAAAACCCTGCCAAAAATGGAGTTTCACAGCTGTAAATCTGAGGGGGAAAACTGCAAACTTAAAACCCAAAAAACCCCCCAAGCCGCAGGGGTCAGATTGGCAAACCGCCCCCCATGTCTCAACCACCAATACATTCATTTAATCAGCCGTGCTTTTAACCAGATAACAGATTGTTTTGGATTCACCAGTAAGAAAGAAAAAGAAAGGCTTTTTGCCCTCTTTCACCACGAGTCCCGGTTTTTACTCAACAAAGTGGAGGAGTACGACGAGGACGGCAAAATAAGGGAGAGTACCAATCGTTGTTTTGGGCAAATGAAAAACGACTTTATTTCAGGTTTAAACAGATACATTTACTTTGGAGACAGAGACAGGGAAAAAGATAAAAACAAACCCCGTGTATCAGGGTGGTACAAGTATGGGGATATTTATAAAAAGGCCAAAATGGCTTGTCCTTTTTTGGAACAGACTTTAATCCCCAAGCCAGGGGATTTAAAAGACACTGCTATTGGTCCTGAAAACACTTTTGAAAAAGCCCATGAGGACAACAAACAAGCTATGATCTGTAAAACCTCTCAAGATCCTTACTCCTGTCTTTTTTATTCTGTTTATAATGCGAAAGTAAACCTGAAAAATATGTTTGATAACTTAAGAAAAATGGAACAAACCACTATTCACCCCAGCTGGCAAGCCCGTCTTAAACAAAAAATGCCTCAAAGCACAAAATATAACGAGATGTTTTTAATAACAGGGATCACCCGCAATCCAGAGGGAAAACGGATTGTTTTGAGGAGGTTTTTAAGGGATTCTTCAAACCCCGGCATTACTCCTGAGAACAGTCAGATTAAAAAAGTTTCTTTATTTAAGAATGAGGATGAGTTGATATGGGCTTTTGTACTGTATGCTCATAATGGAGGAGGAACTGTTGTAACAATCCGATTTTCTGAATTTATAAAAACATTGAAAGCAAAAATCACAAATCCAGATTGTAAAAAAAACCCGGTTTGCAACCGGTACCGGGCCTCTGTTTTAAAGGGCAGGGGTTTAAGCACTTCTTTTTTGCATAAGGAGTTTGCAAAATACGCTGTGGAGGAAGGGATTACAAACCATGAGGAGCTTTCCCAGTTTATGGAGAAAATAAACAGGGATATGGCTTATTTTTCCGGTTCAGAGGGAGCTTTAGGGCGGGCCATTGCTCGTCTTCATACCAGGGAAGGCAAAACTACTCCGCATCGTGAAAGCCTAAATCAGTTTTTGAATGATGTAAAAAAACACTGCCCCACTTCCTTAAATTAAGAATTATAAACTGACCTGTACACTATTTCTTAAATCCTCCGGTTTTGTCAGCGAATGACTGAACATCTACAATTCCCGCTTTCGGCGGGATAAGGTGAAATTCCTGCATTCCAGCTTTGTTAAGTAAGTGTCGTCATTGCCCCGTGGAAACGGGAATCCAGCGATGTTGCGTATTAGAGTTGAAAAGCTGCATACAGAGTCCGTCCCTGTACCATGTTAATAAGAAGCCACACACAACAGCTCGTTCCTGTATCATTGGAATTAAGAAGCTACAGGAATTAAAAAAGCTGCAATTATAGTTTAAGGCGGGCATTCTGCCGGTGTGGCAAGCTCCACAGCCGGTGGTGGGCTTGGAACAGGTGGGCTGGGATTAAGCCTTCTGACACAGACACTGCCACTCATAGTGTACCCCGAAACACACTCACACTGACAGGTGCTTTGGTTTTTTCTCTTCCCTGTCCCTGCACATGAAGGGCTTAAAGGACAATAACATATATTGCCCACTTTTCTGGTTTTAGGGGCTGAACACCGCACAGTGGAGCATCGGGTTGTTCCGCTATAGCCATGTCTGTTGCATGAGCAATAGACACTGCCACTGTAGCCATCGGTGGGGCATGTGCAGGTTGTTCTGCCATCAGTTCTTTTTCCGTGTCTCCAGCATGAGCATCTGACGCAAGTGTTTCCGTTGGTTCCGTAAGAGCCACATTTTCTTCCCGAGGGGCCGTTGTCCCTACAGGTACGGGTAGGAGGAGGTGGGGGAATGTAAATTCTGTTGCAGGCGGTGCCTGAGCTGTTTCTTCGGTAATTGGTGTTGCAGGTCCAGGAGCAGGCATTGGGATTGGACCATGAGGAGTTGGAAGGTTTTGGGAAGCAACACTGACAAGATCCATGAGAGGTCATTCGGATACGGCTTCGTCCGTAGAGTGAGGGACATGGTCTTGAGGAGCAACACTTATTGCCTCCGACTTCCTGAAGCCCCGGGGTACAGATGCAGGTTGAGCCGTTCCAGTGTCTGAGATGAGGTTTTAAGGAGGTGGGGCATCGTGCGACACATCTACTACCGTTCCACCTTTGGGAGTGGGTGCATATACTGATACAACGGTTGAGGCTTGCGGACCATCGGGTTCTGGGGGGTGTGGTACAGCGATTGGTACAGGCACAGGTGTTGGAGTTTTGAGTTTGACTGGCACTGCATGAAGAGGGGCAAACACACCTGCCACCCCGCCACACTTTTGGGGAGGTACAGCGATTTACACAGGAGCATGAGTTGGAGGCTCTGACTTGCCCAGTGGGGCATGTTCTTTGTGAGCAGCATCTGCTGCCACCGATTTCATACTTTCCGGAGGGGCAAACACAGGTGTTGCCGCTCTTTCGGGTAAGGTGAGATTTGCCCGCAGGGGGACATCTCACAGAAGAAGATTGTTGGCAGCTTCCACCGTGGTGGTTAACATAGTAATAGTGTTGGTATGATACTCTCAAACCTGTTCTGTGATCGTATCTGTATCTTGTTGTGGAACATCTGACACATCCAGTTTCAGGTTCATGTCCGTTTTCACGGCATGTTTGCCCTCTCCATACTCCACGATATGTATTTCCTCTTTTCATAACATCTCTGCACATACAAAGAACTCCGTTATACCTTGCTTCAACAGAGAATGGATATAAAACTCCACTGAATAAAACCAAAGGGTATATAAAAAATAAAGAGGGGGAGGTGAGGATTCTGGTGAAGTGTTTCAAACAAGTCACCCTCTTGGTATAAAGTATGTCACCCCCGCAAAAGCGGGGGTCCAGAGAAGTTACATTGTGTTGATTGTGGGAGGTGAATACCTGCTTTTGCAGGCATGATGTGATTTTTAGAAGCAACGGATTTCCAAGAACTTGATGAAGCCATGATGTGGTTTTAAGGAAGATCTGCAGGAATGGGAGTGCCTTTGGGAAGGGTAGTGTTTTCCAGAGTGGTAATTTTTTCGACCGAAGGTTCTTCAGAAAAAATGAGTGTGAAAAACAATTTAAATGGTTATAAGGTTTCTTGAGAGAAAAATGGGGGGGGGTTGCGTCATTTTTTGAAAGAATTTACTCATTATCTGTACCACCCCTGAAATCTTGTACTTTGAAATTTAAAAACCCTTGCATCACTCATCGGTGGGAGGTCTAAAAAACTTTACTTTTTTTTACAGCCTGGCTTTGGCAGGAGCAAAAACCACCGATTGCCAGCAATTTTGGCTGATTTTGACGGAAACCAAGGACTTCGCAAAATCTGTGGTATGCTTTTGCCATGGGATTTTTAGTAACGATTTTGGCAGGATCAAAGTTCCGCGAGTTATATTCAGGTTCAAAACTGGTGGGCCAAGCCCACCCCCCAGGCCTTATGATGCTCATAATGGGCCAGCAAAAACCATCTTTGACTTAAAGTGAATCTTCCCCCCAAAGACCACTCATAATGCCAATTCCTCTTCTCATCGATCTCTTTCCTATCTGTTTTTACTCCGCAAAAACCACTCTGCTTTTGAGAAGATAAATTTTTTCCTCCTTTAATGGGGAAATTTTTTAATTCCTCTTTGTGTTGTGAAGAACCTTCAAAACAAAGCTCCTTCCTGCTGTGGCCTTTTAAACTCTTAACAAGCTCCCCTTCAAAAAAAAGCTCCCACCGGGGAAGTATATGCAAATCATAATCCCAGCCCAAAGCCAACTCCCCATGGCTGCTCAGGCTCAACTCCGCATCCACCAGAAAGGGAAGCAGATACTTTATACCAACATAAATGCCTGGTTTTTTTCCAAAAAGAAAAGTTTTAAACTTTTCTTTTTTGGGATTTGCCTGACTTGCCCCCTTTTGAAGAGAATTGTTAAAAAAACCTCTCCACGAGGAGGCACTTTTGTTATGAACCTCCACTCCCGCCCATAAACGAAAGTTATCCGTCACAAATCTTTGGTAAGAAAGTTCCCCCTCATAAGCACTTTGAGGTTTATAAGCTGAATCCACCCAATTTACACTGACTTCCCCCTCCCATTGATTTTTATGATTCGCTGAAGTGAGATGAAGCTCCCCTTGATGAGTCATTAAAGAAAGCTGACCCCACTTAAACCAATGCCGGTCTGTATTCCATACAGGGGAAACGGAGTAGTTTTTCATTCTTTCGTCTCTTTTAAAATCACCAGAGGCAAAAACCCGGGACATACCCTGCTTCATGTGATACAAAACATGGCAATGGAAAAACCAGTCCCCCTCTTCATCAGCCATAAACTCTATCACCACTTTTTCATGAGGGGGAACATCCACTGTGTGCTTCAAAGGGGAATAAACCCCCAGCGGGCTTAAGACTCTGAAAAAATGCCCATGCAGATGCATCGGGTGATGCATCATGGTGGTGTTGTTTAATGTAATTCGTAAGACTTCCCCTTTTTTAACAGGTATTTTTTCTGACTCTGATAAAGTTTTTCCGTTGATACTCCACACATAACGTCTCATGTTACCCACCAAATCAAAAACCATCTCTTTGACTTTTGCCCCACTGGGAAAAGCTGTTTTCTTCAAAGCTTTTAAATCCCCGTACCGAAGAGTGTTTAAGTCTTCCCCTTCTTTTAAGGCAGACGGCTCTTTGTGATGAAGATGATGAGAAGCAGCTTTGTTTTTGGGATGCAGGTGGTTTTGATGATAATGGTGATGAGTATGTTGAGCTTTATGAGGCAGGGGTGGTTGTGGGTGTTTTTGATTTTTGGAAGTGTGTTTTTCCCCGTGGTGGGACATGTGATGCCCCCCTCCCCCATGGTGAAGGGCATGTTTTTTCATCTCCTCCATTAAATCAGGCCTTGGTACCACCGGGGCTTTGAGCAAGTCCCCCTGGCCCATAACAGCAGACACAAAGCCAGAGCCATCCTGAGCAGTGGCTTTAAACTGAAAAGCTTTTCCCTCTGGCACAGTCAGCAAAAAATCGTAAGTTTCAGCAATGGCATGGAGGACTTTATTCACCTTTACGGGATGTACATCCATACCATCGGCAGAAATCAGTAAAGTTTTTTTTCCAAAAGTGAGCCAAAAATAAGTGGAGGCCGCGGCATTCACCACACGAAGTCTTATCTTTTCACCCGCTTTAAACTGAGGGTAGTTTTGCTCTGGCTGTCCATTTACCAAAAAAGTGTCGTAATACACATCAGAAATATCCATCCCAGGCATACGCTGCCACCACATCTTAAGTTGAGCCAGTAAAGCCCCACTCCTTAAGACCTTAAAAAAACTCTGGTCCGCCCCTTTTTTAACGGCATACCACTCGCTCCCTCTTTTTAAAGATCTTAAAACCTCATAAGGGTCCTCGTTGGTCCAGTCTGAAAGTACTAAAACCAAATCATAATCGTACTTCAGGTGCTTTTCTTCAGGCTCAATCACAATAGCCCCATACACTCCCTTTTGCTCCTGAAGACCTGTATGGGAGTGGTACCAGTAAGTGCCAGACTGCCTGAGAAAAAACTCAAACTTATGGGTCTGGCCCGGTCCAATGGGGGGAGAGGTGAGATACGGCACCCCATCCTCAAAGTTGGGCAGTAAAATCCCATGCCAGTGGATAGAAGTCTCCACATCCATATTGTTTTTCACATATATAATGGCTTTTTGGCCCTCTTTAAAATAAAGAGTGGGGGCAGGAAGGCTTTGATTAACCGCCATGGCTTTTGTTTTTACACCATTAAAATTAATATCTTTGTAATCTATGCTTAAATGATAAACCACTTCGCTTCCCTCTTTAAAGGAGGAAGGGTTTTGAACAGCTTTGTGATGCGAAGGTCCACTGGCGGCAGGGGCAAAGCTCTCACTTTCCGCCCCTAAAAGCAAAGGCAGAAAAAAAACCACACACAAAAAAGACAGTTTGTTTTTTATCATTTTTTTAAACTTCAAAGCGTAAAAAATCAGAGTGTTATGTCTGGCTCTCTAAAATATTTAAGGTTGTTATTTTTTAAATAACTAAATCAGTGTTCAAAAAATGACAAGCTTTTTTTTGAAAAAAATCAACAACCCCCGTTAAATATTTCAAAAAAATGACCGATCTTTCTCTCCTGTGAACCTCTTGGCGTATTTTAGCATCACTGTCTCCCATTTCTTTATGGAAAAGTAGTTACTTTCTTAGGGGTCACAAACAGAAACCCAAAAAGAAACCCCAAAAGAAACAATTAATCTTCTGATTAAAACAAAGATGAAAGCTCTGTCCAAAGAATAAAAACCTGGCAAATAATGAATTTTGTATCATCTCTTTTTGGGGATCACGAACACAATTATCTTATATCCCATTATAACATGGCTGAATTCTATCATTTTTTGACGCTCTGCATCTTAATCTTTATTTGTAGTCATTAAGTGTGTATAAAAGCCTTTGATTGTAGTGGTTTTTTATGGGTTCAGGAATATTTGCATCAAACACGGAGTTTTTAGGTGCCGGTTTTAAATTTTAAAGGGAAATCTGCTGTTTATTCTCATCATTTGGGAGTACCTTTCCGTTCTTTGGAGATGGATGAAAAAAAATCTTTAATAAATCCATCAAAAAATGGAAAACAGGAAAACCCGTCTTTGGACGACAATCTTGTTATTCACGGAGACAATCTTCATGTTTTAAAGGCTCTGTTGCCAAAATATGCTGGAAAAGTCAAGTGCATATACATTGATCCGCCTTATAACACCGGTAATGAAAGTTGGAAATATAACGACAATGTAAATAGCCCTGTAATCAAAGAATGGCTTGGCAAAGTAGTCGGCACAGATGACTTGGAAAAACACGACAAATGGTTGTGTATGATGTGGCCACGGTTGCAGCTGTTTAAAGAGTTGCTTTCTGATGATGGAGTGATTTTTGTCAGCATTGATGACAATGAAGCTCATAACTTGCGAATAATTATGAATGAAATTTTCGAACAGCAAAACCTCATAGCTCAAATAACAGCTCAAACGAATCCCCGGGGCCGGTCATTAAGGCAGGATATAGCCCGTACTCATGAGTATATTCTTGTTTTTTCCAAAAATATAGAGAAAACTGGAGTTAAAGAAATCCCCAAACCTCAAAAAACCCTTTCTGAGTATAAGAGAAAAGACAAACAGGGAATCTATCGCCCCATGAGGTTAATGAATGGAGCGATACAGTTTTTTAACCGGAAAACCCGTCCAAACCTGTTTTTCCCTGTGTATGTCCATCCAAAAACCGGCCATGTGGCACTGCTTCGCTCAAAATCAAATAATGTAGAGGTGTTGCCTGTATCTTCTTCCGGGGAGGAGGGGTGTTGGACCTGGAGTAAAGATAAAATACAAAACAATCCGTCTATGATTTTTGGAGAAAAAAAGAAAACCGGGTCATGGCGTATTTACAGAAAAGATTACTTACCTCAAAATGGACAGGCCACCACCAAAGAAAGATCGGTTTGGCTGGATAAAAGTATCAACCATGAAGTGGGAAAAGAATTACTGTCAGATATATTTCAAAAAAATGTTTTTGATTATCCCAAATCCCACAATCTTATAGAAAAATGCATCCAACTTGTTTCTGATAAAAATGCCATTGTGCTGGATTCTTTTGCAGGCTCTGGCACAACAGCCCATGCAGTTTTGGACCTCAACAAAAAAGACGGGGGTAAGCGTAAATTTATTCTTGTGGAATGTGAAAGCTACGCTAACAGCATTACAGCAGAGCGTGTCCGTAGAGTTATTTCCGGTTACAAATTTAAAGGTACACAAAAAACAACTCTTATGGAAAAACAGATCAATTTATCTCTTCTGAAAAACACCAAAGAGAATCTGTGGGGTAAAGTGGAGGAGTTTAAAAAGAAGTTTAAAAACCAGTACACTAAAATAAAAGAGGAATGTAAAAATGGAGTCTTCAAACTGGTTGGTATCAAAAAAACAGATAAAAAAACAGAGGGTTTGGGTGGTTCTTTTACCTATTGCACTTTGGGGAGGGAGATTAACGAGGAAAACTTAATAAAAGGAAAATCCTTGCCCGGTTATAAAGTGCTTTCCAGTTATGTCTATTATATAGCAACGGGGCAAACCATGAACAAAGTAAAAGAAAATGAGGATTTTTACATTGGAAAATCAGATAAAAACACAGGTTTTTTTGTTATCTATAAACCAAGTATCAAATTTTTAAGAAGCAAAGAGTCTGCCCTAAACCTTGACAGAGCAAAAAGAATCAAGCAAATCCTGCACATGGAAAACTTAAAAAAAGCTGTTGTGTTTGCCCCTGTTCATTATTTTGATTCAGCAGGGGAGTTGGCCAAAGAGGGTATTATTTTTTGTCAGCTGCCTTTTGCCATTTACCGGATGGCAGGTGTGTAATGGAGTTAAAGGAATTTCAAGAGCTTTGTCTGGAAAAACTGGACTATTATCTCAAGCTTTTAAAACAGGAGCATGTGGAAGAAAAAGACGAGGTGGAGTTTCACAAAAGCAAAGGGCGAAACAGAAAAATAACATTCTATTGCCGTAAAACATGGGAAACACTTCAGGCTGAGGAAAAACTTCCCAAAATGAAAGACAAAAAGGGCCAGCTTCAGCTTCCTCCCTATCAGGACAAAAGGGACGGGTTAAACCAGCCTGTTCCCAATATCTGTTTAAAAGTCCCTACAGGAGGGGGGAAAACTCTGATAGGTGTCTCGTCTGTTGAAAAGATAAACTTTGACTACTTTAAAAAGAATACCGGTTTGATTTTATGGGTTGTTCCCACAAAAGCCATATACAGCCAAACTCTTAAAAACTTTAAAGACCGAACTCACTTTTACAGAAGAGTGTTGGAAAGAGCAGGGGCTGGAAAAGTTAAAATTATTCAAAAAACAGATTCTTTCTCTTTGCAGGATTTACAGGAATACCTTTGTGTCATGCTCTTAATGCTACCTTCAGCAAACCGGCAAACACAGGAATCTTTAAGAATGTTTAAAGATTCCGGGCGGTTTATTGACTTCTTTCCAGACCCTGAAGATTACCAGGCAAATGAAAAACTTTTGTCTCAAATCGGCAATTTGGATAAATACAACAGTACAAACACTCTGGGAGGTGTTGCGGGGGTGATTGTCAAACACAGCCTTGGCAATGCGATAAGAGTGGCCCGGCCCGTTGTTGTTATGGATGAAGGGCATAAAGCTTATTCTCAGTTGGCAAGGAATACCCTGTCTGCACTCAACCCAAAGTTTATTTTGGAGTTGTCCGCCACTCCCAATATGAAAGAACACTTAAGTAATATTCTGGTCAGTGTTTCAGGAGTAAAACTCAAAGAGGAGGAAATGATAAAGCTTCCCATAAATGTTACCAATTCCAAAAGAGGGGACTGGAAAAAAACTTTATGTCAGGCTTACGAAAAATTAAAAGAGTTGGAGCAAAATTGCAAAACATACCAGAAAAAAAGTGAAAAGTACATACGCCCCATTATGCTTATTCAGGTGGAACGGACAGGAAAAGATCAAAAAGATAAAAAATTTATTCACTCTGAAGATGCAAAAAAGTATTTAATCCAGCATCTTGGAGTCTCTGAAGCGGCCATAAAAATCAAAGTTTCGGAAAAAGACGAGTTAAAAGACGAAAGCCTGTTAAGTCACACTTCACAGGTGCAGTTTATTATTACAAAACAGGCTCTTCAGGAGGGTTGGGACTGCCCTTTTGTGTATGTGCTGGCAATTTTATCCAAAGCCAGGTCCAAACTGGCTTTAACCCAGCTGATTGGCAGAATCTTAAGGCAACCTTATGCTCAAAGAACTTCAGAAGGTTCTTTAAATGAAAGCTATATTTTTTGTTACAACAAAGTGGTGGGGGATGTTGTTTCAGAAATAAAAAAAGGACTGCAAAAAGAGGGGATGGACGATCTCACTGATTATGTAAAAACAGAAGAAAGTGATTTTAAAAAAGTAAAAGTAAAGAGGAGATCAAAATTTCAGGGTACAAGGATTTTTCTCCCCAGGGTGTTATGTAAAACAAACACAGGTCAGTGGAGAAAAATTATGTATGCAAATGATATTCTTCAGGAAATAGATTTTTCAAACATATCTTACTCCAAAAAAGATAAATGGACTCCTGAAAACATAGATTCCCTGCAAGTGCATTCCATAAAGATAGACATAGAAAATAAAGATGGTCAGTTTAGTCTTCCACACATAAGTCACAGTCAAAAAGAGAGTATTACAGGCATGGATTACTCGTTTATAATAAAGAGGCTTTGCAATTTTATTCCTCATCCCTGGGAGGCGGGCAGAATTTTTGACGAAACCATTAAAGCTTTAAAAGCCAAAAAAATATCAGACCAAAAAATTTATCTCAACCGGGCTTATCTTTTGGAATCCATGGAGGAGGATATACAGAAACAAATAAACAAGCTTTCGGAGGAAATTTTTACAAGTAAATTAAAAAATGGTTCTCTTTGTTTTAAAATTTTTAAACACAAAATTGATATAAACTGGAAGATGGACCCTGAAATGGATTTTATAGTTTCCGCAAAGGACAAGGTCTTCAGAAAGGAAGATGACAGAGACTTTCAAATATCGCTTTTTAATACCACTTATCAAAGTCATTATAACGAATTGGAAAAGCAAGTGGCCTGGTATTTGGATGAGCATTCAGCTGTTAAGTGGTGGCACAGGATGGTTGCCCGGCAGGATTATCATTTACAGGGCTGGCAAAAAAGAAAAGTCTATCCTGATTTTTTGGCTTTTATCAGCCCTGACAATAAAATAAAAAAACTTTCTGTTTTGGAAACAAAGGGCGATCAACTCAAAGGGAATGACGACACAAAATACAAAAGACGACTTTTTAAGGTCTTGGAAAAACACGCAACAAACAAGTCTGTAAGTGTGGGTGATATGGAGGTTGTTTCAGAAAAAGAACAAAAAATGATTTTTAAAATCCTTATGGAAAAAACATGGAAAGATGAGTTGGGGGAGATAACAGGATAAAAGTAAATTTGTGTTCGTGACCCCCACAAGGTGGCTACTTTTCCCTAAAGAAAGATTTAACCTGGTATTTTGCAGGGCCATAGTGTACTTATCCTCCTGAAAAGTACCCTGTTTCACAGCGGTGTTTATTTTTTGGAACCGTTTTTGAGTTTTTTAAGTTTTTGTGCTGACAAACCCGTCACTTTGGATATAAGAGACAAATCCACCTTGGCCTTCAACATCTTTAAAATCAGCTCCTGCTGACATTCCTGACGGCCTTTTAGAAGTCCCTTTTGAAGCCCTTCCAGGCGGCCCTTTTGCTGGCCCTCCAGACGGCCCTTTTGAAGTCCTTCCAAACGACCTTGTTTTAAGCCTTTGGACCTCTCCTCATCCAAGGATATTTGTAATGGTGGCATAACTCTTTCCTCCTCCTTATCAATAGCCCTGGCCTCTATCTCACTCAATATCCTCCAACTAAATCCCGGGCTGTAATGACGCACATAATCCACAGCCTTCTTTATCAATCTCATACGATCCTTGACCGACAGCTGCCCGCCAATTACAAACAAGGACCTCATAACTCTCTCATTCAAATTCCATATATGACTCATAATATACAGAGCCGGATAGCTTGTCAAGCCTTTTAACTTTTTTCCATTTTTGCCCAAATCCTGAAGATTTAACAACCGACATTTAAAATTCAAGACATTCTTACCAAAACACTTCCTCAAAACATGTTTTGCGGGCTTTTTTGTTTTGAGACATGGTTTTGTTCTTTTACCGTATGTAAGGAGGGGGTGTCACTATTTTTTCTCAAGTTTGCTGAAAAATAACAAAAAAACTCTATGACCCCTTATAAGAAAATTATTATTTTTATAACTGGATTAAGAAGGATTTTGGAAATATCAGAATAATACATATACCCCTCACAATCCACTTGTTCAAACAGAGGGGGCAAAACACACTGAACAGGTGATCTGAAATCAGTGCTTAGGGTTTAAGGGGAAAAATCAAACTGTCTGTATCCAAGTCTGAAAAGCGTTTTTTACCCATACCGGCCAAAATTTCATAATGATAATGGTTTAAATTTAAAGCGTAGTTTTTGACTCTTTCGGATTTTTCCTCCACATCCAGGCCGTGTTGCAGTCTTTCAGAATGCGTGGTGATACCCACAGGGCATGTGTTGTTGTTGCATCTTAAAGCCTGAATGCAGCCCAAAGCCAGCATAAACCCCCGGGCCGTGTAAAGGGCAGAAGCCCCCATGCACAAAGCCATCATTTGCCGGCCAGCCCCAATAAGCCTTCCCGAGCTTACCAGCTTAAACCGGTTTTGGATTTGTCTCTCCTTCAAAAGATTTTTTATTTCCTTAAGAGCGGGAAACAAAGGGTAGCCCAAGTCGTCCATAAAAGTTTTGGGGGCAGCCCCCGTTCCCCCTTCTGAACCATCCAAAGAAACAAAATCCGGATAAATGTTTTGTTTTTTCATTTCCAAAAAAAGCTCTCCTGTTTCCTTTGAAGAACCCAGACAAAACTTTATCCCCGTGGGAAGAGCGGACACCTCCTGCACCTGGCGAATAAATTTTACTGTGGAGGCCGCACTGTAACATTCCAAATGTCCGGGAGGGGACACCACATCCTGACCTGTGGGGATTTTTCTCAACTCTGCAATCTCTGGTGTGATTTTTTCTTTGGGTAAAAGCCCCCCCTTGCCTGGTTTTGCCCCCTGGGAAAATTTGATCTCCACCATTTTTACAGCCTCCTTGCGGGCAATCTCCTCCAAAAGATGAGGGGCAAAAGTGCCGTCCTCTTTACGAACTCCAAACTTCGCAGTTCCCATTTGAAAAATCAAATCCGCCCCTTCCATAAGATGATACTTCGGATACCCCCCCTCCCCTGTGTTTAAGGGAATGGCAGCCTTTCTGGCTCCCCGGGACAAGGCACGAATGGCTCTTTTGCCCAAGGCTCCGTAACTCATAGCCCCTATCATTAAAGCTTTGTTGATACTGTAAGACTGTTTAAGAGTTCTTTCCTCGCCAAAACAAACTTTAAAAGGTTTAAGCTCTTTGACACTGAGAGGGTAAAAAGAATGTTTGAGTTTAAAATCCTGTCCATCAAAATCCAGCAAAGAACCAAAGGCAGAGGATTTTTCCCGGTTTTTTGCCTTCTTATAAACATCTGCCCTTTCCATGCGGTTAAAAGGTTTTTCCTCTGTGTCGGAAGAGTAAAGGTATTGCCTGAACTCTGGCCCTATGCTCTCCACCAAATATCTGAAGAGAGCCAAAATTCCAAAATTTGCCAGCAAAGCATGTTGCCTTTGAATGTACATGTAAAAAATATTTAACCCGTTTAAGGGAACAAGCACCGTTAAGGCCCAAAGCCAGCCTGTGTTCCAAAAGAGGCCGGCCAACAGGACCCCTCCGGTCAATAAAACCAAAAGCAGGTTGAGTACATAAGCGGTTTTTTCCAAATTAATGCTTATTTTTCTTTCATTAAAAAAAGCCATTTTTGAAAACTCCTTCCCCTTTGGGAGGTCTTGTTTCCCCACCCTCGCAAGTATAAAGTTTTCTTTCCAGAGTGCAAAGCTTTATTGACAATTTGTCTTAATTGTTGTTCTGTGATTTTTGTTATGCTTAAGGATTTAAGTCCATTGGTGTCTTTGTGTAAGAGGCGGGGTTTTATTTTCCCCGGGAGTGAAATTTATGGAGGCTTAAGTGCCTGCTGGGACTATGGTCCTTTGGGGGTTCAGCTAAAAAGAAACCTGCAGGATTTGTGGTGGCAGGAGATGACAGGCCGGGAGGATGTGGTGGGCCTGGATTGTGCCATTTTCATGCACCCCAAAGTGTGGGAGGCCAGCGGCCATGTGAAGAGTTTTTCTGATTTGATGGTGGATTGCAAAAAATGCCGCTTTCGGTTTCGGGCTGACAGGAGCGAAAAAAAATGCCCAAAATGCGGCAGTACCAAACTTACAGACCCCAGACCTTTTCACCTGATGTTTAAAACCAAAATGGGATCTTTGGAACTGGACAGCCAGGAGGTTTACCTCCGGCCGGAAACCGCTCAGGGAATTTATGTCAATTTTTTAAATGTCAGTGTTTCTTTGAGAAAAAAACCCCCTTTCGGTATTGCACAGATAGGCAAGGCGTTTAGAAACGAGATCACCCGCGGGCATTTTATTTTCCGTTTAAGGGAGTTTGAGCAAATGGAAATGCAGTATTTTGTACCACCCAAAGAAGCTCCAACTTATTTTCAAAAATGGCTGGAACAAAGAAAAAGGTTTTTGATTCACACCGGTTTAAAGGAAAGCCAACTCCGTATTAAGGAACACGGACCGGATGAGCTGGCCCATTATGCACAGGCTGCAGCGGATATTGAATTTTATTTTCCTTCCGGGTGGGGGGAGCTGGAGGGGGTGCATAACAGGGGGGATTTTGATCTCAGCCAGCATCAAAAACTGAGTGGAAAAAAACTTGGCATTTTTGACGAGGCCAGTGGCAAGAGTTTTTTGCCCCATGTGGTGGAGACCTCCATTGGTTGCGATCGCCTGATACTGGCTCTTTTGTGTTCCGCCTATAAAGAAGAGAAAGTGGGTAAGGAAAACCGTACACTTTTGGCCTTAAACCCTCTTTTGTCTCCCGTTCAGGTGGCACTTCTTCCTTTGAGCAAAAAAGACTCCCTCATCCAGCTCACACAAAAGGTTAAAGACTTGCTGGATAAAAAATGGCGGTGGGAATACGATGAAACAGGCAGTATTGGAAAAAGATACCGCAGGCACGACGAGATTGGCACCCCTTTTGCCATTACAGTGGATTTTGACTCTCTGACAGACGGGAAAGTGACCATTCGTAACAGAGACACCATGCTTCAGGATCGCACCTCTTTGGAGCAGCTGAACACTTATCTGGATGATAAATACAAGATTTTTTTATCCTAAAAATCCATCCCCCTGATTTTGCTGGTATCGAATTACTGAACACATACAATATTCCCTCTTTAAGCAGGAATCCATCTCCCACCATTTTACAAAATACGGGTCTAAAGTCCAGGTTTTGGTTTTTAAAGAAAAAGTTTGACAAAAAAATGGGGGGGGGTAAAATCCGTGTTGCATGGGTATTTTGAAGCTTTAAAGACAACCTTAAGGATAGAGCTGCTTAATTAAAGAAGCCACTTCTTGAGGGCTAAAGGCAAAACCCTCATGTTTTGGTATTTCACAATAAAAAGGGGGAGTAACATGAAAAACAACTTAATGTCTTTATTTGTTTATCTGAGTCTTGGTTTTTGGTGTTTTTATGGTTCTGCATTTTTGAATGTTAATGGGGATATTCGGAAATACTGTACAGTGTTTGTATCCAAAAAATTAAATTTGGAAGTTGCGGATATAGTAGTAACTGTTTTGGATCAGCATCCTGTGGATGGACACTATACGTGTATTTTTTTAGACGATACAAATAAAAAAGAATACAGAATCCTTATAAACAAGCATGCAGCCTATTCTGTGTCGGACAGAGAAAAAAAAGCACAAGAGGCTCAGTCGAAACACAGCCAAAGTGATGTCATAGAGGTGGGTGGTGTGTCTTTTTTCTCACCTCTTTTTGCTGAAGAGCAGGCTGTATATTTTTCCATTTTTGAAATTAAAATCACCTCAACAGCTTCTGTTCCATTGGGTGAGGGAGTTTATCAGCTTAAATAGCATTATTGGATTCCCGTTCACAACGGGGGTGGTGTGTACCCCCCACTGGGAAGACAAGCTTTTCCAAGGCTCTGGAAAGACAATGAAAGTGCTTTTTTAAGGGGTGAGAGATGTCTCTTATGGGGAAGGGCATGCTTGCAGCAGCAGGGGTGATGTACAAGCTCAAGGCCAGGGTGGGCTTCAACCAATAAGGTCAAAATAAAGGGGGTTATGACTTTACCTTGAACTTTGCAGAGAATCTGTGTTATTCGTTAAAAGCCTGTTTTTTTCGGGGGAGGTGATTGTTTTGACACGGATTCTTGGTTGTTTACTTGTTTTAAGCCTGGCACAACCGGTTTTTACATTTCCCTCTTCTTCACCCGAGGAGGTGTTAAAAAACCTGGTTCCTTCATTTAAAAAACCCCCCATGCAGCAGGAAAAAAAACCTGTGGCTTCCTCCAAAAAGAAGAGGGATAAAATCCCCCCCCCAACCGTTCTGAAAAAAACACCTCAAAAACACAAATGCACTGTGCAGCTTAAAATAGAGGGGGCCATTGGCCCTGCCACATTAAATATGCTGGACAATGCTTTTGCAAAAGCTCAAAAGCAAAGCTGCTCCTCTCTTTTGCTCCTCATCAACACTCCCGGAGGGCAGCTTCTTACAACAAGAAAAATAGTGGACAGGATTTTAAACACCTCTCTTCCTGTTTTGTGTCTTGTTTATCCTTCCGGTGCCCATGCAGGAAGTGCAGGGGCCATTATTATGCAGGCCTGCCATGTCAATGGAGCTTTGGAGGCCACCAATTTGGGGGCTGCCACCCCGGTGATGGGTGGCGGGGGTAAAATGTCCAAGGATTTACGAAAAAAAATGATCAATGACACCAGCTCCTGGCTGGATTCCTTAACGGCATTAAGAAAAAGAAATAAAAAATTTGGCAGAGCCATTATTACAGAGGCCAAGGCTGTGAGTGCCCGGCAGGCTTTTGAGGAAAAAGCCATTGATTTTTTTGGACAAACCAAAATCAGTTTTTTACAATTTGCAGAAGGCAGGAAAGTTCAGGTGGCGGGTGGAAAAACCGTGAAGGTGGAGGTGGGGGATTTGTACCCGGTCAAGCTGGGTTTTCGCTACTATGTGATCTCTCTTTTGACAGCTCCTGAGCTGATTTATGTGATTTTTACAGGGAGTCTGCTTTTGCTTTATTTTGAAATCACCCACCCAGGGCTTGGGGCCCCGGGGCTTTTGGGGGCCATAGGGCTTATTGTGTCTTTTACAGGAATGCACAAGCTCAATTTTTCGTGGGCGGGCCTGCTTCTTATCTTACTGAGTGTGGGGCTTTTTTTGGCGGAATTTTTTATCACAGGCTTTGGAGTTTTTGGTTTCACAGGGATTGTTTCGTTTGCCCTGGGCAGTATTATGCTCTTTGATCCCGCCAAAACAGGGGGTTCGGACATACCTCTTTCCCTCATCATGGGCATGACCGTTATATTCGCCCTGCTCATGGCGGTACTCACTTATCTGGCTGTTACCACTGTGAGGATGAAGAAGAAGAAGAATTTAAATGAGGATTTTTTGGGGGAAAACAGCGAGGCAGAGGTGGTCAGTGTCCATCCGGGGGGAAAAACCGGTTTAATCTTCCTTCAGGGGGAAAACTGGCGTTTTAAATCCTCACAGGTTCTTAAAAAAGGTGACACGGTAAAAGTGGTTTGCTATAAAGGTTCTGTATTGACAGTTCAACCCTTAACAAAGGAATAAGTATTATGTTTGGTTTAACCAGTGTTCTTTTATTTTTACTGTTTGTTGTGTTCTCCTGTGTTAAGGTGCTTCCAGAGTGGCAAAGGGGCCTGGTTTTGCGGTTTGGACGCTTTGTGGGCTTAAGAGGTCCCGGGCTGATTATCCTCATCCCCGGGGTGGAGCGGCTTATCCGTGTGGACACCAGGACTATCACCATGGATATCCCCCCACAGGATGTTATTACACTGGATAATGTCAGCCTGAAAGTCAATGCAGTGCTTTATTTCCGAATCACAAACCCTGAAAGGGCCATTATGAGAGTGGAGGATTTTAACTTTGCAACGGCTCAGTCCGCTCAAACCACCTTAAGGTCTACACTGGGGCAATATCAGATGGATGATTTGCTCTCTCAAAGGGATAAAATCAACAATTCTCTTCAGTCTATTTTGGACAGGGACACAGAACCCTGGGGCATTAAAATATCAAAAGTGGAGGTGAAGCACATTGATCTTCCCAAAGAGATGCAAAGGGCTATGGCCCGTCAGGCAGAGGCTGAAAGGGAACGCAGAGCCAAAGTGATCAGTGCCGAAGGGGAATTTCAAAGGGCGGAAAAACTCAAAGACGCAGCCAAGGTGATATCCTCCACTCCGGCAGCTATTCAGCTGGCTTATCTTCAGGCCTTAAACGAGATTTCCGGGGAAGGTGCAAAAACCATTGTGTTTCCCATCCCTTTGAATATGATGGAGGCTTTTTCAAAACAATTGGCTTCTCGTTCCTCTTCCAGTGGCTCCTCTGTGTAGGCGGGGCTGGCTTTTATCCAGACAAAAGGCTTAAGATCCTGCTTTTTGCTTTAGGCTTTTGAGCCTGTATCGGCTAAAATTCTTAGTAGACAACAAGACTTTTATTTCACCATTATTATAAAGTGGTCTTTTTAATTCCCCGTGTATGGGGCTTTAAGAATTGTAAGCTGAAGCTTTTTTTTGAGGGGTGATGTGTTGGTTAAAAAAGTGTGTTTTTCTGTTTTGACAGCAGGTTTTGTCCTGATGAGTGTTTTCTTTTTCATGAGCAACTGCACCCGAAATGTTGTTCCCGTGAGTGGTGGAAAAGGGGATTTACAGCCGGCCCACAGAGGTGGGGGGTCTTTAAACAATCAGGAGTTTTTTTATCCCTCCACTTTGTCTGATGCGGATCCGGAAAATGACGATGAAGACAACATTTTCTATAAAGACTCTGATGTGTTGGACAATGAAAGGGATTTGGGTACTTCAGCACCTTTGATTATAAACAAGGTGGATAAAAGAACTTTTGTGGATCTCAGACTGGGGCAAGATCTCCAGGACGAAAACAGAAGGCTGGATGAGATTGAAGACTTAAGAATCTATGTCAAGCTGGAGGCACTGGACGACACTAACCCTGTACAGTACGAGGGGGAGGTCAGTATCCGTTACCTGGAGGATGGGGATGAGAGAGGAACAGAGCTGGATTTTGGTATGGGGCCTGGCAAGATAAAAAATAACACAAGAAGGCATATATGGTGTAAAGTGGGGAACAAAAATGTTTTTCATGGTGTGTTTCAGGAAACAGAAAGCACTTTGGCTTTGGTGATAGATCATAAAACCCCCACAGATTGTGAAGAAAACACAGAGTGTGAGCAAACCAAATACGGTGGTGCAGTGTGGATACGGGCCTTTAAGGGTAATGCCGATACCACGGGCCGGGCCAATCAGGTTTACTTAAGGGATTTGGGCTTTAGAAGGCCTCCCATGCCCACAGAAAAACCCTGCTGGAGAATTAAAGGCGGACCTTTTGATTGCAGGCCCAAGTGGCTTTATGAAAAGGGCAGCACCCGCCCCACCCGGAAATTTGACAGGTTGGGGCTTTTTGAAGGCCTGGACCTTAAAGAGGCCTTTGATGTCTCTGAGGTGGATGATTTGTTCCGGAATATAAAAAATTGTAAATAAAAATTTTTGAGGAGTTACAAACAACAAAGGATTTTTTTGAATGAGAAGATACGCACTTTACTTTTTTGCTTTTTTACTGAGCTTGTTTTTTTGTGGTTGTGGCAGCGGAGTCAGTGGCCGGGGACCTTTGGGAGGTATACAAAATAACAACAGGCCCACCAGAACCCTGCCCCCCGGGGGAACAGCAGGCCTGGGAGGCAATTCTGTAACTCTTGTGGCCAACGACAAAGGAAATGTCAAACATTTGAATGTCAGGGTGATGCTTCCCCCCGGAACAACAGAAAGCCTTTTGGACTACAACGGAACAGCCGATTTGGTGGGTTCCATCAGTACGGAGTCCAATGCGGTACCCTGCCTGAGTGGTCAGGCTGTGTCTTTCCGGTGTCCCGGGCAATTTACCGGTACGGGTAATATCACCTCCCGTTGCCAGATAGGTGCTCATCAGTTTGGCCTGCGTATTGTTTTGATGCGGCCCAAACACTTTAAAGCGGATTTTCAGCTGGCCAAGTCCCTGGATTACTCAGTGGTGGGAGTGGAGCTTCACCCCTCTCACTCCTGCTATTTCAGCAGAGGGGCAAATTATCCCCATGCGGGTGGTCTGCCGCCCTACCTCCCTTAAAAAAGAAGGGGGCGGGGTTTTTACTATAGAGTATGCATAATAAATGGATAAATTCTTTTTTGGAAAACCTCCAGGTGGGTGGGGCTTATTCACCGCACACTCTTTATGCCTATAAAAAAGATTTAAATTTTTTTAATCAATTTTTAAAACAAAACAGGGACCTTGTTTTTTTTTATGAGTATATGGATAAGAGGGGCTTAAACCCCAGATCCAAAGCCCGGGTACTCAGCTCTGTAAAATCCTATTTAAAATTTTTGGAAAAAAAAGGTAAAAAAACCCAGACTTCAAAGTTACATTCTGTAAAAATACGCCCCTCACTTCCCAAGCTGATATCTCACAGGGAGTTTCAAAAAATCCATAAGGCTGCCTGTGTAAAAAACAAACCCTCTGCTACAGCAAGAAATCACACAACTCTTTTGCTTTTGTTTGGTTTGGGGTGTCGCATTTCTGAGATTATCAATATCAGGCTTCAGGATGTTAAAGAGATGGAACGCTCCATCGTTATTACAGGAAAAAGAAACAAACAAAGACTTTTGCCCCTGCCCCCCACTCTGTTTAAAAATTTAAAGGAGTATATTTACCATCACCGTCCTTTGCTGGTAAAGAACAACACTTTTCATTTTTTGCTGGTGAATAACCGGGGCCGCCAACCCAGCCGTGTGGATGTATGGAGGTGGCTTTCCACCTGGTCTAAAAAAGCCGGGTTTTGTGAAGTCAAAAGCCCTCATCAGTTTCGTCATGGTTTTGCCACTTCTTTGCTGGAAAATGGTGCCGATTTAAGAAGTATCCAACTTCTTCTGGGTCATAGCAGCATACAAACCACGCAAATTTACACATCAGTTAAAAAAACACACCTGCAAAATGTGATAAAAAAACACCACCCTCTCTCGTATAAAAAAAGCCTTAAACCTTCCTCTTCCTAATTTGTTTTACAGGCAAAGCTCATCTGTACGGGCCTCTTTTTGTTTCAGGTATCCTTTGATGATAACAGACAATATACGGATGAGATCTTTTCTGCCCTTTAGTTCAAGCTCCCATGTGTCTGATTCTCTTAAGTGGTAATTGGTATTATGGTACATAAGTTTGGAATAAGTCCAGGCCTGTGAAAACCACCCTTCCCCTTCCGGAACCTGTTTGTTGTAAAGGATATGGGCGTAGATGGATCGGGCCAGCTTTTGGGACTTTTCCCTGTCCCAACACATAAATTCCATTAAGGTTCGCGAAGTAAAACCCTCAAACAGTGAAAACGCATTCATAATCTCTGTATGCTCCAGAACCCGGCTGTGATTGGTGTCATAACGGTTAAAAATGGTTTCGCCAAAATAAAGGGCTATAAACATATTACGGATATGAAAATACTCCAACCGGGTTGTGGTTTTATAGGCTTCTTCGCTTTCAAAAGAGATATGAATGAGAGCGTCTGTCAGGTGTTCTTTTTCCACAGGGGATATATGTTTTAAAGCGTCTAAAAACCGGGGCATGTGGGAAAGCTGTTTTTCCACAATGGAGATAAAGTGAAGCTTGACACAGAATCTGTCATAGTTCCACTGCCCGTTTTGATTTTTTTGTCTGTGGCAAACTTTAAGCAGCTGCTTTTCAAAATCCTGTATGGAAAAAAATATGGAAAACACATAAGAAAGATATTCCACAATTTCATAAGGTTTTAAATACTCTGTTTTTATGGGATCAGGATCAAACCCTGCCGCAGAGGGGGTGAACATGTTGGCGGCAATAAAAGCGGCTTCTGAAGGGGATATGGAGGAGGGGGCAGAGCCATCCAGCCACTGCATATCCGTGGCAAAGGGGGTAAAGTCTGCAAAAAATTTGTTTAACTGTTCCCGGGTCATGCCCAATTTACTGGGGTAGCCAGCCTCATAGCCTTTTCTTAAAATCCATTCCATCATGGTGTATATATTGTTAAAAACCAGGTTTCGGTAATCTTTTTTTAAAGGGGATGGGTGATAAAGTTTCTGTGAGAGGCGTACAAAAGAGGTTTTTTTGTAAAGAGGTTTAAGGGCAAAAACTTTCTCTATATGTTGCCAGACAGAAGCCGGTGCATGAGTGTCTTCTTTACCGGGAGGCAAAGTTTTAATTTGAGTGAGGCTAAAAGGATTCATCTGATATTTGCCATAAGCCTGATTTAAAATTTGTGTGCTGGTTGTCCATGTTTGAACCATGTTTTGCAGCTGTTTTATATGATCATGGGTAAAGGCTGTATTTTGGTTTTTTAAGGAAGCTGGTGCTTTGTCTTTGGTTTTTAAAATTCTTAACACCCACATTTTCATCAGTTTTTGAATGGATGCCTCTCTCAGGGAAAAAGGCAAAAATCCTGTCGACTGAAGTTGCATAATCAGCCAGCTGAAATCTGTAACAGGTATGCCACCTCCCGGTCTTGTGTTCAAAGACATGGATAAAAAACCCATCAGTTTGTTTGTGATGGTGGAAATCAAATCCATACTGTAGGGAGAGATAAAATTATCCGTTGCCATTAACACTTTGTAATGTAAAAAGGCAGAGGCCAAATTCATATAACCGGGCAAAAGATTTTCCCACTCCTCTGGTCCTATGGCCGATTTTGATCCATTCACCATAAAATATTTAAAAGCACTTAAGAGGCGAATTTTTTGAATCCAGCTTTTTTGCTCTGCTTTACCATCCACTATCAAATCCAATTCGTACATCAGGTTTTGAATATCTGTAAAATAATAAGGATGGGCAAACAACTTAAAAAATTTTGACAAGCGTACAACAGAGTTTTTTATCTGTTGATCCATGGTTTTAAAATTATTTTGGGTTACAATATAATTAAAATTTTTATAAGAGAGAAGAGCCTGCACATAAGGTTGAAAAAACATAATCTCCTCTTTGAGGATATTTAAAAAATAAATAAACCGGTCAATGTCATCTTTGGTTAAAATGTGTTTTGGCCCACCTATAATAACGCTTTTTAAGTGCATGATTTGTGACAGAAGATTGTCGTTAATGGTCTTGTCCTGTAAAAAAAGATTTTGGATAAATGTTCTTAACTCCTCTGGTGTAAAGGAGGATGTTTTGCTTCCCCTGACACGATCTTTAAAGATAGTAAGAGCCTGAATGGCACAGTTGCTTATTTGATCGATCTCCTGCTGATTAAGGCTTCCCTGGATATAACTTGTTATTTTTTGCTCCATGTTGTTTAAACATCCCAAAGAGAAATAAGCTGTGTTTCTGGTAAAGGCTTTTTCCCCAATGCGTAAAGAGCATGCTGTAAGCATAAAACACAGGGCTGCCATACAACAGGGCATCAAAAACAGATTGTTGGTGGGGGGTTTGTAAGGCATTTATTTGTTCCTCTTAAATTTAGTGAATAATATAGACCATTTGAAATCTCAACCGGTCATTGTGTTTGTATATATTAAAAAAGTTTTCCTGTTTGTTTTTGGAGCTGCCCATGATATCCAGATGGCAGGCAATCTTTAAACGGGAATGGATCTGCCATTTTAAAGACAGATTCAGCCAGTCACCTTTTTCCGGTAAGGAGTGGTAATACCCCCCTGCCCAACTCAAAGACTGTTTTTTCCACTGAAGTAAAGTCCCCCCCCATTTTAAGACAAATCCGGAGTGCATTTTAAACCGGGTGGCTGCCAGGTGAAAATCCATATTGTTTTTCATCCGTGATATGTCACTTTCTGAGCGGGAAAAAAAGGCTTTAATCCCCCCCAGTTCCATAAATCCCACCCAGGGAATGGTATCGGGAAGTAAAAACTTAAACCAGGCTGAAGCAAACAAAGTTTTTGGCATTATGGGGATCACCCACAATTCAGAAACATCCACAGAGGAGGGAAGTTCCTGTGTGACAGAAAGCACCCCTTCCATACCCCTGTGCCTCACCCCCATATCCATTGAAAGCAGATAATGCTTAAAAGACTGATAATGAATAAAATGGTTTATGGAGTCTTCGTTTATGGAAAATTGCCCGTCAATTTTAAAGTAAGTCTGGTTAATGGGTTTAAAAGCATAAGCCAGGTTAATCCATTGAGTCTGGGGATCTCCAAAACGAAACCGGAAAGCGATACTCTCATTCAGAAGTATGTTTTTTAAATAAGGTTTTTCCATCCAATAAAAAGCTTCAATTCTTCTGTTGAATACAAAAAAATCCGGTTGAAGGGGGTTAAACCACCTGCTTTTGGAGTAAATATCCCCCCGGGGGCTGATGTCCACAGTGGGTTCGTGATCCGGTAAAAAAAGGCCTGAAAGAAACAGAGTCATGGACCAAAATTTTTGCTTAAGGGTAAAAAATGCTCCTGTCAGTCCCTGAGGTTCGGGCAGCAGATAATCCCAGTTGATTCGCCCCTGCCACAGTCCCAGCTGCCACACTTCGTCCATAAAACTAAAAGATTCCGGGTGAGTCAAAACAGATAAGGGGTCTGAAGTGGAATTGTGGGACAACCGGTGAAGGTTTGTTTTTTGCCGGCCCAGTACAAAATGAAAATGATAATTGGGGAGGATTTCCGGGATTTGATAACCTATAAAAAAATTGGGGGCTGCCAGGTAATGCCCATGGCTGTCGTCCAGGGCGAAAACAGATAAAGCCTCCACGCCATAAAACCAGGAATTTTTAAATCCCATCTGTTCAAAATTAAAAGACAAATCCAGATAGTGATTTAAATGATTTTTGACATTGGCCTTTGTCAGATAAGCAAAGTGGTTGATGGAGAGATCAAAACGGGCCTGTAAAGAAAAACAGGAAGCTGCCATTAACAAAAAAAGCAGGTTTTTAAAGCTTATGTTTTTTAATTTCATGGGTTTTATACCTTATTACTTGTGGTGTTATAAAAAGCTTTGCTGAAAAGCCCGGGTTTTTTTGGTCATAATCTTAATGGGGGGTAAGACACCTGGGGTGAAGGTTTTTTTCACCCTCTCATTTATGGTATTTTGTCGCCATTATGGTCCTTAAAACTGGTGGCTGTCAAGATTTTTCCCTGGTCCGGGGGGTGATGCAGTTACAGCCTTTAAAAGGCGGGGGAAGCCTGTTTTTTGCCTCAGGAGGGCTTTAATTTGTGTGTTTTACATAACAGGGTGTATAAAAAATAAACAATAGGAAAATTTTTACACACCACTTAAAAAGTCAGTGTATTTTTTACCATGTGTCTATATATTACTGGCTATGAAGGTAAATTTTGTGTTTTTGAAAAATATCGGGCTGGTTTTGTGTTTGTGGCTGGCAGGTTCTTTTATGGTGTGGGCTGGTTTTCCATGGGGGGAGGAGGCCTCTTTTTCCCCCTCCTCTTTTTCTGTGGAATTTGGGGGAAGGTTTGAGCGGTTTTTACAGGAAAAATCCCCAAAATATTTTCTGGATCTGGGGGGCAGGTCCCATTCCTCTTTTTTTGATCTGAATGGGAATTACACTTACAGCCAGAGAGAAAAACACCATTATTTTCGCTTGCCGGAAGCTGCTCTTAAGGTTCAAAACTCATCGGGGCTTTGGGCCCTGGGAAGAAAAAAGCAGACCTGGGTCAAAGCAGACAGTTTTTGGAACCGGCACCTTTGGGAGCCGGTTTATAATGATGATGTTTTACGGGTGCAGTCTTCCGGGTGGGTGGGTTTGTTTCGTGATGTGTACTATCCGCAGGGGAAAATCAGGCTTTTTGGTTCATGGTTGTTTCTGCCTCATTTTGGCCCTTCTCTGAGGGAGAAAAAAGGTCGCTGGGTGTCTCAAAGTCCCTGGATTATTGTTCCTGAGACAAAAAAAATTGCAGGTATGCTCCCTTTCTATCATTTGAAAAACATCCGGTTTAAAGATTTTTTAAAACCCTCTTTTGCCGCTTTGGTTTCGTACCGTGGGGTTTATGCAAGCTATGCTTTTAAGCCTTTAAATGAGTTACAGGTAAAGATTCCCCCTTTTGACCCTATAAATGTGGGTGAGAAGCTTAAAGGCTCTTTTGAAAAAGGCTATCATGTGGATATATTCGTACACCCTGTGGTGTTTAGGCACCATATTGCCTCTTTGGGGTGGGACCTGGCACATACAGAACATGAAGGGGCTGGTCTCACTACGGATTATCTTCTCAATACATCAGTGACTTATCATCATCCTCTGTTGAAAAACAATATGAAGCGTATTTTGCCTTCTCCCTCTCTGGAACGCAAGCTTTATGTTTCCACCAAAGGGGAGATTCACATTAAAGGCACCGGGGAGCAGACCAAAGCTTATGTGGCTTACACACAGAAGGTTTTGCTTCCCTCTCAAAACAGAGGGGGGCAGGGCATATTTTCTGCCTCTTTGAAAGAGCTGCTTGGTGAAGATTTTGATAAAGGGTTTGATTCTGAAAAACCGCATTTTTTAGCCCATGAATTGTTTTCTTTTTCCCGGGCGGTGGCGGTGGGTGTTCATTACCATACGGGATGGGGTGGGGACACTCTTTGGCATCTGAATGCCCGGTTAAATTACGACTGGATTAAGCAGTATTTTTTATTTTCTGTGGAGAGTTTTGTAACTTTTGGACGGATAAAATTTTTGCTGTCTGCTGATGCTCTTTTTGGGAAAGGGAGTTTTTCTTTTCAAAAACTGAAAGAGGACATAAAGGGTTATAAAAACAAAAGTCGTCTTTTTTGGGGTATGAGCTATGTATTTTAAGAGACAAATAATGACGGGCATTAAAGATCAAAAAAAGAGGATACTTTACAGTTTTTTAAGTGTTTTTCTTTTATGTTTTTCAGGTGTTTCCTCTGCAAGGCAGGTCTGTATTACCAGCCAGTCTGATTTTTTACCAAAGTATTTGGCAGGTCAGGCCAGCGGCCAGCAGGTGGACAGTTTCTTCTCCTGTCTTGATAAAATGATAAGCCTGTTTTTAACTTTCTGGACAGGTAAAAACCCGGGCTATTACACAGCTTTGGAGATGAAGCGTGTGGTGCAGTTTATGGGTTTTCATCCGGAGGAGGCTCATAAAATCAGTCAGTCTGTTTTGGCACTCAAAGCGGCCCTTCAGGGGGGAAGCCCGCAGATCCTCAGGCGGAGCGAGGTCGTAAGTTTTCAAAGGTTTTTAAAAGACCTTGGCTTTTACGCCCGCAGGCTTAACCACCCCCTTTATGTGATAAACCTGGCTTTGGACGGACATTCTGTTTCCCGTACTCATCTGATGAAGGCGACACAGGCTTTGAAATACGATTTCAGAAACATCGGACAAAGTTTTTTTAAGCACCAGTTTAAGGGAGATCTTCAGAAAATAAAAATTCTGGGTAAAAGACTTTCTGACTTGGGGATCTCTTATGCTTTTCCCCGCTGGGGAGAGGTGATAAATTTTCTTCAAAAATGGAAAAAAGTGATTTTGCGTTCTTCAGAATCTCAGGTTTTTCCCAAAGACTGGCCTGATTTTATGCACTCTTTGTCAGAGATTTTTGAACTGGGTATTTACTATAAAAAATTTATTGGTTTGAGGGGAATGGGGATTTTACATGCCTCTTCTGTGCAGCACACCCAGTATCTGTCTTCCCGGATATTGGATTTTATGGAGGCGGCCATTAAAAACTCCTTTTACCAAAAAGTGAGTGTGGATGAAGTTCGTGAGCTGGCAGAGGCTTTATGGCTTTTTCCTGTGCTGTCCTCGCCCACATTTTCTTTAAGTTTATCTGCTTTTGAGTGTTTTTTGTTAAACCGGCACAAGAAGGGTGAGGCATGTTCCCACAATATACGAAACAACAACAATGAAGTGCGTATGGATTTTGGCAATAAAAGCTTTACAGTGGAAAAGGCCCATGTTTTTGCATCTGTGTCTGTCTCCCCCCCCCGGTTTTTAAACATGCACGATGTGAGTGTTTTAAGAAACTACTTAAGATCCTGGATTCAAAACGAAAATTTTTTAAGAAAAAACCACACTTCAATGGATGTGTTTGGTTCCCCCAATCAGTGGTTGGGGAGGGAAATCAGTTTAACCTCAGACAGTCGTCTTTATTTTCATAAGAGGAAAAAAACACACACCAAAGCCTTTTTGTCTTTACTGAACTGGCAGTCTCATTTGATGTCTTTTATTGTCCATGCTTACAGTGGAGGGAAGGGTACTCTTACTCTTAACTCCTGGAACACTTTTATTCGTGAGTGGACTCCCCTGATGATGTCTTTGGGGGTGTCGGGTTCGGTAAGGGAGTTTCAGGAGAACAGTGAGTATTTGTTTTATCATGGGGATTTTTTAACAACCTCCTCCAATGGGGATGGCCGGATTCAGGATACAGAGGCCCTGGAGCTGTTTTCCCTTTTTGGTTCAGCGGTAAAAACCACTTTTTTGGCAGCCCGTTCCTGGTCTCATTGTGAAAAAAGCACCGGTTATTTTCACTCTTCGTGTATTAAGGACTCTTTGTCCCGGTTTCCTCATGAGATTTTTGGTGGTTTTCCTTATTTTAGGGCTGCCATGATACTCAAAGGTTCCCGGTACAAAACAAGATATTTGTCTTTAATAACCACTTTTTTTACAAAAGACACTTTGTCTCTCTCAGATCTGTTTGATGTTTTTTTAAAACTTCATTATCAGGAGAATGCCATGGAGTATCTGGACACCAACAGGGATCAGGTTTTGGAGTCCAAAGAGCTTATGCCTTTGTTGAGGATTTTTGAAGAGGCATTGATTCAGCAGATGCCTTTAATTAACGATGAAAGGGATGTTTTTGCTTTCATCACTTATGTTTTTTATTTTGGTATTATACCGGTGTTTGGGGATAAACAGATTCACACTCCTTTGCATTTTTCTTACTGGCTCCTTCATCCTGAAAAATGGCAGGGGGTGCAGATTCGAAGAATAAAGCTTTTAAATGCCCTTATTCAAATCAATCAGCAGTTTTAAAGAGGCCTCATGTGTGTAAGAGAGAGGAGGGGGGGGGACCCTCTTGTGTGTGGGAGTTGACAGCCAGGCCTGTTACCGGTTAAAGTAAAAAGTCTTTATTTAGGGAAGTGGGGATTATGTCCATGGATGTTTCAGAGCAAAAACCAAAAGTGGGGGGTCTGATTGATCAGGTGGGCCTTCGAAATGTTAAAATGCCGGTATGGGTAAAACCTCCCTCTTCTGGTGCTTCTCACCCTGGAGAGGCCAAAGAGACTTTGGCCACTGTTACAGCCTCAGTTTCCCTGGACAGGGAAAATCAAAGGGGTGTTCATATGTCCCGTCTTTATTTAACTTTGCATGAGTTTTTGGGTAAAAATCCCCTTCAGATCAAAGTACTACAACCTCTGTTGGAGCAGCTGGTAAAATCCCAAAAAGGGCTTTCCAAAAAAGCTTTTGTGAAAATTGAGTGGAATTTACAGGTGGAAAGACCAGCCCTTCTCACCCCCTCTCTAAAAGGCTGGAGATCTTACCCTGTTTTTTATGAAGGATATTTAAGGGGGCCGGGGATTTGTGATTTTATTATGGGGGTGCAGATCACTTACAGCTCCACCTGCCCCTGTTCTGCCTCTTTGTCCCGTGGGATTATTCAAAAAAAATTTCAGGAGGATTTTTCCTCTCAGCCTTCTTCAGGTCTTTATAAAAAGAAAATTGCAGAATGGCTCAAGAAGGAAAGCTCTTTGGCTGCCACTCCCCATGCTCAAAAAAGTGAGGCCCGCTTAAGGTTGAAAGTAAAACCTGCCCTTCGTCATTTTTTACCGGTGATTGATGAGGTGGAAAAAGCCCTGGGAACTCCTGTTCAAACGGCTGTTAAAAAGGAGGACGAAGGGGAGTTTGCCCGTCTTAATGCCACCCATTTGATGTTTTCGGAAGATGCAGCCCGGACCATTAAAAGTCTTTTGAATGGCAAGCCCTGGATTAAGGACTTTGAAATTGAAGTCAGGCACCTGGAGAGCCTTCACCCTTTTGATGTGAGCTGCCGTTTAACCAAGCAGATTCCGGGAGGCTGGCAGGTTTAACTCATGTCATCAAAAGTTTTAAAAAGTGTAAAAACCAAAAGCTTCCGGGATGGTATTTATGTTTATGGGGCGGGGGAGCATAATTTAAAATCTTTGAATGTGTTTATCCCACGCAGGAAAATCACAGTGGTAACAGGTTTAAGTGGCAGTGGAAAATCCTCTTTGGTGTTTGATACAGTATATGCAGAGGGACAGAGAAGGTATGTGGAAAGCCTTTCCTCTTATGCCCGGTTTTTTATAGATAATTTAAAAAAACCCAAGCTGCATTCCATTAAAGGGCTTTCCCCCCCTGTGGCTATAGATCAAAAATCCCTCAACACCAGTCCCCGATCCACTGTGGGGACTGTTACAGAGATTTACGATTATTTGCGTCTTTTGTTTGCCCGTTTGGGGACTCCTTACTGTGTTGAGCATAACAACCAGCCTTTGCAAAAAAATTCAGTGGAACAAATGGCAAAAGATATTATGAAGCTTAAGCGGGGTTTAAGGTTTTTTGTATTGGCTCCTGTGGCTCGTGGTAAAAAGGGGGAGTTTGCAAGAGAATTTGCTGCTTTTTTATCCGCTGGTTTTACGCATGCCCGGGTGGATGGGCAGTGGAGGGAGCTGGAGAGGGTTGGTCCTCTTCACAAGAGGAAAGATCATTTTATTGACTTGTTGGTGGACCGGTTGATTGTCAAACCGGAATTTTTACCCCGGCTCAAAAGTGCTTTGGTGCGGGCTTTGGATCAAACAGAGGGCTTTGTCAGTATTGAGGAAATCACCGGGCCTAAGAAGAGGTCGGGTAAAAAAGAGGCCAGGCATTATTGTCTTCATGCCACCTGTCCTGTATGTGCTGCGGGTTTTCCGGAGCTGGAACCAAAGCTGTTTAGTTTTAACAATCCCAAGGGGGCTTGTACGCATTGTCATGGTCTGGGTTATTTTTTTGAAGAGGAGGTGGCAGGGCAGGCAGAGGAGGAAGAGGACACAGAAATTCAAAAAACCCCCTGCCCCACCTGCAGGGGAAAAAGACTTAATAATTTTGCCTTAAATGTGCGAATAAAAAACAGGAACATTGCAGAACTTTCTGCCATGAGTATAGAGGATTTGAATCATTTTTTAAACCGGCTCCGTTTTCCCTCCCGATTAAAAGTGGTTGCAGACAAGATTTTGGAAAAACTAAAAACGGGTCTGAAGTTTTTAAATAAAACAGGTTTGGAGTATTTAAGTTTGGATCGTCCCATTCGCACTCTTTCCGGTGGGGAGGCGGGGAGAATAAGGTTAATGTCTCAGCTTTCCTCTCCTTTGGTGGGGGTGCTTTACATATTGGATGAGCCTTCACAGGGGCTTCATCCCAGAGATCATGACCGGCTTTTGAGTGTTTTGCATGAAATAAGAAACCGGGGAAACACAGTACTCATGGTGGAGCATGACGAAAAAACCATTCGCATCGCCGATCACCTGATTGATTTGGGTCCGGGGGCTGGCACTCAGGGGGGATATATAGCAGGCACGGGAAGTGTGAGGCAGATTCAGTCTTCGCACAAGTCTTTAACAGGGGCTTATTTGTCCGGGAGAAAAAAAATTCCCATTCCCAAAATGAGACACACAGGAAGTGGAAATCATTTGGAACTTACAGGTTGTAAGGGATACAATTTAAAAAACATGGATGTTTGTTTCCCTTTGGGGTGTTTGATAGGGGTTACAGGCCCTTCCGGAAGTGGGAAAAGCACTTTAATTATGGAAACCCTGTACAGGGCTTTAAGGCGGCATTTTAATCCCGATTATGATATAAACCCCGCCCCTTACAAAGCAATAAAAGGCCTAAAATTTTTGGACAAAGGGGTGGCTGTGAGTCAAAAACCCATTGGCCGGACGGCAAGGTCCATTCCCGCCACTTATGTGGGCATTATGTCAGTGATTCGGGTCTTGATGTCTCAGCTGCCTTTGGCCCGTATGAGGGGTTTAAGGCCCGGGCATTTCAGCTTTAATGTCAAGGGGGGAAGGTGTGAGCATTGTCTGGGTACCGGGCAAATCAAACAGGAGATGTTGTTTTTGCCTTCTGCAATTTATACCTGTGATATTTGCGGGGGAAAACGATACACAGGGGATATTCTGGATGTGCAGTACAAGGGAAAAAACATACATGATATTTTAAGTATGACTATTCGGGAGGCCAGATATTTTTTTGAAAATCATTTTTTAATGAGAAGAGGTTTGCAGTTATTGGAAGAGGTGGGTTTGGGATATTTAACTCTGGGTCAGAGTTCAAAAACCTTAAGCGGGGGGGAGGCTCAGAGGATAAAACTGACCCGTGAGCTTTCCAAAAAAAACACCGGCCGGACTTTATATATTTTGGATGAACCCACCACAGGTCTTCACTTTCAGGATGTGAAGCAGCTGATTTTGGTTTTAAAAAAGCTGCGTGACAAAGGCAGTACTGTGATTGTGATTGAACACCAAATGGATGTGATAAAATCCTGCGACTGGCTTTTGGATTTGGGTCCCGGTGGTGGTAAATCGGGTGGAAAAGTGGTGGCTCAGGGAGTGCCGGAAAAAGTGGCTTTGTCTTCCAGAAGCCACACAGCCCCTTACTTAAAGTCCGCTCTTAAAATATAAGAATCATCGGGCAGATAAAATTTATATTTTAAGTTAAAGAATTTTGTAAAAACATCTTTCAATGTGTGTAAAAAAAATCATTAAGTAGTGTAAAATTTACACACTTCAAAAATAAAAATGGAATATGTAAAGGCTTCCAGTGTATAACCGGGGAGGTTTAAAAGTCTTATCAACAGGGTGGGGCAGAACACTCACTTTAGGTGGAGGAACCGTAATGTCTATATGGTGTAAAATTTTTTTTGCGGGTATTTTGTTAAATTTTGCGTTTCAGGTGTATGGGGTAAAATGTGAAGAGGCATTTACAGGGCCTTATAAAGGTTCTTTAACTTCAAAGCAAAAAGAAGTGATCACAGAAATTCAAAATGCCAGGTATTCTCTTCTTCATCCCCGTGCAGAAAATGTGGTTTTTTCCCTTTGGGATATTGCCTCTTTAAAAGAGACTGGCTTGAGTCTGAAGGATATTGGAGCTTTGGTTAAACCCCGGGTAAAAAATTTAAAGTCTTATTTGGGGTTTGATTTGTGGTCTCAGTGGGAGCGTTTTAAAAAAATGTCAAAAGATATTCAAAAGATTTTAAAACAGCCTGAAGAGTTAAGTGCAGGGCAAATAAGGGATATTGCTTTTTTTGGTGCTGCCTATGGTGCCATGTATTCTGCTTATCGTCCCGGTAAAACACCGGTGAATGATATAGAGTGGGTGTTAAGACAATGGAATCAAGCAGGGTATACAAAAGCAACTTTTGAGGTTTTGATTAAAAGCCGGGTGTTTTTACCTCTTGTGCAGGAGAAGTCTTTAAACAAAGAGATATTTAATTACATATCAGATAAAGAGGCCGCTCAGTCTGTCATGGGTAAAACCCTGACTTTTGATCAGAACGAGGCACTTTATCAGGTGCAGTATCGTCTTTTATATGTGAATAAATTTAAACCGTCTTTGTTGCTGGACAGTGGTTTAACAATGGAGGATATAAAAATTCTTTTTGAACACAATGTTTTAACAAAGCAGGGGGTACAGAAAAAAGATATCAGAAATTATTTTCAAAAATGGAAGTTTGATGAAAAAAACAAAAAAACCGGTGGAGTGGATACAGAATGGGCCTGAAGAAAAAAATATTGGTGTTAAACCCATGGAAAGTATTTTGCCTCATGCTGCCCGGGGTGATTTATGTGTCGCCAGTTGGTGGGGTGCCGTGTCAGGAGGTTTTTTTGAAGGACCTGCCCTCTTTGGCCCGGGCCATGACACAAAGGTTGCAACTCACACCTGGTCAGGAAAAAATATTTGATATATACAAAAAGGGGTTTTTTCCTTATGAAAGTGATCGTACTTTGGGGGAGGTGTTGGGTGTACTTAAACAACACCCCGAACTTGAGCAAAAATTGATAGTGAGGGATCAGGTGATTCCCCTTCGGGCCATGGTGGTTAAATCTGAGGATTTTCGTGGTTTTATAAAATCTTTTTCAAATTCTGCGGGCCGGGTAAAAAACAGCTTGCTCAACATTTCCTCAAATTTGGGGTTTTGGATGAAGCTTTTGAATTTCCCCACTCCCTTTATAGACAAAAGCTTAAGCAAACCGGAAAAAAAACGCATAAAAAACACACATAAGGAAAAATTTTGGAAATACTTTCATCAGTTTATAACTCAGGATCAATGGAAGAGATTTCATGCAACAAACGACTACAAACACAAAGTGAAGACTGTGTTTTATTTACTGGATAAGGCAAGAAGTTTTTTAAGTCAGCAGGGTTACAGTACAGCCAATATTTCAGAGGCTATGGTTAATCTGATCAGTGTGGTGGGTTTTGGAAACAAAGCTTATACAGAGCTTTTAAAAAGTGAAAATGTAAATGACAATATGGAAGCTTTGGTAAAAATTTTATCTGAAAGGGATTTTGTTTCTTCTGAGCTGGGTTTTGGTGATTTTTCTGATCTGAAAAAATCCCTGCTTGCGTATCCCACTCCTCATTTGGCACTTTCTGCCAGGGACTTAAGGCACACTTTATCTGTTGTGGAAAAAATCCTTCAGGAAGGAGGAACATCTGATACAGCGGAACAAAACCAGGGGAGTTTAACAGTCAGGGCCTTGTCGGTACAGGAATCCCCCTTTCGGGGATGCCTGGGTGGGGACTGCTCCACAGACAGGTATTTTTTTAAGAGCTTGGATCCGGATTTTCTTTATTTCACTTTAACAGACGGGGAGTATCAGTCTTTTGGTCAGGTGAGTGTGGTTTTGGGTGTGGCTCAGGAGGAAAAAACAAGTGCGTTTGTCCAGGTGGCTTTTGTGGACAAAATACAGGGTGTGCCGATAGGGGTGGTGGAATCCATGTTATTGGCTGTTCAGACAGGCCTTAAGGAGCAGGGCTACCGGTTGGTGTTGCCTGTGGATGCAGGGGATCACAATGGTCTTTCCAACAGTGAGGTGATAAGGCAACATGTAAATTCGAAAGTGTCTGATATGCAAAATCAATTTTTAAATTTTAAGCCACACCATGCGGGCCAGTATTCTTTTTATGATGGGTTTTCAAGAGCTTATGACAACCTGGCCTTAAAAGAGTGGGAATCACCAGGTGGGGAGGTTGTGCCTGATGAGTTACATGGTGTCAGGTTTTTGGATAAAAGGGTGAGTGCGGAAAGTCTGCTTCCCCCCTAAAAAACCGCCCATGGAACAAAACCTCAGGCCGGGGGGCTTTGTTACTGTTGTTTTTTTGTTTTTGAGTGGGTTTTTTCTTTACAATTTTGGACTCTTACTCCATAATTGTAAAGATGATTAAGCGTAAAGTTTCCTCTTCTTTGTTAAAATTGTCCAAAAAATACCCGGTTATTGCCATCACTGGTCCCCGGCAATCGGGAAAAACCACTTTATGTAAAATGTGTTTGCCCCGGTATGATTATTTTTCTCTGGAAGATCCGGATATCAGAGAGTATTCTTTAAAAGACCCCCGTGGGTTTTTGACTCAATCCCCCCGGATGATTGTGGATGAGATTCAAAATGTTCCCTCTTTGGTGTCTTATATTCAGGGGATTGTGGACAAAAAAAATAAATCCGGGCAGTTTATTTTAACTGGCAGTCATCAGCTGGATTTGACTTATGTGGTTTCTCAGTCCCTGGCGGGCAGGGTGGCCTTAATCAGGCTTTTGCCTTTTTCCCTAAAGGAGCTGAAAAAACAAAAGAAACAATCTTATTCCCATCTTATTTACAGGGGGTTTTATCCCCGTATTATTGATAAAAAGTTAAACCCTACAAAAGCTTACTCTTTTTATACCAACACTTATCTTCAAAAAGACTTGAGAAATATAAAAGAGATAAAAAACTTAAGACAGTTTGAATTATTTTTAAAATTGTGTGCTTCTCATGTGGGACAGATTGTAAATAAAAACAAGATGGCCTGTGATATTGGCATGGATATTAAAACCATTGACTCATGGCTTTCTGTCCTTCAGGCCAGTTATATTATTTTTTTATTAAATCCGCACTTTAAAAACTTTAGAAAGAGACTGGTTAAAAGGCCCAAGCTTTACTTTCATGATGTGGGTTTGGCTTCTTATTTACTGGGAATTAAAAAACAGGAGCATGTTTTATCTCATCCTTTAAAGGGAGCTTTGTTTGAAAATCTTGTGATTGCTGAAAAAGTGAAACAAAAATTAAATGCTGTGGAAGATCCCTCTTTTTATTACTTCAGGGATAATATAGGCACAGAGGTGGATTTGCTTGAGGACACAGGGGCAGGTGTGTTGTCTTATGAAATTAAGGCCACTCAAACTCTTTCCTTCTCTGTTTTTAAAGGGCTTGATTTTTATAAAAAATTAAACCCTCAGAACAAAAAATCTTATTTAATTTACACAGGTCAGGATCATGTAATCAGATATGGTCATCAGTGTTTGCCCTATTTAAGTGTATGAGAGATCTGTTTGATGAGGTGTTTTTCTATTCTTAAAATATAAAAATCATTAAGTAGTGTAAAATTTACACACTTTTAAAATAAAAATGGAATATGTAAAGGCTTCTGATGTATAACAGGTAAGGCTAAAGAGGTTGGCTTTAAGTCTGAAGGATACTGGAATTTTATTTAAATCCCAATAGATTCTCTTAAAACAAAAAAACTGATGGAGTGGAAACAGAATGGGTCTGACACAAAAAATAAAAACACTGATATTACATCCAGGAAAAGTGTTTTGTCTCATGTTGCCTGGGGTGATTTGTGTATCACCGGCCTGGGGGCTGCCGTGTCAGTATGTTTTTTTAAAGGATATACCATCTTTGGGGAAAGCCATGACGGAGGGTCTGCACTTAAGGCATGGGCAGGAAGAGGTATTTCAGTTCTATGGACATCAGTTTTTCCCCTCCCCTTCGAAAGGACCCCTGTATCAGGAGAAATTTACTGATGTGTTGGATACTCTTGAGTCTTATCCGGAACTGAGAAGAAAACTCCCCGTCAGGGATCAAATTATTAAAATAAAAGCTAAAACATTAAAACCGGAAAGTGTGACCCGTTTTATAAAGTCTTTTCAGTCTTCAGCAGGAAGAGTCAAAAACAATTTACTTAATATTTCAGCCAATGTGGGGTTTTGGATGAGAATTCTGCACTTTCCAGAGTTTCGTGTGGACAAAACATTAAGTAAAGAGGAACAGAAAAAATTAAAAACCGCACACAAAAAAAACTTTTTAAAATACTTAAATCAGTTTATCGATCAAATACATATAAAGTTTATAGAGAATGTAGAAAACGACTATACCGCAAGGGTGATGACTTTATATGAGTTACTGGATAACAGCAGAAGTATTTTGAGAGAGCGGGGGTATGATACCAGTGATATTTTACAGGCTATGGTGAATTTGATCAGTATAGCAGGTTTTGGAGATACAGCCAATGTGGAACTTTTAAGGAGTCAGGATGTGGATAAAAACATGGAAGGGGTGTTTAAAATTCTGCTTCAAAGGGATGTTGTGTCTTCAAAACTGGGCTTTGATGATTTTTCTCATCTTAAACAATCCCTGCTTGTGTATCCCACTCCTCAGTTGGCACTTCCTGCACAAGATCTCAACTCCACTATTTTTGGTCTGGAAAAAGACATTCAAAACCAGTCTTACACAGTAAAGGAGACTTATAAGAGTTTGACAGTCAGAGCTTTGTCGGTACAGGAATCCCCCTTTCGGGGATGCCTGGGCGGGGATTGCTCTTCAAATCTAAGTTTTTTAAAGGCCCTGGATCCGGATTTTCTTTATTTTACCCTTACAGACAAAGAATATAAATCCTCTGGTCATGTTACAGTGGTTTTGGGTGAGGCATCACAGGAACAGACACAAAAAAAAGTGAAAGTGGCCTTTGTGGACAAAATACAAAATATCCCCACGCTTTTTCTTAAACCTATGCTTTCTGCCATTCATTTTGGTTTAAAGGAACATGGTTACCTGTTGGTTTTTGCAGAAAATAAAGAGGGAGAGAGGGAAGATTTGTCCAACAGTGGCATTATCAGAGATTATGTGGCACAGGATATCTTAACTCATTTAAAAAATCGTTTTTTGTATTTTAAACCACATCACAAAGGCAGGTATCGTTTTCATGATTCTCTTTCAAGGGCTTATCAGGTGCTGGCAGTAAAAGAATTTGAGCCATTTTATTCAAATAGAGTGGAAATCATCCCTGGTGAATTGCACAGTGTAAATTTTTTGAAACAAAATTTTAATATAAAAGAATTGTTTCATGATTCTATTGGTTTGATGGACTCATACAAAGAATCTGATCATCTTGTATTTTTAAAGATGCTTAAAACGAGTGCTTTATTGATGTACATGGGTATAAACAAAAACGAAAAGTTGAAATCCATGGTGGGAGATAAAAAATTTTCTTTTAAAGTCAGAAAGCAGGCTTTTTTTGATTGGATGGAGGAAAATCATACAAGACTTAAACAATCAGATTTTGAGAGCTTGTGGAGCAGGTTTTCCCTAAAAGAGCAAAAGGTTTTAAGGGGCGAGATGAGTAACTGGAAAGATGTAAATTTACGGGCCAGGCAGAGGGTTGTTTTTCGTATATCGAATATGTTTTTTGACAGGGAGGGAGTTTTTAAGGAATTGGAATGGGAATGGGTCAAATGGATTGTTAATCTGTTGGGTGGTTACCAGACTATGGTAAATGCTGTGACTTTTGGGACAGTGGATTTGGTAAAGCTCCTGATTCAGCAGGGAGTGGATATTCATCAAACTGATCAGGAGGGTTATACTGTTGTACATAGGATGGCATTGAATATCACTGCACTTAATGAGGTACAGCTGACAGATAAGCTAACTTATACACGCATACGGGACAATATAAAAGTTTTGATTGAACATGGTCTGGATATCGAAAAAAAGGTACTTGGTCGCCATACAGCTCTTCAGATGGCTGTGTATTCCAATCATAGTCCATTGGCCCGACTCTTACAGGAAGTGGGGGCAGAACCAACAGCGTTAAAACTCGATCAAAAGTACTCCCATGTAAAGAGGAGGAAACTAAAAACTCTTTTTAAACATTAAACCAGTTTTGGGATCATAAGTCTAAATTTATCCGATAAATGAAAGATATAAAAATCAGTTTTTATTTAAAAATTAAAAATCTCTTTTAAACCATGTTTCCATGGTAAAATCAAAATACCATCTTCTTTTCTTTTTGTAGGATCCAGGGACAAAACAAAACATCGACTTTTTGGCATGTCTTTTTTAATTTTTTTTAAATTTTTTAAATCTTCTGAAAGCACTCTCATTTTTGATTTTATTTCAATTAAAAAAATTTGTGATCCCTTCTGTAAAACAAGGTCCACTTCCAGACCGTCCCTGGACTGAAAATAAGAAAGTTTGTAATAAGTTTCAAAATACTCATTTAAACGATAAATTTCTGTAATTACAAGGTGTTCAAAACAATTTCCAAAAGCATAAGTGGCGGGGTGTATTTTTACATCCAATAAACCAGACAGGGCTTTGGCCACACCCAAGTCAAACAAATAAAATTTGGGGGCTTTGGTTTGCTGTTTTCTAACAGACCTCGAAAAAGCCGGTAGATGAAAACCCAACAAAGTATCCTCTAAAATCTCAAAATACCTCTGAGTGCTTTTATAATCTATGCCGGCTTCTCTGGCTATCCGGGAATAGTTGAGAATTCTCCCATTACACTGCCCTGCCACTTCCAAAAAATGACGAAAAGGATCTATGTTTCTGATTATCTGCTCAGCAGCAACTTCCTCTTTTAAATAGGTATGAATGTAGGTGTTCAGATAACGAATTTTGTCCTGTTCCAGGGGGAGATTAAAAATTTCAGGCAAACTTCCAAATTGCAACACCTGATTCAAATTAAATTTATTTTTGAGCTCCAAAAAAGTAACAGGAAAAAGTTTATACAAAAAAGCCCGCCCGGCCAAAAGGTTGGCCCCTCCTCTTTTTAATTTTCGTATACTGGAACCTGTGAGTGCAAATTTAATTCCTTTTTTTTGTATCAAATAATGGGCTACATCCAGTAATTTGGGTATCTTCTGAATTTCATCGATCACAACAAATTTTGGAACCGGTTTTAATGCCTCTATTTCCTCCATAAGACGTGAAGGGTTTAAACTCAGCTCTCTTTCTTTTTCCGGTCGAAGGAGATCGATCCACAAAACCTCTCCCGATTTAAATTGCTTGATCCACTGTTTTTGTAAATAAACAGATTTACCGGTTGCTCTTCCACCAAAAAGGAAAAAACTTTTATTTTTTGAGCATTTAATCAGTCTTGGGATCATAAGTCTGATTTATCCGATAAATTAGACATAAAGTCAATGATTATTTTGGTTTTCGGGTTCCAGGTGCTGTAAGCCCACAGGCCGCCCGGCCAAAACGCAAGTAAAAATGATTTTTACTTGCGTTTAAAAAAATATGAGGTTAGCCTGCCATGGCAGGCAAGGAAGGCACTACGACTATGTCCCCGTTAAACTCTTCAGAGATTTCCCGTAAAATCACAAAGGCTTTTTGTGAGATTCACAGGCCAGAGGCTTTAAACCAGGTGCGTTCAGAGGTGGAGCAGGTGATACAGGGTTTAAGCTCAGGCAGCCTTCGTGTTGTACACAAACAGGATGAGAGGTGGGTGGTGCATGAGTGGGTTAAGCAGGCTATTTTAATTTATTTTCGTTTAAGAAAAATGGAGGTGTTAAGGGCCGGGGATTTGGCCTTTTACGATAAAATCCCCCTTAAGAAGTGGACCGGTGAAGAGAGGGTGAGGGTGGTCCCTCATGCCCTGGTCCGGCAGGGGGCTTATGTGGCCCCTCATGCCATTTTAATGCCATGTTATGTGAATATAGGGGCCTATGTGGGGGAGGGAACTTTGGTGGACACCTGGGCCACAGTGGGGTCTTGTGCACAGGTGGGAAAGGGGGTGCATCTTTCCGGTGGTGTGGGTCTGGGGGGTGTGCTGGAGCCTGTGCAGGCCCGGCCCGTTATTGTGGAAGATCATGTGTTTGTGGGCAGCAGGTCCATTATTGTGGAAGGGGCCATCATCCGGCGGGGGGCTGTAATAGGTGCAGGCACTGTGATTACAGCCAGCACGAAAATTATAGACACCACAAAACCGGACAGCCCTGTACAAAAAGGTGAAGTGCCTGCCGGGGCTGTGGTGATCTCCGGTGGTATGGAAAAAAAGTTCGCCAGAGGGGTTTTCACAGTTCCCTGTGCTTTAATTATTGGCCAGCGATCAAAAAGCACAGACCTTAAAACCTCCTTAAATCAGGTTTTAAGGGAGTTTGATATCAGCTAATAAATTTTTTTTGTTAAAAAGTGTATTGTTTGGCCAGATTAAGGGCCTTTTCTTCATTCAAAACACCTGGGAATTTGCATTTTTCTTCCTGTTTTTTTGTGTGAACAACACTTTCGCTGAGAATTTGTATAATTTGCAGGGGATTAAGAAGAGGGTTGATATACTTTACCTGTGCTGCAAGACGGGTCACCATCGCCGCTGCCATTAAAGGGTTTTTTGAGGGAAGGTCTTCTGTGTCGTGGATGATGTTGCTTGTACTGTTTGCCCATTTTTTGTTCATGCTTTGCAGAAGGGAAAAGGGTTCCACAGCCATATCCACGGATTGTTCTCCGTAACTGGAGCTAAAACCTGTTTCAGTGTCCTGAGAGGTCACCACCAGCAGATGGGGAAAACCCCAGGAGGCAGGATAAATGGGGTGGAGATCGATGTTGTTATTTCCCTCTCCTGCACTGGCTATAAATAACATGTCCGGGTAATCTTTAATGGCTCTGTATAAGGATTTTATACTTTTTTCGTTCCTGGTCCAAAAACTGATATTCACTATACGGGAACCTTTGGCATAAGCCAAAGCAACAGCTTTATAAAGGTCACCAGCCCTAAAAGGACTTGAAATCCGCAAGGGCAACAGGCTGATGTTTTCGTCATTGTGAGAGGCTGCCAGGTGAATTAAGGTCCCGGTAAGGTGATTCTCCTGAGTGGTGTCCATGTAAGGATAGGGGTCCTGATCTTCAAAATCCCATGCTATGGCTCCCTCTTTGAGAGTTTGTATCCATTGGCCCATGGTCTCTTTTAATTCTTTTCGAAGGGCTTGCAGTTTAAGTTTTTTCAATAGATCTATTTCCTGTTGAATGTGATCAGGTCTGGATTTTATATACTGAATCTGCCTGTCTGTTTCTTTAATTTTTGTATCTTTATGATTGGTAAACATCTGTGCCAAAGATACAGCAAGGCGGAATTGTGCATTACTGCGTTCTTGTGCTGTTTTTTGCATTTTGGTTTTTTCCTGTATCAGTTGTGTACGTTTTTTTGATAAACCTGGTATCAGTATCGATGCCTGGTTTTGAGCCTCCTGTTTTTGTTTTTCTAATTTTTTAATTTTCTTTTTTATATCAACAAGGGTGTTTACTTTTACCTGGATTTCATATTCCACCCTCTTTACCAAAGACTTTATTTGTGCCTCTGGCTGGATATGCCGGGGTCTTAAAATTTTGTAAGACAGCCCGGGATGGTTGTAATCCACCCCGGATCCCAATGTGGTTACCATCACCCGGTAGGGCTGGTTTACAAGCTCCTCCACCCTTTTTAAAGAGGGAAGGTGTTGTGAGGACTGACTTCCATAAATGTCCTTAAAAGGTAAAAAAGGGGGATTATTAAGGGGTGCCACTTCACGGGGGTTTAATGCCAGTGTCTTGTCTTTTACAGGTTCATCAGGGATTTCCTCCTGTTTGTGGGTGAGATCCTGGGTTTTTTCCATTATCAGATCAAGTACATCCTGAAAACTTTTGACTTCTTTTTGGTTTGATTCCTCACTATGAGTGGATTTCTCTGAAGGGGCTTGTTCTTTTTTCCATGGGAAGGGGGATGAGGAAGGTGGTGAGGCAGAATCTTTGGCAAGTTTTAAGTCCTCAGGGTGGATGGTGGGGGTGAGCATTTTTTGCATTTCATGGATACGGTTTTTGTCCAGCATTTGTATTGCAAGCTCCCCTTTGTTGTTGAGAAGATTGGGGTTGGCTCCGTTTTCCAGTAAGAAAGAGGCTACATATTTGGTTCCCTGGCGTGCTGCCCGCATTAAGGCGGTATCCCCACTGGCATCCTGAGTGTTGATGTCCGCCCCCCTTTGTAAAAGCTTTTTCATAATGGGAACACTTCGGTATTCTGCCGCCCACATGAAGGCCGTCCATCCCATATTACTGGTAATATGAATGTTCGCCCCTGATTTTAGCAATAAAGACACCATTTTGGTGCGGGGGCTTTGTGTACTGAGCATAAGAGCTGTCCAGCCCATATTGTTTTGAGCGTTGATGTCTGTCCCTGCCTGAAGAAGCCACTGGACAATATCTGTTTTTCCCTCCATGACGGCTTCCATTAGTAAGGTTCTTCCATTTCTTTTTGTATCTCTATGATTTAAAGTGCCACTTTTTTTTATAAAAAGTCTTAAAGCTTTTAAGTCTCCCTGCCGGATCATTTCAAAAGCATTTCTGTGATCCATGTTCAGTATGTTATTGGGTTGTTCCTGAGGATTCTCTCCCTTTACCGTGGCAGCCGGGGCTGTGTTCGAAAAGAACACGGCTCCCCCCATTAAAAAACAAAATTTGAGTTGAAAAATCATAATAAAGTTTTGCATTTTGCAATCATTCCTTGTTAAGGGGGTTTCCGATCAGGATAAACACACTGATTGTAAAAGTCAAGCCAAAGTGAAAGAGTGTAATTTTTTCACACTTTTAAGAAAAAAATACAAATTTTATGGTTTTCTTAATAAAAACTTACAACTGGTCTTGACAAAAAAATGGGGGGGGGTAAAAAAGGGTTTTACTTAACCTGTTTTAGCAAGGAGTTTAAGATGTTAAAAATAATGGTTGTTGTTTTATGGTTTTTTTCTTTAAACAGCTCTGCCTCTGTTTGTGAGAAGGTGTTTGCTACTCTTCAAAAATCTTCTTCCTCCGCGGATACCAATAGCCTTAAAAAGGGAGGGGATAAATTAATTCGTAAAGTGGAGGATATTCTGGGCCGGCCGCTGAATACCCGGCAGCGGGAATTAATGGAGTATGACCCCGATTTTCCTAGTATTACCCCTTCAATCAGAAAACTGTGGGAGGATGATAACATTTACTATGTGGCTGCCAGCCTTGCAAGTGCTGGTTTTAGTATGTATGAGATTGAGAAACTGATACAACATTTAAAAACAGACAATAAAGGAAGTGGTTTAAGGGAGTTTTATTTTGCCATGTTTCACGCTCAGTTGATGAAAGAGGCCCTTGGCCAGAAAAGTATGATGGATAAACAGCAAATGTACCATATATTTCATCTTTTGGATTCTTTGAAACCCTTACAGAGAGCGGGTAAATCCATGTCCCTTTTCGAAGGCTTCCTGGGTCGTATTGAAAAAGTGGCTATTTACTCACCCGATCAGGATGTGCGTTTGCTGGTGTCAGATAAAGGTTTGCCTTTGAAATTTTTGCAAGATCAGATTACCCGGGTTTTTGCGACACTTATTGGACCGGAAACAGCCCATCTTTTAAATGACTATGCCGTTAAAAGGGACTCTGTCAGGCAAAAATTAAAAACCTTCACTCATGAAAACAGTAGTGAGCTTTCTTATATACAGGGTTGGTTGTCAAGAAGGGATTTACAGTTCGGTTGGAAATATTTATCAAGGTGGGATGAGGGGGACAGGGAGGTGCTTTTGCACCATGATATGTTGTCTGAAGATCCCCATATCAAAGCCACAATTAAAAGATATATTGAAGAATTTAAAGAAGGCATGGGTGAGGCAGTACTTACCAGTCTATTGACAACGAATAGTGGACTTGGGAATATAACTCATAAATTGGAGAGTATCCTTGGCCGGCCGCTGAATACCCGGCAGCAGAGTGTAATAAACAGTTCAAAATATCCATTGTCCACCAAAAGTACTCTCAGGTTTGTGGTTCCAGAATTGGCAGAAGCAGGTTTCAGTATGTTTGAGGTGGAGAGGCTGATACGCTACTTTAAAAAAGATAATGATTTGGAGTGGTTTTATTCTGCGATATATAGAACTCATCTGATGAAGGAGATTCTTGGTCAGCACAGTATGATGAGTAACCGGCAAATGGCAGGTATGTTTGATCTTGAGATCAAGATGAGAGAACTCTCTACTTTCTTAGAGGAGGAACCCCAAAATTATTATTGGGAGGGTATCCTGGGTCTTATTGAAAAAGTGGTTATCAATTCACTCGATCAACATGTCCATGAGGAAACATTAACTGCGGATTCTTTTAAGGTTATTTTTGACGAAGTTTTTAAAACAGTTCTGGAGGAGGATTCCAGCAAAGCCGATATTTTATTTGCCCATGCTGTTAAATATGCTAAAAACAGAGACACTGCAAGGGAGAAGATTACAACTTTTACCCCCAAAGCCAGTCAGAAGCTGGCTGAGGTACAGCGGAGTTTATACGAAGGTGATCAGTTTAGAATTTCTGCTTTGGATGTTGGTGGTTTTACTGCTAAAGATATGGAGGTGCTTTTGCATCATGATATGTTGTCTGAAGATCCCCATGTCAAAGCCACAATTGAAAGATACATTGAGGAATTTAAAGCAGAACAGGCGGCAGGAATGCAGGAAAAAGCACAACAGGAACAAAAGGAAAACACCACCCCCCAACAGGCGGTGGACACAGAGTGGGCCTGACTTTTCATTTAAGACAGAAAACAAAAGGGGAGTTTTTTTTGAAGCTCCCTGTACCATGTACTCATAAAACAAAACCACTGCTCCTGTGTGATGTGTTTTTTAAGATGTTTTTGCAGGTGAGTAAAAGGGGGGGGGTGGGAAAACACATTCATTCCCACGCCCACCACCAAAAGGTGTTGGGGATCTTTGCTTATCACTTCTGTTAAAAGCCCTGCCAGTTTTTTGCCCGCAATATAAATGTCATTGGGGGGTTTGATATAAAAATTTTTATTCACCGGGTTTTTTGGGCTTATAAGTGTTGCTTCCGGCCAGGTGTGTTTTAAGGCCTCCCGGAGAGCTTTGGCCATAATCTCTATGGTGACCGGTTGAGGGGCTTTTTCTGTCTGCCAGACCCAGCTGAGCATCATATCGCTGTTCAGCCATGTTTTGTTTTTTGTACCCCGCCCCTGTGTCTGGTGGGTTGTAACAAACAAACAGGGGGATTTTTTTAAGGGAAAATGCTCTTTGGCTCTGTCATTGGTACTGGTGGTTTGAGTATAAAAAAAACCTGCCATATTTTGATTTTTCATCCAGCTTTTGCACCACCGGGCTATAACAGACGACATAACTGACCTTGCTTGCAGGGTCCCTTCAGCAGGGGGTTTTTGTTTAATAGGGGGCTTTTTCATGTGTGCCGATGTAATTAAATTTTACAGTTTTTTGTGTGCCAGGTGGCTGGTTCCAGCAGGCCACATAAGTGGGGTTTCCTTTTTTCAGATGGCAGTGGTATTTGTTGTCTTTTTTTGGGTATATTTGTGAAAAATTGGACCAGTTTCTTCGTATGGGACCAGTTTCCTGTATTTCGTCGAGCAGTTGGTTTATCTTTTTCTGTACGGGTGCCGGAAGCCTTGTGATTTGTTTTTCCGCTTTTGATGAGAGTAAGATGGTATAAACCATGCTCTCCTGCTGAACAGCTGATTTTGAAGTTTTGGTGTATGGATTTTGAGTGTCATAAAAAGTTTTTTTACAGGTTTTTGTATCAGCAGCTGTGGAACTGAAGCTTGTAAAAAGCAGAAAAAACAAAAATCTGTATCGAAAAACACCTGTCATTTTATTTCCCTTTTTTTTTACAAATCCATTTGTGAAGTGTTTTTAAGGTACCATGGTTTTCAGGAAAAATTAAAAAACACAGGTAAAAACAGGATCAAAAAATACACTCATTGGTAAATTTTACATAAAGTGTTTAATTATTAAACACAAATTTTAAACCTTTAAAACCTCTTTACAAAAAGTGACAAAGGGTAAAGACCGGCCCCCGTTTTTTTCACTTCCAAAATCATGGTGAAGAGTATGTACCTGAAAGCAGGCGGGGATTTTAAGCCTTTTTTGAAAATAGGACAGATGGGGAGAGAGTTCCCTCTGATGCCACTTGCATTCCACAGCAAACAGAGGCTTGCTTTTTTCTGTGACAATGAAGTCCACTTCCCGCCTGCTGGTATCTCTTAAGTACTGAAGAGTGAGCCTTCTTCCCGTGTTGTCCCCATGATAATGGCAATACTTTAAAAGATGGGAGGCCACCAGATTTTCAAACCGGAAGCCTTTTTCCGGTATTTCAGACCAGTCCCAAAAATAAAGTTTTTGTTCTTTTTTAACAGACCGAATAAGAGAACGGGTATAAGGTGAGACACGAAAAACCACATACAAGGCTTCCAGCAGATTCAGCCAGTGGGCCACACTTTGGTGACTGACAGACAAGTCCTCACTTAAAGCATTCAAAGATAAAGGGGAGCCCACCCGGACAGGCAGGGATTCCAGTAAAAGAGCAATCAGGGAAGTTTCCCTCACTCTTTGCAGGTCCCTAAGATCTTCATAAACAACCTGGTGATTCCGGAGGTTTTGCCACCGGTTTAAGGTTTTTTCAGATTGGGAAAAAAGAGGTTCAGGAAAGCCTCCAAACTTCAGCAGAATCTGTAAATCTTTTTTGGTGGGGGTTTTGGTTATTTCCATAAGGGAAAAGGGATGCAGGCGGTAGTAAAAATACCGTCCCATAAGGGAATCTCCCCCTTTTGAAAAGTGATCCAACCGGGCCGAACCCGTCACCAAAAAAGAGTAAGATTCGTGATGCTCATCATAAAGCCCTTTCATTAAGGCTCTCCAGAGCTTGTATTTATGAATCTCATCGAACACAAGGGTTTTATGCTGAAGAGGGATTTGATTTCTAAGAATTTGACGACGGTGACGGGGGATGTCCCAATTTAAATAAGAGGGGTGAGAGGTTCTGGATGGTTTTAAAAAAGAAAGCCCCAGGGTGGTTTTACCCACCTGCCTGGGACCACCAACAAACACCATTTTCTTTTTTAAGTCCTCTTTTATGGCAGAGGACAAATACCTTGTTTTGAAAGCCATAAACTTCCCTTAAAGGTGCAGGAATACAACATGAGTATTTTTAACTCAAGTTAAAAATACTCATGCTTAAATTTAACCAGACCTTAAAACACTCATTTTTTCCCTAAAATTACAGGGTTTTATTTGCATTTGTGTTAATCTGTGAGAAAAATCCGCATTTTTGGCTTTCCCGCATCTTTATATTTCCTGGTAATAAATACAGCATCCGACAGGATGAAGCACTGCTTCCAGAAAAATAAAAAATTCTCTTGCAAAAAAAAATGGGGGGGGGTAAAACGGGAATTAGGTCCTGTGTAATAAACTTAATCTCAAGAAAGAAGAGGTGTTTTATGAATAAGAAATGTTTTTTTGTATTTTTGTTCAGCTTTTGTTTTCACAATTTTTCTCTGTCGCAAACTGCTGACAGTAAAAATGATAAATTGATTAAGGATTTAAAACAAATCTGTCATAATTTTAGTGACTCTGTGGCAAAACACTCGTTTGGAGGAGACAGTGACTGGTCATGGCAGGTTTGTGTTATCAATCCTTTTAGCGGTACGGGTTGGAACAATATCAGCAATATGGATATTGTTGCCCCCACCTGTAATTTTGTGGTGGCAAGTTCCAATGGGTGTGTTAAGCATTCGGTGATGTCGTTTATGAAACGCTCCATTTCTCTGAACACAGCAAAAACAAAGCATGAAGATTCCACATACCCTGTACAAACTCTGGACTATGATGGAACAACCCACTACATTTACTTTGCAGGCAAGCAGATACTTTTTAATCACAATCTGAACAATGCATGTCATCCCCCCAGGGGACCCTGGACATGTAACGAGGACGGTACCTCAAAACCTGATTTTTAAAAAACCAGCTCAGCCCATGAGAAGAGACAGGCCTCTCAAAAAAAAACCTCACTTTGTTTTGTATGAGGAAAAAGATTAAGCGTGTCTGAAAAACAGGTCTGCTGAAGGGGGGTGGGACAAGGCCTCAGGCAAAATAAAATCCCACCGGGGATGGTAAAGGGGTTTTAAGTCTTCACAAGCTATATCCCCCCACAAGCCCCATTTTTGGTGAAAGGGAATCCGGCTGGTTAAAGAGGAGCAGTCCATACGAAAGTGACAGGCCAAATAAACCCCTGCCCTGTTCCTGGTTTGCAAAAACTGCTCTGCCTCCTCAAGGTTGCGGCATAAAAACACCAAAGCCCCTTTTTGTGTCTTCTTTTTACTGCTTAAAAGCTTCATAAACTCCAATGTGTTCCACAAAGAAATATCCTCTGTGTGAAAAACCACAGATTCCCCGCCCCCACTTTTTAAAGCTTCCCCCTCCCACTTTGCCCATCGGGAAAAATGACATGGTCTGGATAAAATCTCTACAGATTTACTGCCCCCCGTAAGCTCGTCCAAAATAAACTTGTAACAATGGGTGAGAGTGGCCCGTCCGCTTAAGTGAGCCAGCAGCTGAACAGCCTCGTAAAATCTGGAGCTTAAAAGCAGGTGGGGAGAGATTTTTAAACTGGCAATGTTTTGATTTTCATAAATCCTTTCGCCTTCTTTTTGAAGCCACTGAATCCCTATATCCTCCGTTTTCAACAAAGAATGGAAAGCCTCCTGCCCATATAAAATAAAATCATGAGTGCATGTTAAAATTCTTCTGCACTCTTTGCTGTTGTAAAGATGGGTGTCTTTGTGGAAGGGCAGGGGGCTGTTTTCTGTGTGCATGGCCTAATTTTTGTCCTCTTCTGCATCCAGAAGTTTGTCTATCTGTTTTTGAATCATATCCTGTGCCATTTTAAAGACAATGGTTTTGATTTCTTTCTTTAAAACCTCTGTGGCAATGTCTTTTCCATAAGCTTCAAAGAAAGCCTTCACTTCTTTTTTTAACTCCCGGCTTAAGTGTTCCTCGTTCATTAGATCTTTAAAAGGTATGGGGACAGAAGATTTTTTTTCCTCTTTTTTGGAATCCGGTTTTAAAGTCTCTATGTTTATGGAATCAGGGGCCACAGAGGCAATTTGTGTGTCTTCCTCTTCGTTGTTACTGGTTTCAAACAATTTTTGTGAGGAGGCCGTGTTTTTTAAAGGGGCCGATTGGGCTTGATGAGTGCTGCCCAAGCTGGTTTTTAAAGAGCCTGTGTTTTTTTGTTCGGGTTTTAAATCCTGAGGGGAGGGGGTGACAGGGTTTTGCAGTTCGTCTGTTATTTTGTCTAAAATTTGAGCCGGGGAGCTTACCGCTGTTCCCCCCTTTAAGCCTTTGAGTTGAGCCGTAATGGATGTGTCAGCCTTTAAATTGTTTTTATCAAAGAGAGGAATGGAGTTTCCCCCCCCCTCCTCCTGTTTTTCTGCTGTGTGTTCTGTTTCCACAGGATCAGTTAAATGGGTGATTTTGGCTTCTGTGCGGTGGGCCAGGGCAATGGGTGATGTCTCTTCCTCTGTATCTCCCTTTTGAACCAGAGCGGGGGACTGATCCTGTTCAGAGGAAGTGACCGGGTTTTGTACCTCCTGCTCAGTTACAGCGGCAAGGGCAATGCCCTTATCTTCTTCAGAAGAGGGCTTGTCCCCTTCTTTTGCAGCAGAGGGGGATTCTTCCGGAAGATCCCCCTTGAACTCCTGATCATCAGAGCGGGGGATATCTTTTTTTTTCTGAGAGGAGGGAGGGAAAGATGTAAACTGAAGATACTCCCCTATAATATTGGTTTTGGTTTTGGGTACAAAATGGCGAATGATTTGGTTTAATTTTTTGGCTTCAATGGGTTTTTGTAAAAAAGCTTTGCTTTTGAGGCCGGACCAGTTTTTTTCCTTTAAGGCTGTGTTGGACATCAGAACAAGGGGAATGTGGTTGAGTTCTTTGTCCTGCTTTATGGAGGAGGATGTATTGTCTTCTGAAGTGGAGGGATCTATAAAAATAATATCCGGCTTTTTTTGACGGACTTTGGTTAAAAGCTGCTCCGGTTGATCCACTCTGTGAATTTTAGGTCCATACGGGTAAAGAACATGAGAGAATATTTTTTGAATAATGGGGGAGGAATCATAAACCACAATTTCCAATGCCATGGTAAAAAAGATAAAGTTATTTTGATTTTAGTCAATAGAAAACTGAGTATTTGTGGCTTTTTACTTGCTTTTTCTTATCTTGTGCAGCATTATGGAGGGGTAAGATCACTTTTTTGAAAGTCAAAATTATGGCTGTTTTGGATATTTTGAGATTTCCCGATCCGAGACTTCGGCGAAAATGCCAGCCGGTCCAACACATTGGCCCGCAGGAGCTTCAGCTGGCAGAAGACATGCTGGAGACCATGTCGGCAGCTTCCGGCATAGGGCTTTCAGCCATTCAGGTGGGCCGGTTTGTCAGGTTATTGACAGCAGACACCTCGGTCCTGTTTGATGAAAGTTCTGAAAACCCCCGCTACAGCACCACACAAGCCACTCCGCTGGAACAACAAATCCCCCAGCCTGTGGTTTTGTTTAACCCGCAGATCACCTCCAGGGAGGGGCAGGTGGTTTTTAAAGAGGGCTGCTTAAGCTTTCCCTCTTACTATGCTGAGGTCAAAAGATCTGCCTTGGTGGAGGTAAAAGGCCTGAACAGGGAGGGCCGCCCAGTGAGTTTGCGAACCGATGGGGTGTTGGCTGTTTGCTTACAGCATGAAATAGATCATTTAAACGGAAAACTCTTTATTGATCACTTAAGTCCCGTAAAGGCCGATCTCCTCAGAGCGGAGATTAAAAAGAAGGGCTATCCGGATTTATACAAAACACGGGCGATGTGAAAGCACCTTTTCCCCTTGTTTTTTTTGGTACCGGTGATATCTCGCTGAGCTGTTTGCATCAGCTTTTGAAACACTCAAGCCTGGAAGTCTGTGGGGTGGTTACACAAACCCCTAAAAAATATGGCAGGGGCCTGAGGCTTCAGGACACTCCTGTGGCCCTTAAGGCCCGTCTTTTAAAAATTCCCGTATGGACTCCCTCTGATTTAAGGGCAAAGGGCTTTCTGTCTGACATAAAAGCCCTTAAAGCCTCTTATGCTGTGGTGTTTTCTTATGGAAAAATTTTACCTCCTGAAGTCCTGTCCCTTTATCCTCAAAGGGCTTTGAATTTTCACACCAGTTTGCTTCCCCGGTGGAGGGGGGCAGCCCCCGTGGAGCGTGCCATTCAGGCAGGGGATAAGGTTTTGGGGATGAGTCTTCAGGTGATGGGGGAGGGCTTGGACACAGGCCCCCTGCTGGCCCAAAAAAAGTTTTCTTTTACAGAGGATATGGATGCCCGGGACGCTTTTGACAAAATGAAGTCTTTAATACCTGATTTGCTTTTGGACATGGTGGCTTATATGAAAAATGAGATCAAGCCCCACCCCCAAAAAGGTGAAGTGTCTTACGCTGCCAAAACAGACAAAAAAGAAAGCCTGATAAACTGGAAAAGCCCTTCGGAAAGTGTTTTTAACCAGATACGATCTTTGGTGTGTGGCCCTCAGGCTTATACTTTTTATAAAGGCCGGAGGCTTAAAATTTACGAAGCCGGTTTGGTGAAACTGAAAGAACAAACCAGGAGGAGGGAAGGGATAAATCCCCCGCCACCGGTGAAAACACAGAACCTTAAAGCACAAAATAAATGGCTCACTCAGGAGTGCTTGAAGGCCGGGCAGGTGGGGGAGATTGGTAAGGAAGGCTTTGTTGTGATGTGTGGCACCGGGGCTTTGAAAATTAAAAAAGTTCAGCCGGAATCCGGGAAAGTGATGGAAACGGAATTGTTTTTAAGAGGCCACCCCTTAAAGCCTGGTGATTTTTTGGGTTTTTGATATTTCCCTGGTAAATCCCGGGTGTGGTCACCAGAGGTGGACTTGATCGGGGTTGATTTCTTTTTTGGTTTTCACTCCAAGGTATGCCTTGACTATATGAAGAAGTGTTGTATTATGACTGTAAATTGAGTTGCTTTTGGGATTTGTGCCAAATGGCTTGAGAAATATGAGATTTTAATCAAAAACGGAGGAGGTGTAAGATGATCAAAAGGGTTTTTTTGTGTTTGTGGGTTTCAGGTCTTGTGTCTGTTCAGGGTTTTGCTTTGGACTGGGATGCAGCTGTTAAAAAAACCTGTCACAATTTTGGTATTGCTTTTGTAAAACAGGCCCTTTCCGATCCTTTAAAGGTGACAAACATGTTTTTTCTGCTCCCCTCCATCAGCCTTAAGGAAGGTCAACAGGAAGAGGATACAGGTACAGTTTATGCTGGAACTTGTAGAGTGATGATTGGATCAGAGGAAGACAGGAACCAGCATATCCTCGATATGCCATTGAATTTTTCCACCAGTCAGGAAAAATCCCAGGCTGTGCATAATACCTCCCATTATAATGTACCCATGCTGATGATTATTTATGACGGAAAATACCGTATTTCCCCTGCCCCGGGCCAAAACCCTGGTGACCTCACTTACTATTTTGCAGTAAAGGACTATTCTTTTGTTTTTGATATTGGTGATCAATAAAAGGGGCTTGTTTACTGAAGGTGGAGGGAGGCCCTTTTAAAGGGCAAAACCCGCAGACCATTGAGCCAGAGAGACAAGTCCCCCTGCCATCCATTGAACGGGCCAGCTTAAGTATCTAAAACCCCCCAATACAAAAAAGCCAATGAGGATCAAAGAGGTGTGGGTTTGCCACTGCTCCAGCCGCCAGTTCCATTCCACAGGCAAAAACCGGGCCAGCACTTTGCCCCCATCCAGGGGATGAAGGGGGATAAGGTTAAACAAGCCCAAAAGCAGGTTCAGATAGATAAAAACCTCCAGCACAGTGATGAGTACAGTGGTACTGCTCCATGGAAGCCAGATGTGCAAAAGATACATCAGAGTTAAAATCAGGGTGGCTGTCAGTGAAAGAAGGAAGTTGGAAAGCGGCCCTGCAAAGGCAATCCAGAACATGTCCTGAACCGGGTTTTTTAAAGCTCTTGTATTTACCGGAACAGGTTTGGCCCAGCCAAACACAGGCAGTCCGAAAAAAATGGACATCAGGGGGAGGAGGAATGTACCTATCAGATCGGCATGGGCCAAAGGGTTGAGAGTGAGACGGCCCTGCTCTGCTGCCCAGCTGTCCCCTTTCCAAAGAGCCATACGGGCGTGGGCCCACTCATGGACACAGAGGGAAAACAACAAAGGGAGGTAGAAGATAAAAACCCCGGCTCCTGTCTGATAAAAAGAATGAGACATAAGGGGCAGTATAGACCAAAACCCCCTCTCTGGAAAATAATTTTTTTTACGCTGGCTTGGTTTTCCATAAAAGCTGTTTTAAGAAAAGCCCCTGGTATTTTTTCATCCTGCCATGGGGTACATAAAGTCATTCATCAAAAAGTGTAAGATATTCATTTTAGGTGTGTAAGTTTTACATGTTATTGATCAGTAAAGCACATAAAAGTAAGTTTTTTGAAAAAAGCCTTGAAAAAAATGGGGGGGGGTAAATAAGATTTGACAAAACCATCAGGGGGCTTTTGAATACACACCTACAAATAAGAATGAAGAAGTTTGTACGGTTAAAAGTCAAAGATGATCTGTTTTAAAGTGGATGTGTTTTATGAGAAAGTTTTTGAATGAGAGCGTGTGGGGTTTGCTTCCCTTTGTATTTGTTTTTGTATTTCCTGTGTTTGGTGAGAAAACACCTGAAGAAAAAACAGAAGAACTTCTGAAAGATCTGTCGTTGGTGACTGTACTTGTTACCACTCCTGAAAGGAAGGGAACGGCTGTTGTAATAGATACATCCACCCTCGTTACCAATGCTCACAATATTAAAGACAGGCATGGAAACATAAATATCGATCAGATACGTCTTACCAGGCCCCAAAGGGATGGGAGTAAGGGTGTACCTCTGTTTCTTGTTGCCTTTGCCGGGGAGGCATACAAGGTAAAAGGTATAAAGTACATTTCTTATGTGCATGATTTGGCTGTTTTACAGGCTGACGACAGCTATTGGCCCACGGCACGACCGGGTCCGCTCACACCTCCTGCCACAGGAGAGGTGGTTTGGACAGCAGGGTACCCGCGAGGGAAGTTTAGTATTTTTAAAGGGTCTGTTGTGGGTGAAGTGGATACAGACTTAATAGTGGCTTTGGATGGAGAGGGAATGCATGGGTTGAGTGGAGCCGCTCTTTTTAATGAAGCAGGGAAGGTTATGGGAGTCATCTACCGAACAGCAGGAAATATAGCCCATGCCACTCCTGTTAAATATCTTAATTTGGATAAGCTCCCCCCTGAGGACCCTCGTTTTAAAAAAAAATGGGGTGGTGGAACCACCTATGTTCCTGACACTGTTTATAGAAAAATCCGTCGTGTGGCAGTTACCCACTGGCAGATTTTTAATGCACATCGTATTTTACATCGGGAGGTGGCAAAAGGAAATGCTTTGGCCCAGCTTCGAAAAGGGGAAATATTAATGGAACAGGGACAAGACTCAGAGGCTCTTAAGATGTTTGAAGCTTCTGTTTCCGGGGGAAATGTATCAGCATCCATAGCACTTTCCCATTTGTATGTTCAAAGAGGGGAAAAAGAAAAAGCCACAGCTTTACTGGAGGATATGCTGGCACAGCAAAAAACACATCCTGCCATTTTTTATAATTTGGGGATTTTGTATCTGGAAGAGGGAAAAACAAACCCGGAAAATTTTGGGAAGGCTTATGACATGTTTTCCCAGGCTGTAAGGATGTATCATTCCGGGGCCATGTACAATATGGGTTTTATGCTTTTGAAAGGGGAGGGGGTTCAAAAAGATGAGATCAGGGCCAAAAAATTGTTCGGGCTTGCAGCCACTTTAAATTTTGAACCGGCAAGTCAAGTGTTGCTTTCCCTGGAAAACCAGGAATCATCTGAAAAAGGGGATCTTTCCTGTAAAGGAAGTGTGTTTAAAAAACTCTAACCCCCCCCCATATTTAAGTTTGAACATTTTTTCTTTTCCTGGAGGTTTTTTTATGAGAAGTTTTTTTGATTTGTGTGTAAGATTAATTCTCCCAATCACACTGTGTGTTTTGTATCTTTCTGTGGCCAGCGGGGAAATGTCGGAAGAACAAACAAAAAAACTGCTGGAGAAAATATCGAAAGGACAAACATACGAGCTTTGGGAGGATTTAACACTGACGGTTATTCTCCTTACCACTCCCGAAAGGGAGGGGACGGCTTTTGTTATAGATACATCCACTTTGGTCACCAGTATTCATAATCTCAAAAGCAAACATGGAACAATACTACACCTCGATCAGATGAGATTAGGATCGGAGTCAGGAGTAAATCGCAAACGCACTTTTGTTATACCATATCTTATCCCCTTTGTAAAATCAGAAAACAAGGTGATTGGTATAAAGTACATGTCTGAGTTGCATGGTTTGGCTGTCCTGGAGGCGGACAGTCATTATTTTCCCACGCGGCAGTATGTGGAAGTTGATGTACCCACATATCCTGCTCCCGATACAGTGGTTTATACCATGGGGTATCCGCAAGGGAAGTTTCATATTTTTAAAGGGGTTGTGATAAGTGCAAATGATACAGAGTATATAGTGGCTTTAAATGGAGAGGGAATGCATGGTCTGAGTGGTGCACCTGTGTATAATGAAAGAGGATATCTTACAGGAGCTATCACACGATTCGCAGGAAATATAGCCCATGCCACTCCTGTTAAATATCTTAATTTGGATAAACTCCCCCCTGACACTTATTACAAAATTGCCATAAGAAAAGAAAAAACAGGTCATGGGGAAACTCTTCTTGAAAAAACCCGCCGTGTAGGGGGTACTCGAGGGAGGATTGCCAACGCTTATCCCTCTTTATACCGGGAAGCCCAAAAGGGAAATGCTTTGGCCCGGTTTCGGATGGGGGAAATATTAAAGGACAGGGGAAAGGATTCACAAGCGTTTAACATGTTTGAAAAGGCTGCTGCGGGTGGAAGTCAAAATGCTCAGTTTGCCCTTGCCACCTTATATGTCCAAAGAGGGGAAAAAGAAAAAGCCACAGCTTTGCTGGAGGATATGCTTGAAAAACAACACAACTATCCCCCTGCTGTTTACAATTTGGGGGTTTTGTATCTGCAAGAGGGAAAAACCCATCCGGAGAATTTTAGAAAAGCTTATAACATGTTTGCCATGGCAACAGAGAAGTATCATTCCGGGGCCATGTACAATATGGGTCTGATGCTTTTGAAAGGGGAGGGAGTGGAGAAGGATATAAAAAGGGCCAAAGCCCTGTTTGAACTGGCAGCCCTTTTAAATTTTAAACCGGCGAGTCAAGTGTTGCTTTCCCTGGAAAACCCGGAACCTTTTAAAGAGCAAAACATGCCAATAAAAAACAACACATCCTTATCTTCCCCTTCTGTCTCTTCTGTTGTAGTGTCTGAGACATCTTGTAAGTCTGTATTTAACAAACAGGATTAAAAGGGGCAGGCCGCTTTTAAAAACCCCTGGTGGCTTGAAAAATAACTCACAGCATTATCAGCAACTTTCAGTGAAATGACCGGGGATGCTATAAGTCATACCTTGATTTTCAGCGAATTAAAAACCATGGTTTAGTGGGGGTTAATGAACATGAAAGGCTTTTCTCTTATTGAAGTTCTGGTCACCGTTGCCATAGCTTCTGTGGTTTTGACAGGTACTTTTAAAGTACTCAATATTTCCACCCAATCGGCTGCGGTTACCAAAACCACACTGACGGAAAGCGAATTAAGCAGTGCCTTAAACCGCATTTTGGGTGAAGGGGCGGAGTGCAGGGAAAACCTAAAGCCTGCCCGTCTTACCGGTACAAACAAAAACAAAGCTTTGGGGGATGTTTTAAAACTGGTCAAATACAACGATCCTGCCTCAGCAGCTGATGACATTGTACTGGTAAAAACAGACTCCCTTTTTAATGACAGGTTAAACATTGTGAAGATGGAACTTCGTGGAAATGTGAGTACCGATCCCAAAACCAACATGGTGAAAAGGGTGTTTGTGGCTTATTACACCAAGCCGGGCCTGGGGGAGCTTGAAACATTAGGTGGTAAGACCTGCAAAAAAAGCAGCCAGGCCAAAGACCTGGAGGGTTGTTATTTTACACAATGCACATTAAATTTCAGACTGGACAGCTCTGGCACCAGAGTTATGGACTGTGAGGCTTTAAACTGCCTGCGGCTCAGTGGTGCCGGTGGCGGAAGCGGAGCTTTAAGCTGTTACACAGTGGATTTTGAAGATGAAAACAAAAGCCCTCTTTCAGCTTCTGATGCTCTTAAGAAGGGAAGATCTTTGGTGGGTTGTGGGGGAACTTCAGACATAGAAAAAAGCACCACCACAGCTTTTGGTTTTGCCGCTGGCCCTCATACCACAGGCAGTAAAAACACACTTTTGGGTTACAAAGCCGGTCATCATCTTCAGGGTGGAACGGGGAACACTTTTGTTGGTTATAGAGCCGGGTTTTATCAAAAATCGGGGAAGGGCAACATTTATATTGGAGATAATGTGGGACCACCCGCTGCAGGTCAGACGGCAGGTCTGAACTCCTCAGGTGACAATCAGCTGAACATTGGAAACTTGATTTTAGGCAGATTACCAGCCTCCAGTGTGTCAATGCCATCAGGGGGTGGTATTTCTGATGATCAGGGGGTGGTTATCCACGGCAGTTTAAAGGTGGTTTCAGTGAGTGATAATTTTACTGCTGATCCCAAAACAGATCCTTTTACCGTATTGGAGGTTTGTGACCTCAACGGCACCTGTAAAAAAGTTTGTTTGGAAAATGGAGTGGGTTGTCCCCCTCCCCCATCAGTCACGCCTTAAAGCTTATGGATATTGCCAATTACACAAGTATGATTTTAAAGTCCAGCACCTTAACGGTCCCTCAGGTGGAATCCATTCTGCTCTCAAAAAATAATTCCGGCCGGGCTTTTTCCAAAGAGGTGGAAAGGGAAAAAAACTTAAGCTCTGCGGAAAAAGCTTTGTCTTTTTTGTGCCAGCACCTGAACATTCCTTTCATGGATGAAGTGTCTGTACAGGATATATCCAGCTCGCTGGTACAAAGCTTTCCCATAAGTTATGCCAAAACCCACATGGTTTTGCCTCTCAAAGAAGACCAAAACACCATTTATGTTCTGAGTGCCAACCCTTTAAATTTTGGGGTGTTTTCTGATCTGAAATTAAAATTCAAAAAAAAGGTGCAGCCTGTGATATGCACCTCTTCCATGCTTTTGGAGGCCATTAACGGGGTTTATGAAAGAAGCTCCGGTGAGCTGGAAGAGCTGAGTGATATCATCATCCAGGAGGATTACGACCTGGAAAGCACAGTGATTGATCTTCTGGATACAGAAGACTCCGCCCCTGTCATCAAGCTGATTAACACACTTTTGTTTCGTGCAGTGAAGGAAAGGGCTTCTGATATTCATATTGAACCTTATGAAAAAGACATGGTGGTTCGCTTTCGTGTGGATGGTGTGCTTCACACAGTGTTTAAGCCTCCGAAGAGACTTCAAAACGCCATTGTGTCCCGTGTTAAAATTATGGGTAACTTGAATATAGCCGAAAAAAGACTTCCCCAGGATGGCAGAATTCACCTCCGGCTGGCGGGAAAAGACATTGACATCCGGTTAAGCTCCCTTCCCACCTCTTTTGGTGAGCGTTTGGTGATGAGGCTTCAGGATCGAACACAGGTACTGCTTCAGCTGAAGGATTTGGGTTTTTCTGAAGAAAACCTCAAGTCCTTTTACTCTCTTCTTGAAAAAAGCTACGGTATTATCCTTATCACCGGTCCCACAGGAAGTGGAAAATCCACCACTCTTTATGCGGCTTTAAACCACATTAATTCTGAGGAGCAAAATATTATCACTGTGGAAGATCCTGTGGAAAGGCGTATTAAGGGTATTGGTCAAATCCAGGTGAATCCCAAAATTGGCCTGACTTTTGCCAGTGGCTTAAGGTCTGTTCTCAGGCAGGATCCCAATACCATTATGATAGGTGAGATCAGAGACAGTGAAACCATGAAAATTGCCATTAACGCCTCACTCACAGGTCACCTGGTTTTGTCCACTTTGCATACCAACGATTCAGCAGCTGTGTTTCCCCGCCTGATAGACATGGGCGGAGAGCCTTTTCTGATTGCCACCTCCATTGTGGGGGTTATGGCCCAAAGGCTGGTGCGGGTGCTGTGTCCCGGCTGTAAAAAAGGATACAGGCCCTCAAAGAAGGATCTTTTGTTTCTGAAATCGGAGGACAAAAACACCCGCATTCCCTCAAAAATATTTAAACCTGAGGGGTGCAGGCAGTGTGAATTTAAAGGGTATGAGGGGCGTACCATGATTCAGGAAATTTTGGTTGTGGATGAGGACATCAGGACACTGGTTATGCGTCACAAGGATTCCCATTCCATAAAAAAATCCGCTCTTGCCAAGGGAATGACAAGTTTTCGTCAAAATGGGATACAGAAAGTCTGTCAGGGGATCACCACTATAGAAGAGGTTATCCACAACTCCCAGCTGGATTTATAGGGTCTATAATTAAGGGTTTATACTTATGCCTGTTTTTGAATACAGAGGAACAGATCAAAAGGGCAAGCCTGTCCGGGGGCAAATTCAGGCCGAAAGTCTGGCGGCTGCCAAAGTAAAATTAAAAAAAAGCCGTATTTTTATAATGGCTTTAAAAGACAAAAACCTGGCCTCCTCCCGCGTGAGCCTGTTTTCCCTTCTGAAAAGAAGAAGAGTGGATATAAAAACCCTGTGTAACACCACACGCATGATGGCCACTTTGCTGAAAGCCGGTGTCCCCCTGGTGGATGCCATTAAAACCATATCCCGGCAAACCCCCCACCATGTATTAAAAAATGCCTTAACTCAAATTCACCGTAAGATTAACGAGGGACACTCTTTTCACAAAGCATTAAGTGAGTATCCCCGTATATTTGATGCCTCTTACATATCCATGTGTGAGGCCGGGGAAAGCTCTGGCACTTTGGATATGGTTTTGGCCAAACTGGCCGAATTTACAGAAGATCAGGCAGAGCTTGTCAGCAAAGTACGCTCCACTTTGGCTTACCCCGCCCTTATTATCTGTTTCACTTTTGGAGTGGTGTTGTTTTTGTTCACTTACATCATTCCCAAAATCACTGTGTTGTTTGAAGAGGAGGAGGGGATGACTTTGCCCTGGTATACCAGTTTTGTGATGTCTTCCAGTGAGATGGTGATAAAATCCTGGCCGCTGATTTTAATCAGCCTTTTTGGGCTTGTCTTTGTTGTTCGCCAGTGGAGTAAAACTCAGGGGGGCAGGCACCGTGTGGACTATCTTTTTTTAAAGCTCCCCATATTGGGGGAGCTGGTGAGAGCGGTGTCCATTTCCCGTTTTAGCCGCACTTTGGGGACACTTTTGAACGGCGGTGTACCTATGCTGATTTCCATGCAAATTACGCAGAACACCATAAAAAACACGATTTTAAAAAAAGCCATTATCAATGCCCGGTCTCACATTCGGGAGGGGGAATCCATTGCCCGCCCCCTGGAGGAATCGGGGCAATTTCCCCCCATGACGATACAAATGATAAAAGTGGGGGAAAAAACAGGGGAGCTGGAAAATATGCTCTTCAAAATCAGTGACACTTATGACACCCAGGTCAGAACAGAAGTGGACACTTTAACTTCTCTTTTGGGTCCTGTTATGGTAATTTTTATGGGAGGGGTTGTGGGTTTTATTATTTTTTCTGTTATGGTACCTATATTTGGGATGTACAACCAGCTCGGTTCTTAAAAAAATGGAGTTTCACAAATCATAAAATAAGGAGGAATTTGACATGGATTTTCAAAAGAGTGGTCGGTTTTTTTATTTTCTTAAAAATCAGAAAGGTATGACTCTCATTGAGGTGATTGCTGTGGTGGTTATTATTGCAGGTATTACGGCTGTTATGGTGGGAAATGTTATCCCTGAGATGCAAAAATCCAAGGTCAAGCAGGCTAAAATCCTTATCAGTCGTGTGTCAGAGGCTGTGGACAGTTTTTATCTGGACTGTTCTTACTACCCTTCCTCAGAGGAGGGCTTGGAGGCTTTGGTTCTGCAGCCGGAGGAGTGTGAGTCCTGGGGTCCGGATCCTTACTTAAAAAATGGAAAAATTCCCAAAGACCCCTGGAACCAGGAGCTTATTTATGAGTACGACAGCGAAACTGATCGATACAATATCATCAGCTACGGCAAAGATCGCAAAGAGGGTGGGGAGCGTTTGAGTAAAGATATTTCCTCTCAGGAGATATAAAAATTTTGATGGGAGGTGTTTTCAAACACATGTGCACTGTGGGGGGAAGTGTGTACGGCATGGGGCCATCTTTACACAAACAAAAGGGGGTGACCCTGCTGGAGTTGATTGTGGTGATGCTGATTTTATCCACGGGGATAGGTCTTGGGGTTTCCTCCATAAAAAGAAAAGAAAATCAAATCAAAAAAACTTTGCGTCAGTTTGTCTCCTTAAACCGCCAGCTTCATCTGATGAGCCGGTTGAAAAGAAGACCTTACCGCCTGGTTTTTAAGATGGAAAAAACCTCCACCACCTGGTGGGTGGAAAGCTTAAGGCCTCCCCCCCCCTCTTTGGAAGAGGATAAAGAAAGTGAAACAGATAAAACCACAAAAAAAATTCCGCAGTTTGCAAGGGATGGTGATTTTTTCAAAAAAGATCAAAAACTGCCCCGGGGCCTGCTTGTGGAATCCATGGAATTTAACAGGGTGGAAAACCCTGTGGTCTCTTCCGGTACATCTTATGTGTCTTATTTTCCCGGCGGGCAAACAGAGCAGGTGCTGCTTCAGCTGAAGGGGAAAAAAAATCATTTTTCCATTTTTATCGATCGTTTTTTGGGCGAAGCCTCTTTATTCCGTGGGGAAAAAACCATTAAGGATCTCAGACAATGAGTGGCAAAAAAGGCTTTACTTTAATTGAAATACTGATTGCTTTGGTGATTTTGTCCGGGGCGGCTCTTTTGCTGCTTCAGGCCCGATCAGGCAACACGCACCGTATCGATAAAGTGCAGTCTTATTACAAAGCTGTGCATTTGTTGAAAAAAAAAATGACAGAATTGGAAATGGATTGGATGGCTTCGGGTTTTTCCTCCATCCCTGACAGTGAGGAGGGGGATTTTGAGAGCGAAAAAAACTTTTCCTGGAGTGTTCAAACACAGGCCATGGAGGTGCCTGATCTGCAAAACAGCATGAATCTGGGTGCCATGAATGAGTCTGCCCTGCTGGTTATGCGAACAGCCCGGGAGTTTTTACTTCGTGCCATTCGGGAGGTCAAACTGACTGTACACCATAAAAAAGGAAAAAATGTCAGCAGGTACTCTCTGACCACTTATGTGGTGAACTACAATCAGGAAGTCAGCCTCAGTATTCCTGAAGGGGGGTTTTAAAAATGAAAAGTGTTAACAACTCTTTGGGAATGACTTTGGTGGAGGTGGTTTTTGCCCTGATGTTGTTTTCAGCCATGGCGGTGTCTTTAATGCGTATGACAAACACCACCATATCCTACCGCAAATCCATCACTCACAATCTCAGGGATTTTAACCGCCAGCAGATCCATTTGTCCCTTATGGAAAAGGATTTAAAAAACACTTTTTTGGTGGAGGATTTAAATGCCATGCTTCACACAGGTTTTAAAAAATCTGATAAAATGTCCCCCTTGCCTTTCCGGCAGGAGGGGGAAAACTTAAGGAATGACAACCCCTCCCTGTTTTCAGATTCTTTTATGCCTGAGACTGCCACCTGGACCGGAGGGCTTAAGGGAACAACAGATACACTGTCTCTTCGTACTTTGTCTTATGTGCGATCGGGGGAAAATGAAAAATTCAGTGATCAGGTCTCTGTGCTTTATTATCTCAGGCCCTGTAAAAACAGGGAGAAAAACAAAAAAGACTTTTCCTCCTGTTTGTGGAGAAAATACAGTGGGGATTTATACAAAGAACTTTACACGGGAAAAACAGATGAGGCGGATCAAAAAATCCGTGAGAATGTGGTTTTGGAAAATGTTACCCATTTTCAAATCTCCTACTTTCACTTAAGAAGGCGGGAATGGGCCAGTGAGTGGGACACCAAAGACACAGGGCATTTGCCTTTGGTTGTGAGATTTCAGCTGGAATTTAAAAGTCAAAAAAACAGGACCATTAAACAGGAGTTAAATGTTCCTCTTTATCAAAGGCAAATTTCTTTAAAAGTGCAAAGGGCTGGTTAAAAGATGAGTGTATCCAATTCCAAAGGGCTGGTTTTGATTATGGTGCTTTCCTCCCTTATGCTTTTGATGCTGATTGTGCAGGAGACCATTTTTTACACCCAGATAGACAGAAGGGCCGCAGTGACTGAACTTCACTCCTTAAAAGCCTATTATGCTGCCAAGGCGGGCATGGAGGTGGCCCTTTTAAGAGTGAAAATATACCGGCAGATGTGTAAAAAATATGGAAATGTTATAGGCCAGTTTCAACCCTATCTGGATATGATTTGGAGATTCCCCTTTGGCTGGCCCCCGGTCTCTGTCCAGGCCCCTTCTGATCAAAGTGATTCCGGGGATCCCCGGGAGGAGCAGCAGCAATGGATCAAAAACTCTTTAATGGGGCGGATCGGGTATATCACCACCATCACCCCCACTTCCGCTTTGTTGGATATTAACGATTTGGCCTCCCCTGTGCCTTCTTTAAGAGAGAAGACAAAAGAGGTGTTTTTAAACCTTTTGTCCCGACTTAGGGAGGAAAACAAAGACCTGGACAAACATTTTCAGGATGAGGGTATAGATTCTCAAAGCCTGGTATTGAATATTCAGGACTGGATAGATCCCAATGTCAGAAGAGGGAGTGAAAACTCCCCGGTATCAGAAAATCTTATTTATAAAGATCACCATGTTCTGCCACCCAACCGGTCTTTTGTCAGCCTTCAGGAACTTCATCAGGTGGAGGGTATGACCGATACCCTGTACAGGGCCTTAAGCCCCTTTTTGACTGTTTATGGAAACAAAGGTATGGACATCAACCTGGCTCCCTGGGAGCTTATAAGCTCCATAAACCCACTTTTCCCTGTTGAGCTGGCCCAAAGTATTGCCGAAAAAAACAAAACACTGATCCCCGCAGACAGATTTCACAATGGAAAAGGCTTTAAGGATTTTTTGGAACAGGAGGGCTTAAGGGAATTTAAGCTCTCCCTGGAGGAGGAGGAACGGAAAAATTCAAAAAATCAGTTTTTATTTTTTGATGCTCCGTATAATTTTCATATTCAAAGCCAGGGCCACTCAGGTCAGGTTTTGAGGACCCTTCAGGCTGTGTATGTGGACAGACAGGCCTTAAAGCAGCGGGTGGAGAGTTGGATGCAGGGGGTGAAGCCTTCCCGGGATTCTTCAAAAAGCATACGGGCCAAAAACAAGACTTCCTCCCCCTCTTCTGCGGAAGAGTCTCATACACCGCCCCTTAATTCTTTGGTAATATACTGGAAAGAGCAGGTTTTATCGGATAGCCTGTAAATGGTTTTCTGAAAAACAAGGGGGGGGGTCTGTTTGATTTTTGTGGGAGTGGATACGGGGGCATCAGCCCTTAAGGCTGTGGCTTTAAAAAAAGAGCAACACAAAATTGTTGTTGTGGACCGGCATTGCTTTTCCTTTGACCTGAGTTTCAGTCCAAAGGAGCTGGAAAAGCAAAAATTTGACAGCCTAAAAAATTTGGCTGATTTGTATAAGGGCAGGGAGGTTCGCTGGATAGCCTGTTTGCCACAAAATCAAATCAGCACTCACCTGCTTTATTTTCCTTTTGGTCAGCGGCATAAAATTATGAAAAGTCTGATGTTTGAGTTGGAGGACAAACTGCTTTTCCCCATAGAGGATATGATATCGGATATTTGTATTTTATCCCGTACGGAGCAGGGCCAGTGGCCGGTGCTGGTTTTTTCCGCGTTTAAAAAACATGTGGTGCAAAAACGGGATGAGTTAAAAGCAGCGGGAATCCAGCCTGTGATTTTAACCTGTGGGGCCTCCTCTCTTGCGAATCTGATAGAAAACAGGGAAAGCCAGATACTGAGAAAACAGCCTGAAGATCCTTCAGAACACCAGACCCATCTTTATCTTAAAATTGGCCATAGCCACAGTACAATTTTTATCAAAGAAAAAGGCCGGGTAAAAAATCTTTATAATTTTGAGTGGGGGGTGGCTTCCTGTGTAAAAAAACTTGCCACACGGTATGAAACCTCCTTTCAAAAATCCATGAAACATTTACAGGAGCAAAGCTTTGTTTTAACAGAGGAGAAAGGGTACACAGGGAGTCAGATTGCTTTTTCAAAAGCCATAACAGAATCTTTTGAAGATCTCATTCAGAGAATAAAATTGCTGCTTTTGGATATGAAGAGCGACAGACAAAACCGGTTAAAAAAAATATTTATATTTGGTGGGGGATCTCAAATTCGTAACCTGCAAAATTTCTTAACCCAAAAATTGGGTGTTCCTGTCAGAAGGTTAAAAGGGAGTGAGGTTTTCTCCGACTGGAGTTTGATGAAAGCGGAAGGGGCTTCCCCTCATAATATGGCCCGGGCTTTGGGTATTGCCATGGAGGGATTAAGAAAATTCAACAACCCCGCCATCAATTTTTTAAAAGGCCCCTTTGCCGTTCGTTTTAATCTTGTGTATATGGCCATTCGCCGTTTAAAAGATCCTGTGTGGATGGGGATGGGCCTTTGTGTCATGCTTTTAATGGTTTATGCTTTTGTGCGGCAGGGGCAAACACAAAGACTGCTCAATAAAGTGGATGTGGTGTTTAAAAAACGGGCCTCTCAGATTATGGGCCTTCCCGTGCGTCGAATCACAGTGAGAAAAGTGCATGGTTTTATGGAAAGCAAAAAGAAAGTTTTAAAAAACAAAGAGCTGGTGCATTCCCTGTCCCAATGGCCCTCTGCTTTGGACCGGCTGAAAAATATCAGCCTGACAATCAAAAAAACCCCGGGGTGGGATTTGGAAATTGAAAAACTGAAAATCAGGAACACAAGCATTCATATTGAAGGAAAAGTGGCGACCCCCTATCTGCAGGATTTAAAAAACAGTCTTAAAGAAATGGCTCAAAAAAACACCCTTAAAGCTTTGGTTAAGGCAGAGGATACACCTCTTATCGATCACACGCATTTTGCTTATTCTTTTACTCAAAAAGTGGATTAAAACATGGCTATAGATATAAAAAATTTAAAAGAGGAGCTTGTGGGGCGGATGCACTATTTTTCAGACAAAGTGGGTGAAAATGCCTGGTTTTTGTTTGTTAAGGAGAAATACAGCACCTTAAGCTTTTTACACAGAAAAATCATCCACACCACATTGTGGATTTTGGTGATTTTGGCCCTTGTGTATGTTCCGTTAAAATCTCTTTATCACTCGCATAAAAAAATGGAGGAGTTTTCAGATAAAAGACGTATGGTGCAGGAGCTGGCCCGTCTCTTCTCCGCTCAAAAGGTTGGTTCTTCCGCTTCAGAAGTGGTACGGGTGGAGAGCTTTATTCGTCGTGGGATAAAAAAACTCAATATCCCGGACAAACAAACCGGAGAGGTGAAAAAAATAAAAAACCCCGGCCCCTCAGCTTTTTCTCTTCCCCGTGGCACCCGTACACAAACTCTGACTTTAAGGTTGAAGGATCTGAATTTGAGAGAAGTGATTCAATATGGATACCAGGTGGAGAATTTGTCAGACAATTTAAAGCTTTCCGGTATGGATATGGAGGAAAGCACAAAAAAACAAAACTACTTTAATGTGGTATATACTTTTCAGTTTTTTAGCCTGAAAACAGATAAAAAAAGAGGAAATGCCTCTGAAGCTTTAAAAAACCGATCTCCCAAAAAAAGGGTAAAAGCGGGAAAAAGATAATTTTTAAATAAAAAACCATTCAGCATAAAGGATATGAGGTTTTGTTATGAATTACATAAGATTTTTTATCTCACGGGGGGGCAGGTGGTTAAAAGCCCATAAAAAAAAATGTGGAATCTTTTTTCTTATTGTGATTTTTTTTGTGTTACTCAAATTTCCTTATAACGAGGCCGTGTTGTATCTGGTGGGAAAGATGGAAGAGCAAACCAATGCAGCTTTTAAATTTGATTACGAAAATTTTTACTTTTCCCCCTTAAGTTCGCAGGTGGTTTTTCAGGGGGCTCAGGTGCAGATCAGGGGTATGGAGGGGGCTTTAAAAACCCGGGCTTTAAGCCTTTACCCCTCTTACCGGGCTTTACTGACTTTAAACAAGGGGGTGGGAGGGGCTTTAAAATGGTCTGATTCAGCCTTAAATTTTGTTTTAAGACAAAAAACTTTAAAAACAGGAAAAACCGGGTGGCTTTTTCAGCTGAGCTCCAAAAGGTTTAACCTGGTTCATTTAAGGGAGGTGTTTCCCCTTTTAAGGCAGGCTTCAGGCCATGTGGAGTTTCACCTGGAGGTGAGTATAGATCCCTCTTATGAGGAGGCCCCCAGTGGTTTTTGGAATTTTAAGGGAAAAAACCTGAACACTCAGGCCCTGTCTTACACTTTCCCCGGACATATTGGCACCATCAGCCTTCCCGCTTTTCAGTGGAAGAGTACCCAGTCTTCCGGTACCATTGAAAAAGGCCAAATTCGGATTAAAGACACCTTTGTGGGAGAACAGGGGGATCCTTTTCAGTTAAAACTCAGGGGGCTTTTACTTTTGGACTTTAAAAAAACCTTTTCCCCCACTCCGCTGGTCAGTATGAGAAACTACAATATGGCTTTAAACATTTTGGCCAGTGTGGACATCAAACCCAAACTTTATTTTTTGGATATTTTTTTATCTTCTGTGGAAAGTAAAACAGAAGGTGGTTCAGAGTACCTGGCCCTTTTAAGGGGAAGCCGGTCCGGCCTGTTTAATCTTTCACGTATTCCCAAGCTGCCCACTTTGGAAGAACTGGAAAATCCCCCTTCTGAGGATGATGAGGGGTTTTAGCTTGTGCTGCGGAGGGTTTTGATATTTACAAACTCATAAAAGCCCTGTAGGGAAAGCTCTCTTCCATACCCGGAATTTTTAACACCTCCAAAGGGCAGAGCCGGGTGAGAGTGCAGACACTGGTTTATGGCACATGCCCCGGTCTGAAGCTGAAGGGCCACCTGATGGGCTTTGGCCTTGTTCTGGCTGAAAACAGCCGCCCCCAGTCCGTAAGGGGAGGTGTTGGCAAGTTTTAAAGCCTCCGTTTCGTTTTTCACATGTAAGATCAGGGCTACAGGGCCAAAAAGTTCCTCTTCATATTGCAATACAGATTCTTTGTCAGAACTTAAAACCGTGGGAGGGTAAAACCATCCGGTTCTTTCAGGTATATGGCCTCCTGTTAAAAGTCCTGCCCCCCGGTTTTTTAATTCCCGGACTTTTTGATGCAGGTGATCTCTTAAGTCTTTTCGGGCCAGGGGACCCAGTCTGGTCTCTGTTTTTAAAGGATCTCCCATCCTGTCAAAAGAGTGCATTTCCTTTAGCACCAGATCGGTAAAAGTGTCTTTGTTTTTTTTGGTGACAATAAATCTTTTGGCGGCAATACAGCTTTGTCCGTTGTTATTCATTCGGGAAAGCACACACTGGTGGGCAGCCTCTTTTAAATCCGCATCCTCCAAAACAATATAAGGATCACAGCCCCCCAGCTCCAAAAGGGTTTTTTTTAAGTGCCTGCCCGCTGTGCAGGCCACAGCTTTTCCCGCATTCACACTTCCTGTTAAAGACACCCCCTGTATGCAGGGGTGGGCTATTGTTTTCTGTGTTTGCTCCAAAGACAGGGGAAGATTTTGATACACTTTGCTTTTGAAGCTTTTTTGGAATAACCGGGACAGGGCTTCTGCCACACCCATTACACAGGGTGCATGTTTTACCACCACAGCATTGCCGGCCAGAAGAGCAGGTATACAAAAACGCATCACCTGCCATACGGGAAAATTCCATGGCATAATGCCAAGGATCACCCCCAGGGGCTGACAAGTCACAGAGCTGCCCGGGGGGGCAAAAGCCAGGTCTTTTTTTGTCCCAAGGGCCTGAGGAGCCACCTGCACCATATAATCGCAAAGAGACAGGCATTTTTCTATTTCACCTTTTGCCTGAATAAGGGGTTTTCCCATCTCAGTGCTTACCATCACAGCCAGCTCATCTTTTTGTACCTTAAGTTGTGATTTGAGACAGTTAATAAAAGTGATGCGACTTTTAAGGTCCTGTGTTTTCCATTTTAAAAAATTTTTTTGGGATACCTGTAGGGATTTCTCACACTCCGAATCAGAAAGAGCTTTTGTCTCTCTTATGGTTTGTTCTGTGAAAGGGTTTATGGAATGGAACACAATAAGTGGTCCTGCTGTATTTTAGTTGTTACATGTATTTGTTGTATGTTGATCACCGCCTATGCCCAGGTGCAGGTTGGGAACATCAAACCACAGCTCACAAAGTCTCCTGCAGGCTCTCACCGGCCACTGGCTGGCATCTGTTTCCACCTTTAAGTTGGCCTGAAGGCCACCAGAGTCTTTCTCCGTGGTGATAAAAGTGTCTATTTCACTCTCGTCTATAAGATTTGCAATGTCTTTTCTGTTTTTATTGTCAACAGCTTTGTCTGAGCTGTAAATGTAACAGTAAAACCCAAGGATACATGCTTCTTTTTGGTAAGTTAAGGCCTTGCCGTTGGGGGTGTTTTTGCCAATGCTGGATATTTGTGCATGATACCCTGAATACCCCCCCCCGGGCCGTGGTTGAAGGGATTCAGTGTCACAGATATCATCCTCCACAAGGTGTTTGTGTATAAAATCAATGATATCGTTGTTTTTTTCTGTCAGTGCTTTATTTAAAAAGTCCTCTTTGGAGCTTTTTAATCCTTTTAAAATATCCTGGGCAGATGCATTATCCACATCGTCTGTTAAAAAAGATCCATTTCCCGCTTTAACCAAAAGGCCTTTTAAAATCTCCACTGTGGTATCCTCTTCCAAATCCAGGAGAGTGTCTGTCACCTCCTCATACTGTGCTATCCATTTTAAGGCTTTTTCCGCTTTGGAGGAGCTGTAATCACTTATGGAGTTAAGCCATGTGTAGCTTTCCATCTCAATGGCCAGGTGCAGATATTTTAAATCCTCCCCTATCCGGATATTGTCAAAGGTGCCGTCTTCCAAATACTCCAACACCTCCAGGAGTGTTTGTCCGTCTTCCTCCGGCAGTGAAAAACAGGCATCCTCTTCGCCGTCAAAGTATTTTCTGCAGTCCGACTTGCATTGTCTGTTGTCTTCGCAGCAGTCCTCATCGTCTTCATCACATTCCGGTACCTCTTTAAAGAAAGTGGACAGGGTGTTTTCTTTCTCAGGGGAGGAGGAGCTGGCCCGGCTGCTTCTGCGATCATCCTGCCACCAGGAACGGGATGGGCTTTTTTTGCAAAACATAAAAGTCATGCTGAGTAAAATCAGAAGAGGGATACTGTGTTTCTTCATTATAAAAAACTTTCTTCTCCTAAAACCCTGCTGGTACAAAAAACGGGCTTTTCAAACATCATAAAAAAACAGTACTTTTACATCAAAGTTTTTTATCTTTTTGGCAAAAACAGGTAAAAAAAACAGGACAAAAGTCTGATTTTAGAGAAAAGGCGGGATGGGGTGTTCCTTCAGCCCCTTTTTTTTGATTTTTTCCAACAGAGTGGTGCGGTTGAGTTTCAGCAGCTGGGCGGCTTTGTTTTTATTCCATTTGGTTTTTTTAAGGGCTTTTAAAATCAGTTCGTTTTCGAAGGTTTCCACAACATTGTAAAAATTAAAATTGGTGTCAAAGGTGGGGGGTACAAAATGGGTTTTAAACTTCGGATTTAAGTATTGGGGGGGCAGATCCTGTTTTGTGACAAAGTCCTCATGCTTTAAGACACAGAGCCTTTCTATCAGATTCTCCAGTTCCCGGATATTGCCTGGCCAGTGGTACTGCATGAGGGCCTGCAAAGCTTGTGGGCTTATGCCTTTAATTCTGTTGTTTTTTTTATGCTCCTTCATAAAGTGAGTGATAAGCAGAGGGATGTCTTCTGTTCTCCCTCTGAGAGGGGGTACATAAAGGGGGATAACATTGAGACGGTAAAACAGGTCTTTCCTGAAAGTACCCCTTTGCACAGATGTTTCCAGGTCTTCATTGCTGGCGGCAATCACACGGGCGTTGGAGTGAAGTGTGTGTTCTGAACCAACAGGTTGGAATTCTTTTTCCTGTAAAACTCTTAAAAGTTTGATCTGGGTGGCAATTTCCATGGTGCTGATCTCGTCCAGAAACAAAGTCCCCCCCTGGGCTTTGTAAAACTTCCCATCACGATCTTTTATGGCTCCGGTAAAAGAACCTTTGATGTGTCCAAAAAGCTCTGATTCCAAAAGTTCCCTGGGAATGGCTCCACAGTGTACAGCCACAAAAGGGCCTTTATGCTGCCCGGAGTTTAAATGAAGAGACCTGGCAATAAGCTCTTTGCCGGTACCGCTTTCCCCTGTAATAAGCACTGTGGAGGAGGAGGAGGCCACTTTCTTTATGGTTTCAATCAGATGAAGAACAGGGGGGCTGTGACCAATAATGCTTTCAAACTGGTAGTGCTTTTTTACAAAAGACTTCAACCGGGCGTTTTCGTTTTTCAGTTCGAATTGGGCCAAAGCCTTTGCTGACAAATTCAGTATTTCGCCCGTGTTAAAAGGCTTGGTGATAAAGTGAAAAGCCCCTTTTTTTGTGGCTTCCACGGCCAAATCAATGGTTCCGTATCCGGTCATAATAATCACTTGTGTGCATGGGCTTTCCTGTTTGATTTTTTCCATGACATCCAGGCCGTTGCCATCGGGCAGTCTTAAATCCAAAAGAGCTATATCAAAATTTTTGTTGCCTTTCCATTCCTCCAGTTCTTTTTTGGAGTGTACACGGGTGGTTTTATACCCATGGTGTGTCAGTATTTCTGAAAGGGAGGAGCTTAAAGTGCTCTCATCATCAATAATTAAGACATGTGGGGTTTTCATAATTGTTATTTTATGGAATTCTTCCCCATGAAAGAAGGAATCTTATAAAATACAGACCAAGGACTTTTGGATTCCCAATTAAGACCTTACAAAAGGCCAGTTGTTTTTTTATCCTTATCAGGGGCTTGAGGGGGAACCAGAAGGTCTTTAATAATCTGAAGGCATCTTTTAAGTGCCAGGTGAATTTCGTTTAAATCCTTCCTTAAATGTGGAACCAAAGTGTGTGAAGGTATGGTTTCCAGCAGCAACATCATACCACAGATGGGATTGTTGAGTTCATGGGCTATGCTTTTGGAAATAATTCCTCTCTCTTTGGACTGGGCCTGGAAAGCAATATGTTGCTCTTTTTGAGTCTGAAGTGTGATGTCTTTAAAACTGACAAATTGTATGTCTTTTTGGCTCTTTAAAGACAAAGGTTGTAAAGAGACTTCAAAAACCTCCTCCTGCCCCTGTGTGTTTGTTCTTTTGTGTTTTAAAGAGGTGAGCAGATTTTTATTCATATTTTGAAGCTCCGGGTTGTTAAAAAACACAGAAAAGCAGTTTTTTTGTAAAATATCCTCTTTGGTTTTTCCTGTCTTTTGTCTGAAGCTTTTATTGCTTCTTAAAATACATCCCTTTGTGTCAGTCAGACACAAAGGGATGGTGATAATGTCAAAAGCCAGCTCCCATTGCTCTTTTCTGTGTTTCAGTCGGGACAAAGTCTTTAGTCTTAAAAAAACATCTTCCAGTACCTTGCCTGCTTTTCTTAAAAATTTTTTATGGGCCACACTGATGGCATGTTTGTGGAACACAAAGTGAAGCACAAGCCCCTCTGATTTTAGGGAATGTGTGTAAGTGTGAGGGCTGGTTTTTAAGACTTTAAAGCCCCCCCCGGGCCGGACCTCTATGGAATCCACCTCACAAAGCTGAGCCATAAAGTTTTTTTGTACCGGGTTTTTTTGTTCCTGAAAATGGAAGACCGGTTCTGGTGTTGAAGTGGCACAGGCAGGTCCTTCTTCCGTCCCATCCTGTTTTTGAAGAGGTGGGGGGTTTTTCCCCTCCAGGGCTTTTAAAAGCTCCCCGGCGGAGGTGAAGGAGTAAAGAGCCAGCGAAAAAGAGTGCAGTTTATGAAGCCACTTTTGCTCTTCCTTCAGTGTTAAAAGGCTTTTGTCTGTTTGTTTTTTTGCCATGGTACTAATGCCAAGTGTTTTCTTTGCATGATAAGCCAAAAAAACACCGACTGGGAAGCTTTAAAGTGTTTTAAACCTGTCCTTAAGGGAAGCCTAAAGAGTTTTTAATTCAAAAGCTTGACCTTTGTCTTCCTATAGGCTTAATCCCTTGTGTATGCAAAAAAGAGAACTCAGGGCTATTGTACTGGCAGCAGGTGATGGTGTGCGAATGGCAGGTTTTTTACCCAAGGGGCTTTCCCCTGTGGCCGGCAAACCCATGCTGGCCCGTATTTTAAAAACTTTAAAAAGCCTGCCTTTTAAAGAGGTGCGTTTGGTGATACGCCCGGAGGATGTTCATCTGGTCACACCCCTTGCCAACTCCTTTAAAGCCAAGATTTACATACAGAACAAGCCTGAAGAAGACTCTGAAAATGTCTCTTCTCCTCAAGGCCCCCCCACGTCTTCCCAAGATCAAAAAAAAACTTCCGGAAGGCTTTCTTCCCCTCATAAAGGGAGAAGAAAAGGCACAGCAGTCTCGGCCCAGTGTGCCAGCGAGGACCTTAAATCCGGTGATCTGCTGATACTGAATGGCGATCATCCTTTAATTAATTCCAAAGATTTGCTTGCCATGATCGAAAAATTTTATAAAGAATCTTTGGACCTGTGTCTTGCTGTTGTTGAAAAAAAAGACCCGGGGGATTACGGACGCATCATTCGTCAAAACGGACAAATTAAAGCCATTGTGGAAAAAGCGGATTTAAAACAGGAGGAAGCCTCTGTCAAAGAGGTAAATGCCGGTTTTTATCTTCTTTCCTCTCAGTGTCTTAACCAGTATCTGCCACAAATTAAAAACCATAATTTAAAAAAAGAATACTATCTAACGGATTTGGTGTCTTTGCTTTACAGGCAGGGTAAAAAAACAGGTGCTGTGGAGGTTTGCAAAGACACCGCCCTGGGTGTCAATACACAAAAAGATCTGGCATCTCTCACCAAGAGGATTTTTACACATAAGCTTTATCAGCTGATGGCACAGGGGGTAATTATTGTGGACCCTTTAAACACTTATATTGAGGAGGATGTTACTGTGGGATACGGAAGTATGATTTACCCGGGGGTGTATTTAAAGGGCAAAACCTGTGTGGGTCACTTTTCAGCTATTGAATCTCACAGTTTTATCTCTGACAGTGTTGTAGGGGATATGGTGTTGATAAGGGCGGGTTCTTACATGGAATCAGCAGTGGTGAAGGCACAGGCTCAGGTGGGACCTTATGCCAGACTTCGCCCGGGGACTCAGATTGGACAACAGGCCAAGGTGGGTAATTTTGTGGAAATGAAGGGGACTGAATTTGGGGCAAAATCCAAAGCCGGGCATTTTAGTTACCTGGGGGATTGCAAAGTGGGGGAGGAGGTAAATATTGGATGTGGAGTGGTGAGTGTTAATTTAAACCCTGATGGCAGCAAACATGTTACAGAAATAGGTGATAAAGCCTTTGTGGGCAGCGGCACTCAGCTGGTGGCTCCTGTGAAGTTGGGGGAAGGGGCTTTGACAGGGGCGGGATCGGTGATTGTCAAAGATGTGCCTGAAGATCATCTGGCCCTGTCCCGGGTGGAGCAGATCAACAAACCAAGAAAACGAAAGTGAATGCAAAATGTGTGGGATTATGGCTTATATGGGCTTAAAAGACTCCCGGTCTGTTTTACTTCAGGGTTTGGAAAGCATGGAATACAGGGGCTACGACAGTGCAGGCCTGGCTTTAATTAAAGAAGATGGCAGGCCCCGGGTTTTCCGTACTGTGGGATCTTTGGAAGAGCTTAAAACCAGAGCTTTAAAACCAAAAGCGGAAAAATTTTTTAAAGGTATGGGACATACCCGCTGGGCCACCCATGGTTTGCCTTCGGAAAAGAACACTCATCCCCACCACTTCGGCACGGTTTATTTGGTACACAATGGTATTATTGAAAATGCCGAAGAGTTAAAAAAGAGTTTAAAAGGCCCTTTTCATTCTGAAACCGACTCAGAGGTTGTGGCCCATCTGCTGCATTATGCTTTAAAAAAACACTCCTCCTGGCTTAAGGCTGTGGCGGAAGTGTGGCCGAAGCTGAAAGGGCTTTCCGCTTTTTTGGCTTTTTCCACACTTTACCCCCGTGAGTTTGTGGCCTTTAAAAAAGGTCCTTCCCTGATTGTGGGTTTTGGTAAGAAAGAGGTTTTTGTTGCCAGTGATCCCCTGGCTTTTGCCCCCCATGTAAAAAAGACCGTGTTTTTGGAAGACGGGGAGTTGGCTCATATACAGGAGGCCTGTCCCCCCTGTTTTTATTTTCTGACAAAAAACAGAGGAAAGTGTTTTTTTAAAAAAATCAGAAAATCCTCTTATGTGTTAAAAAGTGATAAATCACCTGTTGTGGGTTTAAAAAACCGCCCGGCGGGCGTGTGCAAAGCGGCTTCCTCCTACATGTTGAAGGAGATAGAGGAACAGCCCCCTGTTTTAAGCCGTATTATAAAGACGCACTTAAATTTAAAAACTCTTCGCTTAAAATTTACCTGTGAGGGGCAGGGGGGCTTAAAACCTGTGGCAAAGGCCGGTACACTGAAAATAGTGGCCTGTGGAAGCAGTTACTATGCAGCCCTTTATGGCAAGTATGTTATAGAGCAAATTGCCCGTTTGCCTGTGGAGGTGGACAGAGCCAGCGAGTTTCTCTACCGAAACCCTGTTTTAAACAAAGCCCCTGTGCTTTTGATCTCCCAAAGTGGGGAAACAGCAGACACCCTGGCCGCTTTAAAGATGGCCAAACAATCCGGTTCTCCGGTGTGGAGCCTGTGTAATGTTAAAAATTCTTTTTTGGACCGGAGTTGTGTGTCTCGTATGTATATGCAGGCCGGGGTGGAAAAAGCTGTGGCCAGTACAAAAGCTTTTTCCGCCACAGTACTGGTTTTGTTACTCATGGCCCTGACTTTGGCTAAAGAGAAAAAACACCTCGACCGTAAAGAGGAGGCTCACTGGGTGAGCCTTCTTAAAGCTTTACCCTCTCAGTTTAAAAAAATTTTAAGTGATAAAGAAATTTTTATTTCCTCAGCAGCTTATTTAAAATCCTTTAAGGGCCTGATGTATCTGGCCCGGGGTTTGTTTTACCCCCTAAGCCTGGAGGGGGCTTTAAAAATAAAAGAACTGACTTACCAGCCTGTGGAGGCTTACCCTGCCGGTGAGATGAAGCATGGCCCTTTGGCTCTGGTCGACAAAAACACTGCCCTGGTGGCTTTGGTGCCAGATGGTTTGTTGGGACAAAAAACTCTGATTAATTTAATGGAGGCAAAAGTCAGAGGGGCCAGAATAATTGTTGTGGCGGGGGTAAAAAACCAACAAGCCAGATCTTTGGCCGATGTGTTTATACCTCTTGACTTAAAAAGGCCCTTGGCTAAAACCCCACATGGTAAAAATCGCAGGCAGGAGCCTCAAAAAGAGGGGGCAGATGCCCACGATTTTGTGTTTTCTTTATTGTGTATTCCCCCCCTTCAAATGCTGGCTTACTTTAAGGCTTTGGCTATGGGGCATAATGTGGACCGGCCCCGCAATTTGGCCAAGTCTGTTACTGTGGAATGAATGGTTTACTCTCTCTGACTGCCTCTATGAGGTGACCCTGGATTTTTTGTTCAGGTTTCTTTTACTGCACTTTAAGAAAGTGTAATTTTTTCACGAATCAGGTTTTTTATTATTGAAAATACAATTTTCATTGAGAAAAATCTGGTGAGCTGTGTTAAAATGGCTTTTTTAAGACAGGATCAGGTTTCCCCTTACAGGGACCCCGTAAAATTAAAATCCAAACTTTAAGAGTTTATTGCAATATGAAAAAGATCAGTCTTTTTTTGTTTCTCCTGCCTGTGTTTCCATGCCATGCCCAGCAGATGGAATGCCTCCGTGTTTTTCAAAATGGAAAAACCGCCACCACAAAAAATTTCAAAATCCCCCGGTTTTCTGGTGGATTGAAGAGGGTTAAGGAGCCAGTTCCTCTGGAGAGGGTCAAAGTGCCAGCTTCTCTTAAAAGGGAGGATCATTTAAGATCACAGGGTGTCAGAGAGTATTATACAGCAGGTTTGGATGAAGTGGTTAAGCTTCGGGTTTTGGCCCGGGCTTTAAAGTCCGGGGTTGTGGACCCGGAGAACACCCACATTGTGGATTTTGCAGATCAGGTGGAAAATCATATTGCTTTTTTTAATGTGGGGGTTTGGGATCCTGTGCATAAGAACAGGGATAAACCTTCGCACCCTCTGTCTTCAGATCCTGAGGAAAAACAAAGTGGCTTGTGGTGGAGCAGGCAGTTTGAAGATTTGATTCGTCAGGCCCGCTCAAGGGTGAAAAACAAACGACTGACTTATAAATTTTGGGTGGAATTTAATTACCGCCTGAGTGCTTTAAGCCAGGGTACGGATTTTAGTGAAGAGAGAACAAGACATTTTGGAATTTTAAAACACTTTCCGGATTATGTTTACCTTCCCACCATAAAAGAGTTGGGAATTATGGCTTTTAACCATGTGGACACACATGGAATTATTTTAATAGGCCTGATTAACAGGCCCGTGGAGGTGGATGGGGTTTTATTTTATCCGGAAAAGTTTTTTCACCACGATGCTGTACATTACCGTTATGGAACCAAAAAAATTCACCAGGTGGAAAAAGAATTTTACAAACAGTGGTCTCATCAGGTGAAGACTCTTTCCCCCACACAGAGGGAAAAAGTGGAGCTGGTTTATTTTTTAATGACCCATGAAGAAAGAAAACCCAGACCCACTCAATACTCTGAAGACTCTTATGTGACACAGGAGGTGCTGAAGAGTGTAAAAAGATTCTATAAAAAGGAGGGGTGTTGCCGGGATATGCATCATCTTCTTCCCTCAGAAGTGAATGCAGGTCTCACAAGTGAAATTGAAACCTGGTTAAGGAAAAGTGCACAAGCTTTTGTAAAAACAGCCCGTGCCGCACAAATTTAAAAAAGAAATAAATTTTCCGCTCCATAGTACACAATCTTTAAGAATTTTTAAACAAATCCCGGGCAGCTTTTAAAGCTCTTTCTCGTTCTGAAGAATTGGGTGTTTTTGTGTTTTGATCGGGTTCAAAGTATTCACAGTAATTGTTTTTGCTTTTGTCTTTGACGGGTTCTGCAGAGCTTTCCCGACACTCGTTGTAAGCCCCGGGATCATAAAACCGGCAGTTCAGACAGATGTGAAGATCGGCCTTACAGTAAGGGCATTCCTCACGAAAACTGATTTTGCTTTCCAATAAGACCGGTTTTTCACAGGATTTGCACCCTAAAGACTGTGCCATGATTTTTTTAACTCCTTTGTACAAATAAAATGGTTTTTTGCCTGAAGTTTTTTTAAAAATGGTTTTTAACAATACAAATCTCTTTATCCAGAGAGTTCATAATAAGACTTTGTGTCTTCCAGCCTTTGTTTGTTTTGATGATCCCCTTGAGCAGGGGGTTGGTTGTGAGTGCTGTGGCACAAAAAATCACCGGCCCACTCACCAGCTCATCTCTTTTGTAAATACGGTCCTGTATTCCCATTTTTAAGGCCCTGCTTTTGCTTTCAGGAGTGGGGAAGACGAATCTCCCCTCAAAGCCCCCGTCCATGCATTTTAAGGCCGCAGCTGCCAGCACTCCCTCCGGGGCCCCTCCTGTACCCATGACCAGGTCTATGGCAGGGTTTGTTCCCCATGCGGTTTGCAGGGAGGGAATCAGATCACCATCCTCTATCAGACAAACCCTTGCCCCTGTTTGATAAATGGCTTTTTGAACTGAAGTGTGACGATCCCGGTTTAAAAGAGCCACTTTTACATCACAGGGCCTTTTGCTTAAACTCTCGCTTACAGCTTTGATATTAAAGGCCACAGGTTTGCTTAAATCAATGGCCTGTTTGGCGAGAGGGCCACAGGCTATTTTTTCCATATACACATCAGGGGCTTTAAACAAACCCTCTTTTTCAGACAGAGCCAGTACGGAACAAGATCCATTTAAAGCTTTTGCACACAAATTGGTACCTTCCAGAGGATCCACTGCAATATCCATTTCCGGTTGTCCCTCCTGGTGTTGCCCCACCCGCTCTCCCATGTAAAGCATGGGGGCTTTGTCCCTTTCCCCCTCTCCCATAACAATTTGCCCTTTTATGGGAAGCTTCAAAAAGGCTTTTCTCATGGCTGTTGTGGCGGCCTGGTCTGCCCCTGTCCTGTCCCCCGCCCCCACATAAGAAAAACATGCCTGGCATGCACCTTGAGTGACACTTAAAATCGATTTAAACTGAGAGGAGTAAAAAGAGGACAAATCCATTAGGGTTTTCCTGCCTGCCCGGTGGGTTTAAAAGTGGTTTTTTTATCAGAACATTTGTTTTGTATGTACTGCTGAACGGCTTTTACAACTTCCGGATCATCAATAAGGGTTTTTAAGGGGACTTGGGCAGTTTGGATTTTTTTGTGAGATACAGGAGGGTGGGTAAAGCGTTTTTTTAACTCTTTCAGACTGCGGTTTTGAGTTTTAACCCCTTCCTCTTTGGCAATCAGACGGGTCAGATCTGGTGGAAAACCATAAGTGCTGTAAAGGTCCCACATCATTTGATCGTTTATTTGTGGTGTAAAACAGGTGGCAGGCTGGGACAGGGATGCTTTGTTGAAAGGGGCCGGATTTTTTTGTTTTATGGTTTTTATTTTTTCCATTAAAATCATTTTACCTGTTTTCAGGCTGTGGTGAAACAAAGAATCCTCTTCTTTAACAGTTTTCTGAATAAGGTTTTGATTTTTTTTTAAGCCCGGGCAGTGGGGGCTTAAGAGCCTGATAACTTCGGCTGTGGTGTGACATAAAAGCTCTCCTGAAGAGGATATGTTTTGAAATTTATGGGCGTAAAACAGGGCCCGTCTGAGGATGCGTCTTAGTACATAGCTGGCCCCATCACTTCCCGGAAGTATACCATCGTGGATTAAAAACACCACGGCCCGGCTGTGGTCGGCTATCACCTGAAATGTTGTTTTGCTGTGGCTTAAGGCCTTTTCCTTTTGTGTTTTGTTGTTTGTTTGGTTGTGATGGGGTGTTTGAGTCTCCTTCTTTAAAACTTCCATAACAGGTGAAAACAGATCGGTATGGTAATTGCTGTCTTTTTTTTGCAGGACAGTGGTCAGTCTTTCCAGTCCCACTCCTGTATCAATACAAATTTTTGGCAGTTTTACCCTTGCACCCTCTTTGGTTTCGTTAAACTCCATAAAAACCAGATTCCAGATTTCCACCATATCCTCATGGGTGGGGGAGGTTTTGTTTCCGTCATAGTGGTAAATTTCTGAGCAGGGTCCTGAGGGGCCTGTGTTTCCCATACGCCAGAAGTTGTCTTTTTCGCCCAAGTGGAAAATTTTTTCCGGTGGAAAGTGTTGATCTTCCTCCCATATCCGGGCGGTTTCTTTGTCCTCCTTAAAGACACTCACCCAAAGATGATCCCGGGAAATATTGAGCTTTACGGTTAAAAACTCCATGGCATAGAAAATGGCCTGCTTTTTGCCATAACTTCCAAAAGAAAAATTACCCATCATTTCAAAAAAAGTGTGATGAAAGTCAGAAAAACCCACCTGCTCCAGGTCATTGTGCTTGCCTCCCGCTCTTAAGCACCTTTGTATGCTGCAAACTTGAGGGGCGGGAGGGGGTTTTAAGCCCAAAAAGCAGTCTTTAAACTGATTCATACCGGCGTTGACAAACAATAAGCTGGGGTCTTTGTCCGGTATCAGGCTTGAGCTGGGAAGCCAAAGATGAGGATGACCGGGCAGCCCTGTAAAAAAATCTTTAAATGTTTTTCTCAGATTTTGACTGGTCATGATTTTGCGACAGTCCTTACCAGAATCACAATTTTACAGGCTCAAAATATAAACTCACATCCCTTTAAATGCAAGTAAAAAATTTTATCCCCCCTCAAGTCTGGAAAACACTAAAACCCCACTGTTTTTGACACTTTGCTTCATTTTTCACCTTTGGGAAGCAGATCCATTTGAAGATTGCCAGAGTGTTTAAAATACCTTACAAAATAAGGGTTGGTTTTTTGCTTTGTGGTTTTTTGATCCTATGGGTGGGGTTTTTATGAATAAAAAAATGATACCTCTTTATTTGACTTTCTGTCGTATGGTTTTGGTGGTACCTGTTTTGGTTCTGCTCAGCTGGGGGGAGGGGGGTATATGGTACCTTTTGGCAGCTTTTTTGTGGCTTTTGGCAGGCATTACAGATGGTTTGGATGGTTATTTGTCGCGGCGGTGGAAGGTGCAGAGTACGGCAGGGGCTTTGCTGGATCCGGCAGCCGATAAAATTTTAACTCTTTCTGTTTTGGTTTTTTTATCTTATCTTGGGAAGGTGGATCCTCTGCTTGTGGTGTTGTTTATGGCCCGGGACATTTATGTTACCACCTTGCGTTCCATTGCAGCAGACAAGGGCTTGATTTTATATGCCAGGCCTTTGGCCAAATGGAAAACCACTTTACAGATTGTGGGGGTTTTGTTTGTTCTGGTGGCCGGAGGGGGGGCTGGTTTGTGGCTGTATAACCTGGGTTATTTTCTGTTATGGGTTTGTGTTGTTATGAGTGGTGTTTCGGCCTGGGAGTACACAAAGGATTTTACCAAAAAATTTAAATTTGTGGATTTTCAAACTTGAGTTATAGTGAAGTGAGTGCAGTAGCGGGTGTAGCTTGAGTTGTAGAGCAGTAACCTTGCCAAGCTTGGGGTTGTGGTGTTGGGATTTACAGGCTTTTGTGATTAAAGTGTGTGCTACCAGGGGGGAGCAGCGGTGTGTGCGTTAAGAAGTGAGTGCAGTAGCGGGTGTAGCTCAGTTGGCTAGAGTGCAACCTTGCCAAGGTTGAGGCCGTGGGTTCGAATCCCATCACCCGCTCCATTTAGAGTTAAAAATTTGAAAAAATGAGGGCCGTTGAGATAAAAACATTCATATATAAAACCATTGCCTTACTTTGGCTTTCCGGTGTTTTTACACTGGGGGCTTCCTGTTCAACAGGTAAAAACCCCGTCACACATGGAGCTTACCCTTTGGCGAGTGTGACAGATCCGCCTTCCGGTAAAGAGGGGGTATCCGGTGAGGAATCCGGTATTTATCTTGGTTACTACAAAACCTGTAAAGAGTATGCCAATTTTATGCTGGCTCAGGCAGGTTTTTTTGTCAGGTATATATTTTTCCCTCTCATCAGCGGGTTACAGAATTTTAGCACTGTAAAATGCAAAAATGCTCACACCTGCCACTGTAAAAATAATTTTTATTTTTCCGATCAAGTGGGAAACAAAGCCTCTTTTTACCAGTGTGTGGAAACACCTGATGCACAAGTGGAGTCTGATGAAGTTTACAGAAGCAATGAGAGCTTTCCTGAAGATGGGGTCATTAAGTTTGCACTTCCCACTTCTTTTTGTGAAAAGCAAAAATAAATTTTTTCCACAAAAACATACAAAGGGTGTAAATGATTTTTTGGACATTCAGAGCTTTATTTTTCCTGCCTGTGTTGTTTGACTCTCAGGTGGCAGATTCTGGTAAAAAACCTCTTGTGGATTTTCAATATAAAAGACCTTCCTGGCTCAGCCCCCTCCCTGCAATAGATCAAAAAATTCAAAAAATCATTCAAAAACAAAAGCGGGATATTACACAAGAGGCTGCTGAATTTTTTAAAAAACAACCTCTTTCTGTTTTATTGCCTTTTAAACTTCATATTCGGGAGTTAAAACTCTTTGAACCAAAAAATAAAAACATCATCAGTGTACGGATGCAGATTTACACTTATACAGGGGGTGCACACGGTGGCACACAGTCTTACAGTTTTAACTGGCACAAAAAGAAAAAAACTTTTTTATCTTTAAGTGATTTTTTTTCCAAACCAGCACAATTTGATGAGCTGGTTCAAAAAACACGGGATATTTTATTTGAAAAACAAAAACAGGGGGACAGTTACGACAAATTTCGGTGGTCTCACATTAAAAGGGGGACTGAAAAAAAAGAGGATTTTAAAATATGGAACCTGCACAAAAACAACCTGGTGGTGGTGTTTCCCCCTTATCAGGTGGCCTCTTTTGCTGCCGGCCGGTTCGAAGTTTTTATCCCTCTCGGCACAAAAAAAGGTGACTGTGGAGCTGGGCAAGTTCCCTGACAAGCAGATCAGTGCTTTACTTGACTTAAAAGAGCAGTGGTGTTATATGTTAAAGAGGTCAGACAGGCATGGAGAGGGAAGAGATAAACCGTTTGGGGGATAAGGAGTCTTGATATGAAAAAAGCCCCTTTTAAGGGGAGGTTTGTTTTTTTGGTTCTAATGGGGGCAGGCTGGCTGCTTCTCATTTCATCGGGTTTTGCAGCACAAAACACAACACCAGATTCCTTAAAATCCGGGGAGGCTGTCAGTACAGATTTAAACCCCCCATCTTCTCCTCCTGAGATTTTAAACCAGAGAGGGCTTTCTGAATTTTTTGTAAAAGATATCCTTCCTGCTTTTGGAAAATTAGAGGATATGCTTCTGACTAAAAAACCCTCTTTCAGTGTTCGTATTACCCCGAGGGGGTTGGAAATTAAGGAGTGTTCCTTTCAATTTCAGTTAAAACAGCTGAAAACTATTGAGTATCTGACTTCAGAGGGCAGTGCTTACGGTGTGCAGGTGGATGCACAAATTGGAGGTCCCATTACTTTTTTGTTTGAGGTGACTTGTGGATCTCAACACTTCGGCAGCCCTGTCACTTTTTTCGAAATATCCATGTCCTTGCTCAACCAGGACATGCAACCCACTTATTATGGCCTGAAGGTTAATTCTTTGAAAATGGAGCAGGTGGATATTAAGCTATGGGGTTTGAAGGCAAAAATCCATATCAATAAAGAAAAAAGAACTCTCCTTCTGGGTCCTAAGGGACACACCCGGCCCTTTACCAGCGAGTTTGAAAACACCTGCCAGGTGGAAGAAAATGGTTTGTATGAGGTGCCAGCACCTCTTTGGCCCCCTTTTCCAAAAACTTCAAAAAACATCACTGTTTCTGTGAGAAAAATATCGGTTTCTCATACAATGAATATAGCTGGCAGCAGTGAGCTTTCTTTTCCTGTTTCTTTAGAGGGGGTGAAACAGGACACCCGATTTCGTTTTCCCTTCGAAGGACAAATCTTTTTCTCTGAAGAGGGGGAGGTTATTCCCATTATTGACTTTGCCATGGAATAAAGTATGAAAATCCCCAAAAAACTTTATGTGTTTTAATCTTTGGCTGTGTTGGGTAAAACAGGCGGCAGGCTGGATCTTAAGTCCTGATTCCAGGTGGATATTATCTCCTGAAAAAAGAAAGCATGGGCTGTAATGTAATTGTTGATTTCAGCGGTTCTTTCTTCATATTGTTCTTCGCTTTCATTTTCCTGATAGCTGATTTTTAAGTCTGAAAACACATCCGGAGCAGAGACTTTACGGGCTGATACCACCAGGTGGGCCTGCTTGTGCCACCAGTTGTTGGTGTCCACTTCCAGATTGACAAGATTTAAAAGATGTTCAAAAAGATCTTGCAGTCCGACTGTGAGGTCTGCTTTTTCTCTGAGTGTAAAGTAAATTTGAGTCTCCAGTTTTGCCAAATCATTAAGTTTGTTTTCCAGGTCCAAAAATAAACTTTGACTTCCCAGTTGGGGTCTTTCCCCGTCAGAACCCTGCCCATAAATTTTCACCACAGCCTCTTGAAATTCCGGTCCCATGTTTCCCTCTTCAATGGCAGCAATAAGCTTCCTCCTCAGTTGTTGTCGATCCCTGATGTAAGTGGTGTATTGAGTGCTGAAGTGATCTATAAGCTCTCTGTGTTTTTCCAACCGGTTAAGTATCTGAGCAAAATCCTGCACCACCGCAGTCTCTTTTTCCACGGAAGGTTTTTTGGTAGTGGTTTGTGTCATAAAATCAACAACTTCCTCTTCCAGCAAATTTCCCATGGTGTCAGAGGTTTTTTCCAGTTCTTTAAAATCTTTTCTGTTTTGTTCGTACGCGGATTTTAAAGATACCGGAGGATTGGCAGTAACCACAGTAAAGGCTGTTTTAATTTTTTTAATATAATGCTGAACCTGATTTAAAAGAGATTGATATTTTTTTTGAGCCTGTGTCAGGTCCACAGTCAGCCGGTCAAGAGTTTTGTTTATTTCCTCTTTTCGTTTTGCATATAAATTCATTTGGTGAATGTGTTTTTTGACTTTCTCATGGTTTGCCGGTGAGACCAAATCTTCTGTGTGCAGTAAAAGATCCAAAGGAGGTACAAAAGTTCCTCTTAAAATGGTGTTCTCTATATAAAAATACTCTGTAAGGTATTTTATGATTGTGGTTTCATCCTCTACAGGTAAGTGGTGGGTTTTTAAGGCCTGAACAGCCCCATCCAGACTTTTATTGCTTTGCCCCTCTTTTTGCAATATGGGTTTGATTATGGCATTAAGTTTTTTTGTGGTGAGAGGGATGGTTTTAAAAAATTTGTTTAAAATTTCTGAAGCCTGCATACGAATATCCTTCACAGTTCCTTTTTTTTCGTACAACTCTTCCAGCTTTTGGTTTAAATACTTGCTGTAAGGGATGTTTTTTGCATAATAATGGAGCAGAGTGTGGATTTCAGGTTTTAATTTTTCAAAATCCTCTAAAGTGGTAATCTCAGAAAGTTTTTTAAAAAAATTATGAGTGCGGATACTGATTTGCCCATAAGGTGCCAGTGCAGAAATAATCTGCCTCCCCAAAGCCTCTCTTTTTTGGATAAAATGTGTGTATATGGATGTGTTGTTTTCCAAAAAGTGTTCATGTTCCATAAAAAATTGTCTGAAAGCCATGTCGTTGGCAAAGTTTTGTATCACCAGTACCAGGTTTAAGGTGTTGTTATTTTGTTCTTTAACCACAGGGAGTTTTTGATCCAGCTGGTTTTCTATAAACTCTTTACTTAACTGGTAATAAACAACAAAGGCTTTGCCTTTGGCTGAGGTGTTGACATAATCCCCCAACAAATGCCCCACTTTAAGCTTTTCCCCATTGGGGTCGCTGTAAAGGGCCAGTTTGTCCAGGTAATGGGATTGTACATTAACCAATTGGTCATAGTAGGAGCGGTAAATATCCTCAAACCCCACATACACCAAAGGGTCTGCTGTACCCACTGCCATTAGGGCGGGAATGTATTTTTTACCTTTGTGATCCGGGACACTTTGGTCTATTTGAAATGTGGTCATGGCAGCAAAAAAACCCCCCAGGGGGCTGGTTTTGCCCTCTTCCACTATTTCCTGCCATATTTGTGATTCGTGTTCTGCAAAAAGATGGGAAAGCTGGTTTTTGGCCCGGGTTATTCTTTTAAACATGGAGCTTTGTTTTTCTTTAAAGGATTTGCCGGGGGCGGTATCCACCGGGGTGGAAAAAATCATCACTCCTTTCAGATTGTTGTGGAACACAAACTCGTGAGGGGGAAGGTCTGTCATGGTCATAAGCTTTTCCGCATACACCGAACCCCAGCTGTGCCCCCATACAAACACAGGCACATGGGGGGGAATGTATTTTTGGGCAAAAGCTCCAAGGGCTTTAATTTCCATCTGAAAGTTGGAAAAAACATCTCTGGGGCCTTCCCCATGCCATGGTAAATCCACAGCCACCACATCCACCTGGTAACTTCTAAAGTTGTTAATAATACTGGTGGCAACATGGGAACCTGCGGATTTTGTCCCCCCTCCGTGCAGAAACAAGATGGCAGCCCTGGCATCTGTCCCCACCAGCCATTTTTTTTTGCTGGATATGTTTTTTAAATTGTCCAACAAAGCTCTGGAACTGAAAGTGACATTGGTGCCAAAAGTGTGTTTTTTATAATTGTAAAACGCCCTGACCATTAAGGCCCCGCCCGGCTCCCCCAGTTTAACAGCTGTTTGCCTTTCTGGCTGGCGTAGCTGATGGTCAATAAAATAAACATCCTCCGGAAAAAGTATCTTTAACAGATCCGGCACATTTTGTGACAGGGTTTTGTTCCATTGTTTTTGTAATTCCCTTTCCTGTTTAATATCCACAAACCGGGGATGAAGGTTGGGGGATTTGTGTATATCCTGCAAAGCTTTGTTTTCATAATACAAACGGGACCTGAACAAAGAAGTACAGGTTGGGGGGGTTGCAGCTGCCACTTCCCTGGACAAATTAGGTCCTGCTGCCACCACCAGCAGGCTGAAGAACAGAAAGCTTGTGGTTTTTTTGTATGGTCTTGTCATGCACCCCCCTTGATACAGGGCAAAGCAACACTGCTTTTGTTATTTATGAGGCAGCCTTAACAAAAAAATAAATAAAAAGCAAAAAAGATTTTTTTTTTAAGGGGAGGGGTTACTTTTTTACACACCTGCTTGTGGTTTAATGCCTGTCCGCTTTCAGGGCGGCTTTGATAAAGCCTGCAAATACGGGATGAGGGGCAAAAGGTTTGGATTTAAACTCCGGGTGAAACTGCACACCTAAAAACCATGGGTGAGAGGGGATTTCTATCACCTCTGCCAGGTTTTCTTTCCTGTTTACACCTGAGACAATCATTCCCTGTTTTTCGAACACACTTTTAAAATGGTTGTTGAATTCAAAGCGGTGACGGTGTCTTTCCTGAATTTTGGATTTTCCATACATTTTGTATGCCAAAGACCCTTCTTTAAGCTCACAGGGGTAGGACCCCAACCTCATACTGCCCCCTTTAACCAGCCGCCCGGAGTAGGGTTTGGCATCACTGATAACAGCGGGAGCCTGAAGATTTTTTGGATTTTCAAATTCTTTACTGACGGCTTTGGGCATCTGGCACTGATTTCTGGCAAACTCCACCACCGCCATTTGCATGCCAAAACATATTCCCAAAAAAGGGATATGCTTTTCCCTGACATAGCGAATGGTGGTGATTTTACCCTCAGCCCCCCGGGATCCAAAACCCCCGGGGATAAGTACGGCTTTGCAGCCCTTGAGTTTGTCTTCCACATTCCCCGGGTGTATAGTTTCAGAATCCACATAGCGAATTTGTACCTGTGCCTTATGGGCCAGCCCCCCGTGTATTAAAGCTTCTGTCAAAGACTGATAGCTGTCTTTTAAATCCACATACTTTCCCACCAGGGCCAGGGGGATAATCTCGTTGGGGTTCTTGCTGGTGGATACAATGTTTTTCCATACCTTCATCTGAGAGGGGCGTTTTTCCATTAAAAGCTTGCGGGTGAGTTTGGTGTCAAAGCCTTCGTTCTGCAAAAGCAGGGGAACTTCGTAAATGGTTTGTGCATTGGGGGAGGCTATGACATTTTCCTCTTTGACACTGCAAAAGAGGGCTATTTTTTTTCTTAAATGAGGGGAAAGGCTTTCTTTTTTCTCTGTGCGGCACACCAAAAAATCCGGTTGAATTCCCACTTCCCTGAGGGCTTTAACAGAGTGTTGGGTGGGTTTGCTTTTGACTTCTCCGGCAGAGGACACATAAGGAACCAGAGTCAAATGCACAAAAGCCGTGTTGTGAACTCCCAAATCCACCTGCATCTGGCGGATAGCTTCAATAAAGGGAAGACTTTCAATATCTCCAATGGTACCCCCTATTTCCACAATCACCACTTCGGCCTGGCCTGCAGCCTGTAACAGGCGGGATTTGATCTCATCGGTAATATGGGGTATGACCTGCACGGTACTGCCCAGATAAACCCCCTTTCTTTCTTTTAAAATGACACTTTCGTAAATTTGCCCGGTGGTAATGCTGTTTTCTTTTTTTAAAGAGGCCCGGGTAAATCGTTCATAATGCCCCAGGTCCATATCGGTCTCTGCCCCATCCTCTGTCACATAGACTTCTCCGTGCTGAAAAGGGGACATGGTACCCGGATCCACATTCAGATAAGGGTCACATTTAATAAGGCTGATTTTATAGTTTTGTGCCTCCAGCAAAGCCCCCAGGCTGGCAGAAAGCAGGCCCTTTCCCAGAGAGGATATAACCCCCCCTGTAATAAAAACAAATTTTTGGTCTTTGCTGTAAGGGGTTTTCATTGTTTTTACCTCAGACTTCTTTTATGGCCCACGGAAGCCACCTTACTTTTTTTTGATTCTGAAATCAAGCGGGGGGTGTTTTTCCCCACTTTTGTTCTGCTTTGTGGATTTGCTGTGCCAGATTTTTTAAATCTTTAAAGGAATGATTATAATGTATGCAGATTCTTAGTCTTTCTTTGCCTTTTGGTACTGTGGGGTGGCGTATGGCCCGGATATCGTAACCTTTTTTTTGAAGTGTTTTGGCCATTTGTGTGACTTTCATGTTCCCTTTGTAAAGCAGGGGTACAATGGGGCTGGTGGAGTGTTCCACGGGGTGGAATTTTTGCACCTGACTTCTAAAAAACAGGGCCTTTTGTTTTAAAGTTTGCCTTCTTTCCGGGTTTTCTTTCAGTGTATCCATAACCAGATTTAAATGTTGAAGCTGAAGGGGAGAGGCCGCAGTGGTGTAAATAAAAGGTCTGCTTTTATTAATCAGGTATTTTTTTATGCTTTGCGGTGCTGCCACAAAAGCCCCCCCTGTGGATAAAGCTTTTCCACAGGGGTGCAGGCTTAAAAAAGGGGTGCTTTTCCCCAGGGAGTAAGAAAGCCCCTGACCCTGAGGGCCGTAAATTCCTGTGGCATGGGCTTCGTCTATAATCAAAAGAGCTTTGTATTTTTGAGACAAAAAGGACAAAGCCTTTAAAGGGGCAAAATCCCCGTCCATACTAAACAGGCTTTCTGTAATAATAAATTTGTACCTTCTTTGGGATTTTTTAAGCAGGGTGTGCAGGTGAGGGATGTCTTTGTGTTTATAAACGGACACTTTGGCTTTACTGAGGCGGCATCCATCAATAAGGCTTGCGTGGTTGAGTTGATCAGAGAAGACTTCGTCCTCTTTTTTACACAAGGTTGCTATCAGTCCTGTGCCGGCCATGTACCCGGAGTTAAAAAAAAGGCAGGGTTTTTTGATCCATGTTTTAAGGGTTTTTTCCAGTTCCTGGTGCCATATGGTGGTGCCACGGATCAGGCGGGAGGAACCACCACTTAAAGGCATGGCAGGGTTTTTAAGGGCCTGAACAAGGTTTTTTCTTATTCCTGTGTGAAACTGAAGGGAAAGGTAGTCATTGGAGCAAAAATCCACCCCCGGGGGGCTGGTTTTTTGAGGTTCAAAAGCGGGGGGGGTGTTTTCCCGTCTTCCGGGCCCGGGTTTTGGAAAAAAGCTGAGTTTTCTGTTGAGTTGTTTTTGAGTGAGGGCTTTTAGCTCTTTTTCGTAGCGATCTTTAAAATGTTTGTGTAAGTTTTTCACTTTTTCCCTTTGAAACATTAAAGATGGCACATCTTTTTTGACAGACAGGCTCTGGTTCTTGTTTTTCAGTGTCCTTTTTAAGGAATATGTGTTAAAGAATATAGCAGATTTTGAAGAGGAAATTTAAGTTTTTTTTGTTGCTTTTTGACCCGGGTTTGTATCCATAAAACATGGTTCAAAAAGGGAAAGTCATAAAAGTTGTGGAAGGCTTGTTATGTTAAGAGTTAAATATATTGTTTTATGGGCCTTGGTGTGTGTCACAATGAGTGCAGCCACTGGCACAGAGCCGTATGAGATGCATGAGTCGCTTTCTCCCCATGCCCAGGGGGGAAAACAATATCTTTTTGATGTTGTGTTGTCTGAAGACAGCATGCACCGCCGAACAGATATTCAAAAACATGGCCTGGCTGTGATTTTACAAAAACATGATGTATGGGCTTTGTCTGAAGAGCAGCTGAGCTGGTTTCCTGAGTCTGCAAAATATGTTTTGCAGTCCAAAATGAGTAAAGAGCAGCTTTCCCGTCGTGGGTTTTTGGTTCAGCGTGAGTTTGTTGTGGATGGTAAAAGCCAAAGGTTTGAGGGGCGGATACATCATTTTGGAGAAGGCTTTGTGGCTGTCACAGCCACTGTGGATCATACAGTGTATGTGGCCAAAGAGGCTGCTGTTTTGGATAATGCCCGGGCTTTGGACTATGTACGCATACAGGATAAAGCCCTTTTAAAGGGACATGCTTTGGCGAAAGATTATGTGCTTTTACAAAACCGGGCGGTTGTGGATGGCTATGCCCTTCTCTCTGATTATGCGGTGGTCAGGAAGCGTGCACACATCACAGACCATGCACAGGTGAGTGACAGGGTGCTTGTAGAGGGGCAGGCTTTATTAAAAGACCACGCCAAAATGAGTGGGCAGACAAGGGCTTCCGATCATGCCATTCTTCGCGGACATTCTCAGCTGAGAGATACGGCCCGTGTGGCTGGTTATACGGTTATGGAGCATTATGCTGTGGCAGAGGGCAGTGCGTATTTTCGGGATGGGTGTTTGGGAGGGCATGCCTGTATATGGGGTGAAAACCATCATCGTAAAATACCCCCTCTTCCCGGGAAAAACCCTGAGGCAACCATTAATCGTCCTTTAAAAAAATTGGGACAGTTTTGCTCTCAGGTGTTTAAAAAAGTCTTCCGCATGTAAAGCTAAAGATCAAACAACCCATGAGAATTAGTCCTGAAAAGATTTTTCAATCAGCAGACTTTGGTTGTAGGCAGCTGTTTTAATAAACTCCATTACAGTGGTGTTGGGGGTGGCAAGGCTTATTCCCGTTTGATACTTGTCCCGCCGGACAAAGAACATCCGACGACGAAAAGATTTGTATAAAACCACTACATCATCCAAAGAAGTGATTTCTGAAATAAACCTGTATATTCTTTGGTGTTTTTTGGACATTATACTGTAAGCTACAAATTTAAGGGGATGGGAATCTGTTTTTTGTGTTATTTTTCCATCAAACATTCTGTACCAGGAGATATCATCTCCTCCTTCACTGCTGGCACCACAGTATTCAATCTCCCAAGTCAGATCAGGGGATTCAAAATGACAAACCCGTGTGTGTCCCTGCCATTCTATATCTTTTAAAGTAAAGTTTTGTGCTTCCAAAAGAGGAAGTAATAAGGGAAGTTCCTCTTTTGCTTTTTTATTACTCTCCCTAAATTGGAGGTACTTGTTAAAATCCTTTTTGGCTTTTTTTTCTTTCTTCCAGAGTTCATATTCTTCAAAATGTTTTTCCATACCTTCGTAAGACATCTCATGAGCCATACTCACAAAAGAGAACAAAGCTACAAAAATAAAACTTGTAAGTGTTTTCATCTCAAAAGCCTTTCTTTATCTTAAGGGTATTTCAACAGCAGTATAATCCCTCTATAAAAATCAGTCCTGAAAAGATTTTTCGATCAAAAGGTATTGGTTTTTGGTTAGTTTTTTAACAAATTCCATAATGGTTTCATCAGAAGAGGGAAGCTTGATTTTAACTTTCTCTTCATCGTTCAGGATAAAACTCAAACCTCCTCTGACAGTGTTAAAGAGTAAAGGGGATATATATGGTATGTAATGATAAATATGGTTACCGGCTCCTATATGGTATTTTTTTATTTGAAACGGGGAACCATCCTTAAGGTGTATGCTTCCCAATGCCATCCGGTGCCACTTTCCTTCGTTGGATACATAGCTGGGGCCACAGTAGGTGATATCCCAAATCACAGACTGGGATTCAAAAATGCATCCCCTTACACTGTTTAAAAAACGTCTTCCGTCTATGGATTTTAAGGTAAAATTTTGAGCATCCAGCAGGGGAAGTAATTGTGAGAGTTCCTCTTTGACTTTTGTATGGCTCTCCCTCATCTGTGGCGATATCTGTTCAAAATCCTTTTTGGTTGTTGCGTCCCGGGATTTTTGCTCTGCCCAACTTAAGTAAGAGTAAGAGAGGATAAACAGTAAAAAAATTTTCATTTTTAAAGAACCCGGTTAAAAAACTGGCAATATTTTTCACTTTCAGGGCTTTTTAGTATGAGTTATTGATTAAAAAGTCAAAATAATAATGTGTAAAATGGGTTAAAAAATTAATGGGGAAAATTTTACCGATCGGGCTTGTAAATTTTACATTACCGGGTTATTATAATTGGGATATGTTGATTTTGTGTGCACCGTGTGGTGCAGGGGTACACTAACCCACCATAAGATGTTTAAGTGGTTTTTATTTGCAGTGTGGATCTTATGCCCATGTGGCTCAGTGGTAGAGCACACCCTTGGTAAGGGTGAGGTCGCGGGTTCGATTCCCGCCGTGGGCTTATTTTTTAAGTAAGATATCGGGTGATATTTTTAAGAAAATGAGCATAAGGAAGTATCCAGATACCATCACTTGTTTTTCTGACTTTGTCTTCGCAACAAACCAGAATTTTGCTTCCCACTTTTCCCAACTCTGTTAATGTTCTTAAACCTTTTAAATGATCAGGACGCACCTGTGAAGTGGATTTGACTTCAATGGCCACCCGCATATCGTCCAAAATAAAATCCACTTCCACGCCACTGGTCAAACGAAAATAACTGACAGTCTCAAAAACCTGGTGATAGTGTTGAGTACATTTTAATTCATGAAAAATCCAGTTTTCAAAGGCTTTTCCAAAACCCATATTCTTGGGATGCAGTGAAAAACGATGGGTTAAGGAGTTCACAATTCCTATATCAAAAAAATAAAACTTGGGCTGCTTAATGACCCGCCGTTTTTTTTGTTTTTTGTAAGAAGGTAAAAAAGTGCCTAATAAGGTGTCACTGAGAATGGAATAGTACTCCTTAATGGTGTGGCTGCTGACACCACAATCTCTGGCAAAATTGGAATAGTTTATGATTTCTGTATCAGACAAAGCGGCTTTTTCCAAAAAATCAGAAAAAGGGGTAAGGTTTCGAACCAAAGCCTCAGAGGCTATTTCCTGCTTTAAATAATCAGAGATATAACTGCTTAAAAACTTTTTGGGATAAGAGTGGTTGAAAGCTGCTGGCAGGTACCCTCTGTTTAAAAAAGAAGTTAAGTGAAATGATTTTTTAAGTTCATTTTTTGTAAGTCCAAAAAGCTCATACCGGAGGGCTCTTCCCCCCAACAAATGAACTCCCGTTTTTTTTAACTGGCGTACACTGGAACCGCAGAGAGCAAATTTTAGCCGGGTGTTTTCCATAAGCCAGTGTATTTCGCTTAAAAGGTTTGGGATTTTTTGCACTTCATCTATCACCACCCACTTGTAAGAGGATGATAAAACCTCCTCTCTCAGGCGTTCGGGATGTGTACGGTAGCGGCGGTATTCCTCAGAAAGCAGCAAGTCTATAAAATGAGTGTGTTTTAAAAGATTTTTTTCTTTAAAATGCTGCTTAAGTAAAGTGGTTTTACCAGTCTGTCTGGCCCCCCATAACCAAAAAGAATGCTGTGTCGGCAGTTTTAAAGTTCTTTTAAACATTGGTGGAGCAATAATAACCACTGGTTTTTAAGGAGTCAAGGATATTTTGAAGTACCACTTCAAAATATCAGGATATTTTGAAGTGGCGTTTTCGGCTGTCAAAGCCAAAATTCAGACAGAGGAGTATCAAAAACTTCTTAATGATGCCATCTCACGCTTCCCATGGAAAAATATCAGGGGTTAAAAAGCATGGTTAAAAGAGACCACAAAGTTTTTTTGATCCTTTGCCACACTGTATTCCACACGGATTTTTTTGTCATACTTTGGGGGCAACCCTATAAGCACACCACAACCAAAAGAGTAAAAAGGGGGAAGGAGAAGTGCTTCTGTTCTTTTTGCTGTCCTTCCCATATCCATAAAACCCACCAGGGTTATTAAAGGTATGGGAATCACCCGGAGTTCTATTTGTGACAGGTAGTATTTCCCCCCCAAAAACCTTTTTGCCCAAAAACCTCTTAAGAGCTTTGGCCCGCCCAAAGAAAACATGGAAAAATAAGAGGGTTTTTCAAAAAAAGCACGCCCGGCCTGTAAGTGAAGAGCCAAAACCATATAGCGAAAAGCCAAAGGGAAAAAAAACCTTAAGTCCCCTTCCACAAACAAAGGTTTAAGGTGAGGAAGCTGGATCCAGGATCTCAGCTCGTAAAACTCCCCCCTTAAAGGGTTAAATTTGTTGCTTCGGGAATCGTAACGAAGCAGCAGTCCTGAAGACATATTATACTCCACAGGAAAGTGATAAGGTTTTTTTAATTCTTTTCTGTAAGAAAACAGGGCAAAAACCCCTGTGTAAAAAGAAGGCTCCAGTTCAAACAGATAGTGAAGTTTGGCTTTGATTTTCCGGGTTGCAATGTATTTCAGATTTTCCGGAAGGGTGTCCTGTTCCCCGTAGTAAGGATCAGAAAAATCGTTGTAAGAAATATCCCCCCCCCACTCATCTCCATTTTCTCTCCAGTATTCGTAAAAAAAAGAAGTCATAAGAGAAAATCTCTCACTCACAGCAATCCCCAAACCGGTGTAGTAGCCCACATCTTCCACGGGGTAGATAAAAAATCTTCCTCTCACAGTGTGGCCGTAAGTGGCATTTCGGGAGTAAGCCGGTATAAAGCCCCACTTCTGCCCCCCGGAGGAGGACAAAAACCACGAAGGGGCAGCCAGAGCATAAAAGCTCAAGAATGGTAAGATTAAAAAAACAAGTGCTTGCATGACGACTGAAGAGGGTTTCCTTTTTACTTTACCCACAGGAGAGTTTAAAAACTCCCGTTTAAGGGGTGGGTGGAGGGGCCTTTGAATTCTTTCACATGGATACGAAAGGCTTTTATTCTGTCAGACAGGGTGCTTCTTGCCATACCCAAATCAGAGGCTGTTTTGGCCTGATTGCCACGGTTTTTTATCAGATATTTAAGAATGACTGTTTTTTCCATACCTCTTAAAATGGCCTCTTCTGATTCCTGTGAATGGAGTGGGGTTTCATTTGAGGTGGGAGACCTGGTTTCACCAGTGGAGGGTTTTTTTGACGGAAGATTCGTTTTGGGTAAAGCTGTGGAAAAACCCAATAAATACTGTGCGTCTGTAATATCTATGATTCTTTTGTGGAACAGTGCTTTGGCCCGGGCCACTGCATTTTTAAGTTCTCTGATATTCCCCGGCCAGTGGTATTTTTGCAAAAATAACAAAGCCTGTTCTGAAAAACAAATCCCCTGTTCTTTACAGAAAGTACTCAGAAGATCTTCAAAATCCTCCATTCTGTTTTTCAAAGCAGGAAGCACAACAGGCAGGACATGCAGCCTGAAATACAGATCCGATCGAAACTGTCCCTTTCTCACTTTCACACTTAAATCATGGTGGGTGGCAGCAATAATGCGTACATCTGTTTTGGTAATTTGATCAGAACCCACCGCCTTAATTTCCTGGTACTCTATGGCTCTTAAGAGCTTGGGCTGTAAGGGCAAAGGCAGATCGCCAATCTCATCCAAAAACAAAGACCCTCCCCGGGCTGCCACAAAAGCCCCTTTTCTGTGGTTTAAAGCTCCTGTATAGCTGCCTTTGACATGGCCAAAAAATTCACTCTCAATCAGAGATTCAGAAAGTGCAGAGCAGTTGATGGAAACCATAGGTCCCTTCTTTCTGGAGGAGTTTTGGTGAATAAGACGGGCAATCAACTCTTTACCCGTGCCAGAAGGTCCGGTGATTAAAACCGGCATCTCACTCATTGCCATGCCCGGCAGATTTCGAAGCTGCCCACTGAAATAAGGATTTTTGCTTTGCATCTGAGAGTCTTTTTGAAATTTGGTGAAGGAAAAAACAAACTCCCTGTTTCCAATTTGAATACGATCATTGTGCCTGAGTATGGCCCGAAATACCCGGCTGCCATTAAGAAAAGTGCCGTTCCGGCTGTTCATATCCTGAAGTACGAATCCCTCTTCATTGTTTTTTTGAATACGACAGTGCCTGCGGGATATAAAATCATCATCCAAACAAATCAGGTTGTCTGTATCCCTTCCCAAACTGAGAAGAGGGTTAATCTCTCTTTGCTCTATATGAGATTCCTCAGACCAGCTTAAAAACCCGGAAATATGACAGGCCCCGCCCGGCTTTATTTTCTTGGTTAGCATCTCATAAAATCCCTTTAGCCTCTTTATTGGCTTTGAAAAAAACCACATCCCCTCACAGAAGAGGAATAAAAACAATTTGCTGCACTTTGTTATATTAAAAAACAGGTTTAAACTTCTTTTTTTTGCATCGCAAGAAACTTTGCAATTTTATGCTATATGTCATTATTTAAGACAAGCATGTTGAAATAATAATGCACATAGTTAATTTTTTAAACCCCATTTGGATATAAAAAAAGGGCCTGAGTTTTGTCAGGCCCTTTCAAATTCTCTAATAACAAGGCCAGTGGTGACTGGCTTATTTTTTATTGGTGAAAATAATGAACATAACCCAGGCTTACAAAGGTGTCATGATCGTTGGATCTAAAAAAGTTTTTAAACTGGGTGGTAAGGCTGTAACCAATGTTTAAAATAAAACCAGTCCGGCTGGCTGGAAAGTACTTTAAGGCAACGTAAGGGGAAAGATCAAACATGTGGTCTTTTTTCTCTTTCCACCAATAGCCCAGTTTCAGACCTATACCAGGTACAAATCTTTTTTTCCTGGTGTTTTTAATAAAGTTGCCCTCTATAAGTCCCCCCACTTTCAGATTGAGGTTGATGTTGCGGCTGGAATTGTCCATGGCATAGACATTCAGGTAAGGTCCCAGTTCGAAATAACCGGCATTGTAGGCATATACCCCGTTTAAATCAAAACTGAGCTTTCTTTTGGATTCGCTACTCCAGGGAATGATAAATCCATCCAGCTGGACACGGTGTTTTCTTTTGCGGTAACGGTACCTCTTTTTACGCATTTCGCCCATTGAACTGTCATCCTGAGCCACCACAGGGGTTGGTAGGGAAAAAGAAACCACCATAACCAGTGAAAGCAAAGTACTGAAAATCAGTGTGTGCCATTTTAGTGTTTTCATTGAAAAACCTCCTTGATTTTGTAAACAAAACTTGTCATACAGCCTAAAGGAAGAGGCTGCCCACAGTCAAGAGTAAAAAAATACAGAAAATAACGCTTGGCAGCTCAAATTTCCTGTTTGCTTTATCAAAAAGAAAGAAAAATGTAACCTTGAAGACTGTTATGAGGATATATTTTGCTGTTTTTTTTGTTTTTACCTGTTTTACAGCCTGTGAACAGATTCAATACACCCCTACAGAATCCCTGAAAACCCTGTCTTTGGGCCAGCTGGTGGATTTAAAAAAAAGGGCTGAAGCCATAGAGGGGCTGTTTATGTCCACCCAGCTCAGCGATCAGGGGGGGAGTTTTTCTGCCGCAGGGCAGTACCTTTACATCTGTGTACGCTTTCTCAACGATTCGAAAGTGAATAAAAAAATCAACAAAAAGGGGGTGCCTGTTTTGGTACAGGTCAGTGATGCACAGGAAAAGGCAAAAGCGGAGCTGGTTTTTGTGTTTCACACCCATTCTCATAATGGGCTTTCCTACAGAGACAGCCAGTTTTTATATCAGCCGGTGAAGGGTCAGAAGGTTTTTAAGGAGTCTTTTATTTCTTTGCAGGGGAAAGACTACCGGGTGTGGAAAGTCCATTTTAACAGGCAAAACCGTTTGAAAGAAATTATCCTGGTCCCTAAAAATGTCCCACCGGAGCAGATTTTCCAACAGGAGGAGGTCCAGGGGGAGGAGGACTCCGGGGGAATAAAAGATGTTTTGATTCCCGTGGGGGGCTTTGCCCGCATGTCCTCTCTGACCTGTCAGGACTGGAAGATTTCCCACTACAGCCATTCCAAAGAGACCCCCTCTTATTTAAAAGTGCAATACAAAAAAACATCCAAAGATATACCTGTACCCTCTGCGGGAACAACCCCCGTTTTGCCAGATGCCACCCCCCTTTCTGAAAAGGCCCCCTATAAGGCAAAAACCTCTTCTTCAAAACCAAAAAAACAATAAACCTGGGGAATTAAATGGAGGAGGGTTCACAGAACTTCAGGCACTCCTGGTGTTTAAGGTAGATTTCTTTCTCCCGGCACTGGGGGTTTTCGGAATCGTGGCGTAAAATTGAGATCTCCTCAATGTTGGCATGGGTTTGCATCTGAAATCTGTTGTAACAGATTTTGGAAGCCACTTTCTGAAGTCCTCTTCTAATGCTTCTCATACCTGGCAGGGCCTGTGATATATGCATTCGATTGATACCCACAGCGTTGTTATTGGTGCTGCTTTGAATAATACTAAAATTAAACTGTGAGCTTTTAATGGAACGGGAGTGGCACTTTTCCGCCTGGTTAAGATGTTGAAGACCAAAGGGGTCTCTTCCTGTCTCGTCCACAATAATAACATGGCTGTTGGAGGCAATAATATCCCCCGACCTTAAGGGGTTGTTTTTGGAAAGCACCTGCTTTTTCAGGCAGGAGAAGTTTTTTATCTTTGGTTTTTTCAGCAACCAGGAGCTGACAGCGTAAATATGCCCCGGGCGAATGGGAACACTTTTCCTGAGCCTCAATCCCGCACTGGCCAAAGCCGTGGTTACAAATCCGGAACAATCCACCCCCAATAAAGTGTTGGAAGAGGTTTTGTTTTGAAACAGATCAATGGAATTTCTTGTGGTTTTTGGTTTTCCACCGTAGTTGTAAATCACAGGGGAGGAGTGCACATCCACACACTGGGGGTGGTTGGGAATATCAATACGACTTAAATAGTAATGGGACTGGTTGAGAGAGTTTTTGTTGAAAATGGCCCGCCGGTACCCTCTGCGATACCTGCCTGTCACTCTCACCCCCTGTGTCTGATATTTGTTGCTCATTAAGGGAAGATCCAGGACCTGACAGCTTTGATAGGCCGTGGACATCACTTTTTTGGCTCCATAAGTGAGGGGGTGCAGGTTGTTTTTCATCACCTGAAACCACGGGATACCCCATCTCAGATCTCCGGGAGACTCATGCAGGAGTGTTTTCTTTTGTTCTTTACAGTTTTGGTTGAGCAGCCGGGCCTCTTCGTTCAGGCGGGTTAAGGCCGCCTGAAGTTTGGTGTGAAACTCTTCGTAGTTTTCTGTAATGCCCTCATCCCCATACTCCATGTGAATCAATGTGGAAAGTACATTTTCCTCTTTGTTTTGGTTGATAAACTCCACCACAAGGGCATAGATTTCTGTAAAACGCATGGCAAAGCTGTTGATGTTTTCCCGGGAGGCGGGGTGTCCCTTCATCAGGTTCTGAACCCGCTTTCTGATTTTTTCTTTCATGTTGTAGTAAAGGGGTATGTTGTCCTTTAAAGAGGCCAGTTTATAAATAAAATCCCAGGCATGGGCTTCAAAATCCCTGCACCCGGCCTTCTTAAACATGGAGGCAAAAACCTTTCCCTCCACTGAGTGATTCTCAGGCACCAGGCTGACACTTCCCCCCAAAGCGGCACTGTTGATTTGAATGGGGGAGCAGGACCAAAAACTTAAACCCCCTGCCACCACTGTCAGGGTGAAAAACCACCAACGAAAAAAGCCAAATAAAAAGACAAACATTCCTTAGATTCCTTCGGGTGTAAAAAGAGGGATTTTTAATTTTTCCTGATATTGACCTGGCCTTTGGTCTTTTGATAAATGAGGGGGGTCGTGAAAGCCTCTAAAATCACTCCTTTAATGCAGCAGTATTTGCAAATCAAATCCCTTCATCAGGATAAAATTGTCCTGTTTCGTATGGGGGATTTTTTTGAGATGTTTCATAAAGATGCCGAACGGGCGGCCCCTATTTTAAATATTACTCTTACCTCACGAAACAAAAAAGCTGCTGATGAGACAAAAATGTGTGGGGTTCCTCATCACAGTGTGGCAGGCCCTATAGCCAAATTGTTGTCTGCGGGTTTTAAAGTGGCTATATGTGATCAGGTGGAGCCTGCCAGTCAGTCCAAAGGGCTTGTCAGAAGAGAGGTCACGCGTGTTTTAAGCCCCGGTATGGTCTATGATCCCTCCACTTTGGACCAGATGAGTTCAAACTATCTGTGTGCTTTTGATAAAGACACAATAAGTTTTTTGGATATTTCCACAGGGGAGGCCTTTTACTACCATATCTCTCACCCACAGGATGTGTTTCCCCTTTTAGCTCTTTTAAATCCTTCTGAGCTGGTTCTTACCCCTCATCAAAAGCAAACGGCGGGGTTTAAGGGCTTTCATATCAGTGTGTTTTCTGATTCCAAAAACCCTGAGGCCCATGTTTTGCCACAGGAAGGGGTGCTTTTGCCAGGGAGTGCCTGTTTTTTGCTTAAGTATGTAAAAGCCCAGGCGGGAGAGCCAAGTGCAAAAATTGTGCAGGAGTTTCAAAAAAGGGACCTGCATCAGGAAATGTACTTTGCCCCTCAAAGTGTTTCCCATCTGGAACTTTTAAAAACCTACACAGGAGAAAAAAAAGGTTCTTTGTTTGCTGCCGTCAATCGTACAAAAACCCCGGCCGGGGCCAGGCTTTTAAAATCCCGTTTGTGCAGACCTTCCACAAATCAAAAACTCCTGCAGGCCCGGCTGGACCAGGTGGAATACTGGATATCCCACCCCGATAAAATGTCTTTGGCAAGGTCCCACCTTTCCCGTTTGGGGGATATGCAAAGACGTCTTGGTAAAGTGACAGGCCCCGGGTGTGATTTAAGGGATATCTTAATGGTGGCACACTCTTTGGCTGTGGGTTTAAAGGTCTTGCCTCTTTGCCCTCCTGCGGTGCTTTCTTCAGAGGTGTTTTCCTCTGCACAAAAGGTATACTCTCTTGTCTCCTCTTTTTTCTCTGAGGGTATGGGTACCACAGCAGAGGCTGTTCAAATCAGCATAAAAAAGGGAAGTCACCCGGAATGGGACAAGCTTGTTCAGAGGAAAAAAAACCTTCAGAGTGAGCTTCACCGGTTTGAGCAGCAGGAGAGAGTAAAAAACAGCATTCCCTCTTTAAAGGTGCGGTATAACAATGTCTTTGGCTATTACATTGAGATCACCAAAATACATATCAAAAAAGTTCCCTCTCATTACACACGCAAACAGACCCTCACTCAGGCGGAAAGATACACCACAACAGAGCTTAATCGTCTGGAGGGGGCCATAAATGAAGTGGATATGCATCTGAATTTGGAGAAAAAGAAAATCCTCAACTCCTTAAAAAAAGAGGTAATAAACCATTTTCCTGATTTATTTGCTTTGTGTCGTGTGCTTTCTGAGATGGATGTTTATTTGTCCTGGGCCATTATGAGTGTGGAAAGAAATTACTGCCGCCCTCAATTCAGTACCAAAGGGCAGATGGTTTTGGTCCACAGCCGCCATCCCGTGGTGGAGCAGCAAAGCCCCGATCTTTTTGTTCCCAACACCTTACGCATGAAGAGTGGGGAGTGTTTGCTCTTAACCGGTCCCAATATGGCTGGTAAAAGCACTTTGATGCGGCAGGTGGCTTTAAGTGTCATTTTGGCCCAGGCGGGAGGTTTTGTACCTGCGGAAAAGGCCCTGCTCCCTGTGTTTAAAAAATTATTTACCCGTATTGGAGCCAGTGATTCTTTATCTGAGGGGCTTTCCACTTTTATGGTGGAAATGAAGGAGTCTGCAGAGATTTTGAAAAAAGCAGACACAGACTCTCTTGTTATTCTGGATGAAATTGGCAGGGGTACGGCCACTTATGATGGCATGAGCCTGGCCCAGGGAATCCTGGAGTATTTGGTACAGCGTAAAACAGGGTTGGTTTTTTTTGCCACTCATTACCATGAGCTTACTCAAATTCCCTTACCCCGGATTCGCAATGCTCATCTCAGTGTCAAAGAGGAGGGGGGGATGGTGGTAAAGTTTCTTTATGAGCTGAAGCCGGGTTCTGCCCAAAGTTCTTATGGAATTTATGTGGCCAAACTGGCCCATTTTCCACAAGAGGTGATAAAAAGAGCCAGCCAGCTTTTAAAACAAAGAGAACAAAACAGGCAAAGAGAACAGGCCTGGCCTGTGTCTTTTTCAAAAAAAACAGAGCCTCTCCCCGACCTTGTACCAGATTCCAAAACACAGGTTGTGGGCAAAACTTCCCCCCTTTCCTCCCAGCTCAGTTTTAAGGAAAGCACAAAAAATCAAAGAGAAATGGAAAGCCAGCTGCTGAAGCAAATTCGCTCTTACCCTCTGCAAAATAGAAGTCCTCTGGAAACCATGAACGCTGTGGCTGCGTGGAAAAAAGAAATAAAAGGGAGTGATGAAAATAACGCACCGCCTTAAATAAGGTCCAGTTTTTATTTTTTTAAGCTTGCCGTATAGAAACAGCCTTGTTTAGACTTAAAAACAGACCATAACTTTTTTGAAGGAGGGCAAGGATGCTCACTAATGACAAGGATTTTATATTCTCTTCAAACGAAGCGGTTAAACTTATCAAAGCCTACTTACAACAGGAGCAGGGTCTTTCCAAGAGAGAGTCTGAGGTTGTGATATTGGTGGTGCAGGGTTTAACAAACAAGCAGGTGGCAGACCAGCTTTGTGTGGCGGAAAAAACAGTTAAGTTTCATCTTACCAATGTGTATAAGCGGATGAAAATTAGCCGTCGCTCTCAGATTATCTGGTCTTTACCGATTGCTCAGTTCAGGGAGCAGGTGAAGAACAAAGACATCACGGTGGCTTACCATCCCAAGGTGTCCTCCCCTGCTGCTGCTCCGGAAGCAGAGACTATTCCTGTGGGAAGTTCCACTGTGACAGACAATTTGGATATGTAGAAAGTATTTTTGTATTGTTGGTTTTCTTTTTTAAGTCTTTCTTTTTGATTGGCCCTTAAGTTTTATGGAATCTGTTTCTCCTGCCCGATCTCTTGTAACCATGACAGAGCTGGTGCTTCCCCAGCACATGAATGCCCTGGGTACGGCTTTTGGTGGTGTTATTGTATCCTGGATTGATATTGTGGGTTCGATATGTGCCTCCCGGCACTGTACCCGTAATGTGGTGACAGCCAGTATTGACGATGTGCATTTTTATCATCCGGTTTATAAAGGGGATGTGGTGAGTTTAAAGGCCCGCCTGAATTATGTACATAAAACTTCCATGGAGGTGGAGGTGAGGGTTCAGGCAGAGAGCTTAAACCACAGAGGTTTAAGACACACGGTGGCGGCTTATATGACTTTGGTGGCTGTGGATGAGGATTTGAAGCCGGTTCGTGTTCCCCTCCTGGATTTAAAAACAGAGGAGGAGAAAACACGCTTTCGTGAAGCTGAACAGAGAAGAAAAATCCGGCTGGAGAGAAGAAAGCACTTTCGTAAGGATTTTACCTCCCCATCTGTATAATTTTATTTTTTAGCTCTCTCTCAACAATCTTGATTAACCTGAGAAGGGGTTTGACCACTTAAACCCTGATGAGGTCTCGTGGTTTTTAAGCTTTTTTGATAATAAATTTTTGCCATTCCTTAAGTTGGGAGGTGGGGATGTGGGCATGGCAAAGTGTTCCCAAAGAGCTGGTTTCTTTTTTCTGGATAAGAGCTTTGCGGTTTAAAGAGTAAATGTGACTCTCTTCCTGTTTGGGAAAATAAAGCTCCACGGATTTTTGATCCAGCTTGTGAATTTCCTGTCTTAAAACCTCTTTGAGTTGATGGAGGCCCCTGCCTTTTAAGGCACTGATAAAAACTTTTGGTCTTTTTTGAAAGTGGGAAGTGTTGTAACTGCTGGACTCCCGCTTTCGCGGGGCTGACATGGTGCTTGTGGCTCCGTTCTTCATATATGAAGAAGAGGCATTACCCTGTCCGTAAGGCATGCCCTTCCCGTAGGGTGTGTCCTTTCCATAAGGTATGTTACTCCCGTAAGGTAAGTCATTCCCGCGAAGGCGGGAATCCACTTTAAGGGGATTGAGATCGATTTTGTTATAAACAGAAATCAAAGGTTTGTGGTGCCAGTGAAATTCCACAAGAAGTTTATGCACTGTCTCCATCTGTACAGAAAGCAGGGGGCTGGACACATCTATAACATGGAGCAAAATATCCGCCGCAGCGGATTCTTCCAAAGTGGCTTTAAAAGCCTCAATCAAATGAGGGGACAGATTGTGAATAAAACCCACAGTGTCTGTTAAAACTGCCCCACAAGGGCTGTGGGGGATGTGGATTTTTCTTGTGGTGGGATCCAAAGTCATAAAAGGCAGGTTTTGAGCCTGTACACATGTTTTATGGGTTAATGTGTTGAGCAGGGTGCTTTTTCCTGAGTTGGTGTATCCAATAAGAGCTATGGTGGGGATTTTTTGCTTTTTTCTTAAAACCCTGTGTCCCTTTCGCACCTGACGAATTTTTTGAAGCTTTTTTTTAATTTTCTTCACTTCGGCTTTAATTTGCCTTCTGTCGATTTCAATGGCTTTTTCCCCGGGGCCTTTGCTCCCAATACCTCCCCCCTGCCGGGACAAAGAGGACATCCACGCCCCCACCATACGGGGAAGTTCATCCAGGGCCTGAGCCAGCTGCACTTGCAGTTTCCCGGGATAGGTGTGTGCTCTTTTTGCAAAAATATCCAAAATCAGCTGGTTTCTGTCCCATACAGGCAGTTGAAGTTGTTTTTCCAGGTTACGGGTTTGCACACCAGATAAAGAGGGTTCAAACACAATTAAAGAGACAGGGCTTTTTTCTGTCTCTTCTTTTATCTCCTGGATTTTTCCCGAACCTATCAAAAAACCGGGATCCGGCTTTTTTATCACCTGGTAAAAAACTTTTTCGCACACCAGCCCTGCCGCCCGGCCCAGTTCCTTAAACTCCTCTACAAGAGCTATGGTCAAAGGGCTTGAAAAAGGCCGGTAAGCCACAAACAGGGCAGCTTTTTTCCTCAAACTCATTACCTGTTATTCTAACAGGTGCAAATCCATAAATACAGGTTTTTTTACTTCTTTTTGCAAAAAATATGTTATAAAGCCCCACATGTGTTTGAGAATGCAAAATATTTATTTTTTTTGGGTCAGGGACAAAGCTTAATAAGGTTTACCACTGATGAACAACAAAGGTCAGCTTTGCGAGCAGATGGCTCTTCAGTTTTTTGAAAAACAGGGCTGGCACCTGGTGAGCAGAAACACCAGGTGGGCCGGTGTGGAAATAGACTTAATTTTAAAAAACAAAGACAGAGGGTATATGCTGGTGGAGGTAAAATCCTATAACTCCTTTCGGTACTTCCGCCCCATGAGCCTTGCACAAAAAAAACGACTGAAAACCGCTTTTACTTTTTTTTGCGAACAACACAAAGAGCCTGTGGAAGTGAATTTAATTCTTGTGGATACCAGAAACAAAAAAAACACTCAGGTGTTTGTACTGGATTTTTAGATCTTTAAAAGATTTATATTTCAAGACCTGGTATCACTTCATTTATTTGGGGATTTGTCTTATGAAAATTGATCTCTGAGACAAAAGAGGCAAAGTCTCCTGCTTGTTTTTTTACCCAGTTTTTTAAAGCCTTCCTCAGGCTTAAAGGTATCATTTTTTTTATAAGAGCCTGATCACTCGTGTCCACATCTTTTGAGGTAATGTGGTTATTACGATATTTCAATATTTTTTGTGAAACTGTGAGTATTTCTTTGTTCAGCGGGTCTGGTAAAACTCCCAGAGTGTCCTCAAGGCCCACCACATCCCTGCCCCCATCATATATTATTCTCATGAGTATGGTGTGGTAAAATAAAGTGATTATATCTCTTTGGGAACCATATATCATTGTGTCCAACTCTGGAAAAAATTGCTGTTCATGGAAATGGGCAAACCATAAGTTCTCTATTTTTTTTCTTTTTTCCATGGGTAAGAGTTTGATATTTTTTTCCCATTTATAAATCAGCTCTCCTTTTAGTTTCTTTTTTTCAAAGCCACGATGATACAGACTGGTTTGTATTAATCCATGGTCAATATCATGCTCCAAAAATGCAACAGGATCCAATTCCTCCAAATTCTCATAAGTGGGCTGATACACCAGCTGAAGAGGGGCTATAAAAGGAAAAGCCCGGTTAAAAGCCATCTGGCTTAATGTTTTTACTGTCGGTAAAAAAACCATATTTGCCCTCAACATTTCAGTAGTGATATTTTTTTTTGAATCTCCTGAAGAAAGAGGACCACCCATACCACCACCTGTTGTGGTGTCTATTACAGACACCATGTGTATATTCCATTTCAGCCACCACTCATAAGTGACCTGGCGATTCTTTTTTTTTGTTCTGGCTATGGAAATGAGGCGGTCCAGGCCTCTTAAAACCACAGCATTTGTTTCGCCAGTTTTACGAAGACCCTGCTTAAAAAACTGAATATGTTTTTCTATTTTGTTGGCAAAGTCCTCAATATGGGTTCTCTTTAAGTCCACCCACGGGTTTTTTAAGCTTTTGGCTATCGCTCTTAAATAGTACACTTCATCAAGCCCTGCCACATCTTTGGCCTGAAATCCTGCCTGCTTTAACTCTTTTTCTGTCTCAAAAGTTTGAGGTCTTTTAACAGCCTTCAGTATTTTTTTGTAAGTACTTTCCCCCATAACAGATACGCAGGGCTTTTGGTGTGAAGCCTCGCCACTTAAGCAAAAAAGAAGTGCTATTTTGACGGTAAAAACTTTGCGATAAAAATTCATAAAAACCTGCTGCCTGCCATAATTTAATATATTTGTTCGTGATCCCCCAAAAGAGGGGAGCAGTACAATTCCTGTTAAAAAAAATTCTTAATATATTTGACAATTTTAGTCAAATTTAAGCGGGAGATTCGTATGAGGGTGTTGTAAAAATTACATGTTTTTTATTACAGCCAAACCTGCCAACACAGTTTCTGGAATGTTTCCAGGTGGTACCGGGCCGCCATATAATACTGGGATCTGTGAAGGACTATTTTTCTCATCCAAAGTATGGCCTGATGAAGGTTGCTCTCTGTACCCTTCCCCTCATAGTACATCAGAGACAAACGATACTGAGCCTGAGGGTACCCTTGCAGGGCGGCTTTTCTCATCCAAAAAAAAGCCTCTTTTAAATTTGGTTTTACAGACACTGTTTTTTCCCTTAAGTGCATCATGGCCAGGTGGTATTGAGCCTCTGGATCCCCCTGATGGGCGGCCCGGCTCATCCATTCCATGCTTTCGAACTGTTTGTTGCGACTTTTAAGAAAAACTGCCAAATTATACTGGGCCTGTGGAAGGTGATGAGCTTTTTTAAACCACCTTAAAGCCCGGTCAAATTTATTCTCGTACAAGTATTCCAAAGCCAGCATATACTGGGCATAAGATATTCCCATTTTGGCAAATTTTTTAAGTTTGTTGATTTCCGTATCCACACACTCCGTAAGGCTTCCTTTGCAGGGGGAACCCACCTGTCCATGGATAAACTTGTTCAAATGGCGGGCTTTAATGGTATCCAGCACATATTGGTGTCCATTGGAACTCACCCCTGCCACAGAACCCTTTTCATCCAGTACAGGAGAACCACTGATACCTCCGTACAACACCGGATCACTGACTCCCAGAGAGTAAGAACTGCCGGTTTCGTAAATCAGGTGAATGTGGTTTTTTGTTTTTTTAAAAACCCCTTGAGGATAAGCCAGAAGAATCAGGGGAGTGTCAGACAACAAAGGTTTTTGCCTGACACTCAGGTAATGGGAAGTCTGTGTTTTGGTTTTCAGAAGGGCCAAATCGTAAAGGGCGGAAAGAGCCACCACATTTGTGATTTTCATGATTTTCAGATGCGGGATGTTATTTTGAGGTTGAAGCAGGCGAATGTGAGAGGGATTTTGCACCTTTGCAAGGTGAAAATTTGTGATAAGGTGATTTTTGTTAATAAAAAAAGCGGTTCCCGTACCTGCGGGGCTTTGTATTTTCCACACCGCCTGATCGGCCCGCTTTAAAGGCAGGCTTATCACTTTCCCCTGGGCCGGGCAAAGCGATGTATTAAGAACAAGTAAAAAAAACAACACAAAATTTTTCATCCGCATTGTATATGACATGCCCTTTTGTTTAAGGCAAATTTTTTTAAACCTGGTTTTAAAAAAAATTGCTTTTTGACTTTACCTGTGCCACTTAAAGAACCCATGGGTGTGGGGGGTTTTTCAAGTGGTCCTCTGGTTGGTTTAAAGGGAATGTGGGATGATAAATGCTTTACAAATGAAGTATGCCAAAGAGGTTTTGGGCCTGGATCGGGTGATACAGCCTCCCCGGATTCGTGGTCTTTACCACCTTCACAAGCGAAATGAGGCCCCTGATTTTTTGTTTTTTGGCCATGGGGTGGGGATTCCTCAAAAAGAGCTTATCCAAAAAATAAGCCGGGCTTTGTCCTTTTCAGCCGGATGGACAGTGGATTTACTGTCCCCCCACTCTTCGGACTGGCTGCCTCTTTTGCCCTCTTTGCTCGTCAAATTGAGACCCCGGGCTTTTGTTGTTTTTGCTGACGAAGAAACAAAAAATGTGCTTCAAAAATACAGCCACCTCCCGGGAACTCAAAAAAAAGGTGGGATGTGGTTTTTTTCAAAGCCCCTGGAGCCTGCCCCTGGTGAGATCACATGCTCTTTATATGCCGGAGGAGGGAGGTATATTCCTGTCCCTGGTTGTATACTCAGCTCTTTGGACATGTTTTTTACTTCCTCTGCACACAACTCTTTACAGGTCAGCCAGACCAAACAGAAGGCATGGAAAAGGCTTCAAAGGCTTCAAAAAAAAATTGCATTTGGGAAACCCCGTCACAATAGAGTAAAATAAAAAGTGCTGTGATTTTAAAACCACATATTCCCAAAAAACATTTAAAAAAGGGGTTCCTGCTTCTTTTGGCCGTGGGGGTGTTGTATGGTTTCAGCCGGTATTTTGTGGTGACCCATATCCACATGGAAATGTCCAATCAAAACCATGAAGTACAAAACCAGGAAGTGTTAGACCGACTAAAGTCCCGGTTAAATCGTTTTGTGGGAAGAAGCATGCTCACTCTTCAAATGGAGGAGATTCGTAAAGTTTTACACTCTGAGCTGCACTCCCATTCTGAAAATGCCAAAGTGTTAAGAGACTGGTCTGGCAGAAGGTTTGTGATCTCTCTTCAACCTCTCAAAGTGCAGGCTTTGCTTTGGAAAAACGCACAAGAGTTTTACCCTCTGTCAGGAGAGGCCAGGCTTTTACCCCCTGTGTCTTTAAGTCAGCTTCCCGATGTTCCGGTTCTCAGAGGGAGGGTTTTTCTTAAGGAGGCCCGTTTAAGAAAACAGGTGCTTCGTTTTTTAAACCTTCTTCCGGAAGAAAACAAACACCTCAGTAAAGCTGGCATTTCAGAAATCACTTACTCCCAGAGGGAAAAAAGCCTGTGGTTGGTCTTGTCTGCTCATTCCGGACTGATTAAAACCAACAGCTCTTATTTGAAAACAAAAACAGCACAGCGTATCGAAAGCGTACTTCAATATCTTAAGCAACAAAATATTAAATGGCGCGTTATAGATGCCCGATTCTCTCAAAAAATTGTTGTTAGCAGGGAAGAAGATATTTAACCTTAAAGAAAAAACCAGTGATTTACTTATAAAGACTTAAGTCCTGGTTTTGATTTTAAGTTTTAAAAACTGATGGAGTGCTTTGGTATGGAAGAGGGCAAAACGCTGGCAGGTATTGACCTGGGTACCAGCAGTGTAAAATGTGTGGTGGGGCTTTTTTCTCCTGAGGGGATGGAGCTTTTGGGTGCGGCCCAGGTGCCGCACAAGGGGCTTCACAAGGGTCGTATTGTAAATATGAAGGAAACCTCTGAAGCCATTCAGGCGGCATTAAAGGAATCAGAAGCTTGTGCCGGTGTGCAAACCCCTCAGATATTTTTAGGTATTGGAGGGGAGTACAGAGTGGCTTCCTCCCAGGGTATGTCGGTTATTGGATCTCAAAGGGTGACTTCGGACGATGTGAACAAGGCGGTTTTAACGGCCAAAGCAGTTCCCCAACCCAATGGTTACCGCCTGCTCCATGTACTTCCCCGCAACTTTACTGTGGATGGGGAAGGTCCCTTTTTTAATCCTTTGGGACTTTCAGGCTTACGCCTGGAGACAGAGGTTTTAATGGTCTCTTTGCCAGAGTCCAGTGTGCAAAATGCTCTGCAATGCATGAGGTATGCCGGCTATGCGGTCAGGGGGCTTGTGCTTCAACCTTTGGCTTTGACTTTGTCTGTCTTAAGTGAGGAGGAAAAAGCCTGTGGGGTGTGTGTTTTAAACATTGGGCAGGATCACACATGTTACGCAGTGGTTTTAAACGCCCGTGTGCATCAGGTGGGTTCTTTGTCCATTGGCGGGGAGGACTTTACCCATGATCTCATGCTGGATTTAAAAATCTCATGGGATATGGCAGAAGCCATCAAACTCAAATATGGTAACATTCTTCTTCATGAGGATTGGGAGGACGAGGAAGTGGTACTGGAAAACCACCCGGACATGAACATTAAAGTCACTCACAGAAAAGTGAACCAAATTTTAAAAGCCCGTTCAGAGCTTTTGTTTCAGGAGGTGAGAAACAAGTTGGAATCTTTATCCTGTCAGGACAGCATTGAGGGTGGTATTATTTTAACAGGTAAGGGTTCTCACTTAAGAGGTTTGGTGGAGACAGGAAGGCACATTATGGAAAAACCGGTAAAAACAGGCACCCTCTGTGGGTGGTCTGGTGTGAAAGACATTCCCAACCGGAATGACTTTGCCACCGCCTTAGGTGTTTTGTCCTATGCTCATAACGAAAAAACTTTGGACTACCGCACAGGACACTGGGAAGGTACCATGTTTAAAATTCGGAGATGGGTGCAGGACCTTTTACCTTAAAACAGGAGCAATGTTTATGTTTCAGATAGATGAAGAGGAAAATTTTAAATCCCGGGCCTGCATTAAAGTGGTGGGTGTTGGGGGAGGGGGTGGCAATGCCCTTAAAACCATGTATCAGTCTCACTTAAGTGGAGTGGACTTTATTGCTGCCAACACAGATGTGCAGGCACTGGAGGAGCATGAAGGCATAGGTCAAAAAATCCAGCTGGGGGCCGAGCTTACCAGGGGACTGGGTGCAGGGGCCAACCCGGAAGTGGGAAGGCAGGCGGCCATTGAGTCCTGTGAAGAGGTGGCAGAAGCTTTAAAGGGTGCGGATATGGTGTTTGTAACAGCGGGCATGGGAGGAGGCACTGGTACAGGAGCCTGTGGGGTGATTGCCAGTATTGCCAAAAGGCAGGGGGCTTTAACCGTGGGGGTTGTGACCACACCTTTTGTTTTTGAGGGGGGAAGAAGAAGCCGCCATGCACAAACCGGTATTCAGTTTTTAAAAGAAAATACAGACACTTTAATTGTGATTCCCAATCAAAAGCTTTTAAAAATTTCAGAGTCCCGTTTGTCGCTGATGGATGCTTTTGAAAAAGTGGACAGTATTTTACTGAAGGCCGTGTGTGGTATTTCTGATTTGATTCATCAGCGGGGGATTATCAATTTGGATTTTGCAGATGTTAAAACCATTATGTCTGAAAAAGGCCTGGCCCTTATTGGTGTGGGCAATGCTTCCGGAGAGGGCAGGGCTTTAAGGGCTGTTCAAAAAGCTGCCTCCTCCCCTTTGTTGGAGGACACCTCTTTTAAAGGTGCCAGGGGGGTGATTATCAACATCACAGGGGGAAAAGACTTGTCCTTAACAGAGGTGAATGAGGTGGCACAGTTTGTGACTGAAAACACACACCCGGATGCAGAGATCATATTTGGTACGGCACAAAGTGCTGATCCCAATGCAAAAGAATTATCTGTAACAGTGATAGCAACGGGCTTTGAATCCGAGAAAAAACAAATGCCTTTGAGTGAGGCAGGAGGGGAAGAAGGCCCCGCACCCTCCCCCTCTAAAATTTTAAATAACCCCAATAAACCCCCCTCACAAAGCCCTTTAAAACCCCGTTTGCCCAAGGATATTTTGCTGGAAAAGGCCCGGCTTTATCAGCAGCAAAACAAAATAAAAAACCAGGAAACTTCCCTTCAGCTGAGTATGGACATAACGGAAGAGAAAAAAATGGGTGAGAAAAAAGTTTTCTCTTCGGGTTCTGATCTTCCTTTTAAGAAAAGCTCTTCTTTTATAGGTTTTTTTAAAAGGCCGGATAAAAATCTTTAATTTTTGTTAAGAAAGCTTCAGGTTCTCATTGGATATTCAGCAACTGACAACTCTTTGTACTGTGGTGGGGGAGGGAAGTATGGAGGGTGCCGCCACCAAGCTGGCTTTGAGTCAGCCGGCGGTGCGTCACCATATTTTGGAAATAGAAAAAGAGGTGGGGGTCAGTGTTTTTGTACGGAGGGTGAGGGGGTTTCGCCTCACTGTTCACGGGCAGCTTTTTTACAATTATGCATGTAAGATGCTCAGCCTGACACAGAGTATGCGGGAGTCCATTCAGGACATGTCGGGTAATTTGGAAGGATCTGTTCAGATAGCCACTTTAAATTCCATTGGATTAAATCTTATAACCCCTATTGTGGGTTCTGTTTTAAGGCCCAGCAAGCGACAGCTTCGGATGGGGATTTTTTATGGTACGGGTTCAGAGGTGATTGAAAAAATGAAAACCCGTGAGGTGGATATAGCCATTTTACCGGATATCAAGCAGGAATACGGGGTGGAGATTCCCCACTACGATTCTCATTTTTTATTTAAGGACACACTGTTGTTTGTGGGTTCGGGAAAAGATGCCTCTTTGCCCAAATCGGTATCCATTAAAGAGCTGGACGACAGGCCTTTGGTGGGTTTTAAGAATCTTTACCCTCAGTTTCGTTATCGTCTCAATCAGGTGGCAAAAGAGCAGAATGTGAATCTGCATCCTGTGTTTGAGAGCAACAATGTGGGAACTTTAAAAAGGCTGGTGGAGTCCTGGATGTGTTGGGGGCATCTGCCGGCCCACAGTATTCAAAAACAAATTCGTATGAACAGGCTCTGTATTATTGAGATTAAAGAGCTTAGTTATACAATAGGTATAAAGGCTTATTGCCTTTCCGGGCAGCCGGACAAAAAACCCATTATGGACACTTTTTTAATGATGCTGGAGAAGCAATACCAGTTTGCCTGAAACCCCGTTTTCAAAAAAACATGGGATAGAGACAATATGTTTAACTCTAAAGCAAAGACAGACAAACAAAATTTGTTAAACAAAGAAAAAAAACCAACCTATTGGGAAAGAGTAATTTACGGTAAAGGAACGGTGGCAGAGCCTTGGGCCACACCAGAAGAATTATGGAAGGATCCAGAAATCCAGAAAGTTATTCAATGGAACAATGAGATTATTAAGAAAAAGTATGGTTCCTTAGATTAGTATGTGGGATTTTTAAATAATGCATCGTATAAAATAATATGTTGGTTTTTCAGTTTAGACTGCTTTATGAAGCCGTTTGTAGTCATTTTCTTTGATTTTATCTCCTTGGATTTGCTACATCTTATTTTATTAAAAAATTGGCATCAGCTGCTTGCTTTTTCATAAAACGACCTTATTATGTGTAATTATGATTTCAAAAACACGGATTTTGTCAAAATTAAACCAGATATTAAACTTAGGAGATTCAAAATATGCCACAAATTAACGCTGTTTTTGTTAAGATTTGTAACAAGCTAAATCTTTCAGAAACGCTATATCAAAAACTTAAGGAACATTATAAAGCTGTATCTGATTATCTTAACAGCTGTGCTGATTTTGAACTAAAAATATATCCTCAGGGATCGGTTGCAATACAAACCACAATCAAACCAATTCTTCGGGAGGAATATGACTTGGACTTTGTGTGTGAGGCTAGGAAAGATCCTTTTAAATTATTTGATTGGATAAAAGATACTCTAAAAGCTAACGGAAGATATAAAAATCTTATAGAAGAAAAAAAGAGATGTGTTCGTATCAATTATACAGGGAATTTTCATCTTGATATTCTTCCAGCTTGTTCAGATGAAAAAAATGTATCTGCAACTGGTATTTTAATACCGGATAAAGAATTAAAAAAATTACTTTCAAGTGATCCCAAAGGGTATATTACTTGGTTTCAAAAGAAAAGCGGTTTACAATTTACAGAAGATAAAGAAATAGAAGCTTTTCCTCAGTATTCAATCTCCAGGAGTGACTTGCAGCATATTGTCCAGTTAATAAAAAGGCATCGTGATATTTTTTTTCAGAATCAGAAGGTTGATCAATCTCCTCCAAGTATTATTCTAACCACTTTATGTGGAGAGTATTATGAAAACAGAGGAGGTATTTTAAACAGCATGATTCATATAACAGATACCATAATAAGCAGAAAAATCAAAGAGATTTATAATCCTGTTGATTCTAAAGAATTGTTAACTGAAAAATGGGAAAAAGACTCTGAGCTATACAATAAATTTATAGACTGGATTACAGCTTTGAATGTTGATTTAAAATCTCTAAAAGAAGGAAAAAAATTAAATGAAGAGCTTTTATTCAGTATGTTTGGAAATAATATACAATCTGTAATTGATGAAATGAAAGAAAGAGACCACATTCATAAAAACAGAGATAAGCTTTCTATATCTTCAACTGGTACATTATCTGTTTCAAATACAAATCCTGTTCCTCACAATACATTTTTTGGACAAAAAGAAGAAGATTAATTTTAAAAAAACTGAATTGAAACTTAATGAAAAAATTTTATAATTCCAACAGTTTGTCTATAGTACAGCAAGATCAAAAAATAAAAAATAAATTTCCAAGTTTTGTTCGTAGAGGGAGCTATAAAGAGGGAATTTGGATTGGTAATCTACAACCAACAGAATGGAGTTCAAAATATAAAATTCAAATTACATATAAAGATAAACAATCTCCTAAAGTTATTGTAATCAGTCCGGAACTTCGTCTCGCAAAAGGAAATAGTCAACTCCCCCATGTGTACTCAGACGGAAAACTTTGCCTTTTCTATCCAAAAAAAGAAGAATGGACATCCGATAAGTTTATAGCAGATACAATTATACCTTGGGCAAGTTTATGGTTGTTTTATTATGAAGACTGGCTTGATACTGGACAATGGAGGGGAGGAGGCCATCATCCAAACAAAAAACAAAGAGCAAGGAATAAAAGAAAAATTAAAATATAAACCTGAAAGACGCTCTAAGGGAATCTTGCAAAATAGACGGATTCCAAATAAGTGGCCGAAAGGTCAGGAGTTTCGTATTTTGAGCATAGATGGAGGAGGGATAAAAGGGATTTTTTCTTCTTTGTTTCTGGAAAAACTGGAATCTCATTACCTAAAAGGACAGAGTATAGTCAATTACTTTGACTTAATTTGTGGCACCTCTACAGGAGGCATTATTGCTCTTGGTCTTGGGGCAGGAATGAAAGCTTCTGAAATCTCAAAATTGTATATTGAAAAGGGAAAAAGTGTATTTCAAATAAAATATAAAAAATTAAAAAAATGGATACAATATTTTGACAGTCCATATAGTATAAATAATCTTCAATTTTTTTTAAAAGAAATTTTTAAAGAGAAGAAATTAAAGAGCAGTCAGGTTCGCTTGTGTATCCCCTCTTTTGAAGGACGTTACAGTGAAGTTTATGTATTCAAAACACCTCATCATCTGGATTTTAAAAAAGATGGTGAGGAAACTATGGTAAAGGTTGCTCTTTCCACAGCATCTGCTCCAACTTTTTTCAAGCCATTCAGGGACAGAGGTTATATTTTTGTTGATGGAGGAGTGTGGACCAATAACCCCTGTATGATTGGTTTGGTTGAGGCTTTATCATCTTTTGATGTTCGAAGGGAAAATGTTAAAATCTTAAGTATAGGATGCGGTGAAATTCCTTATATTGTGAAAAATAAAATGATAACTAAAGGGGGGATTTGGCATTGGAGAAAAATTATTAAAGGAGCCATGCACCTTCAATCAATGAATGCTATTGGACAAACAGGCTTATTGATAGGTAGGAATCATATTGTGAGAGTTGATGTATCTGGTGATGTAACAACAAAAAATATAGAGTTGGATGATTGGAAAAACAGTATGAAATTATTACCCATAGAAGCTGAAAAAGCTTTTCTTAAAATTGGGAAAGAAGTAAAAAATAAATTTTTATATAGCCTGGCTTCTCCATATAAACCATTTTATTGAGATTAAAATATCTAACAGAGATTGAAAAGCTCTAAATTTATTTTTGATAAATACATTGCACCCCGTTTCTGGCTACTTTTCTGATGATAATGGTTCATAATGTCATGGTTGGCTTGTGGTCTTTATAGATTCGTTATGAGTCCTCATGGCAGGCCTTAAATGAGTGCGGGATGTTTTCAGAGGGGGCGGAGATGACAACACAAAGGGTCATAAAAAAGTGAATTTTGAGTCAAAACTGGAATAAAATGCCCTTTCCGGGGGGTGCGGTGGCATTTTTGAGCAGTTTTACATTTTCAGGATTTTGCATTTTTTTTTGCTTTTGATGGTCACCAAGTGTACAATACAAGCTGTAAAAACAATGTGGTATAATTGGTGATGATATGGAAACATTAGGATTTTTTTTGAAAGCTTGTGATAAGCCTTTGTCATGGGTTTTGTTGATTTTGATGATTATGCTCTGGTTAGGTCAGACTAATATGGTCAAAGAGCAATCCGTTATGGCCACAAAACAAGCTGGTATATCCGAAGATATACGTCAGATTAATCATAAATTGGATAACCATATAACAGATACAAACAAAAAGATTGAAAAGCTGAGTGATCGTTTTAATCGTCTGTATGAGATTTTACTTAAAGACAAAAAACAATAACAAGAAAAGGATTATATTTTGTGTGCCTGAAACCCCGGGGGGTTTTGGGGAAGTCCCTTATCCTTTTCAGAAAGTCAGATGGGTCAAAAAAAATTATGGTTCATCGTATTTTGGATCGGAAAGATAATCAAACTCGTCTTTGTGCCAGTCCTCTTTTTTGATATAATCCTGCTCTTTTTCGCTATAGAAAGAGTATTCATCTTTTTTGATCAACTCCGGATTTTTTGGGACCCAGTCATTTTTTGTGTTGTCCCAGTAGAGGTTCTCAAAAAATTTATCCGCTTCAAGCTCTCTTATATCCTCATTTGTCAGTTCTTTTTCCGGTTTTTTCACAGATTTGTGAAAATTTATTTGTGTCACAAAAGATACAAAATCTTTTATTTCCCCGGCAAACCATTTTTCGATATCAGAATCAAGTTTTTTTAATTCTTTTTTGTTCTCATTGTTTTCAGCTTTAATTTTACGATATCTTGTTATAAAATTTAAGGGGTAGTATATAAGATAATGACTTTTTTCATATATGTTTCTAGTAACGTTTGCCATGAGTTCAGCTTCTATATCTTTTTTATCACCATAAAGCATTGTACTTAAAAATGGTACCATCTCTTCTTCATGTATAATCTCAAAGAGAATCATTTCCATGTTCTTTCTTGCTTTTTTTGAAAAATTTTTGGATTCTTTTTCCCATCTTTTGATAAACTGTCTTGTAACCTTGTAGGCGTTTTTGTTTTGCATAACACCATTATAATATAACACCTCATCCAAGTCCCAATAATCCTCTCCATGGCTTATATCATGCTCAAAAAAAGCAAGAGGGGTGCGTATATGTTCATCTGCTGTGGTATTTTTTTGTACTATCTGTAAAGGGGCAAAAAAAGGCAAAGCCCGGTTGATAGCCATAAATCCCAATTCTTTTGTGGTGGGTAAAAAAGCTATATCACTTCTTTTTAACATTCCAAAAATCAAATCTGCTTGTCTGTTCTTGCTATCATCGATTGTATCAAATTCCATTTTGTCGTCTTTTTGTACATGATATTTGTCTGGATCCGTTAGAGATACCATGGACAAATTCCAGCTGAGCCACCACTCATAAGTGACTTGTTTTTGTTGCCTGATTTTTCTGCCCTGCTCTGCCAAATCATCAAAAGCGGAAGCCACTTTTATCTGCCAGTTTTTCCTTTTTTTACGAAGGCTGGATTTAAAAAAATTGATATGCTCTTCTATTTGATTTGCAAAATCCTCGATATGGGTTTTTCTTAAATCCACCCCCGGGCTTCTTAAAGCCTCTGCTATTTGTCTTAAACGATAAACCTCATCCACGCCACTTGTCATCTTAGCGGGAAAATCCCAAACTTTTTAGCTCTTTTTCTGTTTCAAAAGTTTTGGAGGGTGTTTTGGTGACTGATCTTAACACTTTTTTGTAAATGCTTTTTCCTATCACAGATACGCAGGGTTTTTGGGGTAAAGCCTGAACACTCAGGCACATAAGAACAGCCACCTGTACTGCCAAAATCTTTCTTTTGGGAATGGGTAAGTAAGAAGACATTTGCCCTAAACTCCATAATTATTTGGTTCAAAGTGTATACATACTGCTTATAAATGCAAGTAGAAAGTGGTTAGGGAGCATGCCCATTCGTGGAAGTATGTAAATTTTACACTTTTGTATCATTTAGTGCTTTCCCCTTAAAGGTTTTTTATACAGTGCATAATTAAAAATTCATAAGTAATTTCAATGTATTATATAAAAAATGGGGGGGGGTAAAAAAGATTGACAATGTGACAGAGTGAAAAGTAGGTTATTAGATAAAAATATTCAGTGCATCATCAGAAGACACACAAAGCCAAAGAAGAGGGTTGGGAGGCTTAAAAATGAAGGTTTTTATATTTGCTGTTTTTTCTTTAAATCTTTTTGCTTATGGGCAGACGACAGTGGTGTCGGTATGTAATCGTACCAAACAGGTCAAAGAGGCGATTGTGGCCAAGCTTCAGCCTGTGGATTCCAGCATGGACTGCGATTTGGCAAATGTTCTTTTGGATCAGATATATGTTTTGAATTTAAAAAACAAAGGTATCGAATCTCTGAAGGTGGGGGACTTTTCAGGTCTTCCTTCTCTTTGGTGGCTTAGGTTGGGGCATAACAGTTTAAGTACTTTGCCGGTTGGGCTATTTTCAGATCTTCCTTCTCTTAAGAATCTTGATTTGGGGCATAACAGTTTAAGTGCTTTGCCTGTTGGGGTATTTTCAGGTCTTCCTTCTCTTAAGAATCTTGATTTGGATAATAATAAGTTAAGTGCTTTGCCTGTTGGAGTATTTTCAGGTCTGCCTTCTCTTGAGAGGATTTATTTGGAGTATAACAATTTAAGTACTTTGCCGGTTGGAATATTTTCAGGTCTTCCTTCTCTTTGGTGGCTTAATTTGGAGCACAACAGTTTAAGTGCTTTGTCTGTAGGGGTATTTTCGGGCCTGACTTCTCTTAAGTGGCTTGGACTGCACTTTAACAATTTAAGTGCTTTGCCTGTTGGGCTGTTTTCAGGCCTGACTTCTCTTGAGAAGCTTCATTTGTATAATAACAATTTAAGTGCTTTGCCGGTTGGGGTATTTTCAGAGCTTACTTCTCTTAAGGAGCTTGGTATAGATTATTCTTTAAAAGGTGAAGAAGATGTCATAAGAAAAGAGTTTCCGTCTGGTGCTGGGATTCTTTTTTATGATTTCAAGTGAGAGCAGGTGAGAGGCCATTGTCCCGGCAGAATCTCCCAGTTTTGTTTGGTGCAACCTGTGGCTGAGGTCTTTTAACTGCCGGGGGTCTTCTTTAAGTTTTTGCCATATCTGTTTTAAGGCCACAGCATTTAAATCTTTTTCCTCCATCAGTAAGGAGGCCTGCCGGTTTTTTAAAACTGTTGCGTTTTTCAGCTGATGTCCATCGGCAGAGTGAGGTAAGGGGATCAACAAAATGGCTTTCTTCATAAAGGAAAGCTCAGCCAAAGTCCCCATCCCCGCCCGGGAGATTACAAAATCTGCCCACTCATAAAACGGAAATATGTTGTCAATAAAAGAAAACACCTGCACATGCTTTAAACCTTTATAAAAACTTTTTAAATGATCAAAATCCCAAACCCCACACTGATGGACAAAAGCCATACCGCTTTCCTCTTTACACAAAACAATGGCTTCAGACACCACTTTGTTAATGAAGGAAGACCCCTGGCTTCCTCCCAGGATAAGTACTTTTAATGCTTTTGCCTGCCCCGGTGTTTGCCCAAATGTTTGTCCCGAACCTCCCCTTACAGGAAAAGGCATACGGACAGAGTGCTTAAAATACTTTTCACTTTCTTTAAACACGATATAGGCTGTGTGAATAAAAGGACTTAGCCACCTGTTGGTAAGCCCTGCTATTGTATTGGGTTCAAAAATGGCAGTTTTTTTTCTTAAAAACCATGCAGCCAGTATTAAAGGTCCGCTTAAAGCCCCCCCTGTACCCAAAACCACAGAAGGGTTAAAACGCATCACTATTCTTAAAGCCTTAAGCAGGGCAAAGGGCAGGCACAGCAGAGTGCACACTCTTTCCCAAAAAGGTACATTTTTGTTTAGCCTTCCTATGGAAAATATATAACATGGCTCTTTCCTGGAAGAGTAGAGTTGTTTTTCCAGCGGGGAGGGGCCGTGTACGAAAGCCACTTGTGCTTTGCCTTTTAACTGAGAGGCCAAAGTGAGAGCGGGAAGAATATGTCCACCACTTCCCCCCGCCACTATCAGAATTTTTGGTGTTTTTGGTTTTTTCATTAATTGCCACTGCTTAATAAATAAAATGGTTGCGTTTTTCTATATTTAAAAGCCAGGCAAAAAGCAAGAGATGACAAACCAAAGCACTTCCCCCGTAACTGATAAAGGGAAGGGTTAGCCCCTTGGGCGGAAAAGCCCCCAAATTCACCCCCACATGGGTAATCACAGAAGAGGCAAAAACCAGTGTTAAGGAAAAAGCCAGTATTCTTTGCAGCCGGTCCTCTGTTTTAAAAGCCACCTTCATACCATAGGCGGTTAAAAGAGCATACAGGGTGAGTAGAATAAAGCAGCCCAAAAACCCCACCTCTTCCCCCAAAACGGCAAAGGTAAAATCTGTGTGGGCCTCGGGAAGGAAAAACAATTTTCCCTGCCCCTGTCCCAGCCCTGTACCCCAAAACCCCCCGGAGTGAAAAGTCACCATGCTTTGAATCACCTGAAAACCACTTTGCAAAGGATCTGACCATGGGTCCAGCACAGCCTTTATCCGGGATAACCGGTAGGGTTTAAAAGCCACCATAAGGTACATAACCAAACTCATAACAGTAAGAGCGGAAAGAATGTACCTCCACTCAATACCCACAATAAAAACCACACTGAAAGCCAGAAGAAAAAACAAAACCATGCTTCCAAAATCGGGTTGTAAAGCCAGCACCAGCAGGGGAAGCCCAAAAGCAAACACAGGGGCCACCCAAAACAAAACAGGGTGTTTAAAAACATTTTCCTGCTTTAAGGAGATCAGATAAACAAAAGCAAAGGGGCAGCTGACTTTAAATAACTCAGAAGGTTGAAAACGAAAACCAAAGGGCATATCGATCCATCTTTGAGCCCCCCCGGCACTCACCCCCAGGCCCGGTATCAGAGTGGCTGTCAGAAGAAGTACAGACAAGACCCAAAGACTGATACCTGTAAATTTTGTCCACCTCCAGGGCATATCCACCAGTACAAACAAAAGAGCAAAACCCACAACAGCAAACAAAACCTGTTTTTTAAAGAAAAACAAACCATCCCCATACTGGTTTTCAGAAAAAATATAGCTGGAGCTATAAACCTGTACCAGTCCAAAAACAGTGAGAAGTAAAACCAAAAGCAGGATTTTTCTGTTTAAAGGGCTTTGAAAAAAATGCACAATCAACCTTCTTTTTTTTAGGATAATACAAAAAAGGTAAAAGCCCTCTTTTTACGGGATAAAAATTTTTTTAAAGCTGGTTAAATTCCTCTTCCAAAGAGGGTTCAGGTTTCTTTTTTTTCTTCTTCGGGGAGGGTGGTTTTTTGTTTTTAGGTGAGGTGGGGCTTAAGCTGGCAGGTGTTCTGCTTTCTTCTGCCTCTTCTGTGTTTTCCTCTTCAGAGGTAAAAAACTCCTCCTCATTCATCTCTTCCGTATTCAGATCTTCTGTTGTTTCTTCCGGCAGTTCCTCTGCATCTTCCTCTTCTGCAAGAAGGAGATCTTCTTCGTCCATGAGTTCTTCCTCCTCTGCAAAGTCCGAAGCAGAGTCTTCCTCATTCATCTCTTCCGTGTTCATCTCTTTCGTTGTTTCTTCCGGCAGTTCCTCTGCATCTTCCTCTTCTGCGAGAAGGAGATCTTCTTCATCCATGAGATCTTCTTCGTCCAAAAGTTCCTCTTCCTCCTCTTCTGCAAAGTCTGAAGAGGCATCCTCTTCTTCCTGTTGAGTGTTGTCTTCCTCCATAACTTCGCTTTCGTCCTCATGAAGGGCTATAGGTTCTGCTTCGCCCAGGGGGGCCAGGTAGTCCCCGGGCTTTATGGGATGTATCATGTCCATAACAAGGGCTGTGGCAAATTTATCTTCGGTATAAACAATTTTTACTTTTCCCACAGGGATGTCATAAGCAAAAGTGTCGTGTTTTCTTACAGACATATTGGCTTTCACCTGGTACATTTGCCCCACACTTAAGCCACTGTCAGAGCCACGGTTTAAATAGGCTATGGAAAAGGGAAAGCCCCCTTTCCACCGGTTTTTTGTTTTCATTGTTCCGTCTGCAAAGCCTGTAATTTGTGCCTCTGTCTGTCCAAAATTTTGAGTGTGTTTAAAATCCATCATCTGCATTTCCCGGGAGAGAACAAAAGCCCCCACAGTAACAGGTTGCAGGCTGTGTGTGATTTCCGCCTCATACAGGTTAAAACCGTTTTTCAGTTTTTTAATGATTTTTACCTCCCCCTGCACCTTAATCTGGTATCCAAAAGGCCCTCTAATTCCCAGAAGGGAGGGGGACACTTTCCCCATATCCCTGACAACACTCAGCCTTTGTCCTTCACTAACATTGGTTTTCATTTTTAAAATGACTTTTTGCCCCTTAAAGTGGGAAAGCTTTCCATACTCTTTGGTTTGTGTGATTTGTCCATCCGCCTGTACAGGGGATTTTGACACATAAAAAGGTAAAAAAGATTTGGTGGGTATTTTTTTGTCAGCAAACTTAAAATTGATATCCAGGTTGTAGTTTTTTTCTTTTGTACTTACCAGCTGTATAACCGGCAAACTGCCAGGAATTTGATTCAGCACAGGGTGTATTTTTTTGGTTGGGGGTACTTTAATGTCTTTAATCATTTTGTGAAAGTTTTTTGGCAAAGGAGGTGGTGGGGTTTTAGTGGAAGAGGCACTGCCCACACCCCCCTGAATAAATTTAAAATCCGGAGGGTGAGCCTCTGTTCCCATTATAAAACCTATGCTCTCATCAGGACGGATAAGGTGAGGGTTGGTAATGGAGGAATTGACAGACCACAACTTGGGCCAAAAATTGGGATCGCCAAAAAAAGTCTTGCTCAAATCCCATAAGGTGTCGTTTTTTTGTATGGTGTAGGTGTCAGAAGCCTGATTTTGGGTCAGATTTTGCCACTCCTCCCGGGAAATCCTTTGGCTGTAAAATTTTGTGTAAATCTCATGCAGGCCCTCCTCGTAGTCCTCCCCGGCAGAGAAGCCCCCCCCACTTAAGAAAAGTACACAGCAAACAACTTTGATAAAAATCCATTTCACAGCAGAAAAACTCCCTTTTTCTTTACAAAGAATAAGCTGTTTTAAAACATAAAGAAAACACCCCACGGGATTTTTTTGAATTTTTTTTGATTTTTTTGAAATAAATCCCCTTTTTTTCGAAAAAAGGTCCTGATTTTGCATGAGCATTAAGTGGGTTATGGCACTCTGTTTGATTTTATTGGTGATTATGCTTTGCATCAATCCTTTGTCCCTTTTGGATTTTTTAGGGCCTTTGTGTCGTTTTTTGCACCAGGCTTGTGTGGATCGTGTGTGGTCTTCCGGGGGGCAGTGGCCGGAGGTTTATGCCGCCTTAATTTGTGGGGAAAGTCTTTCCCAAGGTTCGTTAAAGCAAACTTTTGTGTCTGTGGGGGTTATTCATTTGATGGTGATCTCGGGGGCTCATCTGATTTTTTTGGAAAAAGCCTGGTCTGTTTTGCCCCGTTTTCCCTTTAAGAATGTTTTACTGGCTTTGCTGTTGATTGTGTATGCCTTAAGTGCAGGTTTAAGGCCTCCGGTTTTAAGGGCTTTGTTTTCTCTTCTGTTGGTGTATGTGATTAGGAGGTTTAAGTGGTTTTTAAGCCCTTACTTTCGTGTGCAAATTAGTGGCCTGATGTGTTTGCTTTGCCAAAGCAGGTGGTACGACAGTTTGTCTTTACAGCTGAGCTGGTTGGCTAGCATGGGTATGTGCAGAAGGGATATTCCCCGTTTGCAGTCCTGCCTCATCACTTACCTTTTGTTGTTGCCGGTGGTGAGCCAGTGGGGAGGCTCTCACCCCTTAAGTGTGATAGTGAACTGGCTGATAGCCCCCCTGGCTTCCTGTCTCTTGCTGCCGCTTTCGGCTTTGAGTTTGGTGTTTCCTTTTTTTCGCTTAAGCACGGATTTTCTTTGGACTGTTTTTATCTCTTTGCTCAATAACTTAAGACCTTTTATGGAAAACCAGGATATGGTGTGGCTTCCCCGGCTGAGTTCTTTTTCCACATGGGTGTATATTTGTGTGGTGTTTGTTGTGTTTCAGCTGTGCTTGACACACTCCTTAAGAAACCGGAAATAATTTTTTAAAAAAGGTGGTGTTTATGAAAGGTTTTTTTTTGTTTTTCCTTGTGGTGCTTTATCCTTTAAGGAATCTTCACTTAAACCATCCGGAGCGGGTGGTGGTGTGGTCTGTGGGGCAGGGGCAAATGGTGACTTACTCAGGTCTTACAAGCTGTGTTCATTTTGACATGGGAGGCGAAAAGTTTCCCTTAAGAAAGCTCATAAAAGAGTGCGGTTTGAAAAACAATCAGGTGTTTTTTTCCCACTGGGACTGGGATCATATCAATTTTGCACGGAAAGCTTTTGCCCGCTTAAGGGGGTTTTGCATGCTCAACAGCCCCAAGGGGAAAATTCACCCCAAGAAGCAATCTTTTTTAAGTGTTATACCTTTGTGCCAAAAAAAAGAGAAGGGGATTTTTAAAGAGATTGTTTTTTCCAAAGAGTATAATAGAGATAAAAAAGCCACCTCTTCCAATAAGTCCAGTCGGGTGGTGGTGGTAAAACGCAAAGTGCTTATCCCGGGGGATTCTCCCGGATCTTCGGAGCGGTTGTGGGGACCTTTTGTTAAAGATCCTGTGGAGGTGCTGGTGGTGGGTCACCACGGGAGTCGGTTTTCCACCACTTTAAATTTATTAAGAAGCCTGCCTCATTTAAAACTGGCTATCGCCAGTGCCAGAAAAAAAAGATACGGTCACCCCCATGCTGATGTCAAACGCCGGCTGGCTCAAAGGGGAATACCTTTACTCAGTACAGAGCATTTTCATCATATTGTGCTTCCCTTAAGATGGTTGTGAACAAGCTGTGGCTTAATGATTAAAAATTAGTGATTAAAAAAGAAAGAGGCTGCCTCTCTCATACGGGCCTGGGGGTGAAACACCAAATGCCGGTCCCTGAGAACAGACAACAGGGCCTTACGGTTGGGGTCCATGTTTTTTAAAGCCTGTAAGAGTTCATAAATAACCTCTGTGTTTTGATTGTGTCTTAAGAGTTCCACAAAAGCTTTATTAATTTTTGTGTCTTTGGATTTGAGAAAGGATAAAGATCTAATGGCCTGAAGCTGAATCCATCGATCTGTGTTATAAATGTGGGCTGCCATTTCCCGGTGAATTTTATGACTTTTCACCCGGGCATAAGCCAGGCCGTAAAGAGCATAATAAATAAAACCAGGGTGAGGGGCGTTTAAAAACTCCACCATACGGTCCACAACCAAAGAGTCTGTAACTTTTAAATGCCCCAGACTTTTAAGAACCTGGTAGCAAATCAGGGGTGGGTTTTCCTGTATGTGCCTTAAGCAAAGGTTTAAAAGTCTTCGGTGTGTGAGGTAGTGCGTAACCCGCAGGTTTTGCAAAATTAAAGGACTCCATATATCTGAGTAAAAATGAGGTTGAAAATCATCCGGTTGAAGATAAAGATCAGAGTAAAAAAGTTTTTCACTTTTGCTGAGTGCCAGGCTTAAGTCATGGATTTCCGGGTTGGGTTGTTTTAAAATCCGCCGGATATGTTTTTTTATCTCTGTTTTATAAAAATTTTGTGAGGGCAGCCAGCCAAACAGATTTAAAAAGTTTAAAAACTGAATTTTAATGTAGGGAAGAGAGAGACTGATTTTCTTATAAAGCGGGTAAAACCCCTCTTTAAAAGAGTTTTGTATATGTTGAAACTGCTTTGTCTCCTTGGGAGTAAAAGAGGATTTTCTGTTTTGAACAAAATGGCGAATGGCATAAAAGGCGGTATGGCCATTGCCCTCCCTCATAAGGGTTTGAATGTGAGAGAGTCCTTCTGAAGTGGGTGTGTCCGAAGAGTAAAGAGAACAAAGCTTGTTGAATTTGGAAAAAAACCTGTCGCTCAGGCTTAAGCCTTTGGTCTCTTTTACGGTGCCTGTAATATTTTTTAGGAAATGGGGGTTTGAGGACCTGGGTGTTTTTTGATCCAGGTAGTTTTTATAGCTTCCATACTTGTTTTTAATTTTTTGAAAGTATTGGGTAAGGGGTTTTCGAATCTCATGGCCAAAAGGGCTGAGGCTGTCGAAGCCATAGATATGGGTTTTCCCTGAAAACACCATCTGCATTTTTCTTTTAAAAGAAAGTCCAAAGGGGAGGTAGCGTGTGGCAACCACTCTTTCTGCCATGTTTCTGTTCATCTGGTGTTCCAGAAGAACACTCAGGTATTGCTCAGGGGTGCGGGAGTCGGTTTTTTTACCCGCCAGTGTGTTGCAGCCAAAAAGAAACACCTCTTTAACATCAAACAGAAGGTTTTTGCAGTTTCCCGCACAGGAGTGTTTTTCCAAAGTTTCCACAGAGAGAATGTGTTGGTGTTTTTTTCCGAAGAAAATCCCTGCAAAGTGGCCGGATATAACCATAATGTCACAACGAACTGGTTTGTAACAGGCCTCACTCAGCCAATTTGTGCTGTCTTCTGCAAAAGAGGTTTGAGAAAAACTTTCCGCCCGTTCAGGCACCAGCTCTGTGTACTTAAAATGCTCTGTTCCCAGCTGCTCTTTAAAAACCTCTATCTCATCTGAGGAGTTTAAAGTGATGGAGCAAACCTGATAAGGACCCTGCGGGGGTGGGGCAGAAGACCTCCCAAAAACCAGAGTATGGGATAAAACACAGTAAAAAAGTAAAAGAAAATAATTTTTGTTTTTCATTGTGTTATATCCTGTTGTTTTACCTGTTTTATCTTTACTTGCTACTGCCGGTTTTGCACCCTTGTTTTACCGGTCCATTTACAGGCCTCTCTGTACTTCTTTTGGGAAGGCAAAACCTTGATGTAGTATTATAACTTTCTTAAAAAATCTTTGTCAAAGCCCTGTCTGTGACACAAAAAGACAGAGTGGTTTGATTGATGGTAAAACGGGGGGTTATTGAGCCTTTAAAGGCAATGACAAACGCTTTACAGACCGTGGACCTGGTTCTGCAAGCTGTCATCTTTACTATCCAGAGAAATTACTTGTTTTTAAGTTGTTTCAGCTCTTCTTCAGACAAACCTGTAAGTTCTGAAATGGCTGAAAGAGGCATTTGCCTCTTAAGCATCTTTAATGCCACTTTTAACTGGCCTTCTTGTACACCCTTTTTGTGACCTTGTCTTACTCCCTCTGTAAGACCTTCTTTACGACCTTTATGCACTCCCTCTGTAAGGCCCTGACTGCGGGCATGTTCCAGGCGACCCTGCCATATCCACTCCGACTTCTGCCTTTGCTCCTCCCACAACCTCTCCCTCTCCGATTGTGTAAGCTTCATAAAATGTCCCATAGCCTCTTTCATATCTTTTCCCCCTCCTGCTTTTAAAGCACGCACTTCCCCCTCACTCATAACTCCCGATCTCTTTAACACATAACACCACCTCTCCATTAAGTCAAGCAAATCACTCTGCCTGTCCTTCTTAAACTTGCTCAGGCTCCATAGCTATTATAATGAATTATCAAGTTGTTACGCGTTATCCGCCTCTCTCTTAGGGATTATAAATCAATCTTGTGCACTGACTCATAAATCCAAATTTTGTGAACTGAATTATTGAACACATACAATTGTTACGCCCGTGTACGGGCGGTAGAAAGCAGACAATTTTGATCCAAATCTTGTTACATTCAGTATTTTTCAGCCCTCTCAAATTCAAAAATCCCCTATTTTTGAAAAGAAAATCCCTTTTTTTGGATTTTTTTAAAAAAAATCCTACTTTTCCCTCTTTTTCCCAAAAAACGGATCGGATTTTGCATGGGGGGATAAGGTAGAAACAAACCAACCCCCCATCAGGAGGAAAACCCCATGATGAAAAAATCCACGACAAACACCCCCAACCGCAAGAGAACAAAGCCACAACCTTTTAGGCCCATAGACCTCACCAAAGACATCACTTTTCAATACTTCTTTAAAAAACACCCCTCAAGCCTCATCTCCCTCCTGCAAACCTTCTTACCCCTCCCAAAGGGACAAAAAATCAAAAAAATACAAGTCCTGGATCCCGGCCTTCTCCCCGAAAGGGAACACCACAAATACTCCTTCATGGACTTAAAACTCCTCTTGAGTACCGGAGAATCCGTAAATGTGGAAATGCAAAATTTTACCGAACCCCACTTCTTAAAAAGAACACTCTTTTACCTGTCACGTCTTTACTCAGAAGGGCTTAAAAAAGCACAGGCTTATGAAAGCCTCCATACCGCCTATTCCCTGATTTTCACGAAGTTTGATTTGTTTAAGGAGAGTGAGGAATATTATTCTTCGTTTTCCATGAGGAGGGACAAAAAGCCCCATTTTCCCTTTGATAAGTCTTTAAGGATAGTGACTGTGGAGTTAAGTAAGTTCAGAAAGGACAGGCAGAGTGATTTGCTTGACTTAATGGAGAGGTGGTGTTATGTGTTAAAGAGATCGGGAGTTATGAGTGAGGGGGAAGTGCGTGCTTTAGGAGAAGGAGGGGGAAAAGATATGAAAGAGGCTATGGGACATTTTATGAAGCTTACACAATCGGAGAGGGAGAGGTTGTGGGAGGAGCAAAGACAGAAGTCGGAATGGATATGGCAGGGTCGCCTGGAACATGCCCGCAGTCAGGGCCTTACGGAGGGAGTAAGACAAGGTCATAAACAAGGCCATAAAGAAGGTTACAAACAAGGAGCTGGGCGGGAAAAAGTGGAAGTGGCGTTAAAGATGCTTAAGAGGCAAATGCCTCTTTCAGCTATTTCAGAACTTACAGGTTTGTCTGAAGAAGAGCTGAAACAACTTAAAAACAAGTAATTTCTCTGGATAGTAAAGATGACAGCTTGCAGAACCAAGAGCTTGGCCTGTAAGGCATCTGTCCTTGTCTTTAAAGGCTCAATAAACCACGATTTTGCCATTTATAAACAACACATACAGTCATTGTGTCTGTGTATGGGCCGTAGACAGCTCACCAGCACCTCTCTGTATACATCGGGGAGAATTACACCTGTGGGGTACGGGTGCGGTAAAAGATCAAAACCTCAGTACCGACACCGAAAAATGCCTGAAATCCGGCACCCCCATTAGTGCAATGTCCGGATTTCAGTCACTTTTAATCTTGAGCAGTGCATTTTGAGCCTTCTTTTGCTTATTCTTCCCGGGTCCCGGTTTTGCTTTCCCTGTATATAGAGCCTGCTTTTGTCTCTCAAGATTATGAAAGACAGAGGATGTGGTTCATAAACACAAACCTTAAACAAGGAGCACAAAGCAATGAACAAAAGAAAGAAAAACCTTTTAAATTCCCTCAAAGAGTTTGGACTTAACCCCCGCTTCTGGACTCTGATCCCTTTAAAAACGGATAACCTCTTCCTTGTGGTTCATAAAAAAAACCCACAAGTTTGCCTGAAAGGTATAGCATGGCAGTCCCGGTGGAAACATCTCACATGGCAAGTTTAGTGGAAAAAAACCTTTCAGGAGGCATTTTAGCCCTCTGAACGATTTAAAATACCTGCATGGGTCTGAAAAACCCAACTTTTTTCAAAAAATCCTTACTTTTTTCCTCTTTTTCCCAAAAAACGGATCGGATTTTGCATGGGGTAAGAGTAAAGAACCCCAACCCCCATGCAGGAGGACCCCCATGGCAAAAAAATCCATGACAACCACCCCCACTGTTAAGAAAACCAACCCTCACAAAAGGACACACTCATGGACTTAAAACTCCTCCTCAACACCGGAGAATCTGTAAATGTGGAAATGCAAAACTTCACCGAACCCCACTTCTTAAAAAGAACCCTGTTCTATCTGTCACGTCTTTACTCAGAAGGGCTTAAAAAAGCACAGGCTTATGAAAGCCTCCATACCGCCTATTCCCTGATTTTCACGAAGTTTGATCTGTTTAAGGAGAGTGAGGAGTATTACTCTTCATTTTCCATGAGGAGGGACAAAAGCCCCCATTTTCCTTTTGATAAGTCTTTAAGGATAGTGACTGTGGAGTTAAGCAAGTTTAAGAAGGACAGGCAGAGTGATTTGCTTGACTTAATGGAGAGGTGGTGTTATGTGTTAAAGAGGTCTGGGGTTATGAGTGAGGGGGAAGTGCGTGCTTTAGGAGAAGGAGGGGAAAAGATATGAAAGAGGCTATGGGACATTTTATGAAGCTTACACAATCGGAGAGGGAGAGGTTGTGGGAGGAGCAAAGACAGAAGTCGGAGTGGATATGGCAGGGTCGCCTGGAACATGCCCGCAAGCAAGGTCTTACAGAGGGTTACAAACAAGGAGCTGGGCGGGAAAAAGTGGAAGTGGCATTAAAGATGCTTAAGAGGCAAATGCCTCTTTCAGCCATTTCAGAACTTACAGGTTTGTCTGAAGAAGAGCTGAAACAACTTAAAAACAAGTAATTTCTCTGGATAACAACAATAGTAAAGACGACAGGCTTGCAGGGCCAGACGTGAAAGCATCTCAATGGCAAGTTTAGGTGAAAAAAGCTTTTCAGGGGGCATTTTAGCCCTATGTAACGATTTAAAATACCTGCATGGGTCTGAAAAATGTGTTAAAACACCGGGTGAGGTTTATAGACCTGTCAGAATTAAAGATGTTGAAAGAAAAAGCAGAATTTGTCTTTTACATCCAAGATGACAGGTTTTTTGTGGGTTAAGCTAGCTGCTAACAACAAATCTGACTTAAGGCTTGGTTGATAAAACAGAATAAAGGGTTGCTTTTGACTATCAGACTGATTTTACAGATTATATAAACTTTATTGAACCAATAAAAAATTTTAGTGTTAAGTTGTAAACATAATTGATATTAAACAGTGAAGTAAAAAAATGGTTTTTTTAAAGAAGAGAATTTATAAAACTCTTAACAAGAGAAGGTAGAATTTTTATGTTAAAGAATTTGTATTCTATAGAGAGATCTTTAAAACAGAAAATAAAGACCAGTTTATTTTCTCAAGGTTATACTTTTGCAAATAATATGTTTTTACTTCCTCCTGTAGATCGTGAAAGAATAAGAAAAATTCATAATTTTCCAAGGGCGGAAAAAATTTTGAATAACATTAATTTTATAGAACAATTTAATGGTAAAGCAAAAGAATTTATGCGAAACAGCTATGAAGTGGATATACAAAAAATTAAACCCTGCCTTATTCAAATCAGGGATGGAACACTGCATTCAGATTTATTCAGGTGGTGGAATTTGAGTTGGTGGAGTCTACCTTATGAAAAAGCATACGGCAGGCAAATGAGGTTTATGGTTTGGGATAATTATCATAATGCCCCCATAGGTTTGATTGGTTTGCAAAGTCCTATTCTTAAATGGAGTGTGCGGGATCAGCACCTTAAAATACAATCAGAGCAAAGAGATACACTTATCAATCAGTCAATGAGTGCTCAACGATTGGGGGCATTACCACCGTATAATAAACTTTTGTGTGGCAAGTTGGTAGCTTCTTTAATGACTTCAAATTTTGTGAGAGAGTCTTTTAGAAAAAAATATAAAGATTACAAAACATTGATGTATAAAAGAAATTTACCTGCCCGGTTACTCTTTATTACCACAACAGGAGCATACGGAAAAAGCAGTGTTTACAACAGATTAAAAGACAAACATGGGTACATTTGTGAATTTATTGGTTTTACAAATGGTAGTGGTTCTTTTCATATTTCAAATAGTCTTTATGAGGAGCTTTTGTTTTATTTAAGAAAAAAGGGTGTAACAGTTGGGAGGTCATTTGGGAGTGGCCCTTCTGCCAAGATGAAAAACATCAGCCAGGCTATGAGGTTACTGGGTTTTAAAAATGGTTCCCAACATGGTGTAAAAAGAGCTGTTTATTTGTTTCGATTAGCCAAAAATTTGGATAATATTATTCAGTATAGTAAAAACCCTATATGGTACAAAAGAAGTATTGAGGAAATTACTGAACATTGGAAGGCAAGGTGGGCTGTCAAGCGTATTTTACCTTATTGTTCCAAAAAACAAATTTATTTTTCGAAAACTTCATATATTAAAAAATTAAAAGAGGATATCAAAAATTGCAAATATCTGATGAAAGCCCATTTTAAATAATGAGTACAGAACATAAAAGTTATGCCTATTTGCCTGAAGATTTGTTGTCGCAAATGTTGGATCAAGCTCCTCACACGGCCAAGCAGCTTGCTGAAGCCATTAAAGTTAATGATCGGGAAATAACCACAGCCAGAAAAATACTGGAAAATCAGCATTTAATAGAGCTTTGTTCTGAAGGGGATATTTCAAATTCCATTATGGCTGCTGATGGAGCCAATATTATAGAGAGAAAAGAAAGTGCAGATATTATGTTAGCTATTGCTGTTGGAGTGGATGGTTTATCGGATACAGATTCCTTTCAATGGCCAAAAAAATCCAATCAATATCAACAATGGCAAACCATACTTCCGCATCATGTTGCCAATCCAAGGTTGGCTCAAGGGATTATGTTTTTAATGGAACTAACAATTTTGACGGGCAATGACAGAGAAATACGAATTATGGATGGATCTCATATTACCATGATACTAAAACTTAACAGTTTGTTAAGTGCCAATGATCAGGATGCAGCATCTGAGCCTTATGTAAATGCATTGTCTGATTTTCTGCATAAAAGTTATGAGAAAGTTATACCGGACATTCCCATTATGATTAGACAGGCTTTTTCAAATGATACCATTATCAGTTTGACGAAATACTCTTCTTCAAGAGAGATTATAGACAGCTATCTGAAGGAATTAAATATTAAAGCAGATGATAAAGTGTTTTTGTCAAAAATTTTAAAGGAGAGTGAATATACCACCCCTTTGCCTGTGGGGCAAAGTCAAAAAGATCAGGCCATGTGGGAGCGGGTTCATATAAAATCCAACTTGTCCATAAAGGGTGTGGATAATAAGAAAGATTTAAATCCTTTATTGGAAAAAGCCATTAAACCTTTTAAAATTACATCCCACCACAAATCAGATCTGTTTTTTTGTTATTACAAACCATACTCCCATTCTTTAACTTATAGGCTGGAAATAAAAAGGACTTTGGCACAAAATAAGAAAAAATTTCAAAAATTTTTAAGAAGCATAAAAAAACAAATTATTTTTCCTGAAATACGGGAACCTTACCCTCAGTATTTGGCAGACATGGTTGCAAAAAATATTTCTTTTGGAATGGATGCTGTTTGTCAAGCTGTGTATAATGATCCTGTTTTAAGTAAAGAAGAAAATTTTAATCTAATTGCTGATTATAGAACCCGTTAAATAAAGTGGAGGATAGCAAAATGCAGAAAATTATACAACTTATTGATGCTCAAGATCCCTTGGGTGTTATTGGTTCCCCAAGCAGCTCTTTTGAAGCTATTATTGATATCAGGGACATCAATGAAGAAAGCAAATTATTGGGTGAATTAGTGTGTTTTTATGTTAAAGAGGGAGGCAGTACTGTTCTTGTATTGGGGCAAATTACAGAGATAGAAACTAAAAATCGCTGGCACGAGGAACCCTCTTTTAAGGGCATTATTAAACGCCATGGCAGGCTTCCCAACTTAAGTGGTACTGCTGATAATCGTGTTGCCATTTTAAATGTGCAATCCAGTTTTTTATTGACAGATAAAGATGTAAAACCTCACAAGCTGGCTAACTCACCTTCTACTGGCATTCAAGTCAAAAGAGTAACTAATAATATAATGCAGCAGGTTTTAAAAGATCATAAAAAATTGGTTACCATGGGTTATGCTTATGATACCCGTGTGAAAGTACCGTTTTGGTTTAAACATTTTGGAAACAGCAAAGAGGGAGGGGCAGGAGATGCTTATCATATTGGGGTTTTTGGCAGAACCGGGTCTGGTAAAACCACTACAGCAGCCAATATGATTTTGGGATATGCCCAAAACAAAGATCAAATGAGCATCTTGATCCTTGATCCCCAAGAGCAGTTTTATAATGATAATAATGTATTGCCGAAGAAAAAATTTGAAGCAGAAATTAAAAAAACACAAATGAATTTTAAAAAATATAAAGTGCCACAAGATATTGCATTACCCAGTGATGCCAAGCTTTTTAGTCAGTTACTTTCCAATTATGGTTTTATTAAATATGCGTTTAATATTCTTACCACCGAAAAAACTGAAGAAATGGCTGAAGCTATAGAAATATACATTGAATCTTGCATTGAAAAACCTGGAAAGCCAATCAACACTTTAAGTAATCTCTACACACAAATGTTAGAATATTTTAGCAAAGAAGAAAACTTAAAAAGAGTGTATTCCACAAAAAGTAGACAAGACAAAGTTAAGGATAGTATAAAAAGTGCTTTAAGTGAGAATAACCATCGATCCCACCGTATTTTTAAAAAAGTGTTTTCCTTATTTTCCGAGGGAAAAAATAAAACTCCATTGAAGGATATTGTGAATCGTATTGTGTCAAAACCAGGAAATGTAATAGTACTTAATATTTCTGGTCGTGGTCCTGAACAGGGAATGGATGACTTGGAAGCATTGTATATTAAAATTATTGGGGATGCCATTAAAGAGGAAGGAGCTGCATTATATGCTCAAGGGAAGCAGGCAAATTGCCTTATAGTCATGGATGAGGCTCATCGTTTTATCAACACCTATTCTTTTAGTGATAAAATAAAACAGCTGACAAACAGTATTATTGATTCTGTCAGAACCACAAGAAAGTACGGTATTGGATACATGTTTATCACTCAAACCATTGATTCTCTTCATGAGGAAATTAGAAGGCAAATTCGGATTTTCTCTTTTGGTTATGGTTTAACCAGTGGTTCTGAGTTTGTTAAAATTAAAGATATTATTAACGATGACGCTGGAGCAAAGTTTTACAGAGCTTTTATTGATCCTGCCAGCAATGACAAATACCCGTTTATGTTTTACGGGCCTGTTTCCCCATTGTCATTTACAGGCACCCCTTTGTTTTTGGAGATGAATGGGGATTTAAGCCCTTATATTATAGAAGTGGGTAAAGAGTAAATGGAAAGAAGCTTATTTACCAGTTTGTTTTTCTTATTATCTTTTTGATTGCTTTTCAGACTGTTCTTTTAATATCTCTTGAGCCACTTTTACAAACTCCACCATAGCTGACTCAAAGTACTCATGCACTCTCTCTTTAGAGGTTGTGTGCAAAAAAGAAGGTAAAAGATGCTTCATATCATTCTCAGTAGTGAGCCGTCTTGGATGGGGACCCGTCCAACGAGTGTTCACAAACTTAACAAAATCATCAAATGATGTTTCATCAATAGATACTTCACGAGTATAAAAATAAAGGATGAGTTCCACTTTTTCTCTCTGAGAAGTGGATAATGTTTTTACCTTCTCTTTAAATAACTTATGAAAAACTTTATACTTAAAACTGTCCACCAGATCTCTACCATTATAACTGTGCTGGAGATCGTGTAACAAAAATGGTATGGGATGAAGTATTAAACCATCTGCCGGGGCCGGTCTGTCAAATAAAGCCAAAAGAACCAGTTTTTTGGAAGAAACCTGATTAAAAGCCATAATCTCAAGTCTTTTAATGGTCGGAAAATATACTAAATCGTCTAAGCCAAATGACCCTATTTGAAAATACCCTTCCACTATTCTTAAGAACTCCACAAACCTTTCTTTATACGGTGATTTAAATTTTAATGCATGTTTATACTCCTCTACAAAGTCAGTAAGTCTGGTCTCACTGACTGTGTCCAACATTTTAAGATTCCACTGTAGCCACCAGTTGTAAGTCACCTCTTTGTTTTTGACATTCTCACGGGCCTTGCGAACCAACATCTCCATAGCTTCTCTGTCCACCACCTTTTTTTTCAAAGCAGGAATCTCCTCCTTTTCACGATTTGTATCCCTTTGAAAAAAAGCAATATGCTCCTCCACCTGATCAGCAAAATCCTCAATGTGAGTCACAGCAGGGTCTACCTTATTGCTCCTTAAAGCATCAGCTATAGCTTCCATCCGATGTGCCTCATCCATGCCTGCTATATAGGCATCCCTAAAGCCTTTTTTTCTTAATTGCTGCTCCGTCTCCTGAGCTGGTGACACCTTTACCCGGCTTAAAATCTTCCTCTCAGTAGAGGTCTGGCCTTGTTTTTGTATAGTAGCCACTTTGCTTTCCCGGCTTAACACCGACTGACAGGCAAAAACCGGCTTTTCACCCCTCAATACAGCAAAAGTAGTATGAGGAAACATACACAAACAAATCACAGCGGCACTCATGCAAAAACCACCGAAACCAAAGAGCCTGAAATAAAATGCAGTCATTATAAATCCTTATAAAACAGTGACAAAAATTGAGGGCCAATACAGATTTAAACAACAAAAACCCCATTTTTTATACCACTTTCCCCTGTTTTTTTATATGTTTTTCTACCCATATTTCTTAATTGTCTGGTGAGAATGTAAATTTTACATCCCTCATCTCATTTTTTGATACAGCCTCGGTATCTTAACCATCCCCCTCTTTTTTTAACCTTCTTTATTTAGTCAAGCAGCCAAAAGTTATGTGTCCTTCAGGGTCTGCTTTAAAAAAAGCATCTATAAATAAGTTCATTCTTTTTTTTGCCTCCTCTTTAAAATCTTTGTTAAAAGCATTTATATCCATACGAGATTGTATTAAAGCCTTCATTATTCTTTGATTTTCTTCATAACTCCTCTCTTTTGGTAAAAGATCAATAAAAAAACTCATTGCCTGTTCTTTTGGATAGCTTATTTCTTTATTATCTGGTGTTATTTTTGTTACTCTATCTGTCATGGTTTAGCTCCTTTCAAAAAAAGTTTTTTTGGATTCTATAATTTTTTAAATTTACCTCATAGTTTTACTATGGGGAAGTAAAAGTCAAAGGTTTTATATAAAAAACCCGGTTTTGTCTTTATTTTTAGCAATATAACCCTGTAGGTCGACTATATTTAAAAAAACAGTCAAAAATACATATTTTGGCGGCTTTAATATATGACGCATAAAGTTAAAAAATTAATATTGACTTATCTTAAATCAATTTGTATATAAATTTTCTTGAACTGTAGGAAAAAATACCTTAATTGATTGAAAAATATGTTTATAAAATTATTATTATTTATTGATGGAAATCCTATTATTTTAATTTTTAACTTGACAAAATATATTAGAAATTCAAAATATAAATGAAGAGGAGAAATAAATGAATAAAAAACAAAAAGACATAGTATCAAAGATGAGGAGTTTGCTTGATGAATTGGAAACAGTATCTGGTATCAAACAGTCAGATCATAAAAAAACAAGGTTAAAGCAACCTGTTTCTATAGAAAGAAAAGGTGCAATGGGGGCTATTCTGACTTTAATGGATGAAGGATTTTTTAACAAACCTCAAACAAAATCTAAAATTATGGAAAAACTAAAAGAAATAGGACATTATGATAAACCAGAAACCGTATCCATGAATTTGTTAAATTTAACAAAAAAAAGAAAATTGAACAGATTTAAGTATAAAAAATATAAAAATAAATGGGAATATGTCATAAGGAGGTAAAAACCATGAAAAAAAATAATATTCAATTACTTGATAAGCGTGTTGCAATTTTAGAATCACGTGTTACACAGTTAGAATCAAAAAAAGATAAAAATAATAGTACTAAAACCCCACCAAACAGTCATTCAAAAACAAGTAAACAGCTTCTGGATTTCTCCATGAATATTCGAGCTTTTATGAAAAGTTATCACAAAAAAAGCAGAACAAAAAAATTTGTTCTGCTTGTAGCTTTCCTTGCAAAGGGAAAACTTGAAAATCATATAAAAGTATCTGATATTACAAAACAATGGGGTAAAATGAGCGGAAAAAAAATGCTTGGCCAATTCAATAATTTTTATTCAAACGAAGCTAAAACAAAAGGTTGGGTGGATTCACCAAAATATGGAACTTACTGTCTGACAAAAAATTGGAAGGAAGTTTTATGAATAATAAGCAAATTACGGATCATCTAAAGTCAAAATTTCCTCATAGTAAGAGGATTATAAATTATTTTTCTCATTCCATACAAAAATTTGAACAAGGGGATTGGGAACATTCTCTTACACAAGCTGGTAAATTTGTGGAGGTTATAATAAAAGCAATTTGGCAGGTTAATGGTGGAGCCATGCCACAAAAAGAAAAAGAATTTCAAGTTGGCAAGTACTCTCAAAAAATAATGAAAACTCCAAAAGAGAAAATACATGATGGATTGCGTATTCAAATTCCAAGAGCTTGCATATTTCTGTATGATATCACATCAAACCGTGGTGCCAGGCATGATTCTAACGAATACGATCCCAATGAAATGGATGCCACCACTGCTGTAGGGCTATGCTCCTGGATATTGGCAGAGCTTTTGAGATTTTGTATAAAGGATGCTTCATCCAATCAAGTACACAGTATTATTCAATCCATTATTAAGAAGCGTTATCCAGATTTTGAGGAAATAGATGGTCGTATTTATGTTAACGGCAGCAAACACAAAAGTGTTACTGAATGTGCCATACTTATACTATATAAAAAACATCCCCATCGTTTGAGTAAATCAGCATTAATTGATGACATCACTCGTAATGGCTACAAAAAATCTTCTATAAATTTTTCTCGATTATCACCCTTTGTAGATAAAAACAATGAAGGCATTTTATTAAGATCGAGTGGTATGCAGAAAGCAGAAAAATTATTATCAAAACAATAACTAAAACTATAAGGGCAGATTACTCCAGAGGAGTTAACATCTACTTTTTTTATCAACTTTTAAGGGTTTGGCTTGAGACGACTGTTTAAGTAAATAACTTCTCGTTCCAGTTTTTCGATTCGACCACGATTTTTTAAATAAGATCTTTTGGATATGGTATTTTGTGTGGTGGTTTTTCCATAAAGAAAAATACAAAAAATAAGACTGATAATACTAATACTCAATGAAACTACTGCAAGAGTTGATGAAGCTGAAGGAGATTTTTCATTTACTACTACAGACATTTTATATATCCTTTCTTGACAGAAAACCTTAAAAAACCCGCCAGGCCAATAAAGCCCGGCGGGAAAAATTTTCTAAAGTATAAAAGACAAGTAATATAAAATATATTTTCTTATCTTTTACATATTCCAGTAGATTGGCACACTCCATTTGCCGCTGTTACTGTTGAACATGCAGCAGTTCCAGCACAGTTTGTATCTCCGGCTTGAGCAGTGCAATCAGAGGCTACACTACACTCTTTTATACCAGGATTGTCTGTTGTAGTACCATTTTTAGTACAGGTCTTTGTAGGCTTATTTGCCCATGTTGTTTTACATATTTTTGTATCTTTGAGCAACTCACCACCGTATGCTGTACCCGTAAGGGTTGATCCATCAAAATCAACACATCCTCTGAATTTATCTCCACCAATTTCTTTTTCAATTTGTGCACAAAAATTAGTACCAGACTTTTCTGAAGTACAATCGGAACAACTTATTCCAATTTTGTCCAAATCGTCACATTGGGAAAATTGTTTTAACACCATGCAATTCTGAAAGGCTCTGGCCACATTCCCAATAGAAGTGTCAGCAGCCACTTTTGAAGCATTTGACCTGTAATCCTGAAAAGCGGGGATTGCAATGGCTGAGATAATCCCAATAATGGACACTGCCACCAGAATCTCAATCAAAGAAAATCCCTTATTGTTTAATTGTTTACAATTCATTTCTTACCTCCTTGTTTTTATTTATTTTTTATTTTTTTAAATTCCTTTTTTAGTTTTTTTCTTCTTTGACTCATCCTTTGTACACACATCAATAGCAGCACCAACTCCGTAACCCAAGCCCGCACCAACAACCACACCTGCCAGTAATAAAGGTACACCCACTGCTCCACCCAGAGCAGCTACCCCTATGGCTCCACCTTCTATCAACCCAAAACCCACACCAGCAGTAGCTCCACCAATTGCTCCCTTATCTCTGACCCTCATTTCACATCCTCCGTGGAAAGACCTTGAGCCTTGTACCTCTCCTCCTGTCTCTTCAACTCCATATCGCCCTCCAGCTTGTTTAATACCGTCTTAATCTTCAAATAATCCTTAATGGAACCTTCCAAACTGTTGTTGTGAAACGTTCCGCTCATCGAAATAGCAAACACCAACACACTGGTTTGAAAGAACAGGATAGCAGCTAAAAACTTCTTGTCCTTTCCACTGATGCTCACCACAGGGCTTTGCCCTTTGTTTTGTTGGTCTTTCACTTTTTAGTTACTCCTTACATGTTCTGTGTGGCGTGGATTCCCGCCTAAAGCGGGAATGACGACACTTTACGGGCAAAGACGGTTCTCACCACCCAAAAATGCCACTCTTAAAGTGGGATGGTTAATGAGGCGTGGTTTCTGGCAACAATGCTTATGCCTGCTCAGGAATGCCCACTCTTCAAGCAGCAGTACCACACACTTTCGGACACATCCCACAGGCACACCTGCAACCCATTAACCTTCCTTAATTCCTGGTATAAAACCCCTTAATAAACACCCCTCTTGAAGCTGGTTTTTGCGACTGACTAAAGAAACTTAAGCTTAGATAATATTTTGAGGCCAAACATGCGGCTTTTGGCTTTTCCAGATAAAAAGTTCTGTAATTTCAATTTTTTCTTGACTGTACTCCGAAAACAGCGTTAAAATTCCGAGTATGGTTCAGAATATAATCCAAAGACTTTGCAAACTTCCCAAAAAGAACAGTGTGTTTTTGTTTGGTCCCCGGGGAACGGGCAAAACCACCCTCCTGCATCAAATTCTGCCAAAAAAAAGCACTCTTTTTATTGATCTCTTGAATCCAAGAGTATTTGAGGAGTTTTTAAACAACCCGTCAAGATTGGAATCTTTTATAAATACTTCTCAAAATCGCCATAAATCTGTTGTGATTGATGAAATCCAAAAACTACCGCATCTTTTGGATGTCATTCATACACAAATTCAAAAAACAAAAAGGCAGTTTATTTTGACTGGTTCCAGCAGCAGACGGTTAAAGCAAAGAGGTACTAATTTACTGGCTGGCAGGGCCTGGGTATATCACTTATATCCTTTCACCAGTATAGAGCTGGGCAGCCGGTTTCAGCTCCGTAAGGTGTTGGAGTGGGGCAGCCTGCCAGAGGCAATTTTACCTGCCAGCCTGCAAGCCAGAAAAGAGTATTTAAACGCTTATGTGGGTACTTATTTGGAAAAAGAAATTCAACACGAGGGGTGGGTTAGAAAACTGCAACCTTTCAGAAGGTTTTTATCTCTGGCTGCACAAATGAATGGCAGGATTATCAATAAATCAAAAATAGCCCGGGATGTGGGGGTGGATGATGTTACTGTGTCCAGCTATTTTGAAATTCTGGAAGACACCTTACTGGGGTTTCTTTTACCTGCCTTTCATCGCTCTGTCCGAAAATCACAGAGGATGGCCCCTAAGTTTTATTTTATAGATTTGGGCATAAAGCGGGCTTTACTTAAAACATTGACTGTACCACTTTTACCTCAAACTTTTGCTTTTGGGGAAGCTTTTGAACACTGGGTGATTTTGGAAATCATGAAGCTGGCTTCTTACCACCGAAAAGACTGGAGTTATTCTTATCTCAGAACAAAAGAGGGTGTGGAAATTGATCTCATTATTCAGCGTCCCCGTGACATGGTATTGGTAGAAATAAAATCTGCAACACATATACGGGAGGAAGATGCAAAATCCCTTCAAACCTTGGGGCGGGATTTGGATAAAAAGGCTAAAAAATGGCTTATTTCATGTGATCCTCTGGAACAAACTTTTGAGCATTCTGTAAAAGCCATGCACTATAAAACAGCTTTAAAAAAACTCTTCAAATAAAGCTTAAAAAATCAACAAAAGAGGCTTAATTTACCCCTCAGTATAGAATAGCATAAAACTTGACAAAATAAAAATGGAGCAGTATGAGTAAATTAAATATAAAAAATTTTAACACAAAAACCAAGTAAAAGGTTAGTTAGTACTATGAATCAGAAAGACTTAGAAGAGTTTATAAGAAAACATCAAAAAGAAAGTACAATTCTTGAATATAAAGTCAAACTTAACTGTAATACAAAAAAAGAATTGATTAAATTCATAAAAGGCACAATGCATTCTAATATACTTAGAACTATCTATGCCTTTGCCAACACAGATGGAGGGACATTATTTATCGGTATAGATGAACATAAAAATTCACAAAATAATTCTTCAAAATATGAAATAACGGGAATAGACAGAATAGATGAAAAAATAGTGAACGATACACTGAAAAACATGGATTCAAAAATAGATACAAAAACAGAATATATTGAACTCAAAGAACAAAAAAGAAAAGTGTTAAAGGTTGATGTTCAACCTCTTAGATTAGGAGATAAGCCTCAATTATTAGATGGAGTGTTATATTTCAGAGAATACGATCAAACAAAAACAGTAAAATCTTTCGGAGAAGCTTCATCAATATATGCCAAGACACAATTTTATTTCTTCCTAATAAAAGGTCTGAAAGAAAACTTACATAATTCAATAAATAATGAAAACACTTTTACATCTATCCAATTTATAGATGGTTTAATAAATCATGTTAATGAATTTACCAAAGAGCATTATATAAATTCTGAAATATCAAAAAATGCAGTGAAATATTTAGAAGATATAAAAAAGGTAGTGCAACATGATAGAGGTCTATTCAAAACCCCTCTGTCACCTGATTTTAAACTGGAGAGCAAAGATAAACTTATTGACAATTTTATAGGAATCTATAAATCTATTATTGAGGCAGGAGTTTAATATGTCTAAAAAAGGTCAAGACAATCAAAAAGGTATCAGTTTTCAAAACAAGGTGGCACTTCTATATTTACTGAAGTATTACAGGTTCCGTAATTTTTTAGAAATTAAGTTAGAGGGAGAAAACTGGTCTGATTTTACTGTATTTTTTCATTCTTCTTCTGATAATTCCAGATTTTTTTATAATTTTGAAGTTAAAAATCAGAAAAAACCTTTAACGACCAATGATGTAAAAAAAATCCTTCAGAAGGAAGTTTCAGAAAGGGGGATAAATTATTATTCTGCTAATAGAGATAAGTTTTATATTGTTGCTTCTAAGTTTAGCAGAGAATGTATAGATAAATTTAAAGATAAATATTTATTTTTATCAAATAAGGTCTTTGATTCACAAAAAAACTTATACAAAAAAGTATATGGAGATCATGAACTTTTGGAATGGAGTAAAAAGGAGATTTTTATGGTTAAAAATACTGAATTTGTAGAGTTAAATGAGGATAAATTAAACAATCAAATTTTGGATAATTTATTTTTTGAACATTCTTTTTATTACACAAAAGGGGATACCGAAAACCTGATTAACCGGTTTTTGGGGAAAATAACAAATGCCAGCTCTCAAGGATTGGCACTAACCAAACAAAAAATAAAATACACACTTGAGGAATTTCATAATCAGGAAACAGATAAATCTGAATCATACAATTTAAATACAGACTTAGGGACGGTGATACACAATTTGGATCAAAAACTCGAAACAGAACAAGGTTTTGAAACATTAAATCAAAATAGATTTATAACCCCTTTATCCCAAAGACCCAGAGCTATAAACTACATAGCGGATAAATTAAAAGAAAGGCAATTTAACTTTAAAAAGATCACATGGTTTATTGATAAAATCTTAATTAAAGAGGCTTATCTTTATACATGCTTTCAACTGTTAGAGATATATTTAGAGAAAAATAAAAGTATGGATTTTGAGGATATATCTTCTATTTTAGATATTATAAGTCAAATTTACGAATACTCTGCCAGAGAGCAAAGCTCTTATTCAAGTATATGGAATGATGACAATTATATCAGAATAATTAAATTATTCTTTCAGATTGAAAAAACAAATCCACCAAATAAGATAAAACAAAAAATCATTGATTTTTTGGATCAAGCTATTCCCCCTTGGGATAATATAGAAAGATTTTTTATAGAGTATGGTTATAAGTATGAAAGTATACCTATCCTCATAGAAAAACTACTCGGAATCACTAAAGAAGGCATTAGTTTTATATTTAAAAAATATAATTTTATTAGAAATAAAGAGGATTACTGGTTAAAGCAACAACATCCCAAAGACTATATAGAGAGTTTTATCAATAAAAATTTTGAATCCCACTTCAGGATAGTTGTTGATCATCTGTCAAAGCAGTTTCAGAATTTATATCAAAAAAGATATGATATAAAATATGAAGGTTATGAAATAACAGGTGGATATTCAGGATCGAATGATCGATACAGTTTGAAGTATTTTTCATGGGAGCCTTTGCTTGCAAGGTGTATTAATAAATTTTATGAACAAAATCCGGATAAAAATTGGAAGATATTAAAACTTTATGTCAGTACAGAGTGCGATCAGAGAAATCCGGTTTTTGTAAAAAGAGCTTTTATTCCTTTTTTATTAGGGCAACTGACAAAAACTTCTCAAAAACCAAAAAACAAAAACCTTTATCAGGCTTTGGAATCCATATTAAAAATCAAACGAGGATTTCCTTCTACAGATGAAGCAGCTGTTCATGAGCTTTATACAAAAAATTTAAATTTACCAGATTCTTATTTAGAAAAAATACTGCATACTGTTTTACATAAATACTCGGATGAAGGGATTACTGGTAGTATTCTTATTATTCAGTTTATTATTGATCTGATAAGCAAAGGAAAACATCAGTTTAAGCATGATTTAAAACGAATTTTAATGAACAAAAAAATTAAACAATCTTATATATACGAACGGATTTTAAGAATATTGGAAAAACATATCACCAATACGCATATAAAAAGCTTTATAGATGAAATAAAATCAAAGATTGACATGTCCAAAAACCCTGATCTCAGATATCATACTATCTTAAATTTAAAATCAGATGCATTAAAAAAACATCCTCTTTTTAAGAGTATAAAAAAAGAAGATCTGGATCACTTGGCAAATATCATACAAAAAGCTTTTTTTGAAAACAAGCATGATTTTCTTAAAGAAGTTCTTAAATTTTTGGATAATAATTTGGAATCTTTTTACGAAAAGATAAACCAGTCAGTACTCTTAAAGCAAGTTATAGCACAATCAGCTCAATATGTTACAAAAGACCAAATGCAGTTAAAAGAAAAAATTATAGAGCAATGCCTTCAGGATACAGAGCTTTGTGGTGAAAATCAGGAACAACAAAAGGAAATAATGAAAGAAACAGCAGCTCTTGGTAGATCTACTATGAGAGCTGAATTATGCCATTCCATAGACAATTATATCCATAACAACCTTGATAATCCCAAAGAGTTGGAGAAAGCATTTTTTTGGGTTAAAATTTTAATGGATTTAAATAGCTCTCTGGCAAATAAAATAACAGGTTTCCCCAAACCCAATTATTACTTAAGATGGTTTGCCTCCATACCCTTAATTTCTTTATCTTATTATCAAACCAGAAAAACTCTCAATAAATATAAACCAGGATTAGGAGATGAAGTTAAAAAATTTGCTTTTCAACTTCTTAATCAAACAACAAAAGAAGTAGAAAAATACAAACGCACCCCCAATGAGTTATTTAATCAAATTGGAAACATCTTTAATGTTATAAGAGATTTAAACACACAGGATGCAAAAACAGTTTTGGATTTTATTAAAACATTTAATGTTGCAGAATATAGTTATCTGTTTATTTATTATGCTTTGCTGAGGGATAAAGAACCTATAATTTCCTCCGAAATACCATTTGATAGCAAGTTTTTTAAGAAAATATTAAAAAATATTTGTTGTGAAAATTCATCTAATACATTAAAGGAAAAATTATCTTTTACAATATATAAATGGATTAAAAGCGAAGATAAAAATATACCACCTGATTTTGATTTTTTTAATAAAATTGAACCTTACTGGATTTCACTACTTAAGAATACTAATCCATCCATGTATTTATTTCTTATAGGGGTATTAAGTATAGTGCTTTCTAAAAATTCTGATTTTTACGAAAAATACAAAAAATACTTATTTACTCTTATTAAAGATATGATAAAAACTGCCCTTAAGTCTGGAGATTATTTTACACACTCACAACAGACTTTTTTAGTGGTGGCTGAAAAAAACCCGGATGATTTAATTACAATACTTCTTTTAATTTTAGAAAAAGGGGATACAGCAAGAGGGATTTTTCCATTAAGTTATGAGGTCAGAGAGGATCTGATTCCAATAATAAAAGACAATAAAAAGAAAATCTCACCACAAAAAATACAAAAAGCAGAAAACGAACTTAAAAAATACAATTTAAAACTTGACTGATTTTTATTAAATAATAAATTTTTTACTTTAAAAGCTGTTTTTCATACATTGTAAATTCATTCCTACCATGTGGTATACACTGGTAATGCTTCTTATACCCCCATATTCACAAGAATTAAACAGGTCTTAAAACCATCTGTATAAAAGTGGCTAATTTTTCAATTCTTCGTCTTACTGGTTATAAACGTATTCTTCCGTTTTTTAATGTATCTCTTCACTCATAGAAAAGTTTGTTATGGATTTTAGGTAATGAGTTGTTTTTATTTTTTGAGTAAAGGAAAAACCCCTGTACCATAACCTGTCTTTGTACTCTTTGGTACAACAATCATATATCCCTGTTTGTGTCTTTCTTTTGTAAAACCAGTGGTTTTTCTTCTTTTAATAAACCATTTGAGTTATTGAGTTTGGTTAAAATATCAATTTTATAAAATAACCACACTATTTAAGCAACTATTTTAATCTTTTAATAAAGGAACTGCACTTATGAAATCATCAAATAAACCAAAAGTAATGGTGGCCTACTACCGTGTATCCACAAACAAGCAATCTTTAGGGTTGGCTGCTCAAAAAACCATGGTTAAAAATTTTCTTAAAAAACAAACATTACCTGTGTGTCATTTTACAGAAAAAGAATCTGGAAAAACCGATACCAACCGCCCTGAGCTTAAAAAAGCTCTTAAGTACTGCACACAAAACAAGGCATGCCTTGTGGTGGCCACCCTGTCTCGTTTGTCCAGGGATTTGCACTTTATCACCACTCTTCAAAAAGCCAGGGTGGATTTTAAGGTTTGTGATATGCCAGAGGCATCCCCTTTAACCATCCAAATCATGGGGGCTGTGGCCCAGTATGAAAGAGAAATTATATCCCAACGTACCTCCCGTGCCTTAAAGGAGTTAAAAGCCCGGGGAGTTCCCTTGGGTTCTCACCACCCCAAAGTTTATAAAGCCCTTCAAAAAAAATGGAAAAAAGCCAGAGCCAAAAAAAAACAACAGAAAACCCTCAAAAATAAAAAAAGAGCCAATAAAGTAAAACAAAAACAATCCCCACCCCTTACACAAATACAGTGCTTTGATCTTAAAATCAAACCCATTTTAAAAGTTTTAAAAAAACAGGGACTTTCTCTTTCCCATATAGTTAGGCAGCTTAACACCAATAAAATAAAAACCAGAAGGGATAAATTATGGCACAAAACCACTGTGCATAGAATCATAAAACGCACAGGGATTTAACTTAGGTTCCATTATTAGGATAATCCGTTTAAATCATCACAGAAACTGAAAAATAACCCCCTCATAAAGTTTATTACACTGAAGTGAGTAATAATGTGGATAATCTTCAGTTTATAGGCAGTTCCCGGGGAGGTGTGGTATGTACAAATAAGAACTTATCTCAAAAACAGGGGGTAAAAGCCTTTTGAAAGGGGATTTTCTAAAAAAGAGAGGGGGGGGGGATTTATAGTGTAAGAGCAGTACGCTGTGTGTAAAAATTACATTATTTATATTCAGAGCTTGACTGCATCTAAAAACAATATAATATGACCATAATTTTTAGCCACTAAATGTGTAAATCCAAAAGGAGTACTTAAACACTTGGATTCAACAAACTTAAGCGGCAAAAAACAACAGGTATTAAAAAAGAATGGATTTTATCCTTCTGTGACCATTATAATAAGATGGTTTTGAGTATGAATGTATTAAACAATTTTTTATTTCAAAAAGCAGTTACTTTTTTCTGGGGATCAAGAACACTGTTTTTATTCGGTAGTGTGCTTGTTATCCCATTCAGTGTTGCACAGTCTGCCACGGAAGTTTTGGATTGTAAATCCTTATGGGATAAGGCTTCTTACAATAAAGAGGCTTACACAAGGGGTTTAAATCCGTCTTTAATTCTCAAACATCTGATTCATCAACTTAAAACGCCGGGTGTTTCTGCAAAAACCACACATATAGAAGAGCTTAAACCACTGGCTCTAAAACATATTAACTTTATTGAAGAGGGAATATCCCTTAGAGAGACCACTCCTGTAACCAGCATCAGAAATAGGGTTTTAAACAGCATGAGGAATGAGCTGGATGATAAACACCTGAAAAAAGAACTCACTTACGAATGGTGGTTGTTTTTTAACTGGAAGCTGGCAATAGTAAGCTACAACAATCTCACTAAATTGACTGCAAACAAAGCACTTATTCCTGAAATACTTGATGCTAATGCAAAATCCGAGAGTCTTCTTCTGAAATACAACAATACACTCATTAGTCGGTATATACAAGGAGCTTTAGAGGATTTTCCATCTTTTATTTTACTTCCTGTTACAGGTTCTTCTGGAATACTTACCATCAACAAAGCCATGGTGGATCGTATCCACTATGCTGGTTTAATGCATGACCCAGCTTACGCAGATGGGGTTTTAATTCCACCTGATAAATATTTTGACCACGACTTGGTTCACCATAACGTGACTGTTTCTTATCAGGCTTCTGAGGAAGAAGAGGAATTTTACACCCAGCTTTTAGAGCAAATTCAAACATTGAAAGGAAATAAAAGAAACATGGCAGAGTTGGAGTTTTTCTTGCTTCTGCATGAAGAGGGGCCACCACCACATGAAAGACAAAAAAACCCACTCCTGGATATAATAGTAAAACGGTTTAAAGATATTAATAATTTGGGTATTTTTTTGCCTCAAAATCTTCCCCGAAATGAGAAAGACATTAAGCATTTTTTGAAACACACAAGCCAGGTTTTTAGTCAGGCAGCAGAGGCTTTACCAAAGAATATTATACCAGATTGGTTTTAATCATGTATAAATATTTGCCTTTGACTATACAAAAAATGTTGCCAAAGTTTTTCTAAGGGTTAAAACATCGCGGGTTATTTTATGAGAGGATTGTATTGACAGTTTCCTACCCCCCGCCAAAATTTTGCATGGTAATTTCCCTGAGCATCCAGATACAAGAGGTGTTCGCAGTATGCTCCACCATTACCAGTACCACTTAGAATACGTACAGCTCCCGGTCCATAAAATTTGACATCCATACATTTTTCTCCTGTAAAACGAGTGCAGAACCACTCACTGTGATAGTTATGAGATGCTATACAAATGTGATGCTGTCTTATTTCTTCTGATGTGGCATTATCGTGTAGATATCCGCATCTGGAGTGACCACTGTGCGGATGTGTATGGTTGGGGGTTTGATCGTGACCTTTACTGTAAAATGGTACCATAAATAAGCTTGACAGGAGTACCAAAGCACTTAAAAATTTTTTCATTTTTATAACCTCCTTTAAGGTATTGTTATGTGGGACAAGATTGTTTCTTGTAAAACCCACTTTTAATTAAGTTTTACCCCCCCCCATTTTTTTCAAGCTTTTATTTAAGAAAAAATAAAAACTGGACTTTGTGCGGGGGAATGCAGGCCATTTTGAAGCCAGCCCCCATACCTTGAACCAGAGGTTAATTTGATTTTAGACCAATAATAGAGGATTTTTGTGTAAAATTGTTTGACTTTACATTAAAAAATGATTTAAAAGTAAAGTATGGATATACAAAAAAGACAAAAATTAAAGAATCTTCTTAATCACTGGCCTGATGGGGTTATTACCACTTCTGTGTGGTTAAGACAGTTAGGAATTTCCAGGCAACTTGTTCAAAGTTACGTGCAAAAAGGCTGGATCAAATCTTTAGGATCAGGTGCTTATCAAAGAATCACAGATACCGTTAAGTGGTATGGAGCCTTATCTGGTCTTCAGCAGAAAAATAAATTGTTAATTCATGTAGGAGGTCCTACGTCTATTGCTGTTCATCAGGCTTCTCATTATTTAAGATTGTCTAATAAAGAAAAAATTTTTTTATTTTCACAACCTCGTATTAAATTACCAAAATGGTTTTGTAGAAATATTCAACAACCTGTACAGCATATAAGAACATCTTGCTTTAAATCAAATTTTTCTACACATGTTTATACATATAAAAATATAAAAATCAGGTGTTCCAGTTTAGAGAGAGCTATTATGGAATGCTTGTATATAAGTCCTAAATATTTTGATTTGTTAGAATGCTATCAGGTATTGGAAGGGTTAAGAACTTTAAGACCATACATTGTTCAAAAAATGTTAATGATTTGCAGTTCCATTAAAATAAAACGGTTGTTTTTGTATATGGCAGAAAAAGCTAACCTACCCGTATTTAAAAAACTTCAGTTAGGAGCAGTGGATTTGGGAAGAGGGGATCGCAGCATTGTAAAAAACGGAGTGTATAATTCAAAATATAAAATCAGTATTCCAAAAGAGTTTGCAAAATATAAATAACCTTTATAGAAATCAATTTGAATTACTTTTACAGGTTATCCCTTTTGTTTCTGAAGAATCACATTTTTCTTTAAAAGGTGGAACAGCTATCTTTATACAGAAAATGATAAAGAATTTTTATTAAGTTTCAAATCAGGACATCCAAAATGGAATTTAATTTCAGTATCTCAATTTTGTTCAATCTGATGAGACAAAAAACTCTCTGTGGTATGGTCTATTTGCCCAAAAAACCTCTAAAAAGGCAAAAATCAGCCACTTTGAAGCCACCTCTAGCACCCGAGGCTGATTTTCTGTACAAGCTTCCAAAACCAGGAGATTGATGGGATTTTTATAAGAAATGGGCCGAAATCCATCAAAATAGGCCAATTAAGCCTATTTTTTTCCACAAATACAGCTTGATTATCCATTAAGCCTCATAGTATGAGGCTTAATTGGCAATTAGGTATTATACTAAAATTAAGTGAGTTTTAATGGAAAATCACAGAACACTTAGTGACTGTGCATCTTCTCTATTTGGAAAAACAGACTGTAATATCTGGCTTTATTTATGGTGGGGCATACAGAACAAACTTGTAACCATCGGGCATTATAAGGCCGAAAGTGAAAGAAAAGCTTACAGATGCTTTTTTTTTGTGGTTTACAAGGTGGGAGGTATAAAACAGGGCTAAAAAAACCTGTTAGGGGGTCGTGTTATAAGACTTGGCCAGAAGGTTGGGATTAAGGTCTTGTTTTACCCGGGCTTACAAACCACAGAGTAATGGGATGACAGAGGCTTTTGTGAAGATGATACAGAAGGATTATGTATATGTGAGGGATTGTGTGTCAGCAGATGGGATTTTGAAACTCTTGGGGGCTTGGTTGGATGATTATAACACCAAGGCTTCTCATTCGGGGTTAGGGATGAGGAGTCCTGTGGAGTACAGGAGGAGTAAGGAGGGGGGGGGTTGAGGAGAGTTCTTTGTTGGGAGAGCCAAGTAAAGTCCCCGGACCACCTCAAAAGAGTGCAAAAAACAGATGCTTTGTCTGTACAAAGGTTTTAAAATATGAAAAATAAACCCACAAATGGGCAGTTTTATAACCAGAAAAGTAGCCAAAAATGGGGGGCAGTACATTTTGAAGACCATTCCCCATATATATCCTTTTTTTTATTTTCATAGCACGGAAATAATGCATCGTGCTAAAAACTACTCTTCCAGAAAATTTAAACTCTATTACAGTGTAAAAGCCTGTTGGTTTAAAGGTTTGGGGCAGGTATTAAGTCCTGTTGTGGATGGTTTTTCGGTTAGCTCTCTTAAAGAGTTGCAGGACACTCGAGAGGAAACCCATAAACCTATCCATTTTATATCACCCATGTTGAGAGAAGATGAAATAAACGCTATTAATCAGTTGGCTGACAGTGTTTCTTTTAATTCCCTGGAGCAGTTTCGTCGGTTAAAGTGTAAAGTGGCTTCTCATATAAAAATTTTTCTTAGAGTTAATCCAGAGCTTTCCCTTATAAGTGACAAACGTTACGACCCCTGCAGACCTCATTCCAAGTTAGGAATACTTATAGACGATGTAAAAAAATATTTTCAATCTACAAATGATCACTCTGTTACAGGTCTTCATTTTCATAATGCATGCCTGGATGATAACATGGAAAACGCCATTAAAACTCTTGAAAAAATTAAAGCAACCTTAGGAGAATTGTTTTTTAAATTTCAATCTATAAATTTTGGCGGGGGATATGTGTTTTCACCAAAAAATTTTGAAATCTTACAAAAATTAAGCTCCAGTAGTGAGAGTCAATGTATTATAGAGCCAGGGTTTGATTTGGTTAATTCTGCGGGGTTTTTGGTCTCTTCTGTGGTAGATCTTTTTAAGAGGCATGGTAAGGTTATTGCCGTACTGGATACAAGTACAAACCACCTGCCAGAGGTGTTTGAGTATGAGATTGCCCCTGAAGTGTTTTATGGTAAGCCAGATAAGAATGGTTCTTACATACTGGCTGGAGCTTCCTGCCTGGCTGGGGATGTGTTTGGTGAATACCATTTTGATGTACCACTTCAAACCGGCCAAGTGGTTATTTTTAAGAATGTGGGGGCATATTCACTGGTGAAGGCTTATAAATTTAATGGCCTTCAAATACCAAAAGTCAAGCTTGGCAGTGCCAATATAGAGGATTTATTTGGTAAAACCATTAAAAATTCCCGTATTACACAAAACACTGTTGACTATGTAACCCCTGGTTTGTAAATCTATGAGACACTATGAAATAAAACCTTTGACCATTCATATATGCTAATGCTGTAAGATACAGGTACTTAAAATGCATGTGGGACGGTCAATAGATTTTTTTAAAAACCTAAAGAACCGTTTTAACTGAAAAGAAAAAGGATCGGTATGAGTTCATTACAAGAAAAACCCACCAGTAAAGATAAAACTCCCGGAGGCTGTTGCTTCACAGGAAGCCGTAACACTTGTTTTAAAGAAAGATTGAGGTTATGCTGTCTTAAAAACTACCTGAATAAATGTGGTTGTAGTATGGTATTATTTTCTATATTCCTTTATGTAACAATTATTGCTTTAGGGGGTTTAGTATACTGTCTTTTGCATCAAGATCTTAAAGATATAAAGCATGACTGCTGTCCAAAATCACATGAGGAATCCAAAGCTGTTATATCTTCACAGTGTATAAAAGGGAACACTGTTAATATTTCGTGCGATAAAATTAATTACCCGGCCAGTATACATTCCTCCAATGCTAATCCCCAAAACACCTTGTTATATTTAGTGGGGTTTATTATTTTGATAATGTTTTTTCTTATACTGATTGGTGCCGTGGGTATTTCCTCCTACAGAAAGAGTTTTATGCAATTTTATCTCGATGATAAAGAACTAACACAAAGAAAAGAAGAAGAGCATACAAAACAGAATAATGAAAAAACCATGAAGTAAAAAAAGGATGATTTATGAGAAGAAAAATAAAAACAAAAGTATATAAATCTTCAGCAGAAAGCTGGTTTTACAAAACATTTATAAAAAATACTGTGAACGACAACTTTTACACAGCGGTTGAAGCATTAAATAAAGAAAGCAATCAAAAGCTTATCTCAAAAATAAAAAGAGAAATTAAAATAGATAGCGAATAGGAAAATTTTTACCATGCCTCTGACCTTGGAATCTTTATTATGGGTTTTACCCGGTATATGTTTTATTTTTGCTTACAACCGGTTGCGGGATGTGGAAACAGTGGAGTTCTCAGGCTGGCCTTATGTGTTTTTTATCGTCCTGGTTGGTGTTGTCACTGTTTTGCCTATAAAATGGCTTTTAGGAGAGTCTGTCACTTCGGGGGAGCTTTCATTTAATGTTGTTGCACTTTCCTCATTGGCTGGTTTTTCCATACCTTTTATTATCAAATGGTGTTTTATCCCTTTGGTTCACAAACTGGATCAGGAACCTAATTTTTTTATACCTTCCAACCTTTGGAGTATTGTGTACTTCTTTTTTCCTTTGGAGAACAGGGATAAATTTATCAAGCACTGCATAGATCATGAGGGGGAGGCTTTTTTGATCACTGTGGAGGAACCTATAATACATTTTAAAAAACTTAATCCAGGTAATTCCACCAATGATAACAAACAACAAAAACAATCTTCTGATAATACACAGAATGACAATAAAGACTTATGTAATACACACCTTCATATTCCCACCCAAGTGTATCTTGGAATTTTGTTGGAGTTTCCTTATGTGGCCACCAACTCCATAGAATCTCAGGTGATACGAATCCTGCCCTTACTGGCCGGGTATAAATATGTAGTGTCTGAAAAAAACAGAGAAACAGAAAAAATAAAATGGATTACAAAATATGAAGTCACAGAAGACTCCGAAGGTATTATTATCCCCAGAAATAAAATTATTCATTTTTGTCTTTACGATGAAGATTTACACAAAAATCTGGTCTTCAACAGTCATTAAGTTTTCTGAGGAGGCTATCTTTTTTGGTTTATTGAGTAGTAAAGTCTTAAATGGCCTTTGTGTGGCTTTTACACTGATACCGGCTTTTAAACAATTTAACACTCCACAGGCTTCCAGATAGTTTTGACACCGATAAAACTGCCCTTCATTCCAGGGAAGGTTTAATAAATTATTTTGCATGGAGTTTTTATTTTTGACAGCAATAACTTTAATACCATGGTGCAAGGCTGCCAGGACGGGAAGGCCAAAAACACCATCGGGGATAACAAGTACAGAAATATCTTTTGCGGAAAGAATATCAGAATGATTTAACAAATCTTGATTTGTTATAATCTTCGGTGATTGATGAAGCCCTTTTAACACACAGTGAAAAAAGGTGGTTGAAACCACCTCGGGGGCTATTCTGGCATCCACCACTCCAAAATCCATCTGAGCAATTTGGTTATTTTCCAACATGGGGGCATGAGCAGAAGGGACATTAAACTCCGAAGATATAAAGTGTGTAAGCATGGCTTCCGCAGCTCCCCAGGGGTTGGTCATCTCACCATGGGATTGTGTATAGGCTTCATGGAGTTTTTGTTCAATGTTAATTTTTGAGGTAATGGCCACTGCATCGTAAGTGTATTGTTTTTCTTCCAAAATTTGATACAAATTTTCCAAATTTGAGATGTTTCCAATGGCCTTACCGCCTTCTAAAAAACCTTTCATGTTTATGGAGGGGTTTAGTATGCAAATCTCGGCATCCAGTCCCAACACGGCTCTGGCACCATTTACAGAGTTTATGGCGGCTTTTTCGAATCTTTTATCGTTGATATGGTCTTCATCTATAATAGTCAGTACTTTATTTGATTTTGTTTCATTCAATCCCACAGTTCCCATTAAAAGCTGAGTAATATGGCTGCCTTCCACATAAAGGGTATTTACAGGCATTTCATTTAAATCAGAGGCGTTTACAACATTGGGATGAGTGATAATTTTATCGCAAGCGTTGGCCATCAACCTTAAAGCAGCAGTGCCGTCCCCGGCATGGCCTCCCACTTCGCAACCAATACCGGTAGGTATTAAAAAGCATACATTAAATTTTTTTTGATTGTGAAAGTCTCTGTTATTAAAATCAAAAATGCATGGGCTTTTATGCTGTGATGGAGATTTGTCCACTACTAATATATTTGCATTAAAAAACTGATCACTAAAATGGGTGGTGATAAATCTTAGCACATTTCTGTTTGGTAATTTCTTGTGGATGTATTTTTGTATTTCTGTAAAATCCAGTGTAAAGGGAATTTTAAGATTTATTTCTGTACAATCCATTGTGTTAAGCCATTGTGATTAAAATAAGGATGTTTATTAAATAGTTAAAAAAATTATTATTAATGGCAAGAATAGCAAGATCATTTACGCTCCATGGCAAAAGCAAAAAGAATAAAAATAGACTTTGGTCTGGTATTCTTATCATCCATATCTCTTCTTGTATTTCAAAAGACTCCTCATCCCTAATCTATAATTAGGAGCTTTTGTGACTCTAACCCCCTCTTCCGCAAAACTCTTTCACAAACTCAATCGTCCTTTTCTCAGTTTTTATTTTATCAAACCACTCCTTTAAAGCCTCAATATCCAATTCCCCTGATTAACCACTTTGTGCTTAAAGAGAGAGTTCTCCATCTTAAGATTTTCTATCTCACCCAACAGCTGGGAAGGACTTTCTAAAGAAATCAACTCCAAATAAACCTCTTTTTGGGGGGAAAGAATAAAATGATCATAATTTTAGTACTTTTTAAATACAGTCTAAGGTCCATGTCTTAATTTATTGCACTTGTCATTTTTATAAAACTTCTTAATAGTAATTCTGAACATGTCACTATCATAAAGTTATACGGAACAGAGACCATGGAATGGAAATTTAAAAAATATGAAGATGATGATGTGCAAAGGGATTCCAGTAGTGATAAATTTTTTAAGGAATCAGCAGAATCAGAAAGTCTTATAAGAGAATTTATACAGAACTCACTGGATGCCGCCAGTGATAATTCACAACCGGTAAAAGTGGTAATTAAGAAAAAAACTGTACAAAAATCACAATGTAGCCAATTCTTAAAAACACTTCAGCCGCATTTAAAAGCCTGTAACATTGAAGTCAATGAACCGTATGTGAACTTTATTGTAATGGAGGATTTTAAAACAAAAGGTTTAGAGGGGGATAATTTAAAGGATTTTTTTCAAAAAGATAACATTACACATAAAACAAAAGGCGGTGGAAGTCATGGCATAGGTAAAGCAGTTTTTCATGCTTTGAGCCAGATTAAGACTTTTTTCGGATATTCTATATTCAATGATCAAAATAATAGTAAAAAGAGTGTTTTTTGTGGAAGAGCTGTATTAAACACTCATAAAATAAAATCTGATGAATATGGTCCAGATGGAGTTTTAAAAATTACTCCTGAAGAACATAAAGATTTTATTGCATTACTTTTTACAAGAAAAGCAACAGAAAGAGGTTTATCTGTTGCCATTCCTCATTGTAACATAGAAATATCTGATATACAAGAAAACTGTTTAAATCAGTTTTATATGCCAATAATAAATAAAAAATTAGAGATTACAATAGAAGATTCAAACATAAATGATGAAACACTACTTAAACTTAATAAACCACAAGTAAATTTGGCAATGGATTATAAAACTATTGACAAAATTACAAGAGAATACACTATCAAAGAAAAAGATTGGAAAAATCAACAATTTCCTCAACTGAAAGAACAAGGATTCACAGAAAATGACAAACCTCTTGTTATATCATTCAAAATAGATATAATGTTTTCAGATAAGAGTACCAAAAGAGGAGAAGCCATTCTTTTAATAAAAAAACTGGATGATACACAAGAACTGAGTATTGATTGCTGGAGGGATAACCTTCTGATTTCTTCAGCGTTAGGCCACAGGAGGAAAGAAAGAGGATACACCATAATTTTTCTGATTGATAACAATCCTTTAAGCAAACTGTTGAGGGAATTGGAAGACCCTGGACACACTAAGTGGCAAACAGGTACTTTAACTGATAAAATTAAAAATCAATATAAAAACGTGAGAGATTTGGTTAAATTTGTCAAAAAATTACCAACTAAGATTATTCGTCAAATAAAAAACCAGCCAATTACCAAGGATTCAAAATTTTTTGCTGATTATTTCCCAGAAGTATCTTATACAGAAAAACAAGAATCTAAAGAAAAAGGTCAAAGTAACACCAGTGGTGGAACAGAAATGACAGATAAGATACAAGATTTGGATTTCCAGGATTTTAAATACAGAGAACATAGAAATGGAGATGGTTTTAAATTAACATTAAAGGACAGTCAAAAAATACCTGCATCAATAGAAGTTAAAGCTGCATACGGAACCAATAAAGGTGATGCTTTCGCAAATTATGATAAAAGAGATTTTCAATTTGAAAATGATATACAAATTACTATAAATTCTGGTAAAAAAATATATTGTGAAGAAAACAGTGTAAAGTACTCGATTATTGATGAAAAATTTTCTATTGCTTTTTCAGGTTTTGACCCTAACCGGGAGTTGAGGATAGAAGTAAAATGAGAAGAACAAGAAAACCACGTGAAAGGAAAAATATCAAAAAACAAGATATTATTTTAGATATAACTGAAGAACAAAACTCTCTATTTGTTAATATGGAATTTAAAAATGTATCAGATTATAAATTTCCTGAAAAGTCCAAAATATATCTGGAAGCTTATAATAAACAGGATATAGATCACATAGATTTAGGAGAAATTCAATCTTTCTCAGGAAAAATTAAAGAAAAATTGCCTTCCTTTGAAGTACCTGCAAGAAGCAAAATAAAATTTCGACTTAAAGTAGTTGACACAAAATACTGGTATTTATTGGGTCTCTCTGAGAAACTAAAAGAAAGAAAATATGCCCAATCTTTGTTAAATTTAAGAACCAAAAGTAATATAAACACATCTTTTGAAATTGATTGGGTGGAAACTGACCATCCTGAATTAATTGTTAACCATGAACTTAGGGAATGTCTTACAGATATTAAATCTTTATTGGCAGAAGTGATATTTAGGGAAATACTTCATGGTTTGTTGTTTTTCTTCCAGGAAGAGTGCAACGAAGATAACTTAAAAGATCATAAATGGATTCAGTTTGCAAGTAAATATAAAACTTATCATACTAATTTAAAAGATAGTGAAAGCAAGAAAGAATGGATAGATGATGTTATTAGTGCATTTTCAAAAAATCATAAAGCAGTTAAAAAACTAAAACAAAAATTAAGAAAAGATTAAAATTTTACAAAAACAGATACAGGGGTATAAGACATGAACAGAATAAAATTAAAGAAATTAACACAAAAAGGTACGTCAAAATTAAAACAGAAAATAGATCTTCTGCATAATCAAATGGATCCTAATATAAACATCAATGATTATGAATCTGAAGAAGTATCTAAAATTGATATTGAAAAAAATAAGATATTTGATAACAAGTTTGCTGTTGGAAAATATTTTTTAAGGGTTTTTCCTGAAGGTTTTAATCCATGTATAAGTACTTGGAATTGGTTGTCTATTCTATATTATAAACAATTATTAAATAAGAATAAAAAATTAGGAGAATTAAAGAGGATATTTATTGATGAAAATCATCCTTATTATCCATACCGACATCTTTTGAAGGCACCCTATGATATTTGTCAGTTTTACAAAAGCAAAACAGGGGATTTAAAATCGATTGATTTTTTATTATTGGATAAAGTCAATACCAATGGCCATCTATATAGATGTATTTCTGAGAATCAGGATATTAGAAAAAACCCGCATTTTATGGAAGTGGCCAGAAGTTTTTTCTACCATGAACAAACAAAATCTTTAAAAAAAGACATCACAGATCCTATTCAAAGACTGATAAAAATCTGGAAACAATATGAAAGAAGCTTTGATATGTATCGTATGCCAAGTCAGGCCATTATACAAAAACTGTTGGTCAAACATGATGAATTTAAACAATTTATTTGAATAAGATAATTCAGAGTTAAACAGGATTCATTGATATTGTGCCATTTTCTGTTATTTCAACTGGATATTTTTCAACATAAGGATTTACTTCTGTGCAAAAAGCTTCCATATGATATTTTTACATAAAACAGTAAACTGAACCTTGTACTGCTCCCCATTTTTTTGGTTCCCCCCAAACCCTTCTCTTTATTCCTCCTGTATTCCACAAGACTCCTCATCCCTAATGCTGAATGGGGAGCTTGGGTATTATAATCCTCCACCAAACCTTCTCCTCATTAGTCACAAGAACACAAAAAACCTCTAAAATGGCACAATCAGGCCATTTTGAAGCCAGCCCAGCCTAGCCCCCGAGGTTGGTTTTCTTCAAAAGTCCCTAAAACCATGGATTGAAGGGATTTTTGTAAAAAATGGGCTGAAATCCACCAAAATAAGGTCAATAAGCCTATTTTTTTCCATAGATACAGCTTGATTATCCATTAAGCCTCATAGTATGATGCTTAATTGATAATTAAATATCATACTAAAATTAGGTGAGTTTTAATGGAAGACCTTCATTTGATTAGATCTACTATAAAAGAGCAAAATCCGTGGTGGAAAAACAGCACTCTACCCAGGCATTTTGTACCACCCACAGAGCGGGCCTTAGCTAAATTCCTTTGGAAACACATTTTGTCTGCTCATTTTAACAGACATGTAGTTATTTTAGGTCCCAGGCGTGTGGGCAAAACAACTGTTATGTATCAAACAGTCAGGCATTTATTAAAGAACAATATACAACCAGAAAAAATTCAATGGATTAGACTGGATCATCCTGTTCTTATGTCTGTGGATTTAGGAACTCTTGTACGGGATGCAATAAAACTGTCGCAAGCAACACTTAAAGATCCACTCTACTTGTTTTTAGATGAATTGATTTATGCAGACAAATGGAACTTATGGCTAAAAACTTTTTATGATGAACATTGGCCTGTTCGTATTGTGGCCAGCTCCAGTGCTACAGCAGCTTTGCAAAAAGGGAAAGAAAGTGGTGTGGGTCGTTGGGAGGAAATTTATCTTACCCCCTATTTTCTAAAAGAATTACTTCAACTTTATGAAAAAGATCCTGTTCCTCTTTCTTTGAGGACAAAAAAAGAATGCTTGTATGATATAATAAAGTATCTTGTTAAATCATTTTCTCACACCAGTATGAATTTTTACAAGGAACGCAGGCAGGTGATATCTTTTGGAGGTTTTCCTGAATTTTTAACAGAAACAAGAAAGCAATACAATTTATTATTAAAATCTTTAAAGAATGAAGATAAAATTACAATTAAAAAAAAGTTACTGGATATGGAAAACAGTTATTTTTACAGAACGCAACAAACCTTGCGATCCGATGCTATCGAAAGAGCTATTTACAAAGATATTCCTCAATCCTATAGAGTGGACAATCCTCTTATTCTTGAAAAGTTACTATATACCCTGGCAGAACAGATAACGGGATTGTTGTCTGTTAAAAATATTAACAAGGATATTTCTCAGGTTTCTTTAGCTACATTGGAGAGGTATTTAAATTATTTATGTCAAGCCTATATTGTTTTTACACTTCCTAACTATGCCAGTAATGAAAGAAGTATCCAAAGAAGACAGAGAAAATCCTACTTTGTTGATATTGCAGTACGCAATGCTGCATTATGGAAAGACAAAAAGAAAATCTTTGACAACTCACTGGAGTTTGGAAAATTACAGGAAAACTTAGTGGCTTCTCATCTTCATTATCTGGGAAAACAGACTGGAATTCGCCTTTATCACTGGAGAAGGGGGAAATATGAAGTGGATTTGATTTATGATGATCCTGTTCAGCCTTTGGCTTTGGAGATTGGAACTTCTGCCAAGCATTCTTACAGTGGCTTCAAAAAGTTTTTAATGGAAAATCCAAAGTTTAAAAACAGATGTTACTATGTTGCTCCTGACCTGCAATTTTTTTCTGCGAAAGAAAGCCCATCAGGTGTTGGCAGACTTCCTCTTGATCTTTTGCTTATGGCTATCGGGTTAAACCAGGAACAATCACTGGCTTTATTTATGGAGCATACAGAACAAACAAACTTGTAATAAATAAATTATTTTTGAGATAATTGTGAAAGTTTGTTTTTTAAGTGGTGAAGGGCTTGTTTTTCATCTTTTTCAATGGCTTTTTCCACAACTTGTTTGCTTAGTTCCATCAACTTGGTTGATTTTTTATATAATTTTAAGGAATTCATTATTATTATTTGAATCTTTTTTTGTATATCAATACCAATTTTTGGAAATATAATGTTACGAAAACTATTCTTGCTTATAGCAGTCAGAATATAACCGCTACAGCTTCTCTTTAACTGAAATTGCCCAGTTATACTTTTCAAAAATACAAGTAAAGTCTCAGAATTAATATTATTTGAATTGATAACATAAAAACCATTGGAACAAATACATTGATCATAGTTTGAATCAATTACAGCAACTTTTGATAACGAACCTTCAATAGATGAAACAATGACATCTCTTCTCGATATAAGACGTCTTGCTCTGCTTGGTAAATTCTTTCCTTTTTCAGATATACAATTGATTATTTTTCCATTTTCTGAAACATGAGACAATTCAATATATTTATATAAAAATGTTGGTTTGGGTTTAAAATGATTGTCCTTTATATCCACCAAATTGCCCAGTGTATCCCAACCACCTTTATAGGTCTTGATTTTATGGATAATTTGCTCATACTTTGGTTGAAAATACTCTGCATCCATACGACCTGCCTGCTCAACATCAGAATACTGCCTTGTAAAGCTTAAATAATGCTTTGGTTTCCAGTCTTTTAAACCCAATTCTGAAAGAAGTATATCCTGAGCTTGTTTAAAGGCTTTTCCGGATTCTTCAATATAAGAAAGAGCTTTTTGAATATTATGTTTTATTCTTTTTCTGAAATCACTGGCAGGGAAAAGAAAAGACATCTTTAAAATGTCTTTGTACGATACAGCAGGGTACATAGTGGCTTTATTGGCCCGCATCAGGCATTTAACAAAATACTTTGTTTTACAAAAAACAAATAAGTATTCCGGCTCTATATTTCTGGCCCTTAAAACACAAAGACCACTGCTTCCAATAATGCCATCTTTACCAATAAGTGCGACAGCGTTTCTGTTGGGTCGAACAGTGGAAACCACCACATCTTTTTTCTGTAGAATATAATGGGCCCGGTCAGGTTCTGCCCCCTGCCGGATTTGTGTTGTGTCATACGACAGACTCCCCAAAGGTATTTTTGAAATTTCCAGGTATTCAAAATCTCTATTTATAGGAGAAGATTTTATGTTGGATAAACCATCAGAGATAAAATTCTGAATAATATATTTTGAAGAAAACAGCTTACTGTTTTTAATAAAAGAGGGGTGCCAATACTCTGCATCCATTCTGAGATCCAGAGTCTTCTTGACTTCAGAAAAATTAACAATGGAGTATTGCATCTTTGAGGATTCCTTATTAAAGCTGTAAATCAGTACGGTATGCCGGGACTTTGTTTTTCTCTTTTTGGGCTTGAATTTCTTTTTCAGTAAGAGGTTTTAAGCTACAGTATGTAATTTTTCGGCCTTTCCAGCGAATATCTATGTATTCAGCTGCTCTCCACATGGCCTCATCTCCTTTGAAAACTTTTTTCTCTCTTCCGTTGCTCCAGGAGACTATGGTTTCTTTTGCATACTCCCTTAAGATGATTTTTTGATCTTTTGTTTTAAATCTGACTTCGTATTCCACTTTTTTTTTCATAACATCCTCCTTTTGTTTTTATTTCCAAAATGATAATTTTTCTTTTTTGGCCCATTTAATAAAAGCTTCTGCAATGCCCGAAGGTAACTCACCTTTGTGAGAATGTAAATCATGCTCCACAATCATAAATCCGTTTTTATCCACCTTGTACTGACCATTATGGCCATTTTTAAGATAGATGTAGTTGCCGGAATTGTCCTTCCCACCCTTTTCAGATACTGCAAAAAATATAGGGTAATTTTCTTTTTTGGGACAAAGAGGCCCTGCTTCAGAATCCTCATTCCACTTTTGTAAAAAAAGAACACTGGTCTTGGTCCCTGTATGAGGTTTGAAAGTATTACCTTCCAGCCCCACGACAGCCAGAATACGGGCTTTTTCTGATATAAGCTTTCTGATGTGTTTGTCTGATGTGTTGTTAAACCTTCCCTGGGGTAAGACAATCGCCATGCGTCCACCCGGTTTTACATAACTTAAGCTTCTTTCAATAAAAAGTATGTCACGCCCCACCTGCTTTTGAGCTTTATTGCCAGGTTTAAAACCCAATTCATACTGATGTAAAATACGATTTTCTTTAATATCTCCTGCAAAAGGCGGGTTGGTCATAAGGATATCAAAATTAAAATTTTTATTACTTTCTTTTTCTGATTTAAGTTTTGAAAGCCTTTCAAACCCTCTGCCGTAAGTGTAAATCCATTCCCTGCTTTTTTCTGTTTTGTCGTTCCAACGATCATAATCCAGCGTGTTTAAATGAAGTATATTGGTTTGCCCGTCCCCGGCAATCAGGTTTAAAGTTCTGGAAATCCGGACCGCTTTTTCGTCAAAATCAATGCCGAATACTTTTAAAATATCATTTTTATCCTCATCAGATATTACTGTGTTGGTGAAAAGCCGGTCTGTTAAATGAAAAATAGTGTGCACTAAAAACCCACAGCTGCCAGATGCCGGATCAATCATATACTCCCCTCTCCTGGGGTTTAACATCAATACACACATATCAATCACATGGCGGGGGGTGAAGTATTGGCCTTTTTCCCCCTTGGATGTTTTCAACACAAGGTATTCAAAAGCCTCATCTATCACCAAAAGGTTTGAGTTAAACAGCTTGATATTCTGAAGGCTGGATACACAGATAGATAAATGAGGGTCCGAAAGATCGAATTGGGAACCCTCTGCAAAAACCCCTTTCCATTTTTCCTGTGCCTTTTGAAACAGATTTTGTATTTTGTTTTTCAGTTCTGTATCGGTCTGGCCAGTATTTCTGAATTCCATAGTACGAAATTTTTTATCATTCAGATTTGAAAGGCTGTTTTTAATTTTGTCATAATCCCCTTTGTCCTTCTCACTTAAGTGCTGATCGATATGGTGTTCCATTATGGATTTGTCTTTCCGGCTTAAAAACTCATCATAAAGCTTTGTAAATATGAGTTTAAAAACCTCTTCAAAAACATCCACCCCGGCATTGGCCAAAACGTCATCTTCCATTTCCAAAATAATATCTTTTAGTGATTTTTTTTCATTGGTTATTTTGTCTTTGACAATCAAATCCTTTAAAGTAAACCGCTCACTTAACACACTTTGAAGACTTTGGTTTGACTTGGGAATATCAGTAATGCTTTCAAAATAATTGGGATCTTTTCGGTGATAACAGGATATTTGATCGCCATTTGTCCATATTCCTATGGGGGCCCCGGTGGCATTACAGTAAGAGCGAAGTTGATCTTTCCCATCCCTTAGTGTCGGTTTTTTTAATTCCACAATCATATAAGGGGTATCAGGTCTGTCTTTGTCAAAAATAACAATATCCGCACTTTTTGTTTCTCTTCCAAACTTTACGGGGTGTTCAAAAGCCAACCGGTTTTTTGCGTAGCCGTATTTTTCGATAAGACACATAGCGTAAAGCTGCCTTACAATCTCTTCCGGGTTTAACTGAATATCTTTATCTCTGATAATACACCGCATAAATACCGCTGGTTTTTGCTTTATGGTTTTTTTAAAGACTTTTTTCTCTAATGCTTTAATACTTTCTTTTTTGAATAAAGAAAGATGATATTCACTGTCTTTTAAAACAGTTTGAATAACCGAAGTTTGCTTTGTTGTATTTTTTAACATTCATACCTCTCTTTACAGGTGATCTGTACTTTGTTATTACAGCATTCTTTAAAACAATAAGATAATTTTGTTTGCTTTAACGCAATGCTTCAGTCAATATCATTTTGCAGCTGTAAAACTCATGTTGATGCCAAATAAACTATAAGCTTTTATCATGTAAAAAATCATTGTCTTTGCCTCATATACTGGATTCATAAGTGCAAAATATGTACCTAAGCAAAACATGCTGAAAAACGGCTGAAAATCACTGTTTAGTGGTTAAAGTGCCTGCAATCCGGCACTTTCAGATTCGAGGTGTCCGGATTTCAGGCATTTTTTAGCTCCCACACACCTTGAGAGAAGCTTCTCACCCCCTTGTAAATATTCAGTAATTCGGCCTTACAGAACCGGGGTTATACTGCCTCCATTTTTGGCTGTTTTGCTGCTAATACAGTACCCACAAGGGGGGGGGGCTTCCTTGATACTTCTTTATAACCCCCCCCCTTATATAGAAAAAACACCCCGTTTTGGGGCATTTTTGAGGGGGTTATGGTGTTGTGGTGACCTCCTCCCCTCTTAGCTCGCACACGCACGGGGGGAGCTGGCTGCTCACAACACAGAGGGTATTACCAGAGAGGGGGCAAAAGAGCCAGAAAGAGGGTATCCTCCGTGCTTTTTTCTGGAAAGGGGGGAAGACACACACACCACGGCAGGGGGATGCAGCAAAAAGGGCTGCTTTAAAAAGGTCACTATGAGGGCTGTTTAGAAGGTAGGACAAGAGAGGGGCGGGGTCACAGCAGAAGCAGCATAAGCCTCACTTGGGGTTTTCTCAGTTAAGAAATCTGGCACCTGTTATCAAGAGAAAATTACTTTTTTATGTACAATTTTACTTCAGACAATTCCTTATCGTCTGCACAGGCTGGCTTTCTATAATTTTTATTCAATGGAAAAATCTCTGTTTTTGTTTTTTCAAAGGGCCATTTTAGCGGGAAAAATCTAATAGCAGAACTCACTAAAAGACTTATTATCACAGTCATTATGCAAGCTTTCTTTATCCAGCTTCTTTGTTCAGCTTGCTCTTTTTTTATCCATTTTCTTTGTTCGGCTTGCTGGGCTTTGAAGGCTTCGTATGCCTTTACATAGGCTTTAGCTTCATGGTATTCTTTCCAAATTCTATAAATTTTGCTAATCAGGAAAAGACCAGCTGATACTAAAGCTATATCTGTTTTTGGAATAAGGTTAAGCGGCATTTTTCACCACCTCTGAAGCATCTTTTTTATTACTCACTACCTGAACAAGTTCTTTGTCATTTTTGTCACTTGCTGCTTTGTATGCCACTACAAGTTCTTTATGAGCCACTTCAAACTCTTCAAACTTCTCCGTTACAATTTGTACGGGTTTATTATCCAGCATCATTTTATAAAGTTCATCTTTTAATTTATTTCTTTTTTTCAGGATTTGTTTTATATCTAAATTCATAGTTTTCCTCCCTTCAGAAGATAGAGACAACATTCCCCTTTGGTTAGGGTGAAAGTCTTTTGTTTGATAGATTTATCGTCAAAAATCATAAAAACTTTAAATAAAAGTGTACTGGCCCCCATTTTTGGCTACTTTTCTGGTTTGTATAAAACTGCCCATTTGTGGGTTTATTTTTCATATTTTAAATCCTTTGTACAGACAAAACCCTTTTTTTAGGTATTTGTAAGGTTTTAGGGATGACCTGGCCTCCAGCTCCCTGTTAAAATTATTACCCTCACAGCTCCTCTCCTTACTCTTCCTGTACTCCAAAGGACTCCTCATCCCCAATCCCGAATGGGGAGCTTTGGTATTATAATCCTCCATCCAAGCCCCCAAGAGCTTCAAAGTCCTGTCCGCTGACACACAATCCCTCACATACACATAATCCCTCTTTATTGTCTTCACAAAAGCTTCTGCCATTCCATTGCTCTGTGGGCTGTAAGCCCGGGTAAAACAAGACTTTAACCCCAGCCTTCTGGCCAGTTGTTGAACCTCATAAGCTCTGTAAATACTTCCTCTGTCTGTTAAAAACTCAATCTCTCTTTTTGTTCGCAAAGTACCACCGAATCGTCTTTCCACAGCCAAAATCATCAAATCCTTTATATCCCCTGCCCCCAGAGGACGTGCAAAAGCCACAAAACTGATAAGCTCCCTGTCATGGCAATCCAAAACAAATGAAACATACACCTTCTCCCCATTAAAACAATGAACTTCAAAACAATCTGAACACCAACGTCTGTCTGAGTCCTTCGTGATAATCTGACCTGTCCCCTTTACCCCCAAACCTCTCCTCTGGACAGAGGAGGGCAAAAGAAGACCATGAGCCTTCATAATGCGATAAATACGCTTCCTGTTATACACCGGCAAACCCAACTCTGTCCTCTCTCTGTTATACATGGCTGTGATCCTCTTATATCCATAAGTGGCACGATCCTGCAAAAGCCTCTTTAAAGACAGTAAAATACCACGATCCTCTGACCATTTGGCACCTTTCACTTTACCCCCTCTTCCTCCACTCTTCTTCCCCCTCTCTCTCCTCCTCTTGTATAAAGACTTCACATGAAAACCCACTAACTCACTGAACCTTTTTTTCGTGACCCTGAGACACCCTCCTCCCCCAACGAACTCTTTTGCAAACTCAGTCGTCCTTCCCTCAGCTTTTTTTTTATAAAATCATTCCACCCCTTTAAAGTCTCTATATCCAAAGCCTGATCCGCCACCCGGTGCTTCAAAAGTGAGTTCTCCCTCTTCAGCTTCTCTATCTCACTCAATAGCTCCGCAGGCTCTAATGACACCACATCCTCCTTCTTCATAGCCCTCCTCCAAATATAAATGGTATGAGGGCTGACCTGGTACTTCCGAGACAGCTCAGAGATACTTACACCGCCCTCTAAATGCTCCGACAGAATGACCGATTTTTGCTCTCTTGTGAACCTCTTGGCATATTTTAACATCGCTACTCCCTCCTTTAGAGAAAAGTAGCCACTTTTTGGGGGTCACGAACAAAAAGTACTCATAATGAGACAAAAAAAGGATTTTAAAAATCTTTTCTTTAATTTTCATATATGTTTAAATTGTTATTATTATTTTGATTAGGGTAATTGTCATCATAAGGATCATTACCTCTGCCATAAATTCTGGGTCTTCCGTACGAATCTGTATATCTTCCATCACCACCCAGTCTTCCGCCGGGTATCACACTGGCAGCTCGTCCCCCACATCTTCTTCCTAAAGAATCTCTTTGATCCGGATAATCGCAAGGTCCTGCATAAGATAAGAAAGATACAAAAAATAACCCTAATACAAAAATATTCATAATAAGCCATCCTTCCTTTGTGTTTTATTATTAAGGGTCTTTAAATTTTAGATAAAAATCAAAGAAAAAATATTATTTTTTTTGAAAAACACTGTTTTTATATAAAGAATCAAGTGATTTTATATACTTATGAATACCCATTAAGTGTTTCATTTTGAGACATTTTATTTGTGGAGAGGTATTTTCTCAGTCATTAAAGTTGTTTTTAAGCTCTCTTGGTTCCAGTAAGACTCTGCCCACCAGGCTTTCAAACAACCAGCAAAAAGCCATCCGGAGCTGATCATCCCAGCTGTTATCAGAGGGTGAAAACTTTTTTTACAGTACCAGTAAGCCTTGGTTTTCATACTTTGATTGTGGAACAATCATCAGGGGATTGTAAAATCCAGATTTTATATGTGTATAAGATGTTTTTCTTTGATATTGTTAATTGTTTTTTTTAATTTTTCAAAAGCATTTTCCAGGTTTTGCATGACTTCTATTAAAGTCTGTATTATCTACCTCTGGTTAATTTTTTTTATTCTTTTTGACTTTGAAGATATTTTGTTTTTTTCAGATTTATTATAAGCTTCCAAAAAATTAGTCATTTTGGTTAAAAGTATTTCATTAGTGGGAGTAAAGTTCACTGCTTCAAGTGAGGCAATATGGGTCTGGTTTTGGTCAAGCTCTCTGTCTATCCACCAAATCAATGTTCCGCCTAAAGGAATAAGCACAAATAAAGTAACTTTTAAAATGTTTTTAAAAATCATAGCATCCAGGTTTGCCAGAGGCTGCATTTGTTCTTTTATTTCCAACAAAGCTGCTTTAAAGTCATTTTGAGTTACATACTGGTCTTTTTCATTCATTTTCATGCTTCTGTATTATAGCATATATTTTTGGTGGTTTTCTTTATCTAAACACATCAGGCCCGGGGAGTCAACCCTCAAAAAGACCCTAAAAGCAGTCCGCTGGTAAAAAAGGGGGCAGAGAAGTAAAAAACCCCGTCTCCCTGTGATTCCTTGGACTTAGCTGCCACTCAGATATAGGATACTTGTGTTTTCACGCCGCTTATCTGCCATTTTCTTATTGGTTTTCCCAAAACAGGTGAAACTCTGCCCACCAAGCTTTCAAACAGGCCGGGGCTAAAAGTTACCCGGAGTTTGCCACCACAGCTTTCATCAGAGGGTACAACTTTTGTTTACAGTACCGGCCAAACCTTGGATCTCATAAGAATATACTACAATTTAATTATCTCTTTTTTCTCTTAAGAAGTCATTGATATTTGCTAAATTATAGGTCATGCAAGCTAAACACTCCAAAACTTTTTGTTTAAATAAATCCTCTGTTTCTTTTTCCGTTTTAAAGTAACGATCAAAAGTTTTTCCCGGTTTTTTGGTTACAAATTGAGAAATATCCCTGAAGTTATTATTTATAACATGCAAAGCATCTAACAAGTCTCTTTTAAACCAATCGTCTTTTGTACTCATTGTCTATTCCCATTTAATTGTCTATTCCCATTTAAAAGTGATTCCACATCTTTTTTTAATCCTTTTAAGGTATCCTCATAACTATTTAATTTTTCCGTGTATACATTCATACTTTTATCTATACTAGCTTTTATAGTTTTATCATTTACCCAAAAAATTGATCCCAAGTGAACAGCAGAGAAGGCTACCATGATTGTCACCATAAGTACAAAAGCTTGCCATTTTACATCAAGCTTTTTAAATACAGCTTGCTTAACTTTTTTATCCACAAGCTTATCTACAGATTCAACATCTTCACCTAAAGTTTTAGCCGATTTTTTCAGTTTGTCTATAATGGACAAAACATAGACTATTTTGCTGTCCAGTTCCTTATCTACATATTCCTGCACTTCCTTATTAATCATTTTCATACTCCTGTATTATAGCATACATTTTTAACAGTTTTCTTTATCTAAGCATATCAGGCCCGGGGAGTCAACCCTTTATTAAGCCCCCAAAAGCGGTCCGCTGGTAAAAAAAAGGGGAGAGGGAAGTAAAAACCCTGCCTCTCAATGTTTTTTGCTTCTGCAGGGGGGGCCACCACTCAGATATTGTGTTTTCACGCCGCTTATCTGCCATTTTTAAGTTCAAGGTGACTTAAGCGGGTTATTTTTAATGATTTTCACAACCGGGGTATTCTCATCACCCCTTCCAAAAGCTTAATTTTGGTTATATTTCAGCTTTTACTATTAAGCACTGTGTCAAAGGAAAAATGCAAAAAAACAAGAAAAAAAGAAATGGGGGACGCTCTGGTTTTTAATAATTTCAAGGGGCCAGCCACAAGTCACCCGGGGCTTGTCACCCTGGTCAGAAGGCACAAACTTTTTCTTACAGTACTGGCAAGTCTTCTTTCTCATTCACTCATTATGAGACAGTAACAAAAAAATAAAGTCCAGATTATCTGTATTATCTACATCCTGTTAACTTTTTTATTCTTTTTTCTTTTTGATTTTGAAGATGTTTTGTTTTTTTCAGATTTATTATAAGCTTCCAACAAATCAGTCATTTTGGTTAAAAGTATTTCATTAGTGGGAGTAAAGTTCACTGCTTCAAGTGAGGTAATACGGGTCTGGTTTTGGTCAAGTTCTCTGTCTATCCACCAGATCAATGCTCCGCCTAAAGGAATAAGCACAGATAAAATAACTTTTAAAATGTTTTTAAAAATCATAGCATCCAGATTTGCCAGAGGCTGCATTTGCTCTTTTATTTCCAACAGAGCTGCTTTAAAGTCATTTTTGGTTACATACTGGTCTTTTTCAGTCATTTTCATACTCCTGCATTATAGCATCATTTTTAGTGGGTTCTTTTATCTAAACACATCAACCCCAAGGAGTCAAGCCTCAAAAAGGCCCCCAAAAGCGGGTTCGCTGGTCAGAAAAAAGGGGACAGAGAAGTAAAAACCTTGCCTCTGATTGTTTTTTTTTTGGGGGGGGAGTGACTGTGACCACCACTCAGATACTATGGGTTCATACTTCTTACCTGCCATTTTTAAGCTCCAAGTGACTTAAGTGGGCTATTTTTAATGATTGGTTCAAGATACCTTAAGGGGTTTATTTTTAATGATTTTCACAACCGGGTGGGTATTCTCATCACCCCTTAAAGGCTTAATTTTGGTTATATTTTAGCTTGTACTATTAGGTACTGTTCCAGCAGAAAAGTGCAAAAAAACAAAAAAAAAGAGAAAGCTCTGGTTTTTAATAATTTCAAGGAGCCGGTCACAAGTCACACGGGGCTTACCACCCCTGGCCAGAAGGTACAAACTTTTTCTTAACAGTACCGGCAAGTCTTTTTTCTCATTCACTTATTATGAGACAATAACCCGGGGGAAAGTAAAGCCCTGTTTTATTACTTTTTTTTATTTTGGTCTTTAAGCTTTGTTTCAATGGTTTTTAAAGATTTTCTTATCTCATTTTAATTATTTGTAGTAAGCCTCAAAACTTCCAGTAGATTTTTTCTAAAGAATGCATCAGTCATTTCTTCGCCTGCATATGAAACAAGAAAACTCCTCTTAAGGTCCATTCTTTTTAAATATCCCTTTATTCCTTTTTAAAAAATCAGTGATGTTTGCTAAGTTATGAGTCATACAAGACAAGCAATCTAAAACTTTATTTCTAAATAACTCCTCTGTTAGTCTTTCAGTAGGTGGGAAAAGAGAACACTTTTTTCCTGTTTCTTTTTCAAAATTTTCAGAGATAATTCTAAAGTTTTCATTGATAGAATATAAACGATCCAAAAACTTCTTTTTAAACTTATCTTCTTTTATTGCTTTTACATCATCAGGCATTATTTTACTCCTCTTTAAGTTTTTCAATTTTTGATTGAACATCAATAAATAAATTTAAAATCTCAAGATGCAATCTTACTGATTTTAAATCCTTTTCATAATTATTTTCAATATACGATTTTAATATAATTGAATAAAATTTTTTAGCGTGTTCTTTACTTATTCTATCCATAATAAGCTCCTTGCATGGTAAAAATTTAAATTTTATCTTTTTAAAAGTCCTTCTTTTTCAGCCGCCTCTACCATTTTATTAAAAGTATCCCCTAATTTTTTTGTGCTTCAGAGATTTCGTCTGGCCTAGGTGGTTCTGAAGTACGGGAGTTTCTTATTTCCATTGCCCACTTATGAAAATTCTTTACAAAAGCATTAAAAGCGGTTTTAAAATCCTCACTCATTGCTTTACTCCTCGTTTTTAACCTTGTCAAAACTTATGTTACCTTCAGAATCATTTTTAAAAAAGAGATCTACAAGCTGATTCATTCTCTCTTTTATTTTATACTTCTCTTGTGAAGAGTAGACTATGTTTTTGTTTTTTGTATCTTTGAAAATTAAAGCATTTAAATCGTTCTGTGTGTCCTCGAGTTTTTTGTCAAAATCCTGCACTTGGCTAAATTTGTTATTCATGAAATATACAGTAAATTTTAATGCGTCTTTTTTTAAAAATGTAAACTCTTGTTTGTCGAGTGTTCCTGTTATGTATTTTTTATTTTCCATAATGTAAGATCCTTCTTGGATAACAAGCTTAAAGTCAAAAACCTGTATATCTTGTTTGATTCAGAGTGTCAAGGGAAGTTATATCAAGATTATAAAAAAAAAGGGGCGGGGAGGTAAAAATCCCGCTTTTCATTGTTTTTTTGAGGGGGACTGCCACCCACCACTCAGATACTGTGGGTTCATACTTCTTACCTGCCATTTTTAAGCTCCAGGTGACTTAAGCGGGCTATTTTTAATGATTTTCACAACCGGGTATTCTCATCACCCCTTCCAAAGGCTTAATTTTGGTTATATTTTGGCTTGTACTATTAAGCACTGTGTCAAAGGAAAAGTGCAAAAAAACAAGAAAAAAAGAGAAATAGGGAAAGCTCTGGTTATTGTTAATAATTTCAAGGAGCCAGTCACAAGTCACCCGGGGTTTGCCACTCCAGCCAGAAGGTACAAACTTTTTCTTACAGTACCGCGGCAGGACTTTTTTCTCATTCACTCATTATGAGACAGTAACCCGGGGAAAGTAAAGCCCTGTTTTATTCTTAATTTTTAAGGTCCAGTTATTTTAATTCTCTCTTTATTCTTTTTTAAAAAATCAGTGATGTTTGCTAAGTTATGAGTCATACAAGACAAGCAATCTATAACTTTATTTCTAAATAACTCCTCTGTTTCTTTTTCACCACGGGTAAACCGCTCAAACTTTCTTCCTTCTTCTTTTGTTATACATTCAGAGATAATTTTGAAGTTTGCATTTAAAACATCCAAAAAATCTCTTTTAAACTTATCTTCTTTTATTGCTTTTACATCGTCAGGCATTATTTTACTCCTCGTTAAGGTTTAAGTTTTGCTTCAATGTTGTTCAAAGTCTCATTGAGTGACTTTAATTGATGATTAATACTATATAAAGCATCAACTGTTTGAGCTTTTAAAACATCTTCTTTTAGATGAGTTTTACTAAACTCATTAACATCTTTTAAAATATCCTTTACATTTTGACCTAACCATTGTTTTAATCCTTTTTTGTTAAAATTCCCTTGGATTTGGAAGTAATAAGGGAAATATCAAGTCTTTTACACACTTTTTCAAGGGGGTAAGTAAAAAAACTTTAATCATATTTTTTGTTGACATTTTCACTCATTATCATTTTCAGAATATACATCCTTAATAACTTTAGGCTTATCATCGACTTGATGATGCATTTCCTTTAAAACATCAAGCACTGCCATTTTTTCTTTCAAAAAAGAAATTTTTATCTTTATCTGACTGAGGTCACTCTCTTTAATCAGCTTGGTCTAATTTATCAATAAATTCCTCAATCTCCTTTTGATATTTTTTTTCTTAAATTCGCTGTTTTGTCATCATTCATTGTTTGACTCCTCTTTTTTTGGGGGTTCTTTTTCTTTGTTTGCGACTTCCACTAATTTTTTTACAGTTTCAACATTTTCTTTCTTGTCTGCATTGTTTTTAAAATTCTCACTGTACTTATGTATCCCCTTAAGAACATTGTTTTTAACATCTTGCCATAACCCGGCTGATTCCAAATCTTTCTTTTTAATTAAAACTAAAATAAAAATTTGAGTGGCAAAAACACAAACAGCTATCCAAGGTTCTATCAATACAAAAAACTCATGAATCATATTTAATAAGGCCATAACAAGCTCTCTTCCTTGGTATAAAAAACTTCTGTTTATTCAGGAACAAAAACCAATTATGTTGTTTTTTATTTATGTGTCAAGATGTTTAAGTCAAGATTTTGTTAAGATTATAAAAAAAGAGAGGCGGGAAATAAACCAAACCCGCCCCTCAAACTCTAATCAGAGGATACAATGATCAGCATCCTTTTAATTATCTTGAACACGCACCAGAGGCACATACTGCTTTTGCAATATCAACATTTTCACAAGTGTAAGTCGTGGTTAAAACATTAGCACCTGCCCCGTCTGTTTTTGTGGCAGAAGTGTGACATGTTGGAGTAACGGCTGTACATTCCACGGCTCCAGCCATTGCTCTTTTACTAAAAGCATCACCTGATCTGTTGCCTGTACCAGTGGCTGCCTCGTGACATAATTTTATATTTTCAAATAGTTTTCCGCCGTATGCTCTCCCCACAAGGTCCGCTCCATCAAAATCCACACAAGCCCTGAAAGTATCACCACCAACTTTTTTCTCAATCTGTGCACAAAATTTATCACCGGTTGTACTGGTATCACAATCAGCACAAGTCACACCAATTCCTGATAAACTTCTACATTCTGAAATATCTTTTAAGACAAGACAGTTTTGAAAAGCCCTGGCAACATTCCCAATGGAAGTGTCCCCAGCCACTTTTGAAGCATTAGCTCTGTAGTCCTGAAAAGCGGGGATTGCAATGGCTGAGATAATCCCGATAATGGATACTGCCACCAGAATCTCCACCAAAGAAAATCCCTTGTTTGATTTTATACAATTCATTTTTTACCTCCTTGTTTTTATTTATTTTTTGGTTTTTTAAATTCCTTTTTTAGTTAAGTGGATTCCCGCTTCCGCGGAAATGACGGGTTATTTCACATCCTCCGTGGAAAGACCTTGAGCTTTGTACCTCTCTTTTTGTCTGTGCAGCTCAACATCCCCCTCAAGTTTGTTTAAAGCAGCCTTAATCTTTAAGTGATGTTTTATGGAATTATCCAGGCTGTTATTATGAAAAGTCCCACTCATTGAGATTGCCAGACACAAAATACTGGTTTGTAAAAACAAAGCAGCGGCCAAAAACTTTTTGTCTGCCCGACTGATGCTTACAATGGTTTTCAGTTCTGTATTTTGTTTGTCCATGTGCCTTTGTCTTTCACCTTTCTTTAAGTTCATTTGGGTTCCCGCTGTTTAAAGCGGGAATTGTATGTGTTCAGTCATTCGATGGCAGATGGTGCTTCGGACACAATCCGCCCCCATTAACCTTCCTTTATCCCTGATGTAAAACCCCTTAATACCCCCCCCCTTTGAAGCTGGTTTTTGCGGCTGATTAAAGAAACTTAAACTCAGATAAAACTTTGGTGAAAAATGCTTTTGATACAGAGTTTTTTTAAATGAAGATTTATTGAAATTACAAAAATTTAAGATTTTTCAATTATTTATGTCAGTTTTTATTATTTAAAAAGTTTTTTAAGAGTATGTTTTACGATGTAGCTTTTTGAACCCACAATGGGTTGGTGTAAAACTATTGGCCTTAAAAGCGTCTTTAAAATGTCGGGTGAAAAAGCGGATTGAGTACGATTAGGACTTTCGACTTAAAATCCGCAAGAAAGGGTTAAAAAGAGCTTTTTTCAGGGTTTTTGGAAAATAAACCAGACTACTGTCTCAATTTGAGACAATAAAAATTCAATATAAAGTATTGAAATTATTTTATTTTTTTATAAAATAGATTTTTTTCAAAAAAAATCATATTTTTTCTTTGATTTTTAGGTGAGAGGGGACGATTCTTTTAGGGTAGGGTGTTTTGTGTCTGGTGATGAAATTTGCACCATACACAGCATGGATGGAGGATTAAGGAAGGTTAATGGGTGGAAGGTGTGCCTGTGGGGTGTGTCCGAAAGGCGGCATTCCCGTAAGGATCGTCATTCCCGCTTTAGGCGGGAATCCACGCCACAATAACAAGAAGGAGTAATTAAAAAGTGAAAGACCAACAAAACAAAGAGCAAAGCCCTGTGGTGAGCATCAGTGGAAAGGACAAGAAGTTTTTAGCCGCTATCCTGTTCTTTCAAACCAGCATTTTATGTGTGGCCATATCAATAAGTGGAACCTGGCACAGTCATTTTTTAAATAAGACTATGGAGCATAAACTGAAAATCAAAAATACATTAAACAAACTTGAGGGTGATATTGAGATACAAAGGCAAACAGAGAGGTACAAAGCTCAAGGCATATCAACAGAGGATGTGAAATAACCCGTTATTCCCGCGGCAGCGGGAATCCACTTAACTAAAAAAGGAATTTAAAAAAAATAAAAAACAAATAAAAACAAGGAGGTAAGAAATGAATTGTTTAAAACGAACGATAAGTAACAACCGGGGTTTGTCTCTTATTGAGATTATGGTCGCCTTAAGTATTTTGGCAGTGGTGGGAGCTATTGCAGTACCACAGTTTGCAAACTATAGAAAAGCAGCGGGGTATTCTTCTCTGGAGCAAAGTACCACAAACACAAAGCGGGCTTATGACCTTTGCCGGGCCACAAAATCTTTTGGGGAATGTAATACTTTAGCATTGATAAATATGCCTGGGTTAGATGGTTCTGCAACGGAAAGTGTAAATAGTACGATCTCATGGTGTACTGATGCAGAGATTGATATTTCTGGGGATAATGTAAAAGCTTGTATTCAATTTAATAGTGGTGGGGGAGTCGAAGAGACCACTAATAAAAGATATTGTTTTAAAGACGGAACATCTGGATCAAATTGTGGCTCTCAGCCAGGACAAACAGCTCCTGTTGTAGGTACTTATCAATCACAGTGTGATACGATTGCTTTTAATAAAGGCCCTTGTGGTGATGTTGATGATCCTGATGGTTTTTGCAGTGGAGCCGGGCAAACTAAATGCATGAGTTCGGGTGATAGTAAAGCCGGTGTATGTACTTCAGGGGCATGTACATAATAATTTAACAAATATCTATAGGGCGGTTTTCTCTGTCTGTCCTGTAGTGTGAGAGAGGCGGGGTTTATAGATTCCCTGCCTCTCTTTGTATGATGCATACTGTCATAAAAAGCACCATATCATGAAGCCCAGGACTAAATTATTGTTGTTATATGCTCTTAGTTATTCTCTTTATCAGTGACATACTGAATGAAATGATACCTTCTTCTACCTGCTAATATTTGCAAACCTAATGAAATATACTTGCCATTAATCTACCCAAAAGGTACAATGGATGAAATTTACTTGTGCTATAACAACCTAAATCTTATAAAGTGAGGAAAGAACACTATGAGTACTTCTGCCAAAAATCTCCTAAAACTGATAGATGCTCTATGCAAAACAACTAAATTAAACTCTTCTGTGTTTAAAAAAATCAAACCAATCCGAGAATATATAATTCATCGAAAATATTGGGAGGCATCAAAATCCATGTTTCAGGTGTTGAAATTTAACTTTAGGTGCTACATTAATAAATATCATTCTATATCTCAAACAAAAGAAGAAGAGTTATATATAGCTCATTATACTAGTATTGATACTATATATTCTATGTTAAGCGATGAATATGAAGGAAGAAACCCCAGTGGTGGCTTAAGGCTTTATGATACATGGTCTTTAAACGATCCACAGGAGGGAATTAATTTTTTTACCAAAATACAAATTCAGAAGAATTGTCAGTGGCTTAAACAAAGTAATTTATCTGCCACACCTTCTGATAGTTTTGTATGTTCTTTTATCTCAGGTAAAGAAACAATAGGGGATCAGTTGAAATACTGGCAGGCTTATGGAAAAGATGGTTTAGGTTGTTCCATCCAAATCAAGTTGTCAGATGGTGAATACAAAAGCAATTTTTATCGTGTACTATATGGAAACAACAAAAAAATTTTAGAAGATATACAAAATACTCTGAAACCTTACCTTAAAATAATTAATTTTTTATATGAAAAAGTAAAAGACAAAAAAGAATTTGAAAAAAACTTTTATAAAAGTTTTGATACTATAAAATTTCTATATAAAAACGAAGCATACGGAAATGAAAATGAATACCGTCGATTGATTACATTAAATGATACAGAAACATTAAGTATTACAGAATCAGACATTAAGTATCATTTTAAGGAAGAAGGTCCTTATTTAAGAAGATACGTTGATGACAAAAAATTAGCTAATAAAAAAGTTTTAATCAGTGGTACCAAAATTTTTATTGGTCCCAGAGTGGGAAATAAAGAAAGAATGTGTTTTGACCTTAAGAAGTTGTGTGAGCAAAAAAACCTGTATGGACCGGTGTTTAAAAAGTCTTCAATCTTTTACCGAAAAGTTTGGTAAAAATCCCTTTTATTCGTCTTATAAAGCGGTATTTTTGGGTATGAATATGAGGTTTTATAGTATCCACCAAATAATGAGGCTTACATTGATCCCCCATTGCTATACGTTCTTTTTTAAATATACAGTGGTCATAGCATCTTTTATTCTCAATTTTAACCATACCAGTTAAAAACTGATAGTTTTGTTGCTGAATCACAGGCCACCAATCTTCAGACATCAAATAGCGTAGCATTAAATTTACCTCCAAACCTGCCACGTTTAAAGAAAATGGAAATACATTATGATTGTTATTTTTTTGTTCTTCAGGCAAGTTGTCTATATAGGAGGGATTATCAAGAGCACCTTCAAGCTCCAATACTACATCACTTGTTGTATACTGCTTGTTGCACCTTAGACATTGATACTCTGGAATTACAATATGTGTACGCCAATAACTATTGTAAAAAGAAGTGTCTTTGGTTAAATTCACTTTAATACCACCATCCACAACTGGTATCAGATGAGACATGGATATAAAGTTCAAAACATCTCTTGCTACTGGTTTGTCCACACAACTGAATAAGAAATCACAATCTAAAGCTTCCTTATAAGCATGTTGATAATGTATGGACATAGGAATTGCCGTAACATTAACTTTATTGGCAGTGGAGTGTTTTTTTATAAAATGAGAAGCAATATGAACTTTATATTCACCAATATTATTGGTTGTTCCATATAACATCCTGTCTAAATTGTGTTCTTCCAATTTATCCTGATCAATTAATACAATATGGTTTACTCCCATTCTGGACAGTGCTTCAGCAACTACACATCCTACACTCCCTAATCCCACAATACCTATTTTTAATCTTGCAATATCGTGTTGATTTTTTAACCCCCAAGTATCAAAAGTCCGCCTAAGAACATTTCGCTTTTGAGGAAGAGGCATCAGATTATCATTATAACAGATTTTATAAGATTTTTGACCAATGACTCGAACTTTTTGACACCAATGACGCTGAGGATATGAGTTTTTATGTTTTTTCCAAAAACGGGCACTCCAATATCCATCTGTTCCAATAGTCAACCCTACAAGAGGTAAACCAGTTGCTAAAGAAGGGTAAAACAAAGCATCTCTTTCAGCCATGACATCGGCTTTACTCATATCCTGCCATCCATCAGAAGGATGAGAATGCATAAAGGCCAAACCAGCTTTTTCCTGAATAGCCAATTTCACAGCTCTAGAAAGAAACTGGGGAGTAAATTCCACATTGCCATGTAGTTTTTGGTCCCCTTTTTCCGGAAAAACGATTTTATAAATTATTGCTGTATAACGGTTAACACCTGTGCTGGGTCGCCATAGAGCAAAGCATAAATCTTCCTGAGAAAATCCATCTTGAAAATGTTGCAGTAGATGTTTTTTAGCTTGATTTTCTGCATTCGTACAAAAAACAACCTCATAAAACCTCATTTCAAGCCTTTACAAAATCGGGATATATGCCAATCCAAATAACATTTCATATTCTTTTGTGACAGGTTGTCCCAAAAGTCCTTTGGTGGACGGCTTAATGTAAGCCATTCCCTCTCTTGACCTTGGTCATCTTTTTTTTTATATGATTCCACTGATCCACCCTTTTGATCATCATGCGGGGGACTAATATGTATCCAATGAGGTGGATACTCAGGATAGCTGTCTTCTTGAAGTGAAAAGCCAAGCAAGATCTTTTGGTTTTTATACTTTCCTGCTGAAATACAATAACTAATGACTACCGTTTGACCTTTGGGAGTGTCAATAGAAAAGGGAGAGTAACCTAAATCTTTTAACTCATTTGTTATTTTATCTAATCCTGACATAATATAACCCTTTAAGCAACTGGTGTAGGTTTATTGACTAACAACAAAAATTCTTTACATTGATTAAAATCCACTTCTTCTGTTATTGTAAATTGACGATTTGAATAAACTTCCTCCAAGAGGAGATACTGAGGTTGATCGGGAAGAGCAACCCCTTTTTCTTGAGCCATCTTTATAATCTCTGAAACCACTATTTTATCAGTCTTACACTCCAGTTCCTGACCATTGACTTTAAATTGATAAGTCAATTCCAAAACTAAATTCTTATCTACTTGTAAATTCACTTCATCATTTTTACTGTATTCTTTCACTTGACCTCTTAATTTTAAATTCTCAATAGAATGTTGAGCCACTGAGATTTTTCCAATTTTGGCACGTTCTACAATTTTTTTAACAGATAATATTTGATCTTTTGAATCAAAAGATTGCTCATTCACTTTATATAAAAATTTTGGTTCCATAATTTTACTCCTAATGTATTTATTCAAAACTGTAACTGTATAGGGATGATAACACTTTTTTTAGAAGTTTACAACAAAAAAATGAGGTTTTAAAGGGGGGTTTTTGTTTAATAGTACAGTAAAATAAGATTTTTTATTAAAAATTAGCAAGCCTTTAAGCCCCCTATTTGTCTCTTTTTTTAAAAAAACTTCACTTTTTTCCCCGGATTCGCCTGATCCAGCACGGATTTTGCATTGGGGAAAAGGTAGAAACAAACCACTTCCTCCCCCCATCAGGAGGAAAATATGACAAAACCAAGCTCAACCCCCCACAAAAAGACACAAACCCCCTTCCGGCCCATAGACCTCACAAAAGACACGGTTTTTCAGTACTTCTTCACCAAACATAAGAGCTGCCTCATCTCACTGCTTCATACCTTCCTCCCCCTCCCGGAAGAGCGTAAAATAACCTCCCTCAATATCCTGGACCCAAAACTCCACCCCTCCTCAAAAAACCTGGCAGAAAAGCACTCCATCTGCGATCTCAAACTCACCCTCAACACCGGGGAAAAAGTGAATGTGGAAATGCAAAACTTCCCCGACACACATTTTCTGAAAAGAACTTTGTTTTACCTGTCCCGGCTTTACACAGAAGGCTTAAAACAGGGGGATGACTACCACAAACTCCCAGACACCTATTTGGTGGTTTTAACCAACTCTGTCCTGTTTAAACAAACCAGAGATTATTATTCCTCTTTTTCTTTTCGGAGGGATCAAGTTCCTCATTTTATGTTCCACCGGGCCTTAAGGGTGGTGACCGTGGAGCTGGGCAAGTTCCCTGAAAGGAGGATAAGCACTTTATTTGACTTAAAGGAACAGTGGTGTTATATGTTAAAAGAATCAGCCAGAATGAAAGAGGAAGAGCTAAACCGCTTGGGGGAAAGGAGTGAAGATATGAAGCAGGTGACGAATCATTTTATGGAGTTAAGTGCTTCGGAGCAGGACAGGCTTTTGGAGGAGCATCGTCAGAAGTCGAGGCTGGTTTTACACGGCCAAAGAGAGTATGTGAGGGAGAAAATCCACAGGCAAGTGGGGGAATACATGAAGAGGATGGCAGAGGGTACAACAGAAGATATGGAAATAGAACCAGACATAAAAGAAATTATAGAACAGGAAATACAAGAAAGTATGGAACAAATTAGAAAAGCAGGTAGAAAGCAAGGTATGAAGCAGGCTACAGAACAAAATATGAAGCAAGTGGCTTTACAGATGCTTAAGGAAAAAATAGATATGGATTTAATTTCCAGAGTAACAGGAATTACGAAAGAAAAAATCCTAACACTCAAAAGCAGGGCTTGATTAAAAGCAGGTTTTCAAAAGGGGGAGGTATGGGATGCCACAAACAATAAGAGATCATGTGTTTAAAAAGGAAATTGCAGAGATTTGGAAGCTTTTTAAAGCAACCGACCGCCGGATGCAGAAGACCGATCACCAGATGCAGGAAACTGACCACCAGATGAAGCAACTCCAGAAGTCTTTAAGAGAGGACAAGCATCTTTTTACGGGTCAGTGGGGGGCATTGGTGGAAAGCCTGGTGGAGGGCAATTTAATTCGTCTGCTGCAGGAGAGAGGTTTGGATGTACAAAGGACTTCCCAAAGAGAGGAAGGGGCTTTGTTTTACAAGGACAAAAAAGGGAAAGAGTGTGTCAGAAGGTGTGAGGTGGATTTGATAGCCAAGAACGGAACAGATGTGGTGGCAGTGGAGGTAAAAACCACTTTGGACAGAGGGGATGTGAGGAGGTTTTTAAAGGTGTTGGAGTATTTTCAGGATTATTTTCCTGAGTACAGTGGTAGGAAGGTATATGGTGCTATGGCATTTTTAAAGAAGCAGGGTGAGGTTTTGTCTTATGCCCAGGAGGCAGGGTTGTTTGTCATCAGGGCGACAGGTGACAGTGCTTATATCATTAACAAAGAGGATTTTAAACCCCGTGTTTTTAGCTAAAGCCCAAGATGGATGATGGATACACTTTAGAGGGTTATTTCAAGCTTGCAAAAAAGTATTCTGTATATGTATGAATACCCCCCAATAGGGTGGAAGAAAAACATTCTATCTGTGACCTCAAACTTACCTTCAACACCGGGGAAAAGTGGAGCTGAGTAAGTTCCCTGAAAAGAGAATAAGTGCTTACTTGACTTAAAGGAGCAGTGGTGTTATATGTTAAGGAAGTTAGACAGGATAAATAAGGAAGAAATAAAACGCTTGGGGGAAAGGAGTGAGGATATGAAACAGGTAACGAATCATTTTATGGAGTTAAGTGCTTCAGAGAAGGACAGGCTTTGGGAAGAGCATCGTGAGAAGTCTAGGCTGGTTTTACACGGCCAGAGAAAGTATGCGAGGGATGAAGCCCGGAGGAAAATTGTACAGGAAGGTATGGAACAGGGTATGAAGCGGGTGGCTTTACAGATGCTTAAGGAAAAAATAGATATGGATTTAATTTCCAGAGTGACAGGAATCACAAAAGAAAAAATCCTAAAACTTAAAAGCAGGGCTTGATTAACAGCAGGTTTTCCAATAAAAGGCTTGACTTACAGGTAATGAGTTCGTTTATATTGGAGTTACAGTCCAATATAAACGAGGTGTGTTATAATGTTTCCACGGACCATGTCTTCTATTGTTCGCAAAGCTTCCACTCAGTTTCCTGTGTTGTTAGTCACTGGCCCCAGGCAGGTGGGAAAAACCACTTTACTTAAAATGTCAGCCACTTCCCGCAGACAATATGTAACTTTGGATGATTTTAATGCCCGCAGGCTGGCTCAGGAAGACCCCCATTTATTTGTCAAAACATATCCACCACCAGTAATCATTGATGAAATTCAATATGCTCCACGTCTCCTTAGTGCCATTAAAATGCAGGTGGATGCAACACAGCAAAAACCCGGTATGTACTGGCTGACTGGTTCTCAAAAATTTAATTTAATGCAGGGAGTGACTGAGAGTTTGGCAGGGCGGGTAGCCATTTTGGATTTGTTGGGCCTTTCCCAGAGGGAAATTAATGGTGACAAATCTTCTTTACCTTTTTTACCTACTGCTCAATGGTTAAAAAAGGCAAAAAAAACATTATCCTCTTCCCAACACAATCTAAAGACAATTTATCAAAAAATTTGGCAGGGTTCATTTCCAAAAGTGATTACCATGCCACCCAAGCACAGAAATCTATATTATCGCTCTTACATTAAAACCTATATCCAAAGGGATGTTAAGGATATGATTGGTATTTCCAATGAGTTGAGTTTTTATAATTTTATTACAGCTGTGGCGGCACGCACGGGGCAGCTTCTCAATTACTCTGACCTGGCAAGAGATGTGGCTATTGACAATAAAACAGCCAAATCCTGGTTATCTGTGTTACAGGCTGCCGGGTTGGTGTATTTGCTTTATCCATGGTACAGTAATATCAATAAACGCATTATTAAAACACCAAAGCTTTATTTTTTAGACACAGGGCTTGCCAGTTATCTTTGTAAATGGACAGACTCACAGTCACTTTCAGTGGGAGCCATGTCTGGCAGTTTGTTGGAAACCTGGGTTGTGGCAGAGCTATTGAAAAGCTACCTGCACACAGGGCTGGAACCTTATTTTTACTACTATAGGGATACAGATCAAAAAGAAGTGGATCTCTTAATCGAAACAGCAAATAGATTTTATCCGGTGGAGATTAAAAAATCTGCCACTCCTTCACCTGGTATCATCAAGAATTTTCCTTTGCTTAAGAAGCGGGGTAAAACCACGGGAGAGGGAGCTGTGTTGTGCTTGGCCAACACAGTGTTTCCTTTATCAAAAACTGTAGCAGCTATTCCGGTACACTACCTGTAATAACACAGTGTTTTTGGTCCAAGAGGCACAAAATGAGGAAAAAATCCTCAAAAAAAGAGATGTAAAAGCATTATTTTAGTAAAATACCAGGTATATCTATCAAAAATCATAGATTTATCTGGTATTTTGTGATAAAATGACATTCTATGAAAATCATTCCCTTGCCTTTTATAAAGACTTTAAAGGCCAACCTGGCTTCTTCAAACCTTATTCAGGTGGTGCAGGGTCCCCGCTAAGCCCTTGTTTTTCCCTCTTCAGTCATAACAATAACAATCTTTTGCCACGAGTGTTTGAAGCCACAGTGGGAGCTCAGCTTCTCAGGCTGCCTGGTGATCTTTACTACTGGAGAGAAAAAAACAAAGAGGTGGACTTTATCTTCCAATATGAAAAAACCACTTATGCTATTGAGGTAAAATGGGGAAATAAAAAACCTTTGTCAGGTATGGAAGCTTTTTTAAAAACATTCAAAACGGCTGTTCCGGTTTTTATTAACCGTCACAACTATGAAAACTTTTTAACTCATACCTCCAGGTTTTTACAAAAAAACCAACTGTACTCAGGAAAATAATCTTGAAAAATACTCAAAAATCTTTAAGAACCTCCTTACATCCCCTCTGTCCAAAGTGGTTTTTACATCCACTGCCACCACATCTGTAGGGCTTAAATTGGGAATCTATAACAAAAAACTTTCCAAAGCTTGCCGCATCAGTTTTTGGTAATGAATACCTTGTTTTTTTGCTTTTAATTTTAAAGCTTTTAGCATATCTTCAGATACTCTCAATGTGACAGTTTGTTTTTTTGGTTTCAGTTCAAAACGCATAGCTTTAAAATTCTCATTATGAATGTAAGGGGATAAATCCTGTTCCAATAAATTTTCCGCCATTTTATCTGTTTTAATTTTCTTCAAGTATTTTTTCATATTTTTTTACCTCCTTTTTATTCAAATACCTTGCACTTGTGGGTCGAAGTAATATTTTACCAACCATCTTTCTAAAGGTGAATACAACCACAATCAACCTGTCTTTTCTACCCTTTCCAATAGCTAAAAAACGTTGCTTTTCTATAGAATGTTTAATATCTGGAGCTACATACACTTTTTTTGTAGAAAAAAACACTCAATTTCTATTTTTACCAAACCATGTTTTTGGCATTTTCCTTCGTTGCCAGAATCCCAGTTAAACCCTTCAAATATCATTCTGGTGTAAGAATAATACATGTATTTACATTTGTCAATATTTTTGAAAGTTATTGAATTTTTTATATTTTTTTACTGTCTTTGTACCATTAAAAAAGGGACGGGGAAATAAAAAAAAACCGCCTCTTATACTACAGGACAGACAGAGAGAACCGCGTTTTTTCTACCTTTCCCTCATGTAAAATCCGTGCCGGATCTGGCGAATCCGGGAAAAAAAGTGAGGTTTTTTGAAAAAAAAGCGGTTTTTTACGAAAAAAATGGGGAAATAGGGATTTAAGAGCTTAATTTCAACCTTTTTCCCGGGAGCTGGTCAATTCTTAAAATTCTTCTTTAGTTTTCTGCAACAACCTCTGACCAAGGGTATATTCCTTTTGAAAAGCCGCCTGTTTTGCCTTTTGCTCCGGCTTTCTCATATAAACCAAGTGAAGCTCTGCCCGGCGAGCTTTCAAACAGGCCAGCCGGCTACAAGTCCCCCGGGGCTTCCCCCCGGCCAGAAGACACAAACTTTTTCTTACAGTACCGGCAAGTCTTGGTTCTCGTACCCTAGTTGTGAAGTTAAAAAAGGGATTTGTAAAACCCAGTGGTTCACTTTTTCGTCCCCGCCGTTCTTTTTCTTTTCCTTTTGTTTTTATCCTCATTACCTTTTATTCTGTTTTTTATAAATATCCAATAATTCCCTTATCTCTGTTAAAATAACTTGATTAGTGGGAGTAAGACTTATCGCTTCAAGGGCAGAGATGCGGGATTGATTATACTCATAAGATTGATTAAAGCTTGCCTGCATTTTACCAAAATCTCTGTCTATAATCCAAAATAAAAATCCTGTTAGCCCTAAAGCAAACAGATAAAGTGGTCCTATAAGAATTAGCATGTTTTTAAAAATAATAGTGTTTAAATTTTCCAGAGGCTGCATCTTCTCTTTTAATGCAAAAATAGCCTCTTTAAAATCCGTACGGATAGCCTGCAATTCACTTTTAAATTCACCTTGTGTGACAGGCTGATTTTCTTTGTTTTCGTTCATGGGAAGCCTCCTGATTATAGCATAACATTTTGATGGTTTTTTTTACATAAACACAGCACAAGACAGCAATCAAATCTTTGACAAAAAATCTCAAAAAAACCTTGTACGGATGCTCTTTTTAAAGGTTAAAGACCAATGAAGCATCACAGCAAAAGAAAAATGAGAGTGTATTTTTTTCATCGGCCAAAAGGCCAGGAAACTTTAGAGAAAAAAACGGACAAACATCCGTGGGGTTTTAATTAAGATTGAGAAAGGCCTTATGGCCAAATGAGAGGGAAGCCTGACTGGTTACAAGTCACCCGGGGCTTACCCCCACGACCAGAAGGTACAAACTTTTTCTTACAATACCGGCAAGCCTTTGTCTTAGCTCTCATCCCATTATGTTACATTGAACCAATGCCCCCAACAATGATAATATACCAGCAAAAATTTTAAAAAGGGCAGTTTGCTTTAACCAAGGCTTTATTTTAATGCACCAAAGACACCCTGATTTTGCATTACTAAATTCTAAAAGCAAAGTTTGTTTTATCTCCTTTAGAATAGGAACTCTTTGTTTAAAATTTTCATAGACAAATTGATCTGATAAAGCGAGCTGATTGGCTATATAACAAAGCTCTGAATCAATTCTTCTTATCTCTCTTTGTTTTGCTATAGCATGCTGTTTTCTTATCTCATTTTCATTCATTGTTTTTATTTTTCATTTTCTCATCAATGTTTTTTAAAGATTCTCTTATATCATGTAAGATTTCCACAATCTGCCCACTTAATATTTCGTGTTTTGAAAAAGCCTCATTTTCTCTATTGAGCTTTTAAAATATCATCTTTATGGATGTATTTTTAAGAGGCTCGCCTCTTACTGCTCTAATGGCGTTTAAATTTTGCAAAACCTTACTTAAGCATAATAGACTCCTTATGGGGGTAAGGACTCCAAGTCAATCTGGAGCTGAAATCTGTACATATCACTACTTAATTCAGAGTGTCAAGAGCAGTTATGTCAAGATTTTGTCAAGACTAAATAAAAAGAGAGGCGGGGAAGTAAAAACCCACCTCTCATACTACAGGATAGACAGAGAGAACCACCCTATAGATATTTGTTAAAATTTTTATCCACAAGTCCCGTTCGAATCATCACACTCTCCTGTGTTGGATGCTGTATGACATCCACCACTGCATTGAGCATTATCCGTGCAAGTCGTTGTAGTCAATTCATCACCGCATTGTGAGGTACATGTTGTGTCATAGCCGGTCGTACAGTTAAATTGTGCACCACTATTGCAGTTATTTGGAGCTGCTGCAATTGTTTGAGCTCCACCATCATTAAAACAAAATCTTTGATTCGAAGTGATAGAGCTTGAACCTGTAGCTCCTGTAATAGAAACACAACTCCTCACATCAACACCCCCAATAATAGATTGAGAATCTGCACAAAAATTCCCACCTGTTCCACCAGCAGCTTGTGTAAAACCACTCGTATTTTCTGAAGGTAAGTTTATATTCAATTCAGACAAACTGTCACAGCTATCAAAAACTTTTGTAGCCATACATACATTAAAAGCATTAGCTGTATTGACTAAGCTTTGTCTTTGAGCCTGGTAACCAGCATCGCTCCTGTATCTATTAAACTGTGGTACAGCAATAGCTCCCACAATGGCCAAGATCCCCAAGGCGACCATAATCTCAATAAGAGACAGACCTTTATTATTCTTTAAACAATTCATTAAAAACCTCCTGTTTTAATTGTTAAAATTTTTTATTTAATATCCTCTGTGGAAATACCTTGAGCCTTGTACCTCTCTTTTTGTCTATGTACCTCAATATCGCTCTCCAGCTTGTTTAATGTACTTTTTATTTTCAGTTTATGCTCCATAGTCTTATTTAAAAAATGACTGTGCCAAGTTCCACTTATTGATATGGCCACACATAAAATGCTGGTTTGAAAGAGCAGGATAGCGGCTAAAAACTTCTTGTCCTTTCTACTGATACTCACCACAGGGCTTTGCTCTTTGTTTTGCTGGTCTTTCACTTTTTAGTTACTCCTTACATGTTCTGTGGTGGCGTGGATTCCCTCTTTCGCGGGAATGACGACACTTTACGGGCAAAAACGGTTCTCACCACCAAAAATGCCACTCTTAGAAGTGGGATGGTTAATGCAGCGTGGTTTCTGACAACAATGCTTATGCCTGCTCAGGAATGCCCACTCTTCAAACAGCAGTGCTGCCCCTTTTCGGACACATCCCACAGGCACACCTGCAACCCATTAACCTTCCTTAAAACCACTCTAATCTTATGAGTGGGGAAGATGGTTTTTCTGAAAAAGAGGTGATTTGGTACCTTTTTCCCTGGGAAATATGCAGAAATGATAAAAATCTGTCATAAAAAATTAAAGTTTTTTTGAGAACCTGACGATTTATGTACAAACTAAAAATATATGGTTGGTTTATAGGTTTAAAAAACCTCCATTGTGTATTAAAAAAAGGAGTTAATTTTGTCTTCTAAGGATCCGTTTTTGTCTATATTTTCACCTCTTAGAGAGAGTATGGATAACCCTTTGATTTTAATGATTGTGGGATTCATACTTATATGTACTCTATTGGAATTAAGTCGTTTAGTTAAAAATCCATTCAATTTCAGAGAGAGCTTTAAGTCTTTAATCATCAGTGCTGGAATACTGGGGACCTTTATAGGGATATGTATAGGACTTTGGGATTTCGATACTACAAATATTCATGGTAGTGTTCCTGCATTATTAGAAGGATTAAAAACAGCTTTCATAACTTCTATTTTGGGTATGGGGTTTGCCATAATATTGTCATTTATTGAGAATTTGATAAAGCAAGATCCTGATACACAAGAAGAAGTGTTAAAAGATATTTTAAAAGAACAAAAACATATAAGTGCAAATACAAAACAAATACTCCAATCTGCTTTACAGTCAAAAAACAGTATGGATCAACATTTTAAAGGGGTTAATGAATCTTTAAAGAAAGCATTGGAAACTTTATCAAAAGGAGCTACACAAGAGATTATAAGTGCTTTAAATGGAGTGATTTCTGATTTTAACAACAATTTGAAGGAGCAGTTTGGAGAAAATTTTAAACAGTTAAATGAATCTGTTAAAAATATGCTTATATGGCAGGAAAACTATAAGATAGCGATAGAGCAAATAGAAAAAACCCTGCAAAAAACAGTTACCATCATGCAAACCACATCTGATTATACAAAACAATTTACAGAATATTATGAAAAAATATCCCATATTATTGAAGTCAATCAAAATCAAATTAATAATATAGAAGAGCATTTGAAAAATTTACAGAAAATAGGTGAAGATGCTGGCTTGATAACAAGTTCAATCAGTCAGTTTTCAAAAGAGATACAAAAATCCTTATCTGAGCAATCAGCCAGTTTAGCTGTACAGTCAGAAGATGTTAAAAGTTTAAAAGAAGGCTTAAAAGGAGAACTGAAAAGCTCTCTTGATAACCTCAATACTGCTTTAACCAGTTTGACTGATAAGTTCAGACAGGATTATGAAGGTTATCTTAATCATTTTAAAAATCTCTTAAATAAACTTTCCACTGAGCCTAAAGATGAAAAATAAGAAAACACATACCGCATGCAAACCACTGGTTTTAAATAAATTTTGTGATCTTTTACGATCTGTACAAAAAATTGGCATTGGGAATTTGTCCATGACAGAAGATAAAAAATTTGAAACAGAAGGCCTGGATGTAAATATATCAGATATTTTTTCATCTGATAAAGGAGAGCTGTTTGTTGTTTTAGGCGATGGCTCCATTAACAAAGCTGTTATTCATATTGTGGATATTTCCTCCTGGCAGGAAGAGTGGGGGTACCCCAGGTTTCACATCCATGAATGCGAGAAGATACAAGAGATGAAAGAACACGGAAAAAATTACCGATATAGAGCTTCCAGTAGAAAAGACGGTACATTTTATATAATGAAAGAAGACAAAAAATGGAAAGAGACTCTTGAGATTTGTTCTTATTGTCTTACAAAATATAATATACGATTTAACTCTAAAGAAACAAAACAAACCTTTCCTCTTAAAAAATATATACAATCTTCAATGAAGCACTCCAGGTTTGTGGATATACCACTGGATTACTGTACTATTCCCAACACTTATACCAAAGACTGGCCTAAGATTTCCGGAAAAGTGAAAGAAAGAGAAAATTATATATGCTCTTTATGCAGGAGGGATTTTTCAAGTCCGGAGTGTAAAGAATTTTTAGACACTCACCATATTAACGCTGACAGAAGAGATAACACCAAAGAAAACTTACAGGTTTTATGTATTGAATGCCATGCCGAGCAACATAACCATAATCGTATAAAAGAAACTGAGAGGTATAAGAAATACTTACGAAGTGATTGTCCTGAAAAACAGGCCAAAGAATGGAAAAGATAACAAAGATAATGAAACACCTGTTAAAACTGAAAGGAGTTGATTATGAAATCTGCAAAAGAGTGGATTAGTATTTCTGATATGATGACTGGACTTATGATAGTTTTTTTGTTCATCTCTGTTTTATATATGATGCACACCCAGGAATCCTTAAAAGAGGTTGAGGACATAGTTAAAGAGCATAGAAGTCATAAAGATCTGGTTGCTAAAAAAATAAGCGAAAAGTTTCCGAAAAAAGATTTAGAAAAATGGGGTGCTAAAATCCCATCAGAAAACCCTTTGGTTATCAGGTTTTTATCTCCAGATATTATATTTAAAATAGGCAGTAGTGTAATTAGAAAAGACTTTAAAAAAATTTTAAATAATTTTTGTCCCAAGTATTTTAAGTTACTTTATGACTTAGAAGAAAAAAATATAATAGATGAAATCAGAATAGAGGGACATACATCAGTGGAGTGGGGGTGGGCCCTTTCAGACAGAGAAGCTTATTTCTATAATATGGAGTTATCACAAGACAGAGCAAGAGCTGTTTTACAATACTGTGTGGAAGTTCAAGGCAAAGATAAAACAGACAAAACTGTAGCTGAATGGGCAATAAAAAAATTAACGGCAAATGGCTTGTCCTCAAGCAGATTAATATGTAAAGAAAATAAAGACTGCCATCCAAACCGTAACCGAAGAGTGGAGTTTAGTGTCCAGGTTAATGAATCCGATGTATTAAATGCGATTTTTGAAAAATTTAAAAATTTATTTTTCTCTTTTAAGCCAGATAAAGCCTCCGAACCCTTTTTACCTGGGAATCGGGGTATCACTGCGACTCCATCAAGGTTAAAACATCCTGCTAAACATGAGTAAAATCAGGTTTATCTGATTTTCATCTGAATGGCCCCGGACCCCCGGGTGTAAAAACCTCCCGGGGCCTGTTTTTCTTTTTGAAAATGGTCAGTGGAGTCAAAAAAGAGGTGTGTTCTTCAACTGGTTAATCAATTTATTTTTTCAGTTTTAGCACTTTTTCTTTTGTGATTCCTGTCACTCGGGAAATCAAATCTATATCTGTTTTTTCCTTAAGTAGCTTTAAGGCCACTCGCTTCATATTTTGCTCTGTAGCTTGTTTCATGCCCTGTTTTACCCCTTGTTCCAGGCCTTGCTTCATACCTTTTTCCATACCTTTTTCCATACCTTCCTGTATCTGTTTCCTGATTTTCCTTTGGTTTTCCTCCCTCGCATACTCTCTCTGGTTGTGTAAAACCCACCTGGACTTGTGACGATGCTCCTCTATCAGCCTCTCCCTCTCCGAAGCACTTAACTCCAAAAAATGATTCGTCACCTGTTTCATATCCTCACTCCTTTCTCCCAAACGATTGAGTTCTGCCTCCTCCATCCTGTCCGACCTCTTTAACATATAACACCATTGTTCCTTTAAGTCAAGTAAAGAGCTTATCCTCTTCCCGGGGAACTTGCCCAGCTCCACAGTTACTATCCTTAATGCCCTGTGGAACATAAAATGAGGAGCCTCATCTCTCCGGAAAGAAAAAGAGGAATAATAGCTTCTGGCCTGTTTAAACAGGACAGCATTGGTTAAAACCATCAAATAGGTGTCTGGCAGTTTATTATAATTATCCCCCTGTTTTAAACCCTCTGTGTAAAGCCGGGACAGGTAGAACATGGTTCTCTTCAAAAAATGTTTTTCGGGGAAGTTTTGCATTTCCACATTCACTTTTTCCCCGGTGTTGAGGGTGAGTTTGAGGTCACAGATGGAGTGTTTTTCTGCCAGGTTACCTGAGGAGGGGTGAAGTTTTGGGTCCAGGATATTGAGGGAGGTGATTTTACGCTCTTCCGGGAGGGGTAAGAAGGCCTGGAGGAGTGAGATGAGGTCACTCTGGTGTTTGGTGAAGAAGTATTGAAAGACATTGTCTTTGGTGAGGTCTATGGGCCTAAAGCTGGTTTTTGTCTTTTTGAGAGGGTGGGAGTGTGTCCTTGTGTGGGGCTTGGTTTTTTTGTGGTTTGTGTTTGTCATGGATTTTTTCATCATGGGATTTTCCTCCTGATGGGGGGTAAAAGTGGTTTTTCTTTACTTTTTTCCCATGCAAAATCCGTGCCGGATCTGCAGAATCCGGGAAAAAAAGTGAGGTTTTTTGAAAAAAACTTTCAAAAATGCTTAAAAAAGGAGCTTTGGGAGGATATTTGAGGATTTTTTCTGGTGAATGAGAAGCTTTGGCTTGGTGGGGGGTGAGGGTTCTGTTTTGGGGAGAAGGAGGTTAAAGGCTTCTTTTTTGGTGGGTGGGAAGCCTGAAAGTGGGTAAGTGTTTTCTTTTCTGTACTCCTCCACCAATTACCTCTGAAGTGCCTTAACCCTCTGTAGTATTACGCATTGCATACTTTTTAAGGGTTATAAACCACAACCATCACTTACCTTAACTTAAAATTTTGTAAAAAAATGAGGAACTGGGGCCGAATGGTTGAACATCTACAATCCCCATTTAAGAAAAAGTGTTTCATTCTGAAACACTTTTTTTAAAAATAAGAAATTGTATTCCAAAAAATGGCTGTTTTTGTAAATTCTTTTTAAAATAAACTTTAGTTACTGCTCTGCAATTCCGATATGTTTGTTTATTGCGAGGTGCTGTACTAATAAGCTGGCCCTTTTTTTGAGGGCGGATACAGCTGTCATAAGGATACTAAATTGTAATGAATCAAAAAGATCATGTTGTTTTTGGTGCTTTTCTTCATGATATAGGCAAGCTTTATGAGAGGGCAGAATTGCTCTCAGATTATGCTAAAGATGATTTAAAACTTCAGGAGTATTGCCCCAAAAATAATAAAGGCTGTTACAGCCAGAAGCACGCTCTTTACACTTTGGCTTTTTGTGAAAAATTACAAAATTGTATACCCACACTAAAACATAAATACACTCAAACTGCGGAGCAAAACTGGGTAAATATGGCTGTCCGGTACCATAAGCCCTCCTCTGTTTTGGAACATATTGTGAGTAAGGCCAGCAGACTGGCCAGCGGGGAGCGGGAAGAGACCAGTGAAAAAAATATTCACAAGAAAACCCTTTTGGAGCCTCTTTTGGAAAAAGTATCCCTCAAAGGCGAAAAAAAATCCACAAAGTACCGTATCCCTTTAAAACCGCTCAACACTGAATTTACCAGTATGTTTCCAAAAAAGTACGATCAGCTGGGTTTGAATGAAGAGACTTTATTGTCCCCTGAAAAACTAATAACAGATTACCATGATTTGGCGAAAGGACTGCTAAAAGCCGTTGAAAATTTTTCCAACACTTCAGACAAAGAACCTGGTAATTTAAGAGCTATTTTTTTAACTTTGTTGTCTCAGTTTGAAAGGTTTTTAATCCATGTTCCCTCAGCCACCCATGTTAAATCCCCTGATATTTCCCTTTTTGATCATTTGCGGATAACAGCAGCTATTGCGGAGGGGTTTTTTATACACCATGAGAACAATGGCACTTTACAAAAAAACACAGTGGATATTTTGAATAATAAAAAAGAGGAAAAATGGAGCCTTTTGTGTGGGGATTTTTCAGGCATTCAAAAGTTTATTTACAGTATCATTAGTAAAGGGGCGGCAAAAGGATTGGCAGGCCGGTCTATTTATGTGCAGCTTTTTTGTGATGCTGTGTCTGAGTGGCTTTTAAAAGAGCTGGATCTTTACCCCACCAGTCGTATTTATTCTTCAGGGGGCAAGTTTTACATTCTGACTGCCAGGTGTTTGACTTCCAAAATGGAGAAAAAGATAGAGCAAATCAATACAAAATTATTTAAAGAATACAAAGGGAAAATTCATCTGGATTATGGGGTGTCTCACCTTTGTGGAGAGGATTTTAATTCAGAAAAAATGGACGATAAATTTAAAGAGGTTAATGACAGTTTACTTAAAACAAGAAAACGAAGATTTTATCATTTGATAAAAAATACAAACGAAAAATTTTTTGAACCTGAAAATTGTTCCAATAAGGTTTGTTCTGTTTGTGGATCTGATGAGCATCCTGAAGCAAACCCCTCTGTACAAAAGCATTCCCATAAAGGTAAAACAGTCGCCAGGCAGGAAGGGCAACCCGGTAATTACGAATGCCGCCAATGTAAAAAATTTATAGATATAGGAACAGTTTTTAGACAATTAGTACAAAGAGACACAACAGGGGAGCCTTCTGGTATTTTATCGGAAAACGGTGAGAAACCAGATCCCTCCACTGTATTACCTTCTGGTATATTATGGGTGTGGAATCAGAAAGATTACGATGAAATTGAACAGACACTTTCTGATAAAGATAAAAAACTTAATTTTTTTAACTTGCCTCCCTTGCCATTTAAAGACAACCCAGAGGGTTGTGTTAAGTTTTGTATTATTCACAATCAGGATGATCTGAGAGAGCTAAAAAACGTTAATATAACAGACTCTCATTTTGAGTTTGTAAATTGTATTGCAGAGACTTTATCGGTGAAAGGTTTGTCTTCCGGTTACAGGTTTATGGCAGCTTGTGATGAGCTTAATCTTGATACAATGATTGACACAGTTGAAAGTATAAAAAGGCTGGGTATTTTAAGAATGGATGTGGATAATTTGGGAGAGATTTTTATAAAAGGCCTGCATTATAAAACAGAAGGGGAGCAGGAGGCTTTATCCCGTAAAGCTGCTTTATCACGCCAGTTGAATGCTTTTTTTACAGGCTACCTGCCTCAATGGGCAAAAAAAGATTTTGCAGAATGTAAAATAGTATATGCCGGAGGTGATGACTTGTTGGTTATTGGACCTTGGCACAAGGTACCTGATATGGCTTTTCAGATTAAGCAAAAGTTTGAAGAGTTTTGTTGCTGGAATCCGGATTTAACTTTATCCGCTGGAGTAAGTTTAATAACTCCAAAATACCCCGTTTTAAGTGGTGTTCTTAAAGCCGGTGAAGCGGAGGAAAAGGCAAAATCTTTTGACAGAAGCCAGGTGTTCTCCAAAATGGATAATACCCCACATTTCAAAAATGCTTTTTGTTTTTTTGGTACGGTTATTGGCTGGGAAGAGTACACAGTCTGTAAATATATTAAGGATTTAATTGAAAACTTAATAAGCGGGACAAAGAGCAAAAACCTTTTACAGGTGTTGTACCATATAGATCAGGAAATAAAACAAACCAAAGAATTAAATAAAAGTTCCATGGATATTTATTATCAGCCCTGGCGGTACCGGTTTGTTTATTATATAGCCCGGTTGTTGGAAAGACAAAAAAACAATTCAATCCATGTTAAACAAAAGGATAATACACAAAATAATATTACAAACCCTTCTGAAGGGGAAATAAATACAAAAACCACTTTTGAAAATACAGATATAAAATCTATGATACACTCTCTGAAGAGTATTGTTCTTATGGGCAGTCAAGGTGCCACTTTTTCTGAATTAAAATTGCATCAGATGGAAGGCCCATCGTGTGAGGCATTAAAAGAAGATAATTCATCAAGTGGTTTTTCTGATCGGAAGTTTCATCGGCATCCGGTGCATTGGTTGTATATGCCAGTCCGGTGGGTGGACTACTTGCAAAGAGAAAAAAACAACGAGCATGAGGGTAAAAAAGCTGCATAGTTTTTTAAAGGAAAAGTGGTTATTATGAGGTTTAATAAACGGAGTTATAAAGTGGAAAGGTATATCAAAAGTTTTAAAATTATGAAAAATAGCCCTGTAAATGGAAAATTTGATATAGGCAACATCGCCTCCAAAAATGAGGATCAAGCACAGGTTTTAAACAAAAATAAAGAAAATAAACATTATAATAATGACACTGGGACTTGGTGACCTATATGGTCAGATATGGATTATAGACATACAACAAACAATTTAACAAAGGGATAAAGTAAGGAGGTAAAAACCATGAGCTTTAATAAATCTGATAAAAGAGATAGACATGCAGGCTATAGGGGCGGTGGTGGCTTCAAAGGTAGAGACAATAATTACTCTTATCGTGAGCAGAATATAAAACTTAAAATAGAGCAAGTTCTTAATAACAATAATACAAGAAAAAATATACAAAATGCTAAAGAAGTTGCACAGGACTCTTCTGGTAAAAACGGTGTAAAAACCAACCAAATTCGAAGAATCTATGGACCTGTGGTTAAAATCCAGGCACAGCTTTCATCCAAAGGTGAAGACAGCAGTAAGTGGAACAGAGAACTCTCTATGCTCAAGCCCCGGGTGGTGTATGCCGCAGCCAGAGAACCCAAGTTAAATAAATTAAAAGATTATATCATAGCTTTTATTGAAGCTATTGAAGAAGAAGCCTCATCAGACAGCAGCAAAAAACAGGAGTGGACACAGCACTTTTGTGATTTTATGGAAGCAGTTGTGGCTTATCATAAGAAGTATGAAAAATCACCAAAAAATTCAGGTCAAAGTCGTCAGTTTCACCGTAAAGAAGGAGGGCATAAGTACCCAGGAGTTGGTAAATGATTACTATAATACTGAAGGAGTTTTTTTAAGTGATACTGTATTTTAATATAGATTTAAGATATTTTAAGCTTGGGTGCAAGGTGACTTGAGTTGATTAAAAGAGAATTAACTTATTGTTATCATTGATAAAAAATTTTAAAAAAACAATTTAAAAGGAGGACTAAAGTGAGTAAAGAAAATAAAAAAATCGTATCCAAACTGTTTGTGAGAGGAAAAATCCATACCCTTACCGGCCTTCATATTGGGGGTAATTCAGGGGGTTTAAAGATAGGGGGAGCAGACGGTATTGTGATCAGAAACACCTTAAACAATGAGCCTTATATACCAGGTTCTTCTTTAAGGGGTAAAATGCGTTCTCTTTTGGAGCGGGTGAGAGGCCCTGAAAATAATAAACAGGAGGGTAGCTCTGAAGAATCTAAAGCAGGAGGGTACTCATCAAATGGTGGTGCAGGTACCAGAGCTGATACCATGTTGGGAAAGCTTTTTGGTACCAGTGCTGGTGAAAAATCTTCAGAACCTACCAGGCTGATTGTCAGAGATGCTTTTTTGATTCCAGACAGTGCTGATGATCTCAGCCGGGCTTCCAACACAGATATGCCCATGACAGAGGTTAAAACAGAGGTGGATATTAATCGTATTACTTCCAAACCTAATGCTGGTCCCAGAGAGATTGAAAGAGTGCCAGCCGGGGCCACATTTAAAGCAGAATGGATTTTAACTCTTTTTGATGGGGATAAACCAGAGCAATTTTTACATTTAATTTTTGAAGCTTTGGATCTCATACAGGGGGACAGCCTTGGTGGGCATGGCTCAAGAGGGTACGGCAAGGTTGGTTTTAAAGAAGTTAAAATCACTCAAAAAACCATTCAATCTTATAAAGCAGGGAATAAGCCAGAAGGGGAATTTAAGGACTTTGATGTGCCGGAGGAGTTTGCCAAACCTCTGGCAACTCTTAAAAAAGCCGGATAAAAGTTTTATTTTAAGGGAATAATAAAAAAATGAGAAACATTTGTTTAAAGAACAACATATAAGAGAGGGTAATAATGATGTTAAATGCTTATAAGTTAAAGTTTAAGTCTGGTTTTCATACAGACAGTTACGGAAATGGTTTTTATACCCAGAGTGAAAGCTTTATTCACTCAGACACTCTAAGCTCAGCAGTGTTGTCCCTTTGGGCCTCACAGTATCCTGATCAAATAGAGGCAGTGGTTAAAGCACCCCCTTACCTTTTAAGTTCGGCCTTTCCCTTTTATGGTAGTACCTTCTTTTTGCCTTTACCGGAAGGTAGAAGTTTAACAGACAAAAAATCACTTAAAGAGCTTTCTGACAAAGAAAGTGTTTTAAGAAAAAGCTTAAAGAAAATAAAATTTATCCCCTCTGGTTTATGGGAGGTTTTTCTAAAAAATCCATCTTCTGTTTTACAGGTAAAAAAAGAAGACGGGGTAAGCTTTTTGGATTCTTATTCATCAAAAGAATACTTGTTTTTGTCACCTTCTTTTTTGGTGTCAAAAGATTTGTTTCAAAAACAAGCCAACAATTCTGATAAAACATATCAAAAAAAATCTTTATTTGCAGAAGATGAGGATATGCGGGTTTCTGTCAGTCGTTTTAACAATCAGTCACAGGAGGGGCAGTTGTTTGCCTTCAGGCGTACCCGTTATCCTTATAAATCATCTGCTAAACAGGATAAAAATTGTGAAGCCGGGCTTTATTTTTTAGCCCGATTTATCAATGAGGAGGCGAAAAAAATTTTTGAAGAAATACTGGCCTTGTTGGGGGATACCGGCCTGGGGGCAGATAAAAGCTGTGGTGTGGGGCTTTTTGAGGTGGAAAAAGAAAAAGAGTGTCCCATAAAGCTGGTGTACAATAATGGTTCCACCTCTTCTGTTGTTGCTTTGTCTTTATTTTGCCCCAACAGGGAAGAGCAAAAACATAACAATAATTGGTTTAATTCAGATTCTCAGTACACTTTAATACACCGAAAGGGGTGGATTTACAACAGCTCTTTAAGAAGAAAAAGCATTTGTATGTTTGCAGAAGGAAGTGAATTTAAACAACCTTCATCAGGTGAAGGTTTAAAAGGAGGTATGGTGGATGTTACACCTGACTTATCAGGCTTAAATCACAAGGTGTTTCGCGATGGAAGGGGATTTTTTATCTCTTTTTAAGAAATAATTTTTTGTAAAGTAAGGGAAACAGAAATGAAAAACAAAAATGATACTTTGGGCATGAGCTTTTGGTATCTGTGAGGACAATAAATTTATGAACTCTGAAAGAAGATATAAAAATAAAGGTAAAAATGTTTCTGAAAAAATGATTTTGGAGGTTTGTACTCCTGTTCATGTTGGTTCCGGAGAGGAGTTAAAACAGGGGTTTGATTTTATTATCAGGGAATCTGTGCCTTTTGTGGTGGATGTGGAGCAGACACTGAACGCCATTGAAGCCCATGACCCACGATTAAAAAATTTTTACAACAAAGCAGATATAGAGGATTTGATAGAGATAGCAGGGGAGGAGTATGGTTATGAGTTACCATGTTTTTCTTTAAATAAGGAAATGCTTTATCCAGTGAGTTCTTCAGGTGGGACAAGGGGTGATTTTTCCAAAAATCAGCAGGTGACTTATAACACCATTCGGGAGCAGATAAAGGATGCTTTTTTAAAACCTTATATCCCTGGCAGTTCTCTTAAAGGGGCTATCCGGACAGCTTTACTTGCAGCAGCACTTCCGGATTTGAACAACATTATTGACAATTTGGCTCAAAATTTAGGACTTCAGCCTGGACAATACAAGCAAAGAATGGTGAATAAGCTTGGCAATCAAATTACCAAACAAGTTTTTGGTTCCCATCCTCAAAAAGATATTATGCGGGTTTTGCATATCAGCGATGGATACTTTTGTGACAGCAGTATGCGGCTTGGGGATGTCAGGATAGTAAATATATGTAATGGGAAAGTGAAATGGAAAGATATGGCACAGCGAACCACTAACCAGAGGAAATGGGGACAGGCAAAAGGTTTATACACTGAAGTGTTAACTTCTGGATCCAAAGCGGAATTTTCAGTTTCTTACGATCAGTTTTTGGGCAGTGATTTTCTTTCCTGGGAAGGGGATAAAAAATTCTCTTCCCCTTCCAGGGTAAAAGATGGTATTAAAAATTTTAAAACACTAAGAGAAGTTTTAAACAACCATGCTTTAAGCATGATTGAAAACGAGTTAATGTTTTTTAAAAAGTACTCTTTACCTGAAGTTTGTAAGTTTTACAGTGATTTAAAGTTAAAAATTCAGTCTGATAAAAAAGCGGCCTATTTAAGGCTCAGCTGGGGCAGTGGCTGGACCGGTATGACCGGCATAACAGATCAACTTTTAAATAAAAATCTGGCTTTAAAAAACCATGTAAGGCAGTTTCAGAAAAATCATACCACGAAGGGATTAAACAAAGATTCCAAAACCAGCCCTGTTAACAAGCATGCAGAAACAAAAATCTCCATTTTGTACCCAAAAACCAGAAGGCTTTTGGTTTATAAGGGCAGTCCCTCTTTACCTTTGGGGTGGGTGAAAATTTACCCTTCAGACGGCAGTGTTAGTAATCCTTATAAAAAAGCATCTGTTATAAAAAACAGGGCTTTATCCTCTTCCCCATGGCTTTCCAAACAGATAGCCAGCTTGTGTAAGGCACATCACATGAAAACAAAACAAGAGGTCTTGGGCAGTAAAGCACTGGCCCAGGAATGGGACAAACTGACAGATGGTGAGGAAAAACAAAAAACTTTACAGGAAATTATAAGTTATTGGAAAAAACAGGAGTGGTGGGATAATGCCACAAGGAAAAAAAAAGCAACCAAACTTCTTTATGAAAAAGGACTGAAAAATGACAACAAAACATAAAATAACAACAGCTTGTTTTAGGGTTTTGGAAGGCCCTTATTTACCCATTCAAAAAACACTCTTGGCAGGGGAGTGGTTTAGAACATCCCTTATGGGTCTGGCCAAAAGAAAATGGGGTGTGAGGGGTATTCCCTCTGAGATATCAGGGCATAACCTGCCCGCTGGCAGTAACCATGAGCATTTTTTTTATCTGCCGGTGGATTCTTTAAACAAGGGATATATAGATTCTTTTTTTGTCTATGGAAATAAAGGTTTAACCCCTCCTTTGGTGGATTTGTTAAAATCTCTTGGAGAGATAAAAAACGACAGGGGTCAAAAATGGAATCTGATTTTGGAAAATTTTGGCCGGGCAGAGGATTTTAAACACCAATCCCTGTTATTTCAAAAATCCTGTGTGTGGAAATCAGTTTCCCCTTACCTTCACCCCTGGCATAAGAAAAAGAATTTTACTGTTTATGATCAGTTAAAAAAAGAATGTGTTAAAAGAGGATGGCCCCCGCTTGAAAGTGTAAAGCTTATACCTTATGTGGTAAGGGAGGACAGGAGGTTTTATCCTTTGTCTTTTCATCGGTTTCGCCGCAAAAAAAACTTAATTCAACCTGACAGGCAGGGTGGTTTTTGGCAGCTGACATTTAAAAACCCGGTACAAGGCCCTTTGGCACTGGGCTTTGGTTGTCATTTTGGGTTGGGACTTTTTGAATCCCTGGCAATACACAAAAAATACCCAGACAAACAAACCAGGCAGCATTTTTTTGTTAAAAAAACTAAAGTGTCTTAAATTAAAAAACGGGGACATGGATGAGAAAGATAAAATACTTTTTTGAACTATTGGGAAACTCAAATATTTTAAGTCAGGAAACAACTTATCAGAGGAAATAAAAATGAATCAAAAAAATGGCAATAAACCGCGACACCTTGTTATTTTTACATTGGGTGGTTCGCGAGATCCTATTGTTAAATCCATTAAAGAGTTTAAACCAAAAAAGGTGATTTTTATTTGTTCTGAAGAATCCAAAAAAGATTTTCAAAATAAAGTGGATATGGAAACACAATTCCCCGATCTGGAAAAACATAATGTGGTTTATAAAGTTCTGGATGATTGTCAAAATATAAAACAAACCATTAAGAACATAAAAGAAGATGTGGAACCGGAACACAAAACATGGATTGGTAATGGTGAAGAGTATAAATCCCTGATAGATATTACAGGTGGAACAAAATGTATGTCTGCCTCCCTGGCCCTTATTGCCAGAAACTGGAAGCAATGCATTTTCTCTTACACGGGTGGAAAAGAGCGGGATAAAGAGGGCTTGGGAGTGGTAAAAAGCGGACATGAGAAAATTATACAAACATACAGCCCCTATGAGGTATTGGGGTATCAGGTGATGGAAGAGGCTGCACTGCTTTTTAATCGCCACAGTTATAGTGAATCTTATGGGGTTTTAAAAAATGCTTTTGATAATATAAAAAACAGGGGTAACTCAGCCACTCTTAAAGAAGAGCTTTTGACTGCCCGGGAGTGGGTGGAAGCTTATAAAGACTGGGATAATTTTCATCATAAACATGTTTTTAAAACATTGAAAAAAATACAGGATAAAAAATTAAACAATCTGAAATCTTGTTTTAAGAGCTATGATCTTGATTTTGATTTTGTTCTGTCTCAATCCATAGCATATTTGCAAAATATAGTTTCGAACCCTGAGCAGGAGGATATAAAAAACTCCCCTTATCTGATTTTTGATTTGATTGTTAATGCCAATAGAAGGGCAGAGCAGGGCCGGTTTGACGATGCTGTGGGCAGGCTTTACCGTGCTATGGAGGCCATAGCTCAATATCGTTTGTGGATGGAGTATGAGATAGACAGCTCCAGGGTACCAATATCCTCTTTACCTGCCGGACTGAAGGCCAGGTACAATCATGGTAATACCAAAGCACAGGTTAAAGCAAACAGTCGCTCAGACCTTCCAGGCACCCGGGAATCCACAGTCAAATTGGGTCTTCAGGAAGGTTACCAGTTTTTGTTTGAAAAGCAGGACCCTTTGGGGAAAAGATTTTCAGATCTGGGTTTGGCCTCCTGGAATCATGATGATTCACAAAAACATCAGAACCCTCTTATGCAAAGAAATCACTCCATACTGGCTCATGGTTTTAACCCCATAAGGGAGAAAGATTATAATAATTTGTGGGAACCCACTGTTAAGTTATTTGAGCAATTAAAAAGTTTGCATCCTGTAAATAACGATGAGTTGTTGGATTTTGAAAATAAATCCCACCCTTCATACTTTCCAAAACTTAAACCGGGGGTTTGATGGAGTTATGAGTACAAATACAGCAAAAAAAGAAGAATTTGGTTTTATTAATGCCAGTTTGGTGAATGCCAGTCACTATTGCAGGAGGTTGGCTTATCTTCAATTTGTTCATCAGGAATGGAAAGATACATCAGACACTGTAAAAGGTCGAAGGATTCATAAAAGAGTGGACAAACAGGATGGTGTTTTACCCTCCCCTGAAAATGTAAAAAAGATGAAACAACCTTTAAGGGTTCGTTCTGTGACATTGTCTTCTGAAAAATTGGGCTTGATTTCAAAAATAGATCTTTTGGAAACAAAAAATTCAGAGGTGATACCTGTGGAGTATAAAAAAGGCCCGCAGCCTGCTTTTGAGCGTACAAAAAATGTGTTTACTCCTGAAGAAGTGCAGTTGTGTGTACAATCCATGGTGTTAAATGATTGTGGTTATTCCTGCAAACAGGGAATGATCTATTATGCTGCGTCTGAAAAAAGAGTGCCTGTGGAGTTTACGAAAGATCTTGTTGCTCAAACCAAACAGGCTATTATGAACCTTGTAAATGATATCAGTAAAAACACAGCTCCTGAACCTCTAAACGACAGCTCAAAGTGTCCAAAGTGTTCTTTGGTGGAGATCTGTTTGCCCGATGAATTTCATTTTTTAAAGAAGAAAAACAAAAAAGTGCGTCCCATTTCTATAGAAAGTGATACAAAACTTCCTGTTTTATGTTCAATCTCACCAGGGGCAGGTATCTAAAAATGGTTATCAGCTGGAGATCAAAATTGATGAAGAAAATAAAAAATCTGTACCCATTATGGATGTATCACAATTGGTTTTGATGGGTAATTCATCCATAACAACCCCCTGCCTCCATGAGTTAATGAGGAGAGAAATACCGGTGACATGGCATTCTTATGGAGGGTGGTTTTTGGGTCATACTCATGGTGTGGGGCATAAGAATGTGCATTTGAGGGAAGCTCAATATAAAAAGAGTTTTGATAATGATTTTTGTCTTGCTTTTTCCAAAACTCTTGTGAAGGCAAAAATTTATAATTGCAGAACTCTTTTAAGAAGAAACTGGAGGTTAAAAGAGCCACCTGTATTTTTATTGATGACTTTAAAAAAATACGCTGAACAAACAGATTGTGCAAAAACTTTTAAAGAGTTATTGGGTATTGAAGGATATGCTGCAAAAATTTATTTTCAGGGGTTTAAACACATGATTAAAAACAGTAAAGATTTTCCCTTTACATTTGATAAAAGGAATCGAAGACCTCCGGAAGATCCGGTGAATCTTCTTTTATCTTTTTCTTATGCTTTATTAACCCGTTTGTGGACAGTGACTTTAAGTGCAGTGGGTTTTGATCCCTTTAGAGGATTTTATCATCAGTCCCGGTACGGGAGACCTTCTTTGGCTCTGGATATGATGGAACCTTTCAGGTCATTGGTTTGCGATTCCAGTGTGTTGTTGGCTGTCAATAATGGGGAAGTCAGGCCCGGGCAATTTACACAAAGTGGGGGAAAAGTGGGATGGACAGACAAAAGCAGAAAAAACTTTATATCCACTTTTGAAAGACGCTTGAGTCAAAAAATTACCCATCCTGTTTTTGGTTATGAGATTAATTATCGCCAGCTTCTGGAAATACAGGCCAGACTGTTTGCAAGATATTTGTTTAATGAAATCGACACTTTCCCTCAGTTTATGACCAGATGATTGGTTATAAAGAAGGATTTGATATGAAAGAGGAAAAAATTTTAATTGTTGTTTATGATATTTTTGATTCCAAAAGATGGAAAAAAATCTTTACCATTTTAAAAGGTTATGGTGAGTGGCTTCAGTTGTCTGTATTTCAATGCAGGATGAACGAACAGAAAAAACAAAATCTAATATCGGAGCTTGATGAGGTAATAAACACTAAAGAAGATCATGTTCTGTTTATTGAAGTGGGAAGTGTGAGAGCAGTTAAATCAAAAATTACCAGTTTGGGAAAGAGTTTTAATCCTGTTGAGAGAAAAACTTTTGTTTTTTGATAACTGGCTGCTTTCGAGGACTCATGCTCTTTGAGAGAGGGACAAGGGTACTCGCATGTGCAGTTTGCTCTTTGAAAACAGAATAAAAAAAACCATACAGAGAGTTTGAAAGGTGGTGGATTGTGTATTTAAAATACAAGTTCTCGAAAATGATATTTTAAATTATTGTTTTTAAGAAAGTTTTTACTTGTAGGATTTTCCCTGATCGAAGATCGGGGCCTCATTGCGACGGACCAAAAATTTTGAATATTCTTTTGGCAGAAGTGATTTTCCCTGATCGAAGATCGGGGCCTCATTGCGACTCTGGAGCTGCTTCTGGTTAGGGCCTGCACCTTTAATTTTCCCTGATCGAAGATCGGGGCCTCATTGCGACATCGATAAATATGATATATCAAAACCTGAGACAAACATATTTTCCCTGATCGAAGATCGGGGCCTCATTGCGACTCGTATTTGGGGATATAATATCCGTAACGCCCATCGATTTTCCCTGATCGAAGATCGGGGCCTCATTGCGACGTTATCCACAGAAGGTTTTCATTTTTTAATTCCCTTTTATTTTCCCTGATCGAAGATCGGGGCCTCATTGCGACACTGTTGTTTCCAATAGGTGGTCCTCTCAAGTCCAAGATTTTCCCTGATCGAAGATCGGGGCCTCATTGCGACTAACAGATTTTCGTTTTTTAATTCCCTTTTGTGTGGATTTTCCCTGATCGAAGATCGGGGCCTCATTGCGACGCGGCTTGTTCAACCTTTGACACATCAAGATTGTCTAATTTTCCCTGATCGAAGATCGGGGCCTCATTGCGACCTTCCAAGTCTGGTCTTGTAAAAATTTATTTTCCTCTTATTTTCCCTGATCGAAGATCGGGGCCTCATTGCGACGTTTCACTATGAAGTGGTACTCGCAGTCAGAGTGGAATTTTCCCTGATCGAAGATCGGGGCCTCATTGCGACACTCCTTTGTTTATTGTTTATATTTTTAACTTTACATTTTCCCTGATCGAAGATCGGGGCCTCATTGCGACGCCTTTAATTCAAGACAAAGAGCTATTTATAACAGAATTTTCCCTGATCGAAGATCGGGGCCTCATTGCGACTGAGGGAAAGCAGAAGCTTGCGACATAACTGTTGTCATTTTCCCTGATCGAAGATCGGGGCCTCATTGCGACAGTGTGAGATACATTAAGCAAGCCATGTATAATAGATTTTCCCTGATCGAAGATCGGGGCCTCATTGCGACCCATCTGTAAATCGGTTTTTTATCTTCTCCATAATCGCCATTTTCCCTGATCGAAGATCGGGGCCTCATTGCGACCACGAACAAAAGGCACTATAGTCGCATCATCTCGATATTTTCCCTGATCGAAGATCGGGGCCTCATTAGCAATTCCATCAGGCTTAAAATCCCATGCTCAATATGAGTAAAATCAGGTCCATCTGATTTTTTTGACTTTTTGAAGGCAGGCAGGTAAAGTGATGATTGATGAAAGCGGTTAGGTATTTGAAGAATTTTGTAAAAGCGGATTTAAAACAAAAAATGGTGTTTATTTCTGGTCCCAGGCAGGTGGGAAAAACCACTTTTGTATTGTCATTTTGTGGAGGATACACAAGGTTATAAAATGGAACTGAGGTTTTTACGGGATGCAGATAAAAGAGAAGTGGATTTTGTTGTGCTTAAGGATAAAACTCCTTACCAGCAGAAAGAATACTTCCCTTTACCACTTTTTGCCGGGAATTACAGATGCCCTAAAGTCCAGAGGGTTATAAACAAATATTCCCGTATTGTGGAGGTTTATTATGTCGGCACACATGAAAACGCACCTTACTAAAGTGGCAGTTTAAGGTTGGGGCTGTATCAATACAGCCCCGATCAGTGTGACCTTCCCGGGTAGTCCAGGACCCCCTGTGAGGGCGTAGAAAAGCCCCTTAAAACCTGTCAAATGGGGGGGAGGGGGTGGGTGGGGTACTTTCATGGTCACAGAGGGTCTTTTGAAGCGTAAATCTGGCTATTTTGCTCCACACCATGGGCAGGATTCAAGTTTGGTCAGCCAGAGCCGATAAGAGGGTTATCATATTCCCATTTGATTGGCCCCGGACCCCCGGGTGTAAAAACCCCCCGGGGCCTATTTTTCTTGTGAAGTTGTGGAATTATCCTCGGTTTTTTTGTTTATCGTTGGTATGGGACCAAAATCGGTTATTTTGCAGCCTGCCAGAGCCTCTTGTACAAAAAAACACTGAAGGGGAGTATACAGGCAATTTTGGATATGATATAGTAGAGATATGAGTTTATCAGCTATTTCAGGTTTTTTTGTTCAATCTGTCCCGATTGGGGTGGTTTTTTTGGTGGTTTATCTTGTCAGGATAGGGTGGAAGATTGGGTACATAAACGAAAAGCTGGATAATCATGTAACAGACACAAATAAAAAGATTGATGCTCTTAAGAATGACATGAATGTTCTTAGGAGTGACATGAATGTTCTTAGGAATGACATGAATGCCAGAATGGATAGGATCGAAACCAAGCTGGATCGCTTGATGGATCACTTGATTAAAAGTAAATCTTAAACAAAGATCTGAGAGTACCAACTCGGTTGCAAGCCACCTTGAATCTGAGAGACTCCCCCCCTTCTTTTTTATTCAAGCCCACAGGTCAGAAGGCCGATAAGTTTTTACCTTTAACTTTTGGAGGTGAACATGAAGGTTTTACTGTGTTTTGGACTGGTGGTTTCGTTGTATGCTTCTGGTGTTATGACTCTTAGCCCTGAAGTAGCTGATACTTTGAACATATCTAACCCTCAAATAATGGATAGATTAAGTAAACAAAATGAAAAAGCCCAAAAAGAATACTCAAGGAAGAGAAATCAGAGGCGAGAAATAGTAAAGCAGGATTTGAAACAACGAAGGATTGCAATGCGGACATCGGCAGTTCAAGGTGCAAAATATAAAGGTTTGTCACTTTCTGGTTCCTATGTTGGTTTGTCATCACCCAACCTGTCATCATCACCAAGTGTACTACTACCAAATCCTTCTATTTTTCCGTCTGCCTTGTCACCCCGTGAGGATACAGTGGTAATCAAAGATGAGGTGGGGATTGAGCAAACAAGATGTTCTGGGATGTCCTGTAAAGCCACAATATCAGGGATTTTGAATGGATACAGTGATTTTGACACAAATTGGGGAAGTAGTATTATGCCAGATATACATCATATAGACGGAAGCCGTACGGAGTGTATAGGAATGTTTTGTGAGAGAAAAAGTGATCCTTATTCTCTTTTTTAAGGGTTTTTGAATACAAGTGGTTCATTTTGAAACACAAAGCAGATATGGCCAGTGGAATCAGAAAAAGGTATTTTCTTTTACTGGTTAATCAACCTTTGTCTTCAGTTTTAACACTTTCTTTTTTGTGATTCCTGTCACTCTGGAAATAAAATCAATATCTGCTTTTTCCTTCAGCATCTGCAAAGCCACTTGTTCCACACCTTGTTCTCTACCTTCTTTTCTACCTTCATCCCTCACATACTCCCTCTGGTTGTGTAAAACCAGCCTGGACTTCTCACGATGTTCCTCCAAAAGCCGGTCCTGCTCCGAAGCACTTAACTCCAAAAAATGATTCGTCACCTGCTTCATATCAAAACTCCTCTCCCCCAAACGGTTTATCTCTTCCCTCTCCATCCTGTCTGACCTCTTTAACATATAACACCACTGCTCTTTTAAGTCAAGTAAAGCACTTATCTGCTTGTCAGGGAACTTGCCCAGCTCCACAGTCACCACCCTTAAAGCCCGGTGGAACATAAAATGAGGAGCTTCATCCCTCCTCAAAGAAAAAGAAGAATAGTAAGCCTTGTTCTGTTTAAACAGAGTAAAATTGGTTAAAATCAACAGGTAGGTGTCGGGCAAGTCGTCGTAGTTTCCCCCTTGTTTTAAACCTTCTGTATAGAGCCGGGACAAATAAAACAAGGTTCTTTTAAAGAAGTGTTTTTCGGGGAAGTTTTGCATTTCCACATTCACTTTTTCCCCGGTGTTGAGGGTGAGTTTGAGGTCGCAGATGGAGTTTTTTTCTGCCAGATTGCCTGAGGAGGGGTGAAGTTTTGGGTCCAGAATGTTGAGGGAGGTGATTTTACGCTCTTCCGGGAGGGGGAGGAAGGTATGAAGCAGGGATATGAGGCAGCTCTTGTGTTTGGTGAAGAAGTATTGAAAGACCGTGTCTTTGGTGAGGTCTATGGGCCGGAAGTGGGGTTTTGCCTTCTTTTGGTGGGGGTGGGAGTGTATCCTTTTGTGGGGCTTGGTTTTTTTGTGGTTTGTTGTTTTCATGGATTTTTTCATCATGGGGGTTTCCTCCTGATGGGGGGTAAAAGTGGTTTTTCTTTACTCTTACCCCATGCAAAATCCGGACCAAATCAGGGTGAATCTGGAAAAAAAGTGAGATTTTTTTAAAAAAACTTTCAAAAATGCTTAAAAATGGGGTTTTGAGGGGGATTTGGGGCTTTTTTTCTGGTCAGTGAAAAGCCTTGGCTTGGGGGATTTGAGGGTTCTGTTTTAGGGACTAAGAAGATTAAAGGCTTCTTTTTTGGTGGATGAGAAACCTGAAAGTGGATAAGTTCTTTCTTCCCGTACTCCTCTACCAAGTACCTTTGAGGTGTCTTAATCCTCTGTGGTATTACGCATTGCATATTTTTTTTTAAGGGTTATAAACCAACCATCACATTATTTTGTAAAAAAATGATTAACTTGGGCCGAATTGTTGAACATCTACAATTCTCTTACCGGCTAAACATCCATATCCCCCCCCAGTGCCATATACTCCAATGTGAGGGGCAGATTTGCAGAGTACCCACTATTACATAGACACATTATACAATATTCAAGAAAAAGTGTTTCATTCTGAAACACTTTTTTAAAAAAACAAAATTTTTTTTTAAAATCTTGGAATTAAAATCAGATCATGGTATGATTTTTTATTTTAAAATAAGGGGTAAGAAATTTGATTATGATAAACAGGTTAGTTGAATACCATTTTAGTTTTAAAAATAAAGTATTTGAGTGAAACAGCGAACAAATATCTTTGTTAAAGAGAGGTGTTTTAAAAATGTCAAAAAAATCTGATTTTATTAGTCCTGTATCTATAGATTTAGGGGCTAAAAATACAGGGGTTTATTTTGCCCACTATCCGGCAGATTGTTCTTTGGATTCCAGTGACTTCAAAAAGTCAGGTAAAGTTTATCAACTTGGAAAAGACAAATACACTTTGCTTATGGCAGGCCGGACAGCAGCCCGTCACCGGAGACGGGGGTATGATAGAAGGCAGATGGTTAAAAGGCTTTTTAAATTGATATGGGAAAAACACCTCAAACTACCTTGGGACAAGGATACACAACAAACAATTAGTTTTTTGTTAAACCGCAGGGGTTTTACTTTTTTAACTGAGGAGTATGATTCTGAAATACTAAGTAGAGTTCCACAGGAAGTTTATGATTTTTTACCTCCAGAATTAAAAACAAATGATGTTATAAAAAATGCAAATGGTTATGACTTTTCTAATGCCTTGGAGCAATGGATACAAGCAGGAAAAGATATACTGAAAGAAAAACTTGCAGCTGTTACCAAAGAACCACAACCCCTCAAAAGCGGGAATCTAAAAAATTCTATTTGGAATTTTAACCCAGAAAATTTTGATATGGATAAAGGTCATTTTGACTGCCCGGATGAAAATGAAAATAACAATACAAAAAAGAATAAAAAATCCAAAAAACAAAGCAGTGATAGCACAGTATACTTAAAAACTCATTTACATCATTTGGCTTATGCTATCTATAAAAGTCATAAAGAACTTGAGTCTGGTGGTCGCCACCGCAGCAAGTATTTTGAAGAAGTGAAAAATGTTTTAAGGGAAAATAAACATACTCACGGTTATTTAAAAAGGTTCTTGAAAAAACTTCATACTGGAGAATTGAATCTGAAAAATTATATAAAAACAGACACAAAAAAAGAACGACAATCCATAGATAATTATCAAGTTGAAGTCATAGCACTCACTCGTCTTATTTGCCATTTGAGTAATTTTGAACTCAAACCCCTTCGTAAGTATTTTAATGACAAAAGACATAAAAAAACAGATTATTGGGATGAAAACAAACTTACCAAAATTTTTGAAAATTGGATTTTAAAACAGTGGCGGGTTGATTTTGAAAAGGACAAGAACAAAACCCAAGGTAAGCGAGGGGATTATCAAAAATTAAGAAATTGCTGGCAGCAGGCATTACCTATAACAGTGTTTTCCAAAAAGAGGGTAAATGGAAAAGAAAAACATCTTGGTAAGTTAATCAGTTTTTGGTTCAATACAAGTCCTCTTTTAACTATTCCCCCTTACCAGAGTAATAATAATCGCAGACCGCCAAAATGCCAGGGTCTTATTTTTAACCCTAATTACCTGGACAACAGATATAGGGAATGGCAAAATTGGCTAAAGGATTTCAAAGAACTTCCCTGCATAAAAGACTATCTTTCTGGTTATGAAGATGAATTAAAAAACTTAAAAAGCAGTGGAAAATGGACTCTTTCTAATAAAACAAATACTACCAAAAAAGCAGATCTTTCTTTTGTAAATAGCCCTATCCAACCAGCCAATCATTCCAGCGAAAGCGGGAATCCAGACGGTACAAATAAAACTTATTCCTATTTTTGTAACATCTCAGATAAAAATGGGAATACAAAAAGCAAGTATCAGCGGGCTACAGAGTATTTACAAACCCGTGCTTTACAATTTATATTGGACCGGGTTAAAAGTACAGATCCACTGAAGCTTAATGAGATATATAGTCATACCAAAAAGTACCGTCAGTTCCAATCCACAAAGCAGGAAAAAGAAGATGCTAAAGAAAAATTGGAAAAAGCTGTTAGGGATAGCAAACTGCCTGATACCTTAAAAACCAAAAGAAATTATGAAAATGACTCTCTATTTGAAGAAGGTACTTTTTTACATTTTGTTTGTCAGTACTATAGAGACAGACAAAAAGCTCGTGATGGCAGGATTTTTATTCCTCCCAGGTATCGTTATATAGAAGGTCGTGGATATGAACATACTGGTCAATTTGATGATAAAAATCAGTTACTTACTTATTGTAACCATAAGCCCCGGCAGAAACGCTATCAGATTTTGGGTGATTTGGCAGCCTTGCTCCAAGTACCTGCAAAAAAATTAAGAGAATACATAGAAAATCACAGTGCTACATCTGATTCTTATACCCGAAAAAATACAAAAAAACAGAATCAAAATCAAATAGAGCAAAAGATAGATAATTGGTTTGATAGTACTCAAGGTTTGAAAAACAAGTGCCAGGCTGCAGCCAGAGAGCAAAAAAATAGAAGAGGGCAACTCAAATCTGATATTCAAAGAGTATATGGATTGATTTATCAAAAATTTGATAATAAAGCAGTTCAAAATCAAGAGGTTAAAAAGTTTTTAAAGCAAGAATCCAAAATACATGAAGCACAACAACTTTACACCTTATGTGAAGGAGCCAAAGAACAATGCCACAACCTCACAAAAGATTTATATGACTCTTCTCAACAAGAAAAATGGGAAAAAGAACTGAAAGATAATCCTTCCCGGGCTGTTTATTTACTGGCTCAAATTAATAATATTGCTTTTAAAGAAAGAGGTGGAAACGCCAACACATGTGTAGTGTGTAGTGCAGATAATGCACAAAGAATGCAAATAACAAACGACAATGGGAATCAAGAGCAAACTGCAAAAGCTCAGAGGTTGCCAGCCATATCCACTCGTATTATTGATGGGGCTATGATGCGTATGGCCCGTATTTTAGGAGGGGCTATTGCAGCTGATAAATGGGAAAGTATTTTACCAGAACTTCAAACTGGTAAAAAAGTATGTGTTCCTATTATAACTGAATCCAATTGTTTTGAATTTGAACCTTCCAGAGAGGAACTGGTAAAAAAACAAAGAGTTATTAAAAAACGCAGAGTATTTGACAAAGGTAAAGAGAGAAAAATATTTGAAGATAAGATTATGAGAATCAAAACCTCAAACAAAGACAAGGTTTGTCCATATTTATATGGTAAAGGAAAAATCTCAGGAGAGGGTGAAATTGATCATATTATTCCCCGGAAGTCAAAATGGGGTATTTTAAATGATGAAGCCAATCTGATATGGGCTTCTGTAAAGGGTAATCAACATAAAACTGATAAATCAGTAACGTTAAAAGATCTTTCAGATGCATACAAGAAATCTTTATTTCCAGGTAAAAATGATAACGAGATTAAAAATTGGATCATAAAAGAGATAGATGCAGAAGGTGAGCGTTTTAAATTTGGCCCATACAGAAATTTTATAAATCTCACTTCTGATCAGCAAAAAGCTTTTCGCCACGCTCTGTTTTTGGTGGGTGAACCTATCAGGACTAAAGTCATAAACGCTATCAATAACCGCACCCGTTCTTTTGTGAACGGCACCCAAAGATATTTTGCAGAGGTATTGGCAAACAGTCTGCGTAAGAAGCTATTGGCCCATAATGCAAAGCATAAAGATAAAGTAATAGATGAAAAAAATCTGACTTTTGATTATTTTGGTGTGGAAGCTTTATCTAATTCCCGTGGAGATGGAGTTTATGATCTGCGTCACAGTTTTGAGAAAATAGAACATCCTTTGTTTAAAGGACATAAAAAGAAACATGGGAAATCTCAAGAGCCTTACTCTCACTTGATAGATGCACAGCTTGCTTTTTGTATAGCAGCAAATGCTCACAAAAAAGAAGGCAGCTTCAAGCTCAATATACCGAACGATCTGCAACTCTATCCATTCAGTACAACCACAGGTGAAATTTATAATACTATATTTGATCGTATTAAGATTCCTGTTGATAAAAGTAACTCCGAAGATTTGAGTCGTAGAGGTTTAAATCCAAAAGATATTAATTTTGATCACTATCAGATATTTAACTCCAACCATGGTGGTTGGCATTTTTTAAAACTTATAGAGATTAAAATTAATGGTTTGTCTTTTTATCTTAAAGGGTTTTTAGAGTTAAAATTACTAAAGGGTTGTTTAAAAGAAAGAGATTTTGAAACATCTATTAAAAGGAAGTATGGGCATACAAACAATGAGGATTTTATACCTTATGCAGAATCTGAAAAAAATCCTAAAATAATTGAATTATATCAAATTGGGAGAAAAAAATATCACTTTGGTTACACAGGAGTATCAAACACTTGTCCAAAAAATATTATAAATAATAAAAACTTTCAAGTTATATTGCATCAAATTGATAAAACTAAAGTTTCTGAGTTTTTGATGAGTCATTTTAACACAAAAAGTGATACCAAACAGTGGACTAAAGAAGATTGTACTATCTTAGATCATCTTTTTGGTTTATGGTACCACACCTCAAAAACAAAAATAACAAGTTATGAAGATGTTAAAAGTGTACTTGATAGCATAAGAAAATTTAAAATAAAAGGTTTATTTAATGTGTCTTTATTTACTGCATGGAATGCTTTATCTAAAGAATATAAAAAAACCAGTCCAGATAACTTTAATGAATTCTTGAGGGGATACTTTCTTAAAGAGAGAAAAAGCGATTGCCATCATTCAAAAGTGAGAAAAAATTTTTCTTTACCTGTTCCTTCATTTGGTCAAGGATGGTTTTTGATTAGAAGACGCGTATGGAATAAAAAGAATGGAAAAAATTTTATTTATCAGTGTTTATCTGAAAGTAATAAATTTGCAAAATTCTCAAAAGATGCCAATTCTTATAAGGAAGTTTTGGTTTCTCAATACAGACAGAAGAGCATTTTTTTATTTCCAAGTTTCAATGAAAAATCTGAAGATTTAAAACTTAAAATTAGCTCTCTGAACCATGTTATTGATGCAAACTGTTGGTATACAAGAGGCATACCTTCAGATTTTAAGAATATTTTATATAAAGTCGAAAATAAAATGGGTCAAGATAGTAAAAGAGCATTTGTTAAGCTCACTTTTAATGCCAGTCCAAAATTTGATAAAGATTTTTTTAAGATAATACAACATTTTTCATTGAGAAATATTAGTAAAACCCAATACAATAAATACATTACGAATAATGTTCAAGAAATATATGATGGGTATAAAAATGAGCTACAAGAAAGACGAGAAATTGCAAAAGAAAAAGAGGAAAAAAATAATAAAAATGAATTAAAAAGTGAGATTAATTCTTTAAATAAAGACATAAAATGCTATGATGACATAAAAAAGTTATTTGATAAAATCAACAAAAATACTTTAGTTTTTCAAACAAGTAAACCTTTTACCAAATAATATTTATTTTTACATAAATTTTGAAGCTTTTTAAATAAAAGGATTGGAATAAAGTAATATGAAGCATCTTGTGGTTAATAATTATGGTTCTTTTTTGGGATTGGACAACCAATGCCTTTTGATTAAACAAAACAACAGGAAAGAAAAACCGTATTACTATCCTCTGAACAGATTAAGTACTGTGTCTGTTGCCAAGCGGGGTGTGAGTGTCTCCAGTGACCTTATTGAAGCCTTTAGTAACCGGGGAATTAAGTTGTTTTTTTTGGACTTTCGGGGGGTGGCACATTCTGCCCTTTTGGGGGAATCTCAGCATGGTGTGGTCTCAGTGCGTATGGCACAAATGAATTTTTGTAAAGGAAATACTTTGCCTCTGGCCAAAAAAATTGTGACAGCCAAAATCAAAAATCAGCGGGCGGTTTTAAACTACATGGACAAATACCATCAGCACACAGCTCTTCAGACAGCTGCTAAAAACCTGCTGCTTAATATGGAAAAAGCTCAAAAAGTAAAAAACAGGGATGCTTTATTGGGATTTGAAGGCAGTAGTGCAAACGCTTATTTTCAAAGTTTGAGGGAGGCAGGGATGTTTTCCTCTTCTTTTCAAAAAAGGGAGGGCCGGGGCAGTAAAGAAATAAACAATGCCATGTTGAACTTGGGATATGCGGTTTTAAGCAGCTATATTTTAAATGCCATTATCAATGCCGGACTTGAACCTTACTTAGGTGTGATGCATGGTCAAAGGCCAGGTAGAATGGCTTTGGTGCTGGACATTATGGAAGAATACCGGGCCTGGGTGGTGGACCGGGCGGTTATCAAGCTTCGATCTCAATCGGAAGGTCAAAACAGTTTAAGTGCAGAGTTAAAAAAACAGCTGATTAAGGAAATTCAAAGCACTTGTTCCAAAAAATATCTTTACAGAAAGAAGAAACACAAGCTGGAACATATTATTCAAAGGCAGGTTTATCGTTTATGTGGTCATTTTTACGGGGAGCAAACATACAAACCCTACCTATTTAAGTGGTAAAATGCAGTTAAACTTTTACAAAGGATTGGTGTATGAAAGTTTATCCTTTAAGGCAGGAATATATGATCAGCTACGATGTGGTGGATAATAAAATTCGCACTCAGATTTTTAAGCAGCTGGAACAATACGGGCTTAAGCCAGTGCAAAAATCTGTGTTTTGGGGGTATTTGGCAGTACCTGAGCGGGAAGCTGTTAAAAGGTACTTAAAGTCTGCTTTGGGAGAAAATGACAAGGTGTTTATCACTCATACCAGTATTAAAGGAAAAGGCAACAGTTATTTTATTGGTCATACAAAAGAGGAATTTTCAGACTGGAAAGACAGTGATGTTATTTAGTGTGCCACATTGTTATTTTTGTAAAAAAGAAAATCCAGAAACAGGATTAAAAAAATAAAGATGCTATTAAGTGTACCAGTTAATTTAATTCGCCAGTGGTGTTACTGTCCAAGGGTGGTGTATTATATGGAGCTGACCTCAGTGGCATTTCAACGGCCTCTTTGGGTGAAGCAGGGGACAGAGTTTCATCAAATGGAGGGAAAGCTTTGGAATCGGCGAAATCTGTCCCGATTTGGCCTTCAGGAAGGGAAAACTTATCATAACTTAAAGTTGGAGGATAAAACCTTGGGCCTTCATGGTGTTGTGGATATGGCGATTGAGACGGATGCTCATGTTTATGCGGCAGAATTTAAATTGTCTGCAAACAATAAAAAAAGAGGTGATCAGCTCCAATTAGTGGCTTATGCTATGCTTTTGGAAAAGTATTTTTCAAAACCCAGCCCGGCAGGTTTTTTGGTGGGAAGGGGAAAAATCTTACATGTTGTGGAAATGAATGCAGAAAAGCGAAAATCTGTAAGGGATGTGTGTGGTCAGGTTCGAGCTATGCTCAGTAAAGGGTTAAAGCCAGCTTCCAGTGCCACTTTGGCTCAATGCTCTGTTTGTGAGTATGTGAATTTTTGTAACGACCGGTTGTAGTACTGGTTCAGGATTTAAAGCTCTGAAAACAAAAAATCGCCTCTTAAAGGCGATTTTTGTCCCTTATCAAAGTAAGGGCGGACGTGTGAAATACACAGGGGTCCGTTCAAAATACTTTCTGATGATTACAGAGCATCAGAAATATGCTAATACTGGACTTATGGGAATAGCACAACTAAGAATCAAAAGTCCAGTTTTTTTCGCAAAATTGTATCATTTTGATACAATTCGCTTGTTTGAGAGGTACAGGGTGAGACTTGACCCCCTAAAACCCTGATTTTTCAAGCTTTTTGAGGGGGGTCTCACCAGTATAGCATATTTCCCAGCAACTGAAACGGAATGCGGGTGTTGCTGTGCCAAATGTGGAAATTGGTCTCACCAGTATAGCATATTTCCCAGCAACTGAAACTTTATCATGTATAAAAGAACTGTTTTGTTTTTATTGTCTCACCAGTATAGCATATTTCCCAGCAACTGAAACCCTTGAAGGTGGGAGCTTTACAGCCCTACAGTCTTGTCTCACCAGTATAGCATATTTCCCAGCAACTGAAACAAACGCAAAAGACCTGTTTAAACCCTTCCTCTTCGTCTCACCAGTATAGCATATTTCCCAGCAACTGAAACTTGACTCACAATTTGTGAGGCCCGGGGAAACACCGTCTCACCAGTATAGCATATTTCCCAGCAACTGAAACGGGGGTTTCAGTTCAAAATGTAACCCTTGGTCTTGGTCTCACCAGTATAGCATATTTCCCAGCAACTGAAACTCAGATACAGCTTTACAGCGGGCTTTGGACCTGGGTCTCACCAGTATAGCATATTTCCCAGCAACTGAAACTCCAGATAAAAATGGATAAACCGCAACCTTTCTGTGTCTCACCAGTATAGCATATTTCCCAGCAACTGAAACCCTTCCCAGTCTCAGTATTGAGCTTTTTGATTGGTCTCACCAGTATAGCATATTTCCCAGCAACTGAAACTCCAGATAAAAATGGATAAACCGCAACCTTTCTGTGTCTCACCAGTATAGCATATTTCCCAGCAACTGAAACAGAATTCTTTATCAGGGTGGTATTCAGAACAAAAAGTCTCACCAGTATAGCATATTTCCCAGCAACTGAAACTCCAGATAAAAATGGATAAACCGCAACCTTTCTGTGTCTCACCAGTATAGCATATTTCCCAGCAACTGAAACAGAATTCTTTATCAGGGTGGTATTCAGAACAAAAAGTCTCACCAGTATAGCATATTTCCCAGCAACTGAAACCAATGACCTTTATTGGCCTCTTAGGATTTGTGGAGTCTCACCAGTATAGCATATTTCCCAGCAACTGAAACTTCACGTCCTTTTGGTCCTTCAAGAATGACCTGATGTCTCACCAGTATAGCATATTTCCCAGCAACTGAAACGGAGTTTTTTCTCGGTTATATCCTCTTCCTTATAGTCTCACCAGTATAGCATATTTCCCAGCAACTGAAACCGTTGTGCCAGTACAGCTTAAACAAGCAGTATGCCGTCTCACCAGTATAGCATATTTCCCAGCAACTGAAACCTTGCTCCATAATTCGAGCATCGACTTGTGCTTCGTCTCACCAGTATAGCATATTTCCCAGCAACTGAAACTTTTCTAGTCATTTTCTTAGTTATATCTATTAAGGTCGTCTCACCAGTATAGCATATTTCCCAGCAACTGAAACAAGCTTTAATCCGGGCATCCACAGATTCCCAATTGTCTCACCAGTATAGCATATTTCCCAGCAACTGAAACTTCTTCTGCAAAAATGGGGAAGAAAAAATGTGTCGTCTCACCAGTATAGCATATTTCCCAGCAACTGAAACGCAAATAGAAGGAATTTTCCTGCTTTTTCAGATGGGTCTCACCAGTATAGCATATTTCCCAGCAACTGAAACGCAAATAGAAGGAATTTTCCTGCTTTTTCAGATGGGTCTCACCAGTATAGCATATTTCCCAGCAACTGAAACTTAATATATCCAAATAATCTTCCTTTTTCTTTTGGTCTCACCAATATAGCATATTTCCCAGCAACTGAAACAAATACAAAATTATCTTCATCCTCTTTTTCAATTTCGTCTCACCAATATAGCATATTTCCCAGCAACTGAAACACCTCTCTCGGTGGCACAATCGTTTTGAGCTTCTTAACGGGCTTTATAATGACAAGTACGGGATGTTTTCAGGGGGACGCAGATTCATAACGCATAGGTGGATTACAGGTTACCCCCGCAAAGTGGGTAAAACCTTAATAAAACGCTGTTTTTGTGATCAGGGATGCATTTTTGGGCGTTTTTACTTTATCCATACCGGAAATATTTTGGGAAAGTGGCAGAAGGTTTTCTTACTATTTAATGCTATGCGAAATGACAAAAAAATGGGGGGGGGTATATTCCTGAAATCACTAAAATTGAAAGGGGTTTTTTTATGAAAATACTGTCGTTGTTGGTTTTCTTTTCTTTTTATGCTGCTTCCACTACTGGCCGGTTTCCAGCTTCTATAAAAAGTATGGAAAAAACTTATCAGGATCAAAAAGTGCTTTCCGTGCTGGAACAAAATGTAAAATTGGTTGTTAAAGTGAGAGAGGAGTTTATGGACAGACACATCAAGAAATTTAAAGAGTCTAAAAATTTATCATCTGCTGATTTTCAAACATTTCAACAGGAGTTGGATTTTATATTAAATTTAAAAAGTGTCATTGATAAGGAAAAAACTCAAGGTAAAGAAGTAAAGACCACTTCGCCTGTTGCACTGGTTTCCTCTTTTAACCAACAACAAAAAAAGGAAATGCAGGAGTTTTATGATTATTTTAACAAGCATGCTCTTCCTGAACTCAAGCTAGGTATTGAACATAAAGATAAATCCAAAATTATAAGTGGTCTTGAAAAATGGAAACAAAACAATATAAGGTACACTGCTTTTATCCAGAACCGTATAACAGAGTATGCCAGCAAAACGGGATTAAAAAAACAAAAACTTTAAGTAAGAACAGATTAAGATTTTTTTCAGTTTTTCCTGATTGGGATAATCTTTGTGATATTAAGAAAACACTGTGCTTCACAGGTGGTTTTTCTATGGTGGTGTCGTCTGTGGTGAAGGCTATCCTCTTTTGATGGGGGAAGAATGTGTGGTAAAAGAGTGCTTAATCCAGTAACAATATTGTAATATTTACACACACTCCAGATAAAAAGCAAGTTTTTGTTAAAATCCAGGTATAATGATACAGTATGAGAAAAGCATTTAAAAACATGGCAGGCTGGTTTTTAGCCTTCAGTTTATGGGTGTTTTGTGCCTACGGGGCAGAAGACTCTGGCAGCACCTCCCCCCACAGTTATACTGGTGGGCAGAGTGTGTATGAAAAAAACCCTGCATCTTTTGAAAACTTACTTAAAAAAATAAAACCTGTTTCTGAGTTTAAGACGGGGGATATTCCCTTACCTGTAAAGCAGGCTCAAAGTGCCATCTTTACCATTAAAAATAAGGTTGGCAAAGGGACAGGTTTTTTTGTAAATGATCAAAAGACTTTTGTAACAGCTTTTCATGTTGTGTTTCATTTTTTGCTTTCGGATTCTCAGGTGAGTATTACTGATGCACAGGGGAACAGTCACTGGAATAAAAAATATTTCTGCTTTGCCTTATCATGACTTGGCCATACTGGAAGTGGAGGGCTATACAGGCCCGGTGTTAAAGCTGTCTCGTTCTTCAAACGATATACATCAGGATTACACCATGCTGGATACTTTGTTTTTATTAAGCTCAACAAAAATTTTCAAAACCTCTTTTATAGATTCTTTTATCGATACAATACCTACAAACTTTAAAGTGGCTGTTCAAAAAAACACTAACATGGCAGGGAGCAGTGGTGGGCCTGTTTTAAACTCACAAGGCATAGTGTTGGGTATTGTATCCAGTGGTAATGAGCTTTTGGTGGATGTTGTGGGAAGCGGTACTATCAGGCATTTTTTAAAAAAACCTTCTGTAACTAATCCCTTTATTAAGTGGGAAGAGGGAGAATCGTATATCACAGAACAGATAAAACATTTACATAACAAAATAGCACAAGGTAATGTTGTTTCTCTTTATGTTTTTAGCAGATTGATAAAGTATGAAAATGAAAAACTGTATCTTTTGAGCTTATACCAATGTGCAAAGTTGGGATATCCTCCTGCGGAATATGATTGGTTTGTTACCCTTTTGGATAAATCTTCATGGGATGAGAACAAACAACTCAAAAACCCCGAGGCAGTGGTGTCCTGGCTTCAATCATCAGCACATAAAGGGGATATAAATGCTCAAAACGACATGGGTATTATGTTTTATAATGGATGGCTTGGAAGGAAGAAAGATGTTAAGGCTGCGGTTCAGTGGTTTTTAAAGGCGGCTGCACAGGGATCAGAGCTTGCTCTTATTAGACTGGCAAACATTATACTCTCTGGTGAAAGTATGAGTGAGAAGCATCAAAAGGCTACAGGCAAGCTGCTGAAGTATTTTGCTCAAAAAGGGCATGTGGAATCTCAATACCATTTGGGAAGAATGTATTATAAGGGAATTGTTTTTGAGAAAAACAGGCACAAGGCTTTAAATTTGTTGCACAGTGCAGCCCGGTGGGGACATCCAAAGGCACAGGTGTATTTTGGATCCTTGCTTTACAATGGAGAGGCGGGGTTTGTAAGAAGCCCGGAAGCAGCTCTTCCTTATTTCACTCAGGCAGCCCGGCAGGATGAGGAATTCGCTCAGAAAATTTTAAAAGATCATTACGGCAAATAACTCTGCACCCTTCTTGTCTTTCGCGTATTTACAGGCGGGAGGCACGCGTTTTGAGTGAAAAGGGTTTTTTCACAGCCGCTGGACTTGTCTTTTGTATTGTTTCACAGGAGGCGGAAAGATGTTGCCTGCGGGGCAGCGGTGGTGGTTGTGAATAATGCCCCTTACGAAGGGGAGGGGAGAGGGGTAACCCCACCTCTTAAAAGCTCTCTCTTAGCCGTATTCTCAAGGTTTTTTCCTGTTGCACCCTTCAGGTGCCACTCCACTGGACCCCAATGAGGTACAAGACCTTATTCCTGATTATATCACAAATGTGGAGTAAGGTTATGGGAAGTGGTAAAAAACTCCTGCTGCTTTAAAGGTTTTTCCCTTCGGTGGGGATGGATATTTTTCAGTCTGCGGTTTGCTATCTGAATATATTGTTTGTTGATCTCTATACCGATAAATTTTCTTTTTAATTCTTTGCAGGCCAGGGCTGTGGTGCCACTACCCATAAAAGGGTCCAACACAATTTGGTTTTCTCTGGTAACCATTTGAATCAGATACTTAAAGAGAGATAAAGGTTTTACTGTTTTATGGTGGTTAAAAGGGCCTTTTTCGTTTTGTGTGGGTTTGTCGACCAAAAACACCTGGTTTGTTTGGGCAGTGATAAATTGAGTGGTCATCACATTGGAGGCAAATTTATTGTGATACAAGCCCTGTTTGAGGCGGGTGTTAATGAGAGACACCTGATGTTTGAGAGAGTTTTGAAGATAAGTGCCTTCCAGGGGTTTTTGAGCCATGGCCACTGGCTCATGGCAGGATTTAACTTGCGGGGTTTTTAAACCTTCAAACAATTTATGGAGTTTGGCTTTTTCTTTTTCTGTTTTATTTAATTTGTTGATAAAATGGTGAAGACTCATGGCTTTGGGCTGATTTTGTGTGTAAAGCCAGATAAAACAGTCTCTGATTTCAAAGCCTGCATCATCCACAGCACATGCCATTTTATGATAAAGCCTGGGACTTGAAAAAGAAAAAAAGAACCCCCCTGGTTTTAAAACTCTTAGAAGTTGCCGGGATATTGTAAGGTACCAGGAGTAAAGGTTTTTTCCCTGTTCTTTACTGAACTTCATACCAGCGGGCAGGTGTTTAATGGCATAAGGTTTTTTGGGGCTTTTGACTTTTTTTTCACTCCATTTGTGATCCATTTTATCCAAAAAGTAAGGGGGATCGGTAAGTACCATATCCACTGAGTTATTTTTGAGCCGGGAGATATCTTTTAAAGCATCACCATGAATAATCTGATTGATATATTTCTTCATTTTTTCTCAGGGTTGGTTTTTAATCATTTTTTTAAAATACTGTCAATAATTTTATGAACCTGCCCGCCTGTGGAATCTTGTGAGATTTTAAAATGCCAGTTTTGATTTTCCAAACTTTGTGAAATCGCTTTGCACCACCGGTGCATAAAATCCCACTTGTTGATATCCCGGTTCTTTTTAACACCTTTCACCTCCAAAATCAGGTGATCTCCATTGGAAAGTTTGGCAATAAAATCCGGGATATAATTTCTTTGTTTTCCATTTTCATCCCTATAGGAAACATTAAAACCAAGATGATCGTTTTTAACCCAAGCCAGTACATTTTTATTTCTGTCCAGCTCTCTGGCATGAGTATACTCCCAAGGGCTATCCACCACACATTGATTGGTATGGGTTTTTTTAAAAATTCCGGTTTTTTTCTTCGTCCACCATTCCTGCATATCATTTGTGGATGAAAATAAAAACTCTTTGTTATAAATTACAGACAATTCTTCCACGGAGTCTGTTTGAATAAGGCTAAACACTTTATTTACAATCTCATTCATTTTCATCATAATAACCAAGCCAGCACGCTCTTTTTCGTAAGAGGGTTTGATTTTAAATTTTGGGTGGTGGATAAATTTTTCCACCAGTTGAAAAATCATTTTAATGGCATAGTGTTTCAAGATTCCCTTTTTCCAGCTCTCAGGAGCTTTATCGTATACCTGTGCTGTAGCCCTGAGCATGAGAGTTTGCATCCGGTCAGGTTCATATTCTTTTTCAAAAAACTTCTGAAGGCTGGTGATTTCTATATCCTCATACCTCCTTTGACCGTCAATCACAGTGGCCAGTTCCTGAATTTTCGGAATGGATGAGACATCCACTGTAAAAACTGGCATATTTTGAAAATCAATTTTTAGCTCTGGTCGGAGTTGATAATCAATCCGCTCCACATTGGGCCAGGATATTTGATATTGTACTCTTTCCTCTTCAGGAAAGATGCAGTCTCTGGGGTCTTCCTCTGGCCGGCCAGTTTCGCTGCCCTCCTGGGGCAGGTAAGCAAACGGAACACCCAAGACATTCACATACTCCGGATCAAACATTCCCTGAGAGTTTAATTCATAAGACATTCGTCTTAATCCTCTTCCAATGGTTTGTTCACACAAAAGCTGGCTGCTAAAGGCTCTGATCCCCATAATATGAGTGACAGTCTGGCAGTTCCAGCCTTCAGAGAGCATGGCTACAGCAATCACATGGTGGATGTGTTGGCCACCGGATTGGATTTTCCCAACACTTGCTAATCTGTCTCTTGTATCCAAGTCATCTTCCATATCAGAATAAATTTTTAATACTTTATCAGAACCTTTAAACAATTTGGTAACAGGAATATCATTGCTTTTTAATCCGTGTTCCACCCGATCAGCGGTTTCTTTTCTGTTTACAATAGAAATCATAACCGGTGGACAAAACTTTTTTTGATCTTTGGAATGTTGTTTCCACTCTTCGTATTTTTTACTCCAGCTGTGAGAGAGGTGTGTATAAGCAATTTTTACAATATCTTGTAAAGATTCTGTACTTTCTGCCTTCCTGTTAAGGTCTGGCTTCACATCCTCATTTTCGTAAATATGATACAGCCGTGGTATTTTATGTTTGGTATCCACAGAGGCATCATCATCTACAGCAAACTTAGGGGTTTTTACAAGCCCGGATTCAATGGCATCGGTTAATCCAAAATCACTGACAATCCATTTAAAAAGGTTTTTGTCATCAGCAGTCCTGCCAGTGGGAGCATAAGGTGTGGCAGAAAAGTCAAATATACGGTTGATGCCGATTTTTCTTTGAATGCGGTCCAGCCCTTCGATCCATTTGGTGGCTTTTTCCAGGTCTTCTTTTGTAAGATCGTTTGTTTTTTTGATTTTTATCTCTGAGCGGTGTCGCCAGGCATGATGAGCTTCATCATTTATAACCACTATGTTTTTGGCTTTGGCGGCTTCCTCCAAAACTTCTTTTAAGTAAGCTGTGTCACTTTTTACACCTCTTCTGTCTGGTCCTTTTCTTTTTCTTATTTGTTCTTCGGTTTCCCATTGAAGCTGATGCCAGTTTTTTATAATCACTTTTCCCTGTATGAATTTGTCCCACCACTCATTGGGAATAATTTTATACTCTTTATAATAACTGTTTTTAGAAGTGGGATCCAGCACATTTAATCTGTCTCTGACTGTCAGGTTGGGAGCCACAATAAATATATTTTTTGAAAAACGGGTATCCTGCCGGTATGTGACTTTATTTAAAATTTGCCAGGCTATGGTCATGGCCATAACCACTGTTTTCCCGGTACCAGTGGCCATCTTGCAACACAGCCTGTTAAGGGTTTCATCTTTAGGAATGTCCAAGTCACCTTTAAGGTGACTGCCAGCTTCCAAAAGGAAAATCAGGGTTTCCATAGCCTCCAGCTGGCAAAAAAAGAAGTCATATTTTCTACCAGATTCCCCCTGTTTGGCATTCCAAAAATCCAGCAGATAGTGGGTTACCCCGGTCACTCCCGAGTAATTGTCTTCCCTCCATTCTTTAACTCTTTTTCTAATATCATTCACCAAGTGAAGGGGCTTCACCTGGCCAAATTCATCATAAGATTTATTTTTTGTGTCAGCCACCACATAGCTGGCTGGTCTTCTACCTGGTTTTAAGATAAATTCTTTTTTGGTTTTATCAAACTTCCAGTATTGACCAGGCTCTTTAAACGGGGAGTTAACAATCAGTTGTGTAATAGGCTTCGGCACAGTGTTTTTATCTCCATAACTATAAAGAGGTTTTGATTTTCACAATATTGCTTTATTTTTCAAGTATTTTTAGTATATCACCAAACTTTCTTTCTGCTCTTGATAATACTTCCGAGTAACTCATTAAAAAATTTCCAGATTTTTCCTGGTCATTTTTTATTGCTCTAATTGACTCATTATATTTTTTTCCTATAACAAATGTGGTAACTGTTGAAATACTTGGCATTTGTTTTTGTATTAAAGATTTATATCCAAGAACTTGAGTTAAATCTTTTTCAGAAATAATAATATTAGGATTTTTAAATTCTATAACAACAACCTCTGATGAGTGAGTTAAACAAACCAAGTCAGGCCTTAGGTATTTTTGTTTGTCGAATTTTTTATCCAAACTCTCTCCTAATATAGCTTTTAAGGTTTTATCAGACCCCCATAATTTATATTGATCATCCAATAGCCATAAGTTTTTTTCAAACAGTTGATGAATCTTCATTTCCGAAGTCTTTGTATTATTAACCAGTTGTTTTAATTTTTTAATTATTTCAATATGTTGTTTTACCAAGTCTGCAACACCGGCAACATCTCTTACTCCCCATTCAGAAATAAGATCTGCCAGTTTTTCTATATCATTTGAATCAGATTTTAATATGTTGTCCAAAAGCTCTTTAAGAACATTAGATTCAAAATACTGTAAAATAAGTCCGGCAAAATCGATAATATCTTTTTCTTCCTGTTCTTTCATTTTGGATATTAATGTTGAAATAACTGTTTTAGCTTTGCTTCTTACAGGTGTTGGTAGACTTTTTAAACGAGTCTCAATGGTTTCTGAGTGCAATATCTTGTCGGTTTTTCCAGTAAGCTGTTTTTTACTTTCTTCTTTTAAAGTTTTTTTCAAAAAATCTTTTGTCCATTGATTAAATTTTTCAACAGTTTGATTTTCTTCAATAAAACCTGTTCTTGATGTGTTAATTAAAGATTGAAAATTTCCATTTCCTTCATCCAGAAAATCAGCATGTAGCTCCCCTGTAAATCTTTTACTGATATACCCTGTAAAGGAATCAAAAGGTAAATCAAAAAAGCTGGGCTTGGTTACCAGTCTACCTCTCACTCTTACAGCAAGACCCGGGTTGGCTTGATGCCTTTGTGCAATGATGTAATACCCTGTAACAGGTTTATTTAAACTTTCTATTGCTGCATTAATGGCATGTCTATCTCCTTTTATATCTTCAAAAGTACACTTAATTTTATTTACAAATATTTCAAAATTTTCATATTGTGGCAGGTTGTTTCTTAAGTATCTCCTAAAAAAAGTCTCCTCCGGTACAGATAGATATTGTTTTAGTTTTTTAAGTATGATTTTAGTACCTTTTAAGGATCTATTTTCTGTTTGATAGGTTTCAATATCAAATTTAGTGTCTTCCAGGTCTTTGTTTGCATCAAAATCCTCTCTTGTGAGATTAGCGGCTGTTATTATACCATCTTTGTAAGTTTCCACTCTTATAAGATCTGATATTCCAAACCCGGCCAGCTTACCTATTCCTTTATTTCCTATAATTTTTCTCCCTTTAGGGCTGGTATCAGATACCTTTCTTCTGTTTCTTCCTATTTGCAAATAGTCTTCCTGAAACTCTTTTGTTGACATACCAGTGCCATTATCCTCTAAAACAATTTCACTGTCTGTTTTTATTTGATCCGGTAAAGAAATATGAACTTCTGTAGCATCAGCATCATAAGAGTTGGATGCCAACTCCACCAATGATTTTTTAATGGAATCATAAGCCTGTATTCCAAAATGATCTAAAATACGGGGAGAGACTGAAAAATAACCCTTAACAGTATTTAGAAATTTTTTTCCGATTTTTATAAGATTCATTTTTTACTTCCTTTTACCTGTTTATCACCTGATAGGCTATTATATTGCAACCCATTTTCAGTCAAGTGGTTTTATGATGAGACTTTCAATTCCTCTGTCATCTATGATTTTAATGGCAATTTTTTTGTGGTTTTCCACCTTGAAGGGGATGCACTCAGTCCCGCTGAACTTGTCTATCAAGTCCATATTCAGCTCTGATTTTAGGGTTTTACCCAATTTGGACCAAGCTTCACTTTTGCCAGAAAGGGGAAAAAACACCTGCCTGGGGTATAAAGCCCTACCGTCATAATTGGTGTCCAGCATCCACATCGCAATGTTACTCTGACCACCTCTTTTTGGCTGGTTGGTTTTGGTGTCGTAATAGTCAAAGCCCTCCACTGTAACAACATACTTGCCTTTATTCTCCCCGGTTTTTATTTTCTTTAAAGATATATCGGGCTGGCCCACCAACCAAAAGCTATCCCCCTTGGTTTGTTTTTTTAAATCTTTATTAAAAAGATCGGCATTCATCTGTACTTTTAAAACCCTGGTCCCTTGTAGGTTCAGCTCATCCACATCTTTACCTGCTTCAGGGTCAAACTGAAAGGCACAAAAAATCACTATATCCGGCCGTAATGGTTTGGCCTCTTTTAAAGCCTCCTCCACCTGCCTTTGCTCTAAGGGTTTATACTCCGAACCAAAACAAATAATGACTCTTTTATTGTCTTTTTTTATTTCCCCTTCGGCGTAAATATATTTGGTGTCACTTATGACTTCCAGTCTGTTAAACTCCATATCTTGTGAGAGACCTTTTTTCCCTTTTATACCATCCCTTTTGAGAGCAAAAAACCAGTCTTGTTTTACAGGATTGTCTGAGCCATTTAAAATCTCACCAGACAAAGTTTCCACCTTCACCGCAGGAATGGTCTCCACAGTAAAGGGGCCAGATACCCGGTACTTGCTTTTGTCTATATGGGGTTGGTCGTAAAGTGTTTCTTTGGGAGCCTGGCTGGCAATGGCTACATCTATTTCCTGCCTGCTCATACCCTCTTTAATATACTTGTTGTTGGCAATGGATTTAAGTGTGACATGGGGGACTTCTTTATATGTAAAGCCCTCTGAGATGCCATGTTTTTCACTTTTAAGCTTGTAGTAGTCAAAGGTGGAGGTCATCAGCCTTTGTTTGGCAAGGGCAATGGCCACACGAGAAGTGTCGCAAGTGATCCACCGCCTGCCCCATTTTTCGGCCACATAAGCGGTGGTGCCACTTCCACAAGTGGGATCCAGCACCAAATCCCCCGGTTTTGTGGTCATTAGCATACATCGCTGAATAACTTTTTCGGAAGTTTGAATAGCATACACTTTATTTACAGCACCTCCAAGATCCATCCAAGGATTAGTGATTTTTGAAAATGGGAAGTCATTTTGATACAGAATATATCTTAATGAATTCCCTTCTGCCTGAATACGGTTTCTTTTTACAAGAATGTTCATTTTTTCCTTTGATGTTACCCAACATTGTCCTGGTTTTTGTTTGTAAATACGTCCATCAAATTTAAATTCATATACACTGGCTTCTGAAAAAGAAGGTGCTACCTGAGATACTGTTCTATATACATTGCTTTTTAGAGGTAATGGAATGCTTCCTAATTTTTCATTCCTTGTTATTTTTCTTCTTGTTCCATCTTCCAGTTCAATAAATTGCCAAATAGAAGGGTCAATTTCAGTTGATCTATATAACTGACGATATTTTGCATTCTTTTTATCTTTCGCATACCAAATAAGATAGTCACACATATTTTCAAGAGTTTTACTTCCTAAAGGCATATTTTTCTTTCTAAAAGTAACAAGGCTTATAAAGTTATTTTTCCCAAAAATCTCATCCATAAGGTTACGAACCAGATGCACATTCTCATCAGAGATTTGTACAAAACAGGAGCCGCTGTCTGTCATAAGCTCCCGTGCCAACAAAAGCCTGTCCCTTAAATAATTTAAATAGGAGTGAATGCCCAACTCCCAAGTGTCCCGAAAAGCTTTTAACATCTCAGGTTCTGCGGTTAAGTCTTCATCTTTTTTGTCTTTCACATCCCTTTTATTGACAAAAGGTTGAAAATTGGAACCATACTTAATTCCATAAGGGGGGTCTATATAAACACATTGCACTTTGCCTGCCATTGCCTCTTTTTCCAAAAGGGAGTTCATAACCACAAGGGAGTCCCCTGCAATCAGACGGTTGCTCCAAAGTTTTTCGTGCCTGTAAAATTCGATCTCTTTTTCCAGGGGGCGTTTTTCTGTGGAATCGTGAAACAAAGACATTTGCTCATAATCCACAGTGTTTCTGTTTCGCACAGTTTCAATAATACTCCGGGGGTCTATTTTCTCATGAATGTGAAGCGGGACCACAGGCACCTCAAAAGACAGCCTCTCTTTTTTACCTGCCCACTGAAGTTCTGGGTCCAGGTGAGGATCGTACTTGTACTGTTTTGTTTTAACTTGTGGTCTGTCTGTTTCAGAGGTGACAGCCCCCACCTGAGGATTGTTGGTCCTTTTCTGAGTTTTATGCTTGTAAATCTCTATGGATTTTTTGGATTTTGAATGTTTTGTTTTTTTCATAAAAAATACTTTCTTTGATACCAGAAAATAGAATGTGACAGTTAAAACAGATGCTGTGTTTGTAAGACAGGTTTTTATTTTCTGAATTTTTTCTTTCTTTTCTTTTTGGGAACTCGCTGTGATAATGCTGAACCAGCAGCTGTCTTGGCATTTTTACTTGATCTCTTATGTTTTAATGTTTTAGAGGCAGCTGTTCCTGCTTTTTTAGATGTTCTTCTTTGGTTTGCCATAAATAACCCCTTTTTGCTCAATGATACATTGCGTGAGAATCCACCTAAAGGTCCATTGTATTGGCATAATTTTCCAGTTTGTCAATGGTTTCCCTTTTCTCTTGTGCAGAAACACAGGCCCCTTCTTCTGTATACTTCTTTTCAAGCCTTTTGAGCCGCTCCAAAATATGCCGGACTGTGGGATTTTGAGCCTTTTGGATATGCCCGTAAGTAAAAATTACTGGTCCCCGTAAATCCAAGGGTAAATCTCTGAACTTTAAGGATTTTTTCTTCAATTTTTGCATTATAAGCTCCTTTTTTTAAAATTATATGGTAGTTTTTGGAAAAAACCCATTTTTTTTCCACACTTTTATACATGCAAATTCGGGTCCACTTTCCTGAAAAACCCCCAAAAAATTTAAATATTTTTATAACACATAGCATAAAAAATGAATAAAAGGGCTATCTTCATTGATTTTAAAGGTTGTTGAAGAAGATCCAAGGATTTTTGTGTGGCTGGAAGCAAAAACATCACAGTTTTAGCCGTGTTGGAGTAGACACCTTATGCGGTGCAAAAAATCAATGTTTTATACCTTGTTTGAGAACAACACTTCTCAACCACCTTGACATGTTTAAAAATGCACCCACATTGAAAGCATTATATAACTTAAAACAAGGAGGTGCCTAATGAAAAGGTATGGAACTACCAACAATCCAAGCAGAAGGCAGCAAGAGCTGCAAAATGAATATTCTGGATTTTTAGGGTTTAAAGTGGAAAGGCAGTTTTCAAGTAAAGCAGCTGCTCAAAAGTGGGAAAACACAAAGCTAAATGCCCATCCGGGGGGGCCAAAAACCTCTGGCCCTGTGTATGGTTACTCTCACAGCTACACTCGCAAAAAACCAAAATAAGACAACACAAAAAGCTATTTTGACACCTTGCAAATTTGAGATCCACCTGCCTCAAAAGCATAAAGCAGGGGGGGATTTACTTTGAGAAGTGTGACTCACAGTCTCGTATTTTTTTACAAATATCCAAAACAGGCTGTTGCAACATAGGACCAAAACCCTCTTCACTACAGATACTATAAAGAGTTTGTGTTTCTATATTTGGATCCAATTTTTGTATGCACTTTATTTCACTTTCAGTTAGTGTATGTTGATCTGACTTATGTGAAAAGACCAGAAAAGAGCAAGCTACTGTTGCCAATAAATAATTGAGTTCTGTATATTTTAATACTGGTGTTTTGAGTTCAGGGCAGATTTGGTTTAAAAAATCAACAAATTGAAACACTGTAAAATTACCACTTGGTATTTTATTAAAAACTTCTTTTTGTTTTATAAAAAGACAAATAAAAAATGAATAGCAATCCAGGTATACCCAAGGTGCAGGTGTTTGATCATGTTCCAAAATCATGGAAAGTATTCTGATAAATTGCTCCACTTCCCGCAAAGTCAAATTAAACATTTTACAGGACAAATAAGTATTATTTACCCCCATATCCCTCATTCGAGGGTGACCAGTGTGGTATTTTATTTTTGTTTTTGTTATTAAGTCATCAATCCATTTTTGAGCTTCCTTATAGGGATCTGGTAAATCAATCTCATGTTTAAAAAATTTTCCATAGTAACCATCAAAGTTTAATCCTGGTCCGTAAAGGCATTTAACTGTGGCCTCCATTTGGACTCTGTTAACAGCTACAAGAAACACTACATTTTCAATATCAAAAAAGTGCTTCATATCCTCCATAAAACGCACAGCATAATCAGGTCTGGTTCTGTCCAGTTCGTCCACAATAATAAGCAGTTTTCTCTGCTGGGAGTTTAAATTCTGCTGGGAGTTTAAATATTGACTAAAAATACTTCTTACATTTTCTATGGCATCTTTCCTGGTGTTAAAATTTTTCAGTATGTTGTTACCTAAAGAAGTTAATAATTTATCAGATGCTGTGTTCTTTATGTAAGAGTTTTTAACTTCTCTTATATCAATACCTGTTTTATTTTGAATTACTTGATTGGCAATATATCCTAAAACGCCAATAGCTTTATTTCCTAACATGCCAATAGCTTGTTTAGTTTTACTTATATCCTCTTCTTTTATATGACTTTTGTCTGAGTTTTGGTCCTGTTGTTTGATCCAGTTTATAAACTCTGAAAGTATGGCAATAACGGGTTCTTCGCAGAAATCAGATTCCCATGCATTAACAAACAGTACATCATATTTATCTTTTTGTTCTGTATTGATAAAATGCTCAAACATTTTTAAAAAAGTGGTTTTGCCATTTCCAAACTCTGCATTCAGGCTGACAGTGTATCCGCCTTTGTATCCTCTGTCTGTTATGGCAGAATTACTGCCTTTTTCCATAATTTGGAGCAGGTTTTCAGCAAAAGATCTTAACTTTAACTTGTCAAAAGTAGCAAAGGTAAGTTTTTGCTCTTGGTTTTGTTTCATAATTTATGTTCTCCTGATTTAAAATGGGGTTTTAAGTTCGCATGTGATTTGAGGGAAAGGGAGTTGTTGGTTTTACAGAGTTTTTGGGGTTAAAAACGGGAGTGTGCATGGGCCGGGTTTTTAGCTTCCCTGTTTTTAACATTCTGAGCCGATTGTAAATAATTTGCAGGTACTCTGATTGCACTTCTGCCCCCACACCTTTACGCCCATGTTTTAAAGCTGCAAGCACACTGGTACCTGCACCTAAAAAGGGATCCAAAACCCACCCACCTTTATTAGTCATGGAAAGCACCAGCCTTTCCACCAATTCCACGGGAAATTGACAGGGATGAGATGTTTTTTCCACATGGTTGTGTTTTACATTGGGGATAATCCATAAATCCCCCGGGTTTTTCCCCAAGGGATTACAGGAGTACTCACCAGCCCTTGGCCCTTTAAAATACTTTTTCCCCGGATATTTTTGCGGCACTCTTACAAGGTCTATGTTAAACCTATAATTGTCCGACTTGGTATACCACAAAATAGTTTCGTAACGGCCGGAAAATCTCCTCGTACAGTGAAGGCCATGCTCAAAGTGCCAAACTATTCTGTTCCTCATTTTTAACCCCAGATTTGAAAACACAGAATGCAACACGATGTCCAGAGGAACAATCTGGCCCTTATGTACATAATTACCCACCTGCCAGCACAAACTGCCTTCTGAAGACAAAACTCTGACACATTCCTTAATCACACGGGCCTGTTGTTGGACATAAGTATCCAAATGTAATTTATTCTCATAAGCTTTGCCGATGTTATAAGGAGGTGAGGTCACCACCAGCTGAATGCACCCATCCGGGACTTGCTTTAATAACTTTAAACAATCCCCCGGGTACACCACAGCTTGAGCATTTTTACGAAACCGGGCATTAATTTTTAAATCTTTAAAATTCTTCAACTGATTTGACATTGCGGTACATTGCCCCTTTCTGGAAACACTTTTTTAAGTCTTTGTCTGGCTATTTCAATATACTCTGCTGAAATATCCACACCTAAATACTTCCTTCCATGGAGACAGGCCATCTTGCAGGTTGTACCTGATCCACACATGGGATCAAACACCAAGTCTTCTTTGTTTGTCCAGGAGAGGATATGGTCTTCTGCCAGTTTTTCAGGAAAAACAGCGGGATGTTTAAAAGCCACCTTATCCAGGGTAGTGCCTCCAAAACCCACCGCATACGACCAAATATTGGTTCTTGTTTTTTGCTTTTTCAGCTCTTTTAAGGTTTTTTTGTTCACACCGTCAGGGCCTTTATTATGAACGACCATCTCAAACCCATGCCTTGCGGTTTGTGCCTTTAGTGGATTAAATGTTTTGGGACTTCCTTTACTTAATATAAACATAAATTCATAACAATTGGTGTAAGCGTTGCTTCTCATAAAAGGGGTGTTCTTTTTTTGATAGATTATTATATCGTGCATATTGAATCCCATTTTTTGAAAATACAAACCTTGCCTGAAGCTGGTCAGGCTGCGGCCTCCCTTTATACGATCCCCTACAACCCATACCACCACTCCCCCTTCTGCTGTCACTCTGTAAAGACCTTTTGCCACCTTTTCAAAATCAAAATGGTATCCTCTGTAATTACGAAGGGAATCATAAGGTGGAGAGGTGACAGTCAAATCCACACACCCCTGAGGCATTACCTGCATAAAATCAATGCAATCACCTACAAATAAACCAGAAACTTGTTTTTTGTTCAATTTTGGCATAAACCTCTTTTTATGGCTATATTATGGCAGTTTTTGGGAAAAAACCACTTTTTTTCCACTTTTATATTATGCAAATAAAGGTTCAGATGCCTTAAAAATCACATTTATTGGATTAAAATGGTACAATTATACCAGACAAAAGCTGCAAATATTTTCTGAACCACCTTGACATGTTCCAAAATACACTCATATTGAAGATATTATCAATTTAAAAGTCAAAATAGTGAAGCATATAAAAGTCATAAGAGGGAGTTTTAAGAGAAGCTAAAACAGCCAAAAAAACACAAGTTTTGGTTAAAGAAACCAACAACAGGAGGGAATTGTGAAAGAAAAACCACCCACGTTCAAGACTCATACCCAATTTTTGAAAAAAAAGATAAGCAAATCCAATCAAAAAAAGGTATTTGAAAGTACAGAACCTTATCTAAAAAAGTTTGTTTCCATGCTTCCCCGGAAAGCGGTAATAAACATTTATGCTTTGTACAAATTTGTTAAAGATCCTAAAGTCTCTTTTGCTAAAAAAGCAATAGCTTTTAGTGCTTTGCTTTATTTTATTACTCCTTTTGATGCTGTTCCTGATATGATTCCTGTTGCAGGGTTTTTGGATGATATAGGTGTTGTATCAGCAGCCGTTATGTACCTTAAAAAAACACTACCACCTTATATAAAAGCTGCTGAGGCAGAATTAATTAAAAAGGAATGGATAAAAAAACAAGGCTCAAAATGATTGAAAAGGGGTTTATTTTGACTATTTTTAATAACAAAACAGTGAACAAAGAGATCAAATTTATTTGAGGGAGGGGTGTTGTAAAATGGCCTGGTATCATCACTTGTTTGTGGAATTGGGGATACACACCCTGGGACCAACAGTCAAATGGCTTTGGAACGAAACCATAAAAACAACAGTGGATGAAAAAACAGATAAAAAGTTTAAAAAATATGTTGAGCTTCATATTGAAAAACAAATCACCCGGCTCACCAGGGCGATGAATATCAAAACTTATATTTATGTCTCCTGGTCTGTGGCAGGGCTTTTTTTGTTAAACTTTCGCCTGCCCACAACAATACATTACACTTTGCTGGTGATTTTAATGCTCAGTTTGATTTATATACTGTTTACATCCTATAAAGATTTAAGAAAATTATATGGTTTTATAAATAATTTTGAGCAATACATTGGCCAGTTGTTAAAAAAAGAAATAAAAGCACAGGAAACATCCCTTTTGGCAAAATTAAATTTATGGCTTTGCAGTAAAAATTTTAAAGATTTTGAAAACCTGATTATATCTCATGCTTTAAAGTATTTTTTAAGGTGGATAAAACAAAAAAAAACCTTTGTTATTGTTCGTATTTGCTTTTACACCACAGTGCTGGGGTTTTTTACCAATGTTTTAAAAGAGGTTTTTAAAGTTTCAGTGGGTTTTTAATTCATAAAGTTGATTGTAGTGTCAGGTTACCCTTTTGCCAAAAGAAGGATAAGTTGTCGTTTTCATGTTGTGTGATTATTTCTTTTATCTTTTTCCTCTTTTTGCGAGATGTGGTAATAACGTCGTACAACATTAATGTGTTGAGGTGGTAGTAAGACAAGCCTGATGTTATTATATTGGTTATATTATCATAACTTATTACCTGTTGTAATTCTGACAATGCTTTTTGTTGATCAGGTGTGAAGGAGATGCCAGTCTGCTCCTTGTTTTCAATATACTGTAAATAATGGTTTTTAACTCCTGTTAGATTAACCTCATTTAGATATATCTGGGCTCCACGTTTCCATGTTAGATAAGAAGAAGAATAGAACTCTATGTCTCGCCAATATTTTTCTTTAAGAGAAATAGCCTGATCCAGAGAAAGCCCTGTTCTTTTCAAACTTATGCTCACACTTTCCATATCCTGATCCCGCCATACCAAAAATATATTTACCATATCACTCATTTGTTGAGGGCTTGGGTCTTCAGTCTGATTTATGAGTTTCAGTGCTTCATCTATCTGAGTCAAATATATGTTAATTAGTTTTCTGTTCTGTTTTCTCAATTTTTTATCTTTTACCAGCTTTTTTATATCTTTATAACTGATTCCTGCATCTCTGAGTTCTAACAAGTCAGGCCTGTATACAAATTCTTTTTCATATAGTGCATCATACAGATCTTTTTGGTTTGCTGTTAGAGGGTTTTCCTGTTTATTTTTACTCTTGATCCCAAGTAATGAGGCTGCTTTTTCATAAAGTTTATGGGTGGCAAACTTATCTTTACAAAGCTCAGCCAGGCTGGGACAGGAAAAAAATACAAAAACTAATGAAACCACATATTTTAACATTTTTAGACCTCCTGTAATTAGGCACTTTCTGGTTTTACCCCCCCCCCCATTTTTTTGTCAAGCCCAAACCTGATTTTTTTATTTGAGGAGTGTAAAATTTACACTTATTTGATAAAAAGGTATGAAAGACAGAGATAAGTGGTATAAAAAATGGGTTTTTTGTTGTTTAAGTTTGTACTGGCCATCAATTTTGGTCACTTTTTTCATAAGGATTTATAATGACTGCATTTTATTTCAGACTCTTTGGTTTCGGTGGTTTTTGCATGAGTGCCGCTCTGGTGTGGTTGTGTGTGTTTCCTTGTATGACTTTTGCTTTATTGAGGGGTGCAAAGCCGGTTTTTGCCTGTCAGTCGGTGTTAAGCCGGGGAAGCCAAGTTGCTACTATACAAAAACAAGATCAGATATCCACTGAGAGGGAGGTTTTAGCTCGGGTAAAGGTGCCACCCGCTCAGGAGACGGAGCAGCAATTAAGAGAAAAAAGCTTTAGAGATGCCTATATTGCCGGCTGGGATGAGGCACATCGGCTGGAGGCTATAGCTGATGCTTTAAGGAAAAACAAGGTGGACCCTGCTGTGACTCACATTGAGGATTTTGCTGATCAGGTGGAAGAGCATATTGCTTATTTTCAAAGGAATACAGATCATGAAATAGAGATTCCTGCTTTTAAAAAAAAGGTGGTGGACAGGGAAGCTATGGAGGTGCTGGTTCGTGAGGCCCGTGGGAAGGTTAAAGAGAAAAAAGTAACTTACAACTGGTGGATGCAGTGGAATCTTAAAATGTTGGACACAGTGAGTGAGACCAGACTCACTGGCATGGTAGCGGAGTATAGAAGAGAATTAAAATCCTCACTACCTGCTGAGGAAAATGAGATAATAGTGAGTTTTTTGAAAATGGTATTTGGGCGTTTTAAAGGAAGGCCATTTGATTCAGACGATTTAGTGTATCTTCCGACCATTAAAAAATTGGATATTATGGCTTTTAATCAGGTTTCTTCCAACAAACTGGCTCTTTTGGCTTTATTTGACAGACCGGCCCCGGCAGATGGTTTAATATTTGATCCCATACCATTTTTGTTACACGATCTCCAGCACAGTTATAGTAGAGATCTGGTGGACAGTTTTAAGTATAAAGTTTTTCATAAGTTATTTAAAGAGAAGGTAAAAACATTATCCACTTTTCAGAGAGAAAAAGTGGAACTCATCCTTTATTTTCATACTCATGAGGTATCTCGTGAAACATCAGTTGATGATTTTGTTAAGTTTTTGGACACTGGTCAGGTGGGTGTCCATCCAGGAGGACGACTCACTAATGAGAATGATATGAAGCATCTTTTACCTTATTTTTTGCATAGAGCCTCTGAAGAGAGAGTGCATGATTACTTTGAGTCAGCTATGGCGAAGTTTATAGAAGTGACTCAAAAGATATTAAAAGAACAGTCTGAAAAGTAAGCTTGTTTGGACCCGTTTATTTTGTATCTGTAAAGCCTGTTTCCATGTACATGGGGAGTGCAATACCCGTACGCGGGGATTGCCCTTGTTTTTTACCCCTTACCCTTGGGTTTGTTTTTATGTTTTTGGCTCTGTGTTTCATACTGTGGATTGTTTTTAAGCTGTCCAGCCTGGCATAAACCCGCTTCCCTGTTCTTAAAGGCAGGGATGTTTTGACAATGGATTTTTTTGGCACTTCCATTCGAACTTTCCCCTGCTGTTGCGTAAGAATGACTTTGTGTTTGTCGTACCTGAGAACCACGCCCTCCACCATCGCCGGTGGCAGGGGGGCGGAAAAAGCTATAAAGTGAAGCACACCCGGAAGTCCAAAAACAAAAAAGATTAAAACCCTCCCCTGGCTCTTTTGAAATTTGAACAGGGTTTTTAAATTTAAAAAGATTTTTTTCATCATCTCAGCCTTTCTTCCTCTGCATTTGAGGGATTGTTTGGAGTTTATTTAAAAACCGAAGCAGGGGGGTCTTTTTTTATATTCACTTCCACCCTCTGACCTTTGACTATTTTATAAGGTTGTTGCAAATCAATACTCTTGTTAAAAAAGGCACTGTGGGACCCGAATGCCCCGAATACACAATCGGTGGCGGAAGGGCATTTTATTCCTCTTGTCTTGCACATTATTATGGGAAAATAAACTTTCGATTGATCATTCATTATGCAAAAACCTTTACTGATGCAATATTGTTCTGTGTAGAGTATTCTTTCTTTACATTTTGTGTTTGGCCGCGAACATGCTGTGCCAAGTTGCTTCTTCCGATCCTTGTATTTTTCTGCTCCCTCTTCACATATAGGAATCTCTATAAATGTTTGGTTTGTTTCAGAAGTGTATTGGCATTCCCCCGATTGGACTGGCACTTGACGTGCCTGTCCAGCCATTAAAAAGAAGATACAAATCCCAAAGAGTACCACTCTGTGACTCTTGAAAATTATTGGGAATAACTGTTTTAAGTCATTTTGAATCAAAATTTTTATCCTGGCTCTGGTAATTTTTTTCATTGTCCAGCCCCTCCTGTGTCCTGGTAAGATGTGTTATTATTTTCAGTGGAATGGTCTGGTTTGGTTTCAGAAGCTCTAATCCAATTTTTTGTGATAATCCTCTTTCTTAACTCCGCGTTAAAATAAATACTTTTTTCTTCTGAAAAAACACAGTCAGTGATGGATGGGCATGTTGAGTCTTTGGTGTGGCAGGCAATAAGAGAAAGATAAACAGCCTCCCGGCCATTAGGGGCCTGGCACCATCCCCCGGTGGGTGAAATACAATACTTTTCTTTTGTGATTTTGCAGTTAAAACTGATTTGCTCTTCATAAGTTTTGCAATAAAACTCATCTACAGTGGTTTTTGTACTCAATGCTTTTAATGTGGATAGGTTTCTGGTATTTTTAATTGGGGATGTTTGGGAGTTTTTGAACTGTAAGTCTGTCATAAAGGGAATGTCTGCATCCAATTCATACCGAATATCCAAAACATCCTCATCTGCTTTAATGCCTGGCACGGAGGGCCTCCAAAGGGTTTCATAAATTTTACCATCGGCAGAGTTTTTGATCCATGACAACTCCTCTTCCTTTTTAAGTTCATTGAGTACATTTCTTTCATCTGTTCCTGGCAGGATGTTTCTAATGCTCTTTGCCCACCAGCTGGAACCAAATTCCCCGGGCATATAAAGGGCTATGGGCATTCCTCCTTCATGCTTCGATCTGACATTCTTTACGCTCAATCTTTCGGAAAATCCCCCGGCACGACCTTTCTCGCTGGCAGTGGCTACATCAAAAAAATGACGCCTTGTTTTTCCTGTTTTTCGATCCCTGAGCAGCATATGCATTTTCCGGACATAAGATCCCGCCTGAATATAGCCTATGTTGTGAGGACTCTCCCCACACTTTACTTTCACTCCCCAATTTCCCGCTCCATGATTTTCCAAAACTTCACATGAGACTGTTTCCCCGAAGGGAGATCTGCTGTTTGGGTTTTTTGCTTTTACAGTCTGAACAGTGAGTGAAACCCCTGTTATTACCCCCAAGACGACAAACGGATAGAAGAAGGAATTCAAAAACAGATAGAATGGAATGGATACAAAGATTATGACACGGTGCAAGAGGGGGGGGGTATGAGCGATTCCCCTGCATTTTGCCTGCCTGTGAAAAATTGTTTTCTTTGCAGGATTTTAAGTAACTTCTTCTTTTTCATTTTTCACCCTCTGAATAACTTTCCAAATAGAGTGTTACACGATTGATGGCCCATTATCTGGCTGTTTCATTTAATGAGTACATGGGCAAGCTTGTGCCATTTTACAAAAAAAGTATTTAAAAAAATTAAAATACTTGCTTTTTTCCCGACTTTGGTTTGTGTTTTTTGCCCCTTAAGCATTCCAAAGTCCCATCTCTGTTGGCATACAATCTCTCTTTGGGGGGCTTCACAAAAGCCTTTGCCATCATTCGTGAAAAAATAGCTTCTTTTGTGGGAGTCAGGAACAGGCTTTCTCAAACTCAGTTGAACATATAAACTTGTCGCAGGGGCTTGATTTTTGGCTTGTAAAGGGAAGATTATCAGGATAATATGCCCTTATGAGTCTGATTATCAAAAAAAAGCCGAAAAGAAAAATCATCCGCCGGCATCTTAAAATCTCTCTTCCCCGGGGGAGGTCTGCTTTTTTGTGGGGTCCCAGGCGTGTGGGTAAAAGCTACTGGCTGGCCCATCATTTTTTAAAACCCGCTACCTGCCACTTTATTGATTTGCTCAAAACAGATTTGTATTTTGAATATGCAAGTCGCCCCTCCCTTCTCAGGCAAAGGTACAAAGGGGGTTTGACAGTGGTGGATGAAATTCAAAAAGTACCTGCTCTCCTGGACGAGATTCACTGGCTGATTGAAAACAGGAAAGCCTCTTTTCTTTTAACCGGCTCTTCCGCCAGGAAGTTGAAAAGAGGTCACAGTAACCTGCTGGCGGGGCGGGCCTGGCGGTTTGAAATGACCCCTCTGACTTTTTACGAAACCCAGGGCTTTGAACTCAACCGGGTGCTTCAGACAGGTCTTTTGCCGTCTCATTTTTTGTCCTCCTCCCCCTTAAGGGATCTCAGGGCTTATGTGTCTGATTACTTAAAAGAGGAGATTGCCTCTGAAGCTTTGGCCCGCAACATCCCCGCTTTTACATCATTTTTAAGAGTGGCGGCTTTAACCAGCTCTGAACTGTTAAATTATACCAACATAGGGAGAGAGGCTGGTATAAGTGCCAAAGTGGTTCGTCATTATTTTGAAATTTTGGAGGATACTTTTTTAGGTTTCAGACTTTCCCCATGGAGAAAGTCGCAAAATCGCCGGATGACTTTAACAGACAAGTTTTATTTTTTTGATGTGGGTGTGGCCCGCTACCTGGCCAAAAGAAACCCTTTGCCGGGTAATGCAGATTTTGGTAAAAGTTTTGAGCATTACATTCTGATGGAGCTGATAAGTTATCAAAAATACAAACATCCGGAAATGGAACTTCATTACTGGAAAACAGCTTCCGGTTATGAGGTGGATTTTATTTGCGGGGATATGCATACAGCGGTGGAGGTTAAAGCCTCTTCCCGTATTCACCGGCATCACTTAAGAGGTTTGAAAGCCCTTAAAGAGGAGCAAAAAGTTAAAAACATGATTGTGGTCTGCCAGGAAAGGCAGGCCCGTATGGTGGAGGGCTTTATTCGCATCCTGCCATGGAAGGTGTTTTTAAAAAAACTTTGGCAGGGCCATATTGTTTAACCCGGCTTAAGTGCAGATTCCTGGAAGAAGATCTTTCCGTCAGGTGTCGTTTCTGTTTTCCAGCTGGTTAAAGTTGTTGATAACTGCATTTCTCATTCCCAGATCGTGAAAGTAAATTTTTGGCTTTTGCATAACCTCCTTTTTTTCTGAAAATTTGGACACTTTGATTGCCCATTATGGCGTGAATTTGGGCATTTTACTGCCTGTTATAGTGTAAAATTGGGATATTTCCGCTCAAACCACTTCCGTTGAGTGTGACCAAGGAGTCGTTTTTCTGACAGATATTACGCATGGCACCATAATCTGGTTTTTAACCACTAATGAAAGATGTAATATTTACAACGTTGAGGGAAACAATAATAATTTTCTTGCAAAAAAAATGGGGGGGGGTAAAGTCAGAGTCAAAATGTTATATAAAAAAATTTTAACCAGAGAAAAAAATTATGAACAGGAAATATTTTTTAAGCTTGATTTTTGTAATGCTTCAGGTTTTAACTTTTTTTGCTCCATGGAGTGTCTGTGCTGGCAACCTCACTTTTCCCGAAGAAGCCTGCCTGTCTGTTTTTGTTAAAAACTCTTACCAAAAAGTGTTAAAAGCTGTAAAGGTGCCAAAAGTTTTTGAGACAGAAAAACAATTAAAGAGTTTGGGTTTTTCCCGGGAGATGAGGAGTGGTGTGGATGAGGTTTATCGCTTAAGACAAATAGTACAGGCTTTAAAAAGCCCGGATGTGGATTTAAAAAAGACTCATATTGAGGATTTTGCAAACCAGATAGAAGAGCATATTCAGTTTTTTTTAGAGAGCATCCATAAAATGACAGGTGAAAAAAAACCTGCCCTGTTAAGGAATTTTGATCGTTTGGCAGATATTGCCAGAAAGCGGCACTCCCACAGCCAGGTGACTTATGAATGGTGGCTGAAGTGGAATATATCACTGTTGTCTTTAATGGATAAAGACAGATACACAGTGGAGGTGATTGAGGCAAAATATATATCAAGACCCAGGGCACATTTTTTTAGCAAGTGGATATACAAAGACTGGATAAGTACCATATTCAGCAAAGAAATTGTGTTTTTACCAACCATAAAAAACCTGGGGGTTATGGCTTTAAACCGGGCTTATCCTTTTTTTGCTCCCTTGCAGATGGTGCATCAGTATGTACCGGCAGATGGATTGATATATTCCCCTTTGCCTTTTTTTGAACATGATTATTACCATGGAATGACTCAGGCTAATTTTATTTGGGATCAGCATGCCCATCAAATCAGGAAACAATTTACCAAACGCTGGGAGGAAGGTATAACAACCTGGCCCAGGGAAAAAAGAGAGAAAATGGAACTGATTTACTTTGACTTTGTCCATGAAAATGATTTTCTCTCTGATGCAGATCGGGTAAATCTGTATTATGGTAACAGAAAAGAGCTAAAAAACCTGTTTAATGATTTGGAGTTGTCATCTTACAGGTTTCAATTAATTCCTTTTCTGAAGGAAAAGCACCTCTCCCGGAGCTTAAAAAAAGAATACAGGAAAGTTAAAACACAATATAGCAATAACATAAAACACTTAATGGAATTAAAATCCCGGCTATCTGATAATGAGGAGTATGACGGAATTTTTGAGGAGAGGCTTTTTATTGTTGCAGAATTTGATACTGCCATTCTTGGAAAATGGCTGAATAAAGAGGTAAAAGATTTTATATCTTTTGTCTCACAAATAAACTTTGATCAGGGTACAAAATAAAATATGTGTCCCTGACCCCCACAAAAAGGGTTTTTTTTGTGTAATTTTTACAGTGATTTTTTGTAAAAAATACCCCTTTTGGTGCTTCAAAATTTTTTTTAAAAAATGTTGATTTTTATGGGTTTCTTAATTAAGTATATGGCAGAAAAGCAAAAACCCTTAAAAACCTGGAGGTTTAAAAATGAAGTTTAAAAATGGTTTGGCAGTTTTGTTGTTTTGTTTGTGTTCTTTTGCCTCTTACGGCAAAAGCCCGTCTCTGTTTGAGGCCATAGTCCAGGGGGATTTAACCAAAGTCCGCACAGCTTTAAAAGAGGGTGCCGACCCGGAAGCTTTAAATGAGTACGGGTATCCTGCTCTCCATGTGGCTGTTGGTTTTTATCATTTGGACATAGCTCAAGTGCTTTTGGATCACGGGGCAGACATTAACAGGGAAACAACACACAACTGGACTCCTTTAAATGTGGCGGCCTGCCGGACTGTGGATTTTTCAGCTGTTCAGTGGTTGGTGGAAAAAGGTGCGAATGTTAATCAGGTGGTGTCTTACTATGGCTCTCCCTTAAAATGTGCCATGACAAAACTCAGCAATTTGGAAGCGTATATGAACAGTAAAAATTTGGACAGGGAAGTGTATGACACTTTTGCACAAAATGTGTCAGATCTCAAACAAAGTATTATTCCTTTGCTGGTGACAGAGGGTGCCAAGGTGGCCTCTGTTCTTCGCAATGGTTCCATTTTGGTTATGCAAGATTCCCGGGACCCGGAGGTTTTAGGTAAATGGGCCAAAGCCACTTTCAAATACGATGAGGGGGTTTTGAAGGTGGGTATTATACATCCCGACGGAAAGATGAGTGAGATGCAGTGTGATGGGGCTTTTAAATCCCTCGATGACTGTGAAGTCACCCCGCTTGGGGCCGCTCCCCGGTCAAATGAAGAAGTCACTCGCAAACCCACTGGTTTTGATGTGTATATTATACATCCCGACGGAAAGATGAGTGAGATGCAGTGTGATAGGGGTTTTAAGTCCCTCAATGAGTGTAGAATCATCCCTCTTTAATAAAAGTGGGGTGTATCCCACACATCCCTTTTCTCGCAGAATGGCAGAAGATCCATAAAAAACCCTTTTTTTGTTGCCGGGTCTGGTACATAATGATATACACTCTCTGTGGATTATTGAAATAGAGTAATCTGCCTGGTTTTTGGAATACCATAATCTCTTAACCAAAGATGAAAAGAGTGTAAAAAATTTGGACTTTATGGGAATAATCATAATCTGTATTTGGTTAAAATTTTCCGTTTTTGACAGGAGTTTATTTCAGTGGAGGGTTGGGAATGCCTCCTGTGTTAACTGATTCATCTCTTAAAGATCTTCTTAAACAGTTGGAAAATGAAGTTATCGAAAGATGTGAGTCTCCAAAAGTCACAGGTAAAATAGCCAAAGCGATTTGTGCTTTTTCCAACGATATGGCCGGACACAACAAACCCTGTGTGATTTTTGTGGGTTTAAAAGACGATGGTGCATTTTGTGGCCTCGCTGTAACAGATGAGATTTTAAAAAACTTAAGCTCCTTCAGAAGTGATGGCAATTTGCTGCCATTTCCTGTTATGAGTGTTCGGAGGCTTACTGTGGACTCGCAAGAGGTGGCAGCCCTTGTGGTTCAGCCCTCTCAAAAGCCACCGATGAGGTATAGGGGCCGGTGTTATGTTCGTATTGGTCCTTCTGTGAGGGTGGCATCTTCAGAGGAAGAGCAGCGTCTGACGGAAAAACGACAGGCTTATGATTTGCCTTACGACATGCAGGGCATCACAGGTGCCACTGTGGAAGAGGATTTAAACCGGGAGTATTTTAAAACACAGTACCTGCCAGCTGCTGTCTCCAAAGAGGTTTTAGAGGAAAATAAACGCCCGCTTTCCGCACAAATGCAGTCTTTGAGGCTTATGAACTTCAAAGATCAACCTACTGCTGCTGCCATTTTGGTTATGGGAATCAATCCCCGCAATTTTTTTCCGGGAGCTTATATTCAGTTTGTGCGATTTGAAGAGGGAAATCTTACCGATCCTGTCAGAAATCAAACGGAAGTGTCTGGTACCCTGCCTGATCAAATCACCCGTATGGAGGAGATTTTAAAAGCCAACATATCCACATCCCTTAAGCTGACGGACACCACCCATGTTCAATCTTCCGATTACCCTTTTGAAGCCTTGAGTCAACTTCTTCGAAACGCCCTTATTCACAGAAATTACAACAGCTACACCCCCGTTCGGGTGCATTGGTTTTCCGATCGGGTGGAAATACAAAACCCTGGTGGGCCTTACGGGGAACTCAATACGTACAACTTTGGTACCCCCGGATTGACTTCCTATAGAAATCCCACTATCACAGAGGCCTTAAAACATTTGGGCTTTATAGAACGATTTGGTTTTGGGCTTGTCAAAGCCCGGAAGGCTCTTCAGGAAAATGGAAACCCGGAACTCTACCTGGAAGCCAAAGAAAATACGGTTTTGGCTGTCATAAAAGCCAGGAGGGAAAAATGAAAACCCTTACTTTTTTTAACAACAAGGGGGGAGTGGGAAAAACATCCCTCACTTATCATATCTCCTGGATGCTGAAAGAAATGGGAAATTCTGTATTGTCTGTAGACCTGGATCCTCAGGCCAACTTAACCGGTATGTTTGTCAGTGAATCCAAAATGGAGCAGATTATAGAGAAAGAGCAAAGTCTTTATTATTCTTTGGCCCCTCTTATGAGAGGCACAGGGGATATCAAGCAACCCATCCCTCTGTTGGAGTATGATAAAACATTGGGGCTTCTTCCTGGTGATTTAAAATTGTCCAGTGTGGAGGCGGAGTTTTCAGGCACCTGGGCGAAGTGTCTGGATGGAGATGAGAGGGCCTTTCGTGTGACCACCGCCTTTAGCCGGATCCTTACTGCTGCTGCAAAAGAAATGGAGGCTCAGTGGGTGGTGATGGATATGGGACCTAACCTGGGAGCCATAAACCGGGCTGTTTTGATTGCCAGTGATTATGTTGTTTTTCCACTGGGGCCGGATTTGTTTTCTTATCAGGGTTTAAAAAATGTGGGGGAGTTTTTAAACAAATGGAGAAAGGAATGGCAGGAGCGAAAGAATAAAAAACCACAAGGTATGGATTTTGATTTGCCAGAGGGTAATATGAAACCTCTGGGTTATATTATGATGAGGCATTCCATTCGTCACGACCGGCCTGTTAAAGCTTACGAAAGATGGATAAGAAAAATGCCAGAGGCCTATAAAGAAAGTGTTCTTCAAAGTAAAACCACTTCTGAAAGGGACTACATGCTGGCTCATATTAAGGATTATCGGTCTTTAATGCCTATAGCTCAGGAAAACCACAAGCCCATGTTTTTGCTAAAACCGGGAGATGGGGCCATAGGTTCTCATTTTCAGGCCGCTCAGGCCTGTTACGGGGATTTTCAAAACCTTACAAAAAAAATTATCAGTGCCATTCAGGAAACTTTGTCTTAAACTTAGTGTAAAACTTTCACATTTTTTTGTTTCAAAACCAGGCATGGTGTTTTTTCTTAGGTCCACGGATGTTCCCTTTGATATACAGGTTGTAAGGATAGGTCAAGGGGGAGCGGTTGAAGTTTGGAATAAAAATAAACAATGCAAACTTTAAAGCCTGTTGGTTACGGACCCGGTGGGGGATTTTTCTGCTGTGTGGGCTTCAGATAATTGTTTTTACCCCCTCCCATATTTTTGCAAAAGAATGCCCACTGGTTTTTTCTGATATTTTAGAAAAAATTGTGGATAAAAACGGCCAGGTTTTAAACCAGTACAAATACAATGAAGGGTATGTCCGGTTGTCTGATGAATTGATGAATGGGGAGATGATTAAAGCTTACCGGACTGTCAGGAAAAGCCTGGGGGGTTTGTTCAGGGATCTTCACTGGAAAATGTTTCAGGGAAGAACAGATGACTTTAAAAAACTCTCAGAGGAGATTTTGGATGAGACAGGTCACCTCAAAGGGCATCTCATAAACTCCGGTTTTAAAACGCATCTTCAGCTGGCGGATCATTTTTACAATGAAAATATGAGAAAAACAGCCACCAATGTGTTTGTTGTGATTTCGAACCGTGCAGAGTACAAAAAACTGAAGTGGCATGAGTTTAAAGGTTCTACCACAGAGTTTAGACGGCTGCATTCCCTGTTTCGGCAGAATACAGAAGAGGGGGGTATTAACAAAAAGTATGTGGGACAAAAAAAATATATTCAGGTGGCGGATAAACTGTTTCATGGAGACATGAACACAGCTTTTATTAATGTGTATGCTGTGGTGGCAGATCCTGTGCAGTTTCAAACCCTTCAGTGGCGGCACTTTAATGGAAGCACAAGAGAATTTAGACGCTTAAAAAGTCATCTTTTGGATTCCAGAGGGGATTTTAAACAGAAGTGGAAAGGTCAAAAAGCTTATACCCAGTTTGCCACTGAGTTTTTTAACGGCAATATGACAAAAGCTTTTCGCAATGTGTCTGCCTTTGCCCCCAGTAAGAGGGTTTTTAAAAAAATTCAGTGGCGGGAGTTTTTGGGTTCTGTTTCTGATTTTCATAATTTAAGAACTGAACTGTTTGATCCACTCAATGGTTTAAAACCCCGTTATATTGGCACCATTGGTTTAAAAAGAATAGCCCAGGAGCGATTTAAAAACAACATGAACAGGGCTTTTGCTCAAGTGACAGCGGTTTTAACTCCCAGGGAGTTTAAAACTCTTAAATGGCAGCATTTTGTGGGGAAAGCTCATCAGGCACAAACTCTTCATTCTTTGCTGTTGGACCGGAAGGGAAATATTCGGGAGCAGTACACGGGCCAGGCCGGGTATCTTCAGTTTAGTGAAGACTATCCCTATTCGGAAGGCAGGGATATGTGGCTGGTGTTTCGCCATGTAAGTACCATGGGGCTTAAACCAGCCATGAAAAAGAAACTGAACTGGTACCGGTTTTATGGTTCTGTCCGGGATTTCCGTAATCTTCAAAGTGTTCTTCTGGACTCCCATGGGAAACTCAAGCCTGAGTGGAAAGGGGAGGAGGGCTATCTTCTGCTGGCAGAAAAATACATGAAGGGGGATATGAAAAAAACCTTTACCAATGTGCGATCTGTTTTGGGAGGTGAGTTGTTTTCCACTATGAAGTGGCATCAGTTTCAGGGATCAGTGAGTGAGTTTTGGTTTTTAAAAAATTATTTGTTGGATGAGCAGGGCCTGCCCCGCCCGGAAAGAGTGGGGCAGGAAGCTTATCTTCAGCTGGCAGAGCAATACCCCCTCACTGTTAATATGGGAAAGGTGTTTAGAAACGCCTCTGTTGCCATGGGGCTGAAAAAGTTTAAACAGCTGGACTGGAGAATTTTTTTTGGTACCCTTAATGAGTTTCGGGATTTAAAAAACCGGCTTGTTCGTAAAGGGGGACTCTTTTTTAAATACAGAGGGGAGGAGGGCTACCTTAAGGCTTCTAATGAATTATTTAATGGAAATATGAACAAGGCTTACATCAACACCACAGCTCTTTTGATAAAAAAAGAGGAGATTGCAAAAACCCGGTGGCGGTGGTTCCATGGCAGCACTGAGCAATTTATGAATCTTAGAATTTTGTTGCTTAATGGAAATGGCCATGTGCAGGACAAATATGTTGGCCTGGCTGGCTATTTTCAGTTTGCCACTGCTCATTTTAAGGGCAATTTGACACATGCTTTTTTATACGCTTCTGCTGTTATCAACAACCGGCAGGAGATGAAAAGAATACGGTGGCAGCTGATTGATGGCACAGTGGAGGACTTAAAAAAACTCAGAACCCGGTTGTTGGATCCTCAGGGGCAGATTAAGCCCAAGTGGATAGGGGAAAAAGGCCGCACTCTTTTGGCAAAAAGCCATTTTGGTGGAAAACTCAAAGAGGTTTTTCGTAAAGCATCTTTGGTTTTGAGCCGGGAGCAGTTTTTGGCTCTTCAATGGAAAAATAAATAAGCCCCTCTCTCTTTAAAAAGCTCTTTTATTGGGCCAGGAGAGTATGTTAAACTATCGGGTGAGGGTTTTGGATGTACAAGATCCCAGTTTGGGGGGAGTTTTTAGGGACGAATAATATTTGTTGCCTAAAAATTATTAAAAATAACCTCCTTAAGGGTATTAAACCAAACAAATGAGCAGTTTTTATAAAGTGAAAGTAAAAAATAACTCTTCTCTGGTTTTCAGGCACCAGGCCCCCACCAATATAGCTCTTATTAAATACGCAGGCAAAAAAGACAGTGCAGACAATCTGCCCCTTAACCCCTCCCTGTCTTACACTTTAAAACATTTAAAAAGCACTGTGGAAATTTGTACTTTAAATCCCTCTGATTGGAAAAATAAATGCTCTCCCCCGTCTTACCCCCCAACGGTTCACCGGTGGGAGGCTTTAAAAGGCAAAGGTTTTTTTCCCCTTAAACTTTCTGAAAAATCCATAAAGAGGTTTTTAATTTTTTTTGAAGACTTAAGAGTGTTTTTTCATCTGCCCGCCAGGCCTTTTCTTATTCGATCGGGCAATAACTTTCCCTCAGACAGTGGGGTGGCAAGCTCTGCATCCTCTTTTTGTGCTTTAACACAGGCCACTTATAAAATGGCTCTTCATTTATCTGCTATTGCGTCTCACAGGGAAAAAAAATCTCTTTTACCCCACCAGGCAGAAAAGCAAACCTCTTCTCAAAAAAGCTTTTCTTTGTCCACGGGCGAGCTTTCCGCACTGAGCAGAAAAGGCTCTGGTTCCTCAGCACGCTCTTTCTTTCAACCCTGGGCCTTGTGGCAGGACCAACAGGCAGGGCCTGCTCCTGTGAAAGGATTTTCCCACCTTCTTCATCAGCTGGTGATTTGTGATCCGGAAAGTAAAAAAGCAGTGTCCTCTTCTGAGGCTCACCAAAGGGTCAAAAACAGCCCCCTCTTTAAGGGCCGGGTGGGGAGGGCAAAGCAAAGATTGTCTGCTTTGATTCTGGCTTTAAACCACAAACACTGGCGGAAGTGTTTTCAAATCACATGGGAGGAGTTTGAGGACCTGCACCGTATGTATGAAAGTGCCAGCCCCCCTGTAAAGTACCGCACTCAAAGCTCAGAGTTTGTGGTTCAATTTATCAGGGATTTTTGGAAACAGCACAACACAGGCCCTTTGCTGACCATGGATGCCGGCTCTTGTGTGCATCTTCTTTACCAGCCGGTACAAAAAACCATGGCCCGGGATATCTCTTTGCACTTAAGTTCCCGGTTTAAAATTCTTTAGAGAAACAAACTGTTTTTCCCCCGGGGCTTAAAACCCCATAGCTCAGAATTTTAATGAGACGGGGACTGTGACCACCAGGTGGTCACACTGCCACGGTGGCAAGTATTGGTGATCCTTAACCTGGAGGACACTCTGCGGGTGTTGCTAATTGTTGAGCTGGCTGCGGCTGGTTTTGAGGTGGTGAAGGATTGTTTTGCGGCGGACAGTCTGAAGAAGAACAAACTTTTGTATTATCCGAACACCGGTGAGTAGGTCTTGAGCAATGCGGGTGATCCCCACAAGACCGGGGGGATGTACAAGTTTGAGGTGTTGAAGGTGAAGGTGAGGGGGAAGGTGTTTGAGGTGAAGGTGTGGATACTCTACATACAGCTCCCGCCGGTTGGGTAATGTCGGTATCCCTTACATAGCCAGTGTTACAGACCCAAGAACAAGAATTACCTACGGCCCACTGGGAATTTGCAGGTTTATTTACACAACAAGTGGAACCTCTTTTTGTATAGCCACTGTTACAGCTCCATGAAGTACAAGAGGTTTTTGATGCAGTGGAGTAGTTTGGATTAGCTGCTTGGGCGGCACAGCATATTTTACCTCTGTCATAAGGAGTCCCGTCTGGGCAGCTACAAAAGGGGCGTTTATATGTTCCTGTTGCTCTTATACGATGAGGGTTGCGGGAGGAGTTTGGACACCTTTTTTTACAGCTGTTTGTGGATGTATCAAATAAATATCCTCCATGATAATCACAAGTATTGCCTAATGCATAAAAGTTTAAAGTGAAAAATAAAAGAAGTGAGAGGGCAAATACCCCCCCCCATTTTTTTTCTTGAAATCCTAAAAAACAAAGCCTTCATACTTCCCTGTATCGGCAGAAACAAAAAAAAACTTTAACCCCGGCCACCAGTTTTTTTTGTGGCTTAAAACCCCTTAAAAGTGCCTCCCTGGGGAAATAAACTTGACTTATTTACAGATTTGAGAGATATCTTACTGGCATAGGGAGTGGTTCCACTGATAAAAGACAAAAAGTAAAAATTCCCCTGTTTTTTTCATAAAATTTGGGCAATTTTGGTGTTCAATCTTACAGTTTTCCCCCGCAAAGAGGTCAAAACCTTACAAAACCGCCTTCCCGGTGTCCGGGGATGCATTTTTTGGCGGGTTTACTTTTTCAAAAACCCTTGTTGTTGGTGGTCACCGGGTGGTATAACAGAGTGTGGTATAGTGAGGGAGTATGCAAACAATAGGAAGTCTTTTTCAGGTTTTGAATCAGGGCTTGCCCATTGATTTTATTTTACTGGTGCTGTTTATTTACATGCTGTTTAAAATGAATGGCATGTCCAAAGATATGAATGTCTTATCTAAGGATATAGGACGGATCGATCAAAAGCTGGATAATCATATAACAGACACAAACAAAAAGATTGAGAAGCTGTCTGATCGTTTTGATAAGCTGTTCGACCGCTTTGATCGTCTGTATGAGATTCTGATAAAAGATAAAAATTAAACTCCAGGTGGGGTCTCAAGTCCCCCGGACTTTGAGCCGATAAGATTGTATATTTAACTTTAAAAAGGAGGTTTAAAATGAAGTTTTTTATATTTGCAGTTTTTTCTTTTAATATGTTTGCTTATGGTGAGACAGTGACGCCAGTTTGTAAGCGTACCCCGCAGGTAAGGGATAAAATTGTAAAGAAGTTTAAGGATAATGTGGATTCCAGAATAGATTGTACTTTGGCAGATGGGCTTTTGGATCAGATAACATCTTTACATTTAGGTAAGAAACGCATTCAATCACTGAGGGTGGGGGACTTTTCCGGACTTGTTTCTCTTAGGGAGCTTTATTTGAATGATAACCAATTAAGTGATTTGCCTGTTGGGATATTTTCAGGTCTTGCTTCTCTTGAGTGGCTTTATTTGGGAAATAACGAATTAAGTGGTTTGCCTGTTGGGATATTTTCAGGACTTACTTCTCTTAAGTTTCTTTTTTTGTGGCATAACAAATTAGGTGATTTGCCTGTTGGGGTATTTTCCGGACTTGCTTCTCTTAAGGATCTTTATTTGGGAGATAACGAATTAAGTGGTTTGCCTGAAGGGATATTTTCCGGACTTGCTTCTCTTAAGTGGCTTTATTTGGATGATAACCAATTAAGTGGTTTGCCTGTTGGGATATTTTCAGGGCTTACTTCTCTTGAGTGGCTTCATTTGGGGCGTAACAAATTAAGTGATTTGTCGGTTGGGATATTTTCAGGACTCACTTCTCTTAAGTTGCTTTATATAGATAGTTCTTTGCCAAAAAGGGAAAAAGACCGCATAAGAAAAGAGCTGCCTGATACCCTGATTAGGGAAGTAGAATAATACTCATTTTGATACCCCTGGTGGCTGGGAGTAATTGACCCGGCCACACATCACCAGTTAGGCAGTTTTTTACCCCAAGTGTATCATGTCTGAAACATCTTAAAAGCTCCTGGTGACCGGGATTAAAGTTTTTTTTTGCTCTGCCGATACAGGGAAGTATGAGAGATTTGTGTTTTGGGAACTTAAGAAAAAAATGTGGGGGGGGGGAATTGCCCTCTCACTTCTTTTATTTTTAATTTTCAATAGCCAGCTCAACAATTAGCCACACCGGCTGAGTGTCCTCCAGGTGAATGAGTACGGGATGTTTTCAGAGGGATGCTGAATCATAGTGCATGGGGGGGGGTACAGTTTTCCCCCGCAAAGAGGTCAAAACCTTACAAAACCGCCTTCCCGTGTTCCGGGGATGCATTTTTGGGCAGGTTTACTTTTTCAAAAACCCTTGTTTTTGGTGGCCACCGGGTGGTATAACAGAGTGTGCTATAGTGAGGGAGTATGGAAACAATAAGCAGTCTTTTAAATTCTTTGGATAAGCCTTTGTCATGGATTTTATTGGTTTTGATGATTATGATGTATGTAAACCAAGCTGGTATGGCAAAAGACATGAGCCAGATCAATCATAAGCTGGATAATCATATAACAAACACAAACAAAAAGATTGAGAAGCTGTCTGATCGTTTTGATAAGCTGTTCGACCGCTTTGATCGTCAAAATGATCAATTTGTACGGTTGTATGAGATTCTGATACAAGATAAAAAATAAAGTCACTTCCCGCTCTGGCAATTCAAGCTCTGGAGGCAATCAACACCCAAAAACCAAAGCAAAGATTAAGGAAACAGCAAAACAAGGCTCAAAGAGCATTGAGTTACACGCAGAAAAAAAACTCCTACAGAGGCTGATATAAAAATATCTGGTATTTTAAATTTGTGTTTTAAACCAGGATTTTTTATAAATAAAACCTTCTTTTGAAAGATATAAAAATAAAGGGGAAAAAGTATTGTGTTCCACACCATACCTCATTTAATGGAAGAGCTGAAGCAGGGCCGGATGATCATCATTGTGGATGATAAAAACCGGGAAAACGAAGGGGATTTGGTTCTGCCTGCGGATTTTGTAAGTGCAGAGGCTGTAAACTTCATGTCCCTTCAGGCCAGAGGTCTTATCTGCGTGGCTTTAACTTATGAGCAAACCCGGCACTTGGGCTTAAACCTTATGGTGGATTCCGAAAAAAACCTCTCTCCCAATAAAACAGCCTTTACAGTAAGTGTGGAGGCCAGTAAGGGGGTTTCTACCGGTATTTCCTCTGCGGACCGGGCAAAAACCATAAAAGTTGTGTCCTCCCCCTCTTCGGGGCCGGAAGATATTATCAGTCCCGGGCATGTGTTTCCCCTTCGGGCTCAGCCGGGAGGGGTGTTGAAGCGGGCCGGGCACACAGAAGCCAGTGTTGATTTGTGCCGGCTGGCGGGTCTTCAGCCCGCAGCAGTGATTTGTGAGATCATAAGTCCTGACGGGCAAATGGCCAGGCTCAACGAACTTAAAAAATTTTCTGAAAAACACAAGATCAAAATAGGTTGTATTGAAGACCTTATCCGATACCGTATTACTCACGAAAGCTTTGTTAAGCAAACCGCCAGGGCTGCTTTTCCTTCAGAAAAATACAAAGGTTTTGAGGTGCGTGTCTTTAAAGATGAAATGGAGGGGGTGGAGCATTTGGTTTTTACCAAAGGTTCTGTTTCAGGTGATAAAGCGGTAATGGTGCGTGTGCACTCTGCACGAATCACAGATGATTTGTTTGGAGGGGAGGCTACAGAAAGTGGCCGGTTTTTGCACCAGGCTTTAAAAACCATAGACAGGGAGGGCTGTGGGGTGTTTATTTACCTGCGTATGAAATCCACCAGCAACAGTTTATCCCGGTTTGTGTATCAGGCTTATTGTGTGTCTTCTCAAAAATCCATATCTTATGACAACAAAGACTATGGAGTGGGGGCTCAGATTTTAAGAGCATTGGGGCTTTCAAAAATTATTTTACTCAGTAACTCCCCACAAAAAAAAGTGGGATTAAAAGGCTACGGACTGCAAATTGTTAAAACTGTACCCCTGCCCGGGGAAAAATAAATTATCAAACTGCCGGGATGATAAAATGTTGAACATAAAAAGAGATTCCCATAGGCAAAAACCGGCTGTGAAGGTGGCTTTGGTACTGTCCACATTTTATAAAGAAATCTCTGAGCGTTTAAAAAAAGGGGCTTTGGAGGAGCTGCAAAAAGCCGGACATCTTCACACACCATGTATAGAAGTGGGAGGGGTGGTGGAGATACCGCTCACGGCACAGTGGTTGTTGGAATCTGGCACAGTGCATGGTGTGGTGGCTTTGGGTTGTGTCATTAAGGGGCAAACCTCGCACTATGATTCCTGCTGCCGTATGGTGGAGCAGGGCTGCCTGCAGGTGCAGCTCAAAACGGGCAGGCCTGTTGCTTTTGGTATCTTAATGACTCATAATCGGGAGCAGGCCATGGAACGCTCCGGAGGAGGTAAAAACCATGCCGGCCGGTGGGCAGCCTTCACTCTTTTAAAAATGCTGGATGTCAAACAACAGATTTTTTGTGAGGCTTCTGATAAGTAAGATCTATCTGTTTTCATCACACAGGTGGCAGGGGTTTGGCCTTACTTTTTTTACCACTCTTTTTCAGGAGGCCATTCAGTTTTTTTTGGAGCTGTTTTTGAGTTTTTTAAGCTCTCTCTCTGACAAGCCTGTTACCTTGGATATAAGAGACAAATCCACCTTGGCCTTCAACATCTTTAAAATCAGCTCCTGCTGACCCTTTTGAAGTCCTTTTTGAAGTCCCTTTTGAAGTCCTTTTTGAAGTCCTTCCTGGCGACCCTTTTGAAGCCCCAGTTTTAAGCCCTTGGACCTCTCCTCATCCAATGATATCTGTAATGGTGGCATAACTCTCTCCTCCTCCTTATCAATAGCCCTGGCCTCTATCTCACTCAATATCCTCCAACTAAATCCCGGGCTGTAATGACGCACATAATCCACAGCCTTCTTTATCAACCTCACACGATCCTTAAAGCTTAAATCCCTGCCGATTACAAACAAGGACCTCATAACTCCCTCATTCAAGTTCCATATATGGTTCATAATATACAGGGCCGGGTAGCTTGTCAAGCCCTTTAACTTTTTTCCGTTTTTGTCCAAAAACAAAAAAGTCTTATGACCTCTTAAATCTTCGTTCTTAAAAAGTCTCAGTATGCTGGTGGTATTTTAATGGCTAAGAGGTCAAGTGTGTTTTAGCCTCAGGTCTTGCACATAAAACACCCTTGATTTTGTAAAGCTCAAGGTGCCTTAAGGGGGTTAGTTTTAATGAGTTTCAGAAAAAATATGTACATGTTGCTTTCCTGTAACTGAATTTAAACGCATATTTTTTTTAAATGCAGAGCCAAAGGTCCAGTTTTTGTTTTTCCCCTGAAAAAGCTTGAAAAAAAATGGGGGGGGGTAAAATCAGTTTTAATGAGATTCATCTTAGAATTTTTTTATGTCGGCTTGGCAGTCGTGCTGATCGTCTTTGGGTGTACAGAGACAAATACAAAACCTTATTATCCATATTCCCCCCCTATGGAAAATGAGAGTATTTTAAAATCCCGATCAGAAGATGACAAAAATAGAGAGGAGGATTCCAGTGAAGATGACAGTTTTGTAGAGTGTAAAGAAAAAATCAGAAAGTATTTTTTATGTCATAGGGAGTTTTGGAAAACAACAAAAAGGTGTTACAGCTATAAGAATTTTTTGAATGACAAACTTTCCGTAAGAAGTGAAATAAAAAAGTTTTGTTATACAGATCAAAAAGAAATGGAAAGAGTTTGTGAATATGAAGATGATTATTCTCTATACAGGGAGCCTTCTCATGAGTCTTCAGAAATAGAAGATTTTTATCTCAAACAAAAGGTTCAAATGACCAAAGACTTACACAAAAGTTGTAAGATAGAATGGAAGTTTTATTATAAGGATTGATTTTGTTTTTTTAAAGAGGGGGCTGACCAGTCACCAGCCAGGCAGTTTTTTACCCCAAGTGTTTCATTCTAAAACATCCGAAAAGTCCCTGGTGGAAGGGGTTTGGCCTTACTTTCTTTACCACTCTTTTTCAGGAGGCCATTCAGTTTTTTTTGGAGCTGTTTTTAAGTTTTTTAAGCTTTTGTGCTGACAAACCCGTTACTTTGGATATAAAAGATAAATCCGCCTTGGCCTCCAACATCTTTAAAATTAGCTCTTGCTGACATTCCTGACGGCCTTTTTGAAGCCCTTCCAGGCGACCTTTTTGAAGACCCAGCTTTAAACCCTTGGCTCTTTCCTCATCCAATGATATCTGTAATGGTGGCATAACTCTCTCCTCCTCCTTATCAATAGCCCTGGCCTCTATCTCACTCAATATCCTCCAACTAAATCCCGGGCTGTAATGACGCACATAATCCACAGCCTTCTTTATCAACCTCACACGATCCTTAAAGCTTAAATCCCTGCCGATTACAAACAAGGACCTCATAACTCCCTCATTCAAGTTCCATATATGGCTCATAATATACAGGGCCGGGTAGCTTGTCAAGCCCTTTAACTTTTTTCCGTTTTTGCCCAAATCCTGAAGATTTAACAAACGGCACTTAAAATTCAAGACATTCTTACCAAAATACTTCTTCAAAACACCCTTAAAATCACTCAAATACTCATGAAAGCTCAAAACCCCCCTCCACCTCTTGCTTCCATGGTAGACCACCACAGGTATCACAGGCTCCCTAATTTTGTCGTATATCCCTGTCTGGTAATTCAGTATCTGCCTTAAAAGACCTTCGTCCTGGTAGGATTTATGTTCCAGTAAAAACAAAATACGGGTGGTTTTTTTTGAACCACCAGGTTAAATGTTGGCTGGCTGGTCACCAGGAATTTTAACAAAGATGAGAGAAGGTCACTGCTTAACAGAGTGGGTGGCTTTGCCCTCTGGGTGAATGTACCCCGGGCATGCCTCTTTACCCATAAAGCAGATAAAAATTCACAGGAATTTAAAAGTACCCATGAGGACCTGATCGGCCACGATAAAGAGCTGAAACAGCTCTCACTCTTACAATCTATGGTCGTCAATGAAGGTCCAACACCTGCAAACAGTATAAAACTGATGGGTATTGCAGATCCTAATGACACCAAAGAGCTGGCCTTTAACTTCTCTCAAATAAACAGGGCGGCCACACCTGAATTGTGGGGACAAGCGGCCTCTCAAAAAGTCAAAGAGCTGGCTGAAACAAGAGAGATGCAAATACTTCTCTTGCTCAAAGACAGTGAGTTGAAGTCACCAGACCTTAAACAGAAAATTCTGGATAAAATGGGGGGATCAGAAGCCACAATCAAAAGACTTCTCAAAACCCTTAAAGCAAACAAACTGATCACTGGTGGTGGCCGGGGCGTGAATGCCACACCATATAAAATCACTCAAAAGGGCCAAGACAGACTGAATGAGTAAGGCTGATCCCACCTCTCATGGGGGGGGGGACACAAAGCGTGAGCTTTTGAGCTTTAGAGCTATTTTTAAAGCATTTTTCCCTTGGTACAGTCTAAAGCTCAAGTCGTGAGCTTTAGTGAGCCTTAGTGAGCTTTAGGAAGCTTCTTAAAGCTCAAAAGCTCATTCTAAAGCTCATTGTGAGCTTTAGAATATTTATAATAATATTATATATTTATATTTCTAAAGCTCAAAAGCTCACTCTGTCTGGGACACACCAGGGTTTTATCAATAAATGGCTCAAAAGGTCCGGGGGGGATGTTTTCATGAAAATGAGGGAATGTGACCGCAGGGGTTGCCCAGCGTCTTTTTTTTTTGAGGCTCAAAAACCCGCAGAAGTGGCTCCATGGGCTTCGGGAGTACATATTTGGGCAGTTTTAAATTCTTAAAAAACCCTTGTTTCCGGGTTTGAGTGGCCCCCCCCCAAAAAAAAAGCCTGGAGTCCCTTGATTGAGGGGGTAAGGCCGGGCAAGAGGGGGGTCTCACATTTTTAATTTTGAGGAATCCGTCAAAACCCTATAAAACGGCCTCTATTTTTTCAAAACCCGTGTTTTGAGGGGTTTTCAAGTTTTGTTTTTGTCATACACGAAGTGGTGGGATGTTTTTACCTGGTTGGGGATGTCGAGCGAAGGGGGGTGTCACCAAAAATCCTCTGGGAGTGAATTTCATTGTTTTTGGTGGCCACCGGGTGGTGATTGTCTTTGTGCCTGAATGCGTCTTGTTTCAATTTCCCCGTGTGGTATTCCATTCCATAAAATCAATTAAACCCATGGGGAAATATGGAAAAACCTGTAAGTGAGTGGTTTAAAGTGGCTGAAAAGAAGATAAACACTTTAAAAATCCTTTTGATAGATGCCAGGTCTTCAGAAAAGCCAGCTCTCAAGTTTGGGATAAAGCGATTAGAGGACCAGTGGTCTGATTATAAGAAAAGAGGGGTTGAGACTGTGGATTTAAAACACTTTCCGAATCATATTCCAGATTTGTAAGGTGAAAAAATGAAAAGAATGATTGAAATAAACATCCAAGCCCCCCCCCCGGTCGTTATACAAAAGCAAAAAACGATACCTCAAATAAAAGAGAAGATAAAAAAGTTTAGATTCTTACTTAGAGGTCTACCCAAAGCTCAAAAGAGATATAAGAAGATTAGTAAGAAAATGGGTGTGGATTTAAAGGACTGGGTATCAGTCCAAAAGGATCTTTCAGAAAAAGATGATCGGAAAAAGCTGGTCAATTATCTGAAGAGTCTTGAGATAGTCCCTGGCAAGCTCAAAGAGTATGAAGACCAGCTCAAAGAGCGTGAAAAAGACTTATAAAATCGTGTTGATCCCACTGTTTTAAGGATTTGAATCCTGATTTTTCAAGTCCCCCATAAAATTCACTTTTTTTTCAAAGCCACCGATAAGTAAGATCCACCTAATTTAATCACAGGCCCCGGACCCCCGGGTGTAAAAACCCACCGGGGCCGACTTTCTTTTTGGGGTAAATGAAAACAGCCATAGCTTTCTTTGTCTTCATTCCACTCATTGTTTTTTTGTGCTGGTTTATGACAATCTTTATGCCCTGGTGGTTTGTGGTCTTTATTCTCATATTAGGGCTTTGTACAGGCTTTAAATGAGTGTTGGTAAGTCTGGACTTACCAGGCGGGATGTTCTCATTGAGGGACAGAATGGCAACGCATGGAAGGGTTACAGTTTTCCCCCGCAAAGTGGTCAAAACCTTACAAAACCGCCTTCCCGTGTTCCGGGGATGCATTTTTGGGCAGTTTTACTTTTTCAAAACCCCTTGTTTCCGGTGGCCACCGGGTGGTATGGCAGAGTGTGATATAGTGAGGGAGTATGATTATGGATATTATTGAAGCTTCAATGAGGTTTTTAGGTCCTTCAGGACCTGGTTGGAATGTTGCCCTGGTGGTTTATCTTTTTTGGCTGGGGTGGTCCGTGAAGCATGCAAACCAAAAGATTGAGAAGTTGTCTGATCGTTTTGATAAGATGTCCGACCGCTTTGATCGTCTGTATGAGATTCTGATAAAAGACAAAAAGTAAAAATCCCCGTATTTTTCCAAAACTTGATAATTTGTGTTTTTTTACTTCGTGGTGGCCTTTTTATCCAGTTTTGGCAAAAAAAAAAAAAGAGCCGAGGGCAGCACTCGCTGCCGGCCCCCCCTTGATTCTGAGGGACTCCACCCCCCCCCTTCCCCGGCCGGTGGCCACCAGGTAACCTTTCCGGTGGTGTAAAAATATGGGGGAACCCCACTGTACATGTAGTTTTTTATTCCCCGTCCGTCCGTGCCTCAAAATCTTTGATTTATCGGCCCGCCCTGGCCGTGTAACAAAAAACTTGTGGGATTGTACCCTTCTGCAAGTTAAGCCCTTACAGGGTGGATTAAGCTGAATTTTGGCTCCAAAGAGGGGTTTTTTAAGAATTTAAAACTGCCAAAAAATGTACTCCCGACCCCCGGGAAGGCGGTTTATCCAGTCTATTTCATTTTTCAGAGAAAAATTTGGTGACCCACCCATGCGTTATGAATCTGCGTCCCTCTGAAAACATCCCGTGTTCTTTTTTCTTTTAAACCACCAGGACTTTGGGCCGATAAAGCTTTTATCCCGGAGGTGTATATGAAAATCTTACTGTCTGTTTTGTTACTCACAAGCTGGCATGCCATTGCTGCCAAAGTTAAACCTTCTGATAAAAAACCTGGAAGAGATTTACTTATTGAGAAGGCAGCGGAGTATGCACTTTTTAAGAATGGAGCCATGGTTGTAACAGGAGTCGGTGGGTCCGATGGGCTGTGTACTCTGGCATTCAGAAATGGGGATCATCTTACTATACATCCCGATGGCCGAGGAGTTTTTAAATCAAAAGAAGGTAAGAGGGTAAGTGGTAAGGTAAAAAACTATAATAGAGTATCCTGCTTTTTAAATACGATTGTATTTAAATCATCCGAGGGGTGGGTGCTTAAAACATACCCCTCTGGCCGGGTTGAATTGATATATCCGTCTGGTCGTATTGATATAACAAGATCTAATGGTGAAAAAATAACAGGTAAGAGGTATCCCGATGGCCGTAGGTTTTTAAAATATCCTGATGGATCAAAAAAGACAGAGTATCCCGATGGTCGTTTTGAGAGAACATCCCCCAAGGGTGAGAAATACACTGGTAAAAAGCATCCCGATGGCCGGGAGGTTGCAAACTTTTCGGATGGTACAAAACAGACGCGTTATCCCGATGGTCGTATTGTGGGGACACTGCCCAATGGTATAAAAAAGACGAAGTACCCCGATGGGCGTTTTGTGCAAACATTTCCTGATGGGAAAAAAATAACTGGTAAGGAATATCCCGATGGTCGAGCGGTTTTAAAGTTTTCAGATGGCGGACAAGAGACAAGGTATCCCGATGGCCGGGTGGTTATAAAAAAGCCAGATGGCACAAAAAAGACAGAGTATCCCGATGGTCGTTTTGTGCAAATATCCCCTAAAGGTGAAAAAATAACTGGTAAAGAGTATCCCGATGGGCGAGAGGTTTTAAAGTTTTCAGATGGCAGTCAAGAGACAAGGTATCCCGATGGGCGAGTGATTTCAAAATCCCCTAATGGCAGACAAGAGACTCAGTATCCCGATGGGCGTTTTGTGGGAAAATCCCCCAAGGGTGAGAAATATACTGGTAAAAAGCATCCCGATGGACGGGTGGCCGTAAAACTATCAGATGGAACACAAAAGACAAAGTATCCCGATGGTCGTTTTGTGCAAATATCCCCTAAAGGTGAAAAAATAACTGGTAAAGAGTATCCCGATGGGCGAGAGGTTTTAAAGTTTTCAGATGGCAGTCAAGAGACAAGGTATCCCGATGGCCGGGTGGTTTCTAACTTTCCTGGTAAGGGGATGGCTACAGTATATCCCGATGGTCGTTTTGAGAGAACATTCCCAAAGGGTGAAAAAATAACTGGTAAAGTACATCCCGATGGCCGGGTGGTTATAGATAAGAAAAATGTTAAAAGGAAACATGCCAGCAAAAAGATTGATTTTTAAAAAGTATCTTTGAGGAGTCGTTTTTGAGAAAACTTTTTGTGTTTATAGGGTTAGCATGGTCTTTTTTCTGTTTTTCAGAGAAAAAAGAGGTTATTGATTTTCAGCGGCCTATTGATATAGAGGGCCAGATCTATAATATAAAAAACTCTTGCCTTCCCCCTTTAGAGTCTTCAAAAAAGTTATTCAATGATTTTTTGTCTTTGCAGGAGACAGCTATAGATGGATTTTTACGCTATGAAAAAGTGAGTAAAGAAACAGCCAATCTATGGAAGACTCATGATACTTTAAAAGCAATGGGACACAAGGTTATCAATGATTTGGATGAGTATATATTAAGTGGGAATATATTGAAGGATGTATCTGCACAATTAGCAAAAAATTTTGAATTTGCTCCTGGTTCCTTAAATGATTTAAACAATCTATCAGAAAAAGGCGATCATCTTATGGATTTGTATAATAAGTCTATGTCAAAATATAATGCCCTTCAAGTCTTAATGGGGGATATAAATCATAAAATATATGAATATGATAATAAATTATCAAAGGGGTATTTGGATTTTTGGAAAAATCAGAGAAGTTTGTTACAAACTCAAAAGATGTTTTTTTTGTCTTTTCGTATGGGGAAGATGTCCTTATATTCCATTCAAACTTTGTCAGAAGGAACAGAGAAACAATTATCCTATTTGGATAAATTTATACAGATTCAAAAAAGTAAAAAAACTCTTATTAAGTCTTTAATTTCTTTGCAAAACAAAAAATACCCTATAGTTAAACAAATTCTTAAATTAAGGAAAGAATGGGTACAAACAAAAAGATCAGTCTTTAAAAAATTGTTTGCATATAATCCGGGAATAAAAGAGAAGGTAAAAAAGTATGTTGAAGCTGCCAGGCAGGAAAGAGTTAAGGCATATAATGATGTGTCAAGAGGGATTGCCTCTAAGGATAAAAAGAAGGGTGGAGTATCACAAAATTAAAAGTGGTTTTAATTTTTTTAAGGAGGCAAAAAATGAGTGAAGATTTAAGAAAAATGATTAAAATTCAAACAAGCGTAAGTACAAATTCCTATAAGAAAAACAGGAATCGCATTGAGGCTTTAGAGAGTGAGGTAAAGGATTTAAAGGGACAGATTGAGGATTTAAAAGAATTATGCTACAGAATAGACAAAAGGATGACCTATGTAGGGTCTAAAGCTGCTTAACCCATGGCTAATAAGAAGTCCGATTTACCGGTGGCCACCAGGGACTTGGCCGGGGCCGACCAGGCCATAGAGAAAATCCAGACTCCCGCACAAGCTGAAGAGACAAAACTATGGTTTAAAACCCTTCAGGAGCTTTTTAAAAAGCGTGGTTTATTTGAAGAGGGTTTTAAAGCCAGTGAGATTTGGACGAAGGCAGACCGCAAGCTTCGGGACCTGATTGGTAAGTCTGGACTTACCGAGGACGCTTTGGCCAAAGCTTTAAACACCACCAAGTCGGCTGTTAAAACCTTGAGGTCTGAATTAAAACGGGCTTATGACAAGCCACAAGATTTTTTGGAAAAAATAAAGCAAGAGGCTTATGAAAAAAAAGAGTATTTGACCAGGAAGATTTTTATTAAGGGTGGTCAAACCTCAATGTTCAGTAAGGACCCGGAGTGGAATACCCCTTCCTGGATATATGAGAGAGCCCGGCTGATAATGGGGAGCATTGACTTGGACCCGGCCACAAATCAGGAAGCTATTGACCAGGGGAATGTTGCCACCAGGTACTTCACCAAAGAGGATGATGGTTTAAAACAGGATTGGGGAAGGCAAGTGAATGTTTTTTGTAACCCCCCTTATTCTTTGGAAAACAAAGCCAGTGGAGCCAAAGCTTTTTTAATTAAGCTAATGGCCAGTGATTATAAACAGGCAGTGTTTATCACGATTGAAGATTCAGGTACTTCTTACGGACAGTTTTTGTGGCCTTTATGTACCTCTGTTTTTATTCCCCGTGGCCGGGTGGCCTTCAGTGATCAAAATAAGAATACCCGGTCCAGTTTAGTTTGGGGGATTGGTGTAGATGAGCTTAAATTCAAGCTGGCTTTTCAGAGACTTGGGCATATTGAGACTCGTTATAAAACATCCCATGAATTAAGGGAGTTGTTTGAAAAACAGAAAAGGTCTTTGGCTCCCTGGTTAAAGAGACTTAAGGGCTTACCCCGGCCATAACTCCCTGGTGGCCTTTTATTTCCATATACAGGGCTTTCTCACAGGCTTTAAAATGAGTACGGGATGTTTTCATGGGAAGTACAAAATACAACGCTAAGGGGGATTAACCTTTTCCCCCGCAAAGTGGTCAAAACCTTACAAAACTGCCTTCCCGTGTTCCGGGGATGCATTTTTGGGCGTTTTTACTTTTTCAAAACTCCTCTTTTTTATTTTAAGCCACCAGGACTTTGGGCCGATAAGCTTTACGATATTATATCACCGGCCCCCGGGGGGTTAAGGCGAGCCATAGAAAAGCAGCCTCTTCCGTGGGGCTTTATTTTCAGGATGTTTTTATGAAGGGTTTACTTCCCTTTTGTTTAATGTTTTCAGTGGCCGCTGGGGGTTATACATATAGACCACCCCCAATCCCGAAGGGATTACCCCCTGAATTAAGAAGACAGATGATAGCTGATCAAAGAGATACACAAAGCAGATTAAATGAGATGGAAAAAAATAACAAAAGACGAAACAGAGAGTTGACACAAATACTTGAAGCCCAAAGAAGAGCAGAAATAAAAAGAGAGAGGTCATACCAAAAGGCTCAAAAAGAAAAAATAAGGCTTTTAAAACAAATAACCCATAATTTAAATCATGGTACTGAAGCAGAGCAAAGACAAGCTGTAAGGGCAGCCAAAATCCTTCAAATCTATAGTGAGGAAATAGACCGGGCATACTACAGAAGTAAGAGGATGTATTAAACAGATATTTTCAGTGAAAAATGTAGTTATTTTGAGAGGTGTAAAATAAAGATTTTAATTTCTTTTTTGTTACTCATAAATTTGTACTCCACCTTAAAATGGGGATACCCTTTTAAATCCAATAAAAGTGATATAAAAACACATCCCGATGTCCCACAAGAGACAAACCACTCTGATGGACGGAAGGTTATAAAGTATCCCGATGGTCGTAAGATTACAAAATATCCCGATGGCATCCAAGTTACAAAACACCCCGATGGTCGTTATGTTATAACAGATCTCAATAGTAAGAAAAATCTTACAACATATCCCGATGGGCGAGAGGTTTTTAAATATTCAGATGGCACACAAGAGACAAGGTACCCCGATGGGCGTTTTGAGGGAACATCCCCCAAGGGTGAGAAATACACTGGTAAAAAGCATCCCGATGGGCGATCAGTAACAAACTGGTCTGGTAAGGGGATGGTTACAGTATATCCCGATGGCCGGGAGGTTGCAAACTTTTCGGATGGTACAAAACAGACGAATTATCCCGATGGCCGGATTGTTAAAAAGAAATCAGATGGCACAAAAGGGACAATCTATCCCGATGGCCGGAAAATTATAATACTTACAGATGGAACAAAACAAACACAGTACAAGAACGGTCGTACTTTTACAGAGTATCCAGATGGAAAAAAAGCCACTAAAACACCACATCCCGATGGCCGGATTGTTACAAACTGGCCTGATAAGACAGTCACTGTATATCCCGATGGCCGGATGGTTACAAACCATTATGGTAAAGGGGTGGTTACAAGGTATCCCGATGGTAAGAAGGTTATAAAAAAGACAGATGGCAAACAAGAGACTCAGTATCCCGATGGTCGTATTGTGGGGACACTGCCCAATGGTATAAAAAAGACGAAGTACCCCGATGGTCGTTTTGTGCAAACATTTCCTGATGGGAAAAAAATAACTGGTAAAGAATATCCCGATGGTCGGGAGGTGACAAACTATCCTGGTAAGGGGATGTTTACAGAGTATCCAGATGGTCGTATGATTGCAGAGTATTCCAATGGAAAAAAAGCCACTCAATATCCTGATGGACGAGTGATTTTAAAATATCCCAATGGCACAAAAAAGACAGTATACCCCGATGGGCGTTTTGTGCAAACATCCCTTAAAGGTGAAAAAATCACTGGTAAAAAACATCCCGATGGGCGGATTGTTACAAATTTGACCAATGGTTCGAAGGTTACAAGGTACCCCGATGGCCGTAAGATTACAAAATTTCCCGATGGCATCCAAGTTACAGAACATCCCGATGGTCGAGATGTTGTAACAGACCTCAATAGTAAGAAAAAGATCACAATATACCCCGATGGAAAAAAAGTTATAACCCATTCAGATGGCAAACGAGAGACACAGTACCCCGATGGACGGATTGTGGGAAAAAAGTCCAATGGTAAGAAGTTTACAGGATATCCTGATGGTAAAAGAGAGATTATCGGGCCTGATGGAAAAAAATTAAACCACTATGCAATAAAAGAAAAACCCCGTGTTAAATGAGTTGGGGTGTGGGAGTCCCTGAAGGGACTACAATCAATAACGAGGGAAGGGCAACCGGGCGGGATTTTTTTTTTTGACTTTGCCTTCAAAACCCAACAGATCTTTACCTATTCAAAAAAATCAAGACTTAAGACTTAATAAAAAAACTCTATTTGGATCATAATGTCATTTTTGGTCAAAAAACCCTGATATTTGAGGGCGGGATGTTTTCAAAGGGACTTAAACCCCCAACGCTAAGGGTCCGAACCCATTTTTTTTTTTTGAGGCTGTACCAAGTGAGTCGGTGTCCCCGGGAAGGATTTGCTCCCCTCATGGTCCAGGTTTTATATTTAGCGTGGAATCTTATGCAAAAGGTGGGGGGATATTCAGCACGGTGGGGAGTCACACTTTTCCCCCGGGGCTTAAAACCCGTCAAAACCGCCTTGAATCCTAATTTTCGGAAAAACAGGAGTCCCTTCGGTGGGGGGACCTCAAGAGCAAAAATGGGGGATCACATTTTTTTTCCCGGGGAAAAAATGGAATTTATTAAAGCTTTAAAAAAATATTCAAAATAAAATTTCAATCTTAAAAACAAATAACCCCCTGTATAAAAACACAAGGGGTTAAATTTGTAAAAAACCAAAAAGTTTTTTAAACTGCAAAAATCAAAACAAACAGCCAGGGAAAAAAATAATTTATTTACCCCTGGTTGTTAAACAAAATTTTTTCACGCCGAGGGGTGTCATAATGGATATACACGATCAAAGCACAGAGGAAATAAAAAAAGAAAACAGAAAAAGATACCTCAAAATCATTCAGGACAGAGAAAAAGAGGCCAGAAAAAAGACACAAGAGATTTTAAATAACCTGGCAAGCCAGCAAACAAACTCTCAATTAAGAGATATAACAGAGGAATTTAAAGCTTTAGATTCAATTTCAAAACGATCACCCCATGAATACTGGCACAACAAAAAAGTGTGGCCCATCGGAAACATAAGGTACCAGGATCACAAAATTTACATTCCCATATACTCCCCCCAAGCCAAAGACCAGATTGTGTCCTGGCAGACTATTGATGCGGAAGGTGAAAAGAGGTTTAGAGGGCCAGATATGACTGGCAAGAGCTTTCCCCTTGGTAAAGCTTTTTATTTCCCCCTGGGTGAGGACACAGAGAGGATTTATGTTTGTGAAGGGGTGGCCACCGGATTATCCATACACCATATAACACAACACCAGGTTTATTGTGCCTTTGGCAGAGGGAATTTGGATAATCTTTGTCTTCACCTTTTAAAAACAAAACCCCACAGACAAATTGTGATGTGCCTTGATAATGACTCCCTCAAAAGTGGTACTCACAAGACTAATGTTGCACACAACAGGTTTCATGTTCTCTGCCCGGAGCTGCCAGGGGACTTTAATGACCACCAGGATTCAGAAGTTGAGCAGTACAAACTTACCACTTTAGATCCTAAACCACCCTATTTTAATACCTTAAAACAGGTAACAATCAGACCTTTACAGTACCTTGACACCGCCAAAATGCTTTTAAGAGGACACTTAATGACACTGGCCGGATCTAAAGGCTCCCTCAAGAGCCGTGGGGTACTCTCTTACTTATTAAATGAGGGCCTGAAGGTTTTATATTTTTCAGATAATGAAAACACTCAAGCCACAATTAAAAAAATAGCCAGGTCTATAGGTAAAGAGGATCAAGTTGTTTGGTGGGACTTTAGCAGACAAAATGAAAAGCCCTTCTGGCCAAAGACAGAGGAATACATCCAGAAAAATAAAATTGATATTGTTATGGAAGATCCACCTTTTGAAACAATGGACTTCACTCAAATTCCAGGGGTGAGAAAAGTCCTGGGATTAAGAGCCAGACTGGCCACGCTTTTTCACAGAAAAGAGCAGGTCCATTCTCTTCTCCTTAAACTCTTTGTCCACAAAAGAGTTAAGCTCCAGTTTTAGAGTCTTGAAGTCAAAGAGTTTAAACTCTAAAGGGGTGAGGATAAGGCGAAAAATATCCAGGCTGTAAGGGAGGTGAGAATAAACCTCCTTAAAGAAGATGTCGTGTAGAGAGGTTTTTTTGGCTTTTTTGTTTTGAAGCATGGTTTTGTTCTTTTACCGTATGTAAGGAGGGGGTGTCACTATTTTTTTTCCAGCTTGCTGAAATAATAAAAAAAGTTTTGTTATACAGATCAAAAAGAAATGGAAAGAGTTTGTGAATATGAAGATGATTATTCTCTATACAGGGAGCCTTCTCATGAGTCTTCAGAAATAAAAGATTTTCATCTCTCTTTCAGGAGGTCATTCAGGTTTTGTAAAAAACCACAGGATGTGATAGTTAAATTGTGGTTTTTGTTATGCGTTGTATCAGAGATAAGGGCTTGTCTCATAAGAAAACAAGCTCTATTCTGGACTTGGATTAAAAAAGACAGCTTGAGAATACCCCTGGCTGTCTTTATCCAGTCAAACAGGGTAACAAGATGTTAGATATTCAAAATCAGAGTATGAAAGAAAAAGCCTTAAGGGATATTCGCGATATTTCTTTTTCTCCACAAACGAGCCTGGTGATTTTTGGGGAGATGTTTAAAGGGGGTTATGTAACGGGTCTGGCAGAGGCTGCCAAAAAAAGAGGCATGTCTATAATTTACTCCACTGTGGGGAGAAGAACCCCCGAAGGGGATTTACGAAAACTCACAGAGGGGGAATGTCTTAACCATCCCATGGTGTCTGTCCCTTTGGAGGCGGGTTTTGAGCATTTTCCGTGCAGTACGGGGCAAACCCCGCTTAATATGTGCGAGAATCTGACTTTAAAAGATATAAAAACTGTGCGTTTGGACAAAAGCCTTTTGGCACAGTCTCAAAAAAGAGCTGTGGAGGATTTTAAAAAGCGGGTTCAGCTGTGGGTTGAGGAGCTTCAGGAGTTTTTGCCTCCTGAAGGGGATGTGGTGATAGCCCACACCATGGCAGGCGGGGTGCCGAGAGCCAAAATTTTGCTTCCCCTTTTAAACCGTGTGTTTAAGGGGGTGGGTGAGAGATTTTCCTCTTCGGAGGCTTTTTGGAATTCTGATTTGGGCCACCTGTGTGCAAAAAACTTTAACGAAGTCACTGCACAAAGCTACTTTCATTTGCTGGAGCTGACAAAACCTTTAAGAGAAGAACTGAACAAACAGGGCCGGCAGGTTTTTTACCTGGCTTACAGTTACCACGGCACAGAAGTATTGGTGGGGGAAAATTATCAGTGGCAAAGTTACGCCCCTTACCTTCAGGGTTTTGCCAAAAGGGAGCTGGAGGGTATCTCTCAAAATTTTTATCTTAAGGGTGTAAAAAGCTGTGTTTTTAATGTGCCGGAGATTTTAACCAAATCCAGTGCCATTTTCCCTGGTCTTCAGGTACCTCTTTACACTCTGCTGGGAGCTTTAAAAAAAGAAAAAGCATGGGAAAAGCTTTCCCCTTTTTTTGAGGATGTCAAAGAACAACACATCCAACAGGTTTTAAAGCTCACCCGTACTTATTTTGAATCCGATGTGGTAAAAAAACAAACTGTGTTTTCAAAATGGCCCCAACATAACAACAAAGAATATACAGAGCTGTTGCTTACCACCTCCAAAGAGCTTTCCCGGTTTTTAAGTCCTGATTTAAGTCACCGTCTCAGTGATCTGGTACTGAAAAGCACAGGGCGGCTTATCTTTCAGGAGCTGAAAGAAACCAAATACTCCCGCCTGTGGCTGGGGCATGATGTGATTGCAAAAGATCAGGCTTTAAGAGCCTAAAGGGTGACATTGCCTGTGGTAAGAATTTCGCGGATTTCCCTTTTTGTAAAACCTGCTTTTTTAAGAATACGGGAGGCAGAGTGGCTGCGTCCCCGTGATACATTGTCTGTTGCCTCTTCCAAAAGGGTGTCCACCTGTACCAAAGCCAGCTTTTTTTTCTGAGTCAGGGGTTTGTTTAAGCGGTTTTCCACCTGTGCCAGGCGGGTAAAGTTTTGTTCAGAAATAGTGGGGGAGGTTTTTAGGTTTTCGTTCAGGCTGGCAAGGGCTTTGTCCATTTGCGATGCTGATTTGAGATTTAAAATCACCTGATTTCCCGCTGCCAGTACAGGTACGAAGGTGGCTGTGGTCATAAAAGTGTCAGTGATAAAGTGGCAAAGGCTGGAGGACTTGCCCAGGTTATTCAGACATTTAAATTTTTTAAATCGGGAGGTTAAAAGCCCCTTAAACATATTCAACAGGGTATGCCCTATGGTACCGCCTAAAGCTTTTATGGCGGAAATAGCTCTTGCCGGGCCTTCTTTTTCCCTGTCATGTCTTTTTTCATACTCTGCATGGAGGTAAAGTTTTACATTTTGTATGTACTCTGTGGCTTTTTCGCGTGTTTTTTTGGCCTGGACTTTGTTTCCTGTCATAAACCTCCATATCCATCCCAGGGCTTTGCCGGCAAACCATAAAACCTCCTGTAAGGAATTAAAAATCCCATTGGCACATCCCAAAAAATAATCCCAGATTGAATAGCCGGTACCCGTCTGGGTGGAGGATTTGCTTTGGCTTTCCTCCTTTTCACAGTCTCTTGCATTTCTTGTAGAAACATCCCGGCACTCCGGAGAATTCATAGTGACCTCACACATATACCTGTCCAAAGGCTCTGTTTTGGCTTGAGAGGGTTCCGGAGGATCTGAACAATCTATATTGCAGCTTCCGTGAGAGGCCAAAGCCTGTGGTATAAATAAACCCCTGTGAGAGGCAAAAAAGTCAAGCCAGGAGGGGGAGTTCCCAGTTCCCGTGGCATTTTGTGCTGAAAAAGAATTTATGGAATCGTCTTTGTTTGCCGCCATTTGTTTGTGGGCCTCTTTAAAAAAAAGGTGAGCGGACGGGCTGTTTAAAGTCCATTTTAAAGGGGAGGAAAACAGTATTTGCCGGCTGGTGTTTGCAAAAAACAAATGCTCCTCTTTAAAATAAATGGTTTTTTGCTCTTTGGTTTTGTAAGAGCCTGTTATAAAAATTTGAAGATGAGAGGGGTGTTTTTTTAACTCATAGGAGTCGGCCTGCCAGGCCTGAAGGCCAATGGAGGCCAAAAGGCTTTTCTTGGGGTCGGTGAGAGACTGAAAAAACGCTGTGTTTGTTTTTCTCCAGTTAATGGACCGCGGGGTTTTGTAAGAGTGAAAAACCCCTATCACCTGAGGATAAGATTTTAATTTGTAGGTAAAAACCCCATCCACTTTACGGACAAAACTTAAAGGCGTGTGAAAAGTGTTTTTTTGTGCAGAAGACAACACTGGCAGTATAAAGAGTAAAAAGCCAGTGCCTTTAAAAAGGCGAAAGAGTAAATTTATCATTTAAATAATCTTCTTTGACTGAAAATAAAGGTTTTTGTGGATTCCCTTAAAGTATCGGGGTTTTTTTTAAAATTATCAAAGTTTTATCAGGGAAAAACATAAAACGCCTGCCCTGCCTTTTTATTTTGGACTAAAGGCTTACTTTTTTAAGGGTTAAAAGAGGTTTTTTCTATAATGTACAGAGGATATAAAACCCAGCACACTCAGGGTGGTGATCATGCTGGAACCCCCATAAGAAAGCAGGGGAAGAGGTACTCCCACAATGGGTAAAAGCCCCATGGTCATTCCCATGTTTATAAAAACATGCCAAAACAGGTAAAAAGACATACCCACAGCCAAAAACACCCCCTCTTTGTCTTTGGCCTGTGTGGCTGTGTAAAAACCCAGCAGGATGAGAAACAAAAACAAAAACAGGGTGATCATACTGCCCATTAAGCCATGCTCCTCGCTTAAGACACTGAATATAAAATCTGTGTGTCTTTCCGGTAAAAACTCCAGCTGGCTTTGTGTGCCTTTGCCAAAGCCTTTTCCAAAAAACCGGCCACTGCCTATGGCAATACGGGACTGAATGGTGTTGTACCCTTTGCCCAAAGGGTCGCTTTCCGGGGAAAGAAAAGTCAGCACACGGTTTTTTTGATACTCCTTAAGACCAAAATTCCATACCAAAGGAATCGTCAGCAAAACCCCCACAGAAAAAAATACAAGAACATTGTTTTTCACCTTGGAGAAGACAATCAGAGAGAATGAAATAATAAGTATAATGAGGGCTGTTCCCAAATCCGGTTGTTGAAGAATAAGGCCTATAGGCAAAGCTATAAGAATCAAAGGTTTTAAAAGATCTTTTAAGCCCATCTCCTGCCAGCTTCTTTTAGGCGACAGGACACGTGCCAAAAGCAAAATCAAAGCCAGCTTGGTGGTTTCTGCCGGCTGGTAAGTGAAAAAACCAAAGTCCAGCCATCTTTGAGCCCCCCCCACAGAGCTTCCATAAGCAAAAACCCCAAAGAGGCAAATCAGATTGAGGATATAAATCGCATAAGCCAGGGTGGTAAAAATGCGGTAGTGAATAAAAGACAGGACAAAAAAAATCACAAAACCTGCAGCAGTCCATATCAGCTGCAGGTAAAACAGGTGAGTGGTTAAAGATCCCTCCCTGTGGGAAATACTGTAAAGGTTTAACAAACCAATGAGGAGCAAAAGGGAGAAAGTACACACCAGGAGCCAGTGTATCTTTTGACCTATCTGAATTTTGTTTTTCACAGGATTCATCAACCGGGTTTTCCTGTATGGTTTTGGTGGGAGTGGGGGAGGTTTATGCCCCTGGCCTCTGTGGTGCCAGGGTGGGAGGCAGCGGAGGAGTCTTTGTTGTCAAAATAAAATTGCATAATATCGCGGACCAGGGGGGCAGAGCCAGAGCCTCCCGCACAGGAGTGTTCGGTTAAAACCGCTACAGTAATCTCCGGGTTTTCTGCTGGTGCAAAAGCCACAAACCAGCCGTGGTGCCTTTGCTTTAAGGGCCGGTTTTTGCATTTTTCATAAATGTCCTCTTTGTCAAAAGACATCAGCTGTGCTGTACCGGTTTTACCAGCCACTTTTATTCCTTTGACTTTCCACCACCGGGCAGTACCCTGAGGCCCTTCCACCACCTGTGTTAAAGCTTTTTGGATGAGTTGAAAGTGCTGAGGGGAAATCAAATCTCCCATGTGTTTTAAAACCTGTGGCTTAAAATTTTTTACACTTTGGTTTTGTGTGTTGATAATGCTTTTTACAACAAAGGGTTTTACAATTTTTCCAGCCGTGGCAATGGTGTTGTAAAGTACTGCCATCTGAAGGGGGGTGACCAGTAAAAATCCCTGTCCAATGGCATGGGATAAGTTTTCCCCCGGGTACCAGGCCTGCTTTTTGACTTTTTGTTTCCATTGGGAGTCAGGTACAAGTCCCTGGGATTCCCCTTTTAATTTAATTTGAGTTTTTTTTCCCAGGTTCATCATTCGGGCGTAACGGGCCATACGGTCGATTCCCAGCTGGATTCCCATTTGGTAAAAAAACACATTGGCAGACAGCTCCAAAGCCGAAGAAAGGGGAATGGATCCATAGCCTTTTTGTCTGTGATCATGGTAGGTCCTCCCCCGGAACACCATAGAGGAGGGGGAGTTTATTTTTGTGGTGGGGTTTATAATGTTTTCCTGTAAAGCGGCCAGGGCCACCACCGGTTTAAAGATGGAACCCGGGGGGTGGTGATCCTGAATCACTTTGTTTCTTAAAGGCTGGGTGTCACTTTCACTCAGCTGTCTCCATTGGGAGGGTGGTATTTTTTTTGAAAAAATATTGGGGTTGTAAGAGGGATAAGAGACCAAAGCCAGTATCTCTCCGTTGGTTTTCATAACCACAGCTGAGCCTTTTCTGGTCCCCAAGGTGTCTTTTCTTAAAAAAGCCTCGTAGGTTTTTTGTTGAAGCCCTTTGTCCAAAGTCAGAAGCAGGTTTTGTCCGGGGACGGGTTTTTGAGGCTTTAACCTCCAAAGTCCTGCAATACGGGAACGGGACTTTCTGTTATGTACATCCACCTCCACAAAAGAGACCCCGTCTTTTCCCCTTAAAAATGTTTCCCAGGAGGCCTCCAGTCCGCTTTTTCCCACTTTGTCCCCCGCGCGAAAAGGGGAGATGTTTTTTTCGTATTTTTTATTTAAGCTCCTTATTTCAGAAGATGATATTTCCCCCACATAGCCAAAAAGCTGGGCTCCGTTGTCTTTTAAAGGGTAATTTCTAATAATGGTCTTCTGAATATCCACTCCCGTATGCCTCCACATAAGGAGTTTTAAGTGCACTGTCTCCTCCAAACTCAGATGTCTTTTGATGGTCACCGGTCTGAAAGACCCGTATTGTTTTTCGTTTTGCCTCACTTTTTCGATAATGGTGGCAGAGGGTACACCAATAATGGTGCTTAAGGATGCGGCTGTTTTTTTTAAATCTCTGACATATTGAGGCTGAATACTGAGCGAAAGCCCTGGCAGGTTGTCCACCAGCACTTCGTGGTTTCTGTCGAAAATCAGTCCGCGGGGGGCGGGAATTTTAATTTGTTTTAAGCGGTTTCTTTCAGAAGACTGTCTGAGATTGTTGCCATGCAGAATTTGTAAGTACCAAAGCCGCCCGGTAAGCAGGAGTCCGGCCCCCATCACAAGGTATAAAACCCATTTCCAGCGGGAGCTTATTTCTTTCAGCTCCTCCTCGGTGCGTGAGAGCTTTTCCCTCATCCCATCCCCCGGGGGTCCATGTTTTTTTTCATTTCTTCACAAAATCTGTCTGCAAACCTCAGTAAATAAAACAAAGGCCATATTAAAAACCAGTTGAGGACAGAACCTGGCACCCATACAGTGAGGGAGGGAAGGTAAGCCTTCATCCCTGTGGCTTTACAAAGCAACCCAAGTGTAAAAGGCATGAGCAAAAACATCACCGCACAGGCCAGGCCAAAAAACATTTTGTGTGTGTAGTACACATTTTTGAACAAAGTCAGAATTAAAAAAAACCCGGAGTTTAAAAGCAAAAGATGACTGGTGGGTACTGTGGAGGTGGATGAGACCACCCATGTTATAAAATACAGCATGATCAGAGTTTCTGTTGTTTTGCGGTAAAGTATCCAGTAGATCATAAAAGGAACCCACAGTAAAAAAGGCAGATGGAGAAACACAGGCCCTATTGAACTTCCTGCAAGAGTGAGCAAAAACAAACTCCCCACCATAAAAAAATAATTCCACAAAAGTGGTTTTGCAAAATAAAAAGATATCACCGGTGGACCTTCACAGTGTTTTTTGAACCACAAAAACCTCCTCCAACTCAGAAGTCTGTATAAAAGGTTTAATTTTTATTTGTTGTGAAAGCCCATAAGGGTTTTTTTTAACCTGGCTGACGAGGCCAATGGGAAAGCCCTTTAAAGAAAGCCCCTTTTGATGAGCTGTAACAATTTTATCCCCCACCTGTACGGGGTCTCTTCTTTTAATGTACTTCAGCCAGCAGTGGTTTTTCCCCGAACCCTCCACAATGCCATGGATGCGGGAGTGGGAAATGAGGGCATGTACCGCCGCACTGGGATCAGTCAGTAAAATCACCTGAGAGAGTTTTTTTTGCACACGAAAGACATAACCCACAAAGCCTTTCTCGTTGATGACCATCATGTTTTTTCTCACTCCCGCCCTGTGGCCTCTGTTGATGGTGACAAGGTGGTACTCAGAGATGGGGTCACGGCCCACCACCTGGGCTGCCAGCAGCTGAAAACGGGACTTTTGTGCAAATTGAAGAGTGCTTCTCAATCTGTGGTTTTCTGCCTTCATTTCCTCAAAGAGCTGAAGCCGGCTTTTTAGTTTTTTGTTTTCCTGCCTCAGATGGTGGCTGGTTTTACGGGTCTGAAGAAGGTTTAAGTAGGTATGAGCAGCCTGGGTAATGGGGGAGGTGAGTTTGTAATAGGTGCTTTGCATGTGGCTGGTGACAAACAAAGCCGATTGAAACAGAAAGTTTTTTTCTATGGCCTGACGGTCCACAGTGATAAGAAGCAAAGGGATAAAAATCAAAAATACAGTAAGAATGGTTTTTTTTAAGCTGAAGTTAAAAAAGTTCATTGTCTGGTGGTTTTCCCCCCCCCCTGTTATTTTTCTTGATTATATCCCCATCCGAATGTAAAGTGGAAGGGATATGTGGGACAAAAAACATGTAAAGCGTATGGTCTCTTATTTTATTTTTGGCCTGATATGTTTTATCCTTATTTTTATAGGTACCCCTTTTAACCCCATATCCAATATGGGGGGGAGTGCCATTGAAGTGGAGGGGCAGGGTGTTTCCTTCAGAGAGTACATTAATTATGTGGATCAGCTGCGTTCTCAGTCCTCCTCTGCAGCAGGTGGGGCTTCAGAAGCTGAGCGTCAAAATCAGTTTCACCGCCAGGCCATAGAGGCTTTGGTGCAAAGGGAGTTGATACTCAATGTGGCGGGCCGTTTGGGTCTTCAGGTTTCAGACCGGGAGGTGGGGGACTATTTAACAGGGCTTGAGGTGTTTCAGGAGGAGGGACGCTTTCAGAGGTCCCGTTATTTGTCTTTTTTATCTGCCCGGAGTTTTTCTGCCTCTTATTTTGAAGATCTTATCAGAAAGCAGCTGAAGGAGGTCAAGCTTCGATCTTTTTTTGACAAGAGTGTTTTTACCTCCCGGTGGGAGCAGGAAAAGCAGGAGGAGCTCAAAGAGTTTGAGGTGGAAGTGAGTTATGTGCGGTTTAAGTGGTCTGATTTTGATTTGAAGGATAAAAATCATATAGAAAACCTGGTTGTGACCGGGGAGGTGAAGGCTTTTCAGCGGATATTAAAAGAGAAAGGACTTCAGTGGGAAAAAACGGGGGATTTTGGTTTAAACCGGCTTTCGCTTCCGGGACTCAGTTTGCATAAAAATTTATTTGAGGAAGTGGTGGGGTATTTACCCCGTACGGGTTTTATACCCCGGGTGTTTTATTCCCGTGGGGAGGTGTTTTTGCTGAGAGTGGACAAGTTTCAAAATCGTATACAAAAAGACAAACCCGGTGGGGAAAGAAATTTAATTTTCGCAAGTCGTATGGCCTCTCATCAGTTATTTTTTAACTGGATAAATTTTGTTCGAAAAAACTCTCACATTAAACTTCATCCCCGTATTGTTTCTGCTGAAAACCCAGCCTCTTTGTAAGATATCAGTTTTTCATTCTTTTTAGCTCACCCCGCCTTTGGGGCTAAGCCTTTATGTGGGGAAGTCAAACATAAGGCTTAAGATATAAGTCTGTTTTTTAAAACATCCTTACTCTTTTGTGTTTTTTCACTGTTACATTATTAGTGTTTTTAAACAAAAGCCTGTGTCTTTGGTTGTTCAGGCAGCCTGTGCAGCAAAGGCCGGTTAATAACAAAGGGAAGTTTAATGAGAAAGTATTTTTTGTATCTGATTTTTTGTTTGGCCTCTTGCGGGGAGTCTCCCTCTTTTAAGGCGAACAGCAACGATGGTGAGGAAACCCAGCTGGCCTCAGAAGCCGGGCAAAGGGGTGAAAGAGACCGTGACAACGAGGATATGGGCAGGCCCTCCTGGGTGGAGGATTTGGAAAATGCTTTGGACCGGGATGGTAACAAAAACCTTTCCACCATGGCTTTGTCCAATGACTTGGTGGGCGAGCCTCAAAAAAGAAGAATCGCCAGCCGGGATACCGGTGTGGGGTTTAAACCTGGAACCCGCAAAAAATCTGTGGATATTATTTTTGTAGTGGATGGTTCCGCTTCCATGGGAAAATTTTTAAGTAATGTGAGGCACACTTTTAGTGGCTTTATTCCGGCTTTGTCCCCTCTGGACTGGAAGGCATGGTTTATCAATGCTGAGCATGGGGGAAGCCGGTTGTTTCTTTTTCCCTCCAGGGATGGAAAGCCCTTTCAGCTGGAAAACAACGGGAGGCTTATGGTGGAGCAATACACCCTCACCTCACGGATGAAAAACCATGAGCAAATTTTTTACTGGACTTTGGGGATCGATCGCCCTGTTAATTGGCAAAGAACCCACATTCACAGGAGAACAAAGTACAACACCTGTCTGCTCCCGCCAGGGTGTCAGGGTTGGAATGAAGAGCCTTTAAAGGCCCTCAAAAGCTCTTTCACCAGCAGTAAAGAGCATTTTAGAAAAGATGCAGATGTGGCGGCTGTTATTATTACCGACAGTGATGAGGCCAAAGGCAAACCAGACATAGAGCGTGTCAAGCCGGCTTATGTTCTCAGTGATTTTGAACAGGCTTTTAAAGGGGAAAAAGAGCTTTTGGTTTATGGTATCACTGTGCGACCCGGGGATGAGAACTGCCAGTCCCAGTATGGCCGGGGCCTGACAAATGAAAACGCTTACTCTGTTTATGTGTCAGAACTGATTAAAAAAACCAAAGGCAGCGGTTTTAGCTTGTGTGATAAAAGCTTTGTGCCTTTGGCCAGAAAAATCGTTTATGACTTTCAAAACCAATGGACCAGACTTTAAAAACCCTGTTTTTATTATGAGTTTTTTTTGTTTAAAGGTTTTTCCTTAATGAGCAGGATTTGTTCTGTGGAAAGACCGGTGATATGGGTCAGTTTTTTGATAAAAAACACAAAAATAATAACCGCTACCGCAGTCATGGGCAGCCCAATAACCACAAAACCCAGCCAGGTGATGTCAGCAATTTTTTGATTTAAGTCCTCTGCCACAGGGACAGCCACCGGTGGTTTTTTCGAAAAAATATAAAAAGCCAGAAAAAAATTTAACACAGCACTTAAGAAAAAAGACAGGGAAAACAGCTGCGTGTATTTTTTAAACAAAGCCTTTAGCATGTGTTGCTGATCGGGTTTTAAACGGCTGGTGACAAGAGGCCAGTTAAAAACCCCGGAGCTTTGAAGCATGTATTTGAAAAAAGGCCTGCGGCTTAAGGAGGAGGCCCATACAAACACACCAATGAGAGCGGGAAAAGCCGCCTCCTTGACAGCAAACCATATCCCCTCCACCTTTAAAAGGGCCAGGCCCCCTGTAAATAACACACTCAGTGTCCCAAACACAGACAACCAGTTTTTTGTTTTGAACTTAAACCACTCATAAAGCCCGTAAGTGACAGGAAAACTTAAGGAAACAAGCAATATGACTGTCTCACTGAAGGGGAGCCAGTGAGAACCTTTGTTTAATATCACAACAGGAAGGATGATATTAAACATCAGATTGGAAAAAGGCTGTTGTTTTTGTGTTGTACTCACGGGGAAATTAAAAGGGAAAAAATGTTAAAGAAAAGAAAGCGGAATCTTTATTTGTTTAATCCCAGCGGTTTTTACTCCAGTCCAGGATTTTAAGGGACATTTTTTTGTAAAGATCATCCACCAAAGATTTTAACTCCTGTTTTTTGCCGTCTGCTTCAAATACACCGGAAGCGGAAGTGATACGCAAAAGGCCCTCGTAACCGGAGTTGGTTTTCACCAAAAAGGCTTTTTTTGTGGATTCACTGGGGGCTTTGTCCTCCATGAGGCTGTAGATCTCCTTGCAATAACTTCTTAATTCATCAGAAGGGGCAAAACCTTTGAACTCAAAATTATCTGTAGATACAAACATTAAACCATACCTCGTTTTGAGAGACTACCGGGCAGAGTTAGAGTAAGAGCTAAAAAAAGCCCTGTCAAGCTTTTTTTTAAAAGTTGAAAGTTTTTTCTGTAAATCTGGGCTTTAGGGTTTTTTTAGGGCTTTTTAGTGTCAAAATTTTGTGCAACACTCCAGCCGGAAAATTGTCCCTTTGTGGGCTGCCCATCCGGTTTTAATGCAGTGCGTGATTTTCCACCCGGGACAAAGCCATACACTGTGTGCATCGTGCCTCCTCCTTGATTTTACTGGCTCCCAAAGCCTCTATAAAAATGTCCAATTCCCCTTGGCATATAGGGCATTCATTTTGCTCTCTGAGGAACTCGGTTTTTGCAAATTCCTGATGCTCAGTATTCCATTGCGGGGAAGGGTTTAAAGGGTTGGTACTCATGGCTAAACCTCCTGTTAAAGTTGAGTGCTTACCTTTTTATATGCAAAAAGGGTGTATAGACTTTGGTCGGACTTTTTTAAAAAGTGGAGTACAGGGTGCAGATTATTTTTAATTCAGGTCCGGGATATTCCGTTAAGTGGGTATATGTTAAGAAAGTGGTATTTTTTGATTTCCAACCGGTATTTTATGCAGGCCGGTGCCATTTTATTGATGGCTGTGGCTTTTTGTGTGGTGGCTTATATTACCGGGTGCCAGGACACCAATTTTAGTGCTTTGACAACCACCAACTGTGAGTCAATAGCCCATGTGGAGGGTTTGGAAAGCTGCGGGGGTATGCAGGTTTCAGAAGATGCAGGTGGTGTGTCTGGCCTGGGTCCTGATGAGGAGTGGGAGGAGGATGAGTATGAAGAAGAGGAAGGTGGTGGAAGCCGTGGAAGAAGTGGGGACACCACACAGTTTAAAGTACGCCTGGGGAAAATTAATGTTTTATTTGTGGTGGACAACTCCTCTTCCATGGAGCAGGAGCTGAAGTCTGTTGCCGATCAATTTGATGATTTTTTGGACAGTCTGGATAATATGGATTACCGCATTGCCCTTATGACCATGGATGAGGAGGAGAAAGGGGAATTTGTGGATTTTTCCCGTGGGGAGTTTTTGGAAAACCCGGAAAGAGCAGGATCGGTGCATGAGGACAATGTGGAGGACTTTAAAGACACCTTAAAGGAGCTTGCTGAAGAGCAGGGGGCCCGGCACGAAAGAGGGATTTATGTGGTCAACCAGGCTTTGGACAAAGCCGGATATGGCGGAGGTGTGGGAGGTGGTTTTTTTCGCCCTCATTCTTTACTAATGATTATTTTTATCTCTGATGAAAACGAGTACTCTTATGGGGGTTACTGCCCCAGGACTTTTACAAGTTGTGGTTCTGCACCACGGGACGGGCTTCCTGAAGAGGACAGGCCGGGGACTTTGTTTCAACGGGTGAATACTGTGCATTCGGGCCTGGTGACTTTGGTTAATCATGCCATTGTGGTGACGCCGGGGGATGAGTCCTGCAGACGCAAACAGGGGGAAAACCGTATTCCTGAACAGGACGGCAGTGTTTATGCCAAAGCGGCTCACCCGGAAAGGCGTGCTTTAAACAGGTATGGAAATTTAAAAAAAGGCAAAGTGATATCCATCTGTGATCAAAATTACAGTGATCAGCTGGGTTCCATTGCGGATTATGTGTCCCGCCAGGGTCATGTACTCACCACTCACTGTGTACCTGTGCCGGAGTCTGTGCGTCTCCGGGTGGATGGGGACCGGGTGGATTTTAGTTTAAGTGGAAGACAAATCAGTATTGAGGAAACAGTAAGCTTTGGAGCGGATGCCCGGCTGCGTTACCGATGTCTTTCCAACAGATCCTGATTTTCTGGGGCTTAAAAAGCTTACCCTTCACGGGGGTGTTATTTTTCAATGTCCTCTGCTATGGGGATAAGGATTTTCTTCCATAAATTGATAACCCATCCCGGGTTTTGGGCATCCATATCCACAAGGCTGTAAATGGTATAGGCAAAACCCACACATGCCACCAAAAGCAACACATACTCCACAACCACAGCCCCTTTACGGGCGTTTAAAAAAAATATAATGGTTTTTATTTTCAACCCTCTTTTAAATTTTGAATGGCTTTTTTGTAATCTCCACTTTCAAAGATAAAACTTCCTGAAACCAGTACATCCACCTCTTTTAAAAGGGGAAGGGTTTTTAAATTCACCCCCCCGTCCACCTGTATGGGGATATTTAAATTTCTTTTCTTTAATTCTTTTTTGAGCAGGGGGATTTTTGCAAGAGGGGCTTTTAACAGTTCCTGTCCACCTTTTCCGGGTTGTACCGTCATCAGTAAAACACGGTCCAGGTCTTCCAAAAAATCAAAGATCTGGTGGATACCGGTTTGTGGCTTTATGGCCAGTGCCGCTTTTAAGCCATGCCTTCGGATAAGTTTTAAGAGTTTTTGGCATGGAGAGCCTGTCTCTATGTGAAAGCAGATAAGGCTGGCTCCAGTTTTTATAAAGTCGTCTATAAAGTTTTCCGGCTGTGTCACCATCAGATGAATCTCCAGGGGCAGCGGACTTAAAGACTTCAGGTTTTTCACTACGGGAAGCCCCATGCTGATCTGGGGTACGAAGTGGCCATCCATGACATCAATATGGAGGCTGTCTGCCCCCGCCCGGGCCAGGTTTTTAACCTCTTCCCCCAGGCGGGTAAAATCCGCTGATAAAAGACTGGGGGATACCAAAGGTTTTTTTTGTTGTTGCCGGGCTTCCATAAATAAAGAGTTTAGTACAAAAAAAATGCAGGTTCAAACAAGAGGGGGTGAAAGTGAGACCCCTTCCCAAGGTTTTTTTTATGGTTCAAAAAGCTTGTATTCAAAGCTCTGTATTTGTACCCTCAAAAGTACAGGCAACAAAAGAAAAAGGGTGCTTTTTTGGAGTTTGAAATCAAAGAGTTTAAAGGTCCCCTGGACCTCCTTCTTCAGCTGGTAAGAAGGGAGGAGATGGATATTTTTGACATTGATATCCACAAAATCACAGACCAGTATTTGCATGTCTTGGCCACTCATCCTGTTTTAGACCTGAAAATGGCAGGGGATTTTGTCAAAATGGCTGCCACTTTGATTTACATAAAATCCCGGAGTTTGTTTCCCACCCCCGCGGAAGAGGCGGCGGAGGAGGCCCCTGCCCCGGAGTCCACAGAGGCCGGGGTCAGACATTATCAGATTCCCATGCTGGTTTTTAAAGCTTTGGGGAAAAAGCTTTACCGGGGATCTGTTTTGGGAAGGGATGTGTGGAGCCGAAAGCACCCCGATTTGGAAAAAGAATCTGTGAAAACCAGGCCAAGCCCCTGCGAAAAACTTCTTTTTTCCCTGCTAAAAGCTTACCGTCGTGTGGACCAGCGTATAAAAACGCAAACGGGTTTAAGCCAAAAGCCCTCATTGCCTCTGCTTTCAGAGTGTATTTTGTCTTTTTCCCCTCATTTTGAAAAAAGAGCCTGTTTTAATATGGATGTTCTTATCCCTGAAGGGGTAAAAGATCACCCTGGCTGGACTTTAGTGGCTTTTTTGTCTCTTTTGGAGCTGAGCCGACAGGGGCATATCACCCTTGAGCAGGAAAAGGCAAGTGTTTTGGTGAGAGTCAAAAACCCTCTTTCCAAACAGGATATGAACCTGTTTAAGGAACAAAACTGGACTTAAGTCAGGTGGTGCGTCTATATTGAACACATGCTTTTTGTTTGGTATGGACTTTCCCCTGAAGTGGGGTGCAAAATGGGGATAAAAGAAGCCAGAGGTAAAAATTAAAATGTTAAGATCCACCCGTTTGTCTTTACACGATATGGCCTCCATAATGGAAAGTGCTTTATTTGCTTTCAGCAGACCTTTAAGTCTTAAGGATTTTTCCACTTTGTTTAAGGGGGACAGTGTTTCCCACTCTGAAATCCGGCAGGCTTTAAAGTTTTTAAGAGAGAAGAAAGAAAAAACAGACTGTGGGGTGGAGCTGAAAGAGGTGGCAGGTGCCTGGCAGTTAAGAACCAAAGAGGAAAACAAAGACTATCTTTTAAGGCTCATTAAGGGGAGGCTTTTTCAACTCTCTTCTGTGGCCATGGAGGTTTTGTCTGTGGTGGCTTACCGGGGACCCTGCAGTAAAGCGGAAATTGACAAAGCCCGTGGGGTGGAATCCTCTCACCTGCTCAAAACCCTGATGGAAAAAGACATGATTGAATTTGGCAGAAAAGACTCCATGGGATTTATCACCTATAAAACCACGGCTCATTTTTTGGAGGTTTTTGGTTTAAAAAACCTGGGCGATCTCCCCTCTTCTGAGGATTTAAAAGAGCTTTTGCACAGTGAGGAGGAGGCATCCTCTCATGTGTCTTTAAACAAAGTGGTGGAGGATTTTCAAAACCGGGTGCAAATGTCCTCAGAGGGGGAGCTGGAAAAAGAACTCAAATGGGTTTGTGATAAAATCAGCTCTTTAAAACCTCCTGTTAAACTGCCACAGAAGAATCCATGAAAAAGAAAAAACTGCTTTCTTTTAGAAAAAAAGTGATGCAAAACCCTGTTTTGCTCAGGGTTTTAAAAGTGCTGGCTTCTGTGTTTGTGTTGTATCATCTGATGGTGATGGTGATTGTGCCTCACCCCTCCTCTTTGTTGTATAAAACTTTTTCGCCTTACCTGATGTTTTATGCAGGCACTTTGAATATGGCAGGTTCCTGGGATTTGTTTTCCCATCCTGGTTCTTATATTTATTTTGAGTATGAGGTGCGGGGGCAAAAAACCAAAAAAACCCGCAGAAAAAAAAGAAGAGTCAAAACCAGCAAAACATTTATATGGCCCCCCTCCCGCAAAGAATCCGACAGACTTTACTTTAATCACAATCGTTTGATTTTCCATACCCGTTATTTTTATCAGACCCGTTCCCCCGCTCTGCTCAGGAGACATGTTTTACCTTTTTTGTGTCAGCTGCATCCTCAGGCCAAAAGCCTGTCCCTGAAGGCTTTTAGTATGCCTCAAACCCCTTACCGGAAAGCCCGTTCCCATAGAAATTACTCTTTTGATTTCAGGGTTCACAGGACGGGGAAAAAACAGGCTCATCTGGAGTTTGAAGTCAAAGCCCTTTGTGCCAACAGGGATCACATACGAAGTATAGACAGTGAAGAGGAGTATGAAGATTTTCAGATACGGGGAGGGGTGGCCTCTTATAACAAACAACATGCCCGGAAGGTCCCATGAAGAAAATAAAGGAAAAACTTACCACAGGTCTTAATTTTTGGAACCGGTTTTGGTTTAAACCCGCTGACACCATCTCCTTAAGCGGTCTGAGGTTTTGCGTGTCTTTGGTATTGCTTGTGATGTATTTGGTGCGTTTTTTTGACATTCGGATCTTTTTTTATGAATCGGGCCTTTTGGGTCCGGGTTCTGCTCAGGCTTTAAGGTCTCATCAAACAGCACAGGCTTTTCATTTTATACTCTCTTCGGATACCACAATTTATCTTTGTTACATGGTTTTTGTTTTCCTGCTCTTTTTAATGGTCTTGGGGGTGGGGGGGCGTTTGGTGAGCTTTCTGACCTTTGTTTTTCATCTTCTTTTTATGCACACCAATCCCACCATTATTTATGGGGCGGATTACCTGGCCACTTTTTTGCTGTTTTACCTGATGATAGGATCTTCTCACCGGCAGCTTCGGTGGATTCCCTATTTTGTTCATAAAAGAAGGGGCCTGGTCTCAGAGGGGACAAGCCTGGGGTGCAGTTTAAGCACTTTGTCGCTGAGGTTGATACAGATTCAGCTGTGTGTGATTTACGCATGTTCCGGGTTTTCCCTTTTTCAGCGGGGCAGCTCTTTGCAGGGGACAGGTTTGTGGGAGGCTTTTTCCCATTATGAGGGGTTTTTTGCTTCCTCTTCTTACCTGCTGATGCTGCCTGTGTTTGTGGTGGGCCTGTTGTTTTGGTTTGTGCTGGCCTTTCAGCTTTATTTTCCCGTACTGGTGTGGTTTTCTCTTTGGAGAAAACCTTTGCTCATCTCCGGTTGTGTGCTTCATACTGTCATTGCCTTAAGCCAGGGTTTTGTGTTTTTTTCCTTACTGATGCTCAGCTGTTATGTGGTGTTTTTAAAACCCGAAAGCTTAAGAGTTTTTTTTCAAAAATTTCAAAAATCATAAATGTAAGCGACCTGTTTTTGGAACCGGTTTTGGTTTCAGTCCGCTGGCACCATGTGGTGGTTTAAAAACAGGGGTTTTGCCCAAAAAATCCTCCCAGTTGGTCCAGTCCTTTTGGTAATACCTTTCCGGTTGAATGGGGATATTCACGAGTTCTCTTTGGGTTTTTGCTGCCTGTCTGAACTCCTCTCTGGATAAAAACCCAAAAGATCGCACAAGTTTTCTGGCCTGGTTAAAGGAGGTTCTGAAATCAGATTTACTGAGCTCTGTCTCCTTAACCTGGAGATTTAAAAAATCCGCCCAGCCTTTAAAATCCTTGTACACTTTATCGGGGTGAAGGGGAACCCCGTAGGGTTTTCTGTATTTTACCCATTTTTGATAAGCTGCCGGTGAGTGAATTCTTCTCACTCTTTTTACGAGAATTTTGGCGGTGTTGATATGTACTGTTTCTGGTTCCCTGTCGTGCCACCGGATGCGGTCGCGAAAGTGGTTTTTCAGTTTTTCAGAGTGGGTGTTTAGGGCAGTGTGAGGGACCCCATGTGTTTTTTTGTGGAGGGGGTTTAAAAAATTTAAAAAAGCCAGTGTTTCATTTCTGGAACTGAGATTGTAAAAATCCACAAGCAACAAAACATCCCCCTGCATGTTGTGTATCCCACTCAGTCTGTGTTTTAAAGTGTTATTGGTGTTCAGGTTAATATAGGCTTCTGTTTTTTTGTGGTTTAATTCCTCCACAAAAGCCGGGGTGGTGATGGTATAGTGAGAGGGCATTTCCCCTCCCTTTGACAGAAGGGGTGTGGAAAAACTTTTTTTGGTGTTCAGCAGGGTTTTTCTTTTTTGTGCATCACTTTTGTTCTGATCGTGGATTGTATAAACAACATTTGCGGATTTGTGTTTGAAGTGGGTTTTCAACAGGTGGGCACTCAGAGTGGAGGGCATCACAATAACACCCCGTTTTTTTGCTTTAAATACCGGTTTTAAAATATCAAACAGCTTGTCGTAATACCGTGGGTGCATTTCCATGCGTGTGGTTCCCCCGTTGTGGGTTTTAAGAAACAGGGACTGCCCTTTGGGAATGCTGAAGTTGCTCTGACTGAGAAAAAAAATCTCATTCAGCAGGGGGATGGTTTTTTTTTGAATAAAAGGTTTTAAGTTTTGAAAATGATAAGTTACTTCTTTATTGGGGAAGTCAGGGGTAAAAGCAGGGGGTAAAAGAAGCAGATTTTCTTTATTCTGCCTTTGTGTTGGCTTTAAAAGGGTTTTATTTTTTGGAGGGGAAGTGGTGGAAGAAGGACTTTGAAACAAAACTATACGGTTTAAAGGAAGTTGTTTAAGCCAGTGTTTGTAGTCAGGGGTTTTGCTGGTGCCATAGACAAAAGCCTCTGAGTCATTCACGAGTTTTAAAAGAGCCTGCTCTGTGTCGAAAAGCTTCAGGTGGTCCAGCCTGTGGAAAAATACCCATTGAATGTGCCTGGCTAATTCATCGTAGGTGTCCCAGCTGATCTCCTGGAGTTGATTTTGAAGCTCCTGCCCCATGGCCAAAAACACTGTTGTTTTTTGTGAGCTGGCGGCTTTTTTTATATCCCTGGCCATGTGAGCGGGTGAGGTGTTGTGCCACAAAGTCAAATGGAAAGGCAGGGCAGATGGTTTTTTTAAAGCCTGATTGAAAGGGTGCGGTGGACTCTGGAGCAGAGGGCTTAACTGCTTTAACAGGGGCCACTGGTGAGCAATAACAAGAGCAATTTGCCCCTGATTTTTGTGTTGCCGGCTTAAAAACTTAAGAGCTTTCACTATGGTTTGTGTGCTTTCCTCCACAGGAGGAGGGCTTGTAATATGAAGAAAGCCCGTGTTTTGTGCTGATTTTAAATTTTTCAGAAAGTCTTTAAGAGGTTTTTTTACAAACTCCCCTTTTGTAAAAAAAGCCTGACATGCTTTCCTCTTTTCCCCCACAGCCCCGTGAGAAAAACAAAGCACAAAACACATCACCGCGGGTGGTAAAAAAATTAACGGTTTAAAAAAACACATGTACAGGCCATCCTTTAAAGGTAAGATGTATAACATAAACATGTTTCAAAAAAAAACATACCAAAAATCACCTAAACAAGTCCAAATGTTTTATATATGAATACTTTTGCACATTGTGAGAAGTAAATTTTTAATTTTTGTAAAAAACACACAGGGCCTTTGTAAAACTTACACCCTCATTGAGGGTGTGAAGTCATTTGGCTTTAAAGGCATTGGGATTTATGAACTGGATGGTTTGACCTCTAAATATCACTTGCTTTGGTTACAGGAGCAAACCTCACCTTTAATCTTTACAGGCTTGGCATTGAAAAGAACAGGCCTCTTTTTTAATTTTTTCATAGCGTTGAGAATTTGAGAATTTATAACACCATACATTTTTCCATTTCTATATGTTATTCTCATAAGGCGACCACCGGATGGGTACAAATCTGAAAAAGGAAAAATAATAACCCCCCGTGTAAAACTTACAAATTTGTCAAAAAAAACATCATTTAAGGAAGCCACCAGGTGGTTACACTTTCTGTTATTTTTTCCGGTGAGGGCAGTTTGTTCCGTCATTGTAACAAACCTTTACACACTGTCCTTTTTTGTCACAGACTTTCAAATCATCAAAAGACTTCACATACACTCTTAAAACCCCCTTCATAATCACCCCGGGTTTTGTACTGTTTATTTTAAAAGCTTTTGGGGTACTCTGGTTTTTTTCTCTCTTTGGCATCTTGCCAAAAATCAAATTCCCGATGTTAAGGTCCCCTTCCCCCTTCTTTCGCTTTTTTTTACAAGCTCCCGCTTTATAAGAAGTGGATACAGCAAAAGCTCCACATGCAATATAAGTACATCTGGTGTATGTTTTGGTACAGCATTGTCCCAGGGTGTATCTTCTTAGTGTTCCACCTATCCGTCTGGTTCTGTAAAGTGTTCCAGTGGTACCCGCCGGGGAATTATTAGGTACCTGGCAATACCTGTTTTTTTTATCTTTTTCTTTGTCTGGTTCTTTCTTACAGGAAAGGTCACAAGACTTATAAGTGCTGTTGTCTGGTTTGTAACAGGTGTGCTGTGCCTTGCAATCAGGGTATTTCCCGCAAGGTTTATCCTTTGGACATTTTTCCGGTGTGCAAGATCCCACATTATAAGAAGTCACAGCAACAGTTTTACACCCTGAATAATTACATTTTGCGTATGTTTTTGTACAGCATTGCCCTATAGCTATTTTTTCACCTCTTTTTCGCCCGACTTTATAAAGTGTGCCGGTGGTACCCACCGGGGACCAACTAGGTACCTGGCACCACGGCTTGTATGGTTTTTTTCTACAATAATAAGAAAGGTCACAGGACTTATAAGTGGTGTTGTCTGGTTTGTAACAGGTGTGCTGTGCCTTGCAATTCGGGTAAGATCCACAAGGTTTATCCCCTGAACATCCAGGACATGGTTCGCATGTCTTATAAGTGGTTCCGTCACTTCTGCGACAGGTGTTTTTACTTTTCCAACCAGCACACAACCATTTGTTTTCCATTCCACCTTGAGATCCACCAAAACACCGCCTTTTACTTCCGGTACCAATGCAATAGGTATCAGCCAGAGAGTAAAAGCTTAAACTGAAAGTGAAAAAGAAAAGAAGTGAGAGGACAAAAAACCCCCCCCCATTTTTTTCCTGGAAAACTAAAACACAAAGCCTTCATACTGGTGTGGCCCCGGCCACTTAATCCTTATAATAAATATGGGTATCAGGCAACTCTTTTCTTATGCGGTCTTTTTCCCTTTTTGGCAAAGAGCTATCTACTTAAACCTCCTGGTTAAAGTCAACCATCTTACTTAATTGGGTAAAAATCAAGGGGATTTGAGAAAAAACAGGATTTTTTTTAATTGAACACAAAAGCCGATAGTTTTTTTTAGATATCCGGATCGGTGGGGAAAAGGATGTCTTCTGCCAGATCTTCTTTTTCTTCCGGGGCAGGGGAGAGGTTTTGCTGCTTTTGCCCCTCAGAGGTTGTTGGAGTGTGTCTTGCCTCCTCTTCCGGCAAAAACTCTTCCTCTTCCTCTTCTTCTTCACCTGCCTCTTCAAAAGAGTTTTCCTCAGCTTCTTCTGAGGCGGGAGAGTCCTCCTCAATAAATGTGTCTTCCTCCACAAAGTCTGCCTCTTCTTTCAGAGAGAGGGCAGGGGGCTGGGTTTCCTCTTGTTGTGATTTCTCCTCTTCCGGGCTTGTGCTTTCCTCTGTTTGGGACTGTTTGAGCATTTCCGCAGTGAGTCCTGCAAAAGGATCTTTGTTGGTGAACTGGCGGATAAAATTCATACGATCTTTAAGTTTTTGACTTAAGATGTGCTTGTGTTCGTGAGCAGAGCGTATAATATGAGGGGTGATAAATAAAATCATGTTGTTTTTTTTACGGCGTTTTTCAGAGTTTTTAAATAAAGAACCTATAATGGGTATGTCCCCTAAAACAGGAATTTTAGAGGCTTTGCTGGTGTTTTCTGCCGTAAGAAGCCCCCCTAAAACCGCCGTTTCCCCGTTTTTTAAGGTGATGGAGGTTTTTAAAGTGCGGGTTTTTGTCCCTATGGCAATATTTTGCACATCCTGAGGTATGTTGGCCTGATCGGTAATGTTTCCCAGGTTTTGCTCCAAATCCAGCCTTACAGAATTAATGTCCGGATTAATATGGGGAGTGATTTTGAGTTCTGTTTTAATCTCCTCATGATCTGTGTTGGCAGTGCTTTGAAGGGCATTTTGAAGCCCCCCTGTGGATCGGGATCCAATAATGGGTATTCTCTCTTTGATGCTGATAAGAGCCTCCTGGTGATCCAGTGCTATCACCTGAGGGTTGGATAAAATGTTACCCCCTGTAGTGGTTTGTAAAAAGCGTATAAAAGCAGCCAGAGAGGGAATGCGAAGAGGTAAAACCGACCCCCCTCCACCCCGGGAGTCAGAAGAATCCTCACCCTCTGGGGCCTGGGAATCAGAACCGGAAGGGCTGGCAGCTACAGCACTGGCCCCTTTGCTGCTCAGCTGTCCTGTTTTTAAACGCACAAAAGGTTCTATGTTTTCCAAATCCCCCTCGTATCCCCCTCCCTCTTTTTTGTTAAAGTAATCGAGGATTTTGCCCGGGCTGCCAATGTGTTTAAAAATCTGAAGGGGAAACATTAAAGTGGCACCAGATGTGGAGAGCACAGTGTTGAGGAGGTTGTCCCCCATTCCATAGCCCATTCTTGCCACCCCTCCACTTCCCTTGGGAATCCAGTAGCTGGCCATCTTCCAGTCTGTGTTTTTGTCTGTGTTCATCTCCATAATTATGGCTTTTACAAAAACCTGGTTACGGGAAATATCCACCTCTTTTAAAAGATTTAAAACTGTGTTTTCGTAATTGTATTTGTTGGCCACAATCAGAAGGCTGTTGGTGTTTTTTTCGGGCGTGATTTGAATATCCTGAAAAGACTGTGCGGTGGACACATTTTGCATCTGCGAAAACTTATTAACCCTCATAACCCCGGGAGGGGTAAAACTTCCGGTTTTTTGATTTTTGCTGGAGGGTCTTCTGCCTGATTTGTTTCCAAACAGGGTGTTGAGGGTTTTTGCCAGCTCCTCCGCACTGCCGTGCTTGACTTTGTAAACAAAAATCCCACCGGCAAGCTCCGGATCCTGGTAATAATCCAGCTGAGCCACCAGATCCTCCACTTTTTTAATACCTGCGGCATTACCCATGACAATAAGAGAGTTGGTTCTCTCATCATGGGTGAGAGAGCTGATGTTAATTTTGCTCTGGCGGATTTGAAATCCCTTGTTTCTGCCTCTCCGGCTGCCGTAAGAACGATAAGAACTGGCAGACATGTTCTGAAGAAGCCCCCCTATGGTTTCGGCCAGTGTTTTTGCCACGGCATGTTTGACAGGCAGAACTTTAAAATTGTTTTCCTGGGAGGGAACATCCAGGGCCAAAATAATTCTGCGGGTTTTTTCCACATTTAAGCCATGACCGGAAATAATCACCATATTGGAGGGTTCGTAAAAAATAAGAGACTGTACAGCCTTGCTGTCTATAAAAGGTTTGATTTTGTTTTTTAAAGTCTGGGCCTGGATATGCTTGAGCTTAAAAATACGTGTGACAAAATGATCGGTTTTTAATTCCCCCTTCCCCTGGTAAATGGGGGAGCTTTTTAAAGCCTGATCAGAAGGCACAATTTTTAAAAAAGACCCACTGCGTGTGACTGTCAGACCATGAAGGGCCAAAGCCGATAAAAAAGCCTGATAGGCTTCTGCCACAGTGATGGGGGAGTAGGAGATAATGCTGATTTTTTTACCCGCAAGCTCCGGACTCATAATAATGTTAATGTTTAAGTCTGTACTCATGGCTTTAATAACATCTTTGAGATCGGCATTGGGGAAGACAAAGCTTTCAATAATATTGGGGTAATTTTCCGGTGTGATATCCTCCGGCCGGGCCTGTGATATTTCCACCCCTGTTTGTTTTCCCTTAAAACGGGGGGGTGATGATGGGTTTTCCCCCTCCCCGGAAACAGAGGAGGCCACATCCTCCTCCTGCTGTGCTGAAGAGGCAAAGCCCCCCAACACAAAAATCAAAAATCCGCAGCAAAAAAGGCTTAAGAGAAAACAGGTGCTGCCATTCCCACTTTTTTGACACTTAAAAAACATCCTGTTTTTTATATAAACCATTTAAAAAATCCTTTTTTAAAAATGTACCTCTTTCTTAATACTATTGCAGCTGGGAGGGTTCTTCAATAGAAGAATCCTCATTGATGGACCAGGAAAAGGGGATGTCCTTACCATCCCTTTTTACAAGCATATCCAGCTTGGAATTGCTTTTGACGCGGTGGAATAATTCTGCGGCGTGTATAGGTGACCGGACTTTTTCTCCATTTACGGAGAGAATGATATCGGACACTTTAAAGCCTAATTCTTTTTCATAAACACTTCCTGGTTCAATGTACTTAAACTGATGCCCCACCAGGACTCCATTTTCCCAGTAGGGAACCACTCTGGCCTTTTGCAGGATATCCGGGAGATTGCGAAAGTACTTGTTCACAATGGAGCGTTGAATTTGAAAATTAAAGGGTTTTTTGGATTTTATGCGGTGAGGTAAAACCTGTCTGCGGGGTTTTCTGAATTTCAGGCCTGTTTGTTCAGAAAGGCTGGATATTTTAATGTATTCCTCTGTGTTGCTGTTCAGATTGATAAAATAGACTTTTTCACTCTCAATATGAGTGATACGGGCCAAAGTGTCTATCACATCGCCAATTTGATAGGAATCTGATTTGCCTTTGGTGGTGGTGGTGATATGTGCTATGGAGTAAAGCTCATTTTGATAGACAATAGTGCCTTTGAGTGTGAGGGGAAGGCGGGAGGGCTGAGGTGTACCTGTTGGTGTTTTTGGTTCCTCCTGCAGTGAGGACAAAGAGGGGGGGATGGGATCGTTATGAAAGACATTAAAATCAGAAATGGGACGGTATTGCGAGAGCAAATCCCGTTTTTTTTGTTTTGGCCCCTGTAAAATCCGGGGCTGGGAGGCAGAGAGGAAAGAGGGGCGAATGGACAAAATAAGCAGGTCTGCACTCAGGTAAGCTATAATCCCCATAAATATCCAGTGCTTCTGTAAAGACAAAAAACGGGACATCGGTTGTTTGAACCGCAAAACAAAAACAAAAAAAGAGTTAAAATACTTTCTCATCACAGGCTTTTAAGAAGCTTAACCTGAATCCTCCCGGGTGTTCAATACAGACCATGGTCTTAAAAAATAAAAAAGTGGCAGCTGTTCTCCATAAAATACTGCTACAGGGGCTTTGTGTGTGGGATTTTGTGAAAAGTTTTCCTCTTTGACCCTAAAAACAGTGAAAGGTTTTTACTGCCATTGTAAAAAGTAAATACTTGAGCCTGTTTTTGAGCCTGAGGAGCAAAAAAATTTGCCCTAAAACCCTGTATATGGGATAAAAACCACTGTTTTTGACTTAAAATGAATTTTAAACGAGGTGTCAAGTTATTATGTGGGTTCGATTTAAAGGGGTTTATTTTCATTCTTTGCCGGTCCCCTCGGTGGCGGTTTTTCGGAACTGTTTAAGAATAGGGGAAGTGATGAGCCGAACCATGCAGGCCCGGGATATTCTCCACCGGCATGGCATAAAACAGCCTTTATGGATGTGGGGTCTTCCAGGTTCATTAAAATCCTCTCCTGCTTATTCCAGGGATTTAATGACTTTTTTGCTCAGCATGGGGTTTTACGACAGATTTGTACACAGGAAAGGGGGACCCACTGTGGTGATGGGCAGCTCAGCGGCTGTCCCCGTGGCAGCTTATGTCAAGTCCTTTGAAAGTCGTGTGTTGGCTTTAGTGGCAGGGGATATGGATTTTGACTCTTCGTGTTTTCGTGTTTATGGCAAGGTTAAAGCTGAGGCAAAGAGGTTTTCATTGATATCTTCGGTGGGGGCCTCTTCGGAAGACTTTAAACCCTATTTTAAAAAGTCTTTTTTACTTCCCCCCCTGGGCTGCCTGTTTAAAAAATCCCCTGTATCCCACCGCCGCCCGGTGAAAGAAAATACATACCGGGAACTTGCCTGCTTTAGAGATTACAGGGCGGAAGATCCTGTTTTAAAAGAGATTCGCTGGTCGTCTTAAAGTTTTCTCTTGACATTATCTGCTTAAGATCAGAAAATGGAACCATGGACTTACACACAAGCTTAATCACTATTATTGCCTTTACAGCAGTGATCTCTTTTTTGGGGGTGATATTTAACTGGCTTTTAAATCCTGTTAAAGAGAATCAGGTGCAGCTTCAGAAGAGTCAGGCACAGCTTCAGAAGAGTCAGGCACAACTTCAGGAGAGTCAGGCACAACTTCAGGAGAATCAGGTGCAGCTTCAGGAGAGTCAGATACAGCTTCAGAAAAATCAAACACGCCTGGAGCAGGAAGTTGAAAAAGTGAAAAAAAAGGTGGAAACAATGGATAAAAAGGTGGAAACAATGGATAAAAAGGTGGAAACAATGGATAAAAAGGTGGAGACAGTAAGTATCAAACTGGACAAACTTCTCCTGCTAAAAAGTTAGACAGTGAATTTGTTTTTCCCCTCAAATCTGTAAGTACTCAGTGGTTCATAATAAGGTGAACTTTTCGATTTTTGGGAAGCTTCTTTCCCGAAGAGGGCCTGCTTCTGATAACATGTCCAAAGCCTTTGACCTCTAAATGCACTTTGTGTTTTTTGGCTTTTTTTAAAGCCTCTCTGAGGCTTAAACCGGTAAAATCAGGGGTTGTGGAAGAGGAAAGCAGCAAACCCGCCGGTGGGGAGGCTATATCCCGGAGTTTTTTAATGGCTTTGGCTTCCGGCTCCGGGGGAGTGGTTTTTAAAAGATGTTCTTCACTGATAAGAGTGGGGGAAAGCCCGGCTTTTAAAAGGGCGTATTCTGCCACGCGGGAAAATACAGGAGCCGCCACTGTGGAACCATAAAACTTCTTTGTGGCTCCATCAATGGCCACATAAATAACAAAGCGGGGATTGTGAGCAGGGATAAAACCTGCAAAGCTGGAAATGTAAAGCCCTTCCATGTAACCTCTTTTTTCCGGATCCACCATTTGTGCGGTCCCTGTTTTGCCGGCTGCCAAAAAGCCCTGCACACGGGCTTTTGCACCTGTGCCTTCCTCCGATAAAGCGGAAAGTAGCATCATGGTAAGAGTTTTGGCCTCCTGGGGGGTAAAAATCCTCTTTAGAGTTTGAGGTTTAAAGACTTCTTTTCTTCCACTTTCCTTATAGTGAATGGATTTTACCAGCAAAGGTTTTTTAAGTACCCCCCCATTGGCAATCGCACAATAAGCGGAAGTGAGTTGGAGGGCTGTTACAGCCACAGAGTGTCCAAAGCCTGTGGTTGCCAGCTGTAGTTTTGTCCAGGGGGGAGGGTTTAAAATCCCTCTTCCCTCTCCGGGAAATTCCAGGCCCAGCCGGGAGCCAAAACCAAAATTTTTTAGGTGTTTGTATAAAGCCTGTGTTCCGGTTTGAAGAGCCACCTGGGCCGCTCCAACATTTGAGGATCGGGCTATAATATCCCTTAAACTCAACTCTTTAAACTGATGATCGGATTCGGCTTCCTGAATAATATGCCCTTCGATTTCCAGTTTCCCCCCCTGGCCACTGTACTTTGTTGTTGGGGAAATGCCCTGCTTTAAAGCGGCCAGTGCCACAAAAGGTTTTAAAGTGCTGCCGGGTTCAAACACATCCACCACAGCACGGTTTCTGAACAAAGTTTGGGGGGAGTGAAAAGGATCATTTAAATTAAAAGAGGGGATATGAACCATAGCCAAAATCTCTCCCGTTTCGGGATTCATAATCAACCCCATAGCCTTTTGAGCCACATAGTGTTCCACGGTTTTTCTGAGTTCTTTTTCAAAAAAGAACTGCAAATCGGAATCAATGCTCAGATAAATATCCGCTCCATTGGTTCTGAAAGTCATAAGGTCTGTGACCACATCAGAGAACAGGGGTTTTCCCTTGGCATCCTTTTGCACCAAAATCTTTCGTTCCTTGCCACTCAGTACTTTGTCATAGTGAAGCTCCAGGCCCTCCAGGCCATGGCCGCTCCGGCCCACAAACCCCAGGGTTTGTGCCAGTAAAGATCCATTGGGATAAATGCGTTTGGGTTCTTCAAAAAAAGAAAGCCCCGGGTTTTTTAAAGCTCTTAAGGCCTGCTCCTCTTTTTCAGGCACATGACGCTTCAGCCACACAAAACGCCGGTTTTTATTTTTGATTTTTTTATAAATTTTTTGAGAGGGCTGCTTTAATATCCGGGACAGTTTGCGGGACAAAGGCCCGGGGTGGGTGATCAGGGAGGGATCGGCAAATAAAGACTGAGAGGATATGGAAAGGGCCAGCTCTGTACCCTTGCGATCGTGGATAATGCCGCGTCGGGGTTTGAGGCTTATCATTTTTTCAAAATTTTTTTTCTTAACTGCTGTCAGTTTTTTGTCGGGAAAAAACTGCAGCCATGCCCCCCTTCCCACCAGGAAAATATAAAACAAAAACAAAACAGAACATATAAAAAGGATACGGGATTTCATAAGCTTTTGTTGTTATTGTGGAATGGCAGCTTTGCCGCTCAGGATTAAAATCACCTGCCCCTTTCGGGCCGGTGTTAAACTCATTTGGGAGTGGGCCAGTTTTTCCAGCCGGACAGGGGAGGTCAGGTGGGCCTGCTGGATAAGATTTTTGTAATAACGATCCTGTAGAACACTATACTCCTGGTTTTTTTTGATAAACTCATAGTTTAACCTCCGGACCTCCATTTTGAAAAACACAATGGTGAACAAAGACAAAGTGATTATCAGCATATTAAAAAAAGGCTTTAAGCTCTTGTGGGAAAAATCCTCTGTCATGCCTGCCTCCCCCGGGGTGGAAAATGTGTTTTTTCAAAAATCCGCAGACGCCCACTTCTGGATCTGGGGTTGTTTTGAATTTCCTCTCTGTCGGGACGGATCACTTTTTTATTGATTATCAAACCCTGTTTTTTATGCTCCATTTTAAAATACCTCTTTACTATTCTGTCCTCTAAAGAATGAAAACTCAAAATAAAAAGCCTTCCCTTTAAGTTTAAGGATTTCACCAGCTCTGGCAAAGCTTCTTTTAAACCCTCCAGCTCTTTGTTGACTTTTAGACGCAGGGCCAAAAAATAAGGGGTGGCCGGATGAAACCCCTTTCGGTGCCATTTTTGGTGCTTTTGTATCAGATGAGCCAGCTGAAGGCTGTGTTCAAAAGGCTGTTTTTGTCTCTGTTTGATGATGGCTTTGACCACAGGTCCTGGTTTTCGAATCTCTCCATAGAGATAAAACAAATCTTTGAGTGGTTGTTCCCCCCATTGATTTACAATATGAGCGGCTGTCAATCTCTGACTTTGGTCCATTCTCATATCCAAAGGCCCGTTCTTATAAAGGCTAAAGCCTCTCCCTGCCTCATCCATCTGGGGTGAGCTGACACCCAAATCCAAAAGAATGACATCGAAGCCCTTTTGCTTCATGTGGGACTTAAAGTATCTGGTTTTTAATTCAGACACATTATGAAAATTGGCATGAAAAAAATAAACAGATTCAGGAAACACCGGTTTTAAATTTTTCAGTCCCCATTGAATGGCTTTTTTGTCCTGATCCAGGGCTATAATGGAAAGCCTGGGATTTTTTTGAAGAAGAGCTTTTATATGCCCCCCTCTGCCAAAGGTGCCGTCCAAAACCCATGCTTTTTGATTTAAAGCCTGCGGGGGCAGATGATTTAAAATGGCCTGTACCAAAACAGGGAAGTGGTGATGGGCCTCCATAACTATTCTATCGCAAAGATTATCTTTTTAGTGAAGCGATAAGGACTTTGATGGAAGGGGTTTATGACGCATAAAATAAAAATTAAACTTGTTATAAAAAAAGTGTTTACAGGCCGGAGTTTATAAGGAATAAACTGAGTGTGTTGGCCCCGTTTTTTCTTGTTTTTTTATTTTGGAGGAACCATGTTTGTCATTAAAGTTCTTATTTTTGTGTTTTTTTTGGTGTCTTGTGGGGAAAATCCCGACGAGCCTCAGTCTGATGGAAATCAGGGAACCACGCCACCTGTTGGTGCGGAGACTGGGCCGGATTCTTCCGCAGAGGGTTCAACATCAGAGGCGGGAGCTGTCTCTGGAGTTGGAGCTGTTGAGCCGGGTTCTTCTTCATCGGGTGGTGAAGGGGCTGTTGTTGGGGGTGGTGTTTCTTCTTCCTCTGCATCAGACAAGGCTTCTTCTGGGAAGGAATCTCATACAAGGTTGCCAAGGCACATGTTACCAAAATTTCTCCCTCCACCCTCTGATGATGAGATGATAGTGAGAGAGGGGGAGAAGTATTACACTCTTTCCCACCAGGCGGGTGGTCATAAGGCATTCCACATTTATGTGGAAGGTGCAGCCCCTGTGCAGCTGAACAATGGGGACTGTCTTTTGTTAAAGTCTGAAGATTTTGAAACATTGGACATAGACTGGGGTTTAAGGTTGTTTCTGGCTGCCTGGCAGCCTTATTGTGGCAATTCTTTTCCCCCCAGGAAGGGGCGTAAAACTTTGTGTGGAAAGGCTGATCACTATGCTTTACTCAGGCAGGTGCAGGCACTGATATCCAGAGGTAAACCTGCCGAAACATCTCACTGTAAAACACTGGAGCGTGTTTCCAACTAAAGCTTTTGACTGAACATTTTCAAAACATACCCGGTATGATCAGATTTTTTGTTTTTGTGTTTTTTGTGTCCTGTGGGGAGAGTCCCAAAGGGCCTCAGGCAGCTGATGGAGATCAGACAGGTTCCACTTCACCTGTTGGTGCGGAGACTGGGCCGGGTTCTTCAACGGAGGGTTTAACATCAGAGGCGGTTGTCTTTGTGGCTGAAGGTGGTGGAGCTGTTGAGCCAGGTTCTTTATCGGGTGGCAAAGGGGCTGTTGGGGGCGGCACTCCTTCCTCCTCCTCTGTATCAGATAAAGTGTCTCCTGTAAGGGGGGATGGGGATTCGTCTCTGGTGGGGGCTGTTTCAGAAGGGGCAAAGGTTTCACCTGCTGGTGGAGGCCTTGGTGTGGCTGTTTCGCCTGATGTTTCTTTAGAAGGAGTGACACCTTCTGGCGGTGAGGCCAGGTTTGAACACCCTGTGCAAGAGGGATTGGATGGGTCAGTTTCTGATTCTTCGCAGGCAGGCACAAAGCTCGCAGGGAGGATATCTGGCCAAGTGCAAGTAAACTCTCAGGGGATTATGGACCCGCGTCCACTTCATCCGCAGCAATACTACCTTATTCACCGTGCAGGTGCATTTAGAGTGTTAAGGATTTATAACACGGGTTGGAATTTTAAGGAACTCCTGCAATCAGAGTGTTTGGTTTTGACAGAATCAGATTTTACCCGGTTAAAAATATTTTGGGGTTATAGAGCGGGTGGTAATTGGAAGGCTCATTGCAGTAACAGGGAGGGGGCAATAAAATGTGGTGGTCCCGGGCATTACGCATTAACGGCAGGTTTTTTTGGTGATCTGGTTTTAACCCCTTTGGGAAAAGAGCCTGAGGTGTCTCAGTGCAGGTCTCTGTAACAGAGGACTTCTTTTGGACAGTTAGTTTCTCACAACCTTAAAGCTTTTTTTGGTGTCTTGCTGAAGGTTGTTATAACGACTTTATAAATTTTAAAACCTCCTCTGCGTGGTTTTGGACTTTGACTTTTCTCCATTCATGGAGAATTTTTTTTGTTTTTTTGTCCAGTACGAATGTACTGCGTTCTATTCCAAAAACTTTTTTTCCATACATGTTTTTTTCTTTAAGAACCTGAAAAGCTTTACAGAGGTTTTCCTCCATGTCACTGATCAGGGTAAAGGGGTAGCCGTATTTGTTTTTAAATTTTTCGTGTGAGTTCAGGGAATCCCGGGAAACACCAAAAATCTCTGTATTTAAGGCTTGAAATTCTTTATACAGGTGAGAAAAATCTTTACCCTCCTGTGTACACCCTGGGGTGTCATCTTTGGGATAGAAGTAAATAACCAAAAAGTTTTTTTGGATATCTTTTAAATACAAAGATCCTGTTGTGGTGGAAAGTTTTACTTTTAGTATATCCTGTATGGCTGCCACAGCACACCTCCTTCTTTTAAAGTCCTTACTTCATCCTTAACTCATAACCTTCAGACCTCTTTAAACACATAACACCACCTCTCCCTTAAGTCAAGCAAATCACTAATCCTGTCTTTTTTGAACTTGCTCAGGTTCCACTGTCACTATCCTTAAGGACCTGTCAAAAGGAAAATGAGGCTTCTTCTTGTCCCTCCCCATGGAAAAAGCTTGTCATTCCCTTTTTTTTCAGTCCAGAGTACAATGATTTTTAAGGGTTTCAGTTATCTGCCTCTCTTTTTTCTTTAAAATGAAAAATGAGGCTATCTGACTGATGGCCGGCCCCTGGTTTTTTATTGTTACTTACTCCATAGATGTTTTTTCTCTCTTTTAAGAAGCACCAATAAAAGATCTTAACCTACCCACCCCTTCAGTACCTTTATAATTCCAAAGATCCTTTAACTTGTTGCAAACAGCATCAGACCACTCACTCGGATTATCCCTGCTTTCCACCTGCAAACCTCCGGATACCCTATCATCATTTATAAAATCATCTATATCATCATTATTTAACATCTCTGCCAAATCCCTTCTGGCTCTTGACTTGTTCCCCCCAGAGAGAACCTGGCAATAAACAGCCAAATAACAAGCTTCCTTCTTTCTGTCATCAGCTTCCTTCTTATCCTCGCTGGTGTAACATGTAGAGGAACCACAACCGCTTACAGCACCTTCAAAGTTATCTTCGGAAGCATAGCAGATCTCCTCTTGCACCAAAAACTCATGTATAAAATTCACCAAAACATAATTCCCCTCTTTTACCGCTTCCTCCAAAAAACGGTCACTGGAATCTTCTAAACCTTTAAGCAAATCATCATCTGTTACATCACCAGGATCTCCATTAAAACTCCCGCCGGCCTGGCTTAAAAGACCTTTAAAAATCCCTTCTGATATACTGTCATCCATATCCATAATCATATCAGTAACATTTTTGTTGTCTGCAATCCAATTCAAAGCTTCTTTTGCCTTACGGGAAGAATAGGATTTGATAATATCATACCAGGACTCCTCATCAATTTTTACAGCAAGACAAAGTGATTCCATATCCTCATCATCCTTAAGACTTGAAAACTTGTTTTCTTCCAAGGCATCCAAAACATCCACCATTTTTTTACCTGTATCTTCCGGAAGCTCAAAACACTCATATTCCCCGCTATTAAAAAAATCCCTGCAACCACTTTTACAATCAGAATCACTCCTGCACTGAGCGTCTTCATTATCCTCATCCGGTACATCATCAGGACAAAAGTTTTTACTTTTGGTGTTTTTGGCAGAAGCACTGTCACCGACCCTGGATGCACGGTCTTTGTCTGAACTGTTAAGGGTACTCTCACTTGAGGTACAGTTTGAGCTTAAAAATGCACAGAAAGAGATTATTAAACCAATAATTATAAACAGCTTCATCTCAAGGCTCCTTGTTTAAAATGGTATCCCTTATCCTTTTTTATTTTCTTTAGGTGATTTTACCCCCCCCCATTTTTTTTCAAGCTTTTTCTTTGGAAACACAAAAACTGGACCTTTGACCCTTCGCATTCTGTACAAACTTGTTGTCTTTGGTAAAAATTTCTTGAAGCCACATCGTGGCTTCAAGTCCCGCTTTAGGCGGGATAAGGTGAAATTCCTGCATTCCAGCTTTGTTTAAGTGTCGTCATTGCCCTGTGAAAACGGGAATCCAGCGATGTTGCGTATTAGAGTTGAAAACTGCATACAGAGTCCGTCCCTGTACCATGTTAATAAGAAGCCACACACAACAGCCCGTTCCTGTATCATTGGAATTAAGAAGCTACAGGAATTAAAAAAGCTGCAATTATAGTTTAAGGTGGGCATTCTGCCGGTGTGGCAAGCTGTTGAGAGGGCTGTGGGGTTTGAGGAGCCGGGTTTGGTTGTTGAGGGCATTGAGAGGCAGAGCAAACTCTTGTTCCATTTCTGCACAGGTGGGAAGGTCTTGTGCAATGCGGGGGAGTTCCACAGGACCTGGGCCATGAACAAGTTTGAGGTGTTGGTGGTGGGGGAGGGGGAGGAGGTGGTGGAGGTGGCGGAGTAGGGGGAATGTAAATTCTGTTGCAGGCGGTGCCTGAGCTGTTTCTTCGGTAATTGGTGTTGCAGGTCCAGGAGCAGGCATTGGGATTGGACCATGAGGAGTTGGAAGGTTTTGGGAAGCAACATTGGCAGGACCCATGAGAGGTCATTCGGATACGGCTTCGTCCGTAGAGTGAGGGACATGGTCTTGAGGAGCAACACTTGTTGCCTCCGACTTCCTGAAGCCCCGGGGTACAGATGCAGGTTGAGCCGTTCCAGTGTCTGAGATGAGGCTTTAAGGAGGTGGGGCAACGGTTGGTACAGGCACAGGTGTTGGAGTTTTGAGTTTGACTGGCACTGCATGAAGAGGGACAAACACACCTGCCACCCCGCCATACTTTCGGGGAGGTACAGCGATTTACACAGGAGCATGAGTTGGAGGCTCTGACTTGCCCAGTGGGGCATGTTCTTTGTGAGCAGCATCTGCTACCCCCGATTTCATACTTTCCAGAGGGACAAACACAGGTGTTTCCACTCTTTCGGGTGAGGTGAGACTTGCCCGCCGGGGGACATCTCACACGGTTGTTGCCATAATTAGAACCGCAAGGGGTTCCTGCAAACAGAGGATTGCCCTGCCACACTCCACCTATACAATAGTAATCAGCCAAGGCGTTAAAGCTGATATTAAAAATGACAAGCCAAAAGCTGAGTTTTAAAAACGAAAGCAGTGGATCCAGGAAAGTTGCATTGTGCTGATTGTGAGAGGTGGATGCCTGTTTTCGCAGGCATGACGTTAAAGAAAAATGGGGGGGGGGTTGCGTCATTTTTTGAAAGAATTTACCCATTGGTTTGCACCCCTAAAATCTGAGATTTAAAAGTCCCCTGTATTATCTATCGGTGGGAGGTTTAAAAAACTTTACTTTTTTTTTTTTACGACCTGACTGGCTGAAAACAAAATTACCGTTACTGTGTTTGAAAATTGAAGGTTTTATAGACCATACTGGAATTTTTGCAATCTCTGCCCCTTTTTTGTGTAAAAATATTTGACAGATAGCAGCCTGTTATTTAGTGTAAATTGCGTTATGATCAATTTAAACACCTCTGTTCTTTTTACAGAAAAGCAAATTGCAAAAAAAGTTCGTCATCTGGCTGGTGTTTTAAGTAAAAAGTTTCAAAACAAAAAAATATATGCCCTTGGTATTTTGAAGGGTTCTTTTGTGTTTTACACAGATCTTCTGCGTCAGATGAAGGACTCTCAAATCGTCTGTGATTTTTGTGCCACCTCCTCTTATGGTCAAAAACGCCAGGCTTCTGAGGAGGTGCATTTGACTATGGACCTTTCCACCCGTATCAGGGGAAAAGATGTCTTACTGGTGGAGGATATTGTGGACCGGGGCCTGACTTTGCATTTTCTACAGTCGGTTTTAAAAAGCAGAAAGCCCAAATCCCTTACCACTGTGGCTCTGATAAGCAAGCCTCATCAGATAAGCCACCCCTGTCAGCTGGATTATGTGTGTTTTTCCACAAAAAGCCCTTCTTTTTTGGTGGGCTATGGCCTGGATTATCAGGAGCAGTTTCGCCATTTACCTTATATTGCAGAAATCGACAACCTGAACTAAAACCTCTTTGGAGAAAACTCAAACACATGAGAGGTTTTTATTGAATTTGAGTGAGGAGGATTTACTAAAGGCAGTAAAAGGCCAGCTGCTTTATAAACAGGGAAGCCCCCGTTTTCGTGGGGTGTGTGCAGACTCCCGGGTGAGTCCGATGAAAGATTATATTTTTTTTGCCCTTAAAGGTCCTCATTTTGATGGAGCGGATTTTGCAAAAGAGGCTTTAGCTCGTGGGGCGGGGGCTGTTGTTCTTCCCTCTTCTGCTGCAAAACCTGGTGGTGTTAAACCCTCTCACCCTTATCTGATTATAGAGGTGAAGGACACCTTAAGGGCTTTGTCAGATATGGCTTCTTTCTGGAGAAAAAGGTTAAATTTTAAAGTTATAGGTATCACTGGTTCTTCTGGCAAAACAAGCACCAAGAATTTTCTTCTCCAGCTTTTAAGTTTGGATTTTAAAGTGCAGGCTGCTCCAAAAAGTTTTAACAACAGGTATGGTGTGCCGCTCAGTGTTTTGTCTGTCAAAGAAGGTACGGATTTTCTTGTTCAGGAAATAGGTATGAATCAAAAGGGGGAGATTAAAGAGCTTTGTAAAACGGCCTTTCCCTCCATTAAACTGGTAACGAGTGTGGGCCATGCTCATATTGGAAAATTAGGCACTCAGGAGGCCATTGCCAGGGAAAAAGAACAAATTTATTTAACCCCACCTCTGGAGGCTTTGTGTGTTTTTAACCTGGACAATCCTTACACTCAGGCCATGTACCAGAGAAGAGTCAGTAAATATGGGAAGGGGAGGGTTTTTACTTTTTCCTCCCGGGAGGAAAAAGCCTGTGTGTGTTTAAAAATCAGGGAGGTGGGGGCCTCTTTTTTGCAGCTTTATGGTCATATTCAGGGAAAGCGGGGGGAGGTAAAAGTGAAGGTTGCGGGGCCTGTGCATTTGCACAATGTGCTGGCGGCAGCCACTTTGGCCCGGGCCGCAGGGCTTGTGCCTGAGCGTATATGGGAAAGGCTTTCCAGCCTCACACTGCCTTCAGGGAGAAACCAATGGATAAAGCTTGTGAATGGAACAGAAGTCCTGTTTGACGCTTATAACGGAAGCCCCGAGAGTGTAAAAGCTTTGCTTTCTTATTTTTTGTCGCCTGTGGTGGTGAAAAAGAAAAAAGCTCTCATCCTCGGGGATTTTTTGGAATTGGGGAATTTTTTACCTCTTTTTCAAAAACAAATTGCCCGTGTTTTAAGCACTTGTCCTGTGGAATGTTTATGGCTTATAGGCTCTCAGGCACAGAGCTTGGGCAGGCTTTTAAAAAATATGGGTTTTAAAGGTAAGCTTTATCTGTCTTTGGATAAAGACCCTTATGTGGCTGACAAGTTTTTTTCTGCCCTGGACAACACTTACGCTTTGGCCCTTAAAGCCTCCCGCAAAATGAAGCTGGAAGAGATATTGTGGGAGCAGGACCCGCAACTCAAAACTCACAATGTTTTTGCTTTTTAGACAGGGATTTTTAAATCCAGTCATTTGATATGACAGGTCACAAAGCCGATTTTTAGAAAAACAGGGATTTTTGAACAGCCCACAGTACGGCTAAAACACCGCTTAAGGTGGTAAGCACCCATGGAATGTAAGCGGGGGTTTTCTTCTTTTTTAGCAAAAGGGGAAGCCCCAGGCCCAGTACCAGCCATATAGCTATTTTGCCCCAAGCCCATGCAGGCAGGTTATGAAACATCCCCAGCCGGGCCAAAAGGCCAAAACCACTTACGAGAAGCAGGAAAGCTGCCACCCCATGAAGCATCATCAGTCTTTTTTTGTAAAGGGTGTTTTCAGAGTGGGAAAAGAGCCTTCCCCCAAGGGCCAAAAAAAGGGCCAATACCGATAATAAATGTAAAATTTTGTAAAAAGTGTAGCTCATTGGTGCTTAAATTCCAGCTTTTTTTGTTATTATACCCCATGGTACCTGATTTGAGCAATAAATTTTAGTCAATTCCAGCCAATATTTTTAGAAAAACAGACTTGGCAGGTTTTAAAATAGCCATAAAACTCATTTTACCCCCTCTCGTTTTTTTGGCAGTTGTTTTCTTTTCTTAAAAAATCATTAACATAACCCCCCTTCAGGCATCTTGAACCATTTTTATAATATAAACAATTTTTCCAAGTTAAGAAGATGCCGGGTGACTTCTTTGATAATACGGTTTTTTTCATTTACTGTAAACATGTTATCCCACAGCTGAAGATATGTAAGAGCAGGTAATTCTGAAAAAATACCCACTGGTAGTTTACGTAAACTATTGTCTTTCAAGCTTAAGGACTTTAAATGAGACAGTCCGGATAAATTCTCATAGGTGAGAACATTTAGCTGATTCTCACTGAGATCCAGTGACCTCAAGGAGGTCAGGCTTGAAAATACCCCATCTGGCAGCACCCTTAATCTATTATAGCTAAGATCAAGTATTCTTAAGGAAGAGAGTCCCAAAAATACCGCCTCTGGTAATGCTCTTAAGTAGTTGCTGCGAATTGACAGTCTTTTTAAGGCTGAGTATTGCTATGCATTATATTTTTACAGGCATCTACCAGGGAAGAAATAAAGCAGGTGCTTTAAACCTTAGATGTCAAACTCTTTCAGGTGAGGGAGCTTGCTAACTTCTTTTGTGATGCGATCTTTTTCACCTGCTGAAAATGCGTTATTGTAAAGATAAAGCTGCTGTAAAGTAGGAAAGTTGAGAAGCAAACCGGTTGGCAGATCATAAAGATTATTGTTGTTCAACTTAAGTATCTGTAAGGCAGACAGCCCGTATAGTATTTCGAGAGTAATAACTCGTAACGAGTTGATATCCAGGCGAAGTCGTTTTAAGGAGGAGAGATCCAGAAATATCCCATCTTGCAGCACACCTATGTTATTGCTATGAAGATCCAGTGTTTCTAATTTGGAAAGGCCGGAGAATACTCCGCTGGGAAGGACACTTAAGGAGTTGGCACTCAAACGAAGCTTCACCAAAGAGGGTACTCCCGAAAAAACACCCACAGGCAGAGTTTCCAAATAGTTGTTAAAAAGATCAAGTGTTTTCAAATTAAACATTCCGGAAAAATCACCGGGTTTTAAAGATTTGATATCCTGCTCACTTAAATCCAACACCTCAAAAGCACTTAATTGTTCCAAAGTGACATCTTCACATGAGTTTAAGAGCCACCCCACAATACTGAGTTTATAAAGTATGGCGTTTTTCACTTGCGGGGTGCGGTCACAGACAGATGTGATAACAACCTTGTTTTGGCCTGTTGCGTAAAAGGTAAAGCAGACAAGCAGGGTGCATAAAATTTGTTTCATTTTTTTAACTCCTTATTTAAGAATTAGGGATATGTTTTTTGTTCTTCTTAAAACCCTAAAAAATGGGTCAGGGCTGTTTAGAACTACCCTGGCAGGCCTTACAAAACCGCCTTAAAATCCACTTTACCCCCCCCCATTTTTTTGTCAAGCTTTTTATTTGGTTTCCATGTCAGGGAACAAACATGCATTTTTTTGTGTTTTGCGACTTGAAATACCATAAAGTTTATGGTTAAAAGTGGGAATTATGCCTTTTAAGCTTATATAAAATGGGTTTTTAGACGGAAAATACTTACATTGGGGATGGCTTCAGGTTTAGTATAAAAAACAAGGGGGAGGCACCATGGCACTTATTAACATGCAGAAAAACAGAAAAAATCACTTAAAACAATGGATTCTGCCTGTGGCAGGTCTGAAGGGAATGGGCTTTAAAATGCCATTTTGGTTTTTGTTTGTTTTTTTGTGTTCCTGTGGGGGGTCAAAGCCTCTTTCCGGAGGTGACACGCAGGGAGCAAACCCTGCAGAAGACACCCGTGCCTCCGTGGGGCAGGTGGGAATATGCAACAGAACAGATACCGTGGTACAGTCTCTGCTGTTGGCTGTCAGAAAAACAGAATGTGCCTCTGTTACAGATGAGGATATATCCTCCTTAAAAAGCCTTAAAATCTCTTTTGACGATCAGCTTCTGGCTTTGGAAAAAAAGTGGAAATCTGAAGACAATGAAATAGAAAAAAAGAAGCTTAAGGAGGATTTGGAACAATTCAGATCTTCGGCCCCCCGCCTGACAGAGTTAAAAGAGGGGGACTTTGAAGGCTTGACTTCTCTGACCAATTTGGATTTGTCTGATAATTTTTTGGAAGACCTGCCATCGGGGGTGTTTTCCCCTCTGTCTGAGTTGGAGGTTTTGGACCTGTCGGGGAATCAAATTGTGGGACCTTTAAATTCCGCTTCTTTTACGGGGCTTTCAAAAGTTAAACAGCTTGACCTTTCCGGTAACAGAAAATTGGGAGGCCTGTCCTCCCGGCATGCCCCCGATGGTCTGATGTTGAGTGTGGGGGTGTTCACCCACCTGAGCAGTCTTCAGAATTTGGATTTGTCAGACTGCATGCTTCACCATGGACACAAGTACCGAAAGGACGATCTCCCCTCCGGGGTGTTTAAAGGGCTGGGTCGTTTAAATAAACTCAATCTTGCCAACAACGAGTTGGAAAGAATACACAAAAGCCTGTTTGAGGATTTAAAATCTGTCAAAACAGTGGATATGAAAGGCAATCGTTTTGACAGCAGCGAACAAAGACGCATCACTCGTGATGAGCTTCCTAATTCTGTTGTTTATTTTTAGTGTCTTGAGATTTAGGGGAAAATTAAGCGGATAAAACGCAATAACCAAACCATATCATAAAAAAAACATAACTATAAGCCGTGGAGGGGAAAGTACCATGACAAACTATTGGATTATACCTGTTGCAGGTTCTTTGGGCCTCTTGTTTGCCCTGATGATTTACAGGACTATTTTATCTCATTCGGCAGGAAGTGAGAAAATGAAAGCCATTGCCCACGAGATTGAGCTTGGGGCTATGACTTTCCTTAAAGGGGAGTATTTGCGGCTTTTGGTGTTTGTGCTTGTGGTTTTTGCACTTTTGAGTGAGTTTTTGGGTTTAAATGTGGGGCTTTGCTTTGTGTGGGGGTGTTTGTGTTCGGGCCTGGCGGGTTTTATTGGAATGAAGGCTGCCACCCGGAGTAATGTTCGTACAGCCGCAGCGGCAAAAGGGGAGGGTTTGGCTTCCGCTCTTCATATCGCCTTCAATGGTGGGGCAGTGATGGGGCTTTCTGTGGCAAGCCTTGGGCTGTTGGGTTTAAGCCTGGTTTATTGGTTGTTTTCAGACAAAAGCTCTTTACCCTCCATTGTGTCCGGGTTTTCCATGGGGGCTTCCTCCATTGCCCTGTTTTCCCGTATTGGAGGGGGGATTTTTACCAAAGCTGCTGATGTGGGGGCAGACCTGGTGGGTAAGGTGGAGGCCGGAATCCCTGAAGACGACCCCAGAAACCCGGGGGTTATTGCAGACAATGTGGGGGACAATGTGGGGGATGTGGCCGGTATGGGGGCGGATATTTTTGAATCCTATGTGGCAGCCCAGGTGGCAGCCATTACCATTGCCTTTACTTTGAGTGCAGAGGCCGTGCAGCAATTTTTTGGTTCCACCCTCAGTCCTGCTCTTTTGGCTATCCTGCCTTTTATTTTGTGTATGGTGGGTTTGGTTTCTTCCATTTTGGGTGTTTTAAGCATGCAGGTTTTAAAGAAGATGGCACCTGATAAAGCTTTGCTGTTTTCTCAGCTGATTTCCGGTTTTGTGTTTTTGTGTATAACGGCTTTGCTTCTGCTGGTGAAGCAGGATGCTCACACTTTGTTTATTGCTGTGTGTGCGGGGCAGGTGGCAGGTCTTTTAATAGGAAAGGTGACGGAGTATTACACATCCTCCCGTCCTGTACGCCAGGTGGCAGAGGCTTCCCGAACGGGGCCTGCCACTAACATTATTTCCGGGTTTTCGGTGGGTTTGGAATCTTCCGCCCTGCCTTTGGTGATGGTGGCGGCAGCCATTGGTGTGGCCTACACTTATGCGGGTCTTTATGGTATTGCCCTGGCGGCGGTGGGGATGCTGGCCACTGTGGGAATCACCATGACTATTGATGCTTATGGTCCCGTGGCGGACAATGCGGGTGGCATTTCTGAAATGTCTGGTTTGGGGCCAGAGGTGAGAAACATCACAGATGAGCTGGATTCACTGGGTAACACCACAGCAGCTATTGGAAAAGGTTTTGCCATTGGTTCTGCGGCTTTAACAGCTTTGGCTTTGTTTGTGGCTTTTCGGGCTGCTGTGCAGGCGGCTTCTCCGGAAAAACATTTGAGTATGAGTCTTGCACACCCACAGGTGGTGATGGGTTTGCTGTTGGGGGCAGCTATGGTAGTGGTGGCAGCCTCCATGACTTTAAAATCTGTGGGTCGAACGGCAGAAAAAATGGTTAATGAAATCCGCAGACAGTTTAGGGAGATTAAAGGGCTTTTGGAGGGAAAATCCCGGCCCGACACCAAAGCCTGTGTGAGTATTGCCACAAGTGCAGCTTTGAGGGAGATGGTTTTACCCGGGGTTTTGGCTATTGCTTTTCCCCTTGTGGTGGGTTTTGGTATTGGCCCTGAGGCTTTAAGTGGAGCCCTGGCGGGAGCTTTGCTGACAGGTATTACGATCGCTTTGTTTATGGCCAATGCCGGGGGAGCCTGGGATAACGCCAAAAAATTTATTGAAAAGGGGCTTTTAAAGGGTGAGTCCAAAGGGGGCAAAACCCACTCAGCCGCTGTTATTGGGGATACTGTGGGTGATCCTTTTAAGGACACAACAGGGCCTGCCATGAACATCTTAATCAAGCTTGTCTCTGTGGTGGCTTTAATTATTGCACCTTTTTTATAAACTGCCTCTGTTGCAAGCTGTTTTATACAATGTTGAAAACTGTTTTATATTTTTTGATGAAAAGGGAGGGTTGGAAGATGAAGTTTGTTTTTTTCAGTGTGTTGCTTTTTTGGTTTGTGGTGACCGGGGCTGGTGCCGTGGCCGGGTCCGGGGAAAATCCAAAGCTTCGTAACACCAAAGGCACTTCTGAAGTGTGGGAGGAGGATGAAGTCACCCGCCAGTACGATTTGGGTCAAAAGCATGAGCTTTTTCATCCTGTGGATTTGCTGACTGCCCGGGATTTTTACCGTAAGGCTGCAGCAGGTGGGCATCACGAGGCGGGAAGGCGTGTTCAATACCTCAATGAAAAACTAAAGATTTTTTCTGATCTTAAAAAGCAGGCTCAAGCCGGGGATACATACTCCCAGTATCGCTTGGGCATAACTTATGAGTTGGGAATCTACGGGCCTCCTGATATTTACATGGCACTTTATTGGTTAATGAAAGCTGCCACAGATGGCCAGTACGAGGCAGCTTACCGTCGCTACACCATGTTGGTGAAGCGGCATAAAGTGAAACTTGAGGTTTTTGATCTTGTGAAGCAGGCCCAAAAGGGTGATGTAAAAAGCCAGTTCGATTTGGCTTTTTTGTATGAAGTGGGTGGAGAAAAAATGCTTTCTCATTTGGGTTCTGCCATTTACTGGTACAGGAAGGCTTTGGCTCAGGGGCATGCAGGGGCCGGGCAAAGGTTAAAACTCATAGAAAGCAGCTCCTCTTTTTCCCGCTACACTCAGTCTGTTGAAAACTGCATGAAAACCTTTCACTAAATTGCCTTGTGTTGGTGGCAGGTCCCAATGGTGGTGGTGGCTGATTTTCTAAATAAAGCAGGCGGGGATTTGTATCACTTTGGGTGAGAGTTTTTTTATTTCCCGGGAGTTGTTAATCAGTACGGCAAAAGGCAGTTTGTGTTTTTCCACAAAACGATGCAAAGTAATAAGCTGGTGCTTTGTTACAAAAGTGGAAAATTTAATTTCTATGGGCAAAAGCCCAAAATCCCCCTCTAAAATCAAGTCAATTTCCGCCCCATTTTTTGTTCTGTAATAGTAATATCCCCATCGCCCGGGAAAATGGCAATCCATGCCTTTTATAATCTCTTCTGTTACAAAACCTTCAAAAATTTTCCCCAAATGCAGGGATCGTAAAAGTTTTTCTCTCTTGTTTATATCCAGAAGATAACAAACCAGTCCGCTGTCTCTTAAAAATCCTTTTGGCATTTTAACGAGGGACTTTTCTTTGGAGTGTGCAAAATAATGTATTTGTCTCCACAAGTAAGTTTTATCTGCAATGTCCATGTAGTTTTTTACACTGAGTTCACTAAGCTCAAGAGAGCGTCCCACCTGAGATCGGTTAATGATTGTTCCCGATAAATCAGACAGTATCCACACAAACCTTTGGAATCGGGGCATATCCAGCCGGGGGTAAAGTTTTCGTATATCCCGGTTAATGTAGGTGTCAAAATAGTGCTTCATCCATATTTGAAAATGGTTTTTTTTACGGGACAAAACAGGTTCCGGGTATCCCCCTTTTAAAATAAAAGGGCATATATCAAAATCTTGGGTGTTTTTAAAGGCAGATTTAAAAAAGTTTAAATTTAAAGTGTTTAAAGGGGAGTGAAAAATTCGAAAAAAAGGGGAAAGAGGTTTGCACCTTATTTCACTTGTTTTTAAAGTGCCAAGCTGGATAAGGGCCAGGCGGCCAGCCAGTGAGTCGCTGGCATGTGCCATAAGCTCTGGTGAGCTGGACCCTGTGATCAGAAAACGATTATTGGTTTTTCTGTCCCGGTCGATCACACCTCGTAAGTGTTTAAACACTTCAGGTGCCTCCTGGGCTTCGTCCAAAATAATATGCCGGGGATATTCCTGGAAAAAAAAGTCTTTATCCCGCATAATAAAGTTTTTGTCTCTTATATTTTGGAAATCAAAATACTTCCACCGCGGGCGAACCTTCCTGGAAAGATGGGTTTTCCCACACTGCCTGGCACCCACTACCATCACCGCGGGAAAATGACTTAAACAGGTTTTGATATAAGATTCACTGTGTCTTTTTAAATCAGTCATTTTACAAGGCTGACATAAGATTTTACTGGTGTCAAGTGAGATTTTTTGGTGAAAAACCATCCCATTAAGGGATAAAGAACCAAAAATCAGGTTTTGTGTATTTATTTACCCCATGGTGGGACAAGTAATCATGTGTAGCAGGAAAAAAATGTGGGGGGGGGTTGTGTTAAAAACTTCATGAGATTATCCTTTCAGTTATTCTCCCCGGGTGGGGGATTATCCACAGAGTGATCCTGGCAGAAGAGTCTGTATTGATAAGCGGAAAGGTTAAAGTCCTCTTCCGCTTGTTCTTTTCTCTTTTGGACTTCGTGGTGTTGCTCTATGGGATAATCGGATAATCTGTCTTCCCGTAAAAACATGACTATAGCGTCCCTGTATTTCTTAAGAAGTAATTGCTCACAATCCACTTCTGGAACATTGTTTTGAGCCAGGCAGGTAAAACAAAATAAGAAACAAAGCTTTTTCATTAGTCTCTTCTTTCATGATTGTCCATAATAAACTCCACTATCCTGTCGTAAGCTTGTCTTCTTTCGTTATCAGACATATCTTCAAAATGACTTTGGGTTTGTGTATTACCTGGCGGGCCAGTTTGCCCTCCGTTCCCCCCATTGCTGTCAATCAGCTCTTTTATTCTGTCAATATGAGTCCCGATCCCATAAGTTTGAATGTTGGCATCATCATCAACATGAAGGACTTTTTTTTTACGGCGGGTATTGATAGCAGTCACTTCAGAAGCTGTGTAATCTCTATCGTTATGGCTTGCTTTGTGAAGACCAATAAGGTCCCCGGATTCCAAGTCAAATAAGCCACCCCCACTGTTTCCTCTAAAAGTTCTTATTGAGTGATATATATCACCATGGTTTTGAGACCACCCTGTGTGTCTTTTGCTAGATCTAGCATATCCTGTGATGTAACCTTGAGCTGCAATCCATTGCAGAGACAAAGGGTTCCCGATTGTGAAAACCGGTGACAATAAAGACACATCATCAAGAGAACCTAAAGTAACCTCTTCCGCTCCGTCTATATCATCAGCCAACTCCACCATAGCCACATCCGAATCCGCATTGTGCCATTCTATGCTATCCACAAACTGTCTGTTTCCTTCATAGTTTTCTGCTAAAGCTGAAATAGAAAAATAATGCTTACTGTCTTTTGTATAGGTAAGTATCTTTTCAATAACATGGTGGTTTGTTAAAACTTTGTCCGTGGCAGAAAAAACCCCAGATCCTGTAGTAACCCCAGCATAATCACAGGTGTTACTGGCAGTTTTACAAGCGGTTATACAAGTCTGTAAAGCTGCATTAGTTTCAGAATTTGTTAAACAATTTAAAAAACAAGGTTTAAAAGTGGTAATTTGAGAGCTTTGCCCGCATTTCCCTGCTACTATGTAGAGCCAAGCCACTTGTTCCAAATAGTCATCCACATCAATATCCAGGTCTGAATCACTCTGTTTTTCCACAGTGAGTTTGCGGTAGTTTCTGGAGCCACCGGATCCCCTGGATGTACTGTAATACCGCTCTGTTTTGGTATCTTCTGGATAAGAGGATGAGAACAAGGCTCTCTCATTTAGACCTTGCTCCAAAAAACCACAATAAGCAAAGCCCAAAAGTGACCCCAATGTTAAAAGTACTTTCCATTTTTTTAAAACAGAGACTATGATTTTTAAAAACTTCATACTTTCTTTCCTCCTTTTTTGGAAACAAAATGAACCTTTTTAATAAAAACATGCCAGACAAAAGACCAAAATTATCTGTTATTAAAATGCTCCTTTAAAGCTTTATGGACTTTTTCTTTGGAACACATCTCATTCTTACACTTTTGTTTTTCTGGTGGTGGTTTGCCTTGTAAAGCTTATTTAATTTATCATTAAGCCAGACAATCTTTGCCCTTTGTTCATAAGCCACGAAGGCCACAAAACCATGCAGTGAAATAATACCTGCAATCACAAAACCTTTAAAAAAAGTCATTTTTACCCACTTAATTTGAATACTCTACTTTTGGAAAATAATCATCAGGTATCTCACCACAAGTGGCATTCCAGTCATCCACATCCTGCATATCGTTACATTTTCTGTTTTCCTCATCATAATCTTCTTCATGTTCATAATAATCACAATCGCCTCCGGCTTCCCCCACAACATCCGGATCTCCACTGTCCCCCTGGCTCTCTTTAAAATCCCTAAATTCCTCTTGAGAATTCCACTCCCTGATAATCAAGTGAATCCGATGTTTTATTTCATGAGCCTGATCCTTACAGGCAAAAGTGATGTAAGGGTACCCAGATTTAGGTCTAACTTCGGGGTGATAGTCATAATGGGTATTATCGGGTTTATAAAATTGTGGGGTATCTGTTCCGTCTTCTATCCCCGTCCAATAATTTGCTGTGACAAAGCTTTTTTTCTTAGGATGAAAACCGTCCTTACATTTTCTTACTTTGCGTTTTGTGACTAAACTGTCAATGATAGCGGGAATCTCGTATGTTTTCCTTAACCCCGCTTTTGAGTTTTCTATTAGGATAGAGGGGTGACCATCTGGTGTGTGACCTCCCTCCCCCCCTGCAAAACGTCCCAAACCACCGATACATTCTCTTAAATTCCCTCCCCAAGATATACCCTCATTTTCTGGTTCTGTTGTACTCTTTTCCACATCATAAAGATTATACTCACCAATACAACAATTTTCCCCTTCGTCTTCGCTATGAGTATTATTGTATTTACACAATTCACTTGCCGTGTCTTCACATGTTTCTTCGTCAATACTTGTGGCAGATCTTCCTAAACAATACTCTTCCCCGTCCTCAATATTACAATCTGAGTTATTTGGATTTGTATCATTCCCTTCCTTACAATCTCCATGGCAGAGATCTGAAGTTTGACGAACGGGACAATATCTTCGTACTGGTTTGAGTTTTTTCTTTTTATAGACTTCTAAAGGACCATAACCGGATTTTTGATTATAATGCCAGTGGGTTTTAAAAAAGACATAATCACACATCCCGGGCGGGGCATTGTACTCAAACTCCAACTTATGAAAAAACAAATCCCCTTCCAATACATCAAACATGCAGTACATATCCGCTGTGGAAGACTCCTCATTTACGGATATTTTACAGTCATACCCGGGGCCGTTGGTACTTTCGTACATCTCATAATCCAGGAGATCAAACCCATGGGTCCCCCTATAATAAGCTTCAGAGATTTTTATATAAAAAAAGTCTTTAGAAGGTATGTTGTTACTTTCCCCTTCCACACTTGGCAGGGAAGAAAAAAGTGAAGTGGAATTTAAAAAAGCTCCCCCACAGCTTGAAAGCATGTAAGTACAAAACACACAAGCCCCGAAGGCTATAACAATCCATTTTTTCATAAGATTTAAACTCTATTTTCTTTGTTGTAGATCTAAATTTCACTTTGTTTTCCATTTTACCCCCCCCCATTTTTTTTCAAGCTTTTCCAGTTAAAAAACAAAAACTGGACCTTTAACCTGCCAAAGCCCACAAAACCTCCCTTCACGGCATTTTCTTTAAGGAGGTCTATTTCCACCTGGATTATCAGGCAGGGATATATGGCAAGACAAAAGAGCCTGTGATACCCGTGGTGGTCTACCATGGAAGCAAGAGGTGGAGAGGTATGTTAAGTTTTCATTAGTATTTGAGTGATTTTAGTGGTACCACTCCGCCCCATGACATCTTAAAACATTTGATTTAAAGTGTTTTTTGCTGGTGGTTGAGTAGAGGGAGTGGTGGGGGGTGAAGGCATTTCTGAAAGGTTGTGCCACAGTGAAAAACAGGCCAGATTTTGAGGCCTGAAAAACTTGTAGTTTTTGAAGATAAAACAAGTATCCGAAAATATTATGATCAAGATTATAAACCAAATACCAGAGAAACTATCCGGCGACAGACGCTGCATCAATTTGAACAAGCCAGAGTGGTGGACAGGAACTGTGATGATCCTTCACGACCAACCAACAGTAAATATAATAATTACTCATTGACTCCGCCTATTCTTTCAATATTAAAAAAATATCCTTTGGGAAACAGAAGTTTGGACAGCGGATAATCCGGACCATATTATTCATTTTGATGGGGAGCATTTTTTAGCTCCTCCCCCTGTGTTATCTAAAAAAAAGTAAAGCCGGTTAATCCCATGGTGGTATTTTTATAAGTTCAAAACCCTGTTTTTATGGCTTTATCCCATGGTGGGATGGTTTTTCACAAAAAAAATCCCACCGCGGTGGGAGAGTTTTCTTCCCCCTCTTGATTTTTTTAATGACTTGGATATAGTGATTTTCGTAGTGAAAAAACCCTTTAAAAAAGGAGGATGTAAAATGTCTCATGCAAAAGTTATATCCACCACTTTTGGTGTTACAGTTGCTGTTGTAAGCTCAGGCAGTACAGCAAAAAAAGTTGAAAAATACAATATGGATAATAAAGTTCCTTTTTCCGGTAAAAGAGTTGAGCTTCCTTCAAAATATCATTTGACAGCTCGCGATTTGTTTAATGCCATACATTCCACACAAGATTTTAATAAAGATATGCTTATATATAAACAAGATAAAGATGGAAATAAAATACCTATATCAGCTGAGAGTTTAGTGGTACCTGAGTCCTTATTATATCCAAATATTATATATTTTAAAAATAATAATACAAGTGTTTTACGATTGGGTGCTTTAATTTCAGGTGGTCCGGATGGTATTGTGGCTGCAAGTTTGATGAAGGAAGCAGGTGGTACATCCATAAAAGGGTATGATTTTTTTTACATTAAAGCTGGTCGTCCCAGTGATTGGCAGGAGTATGCTTCTATAGAAAGATTTCTCTATGAACACTTTAACCCTGATATCACAAACTTGCATGTCATAGATATATCTCGTCAAAAGAAAAGAATGGTGGCTTGCGGGGATGATGAAGTGACATATCACCGGTTTGGTTTGTCTGCTGCTTTATCATTAGTGGCAGCAGAATGTGAACAAATGAAAGATAAAAAACCCGATGTGATTTTGTTTGGTATTCATGGAGCTGATGCTTTGTTTAAGGCCAGAAAATCCAAAGAATACACCCGTCGGTTTATTTTATCATGGAATAAGTTCTGGAAGTCTTTTTATTCTTCATCTCCTGCATTTATTGCACCATTTATAGATGTGTTTGATAAAATTGATATATTAAAAATGGCAAAACCTCTGGGTGTTAATTTGGGTAATACATGGAGTTGTTATTTGGGAGGGCAAACTCACTGTGGAGAATGTAAATCCTGTCTGGAAAGAAGACTGGCATACAAAATAAGCGATCTTCACGATCCCACAGTGTATAATTCAAAAATATCTCAAATCAAAAGTTTAAAACATAAATTGGGTTATGTGTCTTTTGAAAAACAACATCAGTGGTATAAAAGACACGTTTCTTAGAGGGGTTATATAAGGGTGATTCTTTTACCTCCTTTAAAAAAAGGTGATAAAATTGGTGTTTGGACACCTTCTGATCCTGTTGTGGGTACTGTAGCTGAGGGGTGGATTCAAAGAGGAAGGGAGTACCTGGAGCGTCAGGGTTTTGTCTTGAAAATGGGAAAAACCCTGAAAGCCCATACCGCTTACACGGCAGGCACAGTAAAGTGCCGTGTTAAAGATTTTTTAACTTTTGTGGAAGACCCCAATATCAAAATGATTATCACTGCACTGGGTGGTGAAAATGCCCACCAGATTTTGCCTTTTATTGATTTTGATAAAGTGGCTTCTCATCCCAAAATTATAATGGGTTATAGTGATCCCACAGTGTTTTTAAATCCTATTGCCCGGTTTTCAGGTATTCCCACTTTTTATGGATTTCATTTGGCTTCTTTTGATCCCCGGTGGCCTTATTTTTCAGATTATGATAAAAACTGCTTTCAAAAAATATTCCTGAACCGGATGGATGTACCATTTGAAATACCCCCGTCTGGTGTCAGGGAATGCTGGAGAAAAGGAAAAACGCATGGGTCTCACCTTATAGGGGGGTGTTTAAACGATTTGGTAAAGCTTTTGGCAACCCCTATGAACCCCAGTGGGAAGGAGGGACTTTAATTTTGGAATCTGCCAACACCCCTCCTCAAAATATAGATGTGTACTTTACTCATTTGCGGCAGGCCAAAGTGTTTGATCGTATTGCTGGATTGATTTTGGGTACTTTTCATAATTTTAAAACCTCTTCACCTGACAGGTACAAGCCTTTAAGGGATGTGGTTATGACTTGTTTAAAGGGGTTTGATTTTCCTGTTCTAAAAACTCAGGATTTTGGGCATTTTTCACATTTTTGTCCCTTGCCCCTGGGTGCACAATGCCAAATGGATGCAGAAAAAAAGACTTTTCAGATTACACAACCTTTGTTTGAACAATGAAAAACTTACTCTTAAGTGCAGCAGATATACAGACCATGAGTTATCCTGATTTTATAGGTGCTATGGGGCTTGAGAATACCACTTTGGGAGGGGGGTTTAGTGTGGATTACTGGATTTCAAAATCTAAAATGCATAAATATTCCAAGGTATTGGAAATAGCCTGTAGTACGGGGTTTAATTTAAGAAAATGCACAGGTAAAGTGCAGGCTTGTGGAGTGGGTATTGATAAATCAAAGTTATCTGTTCAATGTGCGATAAAAAAATCCATGGAGGAAAAAACAGATCGTAGAATTCAATTTCAAGTGGGAGACGTAGAAAAACTCCCCTTTCCTTTAAATTATTTTAACCATGTGATTGCTGGAATGGGTTTTGCTTTTATTGATCAAAAATATAAAGTTTTAGAAGAAGTGTGTAGGGTTTTGAAACCCCAGGGATATTTGTTGACTGTAACATCTGTTTATAAAACAAAACCGGAAAAGGCTTTTTTAAAAAAAATAAAAAACACTTTTGATTTAAAATTACCTGATGGGTGGGGATACAGGGAATGGCACAGATTTTTTTCCACTTTTTTTATATTGAAAGATGAGATGTCTTTGGTTTTTCCTGCAAAAGGATACTCTTTTAAAAAAGAGGTTTTTGATTATGCTTTACATGGGGACCATAATCTTCAGCACAGCTCACTTGAGGTTAAACAGGCTTGTGCCAAAAGGCTTTTGGATATACACCTCATAATCAATAAAAACATTGTCTGTCAAGTGGGAAAGGTGCAGGTGTGGCAGTTGTCTTAAAACCAATGATCTCATGGTGGGATTTTTGTCAGTTCAAAACCCTGTTTTTATGTCTTTATCCCATGGTGGGATGGTTTTTCGCCAAAAAATCCCACCGCGGTGGGAGAGTTTGCTTCCCCCTCTTGATTTTTTTATCTGTCAATATGTAAGCTTCTTACAGAATGAAAAGAAAGAGGGATGTAAAATGGAAAAAGGTTGGTTTTTTCACTTCCTGATAAAGCAGTACGCTGTGGAGTTGGTATTATGAAATGGCTTGTTTCTTTGTTTTTGATTTTTGTTTCAATGTCCATCTGGTCACAATCAAGACCCATTCACCTGGAAAGATTTTGCTATGACAGTCAAAACCTGAACAAAAACAGAAAACTTTTAAAAGTTTTACCTGAAGATTCTTTCCCCTGGGGTGTTTGTATGAAACTGTCTGGTTTTACTGAACAACAAAAAGACTGGACCAGAAGGGCTATGTGGGAGTGGAATGAATCTTATAAAAGGTACAAGAAGAGGAGATGGGGAACTGCTTCTGTGTGGAAAGGTATTCCAGCTCCGAAAAAAAATGATAAACTGTTTTATGAAAGAGAAAGCTGTGAGTTTGAGGATTTTAGAAGAAATGATCTCATATACCTGGTGAAGGAGTTGTTACGGGGAAAGCAGCTGGCTCATTATAAGTCTACCTATCATAACCCTTGGTTTGCTCCATTCTCACATTCTTTTTGGGGAGTGATCACTGTAAGAGAGAACTATCATTGGACGGGATCTCATTTTGTAAATGTTATGATACATGAATTAGGTCATGCTTTGGGAATCCCTCATTTAAAACCCGGGAAGACAGAAATAATGCTCTCACATGGTTTTTCTTGTGGAGAACGAAGAGGTCGTGATAAAATCTGTAAATTAAGGGATAAAGATTTTGAATCTTTTTTATGGTCTTATGATCTGTAAGAATGTTATAATAAGGTCATGAAGCTAAAGAGAGACAGATAGATCGCAGCGTTAAGGGTAATAATAATTATGGATGTAATTATAATACTTAAATCAGAGATCATTAGCGATGCCAGGGTTTTGCTTTGGAAAAAGGGAGGGTGAGTAAAATGAAGTTTAAGATGGTATGTGTTTTAACAGTGTTTGTTTTTTTTGTGTCTTGCAGAGGGAGTGGTTATACCAGTAATAACACCTGTTATGTTCCGAAACAAAACCAGGAGCAAAATAATAAGGATACTCCAGGATCAACAGTTGAAGATATAAGGTGTGTAAAAATAGACTATATAGCCATAACCAGGGGGAAAGCACTTGGTTACTGTTATAATGGTCCTTTGAGGCGGGGGGGAGTTGATCCTGACCCCAGAGCCGTACATCCGCATCCTGCAAAATGTAAAGCCCTGCTTGAAGATGCTAAAAAAGAATGTGAGGCTTTACCCCGGGACAACAAGAGTATGGTTACTTTAAGTGGGTCTTCCATGTACCATGAGGGGGTGTTTGTTATGGCAAATGGTGAGCCGGTAAAGAATGCCCGTGTTGTTATTAAAAAAGGCAGGCCTACATTAAATGGAAAGGAACTCAAGCCCTGTATGCCCGAGAAGGTTCCTCTTTTAAGAAATGTCCTTGACCCCCCCCAAAAGGTGACTACTTTTCTCTAAATAAAGAGGGATGTGGTGATGTTAAGATACAACACATACGGTTTAAATTCTGATTTTTTCAGCAGGGGGGAATGAAAATTATGCGGTGTGACATTGAATGTAAAGGTAAAAAAACTTCATTATTTTATTGCTTTTATGAAGCTCTTTGTGGTTAAAAGCTTAAAAAATGCAAAAATACGGGGCTTGGGATCTCCAGAAAATTAAACAGACCTTCAGAAGGGGGATTTTATGAAAAAGTTTATTTGGTTGGTGTATTTTTTGGGTTTTTGTGCTTTGGCACAAGAGCAAAAAAATGACTCTCCCGGTACTGTGGAAAAAAACCCCTCTCTAAAGGGTGAAACAGCAAAAATTACCCCTTACGGGGATGTGGACGAGGGGGAGCTTCTTCACTCTCGCCCCTGGGGTAATAAAGGTTCCCGTTCTGTGGCTCAGGAGGATGGGGAAGGTGATGAGGTGGAAAAAATCAGTGTTACAGGCTCTCACATTAAAAGAACGGATACTGAAGGGGCCTCTCCTCTTTTGGTGATTGACAGGGAGGAAATAGAACAATCCGGCTACAGCTCCTTAAGTGATATTCTCAGGGATATGACAGTGGCAGTCCTTGGAGGACCAAGAGAAGCATCACTTCAATTTCCCAGTTCTGCTTCAGGTACGACAATCAGAGGTTCGTCAGATATTTTGGTTTTGATGAATGGTCAGAGGATGGCTCCTGTGGGGGGTACCAGGAGTGTTGATCTGAGCATGATCCCTGTTTCTGTTATTGAAAGGGTGGAAGTTTTAAAAGATGGAGGTTCTTCTCTTTATGGGTCAGATGCTGTGGGTGGAGTGTTGAATGTTATTACCAAAAAAAATTATTCCGGAATTCAGATCAATGTCAGAGGTTCTTTGGTGCAAAGGAAAGAAGGTAACAAAGCCTCCTCTTTTGCCTCATTTTTTGATTTTTCCAACTGGGATGGGGAAGACAAAGAACATGCCTGGTCAGGTAAAGGGGATCAGTTTGGTATAGATGCACACTATGGGGGAGGTGTGGGGGAGTGGTCTTATATGGCAGCTGCCCAGCTGGGTGTAAATAACGATATTTACATGAGAGACAGAAGTTTTGGTAATCCGACAGCAGAACAATTTGGTAAAAAAGATGCGAAGGCGAAGATAGAGCATTGGTCACCTAAAGGCAGCCCTGGAAGATGGAAGGATTCCAAAACTAACAAATGGCAAGCTGACCCTTCTTGTCCACAAGAAAGAATATTTGTTGAAAAAGATGGCAGCAGTTCCTGTAAATTTAATTATGCTGATTTTATGCAGTTTACCCCCAAAATTTTAAGGGGTGGTGCGTTTTTTCAGGCAGAAAGGGATTGGGAAAACACCTCTCTTTTTACAACTCTGATGTATTTGTATAGCAAAAGCTTTTCTGTTCTGGCTCCGGCACCGGATACTTTTGGGGAGGGTATAAGTGGTGCCGATGATTTTCGAGCAGTGGATAAGCGTATTCCCATGGCAACAGCTCACAATTTGGGACTTACGGATGCTCAGGGTGATGTGACTTTGGATTATCGATTGGTGGATGAAAAAGGTGCTGGTCCCAGAAAAGGCACTCTCAACAGCCATGCCTATCAGTTTCAAACCCGTGCCACCCGCTTTTTGGGGGAAACCCTGGAGTGGAACACAGATTTTAATCTCTCTGGTTCTCATTACCTGCGATTTGGTAGTAATTATGCGAATATGGAGACTTTACTGAATATGTTAAACAAAGGGGAGTTTAACCCTTTTGCCCCCAAGGATAAAAAAAGTGATATCTCAAAAGCCATGTACAACCCTGAGTCTGCCACTCATGCTTTGTTGATTAGCTTGGATCCCAGATTAACTGGTGAGTTGGGTGAGATAGCCCCGGGCTGGCCTGTTTATTTTGCCACAGGTCTTTTTGGTGCCTGGCAAGACTATAAGAAATCTGGTGATGCTGTTAGTATAGATCGTAAGCAGTGGGGAGGTGGTGTGGCTTCAAAAGGTGGGGGAAGTTATTTTTTTTCAGGTTTATATGGGGAGCTTGCAGCACCATTCTCTAATATACTGGAGGCACAAATTTCTGCACGCACAGATTTTTACAGTAACTTTGGTTTTACCCGGCATAAAATGGATTTATTTGGAGAAAAACTTCCCTTGCCCTTTTCCCCGGGAATAAGGCTTACTTATGAACCCGTGGATGGTTTAAAATTCAGAACCTCATGGAATATGGGGTTTAAAGCTCCAACTTTGGAAGATATGTATAATGACGAAGTGGTTAATTACCCTTTCGGTCAAGATCAAGTACTTTGTGATACAAAAAATCAATGTAAAACGGAGCAACATAAAACAATAGAAAAGCCCAATGAAGAACTTAAGCCGGAAACTTTTCAGGCTTTGAATGTGGGGGTGATTGTCTCACCCGTGCGGGAATTTTCACTCACCCTGGATTATTTTAAAACGCATCGAAAGGATTTCCTTGGAATGCCTGATATTCAGGATATTTTTAACTATGAAGCTAAAGAGGGATCTGAAGCATTAAAAAAATACGGTCAGGAAGTTTATCGGAAAGATGGTGAAGTGAACCAGATTGTTCGTAGACCATACAATTTGGGATATGTAAAAAGAAGTGGCTTGGATTTTGAGGCAGACTTCATTTTGACCAACACAGGCATTCCCTGGGATATGGTTTTTGGTATGGGGCATATTTATATGCTTCACATGGAAGAGCAGGTTTTTACAGGAGGAGATATTAGTGTCATTATCCCTTACCACAGCCGGATCGAAAAACTGTTTGGTATTAAAAACCAGGATCCTTACCGTAAACAACAGGACAGTGACGATGCTAAGGAAAAGAAAAAGACACACCTGACACGTGCCACATGGCCAGGATCCCCAAGATGGAAAAATACAGCTCGTATAGGGATATTGAGTAAGAGTAAAAAATATGGTTTTTACCTGATGGCCCACAGTATTCCCGGGCAGTTAAAACAACGTCCTTCCAATTTGTATAATAAAATACAGAAAGAAGAGATTGAAGGGTATGAAAGATTGGATGATTACTGGCAGATAGATGTAAAAGCCATTATGAACTTCAATAAGAAAAACAGCCTGGTGGTGGGGATTAAAAATATATTTGATAACAAGCGTCCTTTTAACGATAAAGATTCACAATACATCAATCCCTCGTTATACAGTATCTTGGGGCGGACAGTGGATATTCGCTACACCTACAGTTTTTAAGAAGAAAGGGTAAAGTGTATGTCTCTTCCGGTGTGGGTGTTTGGTGTATGTATGGGTTTTGCTTTGTTGCCTGCTGCAGGGGGGGCTTCAGAGGAGAAGTTTAACCAGGTGGGTGAGGCACAGGCTGAAAATCACCAGCAGGCCCGTCTGTCGCAACAAAAAATCACCACCCTGGCAGAAAAAACCCACGATCTTTTAACCCGTTACCGCAGCACCTTAAGGGATATAGACCGCTTAAGAGAACACAACCAGCACTTAAAAACCATGATTGCTGAGCAAAAAAAAGACGAAGTGTCCATCCGCAGGCAAATTAAGGAAATCAAAAAAACCCGAAGGCAAATTACACCTTTTATGCTGGAAATGTATAAAAACCTGAAGGAGTTTGTAAAAAGGGATATTCCTTTTTTAAAAAAGGAAAGAGAACAGAGACTGACTCAGCTTCAAAACACCTTAAACCGGGCGGATGTCACCATTTCAGAAAAATACCGAAAGATTATGGAAGCTTATCAGATAGAGCAGGATTACGGCACCAAAATAGACTCTTACCAGGGGACACAAAACATACAGGGTGCTGAGCGAAGTGTAAAATATCTTCGTGTGGGAAGGCTGGTTTTTGTTTACCAAAGTCTGGACAACAAACACCAGGCGTTTTGGGATCACAGGCAAAGGGCATGGGTGACTTTGCCCTCCCGTTACCGCAGGGTTGTTGATACAGGGGTTAAAATGTTCAAAAAACAAATCAGCCCCACTTTTTTAACTCTTCCTGTACAGGGTCCCACAGATAAAAAAATTGCAACAGGGGAAACACTGTGAGTAAGAAGTTTTTGTTTTTTGGCCCTGGTTTTACCATTACCATTGGTCTTGGTTTTGCCCTTGCCTCTTCACTGGCTTTTGGTGATTCCTCCACAACCAGCACTTTGGATGATCTTTTAAAGCAGGTTTTGGAGGAAAGACAATACCAAAACCAGGAGTTTGCAGAGAGGGAAAAAAATTTTCAAAACCAAAAAGACAAACAGGCCAGGCTTTTAAATCAGGCCCAGAGGGAGCTTCAAAAAGAGGAAAAAATTCACAGTCAGCTCACAGAAGAATTTAACAGGAACAATAAAAACCTTGGCATTCTTCAAAATGAGCTGGATTTGGCAATGGGTGTGTTGGGCGAGCTTTTTGGGGTGGTGAAACAGGTTTCGGGGAATTTAAGGGGCCGGATTTTAAAGTCTTTAGTATCTGTTGATTTCCCCGATCGTCTGAAGGTGATAGATGCCATTGCCGACAGCCGCAAGCTGCCTACCATGGAGGAGTTAAGAAGGCTTTGGTTTGAGCTGCAAAGAGAGATGACAGAGAGTGCAAAAGTGGTACGCTTTAACACTGAAGTTAGGGATCTTAAGGGTCAAAAAACCATAAAACCGGTGATCCGGGTGGGACCTTTTAACCTTGTTGGGGAGGGTCAGTATTTACAATACCAGGAGGATACCAAACAAATTGTAAAGCTGGATCGCCAACCCGTGGCACGCTTTACCCGTACTGTAAGGTCTTTGGAAAAAGCTTCCCCCACCACGCATGCTTTTTTTGCCATAGACCCTTCAAGCGGTTCTTTGCTCTCTATTCTGCTCAGAATCCCGGGCTTTTTTGAAAGAATTAAAGACGGGGGTCTTATGGGGGTTTTGATTATTTTGGTACTGCTGACAGGTTTAATTTTGGCTCTGGAGCGTATTTTTGTTCTTCACAGGGCCAGGCAAAAACTCATCTGGCAGATGCAAAACCCAAGCACTCCCAAAGATCACAATCCCATGGGAAAGCTTTTGCTTGTGTATAACAAACACAAAAATAACATTAATCTTGAAGCCATGGATATGAAGCTTGGTGAAGTGTCTCAGGAGTGCATTCCCCGTTGGGAAAGAGGTATTGGCCTGATTAAAATTTTTGCAGCCTTAAGCCCTCTTATGGGGCTTTTGGGAACAGTGGTGGGGATGATTATGACCTTTCAGGCCATTACCCTGTTTGGTACGGGAGATCCCAAAGCCATGGCAGAGGGTATTTCCCAGGCTCTTGTCACCACCATGCTGGGGCTTTGTTGTGCCATCCCTCTTTTGCTTTTACACACTTTTGTTTATAGCCGGCTTCAAAGCCTGATTCATATTTTGGAAGCCAAAACCTCTGGCCTGTTGGCACAAAAAGCTGGTAACCCACCCTCCCCGGGCAATAAGGTATGATATACGCTTTTGTTGAGCAAATTCAGGATTTTTTATACCAGGGGGGGCCTGTACTTAAAGCCATATTTTTATTGATTTTTATTTTATGGGGGCTTGTGTTTCAAAAATTGTGGTATTTGCGTGTGGGGTTTAAAAAAGAGGCCCTTGGTTTTTTAAAAAAATGGAAAAACAAAGTGGACACCTCTCACTCTTTGAGTTTGAGGCAGTGGAGGGGTGAGCTTTCTGATCTTCACCAGTCTTTAAATAAAGGTGTGCCGTTCATTAAAACTCTTGTGGCCTTATGCCCCCTTATGGGGCTTTTGGGAACAGTCACGGGGATGATCTCTGTGTTTGAGGTGATGTCTGTTGTGGGGACCGGCAATGCCCGGCTGATGGCGAGTGGAATCTCCATGGCCACTCTTCCCACCATGGCAGGTATGGTGGGGGCTTTGTCTGGTATTTGCATGGTGCGGTTTTTGCAAACTCATGTTAAAATCCAAAAACAAAAAATGGTGGCACAAACTCTGTCAGAGTAAAATTTAAAATGGGGAGTAAAAAAAATGTTCAGGCGAAGGGTTCGAAGACAGGAAGAGGATTCAGGCATTGATCTCACCCCCATGCTGGATGTGGTTTTTATTATGCTGATATTTTTTATTGTCACCACCTCTTTTGTAAAAGAGTCGGGGATGGACATTGCCCGGCCTTCTGCAAAAAAAGCGGAAAAAAAACCACAGGCCTCCATTTTTGTTGCTATCACAGATGCGGGCGAGGTGTGGATAGACAACCGATCTGTGGATATACGTGCAGTGCGGGCCAATATTGAAAAACTCCACGCAGAAAGCCCCGAGGGAACAGTGGTCATACAGGCCGACAAAAACTCCAAAACCGGACTCCTGGTACAGGTGATGGATCAAATCAAGCTGGCGGGAGTGGAAAAAATATCTGTTGCAGCCTCCCAGCTTTGAAGTGCCACATATCCCAGTGTGTGTGCTTTTTTTTGACTACGGGTTTAACAAACTTTTGGATTTTTAAATATGAAAAATTTAATAAAATCAAAAATTTACCCTTTTATTTTTACATCTTACTTTAAGAATTTCCTATGTCTGACTTTGGCTTTTTTGGTGGTAAGTTTTTTGTTTTATGTGATGTCTGTTTTGGTTTCACAAGATCCTCATTTAAGCCCTGGGGGTGAAAGCCCCTCGCTGGTGGAGTTTATCCAGAGCCGGCCCAAAGAAAGAGTCCATGCCAAAAAGAGGTCTTTGCCAAAAAAGCCGGAAAAAGAAAAAAAAATCCCCAAAATGCAGCTTTCCCCTCAAAAGCTGTCTTACCAGTCCGGGCTGAAGGTGAATTTACCGGATTTGGGGGATGTGCTGGATGGGGCGGCTGGCGGGAGTGCGGGGGCTTATGGCAGCCTGACCCCTTTGGTTCGTATCCAGCCGGAGTATCCCATTCCGGCCCGTCTTCAGGGGATAGAGGGTTATGTGGTGCTGAGTTTTGATATTTCCCCCACAGGTTCTGTGTTAAACCCCCGTGTTGTGGACTCCCGGCCACAGAGGATTTTTGATCAGGTCTCCTTAAGGGCTGTCCGGAGATGGAAATACAGCCCCGTTATCAGGGACGGCAAACCTGTTTTGAAAAAAAACGAAAAAACACTTATTGAATTTACAATGGATAAAACACAATAAAGGGTGTAAATTGGGTTTTACGGTATAAATTTTAAGTGGTGATATAAAAAAAGAAGTAAAGGCTTTGGTAACCATGAAAACAAAAAAACAAACATTTCCTGTGTTGTATTTGAGTGGGGTTTTGGTGTTCTGTTTTGTGGCTTATGCTCAAACGGATTCCCTGTTAAAGGTCAATGGGGAAGAGTGTGTGTCTTTAAAAAAAGAGCTCAAATCCCGCAGGCTCCGTCTGCCTTCTGAGGTTTTAAACCGGAGACTTAAGAGAGTTCATACACTGATGAAAAAAAAGGATTCTCAAAAAGCCTTAAACATGCTGGAGAAGATGCAAAACCGGTTTAAAAACCAAAAAGCCTCTTTGGTGCAGATTTACCGGTTGAAGGCCCAGGTTTATTCCGTGCAGGAAAACTTCCCACAGGCCCTTCAGGCTTACCAAAAAGCCATGGAGTTAAACACCATGTCTTATAGAGAACACTTAAGTGTGCTTTACCAAACAGTGACTCTTTATCTTTACGAGGGCAAACTTGCAGAAGCCTCAGGCCAAATGGATGAATGGCTTTGCCTGTCCAGTAAAATTCCGGCTTCCGCTTATGTCTTAAAAGCCATGATTTTGATACAAAAGCGTCAAAAAAACAAAGCTTTGCCTTTAATTATGGAAGCTTTAAAACAAAGCTCCTCCCCCAGGGAGGCATGGTTGTTTTTGGCAGCCAACCTTTGGGTGGAAAAAGAGAATTATAAAAAAGCCCTGCCTCTTTTAAAAAAACTTGTGGCTTTTTACCCCTCCAGAAAAAAATACTGGAAGCTGCTTTCACAGGTCCGGCTCAGATTGGGGAAAGAAAAACAATCTCTTGTCAGTTTTGATCTTTCCCATAAACTTCAGTTTGTGGAAAAAGAAAAAGAAATTTTAAACCTCACACGTTTGTTTTTTAATCAGGGTCAACCTTTAAAAGCCGCTCAAATTCTTGAGAAAGCCATGGAGGAGAAACAGGTTAAAACAAACGAAAAACACTACGAGCTTTTGGGGGATTTTTGGTTTCAGGCACAGGAAAAACAAAAAGCCTTTCAGGCTTTTAAAAAGGCCAGCCGTCATGCCCGGGCGGGTACTATCTTTGTCAAAATTGCCCGCCACTATATGGAGGAGGAGCAATGGCAGTCTGCGGTTTTGTTTTTTCAGCAGGCTCTTGAAAAAGACCAGTTAAAAGACAAAGAGCAGGTGTATATACAAATGGGTACAGCCCTGTTCCGGCTGAAAAAATACGCCCGGGCCATTCAGTCCTTGGAGCAAATTATGGCCATGGAGGCAGAGGCCAAATGGATAAAACAGGCCAGAGAGTGGATCAACCACATAAAAGCACAAAGTGCAGCTTAAAGCATCATTTTAAAATGAAGGCAAAAAGCCGGCACTTTTTTTTTCATGATTTGCTTCAGAGGTTTCGCACTCTTGGTATCAAGGGAAGGCATCTTCTTTGTGGGGTTTCTGGAGGGGTGGATTCTGTCTGCCTTCTTCACCTGCTGTTGGAGTTAAAGAGTGTTTTGGATTTAAAAATCTCTGTGGTGTGTGTACACCACAACTCAAAAACAAAAAAACAAAACCGGTTTCAAAGTCAGGCCTCCCGCCTGGTGAAAAACCTTTGCACTGCCAGCAAATCCCCTTTTTATGCTTTTAAGGCTCCGGCTTCTTTGGTGGATAAGGGGGGCGGGGAGGCTCTTCTTCGCACATGGAGATACCAGTGTTTTAAAACGGCTTTTAAAAGGGCGGAAGCGGATTTTGTGGTTTTGGCTCACCATGCAGATGATCTTTTGGAAACCCGGCTTATTCGCCTGATTCGTGGCACCGGCACACAAGGCCTGAGAGCCATGTCTTTTAAAAAGGGCAGGCTTTTAAGGCCCCTGCTTTATTATCTCCGGTCAGATATTCAGGAGTTTGCAAAATCCCGGAAACTGAAATGGCTGGAAGATCCCACCAACCTCTGTACCCACTACAGTTTAAGAAACTGGATTCGTCATCAATGGCTCAAAGACCTGGAAAAACACCGAAAGGGTTCGGTAAAAACCTTATCCCGCTCCCTAAATGTGATAAGCTCTTCTTTTATGGCCCGGCTGGGGGTAAAAGAGGTGTATCAAAAGTCTCTAACCCCCTCAGGAGCTTTAAACCGAAGCTTTTTTGACCCTCTCCCCGAAGGAAAAAAAGCTTTTCTACTGACCTGCTTTATTCGAAAAAAAGGGATAAAAAACCACTCTTTTAACCATGTGCAGGAGGTTTTAAAGCGTCTTCACACAAAAACAGCAAAAACACAAAGCTTTTCTCTTTTGGGGTGGACATGGTGTATCAGTAAAAAAACCATTACCATTAACTCTTGATAAGGGATGTAAAAGTATGGTAGAGGTATGGGGTGTCGTGTTTTTTTGATTTCCAGTGTATAAATTACAGGAGCGTATAATGAACAGCAACAAAAAAAGCCGGATAAACCAGAATATCAGAAGGGTGCGTCCCCCTTACAGTAAGAAGGTGCTGTGGCTGTGGTTGTTTTTTTTGGTGACAGGGCTTGTGTTTTTTCAGGTTTATGAGTATCAAAAAAAATCTTATATTTCCAAGTTTAATTATCCCAAGTTTTTGGATGCGGTGGAGGCCGGGGACATAAAACCGGGAACAGTGGTGTTTAACACCAGCAAACATGAGATCTCCGGTGAGATGACAGAGGCGGGCCATGTCAAGTGGGGTGCCGGTCGCTTTCGTATTCAGGGTAATGTGAGTGATAAAGGTTTTGAGATTTTAAAGGAAAAGGGCCTTCCCCCCTCTTATGTGTATACGGATCACTCTCTTTTAACCTCCTTTTTTCTAAACTGGTTGCCCGTTCTTTTGATTTTGGGTTTTTTGTTTTTCTTTATCAAGCAGCTTCAGATAGGGGGTAAAACGGCTCTGTCTTTTGGGAAAAGCCGTGCCCGGCTGGCTGTGGATAAAAAACATGTGACTTTTAAAGATGTGGCAGGGGTGGAGGAGGCCAAAGATGAGCTTTCGGAGATTGTGGAGTTTTTGAAAAACCCCAAAAAGTTTACCCGCCTGGGGGGCCGTATTCCCAAGGGGGTGTTGCTGATTGGGGCCCCGGGCACGGGGAAAACCCTTCTGGCCAAAGCGGTGGCGGGGGAAGCAGATGTGCCTTTTTTTACAATTTCCGGTTCAGATTTTGTGGAGATGTTTGTGGGTGTGGGGGCTTCCCGGGTCAGAGATCTGTTTATACAGGGAAGAAAATCCGCCCCTTGTGTGATTTTTATTGATGAGATAGATGCTGTGGGCCGCCACAGAGGTTCTGGCATGGGTGGGGGGCATGACGAAAGAGAGCAAACCTTAAATCAGCTTCTTGTGGAGATGGATGGTTTTGAAAGTTATATGGGGATTATTTTAATTGCCGCCACCAACCGGCCGGATGTTTTGGATCCGGCACTTTTAAGGCCAGGGCGTTTTGATCGCCGGGTGGTGGTAAACTCCCCCGACTTAAGTGGAAGACATGCCATTTTAAAAGTACATACCAAAAAAGTTCCACTTTCAAAAAGTGTGGATCTGAAAAAAATTGCCAGAGGCACTCCCGGTTTTTCCGGTGCAGACCTGGAAAACTTAATTAATGAATCCGCCCTTATGGCCGCTTATCTGAACAAAGATCAAATTGAAATGTCTGATATTGAAAAAGCAAAAGATAAAGTGATTATGGGGCGTGAGAGAAAATCCATGGTCATAAGCCCCAAAGACAGAGAGCTTACCGCTTATCATGAGGCGGGCCACACCATAGTGGGCAAACAGATGCCCAATTTGGACCCCATTCACAAAGTGACCATTATCCCCCGGGGTATGGCTTTGGGGGTCACACAAACCTTACCCACAGAGGACAGCTTAAACCTGACAAAAAGCAAGGCACAAAACACTTTGGCTTTTTTGTTTGGAGGGCGTGCGGCTGAAGAGCTTATTTTTAAAGATTACACCACAGGTGCCGGGAACGATATTGAAAAAGCCACCGACCTGGCCCGCCGTATGGTGTGCGAGTGGGGAATGAGTGAGAAGTTGGGTCCTCTGGCTTTACAAAAGAAAGAAACCCCCTTTTACATGGGAATGATTCCACAGGGAAAAGATTATTCCGAATCCAAAGCCGAAGAGGTGGATCAGGAAATCAAAAGACTGATACAAACCGCCCATAAAAAAGCCTTCCAGATTTTACAGGAAAAAAAAGACATACTCCATGTGATGGCCAAAGCTCTTTTGGAGTACGAGACCATTAATGGTGAGGAGGTGGATCACATTATGAAAGGTTCTTCACTGAAGGATATAGCCGCCCGCAGGCAGAAGGAGGAGGAAACCTTAAGCGAGGAAAGACAGGCTCGAAAATCTGAAAACAAAATCATGGATTCCAAAGAAAAAACCCCCTCATCACCGGAAGTTTTGGGTCAAAAACAGGCAGTACCCACAGGTGGTGTCAGTGTGTGACCTTCACAGGGGGGGGAGGGCCTTATGCAGCAGAAAAAAAAACATACACTGTTTGGTACAGATGGCATACGGGGAAGGTCCCCGCTTTTTCCTGTTCAGCCTGATATTGTTTTAAAAGTGGGGCAGGCTCTGGGGTATCTTTTAAGAAATCAGCCAAAAAAAAAACAAGCTCCCCCCCGTGTGTTGATAGGTAAGGACACCCGTCTTTCCGGTTATATGTTGGAGCAGGCCCTGGCCAGTGGGTTAAACTCGATGGGGGTGTGGGTGCAGCTCACCGGTCCTCTTCCCACTCCCGGTATTGGTTTTTTGGCTCAAAATATGAGGGCTTCTGCAGGGGTGGTGATATCGGCCTCTCACAATCCTTACTTTGATAATGGAATAAAAATTTTTGATGACAAAGGGTTTAAAATATCTCATGCGATGGAGAAAAAAATAGAAAACCTGGTGTTTGATTCTGATCTCAACTCTTACACGGCTTCTTCTGATCGGATGGGGCGAAGCCGGCGAATTGACGATGCCCAGGGCCGGTATATTGTTCATGTCAAAAACACTTTTCCCTTAAACTTAAGCCTGGATGGTTTAAAAGTGGCTTTGGATTGTGCCCATGGAGCCTGCTATAAGGTGGTGCCACCTATTTTTGAGGAATTGGGGGCTGATGTGTTTGTAACGGGAAACAAACCCAATGGTTATAACATTAATAAAGAGGTGGGGGCTTTGTGTCCGGAGAATATAAAAAAAGAGGTTTTAAAACACAAAGCTCATGTGGGAATCAGTTTGGATGGAGATGGGGATCGTCTGATTATGGTGGATGAGCGGGGGGATTTGGTAAACGGGGATCATATCCTGGGGATATGTGCTTTAAATCTTCAGGCCAAGGGGGAGTTAAAAGGGAACAAAGTGGTTAGCACTTATATGTCTGGTTTGGGCCTTAAGAGGATGCTTAAGTCCCGGGGTATTGAGCTGGTTTGTACAGAGGTGGGGGACAGGAATGTTGTGGAATTTATGAAAGAGCAGGGTGTGGTTTTGGGTGGTGAGCCTTCGGGGCATGTTATTTTTTTAAATCAAAACACCACAGGGGATGGTTGTGTGGCAGCACTTAATGTACTGGCTGTTATGCGGGAGAACAATAAAAAATTATCTGAGTTGAAGGCGGATCTTAAGCCTGTGCCGCAGGTGCATGCCAGTGTTCCGGTAAAAACAAAGCCAGCTCTGAAGAGCATCCCTGGTTATGAGAGCATGATAGCAAAGATAAAAAAAGAAATGGGACAGGATGGCCGGGTGTATGTCAGGTTCTCCGGTACAGAGCCAGTGCTTCGTATTTTTGTGGAGGGGGAAAGTTTTTTACCTCTTCAGGATTATGTAAATCAAATCAAAATTTTTTTTAAAAAACTTTAAAATAATTGTTTTATGGCTTGTTGAACCCATTTTGAAAACAAATCTTTGACACTGATTTTTAAACCTCTTTGTTGTAAGCTGTCGTGCTTTCTGTGGGTGTTTCCACAACTTCTTATGAGGTTAAACATGGTTAAATCGTTTGAGACATTAAGGGCCAGGCCGTGTTGACTTACCCCCTGGCTGACATGGACACCAAAAAAAGCTATTTTACCCCGGGAGGTAAAAAGCCCTGCGGAGTTTTCCTGCTTGTGAAGTTTGACCCCCAAATCCAAAAAAGTTTGCTGTGTAATGTGTTCCAGAAGGGTTAAAAAATCCTTTAAACGGATTTTGAATTTGAGAAGGTCCACTACGGGATAAATCACCAGCTGTCCCGGGCTGTGTAAGGTGGCCTGCCCCCCTCTTGTTATGGAAACAATATCCATGTTTTTATACACCCCGGGCTTTTGTAAAAGGTCTTTTTTTCTGTCCCCTCTTAAACCCAGTGTGATACAGGGGGGGCATTCAAAACCCAAAACAAAACCCCGGGTGGTGCCAAGGGCCTGTGTTTTCATTTGCTCCTGCAGCAAGAGGCTTTTTTTATAAGGGATAAGCCCTTTCCATAAAGGTTTTATCCGGTGGTGCATGGCTTTAAAAGTTCTGTAAGGTGGTTCATTTTTTTTACTTTGGAAGTTTTTTTGGTGGTACATTTTTTATTTACTTTAAAAGTGGAGTAAAAATCAGGGTTTTGTTTTTGGTGTGTATATTTCTTATATGCCAGTCCTTAAGGTGAAGCCTGTTTAATTGTTTAACCACCTCATCCATGGGATGGTGGCTATAGGCCCTGTAGGTTACAGATTTTGAGCTTAGGATATGCTCATTAATATGGGTGAGTGGCAGGTGAGACAGGAGCAGGGTTGTTAGTTTTTGGGAGTTTTGGTAGCTTAATTTTCCCTTCACTTTCATTAAGAAGACATAAGAGGAAATGTGGCCGGATTCATACAGGGATTTTAAGGTATCCCCCAAAGAGCTTGTAAAATCTGCCTGGGTTTTAAAAAAAGTGGTTAAAGATTCAGAAAACAAATCCACAGGTGGAGGGTGAGAGAGTGTAATGGCCTGCCATTTTTTGCTTTCTGCCAGTTTGCGTCCGGTCTGGCTGTGGTAAACACTAAAATCCATATTTAAATTTACAATGGAATTAATCCCTGTACTTTTGATTTGCACAGTACCGGTGAGAACCAAATCAGCATTAAAAAAACGGGCCAGCCGGAAAACATTTTTCTTTTTTGGTTTTTTAAACCATAAACTTTTATGTGTAAATTCCCTGAGTTGGGCAAATTCCGGGTTTAACACATAAAAACCGCGGGAGAGCATGTGGTTTTGCACATGATCATAAAAAATTTTAAAAACAGAAGGGGAAAATCCTTCCCCTGTGTTGCCCTTGACCCACCAGCTGTAAGAGGTGTTGTTCAGATTGTTTTTAAATAACACAAGAGGCAGAATTTTTAAATGAGCCTTGCTGGTGTAAAACAAACCCTCTTTGACGAGTATTTTTTTTAAATTGTTTTGTGAAAATCCCACTGTTACCGATACTGTAAAGGTGTCAGAGTCTGTTTTTTTAAAGGGATGGGTTTTGGTATAAAGAATGTATCTGTCAGAAAGTTCAAAAATTCTTTTTGTTATTTCCTGCTCTTTTGAGGGCATTGAGCTGGTGAAGTGCTTTGCCAGGTGAACCGTAACCTGTTTTATGGCTTGTTGGGTGGCAAAGCTGGTGTCCTGTTTTTGAAGGTGGACAAGGACTTCGGCCTCCTCCCCGGAAGGGTTTTGGTGAATGTTAAGTATTTTTGGTTCCTGAAGCTTCTGATTTGTTGTGGGTTTTTTTTTGCCGTTGGTGGTTTCCTGCCCCTCGTTGCTGAGAGTAAAAAGCACACACAGTGCGAAAGCTATCCAGTGGGTTAAAAAGTGGTTTTTTAAGTCGTTCATTATGAGTGGCCTGTGTGTGGGGGTTTTTGAGGTTTTCTTTGTTTAAGATTTATTGAAATATACTAAAGACGGGCAGGTTGTCAAACCCACTGCTTCAAAAAAAAAAGGGGGGGGGGGTTGGGGTTTATGAAAACAGCTTTTGATTTTAGCGTTTCTGGCTTGACAGCAGGCCTCTTGCAGAGTATATTGAAAAAAAACTTTTAAAAATGAGTGAAAGAGATGTCTTTTTGGAAAACTGTTTTGGCTGTTATGGTGGGGTTGTTTCTGTCTTATTTATTGTACGGTGTTTGTTACCTGATTGTGTGGTTGTTTTTTGCCTATCTTTGGTAAAGATTTTTATCAGCTGGTGTGAAAAAAACTATACTCTTTAGAAAAAAAGAATAACACATTGGCTGCTTTTCCAGGTGTGGGGGAATTAAATGCCTTGCGGGGTGGGGGTGGCGGGGGGTTCAGGATTCATCAGGTCGTCATTAAAAGGTTTGATTTTTATCAGCATGGCTGTGTATCCAAAAGACCAGCTTAAGATGTATCTTTTGGTTTCCTCCAGCTGAAGGGGGCAGCTTTCAGAGGCAGAATCGTGAGATGATGAGCTTTGGGCAAAATCGTTTTCCCCTTCATCCCTAACAGCAGAAGATCTATCCCTGCTTCCCGCTCCGCCATAGACAGTGGGGGATTCCTCCTCCCCCCCGCAGAGGGATTCCAGCCTTAAAAGGGTTTCCATTTGTGTTAAAATCAGCTGGGTGACTTTAGTGCCTTTTTCCATTCTGTGCTTCATTTTCATGGTCTCAATGGCTTTCATGAGGTGTTCTGTGCTTCTCAGGCTGTGGTAGGCATCTATATAATAAAGAACCAGCATCCACCGGCCCAGGTGATAGTTTTGGGCACTCATGATAAGCTCTTTTGTTATTTTCTCTGGTGTAAATTCATGCAGGTAAATCAAACCCATGGCAGAGGCGGCAATGGACTTGGTTTTTTGATTGCGGGTGGAGGTGTAAGACCTTCTTAACCACTGAAGAGCCTGTTGGGCCTGGCCCGCCTGGTAATAGGTGCATCCTATGACAGCGGAGATTTCAGCCTCGGGTTTTTCCACCCCTTTTACAGAGTCCAAAAGCCTTTGCAGGTTGTTGTTAAGTTTTTGAGTGGTGGGATAATGAGTAAAACACGAATCAAATTGAATGGAGGGCAGCCGTACCTGGTTGGAGCAGCCCAGCAGCACAGAAAATACAAAAAACAAACCAATATGTTTCATTGTTGATAAACCACAAAAAACCTTTAATTTTATTTGTCCCTATGTTAAGTCTCTTTGAAAGGTAAATCAAACCCACTTGCGAAAGGATGTAAAAAATGGAGTATTTTTTAACAAAAAACCAGACTAAAGTACCGAAACTGGGTTTTGGCACATGGCTTTTAAAGGGGAATATTTGTGTAAAAGCTGTTCAATGTGCCTTAAAGTCGGGGTACCGGCATATTGATACCGCTCAAATTTATGGTAACGAAAAAGAGGTGGGACAGGCCATTAAAGGCTCTGAAGTCAGCCGTGAAGATGTTTTTTTGGTTACCAAAGTGTGGAGAGATCAGCTGCATTCAGAAAATGTTGTTCGCAGCACAGAGGAAAGCCTTAAAAATCTTCAAACAGACTATGTGGATTTGTTACTGATTCACTGGCCGGAGATAAAAGTTCCTCTTGCAGAGAGTTTAAAAGCCATGCAAAAGCTGGTGGAAATGGGAAAGGTAAAACTCATAGGGGTTAGCAACTTCCCTGTGGAGTGGGTGGAGATGGCCCAAAAAACCGCACCGGAGATAGTGTGTAATCAGGTGGAGTATCACCCTTTTTTAAGTCAGGCTCCTGTGTTAAAGGCTATGCATAAGCACCGGATGTTTTTAACGGCTTATTCCCCTTTGGCAAGAAAAGAGGTGTTTAAAAACAAAACCCTTATGGAAATAGCGGGAAAATACAACAAAAGTTGTGGGCAGGTGACTTTGAGATGGCTTTTGGATCAGGAGAATGTGGTGGCTATTCCCAAGGCTTCCAAAGATATGCATATTCAGGCCAATTTTGATATTTTTGACTTTAAGCTTTCCCCCTCTGATCGTTTGCTTTTGGGGAATTTGCATACACAAAATAGAAGGTTGGTGGACCCTCCCTGGTCCCCGGAGTGGGATGCCTCTTAAACAAGGGGTTTTATGCTATGCGAAATGACAAAAAAATGGGGGGGGGTAAAACAGGGTATGTGTAAAAGTGGTAAATAATGAATGGTCAGATTCATCAGGTTATGATACTTTTTAAGAGTGGGCTAAACCTGATTGGCATTTTAAAGAGGATGCATGTTATGAAAAAAATACTGTGTGGTTTTTTGTTATTTTGTTCTGCGGGTTTTGTATCAGCTCAGGAGAAGGTGTATATTTCCTCTGTTTGTGACAGAACCAGACAGGTAAGGGAGGCTATTCTTAAAGAGGTGAATATGTTTAGAAAAGTGAGCAAGACCTGTGAACAGGTCACTTGGGAGGAAATACAAGCTATCTCGGGTTTGGAATTAAACCGGCATGGTATCACTTCGCTTCAGTCTCATGATTTTTCCGGGTTGGTTTCTTTAAGGAAACTTGATCTTGGTGAAAATAATTTAAGCCTTTTGCCAGCGGGGGTGTTTTCCAACTTATCTGGTTTAAGGATATTGATTATAAATGATAACAAATTAAGCTCTTTACCTTCCGGGGTGTTCACAAAGCTTTTTAATCTGGAGCTTCTGAATCTGGGTTGGAATCAGTTAAACAGCCTGCTGGAAGGGGTATTTGTTGATTTGTCAAAATTAGATGTTCTTATTCTTTCTGGGAATCAGCTGGAGAGTTTGCCTTCAGGAATATTTTTTAGTTTATCCCGTTTGGAAAAACTTTATCTGAGTGGGAATCAACTAAGAGTTTTGCCTGTGGGTATATTTTTAGGGGTGCATTCTTTGGAATTTCTTAGTCTTGATCTTAACCCCATTTCAAAAGAGGAAAAAGCTCGTATTCGTAAAGATGTGGAGCAGAGATTCCCTTCATTGGTGCAGTTTTATATGTAATCTGTCTGGGATTGTCTTAATTGTAAAAAACTTTAGGGATTAAAGGGATTTTATGCGTTTTGGTTTAAAAACCTTGTTAAAGAACACACTGTTACATTTCCCTTTAAAGGATAGGTTTTTTCCACAGGAGCTATCACATATTTCTCATCCGCTTCCACATCTTTTATGGCTGTCCAAAACCCTGGCTTTAAAACAGGGGCCTTCGAAGCTTTGATTTCCACTGCCACTTTTCTTCTTCCCCTGATCATCAGCAAATCAATTTCCGCCCCCGACCGGGTTCGGTAAAAATAAAACTGCCAGCCGGGCAGGTGGGAAATAATATTTTCTATCACAAAACCTTCAAAAGAGCTTCCAAAAACCGGGTGTCCAAATAAATCGTTTATCGAATCCACCTTTAACAAAGAATGTAAAATTCCGCTGTCTCTGATGTAAATTTTAGGGGCTTTTACCACCCGTTTTTTTAAGTTCAAAAAAAAAGGCGGCAGCCTTCGAACCAAAAAGGTTTTTTCCAATATACTGATATAACGGTTCACAGTGTGAGAGCTTATTCCCATGGAGGTTGCCAATTTTGAGGAATTTAAAGTTTGCCCATGGCTAAAAGCCAGCATACTCCACAACCGGCCCACAGAATGGGCTGGCATCTTTAAACCCATTTGAGGAATGTCACTTTCCAGAAAACTCCGAATATAATTTTCCCGCCACTCACGGCTGGTTTTATCCGTTGAGCTTAAAAAACTTTTTGGAAACCCACCTCTTAACCACAAAAGTTCCTGTTTGTTTTGATGCAGCTCTGTTAAAGTAAGGGGAGTCATTTCCAGATAAGAGATACGACCAGCCAGACTTTCAGAACTTTGCTTCAAAAGCTCTTTTGAAGCACTTCCCAGTATAAGAAACTGGCCACACCTGCTGGTATCATCCACCAAACTTCTTAACAGGGGAAAAATCTCAGGCAGTCTTTGAACTTCATCCAAACAAATTAAAGAACCCCTGTTTTGTGTCAAAAAGTACTCAGGGGCATCCAGTTTTCGCAAGTGGGAAGGTCTTTCCAAATCCAAATAAAGAGTTTTTTTTAGGCCTGCCATAAGCTTTTTGGCCAAAGTGGACTTTCCCACCTGTCGGGGACCCAGCAAAGCCACCACCGGCCATTGTTTTAAATGCCTGAGAACAGTTTGATGAATATGTCGTTTTACAAAACCTGCCATATTTGAACTCTAACTTCAAATATGGCAGGTTGTCAATAAGGAAGTGCTGATAAAAATTGTGGGAAGTGGGATTATGTGTAAAAAAAACCTATGGCTTTGTTGCAGGTTTTGGCAGCAGCAGGCAGGTTTTTTTGCACCCCTGATTGTAAAAATTTCATTATAGGGGGTTAAAAAGGGTTTTTACGCTCTTAACTAAAAAAACTTGACTTCAAAAGAAAGCAGAGAATAAGTTAAATTTCTATATTTCAAAATGTAAAAGGGAGGGATGATGAAAATAAAAAAAATACTGTGTGGTTTTTTGTTAGTTTGTTCTGGGGGTTTTGTATCAGCTCAGGGGGAGGAGGTGTATATTTCCTCTGTTTGTGACAGGACCAGACAGGTGAGGGAGGCCATTCTTAAAAAGGTGGGCAAGACGACTTGTGAACAGGTAACCTGGAAGGAATTGAATGCCATTTTAAGTTTGAGATTAACATTTGTAAATATCACTTCACTTCAGCCTCATGATTTTTCCGGCTTGTTCTCTTTACAATGGCTTGAACTCAATAAGAATGAATTAACCCATGTGCCAAGTGGGGTTTTTTCCAGATTATCTGCTTTATTACACTTGAATCTGAGTGACAATAAATTAAGTGTTTTGCCTTCAGGAGTGTTTTCTGACTTGTCTAGTTTAGAAGTTCTCAACCTGGGTTGGAATCAGTTAGGCAGCCTGCCGGAAGGGGTATTTTCCGGTTTGTCAAAATTAGGATCTCTGACTCTTTATAAGAATCAGTTGGAGAGTTTGCCTTCCGGGGTGTTATCCGGACTGTCTCTTTTGGAAAAGCTTTACTTGGGTGAAAATCAGTTAAATGTTTTGCCGGAAGGAATGTTTTCAGAATTGCCTTTTTTACAGTTTATTGAGCTTCGTTATAATCAATTTTCACAAGAGGAAAAAACCCGTATTCGTAAAGCATTGGAACAGCAGGCATTGAAACAGCAATTACACCCATTAGTGGATTTTTATATGTAATCTGCTTTCGTTTTCGATGGATTGTGTGGCAAAGGCTGTCTCTTCTGTGAGTGGGAATTGGTGATCAGGAGATGAACTAAATTGTTTTAAGTCTGGATTTTAAAACTCGGGGTTGAAGGGAGTAGATATATTTTTTACCCTGTTTTTGTTCTTTTAAAAACTGATGTTTTAAAAGGTGCTTAAGTTCCCGCCGGGCTATTTCCCGGGATTTATGGATACTTTTTGCATACCCCTCTATAGTCACAAACTGATTTTTGTATAAAGCCATTTTTTGTAATAAAAACACCTGGTCAGTGCTTAATTCAAAAGCCCGGGTCTTGTGAGAAATACTTATCAGATAATCCACTTTTTGTTGTACTTTTTGAATGGCTGTTAAAAGAGAATCCAGGCAAAAATCAATAAAGTAAGTGGTATCCCCTTCGTGTTCTTTAACAAGCTGGAAGGAGTTTTCGTATCTTTTTCCTCTGGTTTTTAAATCAGCGGAAATAGACAAACATTCCATAAATTTTAAATTATTTTTCATGGATTCAAAGTAAAAAAGAGTGCGGGCTGTTCGTCCATTTCCATCAAAAAAAGGGTGAATATAAGCTACAAAATAATGCAAAAGAATTCCTTTGATTAGGTCTGGTAAAAATCTGGTATGTTTTTGAATAAGATTTTTTACCTCTGTGAGGCAAGATGGGATTTTAATATGCGGTATACCTTCGTGTTCCCCCACATAGACTTTTTGATCACGAAACTGGCCACTGAAGGAAGCTTCACTTCCTGGTAAAGTGTTTTTTGTGATAAGCTCATGTATTTTTAAAATTACATCAAGTGACAAAGGGGTATGAGAGTTTTTTTTAATCCAAAGCATGGTTTTGTACTTGTTCAATAACATCCATTCATCTGTGTTTTTGGGTTTTTTGTTTGAAAGGATGAGGGCTTTGGCTTTGGAGCGGGTGCTGTTAGCCCCTTCATAAATGGCAGACGTTACAGCCTCTTCCATTTTTGCATCTTTTATAAAGCTGGTTTTAAAAAATTTTTGAGTTTCTATTATTTTAAATAAATTTTGCCCTGTATATTCTATATGAGATATTTTTGCCATAAGGCTGTCTGAAGGAAAATACCAAAATTTTTTATTGATAGTTTTTAAAAACAAAGGTATGCAGCCTTTTTTTCTAAAAAGTTGAATTTTTGATTGAATCTGTGAGCATTGTTCTTTTGGAATACGAAGTGATTTTAAACGGTATAAAATATCTCTCAGTGGTAAATACCTGTGGTGAGTGTATTTGATCCAAAATTCACTGTTCAAAAAATCAAAATCTGACTTCATTAAAGAGATTTTCTCCCATTGGGTGGTTGTTGGTTACAGTCGTCTTAAAAAAGCAGATTATCAAGTGCATAACATAAAAGGGTTGATTTTTACAACAAATTTAAGATTTTGTTGTAGAAAAACAAGGTTTTTTAAAAATGTTCTTTATTTTTAAATACTTGTTTCTACAACCGGATTTGCAGCAGGTTCTGGACTTTGCTGGTCAAAAAGCCTTTGCGGGGGGGATGGTGAGGGGGAGTGCTTTGTCCCCTGCGGACATTCACCTATTTACTGGGGGGTAAAAAAGCAGCTAAAAAGTGAGATTTTTCTTGATTTACCCTGCAAATTTAAAGTATCTTTTAAAGTGAAAAACATTGTTTATATTTCCCTGGATGAGTGGTTTTCAGAGGTTTCAAAGGTTGATGTGTAGTTCAACAGGAGGGATGAAAAAACTAAAGGCTTGCGGGAGCATAGTGTAAAATTTACACTCTAAAGTTAAAGATGAAAAAAATATTTAAAAAAAGCTTGAAAAAAAATGGGGGGGGGTAAAGTATGTTTTATGTTTGGTTGATTTTTCTTATCTGAATATAAAAAGTTATACTGACTCCCCTTTCTGGGGGTTACGAACAGGAGGTAAAAAATGAAGTTGTTTAAAAGGATGCTTATGGGGTGTTTTTTGTTTGTTTATAGTGTGCAGGTTTTGGCTCTGGACTTCTGTACTGAAAAAGGGGTTTTTGAACGGATTTTTGAAGGGGATTTTGCCTCTGTTGAGGATTATTTCTATGGGGAGGAGGAAAAGTTTTCTCAAGTGTCACAGGTTTTACACCTTATGCCAGAGGAGGAAAAGCAGGCCTGGATGGATTTTTTGGAATGGACAGAGACCCATGCAGACAGTTGTTTGAGAGAGAAGGCTGTGGAAAACGAAGGAGATCTTCGTGAATTTGAAAAAGTTTTGGAAGACATGCCTTTTCAGAGTCTTGAAAGCTTGTTTTGGGTTTTAGCAACCGCGAAAAACAAAGAGAGAAAAAGTATCTTCGAAAACAAGTATATATTTTGGCCTATAATCACTGCTTTGGGGGTGACAGCAGCTGTACTTGCTATCAGGTTAGCTACTCTCATTATTGAGGACACATTGCGATATGCGGCAAGAAGAATGGAAGCAAGACAAATAAGAAGAGGAGTAATAAAATTAAAACCACCATCTCCAGGAGGTGGTATCATTCTTTCTGTGGCTTTGAGTGTAGCTCCTGAAGGGGATATACTGATAGAACAAATGAAGGGGAAAAGCCTTTTTGATATTTGTTCTGAGGAGTGGGCTGCCTCATCCATAGGGTGTCAGCAGTATCTGGAAAAAGAGCTGTTATAAGGGACATTCTCTCAGATGGGGGGTGAGTGTGCCTCTGTCCGTGACGACCACCCCCCCATAGTGTGTAAGATTTGTTTATTGGGTAAGCCTGTTTTGACAATGCCTGCCATCAACCCAGTCTTGATTTAAACACACGAATCGCCTTCCTTTTAAATATACAATCACCCTATTCTCTTCATACTGAATACTATGGATATGTGTTGTTGGAGTTTCTATACAATCATACCCCATAAAAAAGCCAGAAACACCGGCCGTTGATAAACAGGTTTTCCATTCACTGTTTTGGCTTTGAGAATACGCACTGAAGCCAAAGCATAAAACACCCATAAATAGTATGTTGCAAAAAAAGTTTTTCATTTTCCCCTCCTTAGTTTTTGTTTGTTTCTTTTGTGATTTTACCCCCCCCCTTTTTTTTTCAAGTTTTTTGTTTGAAAAAACAAAAACCAGACCTTTGACCTTGTTGTCAGGTACTGCATCAGACAACTTTGACTGGGTGACCGATGACCCCGCCACAAAATATCCCGCTAAAACTCTGACTTTAAATTTAATGCCATGCATTATTCAGTTTTCCGTTTTTAGTGGGTTTTGATAAAAAACGGGGATTTCCACCATAAAAAAAGGAGTTGAAGGGGCTTTTTTCAGTTCAAAACCCCTTTAAAGTCCGTTGTTGAGGGGTTTTAAGGGGTTTAAAAAGCCTCAACCTTCATTTTCTTAAATGTAGTGCGGGGGGTGAATCTTTCTTTTTTCTTCAAAAAAAAATTATCTTTTTAGGGCTTGTCTTTTGTCCGGGTCTGTAGTTTAACTGTCAGGCTGCCCCTTTTACAGGGTGGAATCTGCCAAAAAAAACCTCTTTTTTGTCCGTTGTGGCTTTGAAGTGGTGGTGGGTTTTCCTCTCAAAAGAGGGGGCGGTGGTGTTTTTTAAAAAAACCTGCATGGGTTGGATTTCAACCCCGGTGTGCAGGGATTTTTAAGAGGGCCAAAACAGCTCTTTGACAACTGAATATCAACCAGCTTTTTTTAAAAAAGCTGGTTATGGGTTTTATCTGTTTTGGGTTTTTTAGCCTGAAGCAGGTAAATTATAATTATATTAGTAACTCAACATTTTTAAACCACTTTGGTTGTTACAAAATAACCTCTTTGTTGTTTTTAACTCCTTTTTCAGGAAACACCAGGGTGGCATTTTTAAGAGTCTGAACTGAAATCATTCTTAGTTGTTTGAAGTCAGTTTAAATTAAAAGCTACTAAGAGTTTGTAGGGGATGCCTCGGCATCAAAAAGCGATGAAGGACGTGGCAAGCTGCGATAAGCTTCGGGGAGTGGCACACACACTTTGATCCGGAGATTTCCGAATGGGAAAACCCACCGGTTTAACCGGTAACTTAAGGTGAACACATAGCCTTAAAGTGGCCAACGAAGGGAAGTGAAACATCTCAGTACCTTCAGGAATAAAAATCATAAGAGATTTCCCCAGTAGTGGCGAGCGAACAGGAAACAGCCCAAACCTTCTGTATGTTAAAAATTTCGGTTGTTGTACAGGAGGTGTTACGGGACTTTTTTTAAGGGCTTCCGAAAAAGCCCTTGAGGAGTTACAAAATTCCATTTTAGCAGAAGAGTCTGGGAAGGCTCCCCAAAGAAGGTGACAGGCCTGTAGGTAAAAAAATGGAATCTCCTCTGAAAAAGCACCCAAGTACCACCGGACACGTGGAATCCGTTGGGAATTTGGGGGGACCACCCTCCAAGGCTAAATATGTTTTGATGACCAATAGCGAACAAGTACCGTGAGGGAAAGGTGAAAAGAACCCCGGGAGGGGAGTGAAAGAGAACCTGAAACTACAAACTTACAAACAGCGGGAGTGCCATGTATACCAGGCATGACCGCGTACCTTTTGCATAATGAGCCAGTGAGTTATGGTCACGAGCAAGGTTAAGCCTTTTTAAAGGCGGAGCCGTAGCGAAAGCGAGTCTTAAATGGGCGTTTTAAGTTCGTGGCTTTAGACCCGAAACCCGGTGATCTATTTATGGCCAGGGTGAAGTGTGGTTAACCCCGCATGGAGGCCCGAACCATTGGAAGTTGCAATTTCCTTGGATGAGCTGTGAATAGGAGTGAAAGGCTAATCAAACTGGGTGATAGCTGGTTCTCCCCGAAATATATTTAGGTATAGCCTCGGGTATTTCTTCTGGAGGTAGAGCACTGAATGGGCTAGGGGTCCTTACCGGATTACCAAACCCAAACAAACTCCGAATGCCAGTGAGAATAAGCCCGGGAGGCAGTCATGGGGCGATAAGGTTCTGTGACGAGAGGGAAAGAGCCCAGACCCTCAGCTAAGGTCCCCAAATCCATTGCTTAGTGTAAAACGTCTGTGAAATTACTCAGACAGCCAGGAGGTTGGCTTAGAAGCAGCAATCCTTTAAAGAAAGCGTAATAGCTCACTGGTCCAGTGATTTTGTGCGGAAGATTCAACGGGGCTCAAGCATGGTGCCGAAGCTGGGGACTGTTGGTTTTTAACCAACAGTGGTAGGGGAGCGTTCTTGTCAGGATGAAGGTAGACCGTGAGGACTGCTGGACAGGCAAGAAGTGATTCTGCTGGCATAAGTAGCGTATTAACAGAGGTGAAAAACCTCTGCGCCGAAAACTCAAGGGTTCCGGGGCCAGGATCATCCTCCCCGGGTTAGTCGGGTCCTAAGGTGAGGCCAGGTGGCGTAACCGATGGGCAAAGGGTCAACATTCCCTTACCGGTTTTAGTGTTCAAGTATAGGAGAGACGAATTAAGTTATTCCAGCCTGTTATTGGATTCAGGTGTAAGCACGCAAGGGGTGACAACAGGAAAATCCGTGTCACAATACCCTCAGATGTGAAGCGGTAGGATTTATCCTCGAAGTGGAAGACACTATGGTTCCGAGAAAAACTTCGATATTCTGCTAAAACCGCCCGTACCGTAAACCGACTCAGGTGAGTGGGATGAGTATTCTCAGGCGATTGGGTTAACTCCAGTTAAGGAACTCGCCAAATTGGCACCGTAACTTCGGGAGAAGGTGTGCCTTTGAGGGTCTAGCCCCCTGCGGGTGAAGCTTTTGAAGGTCGCAGTGACCAGGGAGTAGCGACTGTTTACCAAAAACACAGGGCTATGCGAAATCACAAGATGATGTATATGGCCTGACGCCTGCCCGGTGCCGGAAGGTTAAGAGGACTTGTTAGCCCCTTTGGGGGTGAAGCAGGGAATCGAAGCCCCGGTAAACGGCGGCCGTAACTATAACGGTCCTAAGGTAGCGAAACTCCTTGTCGGGTAAATTCCGACCTGCATGAATGGCGTAACGACTTCTTCAGTGTCTCAACTGGACTCCCAGTGAAATTGAACTCTCAGTGAAAATGCTGAGTTCCCGCGGAAAGACGAGAAGACCCTGTGAACCTTTACTCTAACTTGGCAGTGATTTTAGAGTGAATATGTGTAGGATAGGTGGGAGGCTTTGAAGCTGTGGCGCAAGCCACGGTGGAGCCAACCTTGAAATACCACCCTTATTTATTTTGGAATCTAACCTTAATCCCTTAAACGGGAAAAGAGACATTGTCAGGTGGGGAGTTTGACTGGGGAGGTCGCCTCCTAAAAGGTAACGGAGGCGTACGAAGGTTCCCTCAGCCTGATTGGAAACCAGGCATTGAGAACATTGGCATAAGGGAGCTTGACTGCGAGACTTACAAGTCGAGCAGGTGCGAAAGCAGGTCAAAGTGATCCGGTGGTTCCGAGTGGAAGGGCCATCGCTTAACGGATAAAAGGTACTCCAGGGATAACAGGCTGATACCCCCCAAGAGTCCATATCGACGGGGGTGTTTGGCACCTCGATGTCGGCTCATCTCATCCTGGGGCTGGAGCAGGTCCCAAGGGTTTGGCTGTTCGCCAATTAAAGAGGTACGCGAGCTGGGTTCAGAACGTCGTGAGACAGTTTGGTCGTTATCTTCCGTGGGCGCAGGAAAATTGAGGAGAGCTGTCCTTAGTACGAGAGGACCGGGATGGACGAACCTCTGGTGCATCTGTTGTCACGCCAGTGGCATGGCAGAGTAGCTATGTTCGGAAAGGATAACCGCTGAAAGCATCTAAGCGGGAAGCCTACTCCAAGATAAGTTTTCCCTGATCCCTTTCGGGGGATCCTAAAGACCCCTTCGAGACCAGGAGGTTGATAGGCGGTAGGTCTAAGCATAGTAATGTGTTGAGCCGAGCCGTACTAATAGGTCGTGAGGCTTTTTTTATATTTTTTCTGTCTTGAAAAACAGCTAAGAATGTTTTGAGGGCAGACTCTTTGGATAAAAAAGAGGAGTTGCTGAATAATTTTTAAATTTAAAGAGCTTGCTGGTGTCTATAGCGGCGGGGCCACACCTGTTCCCATCCCGAACACAGAAGTTAAGCCTGCCAGCGGCGATGGTACTTGAGGGTTGACCCTCTGGGAGAGTAGCACGGTACCGGCTCTTGTTTTTTTAAGGCCGTGGGATTTTTACCTCCCACGGCCTTTTTTTTTGTGTACGACTTTCATTGCCATAAAATTGGTAGACAGAAAATTTGATAAATTTGAGTAAAAATGTGTAAAATTTTCTTTAAAAAATATTTTTTCCTGTATTTTTTACCACTTCCCATTTTTTTTAGGTCCAGGACACTTATAAGTTGACTATAAAGATTGAGGTAACTTAATTTTTTAGAATCTAAATGTTAGTGATTCACAAAACAGGTGTATGCAAAGATGAAGGAAGGAGTTGTAGAGATGGGAATGTATGTAGGTTACGGTTACGAAACCTGTATCCTGGAGACTTTTGCTTCCGGCAGGCAGTGTTTTGAAAAAATGAAGGAAGCTGTTTCTCCCGCGAGTGATTAAAAAGGTGCATTATTATCAGGCCGGTAAAACAGATAAGAAGGGATAACAGTAAATTTTTACCTGATCTTTAGATCGTTATAGAAAATGGCTGTGTTGTTTTTATAATCTTATTTTCTTTTTTAATTTCCTTGTTGTCCTGTTTTAAGGAGGACTCAATTTTTCTCCCCACCACCTCTTTGAAGGTCTTCAGGAAGGTGCATATAATCAAAAACAGGACCAGTTTTTTTAGGCATGGCAGCATTATAGGTGTGTATTTTTTAAGGGAGTCAAGAGGAATTATTCAGACACAATTAAACTTCTGATCTCAAAAAAACACGAAAAAAGCCTGAAAAAAATGGGGGGGGGTAAAAATAGCTTTACTGTTCCCATTTTTTGTTATACAAAGCTTTATAGTGGGGAACTGGATATTTTTTCAACATTCAACAATAAGGGGGGTTATATGAATACAATGAAATCATTTATAATTGTTTTTTTTGGTATTTACAGTGGTTCCGTATATGGGGATTGGTTTGTGAATTCCACAATGTTACATACTTTGTATTCGCAGATTTTGGAAGGGACTGCTGTAGAAGCTTATCCCTCTATAACGGAGGATGAAGGCTTTTCTGAAGTTTCAGCCACTTTGCAGCTTATGTCAGATGAGAACAAACAAGCCTGGCTTGAGATTTTTAAAGAGTATGAAAGTGTACCTTCTGAGATAAAGGAGCAGGAGGTTTTTTTTCTTTTAAAGAACCAAGTGCTGAATCAAAAATTGTATGGCAATATTTCTGATGAAGAGTTTGCAGGTTTAAAATGGGTTATAGAATTTATAGAGGCTGAACAACGGAGGCAGGGAGGTAGATTGTTTTATATTATTACAGGTGGTGGTGTTCTACTTACAGGAATAGTGGTAGCAGTCAAAAAGGTGAATGGAGCCTTATCTTTAGCTGCTTTTGTGGTTCCGGAAGTGGCAGTGTTGAGAAGTCAAATGGAGGGAAGAAAGCTAAAAAATATATGTTCTGAAGAATGGGCGGGTTCTTCTTTGACATGCCAGAAGTATTATCAAAATCTTTTATAAGGTTTTATAAAAGAGTATAATGGTTGTTTTGGTTAAAATAACCTGTTTGTTGGTCATAATCTAAAGAGGGATTGTTATGAAAACTTTACTTTTAAAAATACTTTTTGGTGGCATTTTATGTTTTTGTTTAAATGCTTATTCTGATTATCAAAAATCTAATATATTCCATGTTGGGGTTAAGTCATTTTATTATTACAAAGCCAGAGTTTATGATTCCAATATTGAAAGCAGAGATAATATAAAAGGTTTTGGTGATGGAGGGGTTTCATTAGGATATGCCAGAAAGGTAAAATCCTACAGAGTGGGAACATCTGTTGGGTATTCACAGTTGTTGGGTTTTCATATTTTGGTATTTACAGATAAATCTGTTTTTCAAACTCCTCAATCTGGATTGTTTATTGGTGGTAAAGTGACTTTTGGACATGATTTTTCCCAATCCCCTGTCAGATTAAAAAAAGATTATACCACCGGCAAAAACAAAACGGGTTTTAGTGGATATGGTTTTATACCCTATTTGGCCTGGTATTATACCATACCAAAAGGTTTTTATTTAAACACAGTGGGAATTCAGTTAGGGGTGGCTATACCTGTTTGCACAGGGACTTATAGAAAAACTGACAGTAAAGGCAGCAGGCAGGTTTTAAGTCTCACCAGTCATTGTGGTCAGGCGGTTTATGTGTCGTTGGAGTTGGAGAGGCATTTTTTATGAATTTTGGTATTTTTCTCTTCATGTCCACCGATAGCCCCCATTAGAATCCGCGATTGGCCCCCATGGAAATCCACGATCCGCCCCCCCCCATTTTTTTTCAAGGGTTTTATGCTGTTTCCTTTTCTTTAAGCATTTCAGACCCAAGTCCAGGTTTTGAATAAACTTGAAAAAAATCTTGAAAAAAAATGGGGGGGGGGGTAAAATGGCTTTACTGGGTCATGTTTGGCTGCTTTTACCCATTATGTGATCTGTTTTATATTTTAAACCATTTGTATAACCAAAATATCTGGTTTTGGTGCTTGTAAGGAGGTTATAAAATGAAAAGATACATAGTATTTTTATATTTTTTAGTTATTCTTGGTTGTCCTTATTTTTTGGCTGCTGATTATCTTGATGAGAAGTGTTTTAAGTACTGTAAAGCGATTGCCAATACTTATAAAAGTGACAATAGTACTTTATTGAAATATCAATTAGACATTTTGGATCCTTCAACAAAATATAGAAAGTGGCTTTGTCATTTTTATATGCAGGAGGGAGGTATAACAAGACGTTATAATGCTTATTTAGCAGGGCTTAGAGTTGCTGAAACAGCCAGCCGATGGAGGAAAGACCGCATGCATAAGAATGCTTTATCAAGGCACGCTATTGGAGATGTGATACCAATTGGTATCCTAAAATTTAGGACGCAAAGAAGGAGGGTGGGTCGAAACTCACCATGGTATGAAGTGGATTATATTATGCATGTTTCTGTCACAAGCTTAACTCACCATACTTATTCTGAACCTTATTTAATTGACTAAGAGCATAATTACAAATGTTATTAAAAATCCAGGAGTGGCTGCAAAAGATTTTGATAGCACTGCTGCGGGAGTATTTATTGGTGGTAAAGTGGCTTTAAAGTTTTCTGTTCAATAAAATTTCTTCAATTCGCCGGACACTGGTTTTTAAGTCTTTAATATCCTCTTTTACTCCTTTTATGTCCTCTTTGACTCCTGTGATGTCTGCTTGTAGTCTGCTTTCCATCCCTGCAATGCTTGTTTTATATCCATTGTGTAGGGCAAAACCTATAACACATAAAACCCCGGCTACAGATAAAGTCACCCCTACAAACCAGAGTTTAATTCCCTGTTCCAGCAATTTTAAATCTTTCCGGGTGACTGTATTTTCATCTATCAGCTCCATGATAGCCTGAGCCTGTTTTTCATTAAAACCACTGAGTTTTAAAGTGTTTAAAGTTTCGGTGGCTGTTTTTGCCATAATTTCAGCATTCCTCTCTTTATACTCTGTTACTATCAGAATTTATCTTTATTGTCTATATTTTTTTGCATCGGGCCTAAAAATTTCATGATTTTTTAGCTTTTTTTATGAGTTTTTGTCTTTTTTTCTTTCATGGATGTGTGTTTACGGCTGGTAGCCCCCGTTGGAATCCGCCATTGCCCCCCCCCATGGAAATCCGCCCCTCCCCTTTTTTTTTCAAGGGTTTTATGCTGTTCCCATTTCTTTTCTTTAAGCATTTCAGACCCAAGTCCAGGTTTTGAATAAACTTGAAAAAAAGCTTGAAAAAAAATGGGGGGGGGTAAAGTGGTTTTTAAAGCTGTTTTCAACACCAAAAAAAGGAGGTTAAAGAGATGAAACAAACCCTGTTTTTATATATGTTGGTTCAAACTCTGGTATTCACATATTCGGTTTATGCATCGCCTGATGATAAATATATTAAAGAATACTGTGATGTAGCTGCGATTTATCCTAATCAAAACTGGAAAACCTCTGATGAGAACCGGCCTGTTTTTGATAAAACTCACCCCTCTTATGATAAAGAGAACAACATTTGGGTATGCGTTGTTAAGGTTTATCACAAACCACGCAAATGGTATTATCGTTATGTGGTTATTAAAGGCTTTCCTTTTGAGCGGGCCGATGAAGAAGCCCAATCCCAGGCTTTAAAGGAGGCTCAGTTAGCACACATATTTTCCACACAAGATATTGGTCTTGTTTTTTATACAGAACTTGCAGGTTATTTTGATTGGACAAAAGTGACATACGGAATGTATCTGGCTGTCATCAAACATGAATGGCCAGAGAAGGGAACTATCTTACTTGGTTCAAGATACCTTAAGTACCTTAAGGGGCAACAGGTGGTTGTTGGCAGCCTTTTAAGAGAGCAGGTGGCGAGAGTCAAACCAAGGGCGATATAATAGATATAGGGGAATGGAATTACGAACAGACACATCATGTTGCTCTTTCAAAACCAGGTCAGAGAGTGATGTATATTGCCGTTACCGGAGTGGAGCGTTCTGATGTAGCTGTTCCACTATATAAAATTAACTAAAAAAGGTCTTATTTTGCCAGGGCGGCAGATTCTAAGGGAAGTCGTCCCCTTTTTTTCTTGACCCTTAAGCTTTTTTCTGGCTATAAATTTATTAATTAGCTTTAAAAACCCTTGTTTTTTAGCATTTTTTGCTTTAAACAGCACATCATAATCATAACAGGTGAAAAATAATGCCCCAAAAAGCTCAAAAAAAAATAAAAGACCAGGACATGACATTTTATATGGAAAATGTTCGTTGTTTTGGCACCGGGCAGAAGTTAAATATCCGGCCCCTCACCTTTTTGGTGGGGGAAAACAGCACGGGAAAAACCACTCTTTTAAGCTGTTTTGATGTGATGACCAGTATGATATATCCTTTTTTTGAGCATCATATGGACTTTAACAAACCCCCTTATAACATGGGTTCTTTTGAAAATATTATCAAAAAAACCAGTAAGGGAAGCCATAAAGAATTTCACATTGGCTTTTCTCTCAAACAGCCTCGTTTAAGCCTGAAAATTTGTTTTAAAGAGGACAAAAAACAATCTGAACCCATGGTCAAATACTTCAGTATTGAGCATCAGAACAATAAATGGCATTGTGATTATGATAACAAAAAAATGATCTATCAAATAGATTCTCAGTCTGAAAGAAGATTAATTCTCCCAGATAATCTTTGGAAAAATATACAATCTTTACCTATTGATTTTTTATTCAGAGTTCCATTCAGAGTTTTATTATCACGATCCTTTCGATCATCAAAGGTAAAAAATGAAAATCTTAAGAAGAATATTTCTGTGACTTGGGATCGTGCTGTGAGAAATTTTCTTGGTGATTTAAGAGACCACTTAAGACGGGCAGTGAGCTTGGCCCCTGTTCGCTCCAAACCACAAAGAACTTACGATCCTATAAAAGAGATGCCTGATGCATCTGGTAAGGAAGTCCCCATGTACCTCATGCGTCTGAAAACCACTGATAAAAAAAAATGGAAAGATCTGAAAAAAAATTTAATACACTTTGGCAAAACTTCCGGATTATTTACAGATATTGATGTCAAAAAATATGGCGAATCCATGGGAGATCCTTTTCAGCTGCAATTTAAAATCAGAGGGGTCCAGTCCAATATTATGGATGTGGGTTATGGGGTAAGCCAGATACTGCCTTTGTTGATGCGGTTTTTTGTACATCAAAATCCCAGAAGGTTTTTGTTGCAGCAGCCAGAGGTGCATTTGCATCCCAAAGCACAGGCTGAGATGGCCTCCTTGTTAGTAAAATGTGTTACAGATTACAACCATGCTTTTTTGATTGAAACCCATAGTGATTATATGGTGGACAGAGTGCGTATAGAAATTCAAAAAGGGAATATCCCCTCCAGTCAGGTTTCTTTAATATATCTGGAGGCCAAAGAAAATGGTGATGTTCAGGCTCACAATGTATCTTTTGATGCTGAGGGTAATGTGTTAAACGCCCCTGAGACTTACCGACAGTTTTTTATCAAAGAGATGAACCAAACGATGGGGCTTAAGACCTGACGACAGAGTTTTTAAGTTCTTAACACTAAGATGTAATGCCATGTGTATGATTTTGGATACAAACCAATGGGGTAATTTTTTAAAGTCCACAGAGGATATGAAGCCTGTTCACAAGTGGTTGAATACCAAAACCAAAGGGGGAAAACTGGTGTTTTCCAACCATGAACCCATGGAAAAGGAGTTAAGAAAACACCGCGAGATGCAGAAATATCTTTTTACCATGCATGGGGCAGGCCGGGCTAAAAGAGTGCCAGAGGAAAAAGTGGCACAGGCAATGAAAGAGATTCAACAAAGTAACAACAGGTTAAAATCCAACGATTTGCATCTTCTGGCACTGGCTGAAGCCGGTGATGTAAAATTACTTTGCTCCCGTGATAAAAAACTCCATCAGGATTTTAAAAACATTTTAAACGGCCAAGTTTATCAGGATGCCAGCCATTCCCACTTATTACAAAAAGACATTTGCCCTTAACCTGCCCTAAAGGCTGGTTTGTTAAAAAAGCTTGAAAAAAAATGGGGGGGGGTAAAGTGGTCTTCATTGATGTCTCTTACCAGATCACTTTAAAAAGGAGAATTTAAAATGAAAAAATTGTCTTGGTTTGTTGTAACAGGGGTGGGATTATGGAGTTTTTGTGGTGTGGCAGTGGACTGGGATGCTCAGGTTCTTAAGTATTGTAAAGTATTTGCACAGAGGAAGGAAACAATAGAGAATAGAGGAAGTAAAAATTTTCGTCTTGTTCAAAAACTTCCTGACTCTAGTTATGTATGTAGTTTTCAATTAGGAGGCCGCGTGTATACGGTTTTTCTTGGTAGTGGTAGACATACTCAGGAGGACATAATAGGTATAGGGGCTTTTGAATATCCAGACGGTACGATGAGGCATATTTCCATTACCAGAGTTGAAACCGTTTCTGTGAATTCGCTTTGCTCCAATGAAGAAAAACTTCATAAGTTTAAGAATACCTTACCTCACGGAGTAGTTGATCAAAATACTTCTTCTTTGAATTATAAGTATTTCGAATTATTGAGAGCAGATATGTGTTTCTGACTGCTCTGGGGAAATAAACGGGGAATACAAAAATCAGTAAATACAAACATGAGTGGGGGGAGAAAGAAGTTTTTTGATTAAAGTAGGATATATTAATGAACAAATTAAAGTGCAACAGATGGTTGGCAACCTTTTAAGAACAGGTGGCAAGAGTCAGATTTAAAAAATTTTGATTTTGAATCTCACCCCTCTGTTGGAGGATAAGGAGCCTGTCAGCTGGCTGCAATTTTGGGACACCAGAGGCTTCGAACTTGAAAAGTGGTCTGGCTGGTACCCGCAAAACACATAAAGGGTGGGGTTTTTGCCCGGGGGGTGGTGGCAGCCCCCACCATCATCCCATAAATCAGGCAGAAAACGATTTGTGAGGGTTTTTTTGGTGGATTAAGTGCCTGAAGGTTTTATTGACCTTTGTTTAATACCGGTTTTTGAAAAAAAAGCTTGAAAAAAGCGTGGAAAAGTGGTCTTAAGTCTTTGGTGTGAAGATCGTTTGTCATTGTTAAGAGGACTGTAACTTCACACTTTAACGGATGGGTAGATTGTAAGGGTGTAATTTTTACATCCAGTGGGTGTTTCGCAATAATGTATAACAAGAGACTGTAAGGAGGATTAAAGATGAAAAAATCTCCAGGAAAAAAAACTGTAAAGTGTACTTTGTTATGTGTTGTGGGTTTATGGTGTTTTGCTGGCTTTGGTAAAGTGGCAGATAAGCTTATCTTTGACTACTGCAACATGTTTGCCAGCCAGTATCAAAAAACACTCATGGAAGTTGAACATCCATCAGATATGACTGTGCGGGGGAAGAATCGTCAAAACAGGTTTTTGCCCAAAAGAAGGGACGGGAGTTCAGATGTTTATTGGATATGTGACTTTAAAATAGGGGCAAATGCCTACACTGCTCACTTTCAGGGTTTTTACTACGCTGTTGAAAACAACACTTTTACCGGTAAAAAAGTTTATAATAAGGCTTTATCAAAACACACTCAGGGTGATATTATACAAATAGGTGCTGTGGATCTTATTCTCAAGAGTGGACGCAGAAGCACACCCATAAAAGTATATATTGCCATTACCCAATTTTACAAATCAGATGCATTTTACCCACTCCACTGAGAAGCTTAAAAAAACAGGAACAATACCCCCAGGATATTAAGAGCAGTCAAAAAGTTTTTCAGACCCTTATGCCCTGGGGTGTAAGAAACCACCGGTGCAGCTTTTTACACCAGGTTTTGTGTATTACATAATATCTTCAGAGTGAAATAAATAATGCAGCTTTAAGCCCTCTGACTTTAAAGGGTTAATATCTTTTTTTCCTCTGTAGAGAACAGCCAGAACATCTGAGATTATTGCCTGCTCTTTCCTCATTTGCCGTACGCTTTCCATAACCTGCCCCCCTGTGGTAATAACATCCTCTATCACACAGGTTTTTTTGTTGCAAAGGGACACTCCCTCTGTAATTTTTTTTGTACCATAGGATTTGGCCTGTTTTCTGACATAAGCGGTTTGAAGTCCGGTTTGAAGACTTAAAGCCGTGGCCAGTGGGATTCCCCCCATTTCCAGCCCGGCTAAAACCTCCACACCTGAAGGGATAAGCATTTTTAACCGGTGACTGATTTCGCGGAGCAAAAGGGGACAGGCCTCAAACATGTATTTGTCAAAATAGTAAGAGGATTTTTTACCCGATCTCAAGGTAAAGCTTCCCCTTAAAAGAGCTTTGGTTTTTATGGCTTCTGCCAACTCAGCTTTTGTCATTTTGTGGTATTCCTTCTTTCCTAAGATATGGCAAAAATATATCACAATCAAATTATTATTTTTACATACCACAGAAAAGGGGGAAGAGGCAATACGGAGGGGATGGGCAAGTGGGTAACAAAGACAAATGGCTGGATAAAGGCTTTTAAGAGATCATTTCCCCGGTTCTGAAAAAAATCACCATCCGGAGAGAAGGTTGAAGTTTTTTTCATAAAAAAACTTCACAAACCTGGTGAAAGGATATTAAAATCTCATAAGAGAATTAAAAAGGGAGTGTTTTATGAAAAAATCTCTTTTGAACAAAGAGGATAAAAAAAGCTCTCTTAAAAACAGCCATTTTTTAAAGCACACTCAAAACTCTTTGGTAAAACCCGAAGGGGCAAAAGGTGCCATCAGCAAGAAGAATTTTTTGAGTGCAGACCTGCAGGCCCTGCCCTCAGGCTGTGGTGTTTATTTGATGAAAGACATACAGGCCCGTGTGATTTATATTGGCAAAGCCAAAAACATAAAATCGCGTGTATCCTCTTATTTTTCCAAAGACCAAAGCCTGAAAAACATATTTTTAACCCCCAAAATACATCATGTGGATTATATTTTAACTGAGACAGAGGCAGAGGCTTTTTTGCTGGAAGCCACAATGGTTAAAAAGCACAGGCCCAAATATAACATTCGCTTAAAGGATGATAAATCCTACCCTTATATTCGTCTTTCCCGGGAGGACAGTTTTCCGCGTTTTTATATGGAAAGAAGAGTCAAAAAAAAAGGTTCTCTTTATTTTGGCCCTTATACAGAGGCCCATGTGGCCAAATCCATGATAGGGTTTTTAAATGAACATTTTAAAATCAGGGATTGCAGCAACCATTTTATGAAAAACAGAACAAAGCCCTGTTTAAGTTATGAGATGGGCCGCTGCACGGCCCCTTGTGTAAAAAAAGTCAGTTTGAGGGTTTATGGGGAGCAGGTACAAAAAGCAAAAGATTTTTTAACAAAGGGAAGTGGCAGGCTTTTAAAAAGTTTGAAGCAAAAAATGAAGACTTTGTCTGAGAGGCAGCGTTTTGAGGAGGCTTTAAGGGTCAAAAATCAAATCCGTTCCATGGAATTTGCACGGGGCAGGTCCTCGGTGGTGGGTAAAAATTTAAAGGACATGGATGTTATAGCTTTTTACAGGGAGGGGGAAAGTGTGCTTTTTGAAGTCTTGTGTGTGCGTACGGGTTCTTTAGTGGGGCATAAATTTCATTTTGTGTCCCGGCTGCCTGTAAAAGACACACCGGTTTTTTCTTTTGTTATGCAGTATTATATGGACAATGTTTTGCCACAGTGCGTTTTGGTTCCGGTGCAAAAAAACAAAAAAATTTGTGAGGAGGCTTTGTTTCGAATGCATGGCAAAAACACAAAGCTGATAAGTGATTTGTCTTCTCACCAAAAGCAACTAATGGCTATGGCTTTTAAGAATGCAAAAAATCACTTTAAGGATCACATCAGGAAGGTGGTGTCTCTTAAAGAGGGCTTAAGGGAGATTCAGAAAAAAATGGGTTTAAGGGAGATTCCGGAAAGGATGGAGTGTTTTGACATTTCTCATCTTCAGGGCCGGCAAACTGTGGCCTCTCAGGTGGTTTTTGAAGGGGGGGTGCCTTTAAAGGCTCATTACCGGAGGTACCGCTTGAGGACCATCAAGGGGGTGGATGATTTTTCCTCCATTAAAGAGGTCCTGGATCGAAGGCTTAAGCATAAGGAAATGAAAGATCCTGATTTGATTGTTGTGGATGGAGGCAGGGGGCAGCTTCAAAAAGCCAGCCTGGCACTCAAAGAGGTGGGTCGGGAGGATTTGGCCCTGGTGGCCATGGCCAAGGCCAAAACGGATTCCGATTTTCGATCTTCTGAGCTTTCCGGTACAGAAGAGAGGTTTTTTATCCCCGGGAGGAAAAACCCCCTTGTTTTCCCCCCCCACTCGCAGGCTTTAAAGATTCTTATCCAGCTCAGGGACGAGGCTCACAGATTTGCCATATCTTACCACAGGCTTTTAAGACAAAAAGACTTTTTAAAACCTTGAAAAAAGAGTTTTAAGGGGGTTTGATTTATTCACAAAGGCGGAAGATTTATGGTAGAGTTAAAGAGTTGGTGGTGTGGCCGAGGGGTTAGGCAGCGGACTGCAAATCCGTTTACGTCGGTTCAAATCCGGCCGCCACCTCCATTTAAACAGAAAGGGGGTTGCCTATAGTTTGATTTGCTGTGGGAAGACCCAGATCTTGTATAAAAATTTTACATATTTTGAGTGGAAAATTTACCTGTTTTTAAGAAAAAAAACTCTGATTATAAAAAAAAGCTTTGCGGGAAAAATGGGGGGGGGTAAAATGGCTTTTGTGTTCAGTTGGTTTTGATCTTTAGGCTGAACATAAAAGTCGTACTGCTTCTTTTTTTGGGGGGGGGCAGGAAAGAATAAAACTCTCTATTGAAGGAGGTAAAAGATGAATTTTTTATGTCTGTTGTTTAGTCTTTTGGTTTTTTCTGTGGAATCTTCTGCAGAAGACAGCGAGTGGATCACATGCCTGAACCATAATCGAAAAGACTGTTATCAACTCCATCAATCTGATGTCAATCTTGTCAGAAGAGTAAGCAATCACAGGGTAATTTTACATCTGGCCCGACCACGGGGAAAAACCAAAAGCCCTTATCCTCGTGATATCAATTTTGGTATCTCTTATTATCTCAATAGTTATAATGTGTATACTGACAGTGTTTCCTGTGATCATGAGGGTCTGTTTTTTCAAAAGCTTGAGTGTAATCCCTATGATATTGGTTTGGAAGAAAGAGGGTGGTTCCATCAAACCTTAAGTTATATAACTTCTGAACCGCCCAAGTCTTCACAAAATCAGCAGAATATACAAGAGAAGGGTTGGGCCACCTGCAGGAACTACAAAAACCACTGTATGGAGATAAACATGTCCCGTGTGCATTCTTTTGAGACAAGCCGGGATGGTAAAACTGTCTCTTTGATGATGCCGTATGCCAGTGATCTGGAAAAAAATTCCCATCCCTGGGCTGGGTTTTACACTGTGAGAGGATCATACATAAAATTTATACAACTTGATTTGCAGACGGTTAGTAAAAAAGATGGAAAAACCTATCATAAGGTGATCTGCCCTGTGGAGGATTTTGTTCAGGGTAAAAAATGTTCCCCGGAGCTTGTGGAGGAATTGGATAACAAAAGACCTCAATGGGAATGTGGTGTATAAGGGGCCTTAACCAAAAGTTTTATTTGTCTTCTTGCTTTATAGGGGTATTTGAAGCGATGGGATATCCTTAAAGTAAGGGTCTTTTAATCAGGTTCTGCTTTTAAGTTTTAAGATTTTTTCTTTTGTGATTCCTGTCACTCTGGAAATTAAATCTCTATCTGCTTTTTCCTTAAGCAGGTTTAAAGCCATTTGTTTTTTGTTTTCCTCTATACCTTGTTTTCTGCCTTCCTCTATACCTTGTTCTCTGCCCTGTTTGATACCTTGTTTTATACCTTGTTCTCTGTTTTCCTTTATAGCTTTCTTCCGGGCTGCTTCAAGTGCATACTCCTTCTGATCCTGTAACAACCATTTTGTCTTCTGACGATGCTCCTCTATAAGCCTCTCCCTCTCTGATGCACTCAACTCCATAAAATGATCCACTACCTGCTTCATCTCTACACCACCCCTTTCTTTTAAAAGATTGATCTCATCCTCCGTGATCCTGCCAGATTCTCTTAAAAAAATAACACCACTTCTCTTTTAAGTCAAATAAAACCCTTATATCCCTCTCTTTAAATTTGCTTAATTCCACAGTTACCACCCTTAAAGCCTGGTGGAACACAAAATGAGGTTTTTTATCCCTCCGGAAAGAAAAAGAGGAATAATACTGCTTCGTCTCCTTAAACAGGGTAAAATTGGTTAAAATCACCAGGTAAGTGTCTGGCAGTTTATAGTAGTTCTCACCAGATTTTAAACCCTCTGTGTAAAGCCGGGAAAGGTAAAACAAGGTTCTTTTAAAGAAGTGTTTTGTAGAGAAGCTTTGCATCTCCACATTGACTTTTTCGCCTGTGTTGAGGGTGAGTTTAAGGTCACAGATGGAGTGTTTTTCTTTTGGATTGTTGGTGGAGGAGTGAAGTTTGGGGTCCAGGACCTTAAGCGAGGTAATTTTATGATGTTTGGGAAGGGGTAAGAAGGCATGAAGGAGTGAAATGAGGTCGCCCTGGTGCTTGGTGAAGAAGTACTGAAAGACGTTGTCTTTTGTGAGGTCTATGGGTTTAAATTGGGATTTTATCATGGTTGTTTTCTCCTGAAATGGGTTTTTTTAAGGAAATTCTGCCCGGTTTTTAATCTGTTCAAAAGGGATAAAGCAGAGTTCTTTGGCTTGTTCCATGTGAGGGGGCTTTATGGTGTTGCTTTCCTGAAGATCGGCCAAAGTTCTTGCCACACGTAGTAAGGCTCTTTTTCTTCTGTGAGAGGATACAAAAGAGGACATGTGGGCTTTTTTGATAAAAGCATCCAGAGAATCCTCCAGTTCCTGAAGAGAAAGCCTGCCATTGGGTAAGCTTTGGTGTCGACGATTTTGAAAGTTTTTGGCTTTTAGCACTGTGTTATAAATGCTTTCAAAAGGAACACTAAAGCTTCCTTTCCACTGTGTGGAAAAAGCCAAAATATCAAACCGGTCCAGCATGGGTCCGTTGAGTCTGTCCAGGTGGGAAAAACACCTTCTTAAGGAGTAAGAACATCTGGAGTTTCCCCCCGGGACAAGGTCTCCACAGGGGCATAGGTTGGTGGCTGCCACCAAAAGAAACCGGGCCAAAAACTTTTCCCCTTTGCCCTTGCGGGCAATATGTATTTCCCCTTTTTCCATGGGTTCTCTTAAGGCCTCCTGCACTCGGGGGTGAAACTCCAGGTACTCATCCATAAACAAAACACCGCCGTGGGCTTTGGTGATTTCACCAAAAAAGAGGGGATAGCCTCCTCCAATCATAGCCAGTGGGGTGGTGCTGTGGTGAGGGGACATGAAGGGTCTCCAGGGGATTTGTTTTCCCGTCAGGGAGTGAATCTTGCGGGATTCGGAAAAAAGACTTAAAGAGGGGGAGGGAAGAAGGTGAAAAATATGCTCTGCCAGGGTGGTTTTCCCAGATCCTGCCTCTCCTGCCAGCAGCACACTGTGCTGGCCTGCTGCCACCACACTTAAAATATCAGCGGCTTTTTTGGAAAAACAAATGGAGGGAAGGGGAGGTTTTTTCATGAGATGAGCCAAAGAGCGGGCGGGAATCAAAGCCGGATTTTTTAAATCCTTTAAAGTTTTAATTTGAAACAGAGGGCAGAGGTAGTTTTCCTCTTCAGACTCTCCGGTGATAATACCTTCTTTTTGTGGGGGAAGGGCCTGCCATCCTTCCGGTCTTGTGACTTTTCCATTGAGTGAGAGTTCCCCGTAAATATAAAGGGGGTCTTTAAAAGAGGGGGGAAGCTGGATTTGTTTTGTCTTCAGCAGGAGGGCAGAGGCCAGGGCCAAATCTATACCTTTGGAGCTTTTTTTTAAGTAAGAGGGCTTAAGATTGATGATAATTTGCCGGGTTTTGGGCCACTCAAAACCCTGAAGCTGAATGGCAGATTTGATACGCATCACACTTTCTTTAATCACAGTGTCTGCCAGCCCGGTGATTTGCACATGGGGAAGCCCGGGGATCAGATTAATCTCCACTTCCACAGGGTGGTTTTTGTGATGCCCGTTTTGTGTAAAAGAAAACACTCTCATACCCAAAAAGCTTATGCAAAAACCGGAACCTGCTTAAAACTTGAAAAAAACGCGTTTTTGATGCAAAAATGTCCGGATTTCCTACAGATCCGGATTTCAGACATCCGGATTTCCTGCACTTTTAACCCTGAATACGTGGTTGTTTTTCACATGTGGTTCAAGTTATTTGCAGGAGATTTGACAGCCAGACAGCCTTTTTCTCTGATTTTAAGGATGTGTATCAACATGATCTTAAAACAGGTGAGAACCCGGATAATCGGGTTTTGTGAAAAAACTTTTTCCCTTATGCAAATTTAAGTTTTTGAAAAACAAAGACGATAAGTCAAACAGAGAGGTTTTTTTAATGGTTTCTGCTGGAGTTGGTTACAAATTTAAACAGTGAGGCACTTTAAAGCTATGGTGGTTTTGAAAATGATAAAAAACAACCGTGGAATTTCCCTGGTGGAGATTTTGGTAAGTGTGTCCATTTTGGGGGTTTTAGCCACCATAGCCGTACCCTCTTACCAGTCTTACCGGCAGACTGCCATTAAAAATGTTTTAAAACTGGAATTGACCAATGGGGCAAAAGCTTATGCGATATATTATAAGGTGGTGGAAGAAAATTATTGTGTGGATTTTGAAGAGGTGGGTTTTAATCCCACTTTTAAGCCAGCAGAAATACTGTCTGAGGGGGGCTTTATTGGTTTTAACGATCACCCTGGCTGTACCACTTCCCCGGGGGTGATTAACAAAAAAGGAAGCTCCACAACAGCTCCGGAAAAGTGCCGCCTGAACAGCAACAGTTTTTTTATGGGAGCCAAAACAGAGATGGGGGGCTTGAAAGTTTTTTACACCATGAACGAGAAATTGGAGTGCAATGAATGTGACATTGCCGACAATGATTGTAGTTCTACCTCTTGTAAGGCCTGTAAAGAGACTTAACAGTAGGACACATACGGCCCTTAAGCTTCCTCTTAAAATGCTTTATTGGGTTTTTTAAGAGGAAAACATAAGATTTTGTATCAGGCTCATTGAAAAACTTTATTGATGTTTTTAAAACTTTTAGCAGGAAGAAAAACAGATATACAGGAGGTAAAAAAATGAAACAAATATTTAATAAAAAAAACTCACCACTCCTCAACAAAACGCCGTTTTATAGCTCAATGAAAAGCCTTCCACCCCCCCCCATTTTTTCTTAAAAACATTACATGCTGATTTAAAATTTGTTTTTAAAGTCAGTCTTAAAAAATTATTCCATTGTGTACTGTTTTCTTTCAGAAAAAGTGATCTCCTTTTGGAAGTCAGGAACAACCGACAAAAGTTTTGTGTTGGTTTAAATTCCTGTTTTTTTATATTTTTCCTGATTTTTTGTTTTGAGGGCCTGGCTTCCACAACCTTTACAGCGGGTTGCAAAGCCTCCTACCCAGCTCCTTATTGGGGACCTGCCTGTCAAAACATGGTGAATGGAGTTGGGCATAACCGGGAGATAGCATTTACAATGGATTCGTGTCACAGAGTAAACAACACGCATCAGCCCACCGGAAGAACAAGGACTTGCCGAAAAAACTGCCTCCCCGGAACAAGATATGACCCCGCCACCAACACCTGCGGTTGCACAAACCCTGGGATGAGTCCCAACCGTTTGTGGCCTTATAATAGCAATGGAGTGGTAGGTTGCAGGTGTCCCTGGGGAAAAGTTCCCAACGGAGGTCACACAGCATGTACCAATCGATGCGAATACGGATATAGGTTTTTTATGAACAAATCTTTAAAACCCCGTTGTTGCCCCATAGGGAAAATCGTCAGGGGTCCGCAAGGTCAAAACAGTACAGGCCAGGTTTGTTGCAACCCAAAACCCTCATCAAACTCCCGGTGGGATGCTTCCGATTCCTGCTCATGGAGTTGTATTTCAAAACCCTCAAATTCCTCTTACATGGCGGGAAGTTGCAGGTGGAGCTGCAACTCCAGCTACACCAGGTCGGGAAACCGGTGCTGCCCCAACACCTGCTCCAATGGATATGCCTCTTACGGGTCTTGTACCTGCAGGCAGGTTGTGACCCCCACCACCTGCCCAACAAACAGACCTTGTGGCAGCCCTCCCAACTGCGATGCCAAACTCAGCTGCCCGGATGGTGTAACCATGGTCTGCAACACAGCAGACTGTCCCACTGTCCCCCCCTGTAGTGGCTCTTTAATCCGTTGTGCTAACTCCTGTGTGACGGGCAAGCTTTGCCCGGGAAGTTCTGAAAAAGTCTGCCCCTCTGTTTCCTGTTCCACAAGCACCCCCACACCCACAGGGGAAGTGGAGCTTGCCACACCCGCCACATGTGAGTGAGCTTTAAAGCGGTTGTTAGACCTTTGATGAGGGATATTTAACAGTAGGATTTGGTTTTGATTTTTGTAACAATAAAATCCTCCAGCACCCGGGCATTTTTGGGATCTGTGGAGAATACAGATTGTTGCTCACAGCGTTTTTTTTCCTTAATCAGCCATTTGAGGATACTGGCCAGCCTTTTGTTTTTTTTGTCCTGAAAAAAAGGATCATTTTTTAAGGCATCTTTGGCTTTTTTAATGGAACGCATCTCAGAGGGGTCTTTTGTGGACACTTCATAACAATGAAGATCATACTTTTCCACATCCTCTGGCAGAAGTCCCAGGAAGTGTACCGAAGGTGCACAGAAATCGGCATTTCGGATAAGACTGGAAGCCGAACCCGCCTTTAAAGTCCGGTAAATATTTTGTAAAGTGTAAGCATCCAAATCCCCATAAAAAAACAAGGGAATTTTCAGCTGATTTTGTATGGTTTTACACCACCCCCTGACAGCATTGCTGGGTACACCCTGTGCCCCCACAACAATACAGTTGTGTCTTTTGGTCATCCCGTTGGTTACAAGAGTGTTGGCCGTGCCTTCTGATTCCACCACCAGGCAAAAATCCAGCTTTCCTTTTTTTTTCAGCTGAAACTGTTGAGGTTTGTTTTTGGGTTGAAAAGGCGTGGTTCCCAAAGAGCTTAAATCCACCACAGCCCGGCTGCCATCTGCCAGGTGTTCTGTCACAACCAGGTTTTTGGAATAAGTTTGCCCCCCTCTGTCATTGGCAAAGCAGTTCATCTCCTCACGATACACCTCCAGCATATCACCAATAAAATCAATCACTCCATCGCTTTCACTTTGTTCCTCAAAATCCAAAGGTTTGTAAAAAGCCTGGGATTTGATAAGACCTTTTGAGATGTAGTAAATTTCTCTTTTTGTATTCACCAGTCCGGATTTAATATTGCTTAATAAAATGTCCAAAAGAAACACAGTGCGTGAGATTTTTTGCACAGAAGAGACATTAAGCTCTGATTTCACCTGCTTGCCTTTGGGTGTCAGGTAGCCTTTTTGAGCATTGTACTCACTGTTGTCCAAAGAACACTTTACAGCACAAAGCACAGGCCTTTTGACTTTTTCCAAATCTTTAAGCATTTTTTCGCAGATGGTAACAGCGGCTTTGGGAATATTTTTTGTGGGCTTTCTTAATAAAAAAGAACGGGTTTTACTGGACATAATAGTGACACTTTCTTAAAATGGACTTTTCTGTAACCTTTTAAAATATAAAATAAACATTTTTTGGCGGGGGTGGGGAAAAGTTTTTACACTTTTCCACGGGTTTTAAGACCAAAGCCTGTAATTTGTGTCATCACTCAGTGAGGTGGGCGACTCTCTCTCCTACCCGTTCTGACTTCGGGAGGGGGTGTTTTTCTGGCTTACCTTTGGTTTGCTGGTACCTGTTGTTGGGGACCCGTTTGATTTTTTTGCCCTGGTGGAGGGGAAGGGGACCCCTGTCTGGAAGCTGGTGGAGTTGGTTGTTGTGTGGCCATTGGAGCTTGAGAAGCTGGATTTTTTAACCTTTGTTGAGTGTTTGGAAGGTGACCTGCCCTTCCTGCTGCTCTGGGTACAGGCGGTGGGGGGACAGGTCTTCTTTGGGCGGCGGGGCTGGTATGCTTTTTTTGTTGCTGCATCAGACGCAGCATTTGCTCCCGGCTTTGAGGGTCCTGGCTTAAGGCCTTCATGAGCTGCTTTTCCATTGAAGAGGAAGAGGCAGCACTTTCCTTTGCACCGGGATTGAGTATATCGTTTACCACTTCCATGGCTATTTTTTTCATAACTTTTGAGGATTTAAACTCTGTCTCCAGCTCTTTGAGCAAAAGAGTAAAATTTTCAGAATGTTTTTTAATGTCTTTTGCACAGGCTTTTGGTTCATTCAGGCAGCTCTCCCATCTTTGAAAAAAATCTCTTTTGGGGGATGTGTTTTCCTGATAGAGCAACAAAGACACATAAGTCGAACCACAGAGGGCAAAAACTGTTGCGGCACAAAAAAACATTCTGGCACAAAAACCTTCAGACATAACTCAACTCCTTTTATAAGTTTTGATGATCACTTAAAGCCTATCGGATAAAGATTTGTGTCACTTTAATAATAATGGGTTTATTTTGATGATGCTTCTTTATAAAGAGGGGTGGGGTATTTTCCTGTAAAGCAGGCCGAGCAAAATCCGCTGTCCTCCTCCTGGCCCTTGAGAGCTTTCATCAGGCCCTGGTGCGAAAGAAAGGCCAGAGAGTGGACTCCCAGGTAATCCTGAATCTCTTTTACGCTTTTGTGAGAGGCTATCAGCTCGCTTTTTTCAGGGGTGTCTATTCCATAAAAACAGGGGTGACTTATGGGTGGGGAGGCCACACGAAAGTGCACCTCTTTGGCCCCGGCCTTTAAAAGCATGCGGGCCAGGGAACGGGAAGTGGTGCCGCGAACCAAAGAATCATCCACCACCACCACTTTTTTTCCGCAGATCATGTTTTTTTGTACACTGAGTTTAATTTTGACTTTGAAATCCCTGATGCTTTGTGAAGGGTGAATAAAAGTTCTGCCAATGTAGTGGTTTCTCACCACCCCCATCTCATAGGGGATATGGCTTTTTTGACTGTAACCTATGGCACTGGCTGTTCCACTGTCTGGCACGGGAAGGACAATGTCTGCTGGCCTCCCGCTTTCCTCTGCCAGAATTTGCCCCATGCGTTTTCTGCTCTCATAAACGCTTCTTTCAAATACAAAGCTGTCCGGGCGGGAAAAATACACATGCTCAAAGGCACATTTTTTTAAAGAGGGGGCAGGAGGTAAAAACAAAGACCTTGTGTGGCCTTTTAAATCCACACACCATATCTCAGAGGGGGCTATCTCCCGTATATAACGGGCCCCTATCAAATCAAAAGCACAGGTCTCAGAAGCCACAACATAAGACAGGCCCTCTTTTCCAGAATCTTTGTGTTTCCACTTCCTCTGCCCCAGTACCAAAGGTCTGAAACCCATGGGATCTCTTGCCGCCACCATTAAAGAGTCTGTTAAAAACACAAAACTGTAAGCCCCCTGAAGCCGGGGCAAACACCGCAGCAAAGCTTCAGGCAAAGAGGTTCTGGAGCTTAAAGCCAGAAGATGAATAAGGCACTCTGTGTCAGAAGTGCTGTAAAACAGACTCCCCCTCTTCATCAGCTCTTCTTTGAGTAAAGGGAAATTTACAATATGCCCATTGTGAGCCATGGCCAAAGGCCCCTGATGCAGGGAAGCTGTTAAAGGCTGTATATTGCGTTTTTCATCCCCCCCATGGGTGCTGTAACGGGTATGCCCTATAGCATGCCGGCCCTTTAAGCTTTTTAGCATGGAAGGGCTGAAAACCTGACCCACCAGGCCCCGGCCCCTGTGAGTAAAGTGTTTTTTATCGTACAGGGAAACAATACCCGCTCCCTGTTGCCCTCTATGTTGCTGTGCGTAAAGACCCAGATAACTCATCCAGGAAGCTTCCGGATCTCCTGAGATACCAAACAGGGCACATTTGTCATGAAGGGGCAAAAGTTTATCTCTCTTTCTTTGTGGTTTAAAACTCTTGACAGAGCAGCCGGTCTGCCTTTAGTTTTATTTCTATAAGTCAGGGGCAAGTTTCATGCCAAAAGTTTTTTTGTTTTTCTGGTTATTCAGCTTTTTTATTTCTCTGGGTGCTTGTCAAGAGGATTATTTCTTCTTTGAGGGTTATCAGGGGAGGAGGACAAAAATTAAGTCCTCCTGTGTGGCCTGGACGGATAACTGTTTTCTTTATTGTCGTATTCGCGGGGAGGTGGAGTGCCACTATCAAAAACGAAGGGGTATTAAATGCACCTCAGATACGGTGCAAGATCCTTACTGTGTCGACGACCGGCCCGATCAGCTTCAGCACTGTAGCGATACCAAAAACAGAAAAAAACAATGCGGTAACACATGGACCCCCTCCTGAAAACAGACTCTGGCCTTATGTGGGAATAAAAACGACTTATGATTCTTCTGGCTTTTTTACTGGTGCTGGTTGTGGCTGGCGGGGTCCTGTTTTTTTACCTGTTTCGTAATCAAAAACAGGTGGAAGTGGCTCTTTTACAGGAGGAAAGAAAAAAAACTCTTCATCTGGAGCAACAGCTGGAAGAGTTAAGAGGCAAATACCTTTTGGCTCAAAAGCAGATTTCAGAACTCAGCACCCAGCAGCAAAATCAGAAAAATTTTGACAAGCAGCTTCGGGTGCAGTTTGAGCATTTAAGCCAGAGTATTTTGGATAAAAAATCCCAACAGCTTCAGGAGCTGTCTTCGGAAGGTGTCAAACAGCTCTTAACCCCCTTAAACGACACTCTTCATCGATTAAAAACACAGGTGGAGGAGACTTACACCCGGCACTCTCAGGAGCAATACTCTTTAAAAGAAAAAATCAGGGAGTTGTGTGAAGTACACGGAAAACTGGATCAGGAGACCAAAAACCTCACCCAGGCCTTAAAGGGGGACGTGAGGGTACAGGGCCGGTGGGGGGAGGTGGTGCTGTTAAAGGTTTTGGAAAGCTCGGCTTTGGTGGAGGGGGAGCATTTTTTTGTTCAGGGCCGGGGTTTAAAAGCCAAAAACCTGGTGGGGCAGCTGCAAAAACCGGATGTGGTGGTTCTTCTGCCTGAAAAAAAACACATTGTCATTGATGCCAAAGTGTCTTTAAAGCACTACGAGGAATTTATCAGTTCTCCTGATACAGAGCAAAAACAACAAAGCCTTTCCCGTTTTATTCATTCCATAAAAGAGCATGTTCGTCACCTTTCCGGCAAGCAATATCATCTTTCGGAAGCTTTCAGCACGCCGGATTTTGTACTGATGTTTTTTCCCATTGAGGGGGCTTTTTCTCTGGCTCTTCAAAATCAGCCCGATATTTTTCAATTTGCATGGGAAAAGGAAATAGTGATTGTGAGTCCCACCACTTTACTGGCCACATTAAAAACTGTGGCTTCTCTGTGGAAGATAGAAAAACAAAACAAAAATGTGTTTGAAATAGCCCGTTTAAGCGGCAGGCTTTACGATAAATTTGCCTCTTTTTTAAGCAACATGAGTGATATAGGCACTCAGCTTAAAAAAGCAGAGGCCAGCTACTCTCAGGCCTGTAATCAGATAAACTCTCAGAGTGGGGGGGATTGTATGATCTCCCAGATGGAAAAAATCAAACACCTGGGGGCCAAAACCCATAAGCAAATTCCTGACCTGTGGCTGGTGGAACCCCAATCAGGACCAAAGCCATAAGTATAAGGTAAGGGATTTTTCTGAAAAATCGGATTTTCGTTGTTTGCTCTCTTCACTGTGTGTCACACTTCTCTATAATTGTTTTTTTAACACTCAATGTCTTTAAACGTTTTTATGATTGCAAAACTGTGTTTTTTTCTGTTTGTTTGTGCAGCCTTTTTTGCCTGCACCCCTTTTGAACCGGACACTGTGCGGGAGCAGCAGTTTAACCTTCAAAGGTGTTCGGATTCCAACAGTGATATTGTGGATGTTAATGAGTTAAAGCCGGTGGATATTAAAAATGCCAGTGATTACACTTTAAGGGGGAGTTGCAGCTCAGACAATACAGAGCTGGAGGTGTTTTTGGAGGGTTATCCTGTCAGCAGAAAACCTTTGTGCAATTTGGGCAAGTGGAGTTTGTCTGTGGATGTGACACACATTGTGAGTCAAAAAGAGCGTTTTCAGCTGGTGGTCAGCCAGGGGGGAAGAGGGGGCCGGGTGTGCAGACAGGTGGATAATCACTTTGTTTGTCCGGAGGGTTATATTGGTGTTCCCAAAGCCCCGGGATTTACCACCACCAATTTTTGTGTCATGAAGTACGAGGCCAGGTTCAAACCCGGAGCAAAAAAAGACACCAGTTTTACAAGTAAGGCGGAGTCCCGTTCAGATGGAACACCCATTACCAAAATCACTCTGACACAGGCCGTTAGGTTTTGTAAGGAAAACGGTCTGGCTTACGATTTAATAAGTAACGAGGAATGGCAGAGTATTGCAAGGGCTATTGAGATGGAGGATGACAACTGGTCGGAGGGTGAGGCCAGTGTGATTCAAACAAACCGTTTAAACACAGGTAACAGTGACAAGAGTGTTCAAACCACCAGCAGTGTGGCGGATGAAGAGGATGGCTGGAGTGATGATAAGAGAACCCACCGGTTAATTAATGGGGCTCATATATGGGATTTTGCCGGTAATTTGTGGGAGCTGGTTCAGCACAGCATAGACACAAAAAAATTGCCGGACGATTACACAGGTTATATCTATGATCTTCCTCAGAACTTAAGAGATCTGTTTGGTCCCCGAAGGGATTACAGCACTTTAAGCAGCTGGGATATCACCAATCATTTTGCAGGCCTGGGTTATGCTCATTTAAATAATTTTAAGGGTATTCTTATCCGTGGGGGCGGGGGGGGAAACCGCAGAGAATCGGGTATTTTTTCTGTAGATTCCACTCTCTCAGACACCCGTCTTTTGTTTCGCGGGGATGTGGGTTTTCGTTGTGTCTATTACCCTTAAAGTGTGTGGCAAATGGGTTTTGGTTGGGGAATACTCTGTACTCTATGGTGGAAAGGCTTTGGTTTTCCCTCTTCCTTCACAATTTATGGAAATAAAGTATTTTTATCCCCGGGAAGGTTTTAAGAACAAACTTTTTGTGTCTTCTGGTGTTTCTTACAAAGAGTTAAAATCCCGGAGCTGGCCTTTCGCAGCGATTTTGAGTGATAAAACACCTTCTGCCTACACTTTGCTGTGGAGGAAAGTTTTAAATCTGGCTTTAAAAAAAGTGTCCAAAAAGAAGTCCGCCCTCATGGGCCGGGTGTATTTAAAAACCAACACACCTTTGGGGGCAGGTCTTGGGGTCTCTGCCCAGGTTTGTGTTTTGGTGGGACTTCTTTTTCACCGCCTGGGTTGGATTAAAAAAGAGAATCTTTTTTCTTTTTGTCATGTGTTGGAAAACACTTTTCACGGAAGAAGCAGTGGTATGGACATTGCAGTGGTACTTAAAAACCAGTCTTTGCTTTACACTAAAAAAGCAGCTTCTTTAAAAAGCCGTTTTTCAAAAATAAAAACATTTCAACCCCAATGGAAGCCTCTTATTTTTTTGTCTTTAAGTGGAAAAACCCCCTCTTCCACTCTTAAGGGTGTTGAAAAGGTCAAACTTTTTAAAAAAAAGCACCCTGTACTGGCAAAAAAATGTCAGCACAATATGGAAAAGGCGGTTTTGTTGGCGGCCCGGGCTTTAAGAGCTTTTGACAACAGGCCCCGGGCTTTAAAGCAGCTGTGTCAGGCTTTTTTGCTGGCAGAGGAGTGCTTTTCCCAATGGGGTTTGATGGGTTTAAGAATAAAACAACAAAGCCTTTACTTAAAAGAACAGGGGGCTTTGGCTGTTAAACCCACAGGCAGTGGAGGGGGTTGCCTTCTCAGTTTGTGGAGTAAAAAACCTCCTGCCCATTTGCCGCTTCTTCCTGTTTTTTGAAGGTTTTTTTTTGGCAGTTATTTTTTTAAACGCAAAGCCACCAGGTCTTTGTTCTTTTTTTCAAAATTGCATTTTTTACATGCCACCACCAGGTTTTTTTTGTGGCTTTTTCCCCCTTTGGACAGGGGAACAAGGTGATCCATGCTTAAGTCGTCTTTTTGGTAGAAGTTTTCACAGTGGTAGCATTGCCCTTTTTTGATCTTGTTTTCCCACCATTTGGTTTTTTTGAGTTCTTTGGCTTTGGCTTTTTCTGTTTTGATAAATTGGGTGTTTGTGGAAAAAAACATGGGTTTCCTCTTGGATTGGAAAGTGGGTTTTTAATGACACTTCAAATCATAACTTAATTTTTATATCCCCCAAAAACCCACATTTTTTAAGCATTTTTGAAAGTTTTTTTAAAAAAATCTCACTTTTTTTCCCTTTTTCCCAAAAAACGGATCGGATTTTGCATGGGGTAAGAGTAAAGAAAAACCACTTTTACCCCCCATCAGGAGGAAACCCCCATGATGAAAAAATCCATGACAAAAACAAACCACAAAAAAACCAAGCCCCACAAAAGGATACACTCCCACCCCCACCAAAAGAAGGCAAAACCCCACTTCCGGCCCATAGACCTCACCAAAGACACGGTCTTTCAATACTTCTTCACCAAACACAAGAGCTGCCTCATATCCCTGCTTCATACCTTCCTCCCCCTCCCGGAAGAGCGTAAAATCACCTCCCTCAACATTCTGGACCCAAAACTTCACCCCTCCTCAGGCAATCTGGCAGAAAAAAACTCCATCTGCGACCTCAAACTCACCCTCAACACCGGGGAAAAAGTGAATGTGGAAATGCAAAACTTCCCCGAAAAACACTTCTTTAAAAGAACCTTGTTTTATTTGTCCCGGCTCTATACAGAAGGTTTAAAACAAGGGGGAAACTACGACGACCTGCCCGACACCTATCTGTTGATTTTAACCAATTTTATTCTGTTTAAACAGGCGGGGGCTTATTATTCCTCTTTTTCTTTCCGGAGAGACCAAGCTCCTCATTTTATGTTTCACCGGGCATTAAGGGTGGTGACCGTGGAGCTGTGCAAGTTTCCTGAAAAGAGAATAAGTGCTTTACTTGACTTAAAAGAGCAGTGGTGTTATATGTTAAGGAGGTCGTTCAGGATGGGCAGAGAAGAGCTCAACCGTTTGGGGGAAAGGAGTAGTGATATGAAGCAGGTGGCGAATCATTTTTTGGAGTTAAGTGCTTCGGAGCAGGACCGGCTTTTGGAGGAACATCGTGAGAAGTCCAGGCTGGTTTTACACAACCAGAGGGAGTATGCACGGGAGGAATTCCAAAGGAAGATCAGGAAACAGATACAGCAGGGCATGGAAGAGGGCAGAAGAAAAGGCATGGAAGCAGGTGTGAAGCAAGGTATGGAAGCAGGTGTGAAGCAAGGCATGGAAGCAGGTGTGAAGCAAGGCATGGAAGCAGGTAGGAAGCAAGGCATGGAAGCAGGTGTGAAGCAAGGTATGGAAGCAGGTGTGAAGCAAGGCATGGAAGCAGGTGTGAAGCAAGGCATGGAAGCAGGTAGGAAGCAAGGCATGGAAGCAGGTGTGAAGCAAGGTATGGAAGCAGGTAGGAAGCAGGCTACAGAGCAAAATATGAAACAAGTGGCTTTGCAGATGCTGAAGGAAAAAGCAGATATTAACTTTATCTCCAGAGTGACAGGAATCACAAAAAAGAAAGTGTTAAAACTAAAGACAGAAACTGATTAAAAAATATTAAAGGTTCAATAACAAAAACATGTACATTTTGGATTTAAAAATGGATTAAAAATAATCTCTTAGAGTAGTTTGAGCTTAAAATAAAAACAAGGGGGTGTTTATGGCTGAAAACAAAGTTCATTTAAAAATTAAAGAGCTTTTGGATAAAAATCCGGTGCTTTTGTTTATGAAAGGCACAACAGAAGCACCTCAGTGTGGTTTTTCTGCCCGTGTGGTGGATATTTTAAAATTTCTGCGGGTGCCTTTTACTTCTTTTAATGTGTTGGATGATCAGGAGGTCAGGGAGGGTGTGAAAGAGTATGCCAGCTGGCCCACTCTGCCCCAGCTTTATGTCAAAGGCCGGTTTGTGGGGGGTTGTGATATTATACAGCAACAGTTTGAAACAGGAGAGCTGGAAAAAGCTTTTTCCCTTTTAAAATCTGACACAGCTCCGGGGGAAAACCAGGAACCTCACTAATTGGGGTGATACAGCTAAAATAAAAAAGAGGAGGGGGGGGCTGAACAAAAACTTTTTAAGTCAGGCGGGGAAAAAGCGGAGGTATGTTTTTGATTTTTACCCCCTCTTTGGGAAACTCACTGGTTTGAAAATCATTTAAAGGCCAAAGATCAGTGGGGCAGCTCATGGAATTTAAGAGCTGTGTCATTTTTTCAGGCATCACTGGCTTTAAAAGCAATGCACACAGAAAAATCACCTCCAAAACAGCCCTTAACACCAAAGCACAGCTTTCTTTGTTGTTTTTGACCAGCTTCCACGGAGCCTGATCCTCCATATATTTGTTGGCCTCTCTTAAAAGTTTTATCACCTCCTGAAGGGCCAGATGCACTCTTAAGTCCTGCACATGGTGTTTAAGGTTTTGAGCCACTTTTATTCCCCTTTGCTTGAGACAAGACAGGTGTTTTTTTTGTTCCGGACTTAAACAGGCACTCTGGGGGGTAAAAACCATTTGACCCTCTTTAAAAATCAAACCCGGAGGAGGAATAAGAGAGGAAAAATCCCTGTGCAAAATTTGAGTGACACGCCGGAGGAGGTTGCCGGTATTATTGCTCAAATCCTCATTTAAAATGCGGGTAAGCCTCTGTGTGGAAAAAGGACTGTCTTTGCTGACAGGAGCCTCCTTCATTAAAAAATAACGCAAGTGATCGGCACTAAAGCTTTGAAGAAGCTCTGAGAGTCTTTTTGTTTTTCCTGTGGATTTGCTCATTTTTTCCTGAGAGGGGGTGAGTATCCATCCGTGGGCCAAAATGGTTTTCGGAAGCTTGAGCTTTAAGCCCATAAGCAGGCAGGGCCAATAAACACAATGAGTGGTTAAAATGTCTTTTCCAATAATGTGTAAGGCCCCTGTGTTTTCCCACCATTTCTGAAAGGACTTTTTCTTATCAGTTTGTTTGTACCCCACACCAGTGGCATAGTTTAAAAGGGCATCCACCCAAACATAAGTCACAAATTTTTTGTCAAAAGGCAGGGGAATACCCCAGTTTAGTCTGTGAGCAGGTCGTGAAATACACAAATCTGTTAAGGGCTTTTTTAAAAAAGCCAAAACCTCTGTTCGGCGGTTTTCCGGTTGAATAAACTCAGGGTGTGTGTGGATGTGCTGGATGAGTTTTTCCTGAAAGGCGGACATTTTGAAAAAGTAATTTTTTTCTTTGATTTTGGTGACAGGCTTTCCATAAGGGGAAAGCCCTTTAATCAGGTCTTTTTCTGTGTAAAAAGCCTCTTCACTGACACAGTACCAGCCCTCATACCAGTCTTCGTAAATTAGCTGTGCGTCATAAAGGCTTTGAAGGCTGGCCTGTACAGCTTTTTTATGGGCCGGATCAGTGGTTCTGAAAAAAAGATTATAGGCGATGTTTAATGATTTCCAGTCGTTTTTAAACTGCTGTGCCATGTAGTCGCAGTAGTCTTGAGCCGAAAACCCCTTTTTTTTGGCAGACTCCATGCACTTTTGCCCATGTTCATCCGTGCCAGTCATAAAAAAGCTTTCAAAACCAAAAAGTTGGTGGTAACGGTTTAAAACATCTGCCAATATGGTACTGTACATGGTTCCTATATGAGGAGTGCCATTGATATAATAAAGAGGTGTGGTAATATAAAAGGTCATCACCCCGATATTTTTAAAGGGATAAAGACACACTTTCAAGCCTGTCTTTTAAGAATACCTTGCTTTTTCACTGATTTTATGGGGAAAACATGTTTTTGAAGGTGCTTTTTAAACAGGAAGGGAAAAATAATGCCTAGTGTAAAAAAGAACAAAGTCAAAAAGAAGGTAAAAAAAACCACATCTTCAGCGAAGAAAGCCCCTGCCCGGGCGGATTCGGTAAAAAAACCACCAGTCAGGGCCGTAAAAAAGAAAGATCTGAAGACTCAAAAACCAGATAACAAGGGGCAAAAAAAAAGCAAAAAGGCCAAATCCCCACCTTTAAAGAAAGTGAAAAGTGGCCTTCAGCGGGACACAGACAAGCCTAAAAAAGCCAAAACCCCGCCTTTGAAGAAGGTAAAAAGCACTCAAAAACCAGATGCTGATACTCTTAAAAAAACCTCATCTGTTGAGCCGGCCTCTGTTGAGAAAATAAAAAAACCCACCAAAAAGCAGGCCCGTCTTTTGGATGAGCATGAAAAAAAGTGGAACGAGCTTTACAAAAGAGCCAGGGGTATTTCCCCGGTGGAATTTAAAGTGTCTGCCTTTTTTGAAGCCAAATCCCCTTTAAATCACCCTCAGTTTGGTTGGGGATGGGTTTTAAAAAACACAAACCACAGGCTGGAAGTGATATTCAGGGATAAAGTTCGTCTTCTTTTGTCAGGGCAGGTGCTTTTGAAAGGGTCTGAAAAGTCCTAAAGTTCTTTTTTCATTAAGAGAGGAATAAAAACTTTAAAGGGGTGATTTTTATGTCAAAATCTGAGTTGGTTCAGCTGGATGGGCATATTGTAAAAATATGCTCCAATGGACTTTATAAAGTTCAGCTGGATAAAAAAGGTATAGAGGTTTCTGCCCGGTTGTGTGGCAAGATGCGTCGGTACAATATTCAGGTTATCAATGGGGATCGGGTGACTGTGGGGTTTTCCCACCATGATTTAACAACGGGCTTGATTATTTACAGGTACCGGTAGAAAAATAAAACCACAGGGGATGTTTTAAGGGGAAGGGGTCTTAAGCAGAATATGAGAGGCCCATCTTTAAAAGTTATGAAGAAAGACAAAAAACTTGTTATTGTGGAATCGCCAGCAAAGGCCCGTACCATCAGTCGTTTTTTAGACTCAGGCTATGTGGTGGACTTTTGCCTGGGTCATATCAGGGATCTGCCGGCTTCCTCAAAAGATCTTCCGTCCAGTGCAAAAGGCAAAGCCTGGGCCCGGTTTGGTGTGGATATTGAAAACAATTTTACCCCTTTTTATCTTATCCCGGAAGATAAAAAAAAAGTGGTTCAGAATTTAAAAAACAAGCTAAAAATATCCAAAGAACTCATTTTGGCAACAGATGAGGATCGGGAGGGGGAGAGTATTTCCTGGCATTTGAAGGAGATTTTAAAACCCAAAGTACCCCTTAAAAGGATGGTTTTTCATGAAATAACCAAAAAAGCCATTGAAAAAGCTTTAAAGGATTTTAGAGGTATCAATTCTCATTTGGTGCAGGCTCAGGAGGCCCGAAGAATTTTGGACCGGCTGGTGGGGTACAGCCTTTCGCCCATTTTATGGAAGAAAGTGATGAGGGGGCTTTCAGCAGGAAGGGTGCAGTCTGTGGCGGTTTCCATGGTGAGTGAGAGAGAGTTAAAGCGTCTTGCCTTTAAAAAGCAGACTTATTGGTCTGTGAGTGCTTTTCATCCGATTCAAAAAAAAAATTCCTCTTCAAAAACACATTTTCAAAGTCGTTTGCTCTCTTTTGAGGGAAAAACTTTGGTATCCAGCCAGCATTTTGACAGCATGACCGGCCAGCTGAAGCCAGCAAAAAATCTTCTGTTTTTGAAAGAAAAACAAGCCTTAAAGCTGATAAAAGATATGAAGGGTGGCACCTTTAAGACCATAGAGGTCAGTAAAAAACAAATAGCCAGAAAGCCCCCACCTCCTTTTATTACATCCACCTTACAGCAGGAGTGCAGCAGAAGACTTCATTTGTCCTCCAGTCAAACCATGAGGCAGGCCCAGTCTCTTTACGAGCAGGGGTGGATAACTTACATGAGAACAGATTCTCAGTTTTTATCCTCTGAAGCCATTCGATGTGCAAGAAAGATTATAAAAGATCTTTATGGCAAGTCTTACCTGCCGGATTCCCCCCGGGTTTTTAAGGGGAAAATCAAAGGGGCCCAGGAGGCCCATGAAGCCATACGCCCGGCGGGGGAAAACTTTGTCCCGCCTGAAAAAACAAAACTTTCCGGTTTAAGCTTAAGTGTGTATGAGCTGATTTGGAAAAGAACCCTGGCCTCCCAGATGAAAGACTGTCTTCAGGATCAGGTTCGACTCACACTTCAGAATAAAAAAGCTTTGTTTGTAAGCTCCGGGATGAGTATCAAAATGCCGGGTTTTTATATTTTGTATCCGGATCAGGAAAGAGAAGAGGTCCTGCTCCCTGTTTTAAAAAAAGGGGACCCTGTTCCCTGTGAGGATCTGAAACCTTTAAAGCATGAGACCAAAGCTCCTGCCCGTTTTACAGAAGCCTCTTTAATCCAAAAACTGGAAAAAGAGGGGGTGGGCAGGCCCTCCACCTATGCCGCTATTATCAGTACCATTCAGGAGAGGGGCTATGTGAAAAAAGAAAGCAATGCTCTTATACCCACTTTCACCGCTTTGGTGGTGAGCAAACTTTTAAAGCGGCAGTTTCCCGATTATGTGGATACACAATTTACCTCTGAAATGGAAAAGGATCTGGATGATATTGCGAAAGGCAAAAAAAAGATACACTCTTACCTTAAGTCCGTATACTTTGGAAAAAAAGGTTTAAAACAACAGATTAATTCCTCTGAAAAAAACACATTGGATAAAAAAGATTTGTCTTTTCAGTTTCAGGGGCTGGAGGGTTACTCTTTCCATGTGGGGCCTTTCGGGGCTTATGTGTCCACACAAAGGGAAAACAAGGAAATCTCAGCCTCCCTGCCGCACGATATGTATCCCGGGGATGTGGACAAAAAACAAATAGAGGATCTGATTGCCAACAAACTCAAAAAAGACAGAATTTTGGGAAAAGACCCCGGGACCGGCCAAAACATTTACCTGCTTTCCGGCAGGTATGGAGCTTATCTGCAAAGAGGGGGGGACCCCAAAAAACCATCCTCTCCAAAAGGTAAAAAAAACTCCTCTCAAAAGGATGTGAAAAGAACAGGCATTAAGCCTTTTTTTACAGAAGATACAATCACTCTGAAAGAGGCTTTAAAGCTTTTGGAGCTGCCCAAATTATTGGGACTTCACCCCGAAACCCGGAAAGAGGTAAAAAAAGGCCTGGGACGCTTTGGCCCTTATGTGGTTTGTGACAGGGAATTTCGCTCTGTGCCAGCTGATCAGTTTTTTCATATTGACTTAAAGGCAGCTGTTGAGAGGCTAAAACAGGCCAGGGGAAAAAGAAGGGGCCAGAAAAAAACATTTAAACACCCTGCATCAGGGGCAGTGATTGAGCTGATGAAGGGCCGCTATGGGTCTTATTTACGGTACAGGGGTAAAAATTATTCTCTGCCTTCTGATTTATCTGATACAATCAGTGAAGAGCAGGCCGTGGAGGTGTTAAAATCCGCCTCAAAAAAAACCAAGGCTTTTGGAGCAAAAAAGCCTGTGGCACGAAAAAAGCTGTCAAATAAAACAACAAAGAAAACAGGCCCCGGGGGCCAAAGAGGTAAAAAAAGCAAAACTTAAAAAAAACGAGGGAAGGTTTTTTCAATTTTATGAGATTTAAAAATATTTTATTTTTTGTTTTTTTATTTCTGCTTTCAGCATGTTTAAAGAAGCCGCAAAGCATAAAGGGGATTCAATTTGTATCCTCCTCGCGTGTTTTGGACTGCTCTTATATCCATGACATTCAGTCCCGTTATCTGGATATGCATATTCATTTTTCCAACTCGGACAAAAAAAAAAGAACATTTAAAAATCAAATCTCCCAGCTGGAGAGTCGTCTTAAGAAGCAGTTTATCAAGTCTCTGGATGAGGAAAAAGTCTACTTCACCAGTACTGATGTCAGAAACATTCAAAGAAGACTGACAGGAATTTTAAAGAAGGTGGAGCGTCAGGACTGCTCAGAACTGGATGGTATTTATAATCTTTATTACAAGCGGGTTTCACAGAGGATAGATTTTGCAAAAAAATACCTTAAGGACTTTCAAATGGATCCCTCCTTAAGTATTGTTTTGGATCCCAAAAAACGAAAGCGGTTTCGCACCAGTTCAGGTGTTAATAAGTTTTACGGCAGGTATATTCAGTACCGGGTGGCCAATGCCATTGTGGCCAGTAGTGAAAAGACCTACCAGGAGCAGCTGGCTGAGGCCAAAAAAAATCTTTTCAGCTGGCTGGCACGTCTTCAGAAGAGGGTTCAGTCCTGGTCGGTGAATTTATCCCCCGCTCAAAAGAAAAGCTGTATGAAGCGTAAAAACTTCACCACTGATCAGGCTTATTTTTGCAAACCTTACAAATGGTATGCCATTTATCTGGACAGTTTTGCCCGATCTTTGGACCCTCATTCCGGGTATTTGTCTCAGGAGGATCATGAGGAGTTTGAAATCAACATGCAGCTTTCCCTGGAGGGTATTGGGGCCACTCTTTACAACCGTTATGGGCATACCACGATTGAGCGTCTTCTTCCCGGAGGGGCTGCAGCCCGCTCTGGAAAACTCAAAGCCAAAGACAGAATTTTGGCTGTGGGACAGGCCAGATCCAAGCTGGTTAATGTGTTTGATATGGATTTAAGGGATGTGGTCTCTCTCATCAGGGGAAGAAAAGGCACTCCCGTGTATTTAAAAATTCTCAGATCGGTGAAAAAAAACAAAATTTTAAAAGAGAAAAAAACAAAGAGCAAAAAAGAAAACAAGGTTTTTACAGTCCGGGTGATAAGGGACCGTATCAGCTTAAAGGATCAGGCAGCCTCTGTGTTTTATTTTGACCGGCCCTTGAAGAAGGGGGATGGCCGTACCAAAAAAGTGGCTGTATTGATGGTCCCCTCTTTTTATGTGGAGGGAAGGCTTGGGGGAAGGTCGGTCTCCAGGGATATTAAAAAACTTTTAAAAGAGGTGAGAAAGAAAAAAGTGGATGCTTTGGTTTTGGATCTGTCGGGAAATGGAGGAGGGGCTTTATCAGAAGCTGTGCGGGTGGCAGGGCTTTTTTTCTCCCGGGGAAATGTGGTTCGTCAGCTGGTAAAAACCAAAAATGGAGATCGGTATCTCACTCTTTCTGATGTGGATGAGGGTGTGGAATACACCGGCCCCATGGTGGTTTTGGTTAACCGGGGTTCGGCTTCTGCGTCAGAGATTGTGGCCGGAACCATGAAGTCTTACCGCAGGGCGGTTATTGTGGGTGGGGATCACACTTTTGGAAAAGGCAGCATACAGTCTGTGGAACCTTTGGGAAAGGGTTTTGGTTCCATTCGTGTCACAGTGGGTTTGTTTTTTATTCCCAATGGTTTTTCCACCCAGCTGAAGGGGGTTCCCTCTGATATTCATTTTCCCAGCGTGTATTCCACAGAGCAATGGGGTGAGAAAAACCTGGATTATGTTTTGTCTGGAAGAAAAATCCCTGAGTTTGTCTCTGATTCCGCTTACACCTTCCAGAGGGAAAAAAACAAATTTAAGCCCGTGGATGCCTCTTTAATTCAGTGGCTTAAGAAAAGATCAGAAAGCCGCATTCGGCAAACAAAAAAGTTTTTGGATATTGAAAATGATATAGCCAAAATGAACAAAAAAAGAAGCACGGGCTTTAGGGTTCGTATTTCAGAGATTTTTGATGAAGCCAAAAAAGAGGAGGAAAAAGAGGGGACGGAAATCACCAAAGATGAAGACGGCTTTCCACGAAGAAAAACCCGGGATGATTTAAAAAAAGAATACCGGGAGAGGGCAGACATTCAGGAGGCGGTTAATATTGCCATAGACATGGTGGTGCAAAACTCAAAACCCACAGAAGTGGCCACATCACATAATAAATAAAACAAGGAGATCCCCCCTTTAAAAACCCAGATCATGATTTAAATCTTCTCCCCGTGGATTTGCTTTTAAAAATGCACGCTTTAATGTTGAAAGCCCGTGTTTTGGAGGAGAGACTTATTCAGGCTTACCGACAGGGGCTTTCTTATTTTTGGATTGGTGGTCCCGGGGAGGAGGCTTTTGGTGTACCTCTTGGGCTTTTGGTTCGGAAAGGTTGTGGGTTTAATTATGACTGGCTTCACCTTCATTACAGGGCTTCTTCCACTTTGGTGGCTATGGGTATGCCTCCGGAAGAGGCTCTTCGCCTGGCTATGAGCAGGGCCACGGATTCCCACTCAAAAGGCAGAAATTTTGCCAGTCATTTTTGTGTTAAAAAATGGAATGTGGCTCCTATAAACTCTGTTGTGGCCTCGCAATACAGTATGGCTTTGGGTACCGCTTATGTGCAAAGCCAGAGCAGGGGGGATTCCTCTGTGACCGTGGTTACAGGGGGGGATGCGGGAACGGCTCAGGGGGATTTTGCCTCCTGTCTGGTGTGGGCCACTCGCCCGGCCCAGCCTTTGCCCCTTTTGATTACTGTACAAAACAACAGATGGGGAATATCCACCCCTTATGCGGATCAGCATTCTGAAAAACGCATTTCAGACAGGGGCCGGGCTTTTGGTATAAAAACTTTTGCGATTGATGGAAGGGATCCTGTGGAAAGTTACCTCGCTTTAAAAGAGGCCATACAGTATATTCGTAAAACCAGAAGGCCGGTTTTAATGGAGGCCCGTGTGTCCCGTTTATACGGGCATTCCTCTGCTTCGGGGGCCGGGAGAGTTCCCACAGAGCTTTGCCCTGTGGAAAAATTTGAAGAGCGTTTGATAAAACACAAACTTATTACAAAAGCCCAGTGTCAGGAAAAACAACAGGCTTTTTACGAGGACATAAAACAAACAAGCTCTCAGGTGTGCAAAGAGCCAGCTCCTTCACCCTCCTCGGTGTGGGAGGACATTTATCCTGAAGAGAAACAATAAAGCTTAAAGGAAAGAGAGAATTGCTTATGGCAAATATGGCACAGGCTTTGCGTATGGCTCTTCATTATGGAGAAAAGCACTTACAGCTGAAAGATATTTTTGGGCAGGATACCGGACCTCCTTTGGGTGGGGTTTTTACTGTCACTCAGGGGTTAAGCACAGCCTGGAACACCCCTTTGGACGAAAGAGGTATTGTGGGTACAGCTATAGGGATAGCCTTAACCAACAGAAGATGTGTGGCTGAAATACAGTTTGCAGATTATATTTTTAACTCAGTGGATTTGTTAAAACTGGCAGGTAATTGTTTGTGGTCTTCCGGTGGGCAATATGCTTTGCCTTTGGTACTGATGACTCCCAGTGGAGCGGGCATTCATGGTTCTCTGTACCACAGTCACAGTCTTGAGACACTGGCCTCCCGTCTGGCGGGTTGGAAGGTGGTGATGCCCTCTGATCCTCTTTCCGCTTATGGTTTGATGATCTCAGCCATAGAGGATCCCGCCCCTGTGCTTTATCTGAAACCCAAGGCCCTGCTTCGTGTGAAAGGCAAAAAACTTATTCCCGGTGAACCATCCGATGAGAATCTTCTCAAAAGTATGATAGATGCCCCCTTAAAAGACAGACACTTGTGGAAACCCCGTTTTCCCGAACTGGAAAAATACACCCTGCCTTTGGGCAGGGGCCGGGTGATTAAGGAGGGAAGGGCTTTAACTGTGGTCAGTTTTGGCAGGCCCCTTTACCTTTGTCAGGAGGCTTTAAGGCAAATGGGTGGTGCAGCCCGGGGGGTGGAACTCATAGACATGCTTTCCATTTACCCTTATGACTGGCCTTTGATTAAAAAGTCTGTTTTAAAAACCAAAAAGGTTTTATTTGTGAATGAAGATACCGAGGTGAGCAATTTTGCACAACATTTGGCTTACCGGGTGGGGCGTGAGTGTTTTTATGAGCTGTATGCACCTCCCCATGTGCTGGCAGGAAAACATTTACCAGGTATTGGGCTTCATCCCCATTTGGAACGGGCCTCTGTTCCTCAGGTTTCAGATATTATCCAAGAGATTAAAAATCTTTTAAGCCAAAACCCTTAAAATTTTTGTTTTCTCTTTAATCTGTTAAAAAACCTGTTATAAAGGAAGAAGATTTTAAATTTTTTGGGAGGGATGGGTGAGTGGCTGAAACCAGCTGTTTGCTAAACAGCCGTACCTGGGAATTTCCCGTACCGAGGGTTCGAATCCCTCTCCCTCCGCCACTTATTGCCTGAAAGTTTTTTTGAGCAAAAACAAAAAAGGAGAGCCTGTAAAATTTGAAAAACCGAATTGTTTTGGACACCTCCAGTTTGTTGTGTGACGGCCTGGCTTTTCAGGCTTTTGAAAATTCTTATGTATATATTCCTTTTTCTGTTTTGGAGGAGATGGATCTTTTTAAAAAAGATATGGGCGAGAAGGGGAAACACGCCCGCAGGTTTCATCGCCGTATGGATGCTCTCAGAAAACAGGGGTCTTTAACACAGGGGGTGAAGTTTTCTCCATCCTCTTTTTTGTTTGTTTTGATGGATAAACCCTCCCCCCACTCTCTGCTGGATATGTCAAAAATGGATCACAGGATACTGGCCTGTGCCCTGTTTTTGAAAAAAACATACGGGAAAGATCAGGTGCAGCTGATAACCAGGGATATTAATTTGCGTATTAAGGCCGATGTTTTTGGTATTCCGGCCAAAGATTACACCCCCTCCCATGTGGTGGATTTTGAGGACATGTACACAGGAATCAGAGTCCTTAAAAACTTACACGACAGTGAGCTTCAGCAGTTTATGGAAAAAAAACATCTGCCTTTAACAGAGGGTTTTTTAAAAAATCACCTTAAAGGTGGAGAGCTTTACCCCAATCAGTATGTGGTTTTAAAAACACAAAAACCCCCCAATGGAGCGGAAAAAGCCGCCCTGGCCCGCCACGACTTTCAAAAAAAAAGAATAAGTGTTTTAAACTCTCTGTCCGAGCCTGTGTGGGGTATAAACCCTCAAAACCAGGAGCAAAGTTTTGCCTTCGATGCCCTTTTGGATGATCGTATTATGCTGGTCTCTCTTTTTGGAAAAGCCGGTACGGGCAAAACCCTTTTGGCTTTGGCGGCAGGCTTGTATAAAACTTTAAACGAAAATCGTTTTCAAAAACTTTTGGTTTCACGCCCGGTCTTTCCCATGGGGAGGGATATTGGTTATTTGCCAGGGGACATTGAGCAAAAGCTGAACCCATGGATGCAGCCGGTCTTTGACAGTGTGGAGTTTTTAATGGGTATGGGAAAAAACTCCCATTCTGTTAAAGAGCTGATGCATCAGCATCTGGTGAGTATTGAACCTCTGGCTTACATTCGGGGAAGAAGTATCCCCTGCCAGTATCTTATTGTGGATGAAGCTCAAAACCTCACCCCGCATGAGATGAAAACCATTTTAACCCGGGCCGGCCAGGGGACCAAAGTGGTTTTAACGGGGGACCTTCATCAAATAGACAACCCTTATGTAGACTCCTTAAACAACGGTTTGGTGTTTGCTGTTGAGAGATTTAAAACAGAGAGTATTGCAGCCCACATCACTTTAAAACAGGGGGAAAGGTCTCTTTTGGCAGGTCTGGCAGCCAACCTTCTTTAATTTTTTTAAAGAGGTTAAAAACTCAAACCTATCCACAAACCAAAACAGGGCATCCACAATCTGCGAACAACAAAAGACCGCAAGCTTTGAATGAGTGAGGTTTTAAGCAAAGACCCATTGCTTTTACCAGAGTGAAGAAACAAAGGTTTATAAACCCCGAAATGTGAGTTTATGGAAAGTTTGTCTATCAGGATAAAACGATACCCTATGTACACAGAAGGGCCGTGGTGAATGGTGGGTATCTGATAAAATTCACTGCTTTGTTCTTTGGGAATCAGATGGTTGAAGTTTTTACCGGAAACACTGCCTTTGCCGTAAAGCATGAGGGTGTAGCCCAAGTCCATATAAGGCCCCTCGTAAATACTTTTTGTAAATCCCAGGGCAAGTCTGAGGATCAAAGAGTTGGTCCAGGCGGTGGTTAAGGCATCCAAAAAGTGGGATTGAATGCCCAGGTTTTGTGCCAGGGTTTTATAAGAGTTTAAATAAGGGCTTATGGCAAAGCCCGCCTCTGCGGCACTGTAGGTGTGGGTGTTTAAATTGACTCGCCCCTTTAAGCCCACCTGGATGGGAAAATCTGTTCCAAAGTGAATCTCGTACCGGTCTGCACCGGGGATAAAAGCAAACCCACTGTGGCAAACAAAGAAGAACACAAGGCTTGTTAAAATTTTTTGCATAAACATACATACTCCTGTTCTTTAAAGTAAGTGAAAAAAACAACATTTTCAAACTTTAGTTGAAAAGCCTGTCTAAAAGGCAAAAAGAAAAATCATCCACTGGTCCAAAGTCTGGCTTTTTTAAGGGAGTGTTTTTTTTTATTTGGGCCCGGGGGGGAAGATAAATCTTCTGTAAAGCACGGGGTTTAAGAGGGCAGAGCTAACTCCAAGGAAAATCAGAATAGAGAAAATATTGGAATCTATATATCCTTTTGAATAAGCCAGATTGGCCACAATCAGATCCAAAACCCCGCGGGAGTTGAGGATAATACCAATTTTAAGGGCATCCTGATTGTTAAAGGCACTTAATCTTCCCCCCAGCCATGCCCCCAAAATTTTACTGGCAAAGGCCAGAAAGGTGATAAGGCTTAACATTTCCCATTTGTTAAAGGCATCCAGGGACATGTGAAGGCCGATATAAGCAAAAAAAATGGGGGTTAAGAAATGCCGGGTAACAGCATCCAGGGTGTTGTTCATGGAGTGAAAGGCATTGGTGCCGATAATATCTTTGTTTAAGAGCAGCCCTCCAAAAAAAGATCCAATAATAAAGTGAAAACCCAGGGTTTCACTGAGGGTGGAAAACACCAGCACAAAAGCCACACCCACTCCAAAGATGGCCTCTGTGCCAAGGTAGCTGATAAGTTTTTTAAACAGTTTTTCTGTCTGTTGAGCCCTTGAGATCTCCGCTCTCAAAAAATTATTGACGAGCATGACAATAAGGAAAAAGGCTGCCATTTTAAATGTTTTGATAAAAAAGACCTGAATAAACTCGCCTATGGTTTTTGTACTTTCCATATTGGAGGCAATCCCCAAAAACAAAAGGGCTGCGATATCTATCAGGACAGTGGAACCCATGATAAGATGTCCCATCTTGGTATCCATCACATTAAGGTTTTGCAAAAAACCAATCACCACCGGCAGGGCCGTGATGGCAAAACAAAGCCCCACCACCAAAGACTGTAAAATGTTGAAATCCAAAAAAATACTCACTCCCAGACCCGTACCAAAGGAAAGAGAAAAACTGGTAACAGCACAGATGAGGGCTTTTTTTCTGAGGGCGGAGAAGATGTCCTGAAGGTTCATTTCAAGCCCGGCAGCAAAAATCAGTAAAAACACCGCCAGGTCCATAATGCCACCCAGCTCCTGATTGGTGGAGACCAGGCCAGAGAGATTTAAAAGCAGACCCCCCACAATGCCCCCCAGTATTTCCTGAAAGCCCATGGCCTTAAAAAGCCGGCCGATGAGACGGGCGGATATCAGGAGCAAAAGAAGAGAGGTAATGGAGTGCATACCCCCCTTATACCAAAAAGAGGGGAAAGTATCACTGGAAAATAATTAAGGGGGGAGGATTTTTATGACTTTGTGCTTTAAGGCTTAAAAGCACGCCCGGAAGGATTCGAACCTCCGACCACCTGATCCGTAGTCAGGTACTCTATCCAGCTGAGCTACGGGCGCTTAAGTTTGAAGGGCATTATAACATCTTGTTTATGGACAAACAAACTTCATTTACCATGGACCATAACAGGCCCGGGTTTATGGTGCCATGGAAAACTTTGTGATAAGTGATTCTGATTGTTGGGGTTTTGTTAAAGGCATCATGGTGGGAGTTGAGTGGGTTTTAAGATAAAAAGTTTAAGTTTCAGGGATAAAAGTGCCGAAACCAGGAGGTATGAGTGAGAAAGACAAAGTTTCTGTTTTTGAGGAAGCCATTAAGAGTTTTTTAAAGCCCGTGTGGCATCATTTGGAGGATGAGAAAATCTCTGAAGTGATGATCAATCGGCACAATGAGGTGTGGATTGAATCGGGAGGTAAAATTCACTCCTCCACGGCCCGGTTTGATGATGAGGATTCCTTAAGGGCTGCTGCCAACAACATTGCCCAAAGTGTGGGCAGAAGAATAAACGACGAAACCCCCCGTCTGGATGCCAGGCTTCCCAATGGGTACCGTATCCATGCTGTAATTCCCCCCTGTGCCAGAAAAGGCACCACAATAGCCATTCGCAAGTTCTCTTCTGTACAAATGACATTTGAGGACTATTTACGATACGGCACTTTGTCTTTGGATGTGGCTCAGTTTTTAAAAATTTGTATGAAGTTGGGTAAAAATATTTTGGTCAGCGGTGGTACAGGATCAGGTAAAACCACCCTTTTGTCTGTTTTATGCAACCATATTCCCAGGGGGCAACGGGTGATTGTGATTGAAGATTCCAGTGAGCTTCAGGTGAGTTATGAGCATGTGGTGTTTTTTGAGACCCGTATGGCGGATGAAGCTGGCAAAGGGGCTGTGAGCATCAGGGATTTATTAAAAAGCTCTTTAAGGCTCAGGCCGGACCGGATTATTGTGGGGGAAGTGCGTGGGGGGGAGGCTTTGGAGTTGATTCAGGCCATGAACACAGGACACAAAGGATGTCTTGGTACTGTACACGCCAACACACCAGAGGATGCCATTGTGAGGCTTGAGGCTTTGGCCCAGGGGGCCAGTGCCCAGCTGAGTGAAAAAGCCCTTCAACACCAGATTGGTTCTGCCGTGGATATGATTGTGCAAATCTCCCGGCTTCAGGATGGATCCCGAAGAATCACCCATGTGTCTGAAATCCTGGGGGTGAGTGATCAGGGGGTTTATGATGTAAAAACCCTGTTTGCCCTGCCCCGTCTGAGAAAAACAGCGGATGGCAAATTTGTGGGACAGATTCAGGCACAGGGGGTAAAACCCAGTTTTCTCACAGAGATTTTGGATCATCAGTTTAATTTCCCTCCGGAAAAATTTAACCTGAAAACGGCAGCTTAAGTTTTTTTTTATTTTATGTTAATAAGACCTAATTCCTGACAAGCTTTTCAAAACATGGTAAGCTGCCCGGACCATTTCAATTCAGACAGAGGCTGCCATGATGCAGGTGAGTGGGAAAATCCCACATTCTTTTTATCGCTTTCTTTTGGGAAGAGGTTTTGACCTTTCCCGTTTTTTTGAACTCAGCTCTTTGGACACGGAGGTGATTAAAAACCCTTCCGGTTGGGTGGATATTCTCAGTGTGGAAAAAATGCTTAAACGGCTTTTTCAGGAATACTCCTCCCATTTTGTGGACGAGGATTTTATTGTTTGTGTGGGACACAGCTGCTTTGAGCTGAAGGCCTGGGGGGAACTGGACAGTGTTTTAAAAATGCGGGGAAATCAGCCGGTATTTTCCAACCTGCCTGTGTTTTTGTCTTACTTTCTTTCTGAAGGTTTTTCCATCAGGGATTTTAAAGAGGAAAGAGGTCTTGTTCAGTTCAAATCCAATTTGTCCTCCGAACACTACCCCTTTGTTACAGAATACTTAAGAGCGGTTATGGAATCTCTGCCTCTTTACACCAGCCGGGGAAAAGCAGAGGTCAAGTGGATTAGAAACTATGTACAAATTCAATGGCTGACACAAAATCCGCAGGGGCTTTTGTTTCCCTCTCATTCTTACAGGAGCTTGAACCCTGAAATCTTAAAGGATTTAAGATTTTTTTTGGAAAAGGTGGAAAAGCAGCTCTACACCCACCGGGAACTTTTAAACCAAAAAGACAAAGAAATACAAAAGTTTAAAGATCAGTTTTTACTTCAGGGCTTGAGCCTTCCGGAAGAGGTGAAGTCCTGCCTGAAAGATATACACACAGCATTAACAAACCTTCAAACTCTGATTCAGCATGAGAAAAATTTTGAAAAAACAAAACCTCTGCACCAGACGGATTTGGCCCTTCAGCGTTTGGAAGATTTAAAAAATAACTTAAAGAATTTTATTTAAATATTTATAATTATTAAAAAAATAAAGGATGTTATGCCTCTAATATCTGAAATTAAAGGCTATGAGATTTTGGACAGCCGCGGGGTGCCGGCCCTGAAAGTCAGTATGTGTTTGGATCAGTCCATAAGGGCTTTTTCATGTGTGCCTTCCGGTGCCTCCACGGGTCGCAATGAGGCTTTGGAACTCAGGGACGGGGACCCGGGTCGTTTTTTTGGCAAGGGGCTTTTAAAATCCCTGAGACATTTGGAGGATTTGTCAGATCATTTAAAAGGCTACAGGGTCACCAGCCTGGAGGCTTTTGATCAGTCCTTAATTGACCTGGACGGAACTTCCAATAAATCCCGCCTGGGGGCCAACACTTTACTGGCACTTTCTTTGGCTTGTGCCAGGGCTTTGGCCTGTCACCAGGGAAAGGCTTTGTTTGAATCTATGGGTGGTGGGGATTTTATTCTTCCTGTGCCGATGGTGAATGTATTGAACGGAGGGGTGCACGCTTCAAATGCCTTGCAGGTGCAGGAGTTTATGATTGTGCCTTATGGTTTTTCCTCTTTTAAGGAGGCCATAAGGGCTGCTTCAGAGGTTTTTCACTTTTTAAGGCAGACACTTAAGGCAAAAAACCTTAGTGTGGCTGTGGGGGATGAGGGGGGTTTTGCCCCTCAGCTGGCAAATAATGAAGAGGCTGTAAAGCTTTTGATTCAGGCCATTGAAAAAGCTGGTTATTCTTCAGAAAAGCAGGTGGGCCTGGCCCTGGATGTGGCCTCCTCAGAGTTTTACCGCGAGGGTCGGTATATCTGGGAGGGGGGGGAAAAGCTTTTCGCCCGGGATATGATTTCCATTTACAGAGACTGGCTGAAACATTATCCCATTTTAAGTATTGAGGATGGTTTGGCAGAAGATGACTGGGAGGGGTGGAAAAGCCTGAGCTGTGAGTTGGGAAAAAAAGTACAGCTTTTGGGGGATGATATTTTTGTGACACAAATACCCCGGCTCAAAAAGGGAATTGAATGGGGTGTGGGCAATGCCCTTTTGGCTAAAATCAACCAGGTGGGTACTCTGACACAAACCTTTCAGGCCATTCAGATGGCACATCGGGAGGCTTATGCCTGTTGTGTTTCTCACCGCAGTGGGGAGACAGAGGACACCAGTATTGCGGATTTGTCAGTGGCCTGGGGCAGTGAGCAGATTAAGGCGGGATCGGTTTGCAGAGGGGAAAGAACGGCAAAATACAACCGTCTTTTGACTATTGAGGAACAGCTGGCACACAAAGCCGCTTTTGCAGGCTCTTCCGCTTTTGCCCTTCTTAAATCCTGATAATGAAAAACAATTTTTCTGTGACTTTGTGAGTTAAAAAAACTTGACAGTTTTTTCAAAGAAAATTAAATTTTCAGGCTTTGCTTTAAGTGGTTTTGAAAACTATAAAGGTGTGAAAAATGATAGAGGTGCATCAATTAAACAAAAGATACGGCTTGCGGCAGGCCGTTAAAGATCTCAGTTTTTTTGTGGGTCCGGGAGAAATTGTGGGGTTTTTAGGTCCCAATGGAGCGGGAAAAACCACCACAATGAGGATCATCACAGGGGCTATGACGGCAAGCTCTGGCACGGTCAAAATCGATGGCCAGGATATTTCGGAAGACCCCCTTGGGACAAAGGGTAAAATCGGTTATCTGCCGGAGATACCCCCTCTGTATGGGGACATGTATGTTAAAAGTTATTTGCGTTATGTGGCCCATTTAAAAAAATACCCCAGGTCAAAAATTAAGAGGAGAGTGGAGGAGGTGGTCAAAAAAACCGGGCTTCAGGATGTTAAAAATCGGTGGATTCAAAACCTCTCCAAGGGTTTTAAACAGAGGTTGGGCCTGGCCCAGGCCATGATGTCTGAGCCAAAAATTCTTGTTTTGGATGAGCCCACTGTGGGCCTGGACCCGGCACAGGTGATTCAAATGCGTTCTTTGATTTCTCATTTAAGGGGTCAGCACACAGTTATACTCTCCACTCATATTTTGTCTGAGGTGCAGGCAATATGTGATCGGGTTATTATTATTAAGGAGGGTCGTATTGTCACCCAGGAGTCCTTAAAAAGTTTGAAAGAAAAACAAATGAAGGCTGCCAGAAGAATCACCCTGAAGGTAAAAAAACCTTCAGAGGCTTTAAAGCAGGCACTTACAGAAGTGAATGGGGTGGTTCAGGTGAAGCAGGATGGGGAAAAAGAGGTTTATACGGTTTTTATCAGGGCGGATCAGGACAGTGAGTTGAACGAAAAGGTGGCAAAACTGGTTATAGAGGGGGCTTATGGTTTTATCAGCCTGGAGGAGTCCTTTAACCTGGAGGATGTGTTTTTAAGTCTGACAGAAAAAAACTTTAAAAATCCCTCTCAAGGGGATGACAACCAGTGAGGTATTAAGGAATTTGAATCAGGTATTTCATCAGTTTTGGAAGGATTTCCGGTCAATTGCCCTTCACCCTGTCTTTTTTTTGGTGGCAGGGGCTGTGACATCAATATGGAGTGTGGTGTTTCCCCGTCTGGTTTTCACCTTTGCCCGCAGGTTTGGGGTGAGTCCTTTTTCCCATGGGGGAATGGAAAGGGGAATGAGCCTGCATGAGACCGTGTTTCAGAATCATTTGTCCATAACACATATATTGCTTTTGTTTATGGTTCCTGTTTTGACCATGAGGCTTATCGCAGAGGAAAAAAGAAGTGGTAGTTTTGACCTGCTCTTAACTTCCCCGGTGAGTGCCACTCAGATTGTACTGGGTAAGTTTTTTGCTGCCTACTCTGCAACACTTTTGCTTTTGTTTTTGTCGGTGCTTTATCCTTTTTTGACTTTGGCTTTTGCCCAGTTTAATGTTTTTTTGCTTTTGAGTGCTTATTTGTCCATTGCTCTTCTGCTGGCTGTTTTTGTGGCCATGGGGCTTTTTGCCTCCTCTCTCACCTCCTCCAGTGTTTTGAGTGCTTTTATTGGTGTGGCTTTGAGTTTGTCTTTGCATTTTATGGATGTGGGAGTGCAGGACTCAGCTTATCCCTTTTGGAATGATGTGATTTCTTATTTGTCTGTGAACCGGCATATGGGGAATTTTTTCAATGGCCATGTCATCACATCCTCTCTTGCTTTCTTTGTTATTTTAACAGGCTTTTTTGTGTTTTTAACACAGAGATCTATAGAGGCCACAAGGGGGGAACTGGGATGAGTTTGCTGGGAAAACTGCTTTTGGCTTTAAGTGGTGTCAGTATGATTATCATGGTTTTGGCCATGTGGGTGTTGGGGGCATGGGTGCCGGTCCTGTATGTGCCATTGGGGCTTTTTGTTGTGGGCTTTGTGTTGGCTTTGTGTGTGGATTTTCGTTTGTATGTGGCCTTTTTTTGCATGCGTCCCACACGAAGGGGGTTGTCTATAGGGGTAAGCCTTGTTTTTGCTCTGATCTTGTGTTTTTCCCTTGCTTATTTAAGTTTGCATTTTGAAAAATCACTGGATGTTACAGAGGAAAAAATTAACACACTTTCCCCTCAAACCCTTGGACTTTTAAAAACCCTGACAGAAAACATGACGGTTCGGGTGTTTTACAGGGAGATGAGACCTTCAGAAAATTTTAAAGAGCGTGTTAAAGACAATATTGTGCTTTACAAAAAAAACTCCTCTTATATCAGGGATGTCTACCACAATGCTTATAAGGACAACACCCTTACGCAGTCTTATTTAAATTCTTTGACGGATGGGCAAAGAAGAGAAAAGGAGAATGCCCAGGTTTTTGTTTTTGTGGAATACAAGGGTAAAAAAGCACTGGTGGACCCCCCTTTTAATGAGGAAAAACTAACGGCCGCCATGATTCGTGTCACAAGGTTGAAGGAAAAAAGCATTTATGTGCTTTCCGGCCACGGAGAGCGTGACATGGAAAGTGTACAGGCCAGTGGCTTAAGTTTTTTAAAGGAATTTCTTGTGCTTTCCTCTTTTCAGGTGAAGGTTTTGAATTTTACAGCAAAAGAATTTGACAAAGGGGTTCCCTCTGATGCCCATGCCCTGATCCTGCCAGGGCCTCAAAGGCCTTTTTTACCCAAAGAAAGAGAGTGGTTAAAAGAGTATTTGCAAGGTGGGGGTAAGCTTCTGGCGGCCCTGGACCCCAATGAAAATCACAATCTGTCTGATTTTTTTAAAGAATGGGGTCTTACTTACAAGGGGCATTACCTGAATGATATGAAGGCTGTGCTTTCCATGGGGCTTCAGGGAGCTGCTTTGGGGAGTTTTTTTGATACTCTGCACCCGATCACATCCTCTTTTCAGAGTCGTCGGGGGGCGTTTTGTCTTTTTTATTTGGCTTCCCCTTTGGAGACTGCTCAGATTCCAGAGGGTTTTAAGGTTTCCCGCCTGGTTAAGACAGATTCCCAGTCTTCTTTTGCTCTGACAAGCTTGAAAGACAAAAAAGGTCTGCCGGGTTCTTACACCACAGCTCTTCTTTTGGAGGGGGAGAACCCCAAAGAGGGGGACAAACCAGATGAGGTATCCTCTCTGAATAAGAAAATGAAGCTGGCACTTTTTGGAGACAGTGATTTTATGTCCAACCAGTTTTTGTCTGCGGGTTTAAACAGGGATCTGGTGATGAACACAATTTCTTACCTGGTGGAGGAGGATGATTTGGTCAGTATCCGCCCCCGTCAGATGAAGGCCACAAGCCTCACTCTCACCCTGTGGGATCGAAATATTTTAATTGTTTTTTCCATAGCGATGCCGGCTTTACTGTTTATTTTGGCAGCCCTGTTTTGGTTTCGAAGGCTGGGGGCTTAAGCTTTCTTTTAAGAAAAATATGAAAAAAGGGGTCAGTGGGGAATAATGAAAAAAACTCTTGTCCGGCACTTGTTTTTTTATACTTTTGTGCTTTGTGTGGCAGGCTTTGCCCTTTACACTTACAAAAGCTCTCTTCAAAAGACTGAGACAAAAAACAGGGAGCGAAAAGTTTTTCCCCATCTTGTGCCTTCGGAGGTAACAAGTGTGAATCTTTACCGGTTTTCTGTGGAAAAGGACAGGGAGGAAGTCAAAAAAGAGGTGATTTTTCACCTGGAGAAAGAAAACAACTTTTGGGCAGTGGATTTTAAGGGGGTTAAAGATATTGCCGATACAGAGCAGGTCACAGAATGGCTGGGTGGTTTAAAAGAGGAGGAGGTTTCTTTAATCCCTCACCCCTCTTTTGAAGAGGAAGAGGGGGAAAAAATAAACTGGCGGGAGTATTTGGGTTCCGCTTACCGCTCCCTTCATATTCAGACAGGGGGAAAAAAAACCATGCAGGTGGATGTCAGCGACCTCAGTGCTTTTGATGGCAGGTTTTTTTTAAGAAAACAAGACAGGCTTTTTTTGGGAAACCTCAGCTGGGCCCAGCTTTTGGGCAAACCCTTCAGTTATTTTAGAAGCTATAAATTGATTTTAAACACTCAAAGGCCAAAAGCTCTGCGGTTTTTTCTGGAAGGGGGTAAAACCCTTGCTTTAAGCCAAAGCCGGTTTGTTTGGAAATGGGATAAAAACCACCCCCCGCTTTTTCCTCTTTCCTCAGACTCTGTGGAAGAGTACTGGCTGTCTTTGTCTCAGCTGAAAATTCATAAAGAGGCCAAAACTTTCCCGGACACCCCGGATTTTAGAAAAAAACGGGGGCTTTTAAAACCTTATATCCGTTTGGACATTGTGTTTCCTGAAGAGGAAAAACCCCAATCCCTCTATTTAAGCTCCAAAGGAAAAGAGGGGTTTTATGTGCTTTCCTCAGACAGAAAATACATATTTTCCTTAACAGAAAACGAGGCTCAAAAAGTTTTACCGGATTTAAAAAACTTCAGGGATCACAGGCATCCCTTTAAAATCCCTTATCAAAAGGTGCATTTTCTTCATCTGAAGACTGAAACAGAAAATCTCAACATCAAAAAACGGGAAAACACATGGGAGCTTGCCTCAGAAGAGGATAAAACCCCTGGCGGGGAAAATAAAAAACTCAATCAAAAATCTGTGACCGGGCTTTTGGAGCAGGTCAAAAATTTAAGTGCTGAAGAGTATTTTGACAAAACCTTTGAAGTGAGTTCTGTTTTGACTTTCAAAGACAAAGAGGAAAAGCCACTTTTAAAACTGGAGTTCAGCCCCCCTTTCACAAATAAGGAAAAAATCAGGTACTTTTATGTGAAAAGTTCTTTGGGACAAGAGGTCATGAGTGTGGAAGCTTCAAAAATAAACCTGTCAGAGTCTTTTCTTGAACCTTTAAATCCTCAAAAAAAGGCATTTGACAAAAAATAGTGGGGGGGGGTAAAACTCTTAAAGGTTAAGAATTTAAAGAGAAAACCAAACACAATAAACGGAGGGGGTGAATAATGAAAAAATTTTATGTTGTTTTTTTAGGGGTATGTTTTTTTGCAGGCTCTCAGGAGAAGGTGAGTATTATCTCAGTGTGTGAAAGAACACAGCAGGTGCAGGAAGCTATTCTTAAAAAAGTGCAAAAGACCGATTGTTCCGCTGTGACTTTGGAAGAGCTGGGAGTTATTGAAATGTTTGCTGTCAGAGGGGATGTCGCTGAGCTTAAGCCCGGGGATTTTTCCGGAATGTTTAATATGTGGGTCCTTTTCCTTAACGGAAACCATTTAAGTGAGCTTCCGGCAGGGATATTTTCCAATCTTCCCTCTCTCATAGAGCTTAATCTTACCGATAACCAGTTAAGTGCCTTACCAGAACTCGTGTTTTCTGATTTAGGCTCTTTAAGGCAGCTCCTTCTTAGCCGAAACCAGTTAAGCACTTTACCGGAGTTTATATTTTCTGAATTAAGACTTTTAAAACAGCTGTATTTGAGTGACAACCAATTAAGCGGGCTTCCGGAAGGGGTGTTTTCCGGTCTCACTTCTCTTCACTACCTTAATTTAGGTGACAACAACTTAAGTGTTTTACCACCTGGCCTGTTTTCGAATTTAAGCAATTTGGGATCACTGGACTTGTATGACAATCAGATAAGCACTCTTCCTCCCGGGGTGTTTTCCAGTTTAAATTCCCTTTACACACTCAATTTAAATGACAACAACTTAAGTGTTTTGCCACCCGGTGTGTTTTCCCACTTCAGTGCCACGGAAAATATTTTTAGATCCATAGGGGATATTTCTCTTTCCCGTAATCCATTTTCACAGGAGGAGAAAAATCGAATCACCAAAGAAATAACAACACAGTTTCCTTATTTGGTACTTGATGATGAGAAGGAAGGCAGATTTAACTTTGAGTTAAACCCTGAGAGAGAACTTAAAAAACTTCAAAAACTCTTCGGTGGTTGAAGAAACCCCTTACTTTAACCCTGATACGGGGCCTTTAAAAAAAGACCACAGGGCATGGGGGAAAGTTTGAAGCCCGGTTTTTTTGAAGTTGTTTTTGGTAAAAGGGCTTTAGGTATTCTATAGAGTATAAAATAACAAAAGGATCTAAAGTGTCTGTGTGGGATTTAAGCCTCTTCCACCATTTTGTGGCCTCTTTGTCGTAAGAGGCTTTGTTTTGAAAATTTAATGTGTATAAGACAGCCAGCATGTATTGTGCAGAAGCCTCATTTTTGTGTGCCGCTTTTTTTAACCACATAAGAGCCTGATTTAAGTGAGAGGGTGCTTCTGTTTCCATAAATTGTGACATAAAGTGAAGGCCGGTACTTAATTGTGCTTTTGTATATCCGTTTTTGGCGGATTTTTTAAGCCATTTTAAAGATTCTTCTGAAGAACCACCATCCAGTCTTGACATCTCATACTGGGCCGGGGGGTGATTTTTTAAAGCTGCCCGCCTGATCCACTTCCCGGCCTTTTTAAAATTTTGTCTTACACCCGCTCCCCCTTTTTTATACACTTGCCCCACAAGGAAAAGCTGTTCTTTGTCCTCTTCTTTTTGAGCCTTGTTTTTTAATTCCATAAATTTATTCAGGCGGGTTAAATAAGGGCTGGCTGCTGTGTTTCCGGAAAGCACAGATTTTTCCACCCACTTTAGCCCTCTTAAAAAAATGGCATCCACAGAGTAACCCATATCCAGCAGTATTGTGTGGAAATTACTTTCCAAATACATATATCCCAGCTGAGCCTGGGCTTTTTTATCCCCTTTTTCCGCCTGTTCTGTATATCTCTGAACAGCCTTTACCACCTGTATGTCCCCGGGAAAAATTTTGTTTTTGTTTTGCTTCAACCATAAAAAAGCTTTCCCGACAGGTTCCGGGGAAAGCCCCTTTAGTGACTTTTCAGAGGAGTTTAAAGAAAACAGCGGGTGGGCCTCAGACAAGGGATTTTGAGAATCCAAAAACAAAGACTGTGCCGGTGTTTTTGCCACAACACATAAGGAAAATACGGTAAATAACATATTTGATTTCATGGAAAAAAGGTCTTTCAACAGTTAACTCTTTTTTTTGTGAGACTTTTTAAGATTAAAGAAAACCCCTTGGTTAAAGGGACAAAGCTTGTGTTTGTCAAGCTCTTGTTTTGATTTGTCTTATTTTTTTTGTGGCCAGAGGGTCAAAAGACTTTTTGAGTGCTGGCATTTGTGAGGGAAGCTGATGAAAACTCGCCTGCCAGCTTTCTTTGTTTTCCATACATAAAAAGATTTTCCACAGGGAGCTGGTTTTTTTGAACCGGGACAGGATAAACTGAAACATTTGCTCTCTTAAGTGGCTGTCGTAGCGAAGTTTGCCGTCCCCACTTAAGAAGTACTCCCCCCGGGGAATCAGGGAGTTCATACCAAAACGCTCCCTCATAAGGGGTTTTTGTGAAGGGGCAAAACGCAAAGCCCCAAGAGAGATGTGATGAACCTCCTCCGGGGTAAAGGACATGGTGACCTGCCGGACAAGCTCAGAGTAATTGGCTTTCCACTCCGGGTGATAAATCACAGGATCTATATGAAAAGCCACTTTAAAGCCTTTGTCTTTGCAGGTTTTTGCAGCCTTCAGCCTTTGCTTTAAAGAGGCTGTGCCGTGTTCCTCTTTTTCGATGATGTAAGAGGGGTTTAAAGACCAGCTGACTGTGACATTACCTGTGTGCTTTTGGTGAATAAAATTTTTAATGTTGTCTGATTTGGTTTTAAATTCCAGATTTAAACGGGGGTGGCGGTTAAAGTAAGAAATCAGCTGGCAGGAATAGTGGGTGAGATCGTCCAGGCTTAAGCTGTCTGTAATCTCTCCTGTACCAATACGAATATTTTGCTCAGGCAGTTTGTGAGTGATGAGGTCCAGTTCCTCAAAAGCCTGTTCAATATTGGTGTAAATCACAATATAGGGAAAATTGATAAAGTTTTGCAGGTAGCAGTAAGAGCAGTCCATATCACAGTGAGAACCCAAATTCAACACAAAGTAATTGCAACACACAAGCCCGGGCCTTGCCCCCGGACACCTTTTAAAAAAACTTCCTTTAAAAGAGCTTAAAACCAGACGGGTTTTGCTGGCATAAAAGGTGTCAGCACTCAAAGAGGAGGAGGGGGTGTTAAGCTCTTTTTTGTCTTCAATAATACGAATACGGTGGGCGGGAAAAAGTCTCAACACCCGTTCTGCCGTTTGTGATTTTAAAGACGATTTTTCAATACATATATGGCGAAACTGTTTTAAAAGGGAATTCATAATTTTAACTTACAGGATTTTTCATCGGGAGTCATTGTTTAGGCTGCTTTTTTCTCACATGGGAGTAAGGGTTCAGGCCCTCAAAAAGGGGGTGGGACAAGTAAAGAGTTTGAGAGTACTGTTTTATGAATTTGGTTCCATTTTTTATCGAATTCCTGTGGGGTTTTACACCAGATTTTTATCTGAAGGCCCGCACGATCTCCTTTTCTCACCCATTCACTCTGAGTGCCTGAGGGCCATAAAGCTTCCTGTATTTTTCTTTTTTGAGCCTCGTCCCTTAAGGAGGTGTGAGGGTGCCTCATTTGCTCCAAAACCTGAAGATCCTCTTCTGAAGATCTTTCAGGGGAGTGATTAAGGGCCGGGGATATGTCTTTTCCCATAAGTAAAAGCTCGCCCGCCCCCCTCAGAGCTTTCACACCCTGTGCGTGGGAAACCTGCTTTTTTTCCATCCAATCAAACAAAGTACTTAAATCTTTGGTGTTTTTAAAGGAATTTAAAATACGAAGATCATTAAAATGGGCCTGTTTTTTGCTCACCCAGTTTTGAAAGCTTAAGGGGGTGGATTTGAGAGATGTTAAAAGTTTTTGAATGGATTTTACTTCCTGATGGAGACCATAAGCTTTAAAAAAAGCCCCCCATGTAAAGTCCCACTCCGGGGGGATGGTATTCCACCGGTGGTTAATGTCTGCCAGCTCGCTCAGCTGAAGCCTGGGGTGGCAGCTGAAAAACAGGCTTAAAAAATTCACCGGAGGTTTAAAATTTAAAGCCAAAGGGTTTTGGCTTTTGAAGCCTGAAATCTGTATTTTATTGTAGGCAAAGGGGGGCCAAAACTCTGGCCACTCTGCCAGAGCCTGAAAATCAAAAGATTTGTCGCATTCCTTTAAGGCTATAAGCTCCATTTTTTACTGTTTTAAGTGGTTTTTGACAAAAAATCCAGGTAAAACAAGCCCTTTTTAAGTGCCTGAGGCCTTAAAAAAACATATTTTTTTGTTTGTTTTTTTGTCAATAAGGGTAAATTTTACATAGGGGCCTTAAAAATTTAAACAGATGGTTTAATTTTATACCGGTCAGGGGTAAAATTGCAGTATAAAAAGCCTTGTGAGCCTGTCGCCACAGTGGTTAAGGAAAGAGGGAAAAAATGAAAACTTTTTTGTTGTTTTGTTGTTTTGTGTTCGGCAGCTTTTCTCATACTCTTCTGGCTGAAGGGGGGCGGGATGCCACCCAGCAGGCCTCTTTTTTAAAAGGTCACCTTTTTGAGGAAAGCACCATCGACTGCTCCAATATCCAGGAGTCTTTTGAAACTTACCTTCAAATTGCCACCACCCATAAAAATCTTTTAACCAATGTCATAAGACGCTTTAAGTCCCAGCTTCTGAAGGAAGACAAATTGAGTGAGGAAGACAAAAAAAATCTGAAAGAAGATCTTTTAAAAACCTTAATGCTGTTGGATGATACAGAGCTGGTTCTTCAGGACAAGGCTCAATACATTCAAATGGTTTTGCCTGATTGTCTGAAAACCCCCCGTAAAAAACAATAGCCTGTTAAAGAGAAAAAGAGCAGTTTTCTTGTATGTCCCGGCTGATGCGGGCCACTTTTTCTTTATCCGGTGGGTGGGAGCTGTTGGAGAAAGTTTTGTGTTTCAGGTAATCCCTGATATGCACAGGGTCCCGGATGTTTTCCATATCCTGCTCTGAAGTGGCCACAAAGCGTCGGCTCTCACTGTTTCTAATGTTTCTTTTGGCATAAGGCACAAAAAGAGCTTGTAAATCCCGGGTGCTTAAGAGTTGGTTGTTTAAAAGACTGTCCCTGAGTCTTTTACAGGTTTTTCTTCTGTTGCAGGAGGTGCCATTGGAAAGAGCTCTTCTGGTTTGTTTCATAAAACCCACAAACTTGGATTTGCCCACTGTGTGACCTCCATTATGAGCTGTATGGGCAAAGTGATGTTTTAAAGGCTCAGGGGGAAACAGAGTGACACGCTGGACTCTAAGCTCTTTAAAAGGTTTTTTATGTTTAACAAAAAGACTATACACCTCTTCGGGAAGCAAAAGCCAGCTGACCTCTGTTCTTTTTCCGCCCACAGTGGTAAATCCCTTTACACTTAAAAGTTCATTCAGTTTTAACCGCTCATCAAAAATCTGAAAATGTCTTTGTATGTCTTTGGGTATTTCCAGACTGCCAAGGTTGTCCACCGGGTGGTTGTATTTTTCCTCCACATCTTTTTGAGATATACGCAGGTTGAACATGGAGTAAAAAAGACAGGAGTAAGGATCTTCAATAATATTACAGGTGAAAGGGGAGTTTTTTGTGTGGCGGGTGAGTTTTTCAGTCCATTTTTTACCAGTGAAATTTTGTTCCAGCAGATCAGGAGGTAACAATTTTTTTTTTAAATCCGGGCATCTGGCACTGGCGTGGTTGTATATGTCGTGGTAATCCCCCCAGGAGCTGGTGGGTCTGCTTCGTTTCTGGATGTCATAAATGTATTTGTTAATGTCAGAGGCACGGTCCAAAGTCATTTGTCCGTAACACCTGGCGGAAGTGGAACTTTTGGCATTGAGTATAAACGCAGATTCGTGATTGAGGGTTATAAAGTATTCCTTTTTTTCTTTTGCACTGAGGCCAAAACATGAGGCCAGATCGTTAAAGGCCCGGGCTGTTTTTTGAACATAAGGCCTGCTGATACAGGGCGGGTATTTACGAACAGTAAAAGGGTTTTTTTGATCTTTGTTTTTGCAGTAATAGTTGAATTGAACCGCCCGGGGATGCCTCAGCATACCTGCATAAAAGCATATATCCGGCAGAGGGGGGCTTTGCTTGTAAGAGGGGGGGGGTGGGTCTTCTGTGGTTTGTTGCTCCTCCAGGTTGCTCACCCATTCGGGGGGTTGAAAATGGTGGTGGCTTTTGACTTTTGAACTGGCACAGCTCAGACACAAAGTTTTGGCAGGGGGGGATGGGGAGGCAAAACTTTGTTTGGGCCTTACCTCCTCACTGTTTATAATTCGGTGTGTGGTTTCCCTCTGAAGCATATTGCACTTGGAGGGAATTATATCCTGCATTGTTGCTTCTGCATACTGTAAGGGGAAGCCCACATTCCAAAGGATTGTGGCAGACAGAAAATAAAAAAAAATAACACTTCTCATGAGTGAGGGGTTTAAGGGGATGTTTTTTTGGTTTTGGTGGATGGGGATTTTTTGGCTAAAGCCCCGGGGGGTTTTGAAGAGGCCTTGCGGCTGGCAGGGTTTCGTTTGTCTTTGGGGTAAAGGCAGCTTAAACCCCTGTGTATTTTTTTTGCCCAGGAAGGGTATTGGCTGACAGATGTGCTTTCCGGTAAATTATAATTGAGCCGGTAAGCCATGGTAAATTGAAACTCTATGTCTATCTCATTAAAGGCTTCTGTTAAGGGTTTTCCCATGGAGATTCGCTTTCTTTCCACGGCATCCTGAATCTCGCCCAGGAGGTTGTTGTCCTCATCAGAGAGATAGGGTTCCCTTAAGTAACGGATCAAAAAAGCCCTCAGCTTCTGAAGGTTTTTTTCCATTATCTGAATTTTTTTTGACAAAGGGGCTTGCATGTGGCACAGGCTTTCAATGGCGTTGAGGTGGGTGTTTAAACCGGCATGGATGGGGGCGGAGTCCAAATCTTTGTTATAACCTGCCCCTAAAATATCCTCTTTGCTGACAAATCTTTTTTCACTGGCAGCCTTTCTTGCGAGTCTTCTTTTTGCTTTTTGCTTTTTTTGTGGTGCCTGCACACCGGGCTTTAAGGAAGCTTCAGAAACTTTATTTTTTGACACAGCCAGTGGGGTTAAAAACCCGGAACTCAAAAAAACAAAACTCAAAAAAATGTTTTTCATGGGCTTAAGTGTCCTGATATTTTTCAGCTGTTAGGGTTTAAGGCTAAGCGGAAGTGGGGCTTTAAGTCAAGAGATAAAAGCCAGACTTTGCTCTGGTTTTTTTGTACCTGTCCTGAGAGAAAAAAGTCCTGGTCTGTGCTGGTATAAGCTGGTATAGTGCTTCCTGAGTTAAAAAACAGGTGTTTACAGGAATTTTAAGGGCTTTTTTTAGGGAGGGCATTAAAAGTGGCTTTTGTGGTGTTTGAGGGTGTGGATCATTCGGGCAAGAGTACTTTGATTCAGGCCTTGTCCCGGGAGCTTAAAGAACTGCTGGTGGATTTTATCAGCACCCGGGAGCCGGGGGGTACCTCTTTGGGGGAAAAAATCAGAAAAACAGTTTTGGATCCTTACGGGGAGGGTTTGTCTTCTGAAACCGAGCTTCTTTTAATCTGTGCTGCCCGAAGGGATCATATTGAAAAGGTAATTCAGCCGGCACAGGCTCAGGGGCAGTGGGTTTTATGTGACCGGTTTTGGGCCAGTACAGTGGCTTTTCAGGGTAGGGGCAGGCTTTTGCCGAAAGAGGACATTCAATGGCTTAACCGTTTTACTGTCAAGGAACTCAAACCGGACCTGTGGGTTTTGTTGGATTTGCCGGTGGTGGAGAAGGAAAAACGCAGCCACAAAAGAGGCAGTGTGTCTGACCGGTTTGAGATGCAGGATCGCAATTTTCATCAACGGGTTCGGGAGGCTTATCTCGAAATGGCCAAATCCCCTGACTGGCTGGTTTTAAATGCCCTGCTTCCGGTACAGGAGCTGGTGCAAAAAATGATAAAGGAGTTTAAAAAAAGACAGTGGCTGAAGTCTTGATAAACCATATCAAAGGGCAGGGGTGGATTTTAAACAAACTCAAAGAGGCCTGTAAAAGAAAACACCTCCCCCATGCTCTTTTATTTACCGGGCCTGATGGGGTGGGGAGAAAAAAATCCGCTTACGCTTTAAGCCAGCTGCTGCTTTGTGGCAACCCGGACAATCCCCCTTGTGGAAGTTGTCTTTCCTGTGTGAAGGTGGCCTCTCAAAAATCAGAACATATTTTTTTTATTGAACCGGAGACTTTGCATATTAAAGCCGAATCTGTGCGTGCGGTTTTAAAATTTGTTTGTCTTCAAAGTTTTGCACCTGCCCGTGTGATTATTATCGATGGGGCTCATCAAATGAACACACAGGCCTGTGCCTGTTTGCTTAAAGTGCTGGAGGAACCTCCACAAAATGTTTATTTTATTTTGATTTCCTCTCACCCCTCCTCTTTACCTGTGACGATCCGATCCCGTATGCAGGCTTTCAGGTTTTCCCCTCTGGGGAAAGAGGACATGCCCAAAGGGGTGGAGGAGTGGATGATACAGGCATGCCAGGGACGAAGGGATCAGCTTCAGTTTTTGGAGGAACACAAGGATTTAAGAAAAAAATCTTTTGAGCTGTTAAAAAATGTAATTTGTCAAAAAGAGCTTCCTCCTGTAAAAAATCTTTCGGACCTTCTTCAGGACAGAAAAAAATCCCTGTTTGTCTGCCTGTGCTGGCAGCAGATCTTCCGGGACGGAAGGTGGAGCCAGATCAGAAACAACAATTTTATTCATGCCGATTTTTCAGATCTCATAGAGCTTTTAAAATCTTTTCCTGAATCGGTTTTGGACTCCTGGTTTTTAAAAACTCTTCAGATGGAGCAGGATTTAAAAAGCTATTTGGATTACAAAATGCTTTTTGATAACCTGTGCAGGGAAATCAGTCATCAAAGCTTATAGGTTTTTTTTACCTGCAAATTTTAAGGTGTTGGGGGGGATTTAAAAAAATGAATTCAAACATTCAGTGGGTGGATGTACACACCCATTTAAACATGTTAAAAATCCCGGTGGAGGAGGCTTTAAAAGAGGCTGAAAAAGCGGGGCTGGCCTGCCTTATAACCATTGGGACAGAGCCACAGGACTGGGGCAGTGTTTTGCACTGGACACAACAGGACCGTACTTTTATTAAAGGGGCTTTGGGTCTTCATCCCCATAAGGCTCATCTTTTTAACCTTGAAACGGCCGGGCAGCTGAAGAAGGGTTTGAGGAAAGATGGGGTGGTGGCCTGTGGGGAAATTGGCCTGGATTATTACTATAACTTTTGTGAAAAAAATCAGCAAAAAGAGGCTTTTTTGGCTCAAATGCACTTGGCAGAAGAGCTTGGTCTTCCTGTGGAAATACACACGCGTTGTGCAGAAAAAGACACTCTGGAGGTTTTGGACAAATTTAAAGGCCGGTTAAAAGGGCTTCTTCATTGTTTTACGGGGACATGGGATATGGCAAAAAGAGCTTTGGACAGGGGTTTTGATATTTCCTTCAGCGGTATTGTGACCTTTAAAAATTCTTCCGATCTCAAAGAGGTTTGCAGACAGGTTCCCCTGGACCGGCTGCATATAGAAACCGATGCCCCTTATTTGTCCCCCGTGCCTTACCGGGGCAAGCCCAATCAGCCCGCCCACCTGTTGGAAACAGCCAAAGTGGTGGCAGATCTCCATGGGCTTTGTTTGCAAAAACTTTCTGAGCAAACTTTTTTGAATTTTCAAAAACTGTTTAAAATCAATGGGCAAAAGGATTAAAAAAGACTTATGAGGATAGGTATTAACGGCCTGGGGCGTATTGGCAGAAGGCTTTTCAGAAGAACTTTGGATGCAAAAGACAAAGATCTAAGTGTTGTGGTGGTCAACACCCCCTCTTCTGTGGATATGCTGACTCATCTTTTAAAATACGACAGTGTGCATGGCGTGTGGAACACCACCTTCCACCGGGACAGCCAATCCCTCAGGGTCGGGGACCATAAAGTGAGCTGTGTTTTTTACACTCACCCTTCTGAGATTCCCTGGGATAAATGGGGGGTGGATTGGGTGTGGGAGTGTTCCGGTCGTTTTAAAACAAAAGAGGACTTAAAAGGGCATTTTAAAAAAGGGGTTAAGAAGGTTTTTGTGGCAGCCCCCACACGCGGGGAGGATTTGACATTGATCTACGGGGTTAATCATAAAACTTACAATCCTCAAACCCATCATCTTATCAGCAATGGATCTTGCACCACTAATGCTTTGGCCCCACTTGTGCAGGTGCTGGACAAAAACTTTGGTCTTGAGGAAATGATGTTTTGCACCACTCACGCCTACACTTTGGATCAAAAACTTTTGGACAGCTCTCACAAAAAAGACAAAAGAAGGGCCAGGGCCTCTGCTCTTTCCATTATTCCCACTGGTACGGGGGCGGAAGGGGCTTTAACAAAAATTTTTCCCTCTTTAAAGGGTAAAGTTACAGGCCAGGCCCTGCGTGTACCTGTGGCCAATGTTTCTCTTTTGGATGTGGTGGTGAGAACAAAAACTTCAGTTCAAATATCTGATTTGAATCAGGCTTTTTTAACAGCGGCCGGTGGGAGTCTGAAGGGGGTTTTACATTGTGAAACAGAAGAGCTGGTTAGTGTGGATTTTAACGGAAGCCCTTACAGCTGTGTGGTGGACCTGGCTTCCACAAAAGGGGGTGGGAGGTTTTTTCGGGTGCTGGCCTGGTACGACAATGAAACCGGCTTTTCCCAAAGAATGCTGGATTTTACCCGCTATGCCAAAAAACATAAGCCAGGCTCCTGATGTCTTTTTTTAAGGAATAAAACACCATAATGAAATGCATGAGTGATTTTGATTTGAAAGACAAAAGGGTTTTTATACGCACAGATTTTAATGTTCCCTTACAGGCTCTGAAGGATAAAAACCATATTCGTTTGCGTGCGGCATTAAAAACCATATCTTATGCCTTAAAGAACAAGGCCCGGGTGGTGGTGGCCTCTCACATGGGAAGACCCTCCCCCTCTTTGAAAAATAAAAAAGAGTTGAGTTTGGAACCTTTTGGTTATTATCTGGGGGAGCGTCTTAACTGCGAGGTTTTGTTTATCGAAGATCTCAACTCTCCTGTGCCGGAGGTTTTACTTTCCTCCCTGAACGAAAAAAAAATCATTTTACTGGAAAACCTTCGTTTTCATCCCGGGGAGTTAAAAGCTGACAAAGCCTGGGCTGAAACCCTGGCCCGTGGCATGGATATTTACATCAATGAGGCTTTTAGTGTCTCTCACAGGGAGCATGCCAGTGTTTGTGCTTTGCCTCTGTTTGTAAAACAAAGAGGGCAGGGTTTTTGTATGAAAGAGGAGCTTAAGGTTTTGGATCATCTTCTTTACCAATCCTCTCATCCCATGGCTTTGGTGATAGGGGGGGTTAAAGTGAGTGATAAAATGCAAATGCTGCACCAGATGGCAGGTTCTGTGGATCTGTTGTTGGTGGGGGGCAAAATGGCTTACACTTTTTTAAAGGCCCGGGGGCATTTTGTTCCTCCCGATTATGTGGATAAGGATTCTTTAAAAACGGCTGCTGATCTGATGGATCGTTTGCTTTTGAAGGGGAAAAAGATTTTTCTTCCCGTGGATCATTATTTTTCCTCTTTAAAAGAGGGAAAAAGGTTTCTTCACTCCCGTGCGGATTTTCCGAAAAATTTTAAGGAGGTGGGGGATATAGGACCTGAAACCCTTGCACTTTTTACTGAGGCTTTAAAAAAGGGGGTGCGTACAGTTTTTTGGAATGGCCCTTTGGGGCATTTTGAAGACCCTTTGTTTTCTGAAGGGACTATGAAGATGTGCCAGGTGATAGCCTCTTTAAAGGAGGCTTTTTGTGTGGCAGGGGGGGGCAACTGTACACAGGCGGTTTTTCAGTCCGGGCTTCAAGGGCAGTTTGATTATGTTTCCACCGGAGGAGGTGCGGCTTTAAAATACCTCAGCATGAAAAAACAACTTCCCGGTATCAAAGCCCTGGTTTGATTTCTAGACTTACCCCCCCCCATTTTTAGCAGCGATGTTGTTTTTGTATTAACAGGTTTAGCACCTTTAAAAACCTTCTGGTTTTATTTATATTGACAATCTGAAAATCATTGTGTTACACTTCGCAAGGTAAAAAAAACTTAAAGGAGAACTATGAAGACTGTACCTACATTTGATGAGATCAGGGCTATTTTAAAAGACCTTTCCATAGGCCAGAAAGAGCTTCAGGCGGGTCATAAGCAGTTTCAGATCGACATGCAGGCACTGAGAGATTCCCAAAAAGAGACGGATCGCCAGTTAAAAAAGACGGATCGTCAGATGCAGGAGACAGATCGTCAAATGCAGGAGACGGATCGTCAAATCAGGGGGCTTCAAAAAAAGACAGATCGTCAGATGCAGGAGACGGATCGTCGGATTATGGAGCTTCAAAAAGAGACGGATCGTCGAATCATGGAGCTTCAAAAAAAGACGGATCGTCAGATGCAGGAGACAGATCGTCGGATTAAGGAGATGGTGGGGGATTTTGGAAATCGTTGGGGCAAGTTGGGAGAGAATTTAGTCAAGGGGAATTTGGCACAGAGGTTAAGTGAGAGGGGGATAAAGGTGGACAAGGTGATAACGAATGTAAAGAACAAGCATTCAGAGTTTGACATTATTGCGATTAATGGTCGGGAGAGTGTGGTGGTGGAGGTGAAGGCGACTTTGGATCCTTCGGATGTGGATGAGTTTCAGGAGGATATGCGTCATTTTAAGGAATGGTGGCCGGAGTTTAAGAGGAAGCGGGTTTATGGAGCCATGGCTTTTTTAATGAGGGCTAATCGGTTGGCGGACAGTATGGCCCGTAAGCGGGGTTTTTTTGTTATTGAGGCTGTGGGGGATGTTGTTATTCAGAACAGGAAGAATTTTAAACCCCGGGTTTTTTCTTAAATTTGCTTATTATTATTTATTTTTTCCAGTGAGGGCAATTTGTTCCGTACCTTATTACCTGATAAGTTTATTAAATTGAGGCACTATCATTGACCAGCGGATCCTCTTTCCTTTTGTTCACCAAACACCCGCTCCATACTGGGATTTGGTCTAGTTATAGGAGGTGTACTAGGGGGTTTTTGCTTATCAAATAATTCACAGCCATTTAAATTTTTAAAGGGAATGTTCTTACGGCATTTATCAATACACCTATAATAATCTTCTGATTCCTCGACAACATTCGTCATACAATTAATCTGATCAGTGTTAAGGCAGAGTTTCGCTGAAGCAGGCAGTCCAAACACCAGACAAACAACTAAAGATATAAAACAGTTTTTCATCTTATTCCTCCTCTTTTATTTTTGGTTTAAGATACCTTAAGGGTTATTTTACTGATTTTACCCCCCCCCATTTTTTTCAAGCTTTTTCTTTGGAAACACAAAAACTGGACCTTTGACCCTTCGCATTCTGGTACAAGCTTGTTGTCTTTGGTAAAAATTTCTTGAAGCCACATCGTGGCTTCAAGTCCCGCTTTAGGCGGGATAAGGTGAAATTCCTGCATTCCAGCTTTGTTTAAGTGTCGTTATTGCTCTGTGAAAACGGGAATCCAGCGATGTTGCGTATTAGAGTTGAAAACTGCATACAGAGTCCGTCCCTGTACCATGTTAATAAGAAACCACACACAGAGCCTGTTCCTGTATCATTGGATTGTGAGAAAGCCACACACAATTTCTGTTTAAGGCGGACACTCTGCGGGTGTGGCGAGTTGTTGAGAGGGCTGTGGTGTTGGTGAAGGTGTTTGAGGAGCCGGGTTTGGTTGTTGAGGACATTGAGAGGCAGAGCAAACTCTTGTTCCGTTTCTGCACAGGTGGGAAGGTCTTGTACAATGCGGGGGAGTTCCACAGGATCTTGGGAATGTGCAGGTTTGAGGTGTTGGTGGTGGGGGAGGGGGAGGTGGTGGTGGAGGCGGCGGAGGGGGAATGTAAATTCTGATGCAAGTGGTGCCTGAGCTGTTTCTTCGGTAATGGGTGTTGCAGGTCCAGGAGCAGGCATTGGGATTGGACCATGAGGAGTTGGAAGGTTTTGGGAAGCAACATTGGCAGGACCCATGAGAGGTCATTCGGATACGGCTTCGTCCGTTAAGTGAAGGGCATGGTCTTGAGGAGCAACACTTGTTGCCTCCGACTTCCTGAAGCCCCGGGGTACAGATGCAGGTTGAGCCGTTCCAGTGTCTGAGGTGGGGTTTTAAGGAGGTGGGGCATCGAGCAACGCACCGGCTACCGTTCCACCTTTGGGAGTGGGTGCATATACTGATACAACGGTTGAGGCTTGCGGACCATCGGGTTCTGGGGGGTGTGGTGCAGCGATTGGTACAGGCACAGGTGTTGGAGTTTTGAGTTTGACTGGCACTGCATGAAGAGGGGCAAACACACCTGCCACCCCGCCACACTTTCGGGGAGGTACAGCGGTTTACACAGGAGCATGAGTTGGAGGCTCTGACTTGCCCAGTGGGGCATGTTCTTTGTGAGCAGCATCTGCTGCCACTGATTTCATACTTTCCAGAGGGACAAACACAGGTGTTTCCACTCTTTCGGGTGAGGTGAGACTTGCCCGCCGGGGGACAGGTGAGGCATGGGCGAGTCCGGCCTGTGAATACAGTTCTAGTTGTACAATCTACATGTCTGCATTGCCTGTCTGAAGGATCATATCGTTCAGTATAGTAATGCTTTTGTATACCGTTATTACAAGCAGTCCATGCAGCTTTGGCTTGAGAACATCCAAATAAAAGAAGTGAGAGGACAATTCCCCCCCCCCATTTTTTTTCTTGAAATCCTAAAACACCAAGCCTTCATATTTCTCTGTATCGGCAGAAGCCAAAAAAACTTTACTTTTTTTAAGCTTTAACTCTTTTTTTTCATTCATCGGATGAAAATAAAAAACTTTAACCCTCACAAACATAGCTGTGTCCAAACCCTGTAACGGCAATATACATAATATTTTGGGTTTTTTTTCCACTCAATAAAGCAGTATGCGTATAATTGATGGCCCCCACTCCTATAACATGATTATGGGTATGTATACTTAACATCTCGTTATATACATTTTGATTTTCAGGATCTGATCTCTCAATACTTTTGCCCCTTATATGAATATTACGAAACTGTGTTTTGCCCTTGCCACCAACATATTTACCAGAAGTAACACCACATCTCCATATAAGTCCTCCCTGGGTGTAAAACACATACCTAAAAGCTTGTGAGTCTTCACCTGAGACCTCAAACATAAATTTTTTACAGTATTTTAGAATCTGATCCTTAACATAATCCGCTGAACCATAAGAAGACCAAAAGCAAGTCAGACAAACAACTAAGAATATAAAACAGTTTTTCATTTTATTCCTCCTCTTTTATTTTTGGTTTAAGATACCTTAAGGGTTATTTTACTGATTTTACCCCCCCCCATTTTTTTTCAAGCTTTTTCTTTGGAAACACAAAAACTGGACCTTTAGCCTTGCTTCTTTATTACCAGTTTTACCTTCATGAGCAGACAGTGAAGAAGTACGGAAGGCCCATGCCCATTATACTGGTGGTATTTTAATGGAAAGCAGCCCTGGAGGTGGGAGAAGAGCTTTCAGGAGGTTTTTTGGTCACAGGAAAACATGGACATCAGGGAACACATAAAGGCAGAGGGTATCAGAGAGGGTTGGCAGAAGGGTCCAAGTTATGTTTTTTGCATGATTTGTTGCGATAAGAGTAAAAAAGCTTTTCCTGATTCACTGTCTGTTTCTGTTTCCAAAAAAGGCACACCGCTTTCACAGGCCAGTCCTATGTGAGGTTCAAACGGAAGAGAAACAAGTTTTTTAACCCCTTGTGTTTTTAAATAAAGATCCAGCTGGCCTTTGGGGAATAAGTCCATGGTCTTCTCTTGAGAGGGAATGCGAAGGTGAGACATGTTTTCCACCACACCCCAGGTGGGGATTTGAAGCTGTTGAAACATTTGAAGTGCTTTTTTGGCATCTGCCAAAGCTATGTTTTGGGGGGTACAGACCACCAAAGCACCTGCCACTTTCACTTTTTGAGCCAGAGTCAGGGCCACATCCCCCGTGCCAGGCGGAAGATCCACAATTAAAAAATCCAGCTTTCCCCAAAGAACATCCCTTAAAAGTTGCTCCACAGCTTTAAAAAGCATAGGCCCTCTCCATATCACCGGGGTTTCCTCTTCTATTAAAAATCCCATGCTCATCAGGTGAAGGCCGTATCTTTTTAAGGGTATCACTTTCCCATGTTGAGAGTCGATGGAGGGTTTTTGTTTCAAACATCCCGTCATGCGGGGAAGGGAGGGGCCATAAAGGTCGGCATCCAAAACCCCCACCTGACAGGAATGAAATTTTTTAAGAGCCAAAGCCAAATTTAAAGCCACTGTGCTTTTGCCCACCCCCCCTTTGCCAGAACCCACAGCAATAATGTGCGACACACCGGTTAAGGGGGATTGTTTGTCAAAAGGGTTTTTTACTGAAGAAGTCACTGGAGCAAAGGCATGGTTTTCACATGGGGGTCTATGCTCAAAGGGGCCTGAGTGGCTTTTTTCACCTCATCCACAGACACTTGGGGGGCGGTTTCTTTCAGTATAAACTCCCCCTTTTGAGGGGAAATGTCCAGGACGGCCAAATCGGTCACCACCCGCTGAACACAACACAGCCCGGTGAGGGGAAGATTACACTTTTTGAGCAGCTTGGACCGGCCTTTTTTATCTGTGTGAGTCATGGCCACAATAACAGTGGGAACACCGGCCACCAAGTCCATAGCCCCTCCCATGCCTTTGGCCATTTTCCCCGGTATCATCCAGTTGGCAAGGGAACCTTCAGAATCCACCTGCAAAGCTCCTAAAACACTGAAATGGATATGCCCACCGCGGATCATGGCAAAGCTCTCTTCTGAAGAAAAAAAACTGGCCCCTTTAACAGTACTCACAGTTTGTTTGCCTGCGTTAATTAAATCCGCATCCTCCTCCCCCTCAAAGGGAAAAGGTCCCATTCCCAGAAGTCCGTTCTCACTGTGTAACATCACCTGGTGGGAGGAGGGGATGTAATCAGCCACCAAAGTGGGAATACCAATTCCCAGGTTGACGACACAGTGGGGGGGAATATCCAGTGCTATTCTTTGGGCTATCTGGTGACGGTTTAAAGGCATTAAAACTCCTTGTCCCTTTCAGGCTGTTTTTTGTTTGATGTTTTTTTGTAAGGTTTTTTGTTCTATTCTTTTTTCATAAAGGGTGCCTTCAAAAATTCTTTGAACATAAACCCCCGGGGTGTGAATACTGTTGGGGTCCAGCTGGCCTTTGGGAACCAGATGCTCCACCTCGGCAATGGTGATGGGGGCGGCAGTCGCTGCCACAGAGTTAAAGTTTCTGGCTGTGTGCCGGTAAATAAGGTTTCCAAAACTGTCCCCTTTGTAAGCTTTAACAAGGGCAAAATCCCCTTTTAAAGCCTTTTCCATAAGGTATGTTTTGCCTTCAAAAGTTCTGGTTTCTTTGTTTTTGGAAACCTCTGTACCCACTCCTGTGGCTGTGTAAAAGGCGGGTATGCCTGCCCCCCCGGCCCGTATTCTTTCCGCCAAACTGCCCTGAGGAACAAACTCCACCTCCAGCTCCCCCTTCAGGTATTGCTCTTCAAACAGGGGATTTTCCCCCACATAACTGGCAATCATTTTCTTTATCTGATGGTTTTTTAACAAAAGACCCAGACCAAAATCACTCACCCCGGCATTGTTGGAAATGCAGGTCAGGTTTTTAATGCCTTTGCTGCACAGGGCCTGAATCAGGTTTTCCGGAATACCACACAGGCCAAAGCCCCCCACCAGTAACTTGGCCCCGTCTGAAATATCAAACACCGATGCTGCAGCATCTTTATAGATTTTTTCCATAATGCAGACCAAGAGTAAATCCTATTTTTGAAAACAGGGCAAACAGAGTTCCTGATAATGCACAGCAAGATACTGAAATCCCCGTATTTTTGAGTTCCATACCCGTAAAAACTTCAGATTTTTTGTGCGGAATCCGATGAAAGGGTATATAGGGGAGGGCTTTGTTTTGAAGAGAGCTTTTTTTGTTTTTTTTGTTCTGGGTTTTTATGGTTTTGGGGAGGCTAAAGAGGTAAAGCCTGTTTCAGATGATATCCCCAAGGTTTTGTCAAAAGGCAAAACCCCGCCTTCTGCCTCTTCCCAAGAGCCACCTGTAAGTATACAGAGAAAAGTAAAAAACCAGGCCCGAAAAGTGGTGATTGTGCGGGACCTTTCCTCTCTGGATGAGGTGGTAAAAAGCTCTCAACAGCAAAAGCAAAAACTTCAAAAGGACATACAGCTTTATTTAAAAGATAAAAATCCGGTGGGGGATATACAGGAAAGGCAACCCGCCTCAGCTGTGGATTTTGAGGAAGAGTATGAAATCCGCTGGGACAGGGAGCCTTAAGTTCTTTTTGTTTTTGGAAAAAGAGAATTTTTTAACTTGAAAATCAAGGTATTTTCTTTATTCTTCCCCCATTATGTGGAAAGTTTTTGTTTTTGGCCTGACAGGTTTGTTTTCCAGTGGCTGGGCCGGTGGGGCTTTTCCCTCTTCTCTTGAGTGGCAAAACCTTCCTTCTGATCAGGAGCTGTCTTATTTTGTGGTAAAGGGGAAAAATATGAACTTGAAAATCACCCCTTCTCCTGCGGGCCAGGGGGGTGAGGCAGGCTCTGTGGGATCTTTTTTGAAAGTGAAAAAAAAAGGAGGTAAAGTACTTCTCACGGAAAAAGGCTTTCCCCCCTCTTCCTCTTTTTATGGGGAAAACAAAAAGCCTTACCCTTTGTGGCTTAAACTTCCTGCGGGAAAAACAGTGAAAGTGATATTGTTTTCCGGGAAAGTGGATGTTCAAAAACTGTCTTTTCAAAAATTGTTTGTTTCGGTTTTAAACCAGGCTCATACAGAGATAAAAAACACAAAAGGGGTTTTGGATATTGTTCAGAACCATGGGGATGTGGTTTTAAAATCCCACAGGGGCAAAGTGAATCTTTACTCACAAGATATCTCCCTCAGGGTGGAGGATCTTAAAGGCCCGGGAGTGTTTAAATTTTTAAGGGGGAAAATGCGTCTTTTGAACTCTTCCGGTTTTTTTGATGTCAGGCTTTTTCAGGGGGACTTGATTTTGAGAAAATCCTCTTCCCGGCTGCATTTTCATGGGGAAAAAGGTGGAGTTTATTTAAGGGGCTTTAAAGGTTCTGTAACAGGGTATTTAAAGGAGGGGGAGGTGAGAGGGCAAATCACACAGCCCCATGAGGTGCGTATGGAAACAGGAACAGCAGACATGTTTTTGGACTTCCCCGGCACTCAGGCCTGGCTTCAGGCGGAAAGCTGGGATGGGAAGGTGAAGACCCCCCCTTACTTTCATCGTATACGGACAGGAGGTGTTCATCGATCAGAGGGCCGCTTAAGAGGGGGAAAAACCGGGAGGAAAAATGAAGACAGTGGTTCTGTCATTTTAAAAACCAGGTCTGGCTCCATCACTGTGTACCAAAGCCGGTAAAGCCTGCCTTCCCCTCGGTATCTTTTGAGTGAAAGGATTTTTATCCAGCCATTCTTTTTTTTTACTTTCCCAGGAAGGTAAATATCACTTGCTTTGCTTACAGGTACAAACTTCACCCTTGACTTTAACAGGCTCACCATCGATAAGAACAGGCTTGCCGTCTTTAAAAACAGTCGTACCACTCACAGTCTGGTCCATCATTGAAGGATCAGGGGGAAGCTTTTTACATTCCTTTTGAGCTTGATCAGCTAAAGCATGGCATGCTTCAGAATTAGGATGAGTTTGATCCTGTCTTACACCGTTTATGCGAAGAGGCCCGTCAAAACAATAACCCAGTTTTCTTCCCAGAGCATAGGCAGCCCCTCTCATCTCATGGCAGCGAATATCCCCGGGGATGCTTACTGAAGCCACAATGTTACTGTCATCAACTTTTGACCGGTTACAGTAATCCTCACAGGAAGCATAATCAGCCTCCTCTTTGCAAGACACCATAACAAAAACTGTTATTAAAAATGTTACCAAAATCCTCATTTTACTTTTTCTGGTTACAGGAACACACCTCACCCTTGATTTTTACAGGCTCACCATCGATAAGAACAGGCTTGCCACCTTTAAAAACAGCCGTACCACTCACAGTCTGGTCCATCATTGAAGGATCCGGGGGAAGCTTCTTACAGTCCTCTTCAGCTTTATTAATTAAAGCATCGCATGCTTCAGAATCAGGATGAGTTCGATCCTGTCTTACACCGTTTATGCGAAGAGGCCCGTCATAACAATAACCCAGTTTTTGCCCCAGAGCATGGGCAGACCCTATCATGTTGTGACATCGAATATCCCCGGGAATTATTACTGAAGCCACAATGTTACTGTCATCAAATTTTGACCGGTTACAGTAATCCTCACAGGAAGCATAAAGGGGCTTGTTATCCTCAAGAGGCTTGTTATCCTTACAAGATACTATGACAAAACAGGTTATTAAAAATGCTATTAAAAACTTCATTTTACTTTTTCTGGTTACAGGAGCAAACCTCACCTTTAATCTTTACAGGCTTGGCATCAATAAGAAAAGGCTTGCCGTCTTTAAAAACAGTCGTCCCACTCACTGTCTGGTCCATCATTGAAGGATCAGGCGGAAGCTTTTTGCACTCCTCTTGAGATTGATCAATTAAAGCTTGGCACGCTTCAGGATTAGGATCATTCATATCAAAACCACAGAGATCCATCTTTCTTCCTAATCTATAAGCTTCCATATACATATTATGGCAGCGAATATCCCCGGGCATTATTACGGAAGCCAAAATGTTACTGTCATCAACTCTGGATCGGTTACAGTAATCCTCACAGGAAGCATAAAAAGTCTTATTAAACTTACAAGACACCAATACAAAACAGGTTATTAAAAATGCTATTAAAAACTTCATTTTAATAATCCTCTCTTATAAAGATAGCTAAAAAATACAATAGGATTTATTCCCACCATGGTGTATGGGTACAAATCTGAAAAAGCCCTAAGATCCTTATAAGTCAAGTCACAAATCTTCCTTTTTCCGCCTGTTTCACAACCAAACCCATGTGAAGTCATGATCTCTGTATCATCGGGTTCCAGGTGGGGAACCCCCAAAAGGTGACCCAACTCATGCATCATAACATTGATAAAATGATCTTTTTCCCAAACTTTTATTTTTCCATTTTTTTCTTTTATATTATTGCTCATGATAATACTCCCATAAAAATCACCCAACCATGGGTGTTTTGCATGATAGTAAGCCAATGGCTGTGTTTTTGTTTTTTCATTAACCTTTGTGGGAGCAAATACCGGATAAACAAGATTGTATTTTTTCTTATCGCAAGACCATACTAACAACTTTTTATCAGGATCAGGCCAACTAAATACATCATACATTTCGACAGGAACAAAATGATGAAGACTATCTGGTTTTTTATCAAGCTGATTCTTTAAAACAACAGCCTTACGACTATATACAAACAAATCATATTGTATATTCCACCTTTCCATGGCTTCCCCGGTCCAGTTTAGATGTTTTTGCTCAAAGTTATGTTTTCCCTTCGGAAAACACACCCCCCAAGGGTAATCCTCATGGTTTTCCAAAAAATAATAATACTCTTTATCATAAGACTTTTTTGTCATATCAAAATCCTGGACTATTTTTCCACCTGCATCATGGGCCTTATCCATTTTATAAACAATGCCAGGGCTTTTGAAACAAACCCCGGATAAAAGAAAAAGAGCCATAAGGATTTTCATAGTGGCTCTTTAAATAACACGTTTAAGGAAAAAAAATAACCCCCCGTGTAAAACTTACAATTTTGTCAAAAAAAACATCAATTAAGAAGCCACCAAGTGGCTTTTGGGATGTTTCAGGGTGAGACACTTTTGGGTAAAACTGCCTGGCTGGTGTGGCCGGCCACTTACTCCCCGCCCCATCCAAAGAACCCCAGGATAAGGGTATCAAAATGGGGATTATCGAAAAATTATCTGAACACCAAAAGGAATCTCTTTTCTTATGCTGTTTTGTTTCCTTTCTGACAAACCATTTATAAAAATCTTCTCAAGAGAAGTGAGTCCTGAGAATATCCAAGGCGGCCAAGAACTAACATCGTTTAATGACAAATCAAGAACCTTAAGAGAAGTAAGCCCTGAAAAATCCTCCATTTGCAGTGCTAAACGATCTTCTTCATCTCTTTTTACAATTAAAAATTCTATCTTATCCAAAAGATCAGTTGCCACAGTACAGTTTATGCTGGGATCCATCATACTCTGAAGTTTTTCCACAATCGCATCTTTTACCTGCGGGGTACGAAGACAAACCGTCGGAAATCGGACGTACGATTCCTGTCCATAAGCAAACAAATTAAACAGAAAAAAAGCCATTATAAAAAACTTCATTTTAAACCTCCTGTTACTTTATCGGTCAAAAACTTTGAGCCTTTAGACAAAAACTGGACCATTATTGAAAACCACCGGGATTCTTATTTTTTGTCTTTAATCAAAATCTCATACAGCCGATCAAAGCGGTCGGACAGCTTCTCAAAACGATCAGACAGCTTCTCAATCTTGGTATTCATGTCATTCTTAAGGCTATCAATCTTTTTGTTTGTGTCTGTTATATGGTTATCCAGCTTTTGATCGATCCGTCCTATATCCTTAGACATGCTATTCATTTTAAACAGCATGTAAATAAACAGCACCAGTAAAATCAAATCAATGGGCAGGCCCTGATTCAAAACCTGAAAAAGACTTCCTATTGTTTGCATACTCCCTCACTATACCACACTCTGTTATACCACCCGGTGGCCACCAAAAACAAGGGTTTTTAAGAATGTAAAACTGCCTAAAAACCCACTCTTGGTCCCCGGGAAGGCGTTTTATCCAGCCTATTTCATTTTTGAGAGAAAAACTTGGTGACCCACCCATGCGTTATGATTCAGCATCCCTCTGAAAACATCCCGTACTCATTAGCCTGGAGGACACTCTGCGGGTGTGGCTAATTGTTGAGCTGGCTGTGGTGTGGGGGAAGGTGTTTGAGGTGAAGGTGTTGGCCTTCGGGGACAATCTGTACTTGTGCAATACCCTAATCCATTCCAACACCGGTAAGGTCTTGTGCAATGAGGATAAGTCCCACAGGACCGGGGGGATGTACAAGCTTGAGGTGTTGGCGGGGGTGGTGGTGGTGGAGGCGGCGGCGGGGGTGGTGGTGGAGGTGGGTATGGTGTGGTCCTGCATGAACTGCAAGACTTATAAGTGGAATTGTCTGTCCTGTAACAGGTGTGCTTTGCCCGGCAGGACCCGGGACTTCCGCAAGGCTTATTCCCTACACATGGACAAAGGTTATTTATACCAACAGGGCAGGTTCTTATTCCACCGCATGTCCGTTTTGCCGTACAATGTTCCCCATTATAGGGGCAAACAGTCGTGGGGCTACATTCACAAGACACTGTTTGATGAGCTCTTGTGTTGCATTGTCCTGCACAAGCTTTCGGACCACAAGGGCAAGACACTTTGTCTTTACAATTAGGCTGTGTCCCACACTTCCCCAAAGAGGTACAAGTGGGACAGAGTGAATGAGAACAAGCTTCTGATCCCCCGTAACAAGACACTCTTGCTTTGCAATTAGGCGGACTCCCGCAAGGATTGCTTTGAGGGCAAGTCGTCCCACAAAAACGAGTGGTACCGGTTTCTCTTTTACAACTTGAAGGATTAAGAATACATTGTCCTATGTTGACAGATGTTGTTACATATTCTTTTTGTATGCCATTCACACAAGATCCCCATGAACACATTCCCATAGGTCCATAATGACCATGGGGGCATACATGAATAGCAAGAGCTTCAAAGCTTAAACTGAAAGTGAAAAATAAAAGAAGTGAGAGGGCAAAACCCCCCCCCATTTTTTTCTTGAAATCCTAAAAAACAAAGCCTTCATATTTTCCTGTATCGGCAGAACCAAAAAAAAACTTTAATCCCGGCCAGGGAAGCCAGGATAAGGGTATAAAAATGGGGGTTATTTAAACATTATCTTGGTACCAAAAGGAAGCTTCAAAGCCCCAGGCTTGAAAGACCAGGAAACCCGGCCAGAGACAGACAGCAGGATTGGCAAGCTTTCCGACCGGTTTGACCGGCTGTATGAGATTTTGATTAAAGACAAAAAGGTGTTTTAAGGGCCTGAGAAATCTTTTAAAAAACTCTTCTTGACCGGAAGAGGCTTTGTTTTTTACTCTTTTTCCTGTTATGTCATCCAAACAGAAAAATCCACTGAATAACCAGGAAAAAGCCTCTCAGCCCTTAAAAAAGAAGCTGAAAAGAAAAAACCCTCTCCCCTCAAAAGCAAAAACGGGTGAAAAAAAATCTTTGGAGGATCGAAAAAAAATGGAGCTGGCCAAAGAACTGGCCCGTCTTCACCACAAACAGGAGGAAAAACCCCAGCTCAAAGACGCAGAGGGCCGGCTTTACTGCCGCCACGAAACCTGCGATCAGCCGGCCGTAACCCTGGAATACTGCCGTCACCATTACTTGGTGCTTTGGAAGTACCTGCAAAACAGAAAAACCTTTTTAAAGGGGGGGCGTATGGTTAAAAACCTTCAGGGTATTGTGAAGGTTTTAGGGGCTGAAGGTTTGGATTTTATCCTCAAAGATCTGAAGAATGACAAATCCTTTGAAGGGGTGGTGCAGGAGATGCGTCTGAGTGTGGGGGGAAAGGAGGACAGCAATGAGAAAGAACTGGAGTATTAACCCCACCCGGGAAGGGGTAAAAAAAGACTTTTCCTTAAAAGTTTATATCTCCACTTATGGTTGTCAGATGAATGTCAACGATACAGAGAGAATGTACAGCCTTTTGGAGATGATGAACTACACCCCCACCCGTAATCCGGGGGAGGCATGTTTAATTCTTATTAACTCCTGCTCTGTCAGGGAAAAACCTGTGCACAAGGTACGCTCTGAAGTGGGCCGGTTTCGAAAACTCAAAGAACAAAACCCTCACTTGAGAATAGGGGTTGCGGGCTGTGTGGCCCAGCAGGAAAAACACAAACTGTTTAAGGATATTCCCCTTTTGGATTTTGCTTTTGGCCCGGATGCCATTGACGATTTGCCGCAAATTGTATCCCGCCTTCACAGGGGGCAAAAGGCTTTTGCACAGGTTCAATTCAAAAATAAAGAACCTTACCACATACAGACTTTGATTAAAAACCCGGGAGTAAGTGCTTTTGTCAACATTACAAAGGGTTGCGATAATTTTTGCACTTTTTGTGTGGTGCCTTTTACCAGAGGAAGGGAAAGGTCCCGTCCTTTAAAGCATGTTCTGGAGGATGTGCAAAATCTGGTAAAAAGAGGGGTCAGGGAGGTGACTTTACTGGGGCAGAATGTGAACTCCTATTTGTCGGAATGTGGGGCAAAGTTTTCTGACCTGTTGGTGGGGCTTTGTGAAAAAACAGATATTCTGCGAATCCGCTTTACCTCCCCTCATCCCAAAGATTTTAACGAAGAGCTGGTGGATGTGATGCAGGCTTACCGAAAGAAAGTGATGGATCTGGTGCATTTGCCCGTGCAGTCCGGGAACACTCAGGTGCTGGAAAGAATGAATCGGGGCTACACCCGGGAGGAGTACATTAAAAAAGCCCACATGATTTTAAAGCGTATGCCGGGTTCTGTGCTTTCCACAGATATGATTGTGGGCTTCCCTGGTGAGACGGAAGAGTGCTTTGAAGACAGCTTAAGTTTGCTGGATGCAGTTCCCTTTGAGGGTATTTATGCTTTTAAGTACTCTCCCAGGCCCTTTACAAAGGCGGCCCGGTATGAAGATCAGGTGCCTGAGAAGCAAAAAACCCTCCGTTTGGCCCGCTTGAACGCAAAGTACAATCAGTTTGCTTTTTCGCGTGCGGCACAGTACAAGGGAGCGGTTTTGGATGTTCTGGTGGAGAACAAAGACAAAAAGACTGGCCTGTTGGGGGGAAGATCCCGGGAAAACAAAATGGTGCATTTTTCAGGCCCTGAAGAGCTGGTGGGTTCTTTGGTACCGGTCAAAATTGGGGAGGCTTATCCTCAAACGCTTTACGGCAAAAGAATTTAAGTGGATTTTTTATTTTGACTGGTGAAGGTAAAATTATTTATAAGGCGGTTTAACTCTTATGGAAACAGTAAAGAAAAAAAAGTTTTTTACATCCCCCCGGTGGATAGAGGTTCGCCCCCATGGTTTGGTGGGGGGGATGATACCCAAAACATGTCTTATGGTGTTTAAGGAAAAAAAGGGAACCCGAAGGTTTGCTGTGGCTTTGTCTCATCTTCAGGGGCAGATTTCCCTGGAGCAAAGCCTGCACAGGGAGGAGCCTTTTAAATTCTTAAACGAGTTGTTTCACTGTATGGGGGTTAAGGTGGAAAAATGCTATTTTGAGGAAAACAAGGGCCACTTTATTGTGGTACGCCTGATTTTAAAAGGGGACATCACTTTAAGGTCCATGGTTTTTAAGGCGGAGGATGTGGTGCCTTTTGCCGTATACTCCGGGTGCCGGTTTTTTTGTGAAAAAGATTTTTTTACAGACATGTTGGAGCAAAAAACAGGCCCTCATTTTAAAAAAGATTCTATCAGAAAACCTCTTTATATGAATTAACTTAAAGGTGGGTTTTATGGTGGATTTTTCTTCGCTGACCGGTACAGAGTCTTTAACCTTTGATGATATTTTAATTCTTCCGGGTTATTCCTCTGTGCTGCCTGAAGAGGTTAAAACCTCTTCCCCTTTAACAGATAGCCTTCTTTTGCAGGCTCCCCTGATGTCGGCGGCCATGGACACTGTGACAGAGCATAAAATGGCACAGGTTATGGCCCAAAACGGGGGCTTTGGTGTTATCCACAAAAATATGAGTGTTAAAAGCCAGTGTTATGAGGTGGAAAAGGTTAAAAAATACGAAAGTGGTATGATCAAAGACCCTGTGAGTTTGTCTCCTGATGCTTCTGTGGAGGAGGCTTTAAATCTTATGAGGAGATACCGTATCAGTGGTGTGCCTGTGGTCAGTGAAAGGGGGGCTTTGGAGGGGATTTTAACCAACAGGGACCTGCGGTTTGAGACTTTAAAAACACAGCCCGTCCGGCAAATCATGACGGGAAAAAAAGATCTCATCACCGCCCCTTTGGGTATCACTTTAACAGAAGCCAAAAAGATTTTGCACCAGCACCGGATAGAAAAACTCCCCGTGGTGGATAAAAAGGGCCGGTTAAAAGGGCTTATCACCATAAAGGATATTGAAAAAGCCAGAGCTTACCCGGGGGCCACCAAAGACCTGCAAGGCAGGTTGTTTGTGGGGGCGGCCCTGGGGGTGGGGGAGGCTTCCCGCGAAAGGGCTGCCCGTTTGGTGGAATCGGAGGCCGACCTGCTGTGTGTGGACAGTGCTCACGGGTACTCTAAAAATGTACTGGATATGGTTCGGTTTTTGAAAAAAAAGTACCCTCATGTGACTTTAATGGCGGGGAATGTGGCTACAGGCCCGGGGGCTTTGGCTCTCTCAGAGGCCGGAGCGGATATTGTTAAAGTGGGTATGGGACCAGGCAGTATTTGCACCACCCGGGTTATTTCCGGTGTGGGGGTTCCCCAGGTGAGTGCCATTTTATCCTGCATACAGGCTTTAAAGGGTAAAAAAACCACTGTGGTGGCAGATGGTGGTATTAAATCCTCAGGGGATTTGGCCAAAGCTTTGGCCCTGGGGGCCTCAGCCGTTATGATGGGAAATCTTTTGGCAGGCTCTGAGGAAAGCCCTGGAGAAGTGGTGCTTTACCGGGGCCGGACCTATAAAGCCTACCGGGGCATGGGCAGCCTGGCTGCCATGAGGAAAGGATCAAAAGACAGATACCGACAGGAACACACCACCTCTGTTGAGAAAATGGTGCCAGAAGGTGTGGAGGGACGTATTCCTTACCGGGGACCGGCCTCTGCCACTTTGTACCAGATGCTGGGGGGGCTGAGGTCTGCTATGGGATATATTGGTGCAAAAAACATCAATGATTTTAAGAAGAAATCCAAATTTATAAAAGTAAGTTTTCAATCTCACATAGAATCGCACACCCATGGGGTCAGTATTACGAAAGAGGCTCCCAATTACCGTGTGGAGTAAAAGCACTTTGAAGCACAGGCCGGGGTCAAAAAACACAGCACAGGAGTATAATTTTGATGGGCTTCCGGGTCCCACTCATAATTATTCGGGGCTTTCTTCAGACAACCGGCCCTCCTTTCAGAGTGGGGGGGAGAGAGCTTACCCTTTAAAAGCGGCCCTTCAGGTTCTTAACAAAATGAAGCTTTTAATGGACGGGGGGTTTCCGCAGGCTTTGTTTCCCCCTCATGAGAGGCCTTACCTGCCTTTTTTACACCGGTTGGCTTTGAGGGGGGGGAGTGCTGATCAGAAGCTTAAAGCTTTAGGGGATTTATCGTTTAAGCTTTTGGCTTCCTGTTATTCGGCCTCTTCCCAGTGGGCAGCGGGTGCTGCCACCATTTCACCTGGTGCAGACACCAAAGATGGGCGTGTGCATATCAGTCCCGCCAATTTAAACTCTCATCTTCACCGGCATTTGGAATGTGACTTTAATGTGCGGCTGTTAAAAAAAACTTTTCCGGAAAAAAAGTATTTTACTCATCACCCGCCCCTGCCTTTTTCTCATGTGTTTTCTGATGAGGGGGCTGCCAATCACAACCGGTTTTGTGGGCAATATCACCAAAAGGGGGTGGAGGTTTTTACTTACGGTTGTGGATTTTGGTCCCCGGAGTATAAAAATTTAAAACCCCGGCAAACCCGCGAAGCTTCGCAAATGTTGTCTTTAAGACACAACATCAGACGGGATCAGGTTTTGTTTTTAAAGCAAAAGGGGCGGGCTTTACGGGCCGGGGCTTTCCATGGAGATCTGTTGTGTGCAGCAGACAGGAACTTGATTTTTTATCATGAAGAGGCTTTTGAAAAAGAAGCCCCGGTTTTTCAAGCTCTGGAAAAAAAGCTTTCCCCCCTGCCTTTGTTAAAAATAAAAGTCAAAAAACAGGACATATCTTTAAAGGAGGCCCTGTCCTCTTATGTGTTTAACTCCCAGCTTTTGTCTTTGGCTCCCGGTAAGTGGTGGCTTTTGGCCCCTCAACAATGCCAGCTTTACCCCTCTGTAAAGGCTTATTTAAAAAACCTTAAACAGCAAAAAGGGGATTTGATTAAAAAAATCAGTTTTGTTTCTTTAACGGAGAGTGTAAAAAACGGAGGGGGGCCGGCCTGTCTCAGGCTTCGTGTGGTGTTAAGCCCTGAGGAGGGAAGGCATATTCACAGGCCTTTGGTGTTGAATACAACATTGTATAAAAAACTCAAAAAATGGATACACCGACATTACCGCACACACCTGGACCCGGAGGATTTAAAAGACCCTCATTTAATGAGGGAGAGTTACACTGCCCTGGATGAGCTGACACAGATTTTGAAGCTGGGGAGTATTTATTTTTTTCAAAAATGAATGGTAGCGGGGGAGGGACTTGAACCCCCGACACGCGGATTATGATTCCGCTGCTCTAACCACCTGAGCTACCCCGCCAGAGAGAAATATAAAAATCCACTTTACGACCTTCTCACTTTGTTGTTAATCTGTCAATGCAGCCCTGCAAGGGGCTTTGTTTGGTTTTTAAGCTTTCTTTTTTTTGAGATCGATGGTTTTGCAGGAGAGTGCCATGAAAGTTATTATATTTCAGATAAAAAAAGAGGGGATTTTTGTTTTGGTAAAATTTTTGTTTTTGTCTGTTTTTTTATTGTTGGCGGGGGGGGGCTGTGTTTCCTCTTCAAAGCTCAGTTACGATGTTTATCACCCCATATCCCGGGTGTTTCACATGGACTATGACAAAGTGTGGAAGGCGTTAATGCTTACACTTCAGTCTTATTCCATAGAGGAGGAGGACAGAGAAAGAGGCTTTGTGCGAACAGCAGCTGTGAAAGGGGACAGTATTTTTAAACTTCCTTTTCCGAATAAGGGGGGGGGGCCTGGTGGCACTCAAAGTTATATGATTTATGTGTATCTCAACAGGGGGGGGGAGGCTTCTTCACCGGTTGTCAGGGTGCAGGTTTTGAAAAAAGTTTTTGCCCGTAAGGGGTTTATTCGTGGGAAACAAAGAGTGCCATCTCATGGTTTGGAGGAAAAATCCATCCTCTATCGTATGATGAGAGAGATTCAAATTGAGCAGTTTATTTTAAATCGTCATAAGAAGACTCAAAGTCCCATGTGATAAAATTTTTCAGATGGTTTTCTGTATTTTCTTCAGTGCAAAAGTGGCGGCATCAATAACTCTTTGGTCGGGATCTTTAAGCAGGGATGTAAAAAACTCTTTATCCTCCTCTTTGGCATAAAGGCTTAGGGTCCACACGATGTGGTGTCTGATCCAAAGGCTTTGCCCCTGATAAAAACTGTCTGAGGCATTTAGTTTTTGTTTTAAAAGCTGGTTATGTTCCCCTTTTCCCTGCCGGGCAATCAGCCTTACGGCAGCGGTTCTGACAACCAGGGAGGGATCTGTTTTAAGCAGGTGCAAGGCCCACTTCACACTTTTTTGGGGGTGGGTAATTTCCAAAGCCAAAAGCCCGGCGTTTCGTAAAAACCAGCTGGAGCTTTTTAAAGCCCGTAAGGTGATTTTTTTGGATTTTTCGGGGTAAAGCCTTGCCATGGCTGTTAAGCATGCCCAGCGGGTGGTAATGCTTTCTTTTTGGGAGGAAAGCAAAAACTTTAAAGAAAGAAAAACTTTTTGCGGGGAGGAATGGTATGTGGAAAGAGTTTGCAACCGGTTGGGCAGGGGAAGGCTTAAAATCATTCTGATGTTTTTAATATCGCGAACAGAAGGTGTGTATGAGGGCTGAGCAGGTTTATAACCCACCTGGATATTTTTAATAAGGTTTTGTTGTGCAAAGCAAAAAACCTGGCATGTTGGAATAATGGCATAAAATAAAATTTTTGTTGGAAGCATAAAACCTCTTGATGTTTGAGATTTTATTTTAAGAGCTTTGTTTCCCCCGCTGCAAGCTTTGGCTTTTACAGCTTGTGTCATATTTTCAGTGGAGATTATTGATCTTTCACATCCATTTTTTCATTACTCTCCAACACCATTTATTCCTTCAAATCACCAATCTTATGCTTTCTTAAATTAGCCAGGCTTCATTCGTTGGCTCTGTTCTTAGTTAGTCCGATAAACTTTTTCATCAAGTGGCGGAGCTGGAACAATGGTTCTAACTCCAGCGATGGCAAGATATATAATTTCCCATTTTTTCTCCCCTGGTAAGGAATCGCTTTCAATAGAACCCACATCCATTATATTGCCTTGAGAGTGTTCCGATAGGGCCTCATTATATACCATACTTCTATTTGTTGAATCATAAACTACATAACCTCTAATACTTATGGCGTAGCGTCTGTTATTATGTACAAAAATACAACTCCAATGTGTTTTCGGTACCTTCTGTATTATAGAAATAGTTCTTTGTTTCCAATCTTCTGTATTATTGAAGTAGAAGTATTTGGATACAAATTCTTTACAGTATTTCTCAACATTGCTCTCAAAAGCGGAACCATAAAAACACCAGAATCCCAGGAGTAAATAATACAAAGATGTTGAAATAATTTTCATTTTCCCCTCCGTTTTTTAAAGACAGTTAAATAAAATTTTCGTAATACCCCTAAAAATAACTCTTTTAAAGTATCTTGAATCAAAAAGCAAGTTATGATTTGGTGTTTCCATTCCCTGTGTAAAATTTGCATTTTTGCCGCAAAAAACTTCATTTAAAGCCTGTTAAGAAGCCCAAAACGATTATGAATGCCACCAGCCACCTTCAATCAGTCCCCGGGTGGGGGGGGGGCTGAAGTCAATCCCCCCCATTTTTTTCTTAACCCACAAAAAAAATCTTCATACTTCCCCGTATCAGCAAGACCTAAAAATACCTGTATTTGTATCTTCTGTGCAAAATTTAGTAATAGCAAAATATCCAACTTTTTTATAAGGATCTCCAAATACAGGACTGTAATTATACTCAACACCAGCCACTGATATTATATGACCCTCACTGTGATTTGAAATAGCTCTGTTATAGGCATCATCTATTTCGTTTTTGTTTAATGCATCTCCTGAAAATCCCACCAGTTTTATAATGTATTTTCTTGTTTCATCTGTATTTCTTATACGACAAAACCATTTATTTGTTGGATGAGCTTTATAGTACATCCGGATTGCTTCATAATTTAAACCTTGTGAATCTCCTCTGAAAATTTTTACTATATATGCTTTACAATATTTAAGAATCTGACCATTTAAATAGCCCTGTAAAGCTGCATAATTAGCTGAACCATAAGAAGACCAAAAACAAGCCAGACAAACAGCTAAAGACATCAAGTGATTTTTCATTTTACTCCTCCTTTTTTATTTTTAAATATCAAATAAAGATTTTTATCCTTGCTGATTTTACCCCCCCCCATTTTTTTTCAAGCTTTTTCTTTGGAAAAACAAAAACTGGACCTTTGACCTTACAAAGCCTGTAAAGCCTCCCTTCGCGACATATTCTTTTGTGGAATCTTCAAGGGTTGGGGGGACAAAGCAGTTTATGTTTGTCATTAAAGTCAAGATTGCTGGAGGGATATTAAAAGCCTGGTACAAAAACATTTTTAAATGAAAATGGGATTTTTCTCTTGCCACAAGGTTTAAGAGTGTGTCATTCTCACACTCTGCAATGAAAAAAGAACTTCCCATCCTCTCTCCTCAAACCCCTTCTGATAATTCTGATAGTAAAGAATCCAAAAACATTGACAAACAAAAGCCCAAAACACCACAAGGCCAACACCACGACATCTTCTTTAAAAGCTTCTTCTCAGACCCCAAACTGGCTCTCGAAATCTTTCAGCTCGTTTTTACAAAAAAGGAACTCTCCCTCCTTAAAACCTCTGAACTCAAAAACGAAAAAGACAGCTTTACTGATAAATACGCAGACCTCATCTTCTCCGCCCCCCTGAAAGACTATCCCAAGGTCCATGTGAATATCTTTATTATTCTGGAGCATAAATCCCATTATGATGTGAGTCTGTTCAGCCAGCTTCTTTATTACCAGGCTTATCTCCATGAGCAAACGGTGAAGAAGTACGGAAGGCCCATGCCCATTATACCGGTGGTGTTCTACCATGGAAAGCAGCCCTGGAGGTGGAAGAAGAGCTTTCAGGAGGCTTTTTGGCCACAGGAAAACAAGGAGTCAAAAAAAATTCCTTTATTGGGACGGGAGAGTATGTTAGACTATCGGGTAAGGGTGTTGGATGTACAAGATCCCAAGTTGAGGGGTGTTTTTGAGGACGAGGGGGTAAAGAGCCGTGGGGCTTTTTTGTTGTTTAAGAAGGCCTGGGATTTGAAGAGGATGAGGGAGGTTGAGCTTAAGGAGTTGGTGAGTTTGTTTTGGGGTGTATCGTCGGAGGGAGTGAAGAGGGATCAGTTGTTATTGAGTGTGGTACATTATATGAGGTCATTGGGTGTAGGATTTGATGTATGGGGAAATGTGGAGAGGTTACTGGTAAATGAGGGGCTTTTTAAGAAAGGGGGCTATATGGACATCAGGGAACACATAAAGGCAGAGGGTGTCAGAGAGGGTTGGCAGAAAGGTCAGCAGGAAGGTTGGCAGAAGGGCCAGCAGGAGCTGATTTTAAAGATGTTGGAGGCAAAGGCAGATATGTCTCTTATATCCAGGGTAACGGGTTTGTCGGAGCAAAAGCTTAAAAAACTTCAAAATGGTTCTAAAAAATAAGCGTGGTTGTTTTTCAGGTTATGGCGGGCATTCTGCGGGTGTGGCAAGCTCCACAGCCGGGGATGGACTGGGAGTGGGTGGGCTGGGGTTAAGCCTCCTGACACAGACACTGCCACTCATGGTATATCCCGAAACACACTCACACTGACAGGTGCTTTGGTTTTTTCTCTTCCCTGTCCCTGCACATGAAGGGCTTAAAGGACAATAACATATATTACCCACTTTTCTGGTTTTAGGGGCTGAACACCGCACAGTGGAGCATCGGGTTGTTCCGCTATAGCCATGTCTGTTGCATGAGCAATAGACACTGCCACTGTAGCCATCGGTGGGGCATGTGCAGGTTGTTCTGCCATCGGTTCTTTTTCCGTGGGTGCGGCATGAGCATCTGACGCAGGAGTTTCCGTTGGTTCCGTAAGAGCCACATTTTCTGCCTGAAGGGCCGTTATTTCTACAGGTGTAGGTAATGGGAGCAGGGTTACATGCACAGGTTGTGGTATTTTGCCCGTAAGTGCAGGATCTTGTGGGGCAGACACAGGTTGAGCCATTCCAGGTTTTTGGGGAGGTGCAGCGATTGGTACAGGCACAGGTGTTGGAGTTTTGAGTTTGGCTGGCACTGCATGAAGAGGGGCAAACACACCTGCCACCCCGCCACACTTTCGGGGAGGTACAGCGGTTTTCACATCTTTTGGTTCTGTTGTTCCATCTTTGAGAAGAGGTACAGCTCACACACTGGCTTCCGTTCCAATGAGGTTTGTTGGTGGGGCATTGGCAGCTGGGCCAGGTGCCAGCGGTTTTTCCCCCTGTGCCGTCTGCACTACAGGTGTATGGTGTGGTCCTGCATGAATCGCAAGATTGATAAGTGGTGTTGTTTGTCCTGTAACAGGTGTGCTTTGCCCGGCAAGACCCGGGACTCCCGCAAGGTTTTGAAGTTGGACAAGACTGTTCTGCACAATTTGGATAAGTCCCCCCAAAATGGCAACGACAGTCCGCAACTCCCAACATATAACAACAACCATAAAGTGGTTTAATAACCACGGTTGCAAAATATAAATTGCACCAATCTAATTGAGCTTTAACGCTAAAACTGAAAGTGAAAAAGAAAAGAAGTGAGAGGGCAATTACCCCCCCCCCATTTTTTTCTTGAAGTCCTAAAAAATAAAACCCGCATACTCCCCTGTATCGGCAGAAGCCAAAAAAACTTTACTTTTTTTAAGCTTTAACTCTTTTTTTTCATTCATCGGATGAAAATAAAAACACCTTATCCCTCATCACCAAGTGACTTTTAAAAAAAAGTGTTTCAGAATGAGACACTTTGGTGTTTTTCCTGCCTGCATAGCTGCATGAAACATCTTTTAAAAGAAAATTTTATGGTGATTCATAAAGCTCTGCTCTGTCCCATCTTGTGTACTTTCCTCCAATACTTAACATAAACTCACCTATTCGGTCTCTTTCTCTTTCTGACAATTGGTTAAATCTTATATCTAATTCAAAGGACCCCTTCCTTACAATGGGTGGCAAAGTCTGTAAAAAACCCTTTGGCAAGGTTTTAATTTTATTATCTCTCAGGGAAAGAACTCTCATATTTATCAGTCCAGAAAAATCCCCAATTTTTAGTGAAGAAATACCTTTATCCGCCAAATCCATATACTTAATGGAAGTCAAATCCTGAAGAGACACATCGTTACAGTCGGTCTTATTTGCATATTCCATAAGAGCTTGTTTTATTTCCTCCGTTCTGTCACACACATGAACCATCGGATAATAGTAACCTGATTGAGCCTGGACAAAAGAAGCCAATACAAAGGAAAACCCTATTAAAATTGTTTTCATTATTACCTCCAATAAAAAGATTCATAATTTTTTACAAAAACACCTTTAAAATTAAATTTTTTAGTATAAAACACCCAACTTTTTTCCTGCTTAAGACACTTTTTACTCAAATTTTAATCACAAGGGAATAAATAAGATTTTATCCTGGTACAAAGACGACAATAATTGTCATCTTTATTAATACATAGTGCAAGACAAGTTATATACTCCATTTGTTTCCTGTGATTCCTTGCCATACAGTCAAGCCTTCTTTGTGCCACATTATCATCACCACATGCAGAACCATCACACATTGCTGTTGTACCAGGTTTAAGTGGTGTTCTCAAAGACTCACCATCACATGTAGAACCACCACACATTGAAGCAGCCGATGCATAAAATGAAACCACCAGTCCAAAACACAGTAAAATCCTCACATAGACCTCCCATTTGAAGTTTTAAAATAATTAAGACCATTTTACCCCCCCCCATTTTTTTTCAAGCTTTTTCTTTGGAAAAACAAAAACTGGACCTTTAGCCCTGCTTCTTTACTACCAGGCTTACCTTCATGAGCAAACGGTGAAGAAGTACGGAAGGCCCATGCCCATTATACCGGTGGTGTTCTACCATGGGAAGCAGCCCTGGAGGTGGAAGAAGAGCTTTCAGGAGGCTTTTTGGCCACAGGAAAACAAGGAGTCAAAAAAAATTCCTTTATTGGGACGGGAGAGTATGTTAGACTATCGGGTGAGGGTGTTGGATGTACAGGATCCCAAGTTGAGGGGTGTTTTTGAGGACAAGGGTGTAAAGAGTCGTGGGGCTTTTTTATTGTTTAAGAAGGCCTGGGATTTGAAGAGGATGAGGGAGGTTGAGCTTAAGGAGTTGGTGAGTTTGTTTTGGGGGGTGGCATCGGGAATAAAGAGGGATCAGTTGTTATTGAGTGTGGTACATTATATGAGGTCATTGGGTGTAGGATTTGATGTATGGGGAAAGGTTGAGAGGTTATTGATGAATGAGGGGCTTTTTAAGAAAGGGGGCTATATGGACATCAGGGAACACATAAAGGCAGAGGGTGTCAGAGAGGGTTGGCAGAAGGGCCGCTTGGAAGGTCGTCAAGAGGGCCAGCAGGAAGGTTGGCAGAAAGGCCAGCAGGAGCTGATTTTAAAGATGTTGGAGGCAAAGGCAGATATGTCTCTTATCTCCAGGGTAACGGGTTTGTCAGAGCAAAAGCTTAAGAAACTCAAGAACGGCTCTAAAAAATAGACGTGGTTGTTTTTCAGGTTTTTTTACTTATGACTTACCGTCTTTAATTATAAATTGCCATTAGGTTGGGTGAGGTGACATTTTCACCTCCCAGACTTGTTTAGATCGTCATTCCCGCTTTAAGCGGGAATCCAGCGATGATGTAGTGTTGGAAGAAAAAAGCTATAGGGATTAAGCATCCTGACACTGCTACCCATGGTGTACCCCGAAACGCGAGTGGAAGCCTTTTTTGGGGGTTAAAAATGGTTTTTTATGCTATGTATGGTTTTTTGCCACCTGTTTTATTCGGTCTATAAGAATCTGGCTGCTGGAAAATCCCAGCTCCCCACAGTCTTTTGCACCTTCCACCTTGTAATTGTAGATGAGTGTATCACCTTGAACTGAAATACTGATAAGACAGGTGTCAGATTTAAACCACTCAAAACAAAGGCAGCCAGTATTTTCCGGTACAATATCCAGAGATTTTGTCAAATCCTGATGAGGCTCCTGAAGCAGTTTATCAGCAAATTTTAAAGCCTGTGGCAGCCACTTTAAAGGCTGGGCTTCATAACCATCCCAGTTCTTCTTTTGGTGTTCGTTATACACTTTTTGGATTTCATTTTTTAATTTTTTAATTGTTACAGCCAAGTCCTGGTTCCTCTTTAATTTTTTAAACCTTAAAGTCAGGTCTTTTTAAAAAATCGGCTTTATAAGGTTTTTTTACTTTGTTTTGCCTGGACCTGTCAAAGGTATTTGACTGCCCGGTGGGTGTTGATTTATATTTGCTCTATACAAGTCAGAAAGATTTTTTTAACTCTTAAAGAGGGGAGGGGCTTATGAAGCATTTGCCATTGGTTTTTATCATTTTGTGTGGGCTTTTTCACAGTCTTGTTTTGGGAAACACAGGGACTGTGGCTTTGGAATGCACCTGTGAGTATAATATGGGGGAGTTAAGCTCTTCTCTTTCTGAAGCGGAGAGGGACAATCGGTGCTTCCGCCTGGCTGTGCCGTCTGAGGAATGGGATGCCTCTCACGAAGTGAATTGCCCTCCGGGTGGTGAAGCCTGCCGGTGTGTGGGATTGATGGGGGTGCGTGGAGTGGGGGCCAATTCCCTGGACGCACAGTCCAATGCTCGTGACACCTGCAGAACCTTGGCCCTTGAAGCTGCCGAAAGCGTTCAGGTGACAGAATGCAAAGATGTATCCTCTTAGAAAGAAAGATTTAAGGCAAATGAAAAATCTGATTTTTTTGGTAATGGTTTTGTGCTTTGGTTTGGGGGCCTGTTCTCAGAAAGATTCCCAGGCTCCCAATGATAATAAGCAGGGCAGCAGGGGGGCTGGCAGCGGGCAACAGGCAGATAAACATGCTTCAGACACAGAGGATGTTGAAGGGGGGGATGCCACTGTGGCGGAAGACCTGGTTCATATTGTGTGTCGTTGTGGAAGCAAGCCTTTGGGCGGGAAGGGCGAAACACAGTCTCAAATCAAGGCTCAGCTTCAAAGGGCGTGTGAAGATCATTTTTCTGACACACTTTCAAAATGTCAAGAGGTTATGCCGTAAGTTTGGTTTGCCAAGCCACATACTTTCAACTCGGGTTGTAAAATTATACCCGTAAATTTGGTTTGTAAAGTGATTTTTTGTATAGGTTCAATTCTGTCTGTAAAGTCCCATTGAGGATATAATCCTGGGTTTTTCATCCATTCTTTTTGTCTCTTTTTTATTAAGCAGAGTTTCGTTTCTGTATTTTTCCCGCACAAGGTTAAAAACTTCTTTGTCTGGTATTTGTCTTCTGAACATTCTGTTTAAGGTGTGTTCTGCCTCATTTGATAGGGGATAATGATGAAGATCATCTATAATTTGTGTTGTTTCTTCGTCAGGCTCTGAAATCTTTTCCATTTTTTCAAATAATTTTCTTCTCGGATGGCGACTGGTTCCCAGTCTGTTGGATGAGCTTGGTTGATTAAGGCTTTCTTGAATAATTTTTAAACCGGAATTGATAATCTCATAATGTGTTTCTGTTCTTTTTAGTGGTTGTGTATCTGGTGTACACTCTGCAAGTTTTAGAATCTTCATTTGATCTTCCAGGATACTTTGTCCTTTTTCGTTAAGATACATCAACCAATTATGGACATGGGATTTGGCAAAAAGCAAAACCCCTTCTTTTTGATTTTTTTCTTTAATTGCTTTGGAAGCATGAACCACATTTGGTAAATTTTTAATTATTTTTTCCAAAGAGGGATCTTGTTTTATCCCTTTTTCCCATATTGCATAAGCAAAAGAGGAAAGATCAATATCGTCCATTATTTCTCTTTCCAAAGCTTTTGATTGTTCATGGTACAAGTCCATAAGAACTTGCCTTTCATTTTCAAAAAACTGTTCATCTGTTCCAATAACTTCTGCGTTTTCTTTTAATCTTTGTTGAATACGACCTCGCAAATTTATCAACTCTTCCAGTCCTTTATCTGGCATAAAAGATTGACAAAAAATTTTATCTGCTAATTGACCAATCCGATCCACCCGTCCTACTCTTTGAACAAGCTTTATAACAGCCCAGGGGAGATCGTAATTTATAACTGTATTGCAATCCTGAAGGTTTTGACCCTCACTTAAAACATCTGTGGTTATTAAAATATCAATCTCAGGTTCTTTTGTACTTGTTATATTAAATTCATTGCTTCGGGGGCTAAATCTTTTTACAATACTTTGAATACTATCCATGCCTCCGGTGATAAGGTGTAAGTTTTTTACTCCTCTCTCTTTCAGTTGGTTTTTTAAATAGTTTGCTGTTTCTCTTAGCTGTGTAAAAATTAAAACCTTTTTTTCTTTTCTGGTTTGTAGTAAATTTTCAAGTTTTTTTAATTTAAGGTCTTTTTCTGGATTCCAGTTTTGCGATTGTTTTAAGAGGGATAAAAAAAGTTCCACATCTTTTTTTAAATCCTCTTTTAATTTTTCTGTAAAGTAAGAAGAGGAAATCCACTGCATACTCCGGCTGTTGTTCTTCCTATATTGGTTATAAATCTTTTCAGCTTTTTTATAAAAAGAATTAAAGCTTGTCAAAAACCAGCTTATCTCTTCACTATCTTCCTGAAGGCCGGTTATACCTGCTTCTTTATCATCAGAAGCATCAGAAAAAAGCTCAGCCCCTTTCTCGCCAATTATAAGGTCTTGTTTTGTGTTAATAGCATAGATAAAAATACAGTTTCTTAAAATATGTCTTTGAACAGATTGAAGAAAGGAAAAGCCACTGCTTTCCAGTGTTTTAAACAGGTTAATCCGGCAAAACCCCTTGGGATAGCCTTTGGAACGCCCCAAATTCCTAAAAATATCTTGTTCTTCAGTTGTAGGGGATTGTAAAGTTTTTTTCTTATATTTAATAAGATCATATCTGGCAAGTTTTAGGCTGTTAATCATATCCACCACTTCTTTTGAAAAAAACCTCCTATATTGTTCATCCATCTGATATTGGATTGTTTTAGCGATTCTGTTGGGAAAAAACTTTGGACCTCCTTTTGTAGTTTCTATGTAATACCGACCATCTTGATTTTTTTTACCATAATTTTCTTTAATAAAACTGCGGGTTCTTCGGATCAAAAACTCAGACATAAGATTTTGCCAATCTTCAGAGTAACCAGATTCTTCAAAGGTTTTTAAGGTGTCTGTGGGGCCGTTAAAGATTTTAGTTCCTTTTTCTTTGGCTTCTTTTAAAAATTTACTTGGCCTAACTCCCAGATTTTCGTCTGGATCAATAAAAAGCCCCAACTGGTTGGATAAATCTTTATAGGTTTTGTTGTAGGGGGTGGCAGACAGTAAAATACACCGGCTGTCGTTTTGAACAATGTAATCCTTAACAACCTTATATCTTTTCCCTAAAGGGTTTCTTAAATTATGACTTTCATCTATAATCACAATATGGTGCCTTCTCAGAGGGGGAAGTTTTTTTTGAACCTGGCTTAGTGGAATAACTGTTCCCCTAAGGCCGTATTTTTGTTTTTGATCCTCCCACATATCCTGTAAATTTTTGGGACATAAAATAAGACTTTGAAAACCTTTTTCCTCTTCAAGGATTTTGGCTGTGGCAATAGCCATAAGAGTTTTGCCAAGTCCCACCACATCTCCAATCAGCACCCCTTTTCTATAATAAACATAACGGGCAGCAATGCGAACAGCTGAAGACTGAAAATCAAACAGGGTGTTTTTTAAATCTTTTGGTATAAAAAAATCTGTGAGTCCTTTTCTGGCATCTTCCGACAAATGATAGGCCATCTTCATATAAACATGATAAGGGGGTAAAAGTTTTTCCCCGGCCCAGCTTTCTTCAATAAGACCAATAATTTGTTCTGAAATATCAAGGCTGAATTGATCTTGCCATTTGTCTTCAAACCACTGTTTTAAGCTCCCTAAAACTTGTTGATCCAAAACATCAATGTTTAGCTCGCCATTTTTTTCCAGTCCGGCATAAGTTAGGTTGCTGCTGCCTAAAAAACCAATTTTTCCAGCAAATTCTTTGTTATTGAAGGTAAGGTAAAGCTTGGCATGAAGGGGATGGCGGGTAAAACATTTTACAATCACTTTTTTTGTTTTTAGTTGTATGGCCAGTTTTCTCAAACCTTGTTCATCTTCATTGGAGGGAACACCCATCATTAGTTGATTTCTAAATTTTTTAAGAGTTTCAGCCCGCAATTTTCGGGCTTTGTTATTGTCAACAGTCCATACCCCTGTCTCATCCTGAAGCAGCTCTTTTTTTAATTGCCAGTCTGGGGCATACATTCCCAATAGTAAGCGACACTGGTCATCTTCTTTGCCTTTGTAGTTGGCAATAAATTTGGCAATTTTTTTCCAGCCCCTTAGATTGAAATAAGCTGTGCAAATATCCGACTTATAGGACCTGTCAAGTGCTGAACTTAACCCAGACAAAAAAGAGGTTTCTTTATTATCATAAATCTTTGGCATAATTTGATATTATCCTATCTGTTTTTGTAAAACTTTGTCATTCTAATTAATGGGAATCTGCTCAGATTTAAGTATAAACTTTCAAATTAAAAATAGTTAGATTGTTTATTTTATTACAGAATTAAAATTTATGAATTTTTATTCCTTATAGAAGTATTTAAAAACCTCTTTATTAAATTTTCCAAATGTGATGATTTCTGTTCTTGGTATAATCATTTCCATATTACTAAGATTAGATTTATCTTCATATTTTGGATAATAGGTGTTCCATATAACTTTTTTTATTTTCTCATCCCGGTATCCACTCTTAAAAGGTATTATAGAAATAGTGTAGGATTCATGCCTTGATTTGGGGTTTTCCGTGTATTTCCATAAAACACCATGATAGGCTTTTCCATTCTTCAGTGTCAATAGAATTTCTTCATTTTCCCACTTGATGCACTGTTTATGAAAATTATCATGAGTTGATAAAAATATCCATTGAGTAACCCATTTCCATTGTGCAAATAAGAACCAGATAACAGATAGAAAAATTGAAACTAATAGTATTATTATTTTCTCATTGGAGTTAAATATACTAATAAAAAAAGTTTTAATTTTTAAAAAGTTAGTTTGAACTATAAACTCAGAAGGTAACCAAGTCAGAGTGGCAAAAACAACAAGAAAGAAAAGATATGGCCAACCGGATAAACTAATGGACTTTTCTGGTCTTCTGATATTGTAAAGATGAATAAAAATCACTCCGGGTATAACCCAGAGGATATTATGTAAATCCAACATTTTATGATTCATTTCTTTTGTGTACTTCAGTTCTTTTATGTACCTCAGCATTATGCTCTTTTATAGCTCTTTTTACTTTTGGATCATTCCATAGCTCCTCTGCTGTGGGCCAGGGTTCTGAAACAGTACCTTTTCCATAGATTACTCTTTCCCAATATGTTGATTGCTTCTTCTTTTTATCTTGATTATTTATTGTTTTATTGCCTGCTTCTGACTGTATTGGATGAGACATATACGCTACCCCCTCATTTTATTGGCTGTGCGTTAAAACAAGACTAAAGGTTCCTGTAAACTCCTACCACTATAAGCTTTTAATCGCTGAAAATCAAGAAAAACAGTAAAAAAACCTCTTTTTTAAAAAAAATTTTGGGGTTTAAGAGGCTTTTTTCACAAATTTGCCTTTTTTAAAGGCCGATAGAGCGTATTTTTTAAGGCTTTTAAGTCGCTCTTGGTTGTTACCAGTGGTAAAGGTGGATAGGATGTATTCAAATTCTTCCAAAGTAAGGTCATAAGTGTGAGCCACAATGGCATCTATCTCACTTTGGATACGCCAGCGGTGTTGTTTGTCTTTCACTCCACCTCTTGGGATGCCTGTCTCATCAGCCAATGCATTAAACTCTCTTCCAATGCATGTAAGTAGAGCGGACCTCTTTACCAGTTCTTTAAAGTAAAGGTTTTTTTCATTAAGTCTCGGGATATGTAAAGAAATAATATATTTTTTATTGATATTGGCAGATACTTTTTGCCGAATCAAATAATCCACCACAAAACTGTTCAAAAAAGCCTGAAGTACAAGCATATATTGATTATTGTTCCCTTCTGATTGTAATCCTTGCAGTTTCTTATTATTTTCCCATAGCTTGTTCTTCCCATTAATATTATTTTTTCCATAAGATACAGTATTTCCGAAAGTAAAATCATTCCTGTGAACGTGGGAATCCAAACGCTTTTTCCCATGGGTTTTCAAGTCAATATGCAAATCTTTTTTAGGGGAAGAAGCTCCAATTGGTGATTCAATATGAACACCATATAAACTGTTGGAAATAAAATGATTTTTTGGAATAACAGCTGCAATCAAACTTCTCTCATCAGTGTTGCGGGCAATAGTTCTTATTACTAATCTGTAATCTTTGTAACATTTTTTTTTAAAGGGAAAGCCCTGCTCTTTAATCACCTTTGGAATTTGAACACTAACATAGCGATTAATATGGGAAATAGCATAATTAAATTCATACTGATAAATAGCTTTTCCTGGATATACAGTTAATTCATAGTTTGAATTTTTATTTGATTTGAATAAATCTGAATGATGTGTTTCATTAAATTCTGCTGTATAAATATAAGGATTCCATAGGTTTTTTAGATTTTCACCCATTGTAGGAAAGCAATTTACTTTGTTGAGTATCTTTTTATCCATTGGATTTTTCAACTCAATAATGGAGTGGTCTCTGGGAGATAATTTTTTAATCTCTTTGAGGGAATACCATACTGTTTCAGAATCAAAACTCTCTTGTGTTGTTGCATTTTTTTCCAAAACCTGTATTTCTTTATCTTTGGTTGTTATAGTTAAGGTGTTTTTCTTTTTTTGTGTTGTAAAATTCTCTTTGGTTTTATTGGGAAAGTGTTCTAAAACCATAAGGTTCCTTGTATGAAACCGACAGGGAAATTCATTCTTTGGTTCAGTTTTTTGTAAATTCAAAAGCAAAAATTTAAATGACGGGTGAACACCCTCAAAAATCCTGCCTTTATCTTTTTCCATTTGGTTTTGAAAATCAATAAATCCTGCTATTTTAGTTTTCTTGAATAACAAATTTTTTCTGAGACCAATGGCTCCATCATCTTTATGGAGACCACTTGGCAAAACTATACCCAAAAAACCTTCTTTATTCAGTAATTCAAAACATCTTTCTAAAAATAATCTATAGGTATCCATATTTGTCACCGGTGAAATACATGATTCTCCATTAGGTATAAATATCTCTCCTCTTTGATATTTATAAAAATTTAAAAAATAACTCCTTTGAAAGAGGTAAAATTCTTTAGTCTTTAGATAATTCTTCTTAATAAGTGGCTGTTGTAACAGTTTCTCTTTTTTCTCTTTAACTGCTTCTTTTTTTGTTTTCTTTTTATTAATAGAGGTGTCGTATTTATGAAAAAACTCCTTGTCTTCAATTTCTACTTTTTCCCAAGGTGGGTTGGTGATAATCACATCAAATCCGCCACGGTTCATAATCTCATTAAAAGCAAGATCCCAGTGAAAAGGGTTTAAGTTTTTTTCATCTGTTGTTGTGGAACAAAAATCTGATGGTTTAACAGATCGGTGTTTTATACTCTTCTGCTTCCCTTGAATATCTGTCACTTTACTGTACTTAAGTCCTTTTTGGTTGCATTTGTCTGCCAATATCCGGTTCAATTTATTGTTATTGTCTTCCAAAAACCGGGTGGTCTTGTTTTTCCTGTCCTTCAATTTTTTAAAGGACATAGGTTGATTTTTATACTGATTCACCATCTGGTTGTATTTGTCTTTAATTTGTTCATAAGATTCACCTAAAACTTCAGACCATGCCATTTGTCTTTGATTGTCCTGCTTATGTAGTTTATTTTTTCCTTGTGGGTTGTTATTCCCGCGAACGCGGGAATCCATACTCTGCTTTTCTGAATCCTGGGTATCCTCATCATGCTCTCTCAAAAAACCTATCAAAGAATTACCACACATAATGTTAAAGTCCATATTGGGAAGTGGTTCCAGTTCGTCTTTTTCTAAGGCAGAGCTAACAAGAGACAAAAACAACCTCAATTTGCAAACCTCCACTGCCTCCTTCATAATATCCACACCATAAAGATTTTTCAAAATAATGTTCTTTTTTATTCCATACGCCAGGCTCTTGTGTTCATTTTTAAAATCTTCCAGCCATTTTTTTAAATCTCTGTCTGCAAGAGTCTCTATTTTACCTATAATGGGGCTATAAATATTAAGCAATTCCTTTATAGCCGCTGTCAAAAAAGCCCCGGATCCCACAGCCGGATCCAAAACTGTTAAAGTATTCAGGATACTGTCTTCGTCTGTTAACAGAATTTTGCATAAAGAGGCATCCAATCTATGAAGCATACTTGCTATATTTTCAAAATTGTACTCTGTTTTTTTATTCACCTTTTCCAAGATGGTTTTTTGAATGGTGTTTTGAGCAAGGTATTGGGTGATTTCATCTCTTGTATAATAAGCTCCTCGGCTTTTTTTCTGTAACTCATTAATATACTTCTCAAAAATATAACCCATAACATCAGGGCTAATTTCATTGTCAGATTTACCCTGTCTTCCTTCCAAAGGCCATTCGTATTGACCAAAAATTTGAAAAGTCTCTTCAAAAGCCTTATCCTGAATTTTAATTTTTGTTTTATACAACCCGTCTTTGGTCTTGATTTTGTATTTTTCCTCAATGGCATGAGGTATAAAAAGCCCACCATTCAGGTATTTAATTTGTCCAAGTAATTCTTTGGCTTTGCCACTTCTTTCTATTGGTTTTTTGGCAAAACCTTCAAAAAAAAGCAGGGTTAAAAATTCTGAATAGTATTTGTCTTTTCCTCTTTTTTTACTTTCTTTCAATTTGGTTTGTAGATAATAAAAATCATTGTTCACAAAATATTTTTTTTGAAGAAACCAAATAAACATCAGGCGGTTGAGTATTAAAGAAGCATACCATTTTTTGTCTTCTTCTGATTTTATTCCTGAAATATATTTTTGAAAGTTTAAGTGATTATCCTTAAAATCTTCGTAAAACTTTTTTGTAACTTTTTCAGTGTCAAAAGCTTTTTCCAGCCTCTTTCCTATATCTGTTATTTGTAGATTGTCCTCTATACCAAAATGGATACCGGTCAATTTTTGTATAAAATAATCCTCATTTTGACCCTTAAAGTAGTTGTGAGGTCTTACTTGTTCTTTTGTGGAAAGGTAAGACAGAGTAAAAAAACTCGCATTGTCTGAAAACAGTAAGAGATGTTTATGATACTTGTTTTTAAGTTTTTTATGGAATTTTTTGGGGTCTTTCTTATAATCGGTTTTAAATGCCTTCTGGTCAAATTTCAGAATTGGAATTGTGTTGATTTCCGCTAATACAGAATAAGGGATCTGATGGCCATTGAGTTGAACACTCCGTGAGGTTTTGAGGTCTCTATGCTCCCACCCTAAGCCTTCCACAAACAGCTCCTGGAGTTGAAAGTTTTTAATGTACTCTCTAAGTTTAGTTATGTTCATAAACCTTTGTATCGGCCAGTAAAGTGGTATAACTTAAATCTTTTTTAGCCCTTAGAAGCTTAAAAATACAAAACTTTATCCCTAAACTATAAAAATAGGTTGTTTTAGGGTGGGACTGCGATATGCTAGTATTAAGGAAAGCATATTCCAAGCAGCTTTACCTGGCTTTTCGTCTGGATATGGTTATGTTCAAAAACTTGATTTTTTCGGGGGGTTAAGTTTCTTTAGTAAACCAGAAAAGCACTGGCAAACTTGTTACATATCGCTTCTATTTTTTTATTGTTACCTTTTAACTGGTTTTTAAAATAAGTTTTATCTATGGGGTCAAAACCACTTGTAAGGAACAATATATGAGCCAATTCATGAAAAAGCGTGAATATTTGTCTGTTTTTATCTCTATTACCATTGACATAAATAATTGGAATTTTTTTATCATAAAGGCAAAAGCCAGAAAAACAAGAATCTCTAAACGCTTTTTTAAACACAAATATACCATGAGATTGAAACACTTTTTTCCACTTGTTAAAACTTTTATCTGAAGAGCTTTGCTTACTATTCATGTTGTCCCAATTTTTTTGTTCTGCCAAGGTGACACCAAGGTATTTTCTCACTTTCTGAACAAGAGGGTTTATAGATGGTGTTGTGGTAAATTTTATATCTCTAAAAATCTGTTTTTTTGTTGGTTTGATTTTTTTATCTTCAGAAAGTTCCATAATACTAAGTTGCATGGAGCGGGCAGTTCGCAGCATTATTCGCATCCGTGGGCTTAAACTTTTAGTTGGCTGTGGTAGTGTTCTAAAGGATTTTTCAATATTGCTTTCATCTGGTGGGGTGGAAAAAAAGAATACAGCCAAGGGTCGTTTATAGATCTTATAAGCTAAAGTTTCCAGCTGAGAGTAAGAAGGGAAAGATGCTCCTTTTTCCCACTGGCTTATTGTTTTGGATGTGATGGTTTTTCGTTTAAGTTTTTTGGCCACTTCTTTGGAGTTAAAGCCAGACTGCTCTCTGGCCCATTTTAAAAGTTTAGGATTACAATGAACAACACTCATAGTTAACCTTAGTGAGTTTTATGGTATTTTGTGGAACAAGATCTATATATGTTAGTTTTCTGTTTAGAGGGAACAATGACAGTACCTTATAAAGTGTATTGGAAAAAACTTCATTTTTATTTTTAAAACACCTGTATTTCTGTAGATTTTTTTCATAAACCAGAACTGTTTTTATGTTGTTGGATATAATATTTAAGATTTTTTTAGAATACCAGAAGAATGTATAAGAGGAAGTGGTGGTGGTAACTGATGAAAGTTTATAAAGGCATTTCCCAGATGGTTTTCAATAATCTTAGTTACTGGAGTATTAAATGTATGTGTGGTAGCATGAAAAACTGATAAAAATAGATCCTGTTCATTTTGATTATCTTCAAGATTTAGGATTTTTAAACCAGCTTTCTTTAGTTGTTCTCTTGGTATTCGTCTGTTATGGGTTTTGAATTGTCTATTATTGGATAACCAATTAGCTATTTCTTTTGCTTTTGTTTTTTGATTTTTTAACATATATTTTGAGAGCCAACTTTCTACAAGCTCTCGTGACATCTCTAAAGCTTTTTCACTATGAATAAGCAGATCGGGGCCATATTGATTTAACATAGGCACCCAAGAGCTTAATTTTTCTGGGTCTTTACATTCCTGTTGTGCACGATCAAACTGATCTAATATAGATTGAGTGGAGACCATTCTAAGGCCTGTTGGTGTTGGTAATACAATTTGCGGATCAGTAGGTCCTAAAAATGAGTGTTTTCCAAGTATAATTATATCTCCTGAACAAGTAATCATAGTTCCGGCAGACATAGCCATTGAAGGGACAATAATACGAATATTTTTAAATTTTGAACGCAAATAACTCACGAAAGCTTCAGCTACTTCCAAAGAACCGCCAGGAGTATGAAGGATTAAGTCTAATTCAGTACCAGAAAGACCATAGATTACTTCCATAAGACCTTGTAAATCTTGGTCAGTAATATTTAAACAAGAAGGAGGTAATGCAGGTTTAGAAGCCCAACTAGAAGCATAAAGAATAGTATCTCGTTTTGTGAAATTATGTAATTTTTTTAAATATTTACGTCGCACAAAATCAAAGGGAGGAGGTTGCCCTTTTTTTTGAGTTTCTTGCAATTCTTTAAGAATTCCACTCCAAGAAGGCATTTACTAGGTTAACTTTCTTAAAAAAGTGGTTTTGGATCCGAAGAATTGGAATTAATGATTTTATATCCAACATTTTTAAGATCTTGGTGTGCTTGAACAGCTTGATGGGCTAACTGCCAGTGATTGTAAACTTTCAACATTTCTTTTACTCCTGGTTTTTCAAGGGATTTTTTCCTCAGCTCAGTGTGTCTTTTTGCCCTAGATGTACTTTGTTTCTTCATTAGGATGTCCTCCTTTTATACCACAAAGGATTAGTGAAAAACATTACCCTTGAATATGTGGTTTTTTTAAGTTTTTTCTGATAATCAGCATCCTGCCAAATACGCTTTATGGTGTCATTATTAACATTAGTATCTCAGATCAGCAAGCTTTTTTAAAGTAATCCCCAGCCAAAAGCCTCTAAAAAGCTATTTTAGGGCATTTTTCTGCTTTTTTTCAGTATATTTTAGTGCTGATAGGTTGAAAACCACGGCTTTAGCCGTGGGGGAGCCTAAACTATGTCCTACCTATAAAAAAACAGTTTCTATGTTTTTGCTGTCCAAGGCAGTTATTCGGAATTTCCTAATAACTGAGTTTTTCTATAACTATATGGATTTAAAGATTTTTTTAAAAAAATTGTATTGTATTATCAATTAAAGTTTTTGAAAAATAGCTGCCTTTTGGAGCCTGAAATATATAGTATCCATACCATGGGAGCATAGCTTCATGGTTTTTGTTATTCAGAGCAGTATGTGCAAAATTTGCACATACTGGATTTTGACCAATTTTACAAGCCAAGTCCTTCTCTAAAGACACTATTGGGGGGGGGTTGTCGGAAGGTGGAGGAAGCAAAGCGTAAAAAATGAAAATTTGAGCTTCAGTGGCTACAAATGGCTTTTTTTTGGAAAATAGTAAAAAAAGCTCAGAATTGTTATTTTTTCTTGCTTTTTAAGGATTTTTGCCTGATTTATTGGGTATACCACCAGTTACGGCCTTCGGGTCGGCTGGCCCCGGGGGAGCCTGAGCGACCGGTTTTTTTTGTATATTCAAATAAAAAACAGCTGTATAATCTTTTAACTTGTACACAGAGGTTTTGTGCCAAGAACTTTCATGCCTATTCGTTCAATATTGAAAAAATAATCTTTTACCTGAGAATATTCAAGCTTGGATACAGGGACAATATCTGAAGCTTTATGACCTGCTTGTGCATCCTGGTAAGATTTGTACCATTTTATTTTTGCATGAATTGAACCCATATCACCCGTTGGCCTGTGCCTTACAGTAAATACACAATTATAGTGGGTTAACCGGAAAGCAGAATGATCTTCAAAAAAAGACCTTTCCTTATTTTCAGTATGTGTACACAAATGCCATGCATCTCCTAATTTGCCTGCCGGGTAGTTTTTGGCAAATCGCAAACAGTACTTCATTAAGCTTTGTTGCCATTCTTCTATTGATATGGAAGGAGGGGAGGGTGCACCAGGAGTGTGTCCATGCAGGTGAGGCATGGCCCCCATCTGAGCAGAAGCAAAATAGGAGGTTATGATTTGAAACCCAAAGCCTAAAAAAAGAGTATATAAAAATAAGTTTTTCAACTTAAATATCCCCCTTGGTTAAAGAAATTTAAACTTCCCAATTATAATACACATTTTTTATTTTGTAAATATATTATTGTTTTACATTGATTATAAAGATTGCAACCTTGCAACACAATATAAAAAAATCATCTTTAAAACTTTAGTCCAGCTATTAAGCTATCTGAAGTGTTTCACAGGTGTTTCACTTCTATTTTACTGTTTATCTGTTTTAGATTTAAAGAAACACAACTTCTGTGGCACATATTAGAATCAGCTTCAAAACACATTAAAGCTATTCTTTTTTTCTTACTTAAGGTTGTTAATATTGTTTGCAACTCAGTTTTTCTGTTTGGAAGTACTTGTTTTTTGTAAAAGGTAAAAAGTGCTTTATAATCCTGATTTGTGTTTAAGTTTTTTCTTAAACCTGAGTGGATACCAAGCTCCGGAATATGTAAATACTCTATCCCCAGTTTAGGAGTGTGTTTTTGTAAAGAGTGTTTTGAAAATCCATATTTGCGGCTTAAAGGGGTTTTTCTTACATCACATAAGGTTTTTATATTGTGTTTTATTAACAAGTTTAAATACTCATCTATACTTCGCCCCTCATAGCCTATGGTAAAAAGGCATTTGTCTGTTTGTTTTGGTTTGTTGCACTCAATATTTTTTTGTTCTGTTGGGTTTAACCTGGCTTGTGGGATTATTTGGCTGTTAATGGCATAATAAGGGTAAAGAGAGTAGACTTTCTTTAGCAAATCTGCTTGGGACAGGTTTCCGTATTCTGACTTAACAGTTAAAATTTGTTCTCTGTCTTTTGGATGTATTTCATTCAAAAATTTATTATTGTTTTTTTCTTCCTGGTTGAAAGATGCTGATATTTGTCTGTTTTGATCCTGATGGATGCTTTTCAAAGATTTATAAGCTTTTACACTTGTGGTGGCAGGAGGTTTTAAATGCAAGTAATTTAAAGTCCAGGTTTTATCATCTTCTTTTAGGTAATTGTTTAAACTTCTTTTATCGTTATAGGATTCAAAAGAAAAACAACCATATTGATAAGGTACAAAGTGATAGTGTTTTTTATTTAATTTTCGCATAACGAGAAAAAGGTATTTTTGAAATTTTATATTACTTACAGAACCTCCAAAGGCTTCCAAGACAGCGAGTAATAATTTTTTTCTGTAAAAAAGCATTGTTTACCTTACCTCCTTTAAACCCCAAGCTAAATCAGATAGTTTTTTAACTTGTACACAGGGGTTTTGTGTCAGGTACTTTCATGTCTATTTGCTCAATATTGAAAAAGTAATCCCTTACCTGAGACCATGTCAGCTTGTTTATGGGAACAATATCTAAAGCTTTATGGCTTGCTTGTGCAGCTTGATAAGATTTATGCCATTTTATTTTTGCATGGATTAAAGTCATATCACCCGTTGGCCTGTGCCTTACAGTAAATACACAATTATAATGGCTTAACCAAAAAGCAGACTGATTTTCAAAAAAAGAGTTTGCTTTATTTTCAGTATGTGTACATAAATGCCATGCATCTCCTAATTTAACTGCCGGATAGTTTTTGGCAAATTGCAAGCAATAATTTTTTAAGCTCTGTCTCCATTCCTCTTGTGTTATGGTGGGGATGGTTGTTTTTCCAGGAGTGTGTTCATACAGGTAAGATAAGTCCACCTGAGCAGAAACAGAGGTTATGATTTGAAACCCAAAGCTTAAAAAAAGAGTGCATAAAAACAAATTTTTCAACTTAAGTATCCTCCTTATCATGGTGATAGGATCACATCAAATGTTTTTTGTCAAGTGTCTTGGTGAAGAGGTTTTTTTGGTGGTTTTTTAAGTTGGTAAAAGCCGAGGCTGCAATGTCTGGCACGATTTCGTACCCGATGCTGTTTCTGTTTAAATCCAGGGAAGCACGGGTGGTGGTTCCGCTCCCCAAAAAAGGATCCAATACTGTCTCGCCCATATAAGTAAAAGCTTTAATAATCCGGTAAGGCAGCTCATAAGGAAAAGGGGCAACATGGGTACGGCCATCCCCGCTGTTTTCAGGCTTCATGGTCCAAACATCTGTGTTTTTAATACTGAGCCAAAACTCTTTGCTTAAACGGGAAAGCTCTTTTTGTTTTTTGCTCACATGAGCATATTTGCCAAACCCTTTTTGCTCTGGTTTGTTAAACTCCAAAATAAACTCATGCATATTGTTGAGTAAAATACCTCCCGGGTAAGGGTAAGTGCCAAAATGAGCCTTCACCCCATTGGTTTTGTGCCATATAATGTCCCGCTTGAACACAAAGCCAATTTGCTCCATAACATCTATAGTGCGGCCTGTAAGGTTTAAAGACTTAAACCCCTGTTTGCTTCGAACAGGTAAGTTCATAATGTTGATAAAAGCCTTTCTGCCTGGTTGCAACACCCTAAAAACCTCACTCCACACCTGGCCAATTTGCTTAAACCAGTTGTCCAGATCATGGATATTGCCCAGGTTTCCTCTGATGAGCCTGTTGGTGTACATCTTGGCGTTAAAATACGGCGGGGAGGTCACCATAAGATGAATGGAATTGTTTGCCACCTCCTTCATACGCATTGCATTTTTGAGGTGGATTTTATGTACAGAGCCTGCTGTTTTTAGCAACATCTGTGTTTTTTTGGTTTTTTTCCTGGTTGTGGTTTTTTGGGATTTTTCGTAAAATTTTAAATCTGCCAGCATAAACCGCTTTTGACCACTGGTGGAGAGTCGTTCTTTTATGGTTTTATGCTTTACCAGATTGTGCAGCTCCCTGACACTGATGTCCAAGTACTTGGCCCCCTCTATGGAAGACAGGTAAGTTCGCTCTTTGTAATCGTTCATGACTATATATAACCTTCAAAATACTTTTTAACAAGCACAGTGCTTTTTAACCCCCGGGCCTGTGTGTTAAGGATATACTCCACCAAGCCTCTGTTTGCCAAGCCCTTCTTTTTAAAGGCAGACTGCGTCACCCCACTGGAAGTCCCCATCTTACTTAAGGAAAACAAATACTGCTCTCTCCACCTCTGAACATCATCCTGAGTTTTTAAAACCAAAAGTGGCTCTGGAAAACCACCTCTTTGTAAAAGTCTTGATAAAGAACAAGATTTGTTTATCTTCTTTAATTCAAACAAAGATACAGGAAGCAAAGTGTGAAGCAGATACCTCCCAGTTAGGGAATCCCCCGCATGACTGATGTGCTGAAGTCTGGCACTTCCCGTTACCAGAATATGCCGGTGGGAAGGGCGGGTATCAAAAATCCCTTCATAATGCTGACTATTTTGGACTCAAATCCAAAAAAGTCAAGACTATTTTGGAAAAAACCCCTTTTCAAAGTCGGGGAACTGGTTAGAATTTTGGAAAAATTGTATTGACTGGTGTCAATTTTCCAGTAAAATGGACAACTATGTTTGCAAGAGTATTTTCGCCCTCCCGCAGGTCTTATTTTCTCTTAGGTCCCCGGGGGACAGGGAAAACCACTTACTTAAAGCTTCGCTATAAAAAGGCGGTGGTTTATGATCTTTTGGATTTTTCCACTTATCTCAGGCTTTTAAAAGACCCTTTGGCTTTTCGTCAGGAAGTGAGTATGCTTAAAAAAAGTCAGGTTATTGTCCTGGATGAGGTGCAAAGGCTGCCCAGGCTTCTGGATGATGTTCATTATTTTTTGGCACAATCAAATAACAAAAAGCAGTTTATTCTTTCTGGTTCCTCTGCCAGAAAATTACGAAAACAATCTGTGAATTTACTGGCAGGAAGGGCCAGCCGAAAGCTTTTTTATCCTTTGGTTAGGGCTGAATATCAAAACTCTTTTTGTGAAGAGGATATTCTCAGGTATGGCACTTTACCGGAAACTTTAAAACTGAAAAAAACCAAACACAAAATTGAGTTTTTGGAATCTTATGTGAGTACTTATCTCCACGAGGAAATTCAGCAGGAAGCCGTTACAAAAAATATGGAAAGTTTTTCCCGTTTTTTGGATGTGGCGGCTGTATGTAATGGACAGGTGGTAAACCTTTCCTCATTATCCAGAGATGCTGCGGTTCCCCGGGCCACTTTAAAAAATTACTTTCAAATTTTGGAAGACACTTTAATAGGGGGGTGGTTGAGAACATCCCGATCCCGGATACGGATTAAGGAGGCTTATTCTCCCAAATTTTACTTTTTTGATACAGGGGTTGTGAGGGCTCTTTCCGGAAGATTGAGAAAAGAACTCTCAGGAATGGAAAAAGGCTTTATTTTGGAAACTTATCTTTTACACGAACTCAAATTTTGGAATCAGGCTCACGACTGGGGAAGCCAGATCCATTTTTGGAGAACTTATAACCATGCAGAGATGGATTTTATGCTGGAAGTTCAGAATCATAAGGTGGGTATAGAGGTCAAAGCCTCCTCCACATGGAAAAGAGAATTTGGCAAACACCTTTTAAAGGCCCGGGCAGACAAAACCATTCATAAAGCTTTTGGAGTGTATATGGGAAAACAAAAACTCAAACAAGGTTCCATAGAGGTTTATCCCCTGTTTGATTTTTTAAAACTTCTTGAAAAAAACAAGCTGGTGTAAAAACTCCAAGTGCCAGTTTTTGTGAATTAAACTTTCGTCCAGTTTTTATATTTCCAAAGAAAAATCTTGAAAAAAATGAGATGGTGGTATTTTAATATCTTTGGTGAGGTTGCAAATGATAAACAGGCGGTTGAACATGATAAAACCTTTATGGGTGACCACTTTACAGGGTAAAAACAAACCAAAAACCGAAACTAAAAACAGTAAAACTGGCCATTATTATACTGTTTTGTTTTCTTTTTATCTGATGTACTTTGGGGCCAGAATATGGGAAATTGTGGATGTATGGGTTTTGCCCTCTGATATAAAGGCTGTGCGAAACCGGTTGCAAATTCAGCCCATGTTTTTTGCCAAAAGCAGGCAGCAGCCCCCGTCTTTCGGACTTCAGGTTTTATACCTGTTTTAGCTGGGTGGAGTGTGAAAAATTTACCTTAAAAAGCACTTTTCCCCTGTAATTTTTACCCCCCCCCGTTTTTTTAAAATTTTTCTGTTATTTTTTACAAAATGTGATACAAAAGCGGTTAAGTTAAATCTTTAACAAAGGAGATTGTTATGAAAATTTTTGTTTTAAAAGTACTCTTTTTTGGTGTTTTATGTTTTGGTTTAAATGCATGGTCTCAGGATACCAAAACAGCAAGATCAGACTCTCCATGGAATTATCTGTCTAATACAGACATGGAACAATGGGTTTCCTGTGTAACCAGTGAAGAGTGTAAAGAAATCAACTTAAGAAATTTTACCTCAGTGGAGTATGCTGGTGATACGATACGTATGATAATACATAATCAAACCAATCAAGCTCTCAGTGGTATAGTACATACTTGTCGCCGGGAGAATTTTTTTTCCGGCAGGCAATGTTTTAACAGATCTGTTGATTAAATTTAATTCTTAAAAGTGAGGATGTTATTATGAAAATTTACTTGCAAACTAAAGTTACATTGATGGCTTTTTATTTGGTGGGTTTTATGGCTTTTGGTGCTGTTTCCCCGGATTGGAAAGAGCATCGCCCTTATCTTCAAGAGTCTCAAATTTCCACTGGTTTGAGAGGTGCTTCCCTGGATATCAACCGGGTGGAGGTTTTAATGGTTAAAACCCCAAGACAGGGAACTTGTGCGGTTCCCTTAACAGAGGAGTTTGTTTCAAACTCTGGTGTGGATGTGGATGAGTTTTACAAGCTTTTGCATAAGGATAAAAGCTACAGTGATTTTCAGAACAAAAAAAGAGAGTTGGATTTTTCACAAAACTTCAAAGGTGGTGAGCCTGTTCCCTTATGTTCTTTGGAGCAGAGTGAAAAAGTGCTGTTAAGTTTTTTTGATGGTCCTGTACAGGTGGCTTTGGAACCCACAACAACTATTGTGATTTCTGTTGTTGCTTATTATGGGCTTTGCTCGGTTATGCAGGTGAGGCTTGATAATATATCTCGAGAAGAAATGGTTTCTTCATTTACAGGTTTTGTGGGGTATGTTCTGGTGCAGGGGGTTTGTTTACCAGCAACTGCAGGAGTTAATATACCACTTCGTATCATGATTAAAGGGGATCTGAAAAAAAACACACCTTACAATTAAATTGTGTTTTTGTTCGTGACCTACAAAAAGGGAAGTGTCTTTGAGCTGTCTCGGAAGTGCCTCCCATACAGTGTTTTTTTATTGGTTTTTGCATCCTGTGGGGGAGATGAAACATCAAAACCGGTATTGCCCGGCTTGTTTTTTTATCTGGATCAGCACTCTTTTTTCATCAAAAAAGTAAGGAGTGTTTAAAAGTTAGACACTTTTTAAGGGCTTTTTTTAATATAAGTGTATGTAATTGCAAGATAAAAAGAAAATCAAAAAAAAAAAAAAACGCAAAAAAATCTTAAGTTTTTCTCTCTTTGTGACGAAAAGTTTTTCAGGTTGTTCAAAACAGCAAAATACTGGTTCTTAATTTTTTGGGATCAGGAACAGGACATACTCAATTTTTACTGAGAGGTAAGAGTTGAAAACTTAAAGGAGTGGAAAATGAAGTTTTGTATTTTAATTGGTTTTTTAAGTGCTACTTTTATGGTGTATGGCGAAGCAAACAGTGCTTCCACAACACAAAGCTATACTGCTGATACAGGGAGGGGATATTATAGTGATGAGAGATGGGTTCTTCCAGATAGGGGCATTGTTGAAGTGGAAGGAAGATGGGAGATCGATCGTGGCAGAAAAATAGCTCGCCAGAATAATATCGCTAATGAATTTGCTGAAGATCTTGATACAGCTTCTCCAGATGCAGTACAAGCTGCACCTGTTTGTAAAAAAGTTTGTCTATTTCCCCCTATGGATGTGGAGGGCCATATACTTCCCTATCATAAGTACAGGAGAACTCCTGTAAGAAACCAGATGTTGAGTTTAAGAGCTAACAAGATTGCCAGAAGTGAGAAAAGTGTTTCGCATTTTTTCCCTCAGGTGGGGGCGTTTTTAAAGCCTTATATTGGAACCAAAGGGTTGGGAAAACTTTCTTATAACTCCCGGTATGCACTGGCTGAAAAGATGTGGGCCTTAAACCCAAAGCTTCGGGCAAAAGCCCGTCGTGCCAGAGAAAAGGAAGAGCGTAGAAGAGAAAGACTGAATTTACCTCCTCCCTCATGTTATGATGGGGGCTGTGGAATAGGGGAACATTGCCCCGGGGGACCTTCAAACCCCATTCCACCTGTACACTGCAGCAGTGTACCCGTTAAGAAGGCAAATTATAACCTGGCTCTTTTTAGTCGTAATGTAAAATACCTGGAAAGCCTGTTGGGAAGAGACCGGGTGAAAAAGCTTATTCGCTCTGATATGCGTGGATTACTCAATGCACCCTATCCGGGTTATTATGAGTCCAGTCCGATTATTCCTGCCATAAAATTCTACCTGGGTGAAAAAGAGGGGAAAAAATGGATTCAAAAGGTTGTGGATTCTGGAGGACTTTCCGCTTTGAATCTTCACAGTGCCAATATCAAAAGACTGGACAATTTGCTGGACAAATTTGAAGATCGCTATGGAAAAGACTTAACATTTAAGGTGTTAAAAGAAAACCCGGAGCTTTTTGGTGCTGAAGATTTAAACCCTTTAATTAAAAAATTTCATACTTTAGATCCCAAAAAACCTAAATTTAAAGCCCCTGTACCTCCTGTTTGCACCTGGGAATGTAGTGATTCTGGTGAAGCAGTGCCACCTGCACCACCATCTGGTTCCCCGCGGGTTAGAGGATATTTCCTCCCTCAGGAGTGGCAGTCTTCTCCCAAACCATTAAAGAAAGGAAGTGCCGCCCAATAACCGGTCAGGTTTTTTTAAGGCAGAGGGGGGAGTTGACAACCAGTCTGCCAAATTACTGTGGTGTATTCTTTGGTTCTCTTATCAGACAGGGGAGTTAAAGGGCCAGTCCGCCATTTACAGCCAGAGTTTGCCCGGTGATGTATTCAGACTTAAGCAGGAAAGCTATGGCTTGTGCCACTTCCTGTGTTGTTCCCATTCTTTTTAAGGGAATGTTTTTGCTTAAGCTGGCTTTTTGTTCTTCGTTTAAACTCATGAGCATGTCTGTTTGAATCATACCGGGGGCTATGGCATTTACACGAATGTTTCTTGCTGCCAGCTCCCGGGCCAGGGTGCGGGTTAAACCCTCTATGCCCGCTTTACTGGCTGTGTAATTCACCTGCCCCGGATTGCCCGTCTGTGCCACCACAGAAGATACATTTACAATCACTCCCTTGCGGGCCTTTACCATGTGCTTTGCCGCCTCCTGGCAGCAGTAAAAAGTGCCGTACAAATTGGTTTGAATAACAGTGTCAAAATCTTCCGGCCTCATTCTTAAAAGAAGTCTGTCTTTGGTAATGCCTGCATTATTAACAAGGGCAGAGCATGTTTTAAAATGCTCCATAAACTGTAAGAATCCCTCTCTGACAGATTGCCTGTTGCCAATATCCATTTGTAAAAGCAAATGCCCCTGTCCTTTGAGGCTTTTTAAAGTTTGTTCCCCCTTTTCCCTCTGGGAGGAGTAAGTCAGCCCCATTTTTGCCCCCAAGCCTGCCAAATGCCGGGCGGTGGCAGCTCCAATTCCCCGGCTGGCACCTGTGATTAAAACACACTGGTCTTTAAAAGGTTGTTTTTCAAAATCATCTGATGGAGTTTGTTGTTCTTTCATAAATTTCTTCCTTTACTTCAGGTTTTTTAATGTTTTTATATCTTCCATGGAGTGAAAGTGAAAGGTTTTTGAGGAAGTGCTTATTTGCCTCATCAGCCCACCCAGGACCCTGCCCTCGCCGATTTCCAAAAAGTTTTTTATTTCTTTTTTAATTAAATATTCCATGGAGGGAAGCCAAAGCACCGGTGCGGATATTTGCCGGGCCAGCTCTGTTTTTATCTCCTCTTCAGAATTCAGGGCTTGGACTTTGGTGTTGTGAACCACAGTCATGTTTTTTGCGGGTTGAAAAGAGATGGGTTTTAAAACCTCTTTCATTTTTTGCTCTGCGGGCTTCATCATCGAGGAGTGAAAAGGCCCCGAAACCGCAAGCGGCCTGATCCTGATAAATGCTTTGCCTGCAAAACCCTCATACTCTTTAAAATGTTTTTGTATCCACTGCAAGCCCTCTTGAGATCCACTTAAAACAGTCTGAGTGTAACTGTTTAAGCTGGCCATCTCCACCGGGCCTTTAAAGTCTTTTTGGCTTAAACACCACTGGCAAAAAGCTTTTGCTCTTTCAGGGCTGGTGCCTGTTAAAGCACTCATGCCCCCCCTGCCAGGTGGCAGGGCCTGCTTCATCAGTTGTCCACGCTTTCGCACCAGTTTTAAAACTTCTTTAAATGGTAAAACCTGTGCTGCACAAAGAGAGCTGTATTCCCCCACAGAATGCCCAGCGGTGTACTTAAAAACCCCTGTGTCCATTTCTTCAGACAAACACCGCCAGCCCGCAACAGAAACCAGCACCAAAGCGGGTTGGGTGTTTTCCGTTTGTTTGAGTTCTGCTTCAGGTCCTTCAAAACACAGTTTTTTAAAGTTTATTTTTAAAGTGTCTGAGGCCTCCTCAAACAAAAGCTGAGCAGTTTTAAACTGCTGCCAGTAAAACCTTCCCATCCCCACTCTTTGAGAACCCTGCCCGGGAAAAATCACCGCTGCTGCCATAGCTTTTTACCCCTCCTTAACTGTTAGCTTTTGTTAAAATCTTTTGTTTTGAGTTTAAAAATCATTCGCATGCCAAAAGAGTTAAACAAAGGGTGTTTGGTTTTTATAATCAGTCCTTCGGCGATGGCTGTCCCGTAGTGGGAATTGAAACCAGCCCGCACCTTTTTTATCGCCTCCTGCATAGTGAGGGGAGGAAGCTCAGGCACCATGCTCAGTTTAAAAATTTGACTTAAGCTTTTTATTTGAGGATCGTTCATCCAAAAGCCGGTCTTTCTTTCAGCCATAAAACAATAACAGTCAAACAGGTTAAAGGCCACTTTGTCTTTTAAATACTCTCCCCCTTTTTGAATTTTGAATCCAAAACCCTCTCCGTATAAAATCACTTTTTTGATTTTGGGAAAGCTGGTTAAAAAATTTTGCTTTTCTGGTTTTATGCCTTCGAGGATTTTATCCAGCTCTGCTTGCAGGTGGGTGGGGATTATGGCTTCGTCTGTGCGGCCCAGGTATTGAAATTTTTCCTCTTCAAAGTCACAAATAATGCGAATGTTTGTGCCGTCCAGTTTTTCCAGACAAAGCCATTTGATGTCCTGTAAGTCCTGTAAGGATTCAGATATCAGCTGGGTGGTGAATTTAAACTCTTTGTCCCTTTGAAAAAGGGATTTGATTTTTGGGTATTTCATTTTTTTTGTCTCCTTATGGGTTAGTATTTAAAAAAAACTGAGCCACTTGTCATGCCCCCGCCCATAGCCACCATGAGGATGTTTTGACCTTTTTTTATTTGGCCTTTTTCGATGGCCCGGCCCATGCATATTGGTATGGAGGCGGCGGAAGTGTTGCCTGTCTCATGGATGTCTATAATGACTTTCTCTTTGGGAAAGCCTGTGGAATCGCAAAATTTGCTTAAAATACGGGCATTGGCCTGGTGAGGTACAATCCAGTCTATGGGAGGAGGGGGGGAGGGGGACTGAAGAGTGTCCCTGTAATGGTAACACATCATCTGAACAGCCTCCTTAAACACACGGGAGCCTTCCATTTGTATGTAAGAGGATGGGGGGGGAGGTCCGCCCTTCCCGCGAAAGCGGGAATCCACAGGGTTTTTCAAGGTGAGTAAAGAGCCCAAATGACCATAAGCTTTCAAATTATGATGATGAATACAGCCGGGTTTTTGATCCTGAGATAAAATAACAGCCCCTGCCCCATCGCCAAACAGTATGCAGGTGGATCGATCTTTGTAATCAGTAACACGGTGAAGGGTTTCTGTCCCCACTACCAGAATGTGCCTGTACTTTCCACTTTGAATAAATTGCTCTGCTATGGTGAAGGCATAAACAAACCCGCTACAGGCTGCAGAAATATCCAAAGCTCCTGTTTTTGAAGACAGTCCCAATTTGTGTTGAAGCACACAAGCCGTGTTGGGCATCAGCTGATCAGGATACAGGGTGGCAACAATAATAAAATCCAGGTCAGAAGCCTTAAGCCCGGCCTGCTTTAAAGCCTGAAGGGAAGCCTTTAAGCCCATATCGCTGGGATGCTCTTCAGGCCCCGCAATATGCCTTTTTACTATACCTGTTCTTTTTCTTATCCATTCGTCGCTGGTGTTGACCATTTTTTCCAGATCGGTGTTGGTGAGGGTTTTTTCAGGCAGATAATAACCTAAACCAGTGACTTCACTCATAGCAAATTATGCAGATGGTACCACTTGGCGGTTTTTATACCAGCCACAGGACAGGCAAAGACAATGAGGACGCACAGAAGCCCCGCAGTTTGAACATTTGGCCCCACTTCCCACTTTGATGGCCGTATGGGCCCTTCGCATTCCCCTTCGGGCTCTGCTGATTCTGCTTTTTGGAGAAGCCATATTTTAAACCTTTTTTAACATTTACCCCTAAAAAAGGGATTAACCAGACCTTAAGCCAAAACTTCTGGTTTGGGAAGCTAAAAACTCTTTTTTTATGATTTTTTTTGAGAGTAAAGCTTTTTTTAAAGCAGGGCTTTTTTTATGGAATCCAAAAACTGCTTTTTTGTGTCCGCAGGTACAACGGCCAAAACCTCTTTCATATCCGCTTTGGTGTTGTAGCTTATGGTGCATACCAGGTTTGTGTCCTGTATATTGCAGTGGTAATCAGAAGACGCAATGTTGGTTTTGAACTTTTGTACCGGCAGGTGAGATTTTATAAGCTGCAAGGTGGCCATTAAAAGCTCATCCACTTTTTCGTTGGGGAAGGAAATGTAGAGATTTTCCTCTTTTTTGTCCATACGGGCCTTGGCAGTGTACTCGTTTTTTACCCCTTCTTTGGTGGCAGGGGAGGAGAAAACCACAGAATCGGGCCTATAGACTGTTAAACCTCTGACAAAACCAGTGGATTTGTCCTGCACACTGGTGCGGGAGAGCAGTCGGCTCATCTGAGTGGAGGCGGAAGAGGCCACAAGGTCCAAAGTGAAGAGGGTTTTTGCCAGCTCGTACCTTTGGTTTTTTTCAGACCAGGAGTAGGTGTCCCTGGTGCGGGCCTTGATCTTCATTTCTGAGTCTGCGGGGGGGTGAAAGCCCTTGCCCTGCCTCATCTGAAAAGAGGCCAGGTTTTCCTCACCAATGGGCATATCTGAAGTAAGACTTGCTCCCGCTGAGAAAGAAAAAACAAAAAAAGTGGTCCAAAAAGTTATCTGGTTCATTGCCCTTACCCCAAGTGTGAGCAGGGGCGGGGGTGATGTCAAGAGGTAAATGGTATTTTTTTATAATTTTTTTCAAAAACCTGTGAAATGCCTCTAAAATGGGGTGAAAAATTTACTTAATGAGAAGATTTTTTTCATTAGGTATAAAAAACTTTGTCATTAAGCAGGGTGGTTTAAGAGCTGCCCTGGAGGCCTGCCTTTTGTGTCTGGTTTTCCCCGGCCGGGGGCTTCTGGCTGGTCTTTCCTGTCAAGGAGAGGCTGGGTTTTTAAAGTACTTCAAATCAGGTGGATGCGGCTCACAGCTCGCTTTGCTTTGAAGCCCCCGCCACATACCTCACTCCCTATTTTTATCGAAAAGCAGCCACCTTAATTAAGGGTCACGAACATTCCTTTATATCATTAAATGATATCCAGGAGTTTTTTTAATTGTTACCTCCATTTTTCATATCCGGTATTTTGTTTATGTTAAACATGGGAATAGCCCCACCTGTTACAGAGGGTAAAACTCCATTCCATTTTTCAAGCCTTCTAAACTCTATTAAAAGGGGATTTTCTCTTAAAGCTTTTGCTTCTCTTTTTATGGCATTGGCTTTTGCAATACTCTCAAGTCTTATCTTTTCCGCAGTGGCCTCTGCATCAGTGATCTTCTTTAACTTTTCATTTTTTGCCTGTAAAGCTCTTTGCTCAGCCTCCACTTTCATTTCGATGCTTTTGTTAAACCCCTCTGAAAATTTAAAATTTGTAATCGCCACATTGGAAACTCTTATACTATCTTCACCGATCCCCTTGTCTTTTAAAGTTATCTTTAAGAAATCAACGATCAGTTTTTCTATTTTTATTTTTGTCTCAGACCTTTTGGTTATAAGCTCTTCCGCTGTGTAGTTGGCTGTAATGGCTTTAACGCTTTCCTCAACGGCAGGAACCATTATAACACGCTCAATTTGTGTCTCAGTACCAACATTTTGGTACAGTTTAGATACATTTCTCAAAGAATACTGGATCGTTATCTGTGTCATTACATCTTGCAAATCCTGAGACGAAGCTGTGGTTTCTTTCTCATACTTTAATAGTTTGATATTTATACTTTTCACCATTGTTACAAGGGGAATTACAAAATGCAGACCTTCGCTCAATACCCGGTCATGACTGACTTTCCCCAAGTGTTTTAAAACCCCTTCGTGTCCCACAGGGACACATCTGGCACTAAAAAGTACCAGGATTAAAGAAACTATCCCTAAGAGGCCATATTTTATATGTGTTGTATTCATTTTTTAACCCTCCAGAGATTGAAAATATGGCACCACCCTGCCAAGGAGGGCCTGTTATTGATTGCTGTATCGGACAGAGGTTCCGGGGACTTTAAGAAAATTCTTTCAGTTGGGAAGCGGGCTGATGGCCACAGCCGGTGGTGGGCTTGGAACAGGTGGGTTGGGATTAAGCCTCCTGAGTAAACCTAATATTTTAACAGAGCTGGAAGATATAGGGATTCTTCAAGCCCCAACATCTCACTCCTGAGAACAGTCAGATTAAAAAAGATGCTGTTTGCAACCGGTACCGTGTTTCTGTTTTAAAGGGCAGGGGTTTAAGCACTTCTGCTTTGCATAAGGAGGTTGCAAAATACGCTGAGGAAGAAGAGATTACAAACCATGAGGAGTTTTCCCAGTTTATGGGGAAAATAAACAGTGGATATGGCTTATTTTTCCGGTTCAAAGGGAGCTTTAAGGTGGACACTCTGCGGGTGTGGCGAGTTGTTGAGAGGGCTGTGGAGTTTGAGGAGCCGGGCTGGGTTGTTGAGGACATTGAGAGGCAGAGCAAACTCTTGTTCCATTTCTGCACAGGTGGGAAGGTCTTGTACAATGCGGGGGAGTTCCACAGGATCTGGGCCATGAACAAGTTTGAGGTGTTGGGGGAGGTGGCGGCGGTGGAGGCGGAGGAGGAGGTGGTGGAGGGGGAATGTAAATTCTGATGCAAGTGGTGCCTGAGCTGTTTCTTCGGTAATTGGTGTTGCAGGTCCAGGAGCAGGCATTGGGATTGGACCATGAGGAGTTGGAAGGTTTTGGGAAGCAACATTGGCAGGACCCATGAGAGGTCATTCGGATACGGCTTCGTCCGTTAAGTGAAGGGCATGGTCTTGAGGAGCAACACTTGTTGCCTCCGACTTCCTGAAGTCCTGTGGTACAGATGCAGGTTGAGCCGTTCCAGTGTCTGAGGTGGGGTTTGGAGGAGGTGGGGCATCGTGCGACACATCTACTACCGTTCCACCTTTGGGAGGTGGAGCATATACTGATACAACGGTTGAGGCTTGCGGACCATCGGGTTCTGGGGGGTGTGGTACAGCGATTGGTACAGGCACAGGTGTTGGAGTTTTGCGTTTGACTGGCACTGCATGAAGAGGGGCAAACGCACCTGCCATCCCGCCACACTTTCGGGGAGGTACAGCGATTTACACAGGAGCATGAGTTGGAGGCTCTGACTTGCCCAGTGGGGCATGTTCTTTGTGAGCAGCATCTGCTGCCACCGATTTCATACTTTCCAGAGGGGCAAATGCAAGTGTTTCCACTTTTTCGGGTGAGGTGAGATTTGCCCGCAGGGGGACATCTCACACGGTTGTTGCCATAATTAGAACCGCAAGGGGTTCCTGCAAACAGAGGATTGCCATGCCACACCCCACCTATACAGTAGTAATCAGCCAAGGCGTTAAAGCTGATATTAAGAATGAAAAGCCAAAAGCTGAGTTTTAAAAACGAAAGCAGTGGATCCAGGAAAGTTGCATTGTGCTGATTGTGAGAGGTGGATGCTTGTTTTCGCAGGCATGACGTTAAAGAAAAATGGGGGGGGGTTGTGTCATTTTTTGAAAAGCTTTGCTTATCATTTCACACCCTCGGAAAAATATTTTTTTTAACTTCAAACCACTTTTGCATCTGACCGCCAAAATCTCAAAGATGCCAATACACTCTATCGGGGATTTTTTTTAAAACTTTAGCTTTTTTTAAGAAAAACCAGGTTATTTGAGAAAAGGGACAGGGTTTATGGCTTGTTTTTTGTGAATGATTTCAAAGTGCAGGTGAAGGGCTAAAGACCTTCCCATTTTCATAAGACTGTGGGGCAGTGTTTTTTTACATCATTCAAAAACTGATTTAGGCTGTTGAGGGGTGGAGCGGTTTTGCCTTCCCTGGTATGAAGACGCACAATGGCCCGCCTTAAAGCCCCCTCTGAACCGGAAAAATAAGCCATATCCCTGTTTATTTTCCCCATAAACTGGGAAAGCTCCTCATAGTTTTCAATCCCCTCTTCCTCAGCGTATTTTGCAAACTCCTTATGCAAAGCAGAAGTGCTTAAACCCCTGCCCTTTAAAACAGAAGCACGGTACCGGTTACAAACTACATCTTTCTTACAATCTGGATTTGTAATGTCTTTTTTCAATTTTTCCATAAATTTAAAAAAACGATCTAAAATAATCCTAACTCCTCCATTATGAGCATACAGTACAAAAGCCCATATCAGCTCATCCTCATTCTTAAATAAAGGAACTCTTTTAATCTGACTGTTCTCAGGAGTAATGCTGGGGTTTGAAGAATCCCTTAAAAACCTCCTTATCTGTTTTCCCCTCTGGTTACGGGTTGCATCTGTTATTAAAAACATCTCATTATATTTTATGCTTTGAGGAAATTTTTGTTTAAGCCTGTCTGACCAACTGGGGTGAATAGTGGTTTTGTCTGTTTTTCTTAAGTTATCAAACATATCTGTCAGGTTTACTTTCGCATTATAAACAGAGTAAAAAAGGCAGGAGTAAGGATCTTGAGAGGTTTTACAGATCATAGCTTGTTTTTTGTCCAAATGAGCTTTTTCAAAAGTGTTATCAGGGTGAAGGGTGGTGTCTGTTAAATAAACCGGCCGGGGGGTTAAAGTCTGCTCTAAAAAAGGGCAGGTCCTTTTTGCTTCTTTATAAATATCCCCGTATTTGTACCACCTGGATACACGGGGTTTGTTTTTGTTTTTGTCTTTGTCTTTTTCCCTGTCTCTGTCTCCAAAGTGAATATATCTGTTTAAATCTTTAATAAAATCATTTTTCATCTGTCCGAAACAACGATTGGTGCTTTCTCTTATTTTGCCGTCCTCGTCGTACTCCTCCACTTTGTTGAGTAAAAACCGGGACTCGTGGTGAAAAAGAGCAAAAAGTCTTTCTTTTTCTTTCTTACTGGTGAAGCCAAAACAATCTGTTATCTGGTTAAAAGCCCGGCTGATTAAATGAATGTACTGGTGGTTAAGACAGGGGGATCTGTTTGCCAATCTGACTCCTGTGACTTGGGGGTTTTTTTGGGTTTTAAGTTTGCAGTTTTCCCCCTCAGATTTACAGCTGTGAAACTCCATTTTGGGAAGAGTGTGGTTGGATTGAGAACTGTGGCAATAGTAGTAAGTGTATTTTTCAGCAGGCCATAAATTCACCCCCAGAGCCTGGCTCGCAAAAAAACACTCTTTGGGGATTTGATTGCTTAAGGTGTATTCTGTAAATACCACTTTTTTTATGTCTTTCAGCTCTGCTAAAATATTGGGCTTACAGGATATATTTTGGCAAAAAGGTATCTTGGAAGGTTTGTGCTTGGCACATTGGGAAAAGTCGTCTTTTTCATCAAGGGGACAGTACTGATAGGCTTCCCTGATGATTCGGTTTGTAAAATCTTTGTTTTTCCAGTTACAGGTTTCGTAAAGACCTAAAAAAGAGATAGCATGACTACGAAAGGAAAACAACAGCAAAAAAATTGCTGATCCCCACCAACAAGATTTAAGAGGCATCCGGTTTTTTGGCTAAGGAGGTTTTTGGAGGACGTGGGTTATCATGGGATATACAATAAAGTCCTTTATAAATCTGATGTTCCCATTCGCGGGAAAATAACTCAGGTCCTGTGTCCTCAGGTAAGTTATTCCCTCTAATCAACCCATGCAAATATTCCCCTGCAGCATTAAATCTTGTTTTGGGATTGGTGTTAAGATATCCCCAAAGTGCACCAATATACATTTCGTCAAACAAATTTATGTATATTTCCCTTAAATCCCCTTCATTGACTTTTCCAAAATAAGAGGGAAGTTTATGCTTTAAACCATTTAAAGCGGCTTGTAACTGTGGCACCTGTTTGCTTAAGTCGTTGGTGTTGCACAAATCAGCAATCATCTTCACATACTTTTTCACAGGGGCTGGCAGCTGTGTGGGATCAGCCGGTGGGGGTGGGTACTTAAGAGGGGTGGTTACAGCAGCAGGGTCTCGTTTGTCTGTTTTGACCTCTTCACCTGCAAAGACAGGCCCAAGCACCATACAGATGAAAAACCCCAAACCAGCAACAGAAGCAGCACATAAAACTTTTGTTTTTAAACTCATCTTTAGCTATCCTCACCACATTATAGAATTGCCAAAATCCGCCCTTTCCATTTACATACATTATAACATATCAAAAATCAAGCCAAAAAGCCCTTTTTTTATGCTTTTTTAAGAAAAACTAGGTTATTTGAGAAAAGGGACAGGGTTTATGGCTTGTTTTTTGTGAATGATTTCAAAGTGCAGGTGAAGGGCTAAAGACCTTCCCATTTTCATAAGACTGTGGGGCAGTGTTTTTTTACATCATTCAAAAACTGATTTACGCTTTTGAGGGGTGGAGCGGTTTTGCCTTCCCTGGTATGAAGACGCACAATGGCCCGCTTTAAAGCACTCTCTGAACCGGAAAAATAAATATTTTGACAAAAAGGTATCTTGGAAGGTTTGTATTTGGCACATTGGGAAAGGTCGTCTTTTTCATCAAGAGGACAGTACTGATAGGCTTCCCTGATGATTCGGTTTGTAAAATCTTTGTTTTTCCAGTTACAGGTTTCGTAAAGACCTAAAAAAGAGATAGCATGACTATGAAAGGAAAACAACAGCAAAAAAATTGCTGATCCCCACCAACAAAGTTTAAGAGGCATTCGGTTTTTTGGCTAAGGATGTTTTGGGAGGACGTGGGTTATCATGGGATATACAATAAAGACCGTTATAAATTTGATGTTCCCAATCGTGGGAAAAACGCTCAGGCCCTGAGTCCTCAGGCAAATTATCCAATCTCCTCAGCCCATACAAATATTGCTCTTCAGCATTAAACCTTTTTTCGGGGTCAGTATTAAGGTATCCCCAAAGTGCACCAATATATCTCTCATTGAACAGGTTGGTATGCATCTCTCTTAATCCTGAATTGTCTTCCCATAAATGATTTTCATAATAAAAAGGAAGTACCTTATCCAGGCCTTTTAAAGCGGCTTGTAACTGTGGCACCTGTTTGCTTAAGTCGTTGGTGTTGCACAAATCAGCAATCATCTTCACATACTTTTTCACAGGGGCTGGCAGCTGTGTGGGATCAGCCGGCGGAGGGGGGTACTTAAGAGGGGTGGTTACAGCAGCAGGGTCTCGTTTGTCTGTTTTTGCCTCTTCACCTGCAAAGACAGGCCCAAGCACCATACTGATGAAAAACCCCAAACCAGCAACAGAAGCAACACATAAAACTCTTGTTTTTAAACTCATCTTTAGCTATCCTCACCACATTATAGAATTGCCAAAATTCGCCCTTTCCATTTACATACATTATAACATATCAAAAATCAAGCCAAAAAGCCCCTTTTTTTATGCTTTTTTAAGAAAAACCAGGTTATTTGAGAAAAGGGACAGGGTTTATGGCTTGTTTTTTGTGAATGATTTCAAAGTGCAGGTGAGGGGCTGAAGACCTTCCCGTGCTTCCTACTTCCCCTATCTGGCTTCCCTTCTGAACCCGCTTCCCTGCCTGTACCTGAATTTTATGAAGGTGGGCATAAAGGCTGGACCAGTAAGTGTTGTGTTTGATGAGAATCATTTTTCCATATCCGGAAAACTGCTCTCCTGTATAAACCACCATGCCACTGGCGGCTGCCAGCACAGGCCTTCCTGTTTTTTTTGGGAAATCAATCCCCTCATGGTAAATGGAAAACACTCTGGAAAGATTGTGTGGAGCCTTAACAGGATAGCCAAAGTCAGGGCTTTTCCCATGCACACAAGCCCCCAGAAGTTGCAAGGCCAACACAGAAATGGTGAAGCACCATAACTGGTAAAAGCTCCTTTTTGTTTTCATTTCGCAGGCTCCCTTGTTTCAGAAGAAGAGGGGGGTTTTGTATTTTCCGCTGTGTTTTTTATTGTGTTTTCCATGGAGGGGCAGGGAAAAAAACTGCACAGTTTTTTTATCTCCTGTTGAATTTTAGGGATTTGTTGTTCAGTCCCCGCAAGGGTGTTGTTTATCCAATGGGCTATTTGCTTCATTTCGCTTTCCCCCATACCACGGGTGGTGAGAGCTGCCGTTCCCAAACGAATGCCACTGGTTACAAAAGGGGACAGCTTTTCCCCGGGGATGGTGTTTTTGTTCACAGTGATTCCCGCTTGTTCCAGTTTTTTTTCTGCATCCCGGCCGGTGATTCCCCTGTCAGACAAATCCAATAAAACAAGGTGGTTGTCTGTCCCCCCCGTAGCCAGTTTAAAACCCAAATTTTGCAGTTCAGAGGCCAAAGTTTTTGCATTCTTTATCACTTTACGGCAGTAATCTTTAAAGTCTGGCTGGGAGGCCTCTTTAAAGGCCACTGCCTTGGCTGCCACCACATGGGCCAAAGGTCCCCCCTGAATGCCAGGGAATAAAGCCTTGTCCAATGCTTTGCTGTATTCTTTTTTACAAAGCACAAAACCCCCTCTGGGGCCTCTTAAAGTTTTGTGGGTGGTGGAAGTGACAAAGTCTGCATAGGGAACCGGTGAGGGATGAGCTTTGCCCGCCACCAGACCTGCAAAATGTGCCATATCCACCACCAAAATCGCCCCCACCTGGTCGGCAATGGATTTAAAAATTTTAAAATCAGGTATCCGGGGGTAAGAGCTGTGTCCGGCAATAAGGATTTTGGGTTTGTGTTTTTTGGCCTGCTCCTCCACCTGGTTGTAGTCCAAAAAACCACTTACGGGATTCACACCATAAGAAAAAGCCTGAAAAACAAATCCACTAAAACTCACAGAAGCCCCATGGGTCAGATGCCCTCCTTGAGACAAATCCATGCCCAAAATTTTTTCTCCCGGGGAGGCCACTGCAAAATAAGCCGCCATATTGGCCTGAGAACCCGAGTGAGGCTGGACATTGGCATACTCAGCGGCAAACAAGTGTTTGACCCGCTCCTGTGCCAGTGTTTCGCAAAGATCCACAAAGCGGCAGCCTCCGTAATATCTTTTTCCCGGATAACCTTCAGCGTATTTGTTGGTAAGAAGAGAACCCTGCACACGAAGAACAGCCGGGGAGGTGTAATTTTCAGAGGCAATCAGCTCCAGCCCCTCTTCCTGCCTTAAAGCCTCTCCCTTAAGAGCTTCAAAAATTTTGGGATCCCGGGAGTAAAGCTCTTTAGAGATCCAGCTGTTTAACTCTTTCAATGTGGCGACCTCCTTTAAAGGCAGTGGTGATGAAAATATGAAACAGTTTTTGATTTTTTTCAAAAGAAAGAAGCCTTGCCCCCAGGCACAAAACATTGCAGTTGTTGTGCTCCCGGGCCAGGCGGGTGTTTTCCTCGCTCCACCCCAGAGCTGCACGAATTCCTTTAAAGCGGTTGGCCTGTATGGCCATGCCCTGTCCGCTGCCGCAAAGCAGCACTCCATAAGAGGGTGCTTCCTGATGGGGTTTTTGTGTCTTAAGCAGGTTTTGGCACAGCGTAAAAGCCTGCCTGGGGTAAGTGTTTTTTTGTTTGCTTTCGAACACCCCCAGGTCTTTAAAGTTTTGTTTTTGGTTTTTTTCTATCAAAAATTGCTTGAGTAAAAACCCGGCATGATCACTGGCAATAAAAATATTATGTATTTGTGGTGAGGACATAAGTTTTAAAGGTCCCTTTTTTAGGTATTACAAAAAATGCTTTTTACACTTTGTGGTTATTTGTACTTTTGAAAAACAAGGCAGGCGTTGGTACCTCCAAAACCAAAGCTGTTGCTTAAAACAGTACGAAGGGTCCTGCTTCGGGCCTTGTGGGGTACAAAGTCCAAAGGGGGAAGCTCAGGGTCCGGGGAGTCCAGGTTAATGGTGGGGGGTATCACCTGGTGGTAAAGAGCGAGGACAGAGCATAAGGCTTCAATGGCTCCCGCAGCTCCCAGAGTGTGTCCTATCATGCTTTTGGTGCTGCTGACACAGAGTTTTTTACAGTGTGGGCCAAACAAAGACCATATAGCCTGTGCCTCTGCCTTGTCCCCTGAGGGTGTGGAGGTGCCATGGGCGTTGATGTAGTCTATGTCCTCTTTGGGTGTTTGAGCGGAGTTTAAAGCTCTTCTCATGGCAATGGAGGCACCTTTTCCCTCTGGTTCAGGAGCTGCTATGTGAAAAGCATCAGAAGAGGCCCCGTAGCCTTTCAGCTCGGCGTATATGGTGGCTTTGCGTTTTTGGGCAAAGCTTTCTGATTCCAGCACCAGTACGGCCGCCCCTTCGCTCATAACAAAGCCTGAGCGGTCTTTGTCCCAGGGTCTGGAGGCTTTTTGTGGTTCATGGTTACGGGTGGAAAGGGCCCGCATGGCATGAAATCCCTGAAAACTTAAAGGGGAAAGAGCAGATTCGGCTCCCCCGGCAATCACAACTTCACATCTTCCCTCCTGAATCCAGCGGCAGGCCTCCCCTATGGCATGGGCCCCCGACGAACAGGCTGAAAGGGAGGAAAAACTTGGGCCTTTTAAGCCCCACTGAATGCTCACCTGCCCCGTGGCAGCATTGGCAATCACCGAAGGAATAAAGAAAGGGGAGGGCATTCTGCCCTGTTTGACTTTAAGGGCTGTCTCTTCAATAAGAGGCAAAGCCCCCATCCCCACCCCAATAAGGACTCCGGTTTTTTCTCTCAACTCCTCTTTGTGAAGGTCCAGTCCGCTTTGATCAATAGCCTCTTTGGCACTGCTCAGGGTAAAATGGGTAAAACGGCAGGTTTTTTTTTGATCTTTTTTACTTACGCACTTTTCTGCAGAAAAATCTTTTGCCACTCCCGCAATACGCACAGGTAAAGAGTACCCGGGAAAAGCCTCAAAAGGAGTTATGCCCGAGCTGCCCGCCTGCATGGCCTGCCAGGTTTTTTTTACTCCTGTTCCAAGGGGGGTGACACATCCCAGTCCGGTAATAACAACTTTTCTCATTCTTTGTTTTGTGGGGGTTTTATGGGGGTTTCGGTGCTGTTTTGCTGTTTTTTTATGAAGTCAATGGCATCCTGAACAGTGCGGATATTTTGCTCTTCCTGCTCGGGAATTTTGATGGAAAAGTTGTCCTCAAAAGCCATAACCATTTCCACCACATCCATACTGTCTGCACCCAGATCATCGGTGAAGGAGGCCTCTGGTGTGACTTTGTCTTTTTCCACCCCCAGCTGATCGACAATCAAGGATTTGACTTTTTCTTCCACACTCATGGTGTACCTCCGTTTTTTAGATAGGTTTGCCTGAAGATTATGGTGGTTTTATAAATGAGGTGCAGATCAGGTGTCAAGCTTTTAAGTTTCCTCCCTGTTTTTGTGGGGGGTGATAAAAAAATTAAAATGGCCCCCATGGGTTTCCGATGAGGTTTATTGTGATGAAGTATCTTGTTTTGCTTGTTTTTTTTGGTTTTTCCTTTTCGGCTTTTGGTAAAAAGTTTGCCACCAGTTATGTCAGTTTTGATTTGCTGAACAACTGGCATTGTTTTCCTGAGGGGACAGAGTGGATTTGTGCCAACAAGATGAAGACCAAGTCCAAAGAGGCCACTATTATCCTGACGGCGAAACAAAAAGGTCCTTCTGACCGGTTGGATCAATATATGAAGTATCTTAAGGAGAGTCGAAAAATTCAGGGTAAAAAAGCAGCCCCGGCTGTGACATCCAAGGTATTTCATGTTAAAAAAAGATCGATTCAGCGGCACCAGTGGGTGGATGGTTTTCACTCCGGATCAGAAGTGCCAGGTTATTACACCAGGTACCTGGTGACCACCAAGGGTTCTCTTTCTGTATTGGTGACTTACAGTGCCCATAAGAATCATTACAAGAAGTATGCAGCAGATTTTGCATCCTCCATCAACAGCTTAAGGGTGTTGAAGAGTGGCTTTGGCTCCTCTTACAAGGGAAGTGGCGGGGGACGGGGGAGTCAAAATACCGGTCAGTATATGAGGGGTTTGATTGACTCTCAGGGGGAATTGGGGGGTGAAGGTGGCTTTGGCACAGGTGGTGGTACAGGGTCTTTTTTGGGGGACTTGTTGGCCCTTTTGTTTAAAAACCCATCAGCAGGTTTGGGAGCCCTGGTGTTACTGGGGGGGCTGGGGTACTTTTTTCTTAAGAGGAAAAAGCGGACTGCTGATAAAGGGGAAAGGGATGATTACAGAAGGCATAGGCCTTCCCGTGACCGAAGAAGGAGAAGAAGAGAAAGGTCTTCTGCTCAAAGTCGCCGCCGCAGGTAATCCGATACCCTCTAACGGCGGCGGGACTCTCCACCCTCTAACATAATGGGTAAGATTTGCTTACTGATTATTGTTTTGACAATGCCGGCCATCAATCCAGTCATTATATAAACACCTGAATTGCCTATGTTCTAAATATACACCACGGGTATCACCGGTTCCCTGGTCTTGTCGTATATCCCTGTCTGATAATGCAGTACCTGCCTTAAAAAACCTTCATCCTGGTAGTGTCTAAGTGCAGACAAAGGTCCAGTTTTTATAAAAAGCTTGAAAAAAAATGGGGGGGGGTAAAGTCAGTGTTAAGTCAAATATTTTGGCTATATAAAGGCTTTAAGTATGAAAAACAACTCCATAAACAAACGGTTTTTTATAAGCCAGGAAAGTAGCCAAAAAAAGTGTGCCAGTTCAAACAGTATTTAACAACAAAAATAAGGAGGAGAAAAATGAAAAATTGTTTTATGTCTTTGGTTGCTTGCCTGAGTCTTGTTTTTTGGTCTTCTTATGGTGGAGCTGATTATTTTGAAGATCAGGTTTTAAAATACTGTAAAACATATATGGAAAAAGTTTTAGGAGGAGATTCACAAAATTTTTGGTATGCAGTCGAGGTATCTCATAAGCCTTCGTTTTTTAATTACAACATAAAAACCTTCGTTTCTTGTGCTGTATATCACAAAGAAAAAACAAAAGAATACACTGTTAATATGATGGTCTATTCATCTAAAGCACAAACTGACAGTGTAACAACTTTTGCCTATGCAAATGCCACTTCAAGGCACAGTAAGGATCATATAATACCCATCGGTGCTTTTGAGTTTACGATAGCTAAACCTGGAGAGTCCTATAAAAATATTGCGTATATTTCTATTATTAAATTGTGTAATGGTCCCGGCTTTCGTTATAGTATGTGTCAAGTATTCAAAGGATTTGAGGATTAAAGTTTTGTGAGATTAAGCTGATACAGGGAAGTATGCGGGCTTTGTTTTTTAGTTTTCCAGGAAAAAAGTAGGGGGGGTTGCCCTCTCACTTCTTTTCTTTGGGTTTTCTTGTTTAAGCTTTAATGCGTTGGCTATTTATGCCAGTTTTAGCACATTTTGCCACAACGGAAAAACACGGACAAACCTCACCTCAGACACTGGAACGCACCCCTGACTGTGGAGCTTGCCACACCCGCAGAATGTTCGCCTTAACCTAAAAAGCAATACTATTTTTTGGAACTGTTTTTGAGTTTTTTAAGCTCCTGCTCTGAAAAGCCTGTTACCTTGGAGATAAAAGACATATCTGCCTTTGCCTCCAACATCTTTAAAATCAGCTCCTGCTGACCTTTTTGAAGCCCCTTTTGAAGCCCTTCCTGGCGGCCCTTTTGAAGCCCCAGTTTTAAACCCTTGGCTCTTTCCTCATCCAAGGATATCTGTAATGGTGGCATAACTCTCTCCTCCTCCTTATCAATAGCCCTTACTTCTATCTCACTCAATATCCTCCAACCAAATCCCGGGTTGTAATGACGCACATAATCCACAGCCTTCTTTATCAACCTCATACGATCCCTGACCGACAACCTTCTGCCAATTACAAACAGGGACCTCATAACCTCCTCATTCAAATTCCATATATGGCTCATAATATACAAGGCCGGGTAGCTTGTCAAGCTCTTTAGTTTTTTTCCATTTTTGCTCAAATCCTGAAGATTTAACAACCGGCACTTAAAATTCAAGAAAGAAGATGTCGTGAAGGGAGGTTTTTTTGGCTTTTTTGTTTTGAGACATGGTTTTGTTCTTTTACCGTATGTAAAAGGGGGGTGTCACTATCTTTTTTCAAACATGCTTTTTTCTGATTTTAAGGATGATGTAGCATACAGAATCTTAAACTTTGCTTTCTTGCAGGGCATCAGAAAGAGACTTCCCTCGTTCTCTTTAAAAGCAGGGTTAAAGGTCCAGTTTTTATAAAAAGCTTGAAAAAAAATGGGGGGGGGTAAAATGGCAAACAAAGTGAAATTTAGAGCTATGACAGGGAAGGTAAAGCTTAAAACTTATGAAAAAGTGGATTCTGATAATTTCTTTTGTTTGTGGGTTTTTTCCTTACATGCTTTCAAGCTGTGGGGGAGCTTTTTTAAATTCCACTAATCTTTTCTCTTCCCTTCCGGATGCAGATGGTGAAAGTCGTCAAATCCCTAATAATGACTTTTTTTTTATGAGGATTGCTGATGCTTTTTACAAGGGAAGGTCTGGTGTGGATTTGCTGGATTATGAGATGTACGAGAGTACCAACGGCCCGGGGTATGACTGCAAGATTCCTGTAAATGAGGAGTCTGCCACAGAAGACATGTTTTGTATGTTTGAAGTCCTGGAGTTGGACTTGTTTTTACATGAGTTGGTTTTTGAATACAATGCCCCTCCCGGGATGTGTAATTTTATTGAATTTCAGCCTCACTGGCACTATAACAGGGAATCTGGTTATGGTCCTACATTGATTTATTCAAGTTCATTTCAGACTCCTGATGGAAAATCACACGGGAAGTTTTGTAGTACATGTGACGATGATGCTTACAGATACTGTCCAGCCCCTGGAGCGAATGAGCAACAGATTGAAGACGGTCTTATATGTGCTTCAGGAATCTTTAAAGAAAGGGGTTGTAAGGAAGAATCCGATCCTTCTTTTACTAAAATAAGATGTGGGGATTGTGATATAGATTATTGTAAAGAGAAAGTTGAACAGGTGTGTTCCTTTACAAAGAATGAAGTAAATTGTTGTTTAGGTGAATATAAGCAAAGAAATGTACGGACGCAGGCTTCGACTGAAGGTAATAAATGGGGTGGTGATTTAAAGAATTGTATCGGTGGTTTGGGCCGGACCTCTTGGGATAAATACTCCCAAGACGGAATGCCGCTTCCTATTATAACAGAAGCAAAAGACGGATTAAGACAAAGATATAATATACCACCTGTTATTGAAGAATTGGACAAGACCTTTAAAAGAGACGATTCCAGAGATCGATTTCACAGTATGGTTACGGCAAACTATTGGGAAGGTATCAAAGAAAACACAGGTCGTCCGGATTTTTATAAACCTTCATTAAAAGAAGATGCAGATATTGATCCAGGTTACCCTTACATTACCTTTTCATGTCTTGATCAGGCTTATGAAGTAAAGCATAAAATTCACTTGGTTATAAGGGAATGGAATTCTTTAGAGGAATTTAGAGATTTTAAAGACAGCCAGGGTGATAGTGGAGATCCGGATGTTGTGGGAGCTTCTGGGAGTGATTGTGATTATTATGAAAATGAAAATGATCGGTCCCTTAAAGATACAGAATGTAACGATTTAAAAGATGTAGATGACTGGATAGACAGACTTTCCAGAGACGATGATAATGATCACCCAAAATTGGAATACAAAGATGACAATTCTTCTGCTGAAGAGGGGTCTGAACCTGTAGAGGGGTCTTAATAGGTGGATAAAGTGAATTCTTTTAAAGTTTTTGTGATTGCAGGTATTATTTCACTGCACAGTTTTGTGGCTTTTGTGGCTTATGAACAAAGGGCAAAGATTAGGTGGCTTAATGGAAAGCTAAATAAGCTTTACCAGGCAAACCACCACCAGAAAAGAAAAAGTGTGAGAATGCGATGTGTTCCAAAGAAAAGGGCCATAGAGCTTTAAATATGGCAGAAAAATAAAGGTTTTTATTAAAAATATCTTTGATGCCTGATGTAAGCAATGGTAACCAATTTTTTGGAAAGTTGGACTTTATAGACCACCCGGTAATCTCCCACTCGAATACGACGGTAACCTTTAAAACTGTATCTCAGTGGTTTACCCAAACCCACAGGATCTTGCGTTAAACGATTTTCAATAGCTTCTTTGATCCGAATGTTTATAGTTATTTTGCAGGGCCATAGTGCTTGTCCTCCTGAAAAGTATCCTGTTTCACAGCAGTAGTTACTTTTTGGAACTGTTTTTGAGTTTTTTAAGCTCCTGCTCTGACAAGCCTGTTACCTTGGAGATAAAAGACAAATCTGCCTTGGCCTTCAACATCTTTAAAATCAGCTCCTGCTGACCTTTTTGAAGCCCCTTTTGAAGCCCTTCCTGGCGGCCCTTTTGAAGCCCTTCCAAGCGACCTTGTTTTAAGCCTTTGGACCTCTCCTCATCCAATGATATCTGTAATGGTGGCATAACTCTCTCCTCCTCCTTATCAATAGCCCTTACTTCTATCTCACTCAATATCCTCCAACTAAATCCCGGGCTGTAATGACGCACATAATCCACAGCCTTCTTTATCAACCTCATACGATCCCTGACCGACAACCTTCTGCCAATTACAAACAGGGACCTCATAACCTCCTCATTCAAATTCCATATATGGCTCATAATATACAAGGCCGGGTAGCTTGTCAAGCTCTTTAGTTTTTTTCCATTTTTGCTCAAATCCTGAAGATTCAATAACCGACACTTAAAATTCAAGACATTCTTACCAAAATATCTCTTCAAAACCCCACTAAAATCACTCAAATACTCATGGAAGCTCAAAACCCCCCTCCACTTTTTGCTTCCATGGTAGACCACCACGGGTATCACCGGTTCTTTTGTCTTGTCGTATATTCCTGTCTGGTAATTTAGTATCTGCCTTAAAAGACCTTCGTCCTGGTAGGATTTATGTTCCAGCAAAAACAAAATACGGGTGCTTTTCTTTGAACCACGCTTTTTCACAGAAAAGAGCAGGTCCATTCTCTTCTCTTTAAACTCTTTGTCCACAAAAGAGTTAAGCTCCAGTTTTAGAGTCTTGAAGTCAAAGAGTTTAAACTCTGAGGGAGTGAGGATAAGGCGAAAAATATCCAGGCTGTAAGGGAGGTGGGAATAGACTTCTTTAAAGAAGATGTCGTGTAAAGAGGTTTTTCTGGTTTTTTTGTTTTGATGCATGGTTTTGTTCTTTTACCGTATGTAAAGAGGGGGTGTGAAGTTGTTTTTTCATCGTAAGGTATCAGAATGGCACACTCCCAAGCCTTGTGGCAAGAGAAAAAGCAAAGTTTTACCCCCCCCCACCCCTGAAGATTCAGGAAAGAAGATGCTGTGAAAGGAAGATTTACAGGCTTTATTTTGAGTCATGGTGTGATTTTTTTTTGCTTTAAAGATGATTTAAAGGGCTTTTTAGGAAGCAAAATGTGCGGGTGTTCTTTAGCTCTGTAACTGAACTTAAACTCATACCCTTTTTAAATGCGAGGGGCTAAAGGTCCAGTTTTTATAAAAAGCTTGAAAAAAAATGGGGGGGGGTAAAGTCAGTGTTAAGTCAAATATTTTGGTTATACAAAGGCTTTTAATATGGAAACCCCATAAGCCAGGAAAGTAGCCAAAAAAAGTGTGCCAGTTCAAACGGTATTTAACAACAAAAATAAGGAGGAGAAAAATGAAAAATTGTTTTATGTCTTTGGTTGTCTGCCTGGGTTTTGGTTTTTGGTCTTCTTATGGTGGAGCTGATTATCTTGAAGATCAAGTGTTAAAATACTGTAAAGAATACATGAAAAGAATCTTAAAAGGAGATTCACAAAATTTTAGTTATAAAATTGACTTAAGTAAAAAGTACAGATATGGGTTGAGTCCTTTTGATTACAGAGCTATATATTACGCTTCTTGTGTTGCAAGTCACACAGAGAAAACAAAAGAATACACTGTAAAGATACAAGTCTATTCAGATAAAGCACAAAGTGAAGGCGTAAAAACTTTTGCCTATGAACAAGCTATTTCAATGCACAGTAAGGGTCATACAATACCCATCGGTGCTGTTGAGTTTAATGTAGAGCCTATGTTTGGAAATTCCTTTAAAAGGATTGGATATATTGCTATTATTAAATTGTGTAGTGGTCCCGGACCTGGTTATTTTACTTGTAGATGGCTCCCCTATAGTGACCGGGGTTAAAGTTTTTTTTTCTGACAGGGGCCTAAGGGAAGTATGAATGTCTGGTGTTTTAGGGTTCTAAGAATAAAAATGGGGTGTGGAAATTGCTCTCTCACAGAAAAAAATGGATTAAACTGAAAAAGGAACATGGTTTTTGTTTAAGGCCCGGGCCACAGCCTCGTGCGTAACCTGTCCCTCGTAAATGTTCAGGCCCTTTTTTAAAGCTTTGCACTCTGTTAAAGCCTGTTTTAATCCTTTTTGAGCTATCATCAGAGTGTAGGGAAAGGTAGAATTTGTTAAAGCATAAGTGGAGGTGCGTGCCACAATGCCTGGAATGTTGGGTACTGCATAATGCACCACCCCCTCATGAATAAAAGTGGGTGTTTTGTGCGAGGTGGGGCGAATGCCTTCCACACAACCTCCCTGGTCGATGGACACATCCACAATCACGCTGCCCTCCTGCATTCCCTTAATCATCTTTCGGCTAATCAGCCGGGGGGCTTTACCACCCGTTTTCAGTACAGCACAAATTAAAAGATCCGCGCATTTCACCATTTTTTCTCTGTTTTCCTGAGAGGAGTAAAGGGTTTGTACCCGTCCCCCAAATTGGGTGTCTATTTCCTCCAGTCGTTTTAAATTGGTATCCAGTACAGTCACCTTTGATTGCAGGCCCAGGGCCATGGCACAGGCGTTTTTACCTACTGTGCCTCCTCCAATAATCACTGTCCGGGCTTTAAAAACCCCTGGCACTCCGCCCAGTAAAATACCTCTTCCCCCATGATCTTTTTGCAGGCATGTGGCCCCCACCTGGGCTGCCAGTCTCCCCGCCACCACACTCATGGGGGTTAAAAGGGGAAGCCTGCCACCCTCCTCCTGAATGGTCTCGTAAGCTATGGCCTTAACCCCCCGTTGAATTAAAATCTCTGTAAGTTCCGGTTCTGCAGCCAGGTGTAAAAAAGTGTAAAGAATCTGATTTTCCTTAAGCAGTTTGTACTCCGGTTTTAAAGGTTCTTTGACTTTTATAATCATATCCGCCTGTGCATACACTTCCTCCATGGAGGTTAAAACTTTGGCCCCTGAGGCCTTATAGCTCTCATCTTTGATAAGGCTTCCAAGACCCGCCCCTTTTTGTACCAAAACCTGATGGCCTTTTTGCACAAGGGTTTTTACCTGGTGATCGGTTAAAGCCACCCGGTTTTCTGATTGTTTGATTTCTTTTGGTACGCCAATAATCAACACTTTACTCCCTGATTAAAAAAACAAAAGGGGGATCAGGTTTTGTCACAGTGAAGAAGATGGTTTAAGGCTTTTTGGCTTAAGCATCTTCCCCGGGCTGTTTTTTGCAGCAGGCCTTTTTGAATTAAAAAAGGTTCGTAAAAATCCTCCAGAGTGTCTGTCTCCTCACCCAAAGCGGCAGCCAGGGTGTCTATCCCCACCGGACCATTTTGAAAATCTTTGTGTATAATTTGTAAAATCTTTAAGTCCATAAAGTTTAAGCCCTGTCCGTCTATGCCCAAATAACTTAAAGCTTTTTTGGCTTGTATCTGGTCCACCTTTCCTTTTCCATGGACTTGTGCAAAGTCTCTGATTCTTTTGAGCAGCCGGTTGGCCACACGCGGGGTTCCCCGGCTTCTTAAGGATATTTCCTCTGCCCCCTCCTCTGTGAGATCCATTTTTAAAAGCCGGGCAGAGCGTGTGACAATTTGCTTTAAGGCGGCAGGTTCGTAAAAAGAGAGTCTTTCTATAATACCAAACCGGTCGGTAAAAGGGGCTTTTAAAAGTCCCATGCGTGTGGTGGCCCCCACCAGAGTAAAAGAGGGGAGTTGAAAGCGAATACTTCTGGCTCCAAAACCTTCGCCTGTAACAATGTCAATGTAAAAATCCTCCATGGCCGTGTAAAGGTATTCCTCTATGTCTTTGCTGAGTCGGTGAATTTCATCGATAAACAAAATAGTGTCTTTTTGCATGGTGGTGAGGATGGATACCATATCCCCTTTTCGGCGAAGGGCCGGGGCAGACAGTGTTTTTAAAGGGGAGTTCAAATGCCGGGCAATAATGTAGGCCAGAGTGGTTTTGCCCAAACCCGGTGGGCCGCTGAACAAACAGTGATCCAAAGCCTCCTTTCGCTTCAGGCAGGCGGACACAAAGACCTTTAGTTTGTCTTTCACCAGGTCTTGTCCGGGAAAGTCTTCAAAACACAAGGGCCTCAGCTTCGCAAGGGAGGGGACAGATAAAGGGGATGGCTCTTTTAAAACTTCCATTTGTGACCTTTCTGTTTTTTTAAGGAAGAAACTCCGGTTGCAGGTAAGACAGGGCTTTTTTTAAGTCTTTTTCCCTGTTTTGGCTTATTTTTATATTATCCAAAACAGATTGAATTTCCACAGACTTAAAACCCAGTCCGCTTAAAGCCGCTCTTAAGTCCTGCCGGGCTTTTGTAAGTTCCTGATCTTCACTTTCGGTACTCAGCTTTCCCTTCAGAGTGAGAATCATTTGCTGGGCTGTTTTTTTACCCACCCGGGGAAGCCGGCTTAAGCCCTTTATGTCAGAGTGTTCAATCATGCTCACCAGGTCCTGCAGGGAGGGGGCTGCGGATAAAATGGCAAGGGCCATTTTAGGTCCCACTCCATTCATTTGTAAAAGAGACAAAAACATGGTTTTTTCCGCCAGCTCAAAAAAACCATAAAGTCTTAAAGTGTCCTCTTTGACATGAGTGTAGATAAAAAGTTCCACCTGTTCCAAAGCCTTCACCGACTGAAGAGTGAAAGCAGAGGCAAACACCTCATAACCCACCCCTTTTACATCCAGTATCAGATGATCAGGGCCAGTGAGTTTTATTTTTCCGGTTAAAGTGGCAATCATGATTTTTTCACCCCGGTGATGGAAAGTTTTTGTTTTCGAAAGGTTTTGCATAAAGTTTTGCATCCGAGTGGCCCACATCCCTGATGTCCGGTTTTTGTTTTTGGTAAATATGGCAAAGCACACAGGCCAAAGCGTCTGTGGCATCGGTGTTTTGGTGGTGAGGGGATATTTTAAAAATATTACAGACAAAAGCCTGAACAGAGTGTTTGTCGGCCCTCCCGGAGCCTGTTACAGCCTGCTTGATAAACCGGGCCGCGTAGGGAAACACTCTGGCCCCGTGGCGAACAGACTGATACACACAAAGGCCAAAAGCCTGCCCCAGTTTAAAAGCACTGTCTGCGTTTTTACCAAAAAACATTTGCTCAATGGCACTGTCCTTGGGCTTGTGTTTTTTAATCAAACGCTCCAGATGTTCCCCAATAACACATAATCTTTGCTCCAAAGTTTTTTTTGCCGGTGGGCAAAGCACACCAAAATCTATCAGTTTGATATCTGTTCCCTCCCAGGACACCGCCGCATAACCGGTCTTTATTGTCCCCGGGTCAAAACCCATTACCGTTTGTCTCATTGTTCTTTCACAACCTCTGCCATTAAGCTTAAACTTCTTTTCTATAAATCTTAAAAGCTTAAGGGAAAGAAAACAAAGGGTAATTATGACACACCGGGAGCCAATAAGATAAAAAGCATTATGACACCATAGCCCGTAAACCTCATACCCCCCCCCTGCCCCTGCTTACAGAAGGGTTAAAGGTGGTGTCTTCTGCTCTGTCACGCTGAGAGAACCCCTTTTGTCTGTCTCTGCTTACAGAGGCTTAAATGGAGGTGGTATCCCGTGTTCAGCTCCACCGGCAAAAGCCCTGTATCCGTCTTAATAGAGGATTAAATGTTGTATCTGTTTCTTTTTTTGTGTCATAATTTTCAGGATGAGGGCTTTTAAAAATGAAACCAGTGGCTTTTAAACGCTATGTCAATTTGTACAGGGAATACCCAAAATCCCGGATTTTTGCCCCTTTGGCTCATATTTACCGCCGTATGGGAGAATGGGACAGGGCTTTTAAGCTGTGTGAGGAGGGCTTAAAGGAGCATCCGGATTTTGCATCGGGTCATATTGTTCTGGCTCTTCTTTATCTGGATCGGGGTCAGACAGAAAAAGCTCTTGCTTCTTTGCAAAAAGCCACCCGTCTTTCACCGGAGAACATTTTGGCTCACAAGTTTTTGGCCCGCTGCCACCTGAAATTAAAAAATTTGTCTCGGGCCTTAAATGCTTATAAGAGGGTCCTGTTTTTGGATCCGGAAAATTCACAGGCCGCTCAAATTGTCAAAAAGCTGGAACCTTTAACCATTAAGGATTATGAGGAGTCCGGGTTTGCTTTTAAAAGTTTGACTGAGATGGCCTTATCCCTTCCCCGGGAGGAGGGTGCAAAACCTGCACCCCCTGTGCTTCATCCCCTGCACAGGGTGAAATCGGCCTCTTATGTGAAAAAGTGGCAGACCCGTCTCAGTGTGGCTCAGGCCCTGATTTACAGAAGCCGGTTTGAGCAGGCCCGGGATTTTTTGCACGAAATGAAGCAGGCATACACCCATCATAAAGAGGAACAAGCACAAATTCAGAACATGGAACAATGGCTTTTAAAGCACAGTCCTCATGTTTATAAGGAAACAAAAAAAGACGCGGGCCATTTAAAACCCCATGCTTTAAAAGAACAGAAAAACAGGGAAAAAAGATATAAAAAAATTCAAATCCTGTTTCGTGTTTTGCAAAATTTAAGGGCTCACCCCTCTTGAATATTTGTGGGGAAAAGGTTTTCTGACAGGGGGCAGAGTTATGGTAGGCACCAACCATTTTAAAAAAGGTTTGAGGTTATTATACAAATCGGAGCCTTATGTTATTGTGGAATTTCAGCATGTTAAGCCGGGAAAGGGGAATCAGTTTACGAAAACCAGGTTAAAAAGTCTGCTCACAGGTTCTTATGTGGATTTAACAATACGCTCCGGGGAAAAGTTTGAAGAACCTGATGTGGATTATAAAGACATGAGTTTTTTATACAAAGACAGTGAGGGATTTCATTTTATGGACACCCAGTCGTATGAGCAAAGTGTTTTAAGTGAATCGGCCCTCAGTGGGGCTGTTCATTTTTTAAAGGAGAACATGGAGATTAAGGTGTGTTTTTTTAAAGGCCAGGCCGTAGGTGTTCAGCTCCCCAAAACTGTGACTTTAAAAATCACTGACACCACACCTGGCCATAAAGGCAACACGGTGACAGGGGCCACAAAAGCCGCCGTGGTACAGACTGGCTACAGCCTTCAGGTTCCCCTGCACCTCAAAACAGGGGACAGGGTTAAAGTCAACACCAGTGATGGTTCTTATATGGAAAGAGTCAAAGACGGGGATTCTTCAGGAGATTAAAATTGCTTTCTTCAGAAGTGGAAAAAGATATTCATGCTTTGCTGTTAAAGGGGGATAGCCCCCCCCAAATAGCCCAAAGTCTTTTGAGAAAAAAAAGATTTAAAGAGAACACAGAGGCTTATCTTCACATTTGCCGGTTTATGAGGCAGGCCGGGCTTTTTCGCATGATTTTAGAGAGTGCACTCCTTCGTCTTAAAGCAAACCAAACCCTGCCCTGGGCTTTTTTAATGGAAATACTCTCTCTTCAGAAGGTTAAGGTGTCTTTACAGGCTAAAAAGTGTTTTTTAAAGGGAATTTTGGAGCAGGATCAGCTGCTTTATGTACTTAACACCCGCAGCTGGGAAACTTCACTGAGCCGGTTTTTGACTCTTAAAAAAGATAAAATTCGAAAAATTTACAAAAGCAGGGACAAGCAATTTGTTCAGCTTATGGAGGATTTAAAGTTTGTTCAGGCGGAGGGGATTTTAAGCCGGGAACAGGAGATTTTAAAGAAACTGCAGGAAAGAGATCCCCACAACCCCTTTCTCGCAGAAGAACTTCAAAAATGGCAGCAAAAAGACAGCGAGGCTGCTTTAAGAAAAAGAAAGGAACATACCCGTTTTCAGCATTTTATGTCTTCTGTGGCAAAGGACCCTGAGAGAAGAAAGCAGGCTCAAAACCTTCTTCAGTTTGTAAAAAGCTGCCTGAAGAGGAAAATGGCAAAAAGCACGGATATGGCAGTGGTTCTTTCTTTTATGGGTTACCCGGATCTGGCGGTGGATGTTTTACCCCCCCCCACTTCCCCATTGAGTGAGTCCTGGTTGTATGTGGATTTACTGATACAGGGTGAGCTTTATTTGGATCTTCTTCAGGTTTTGGACACTCTTCAGACCCGGGGACATAAAGATCCAGAAATAACTTTTGCCTTAACTTATGCCCGGGCACAGGCTTATTATGGACTGGGGGATAGAAAAAAAGCAAAAAATTTGTTAAAAGATTTGTTAAATGTTCGTCCCCGTTACCGTCTGGCCCGTTTTTTACTTAACCAGTGGGAAAGAGAGTGAGTGTGTTAAAAAAAATTTTTTCTGTTTTGCTTTACAGTCTTTTGGCGGCTGTTGTTTTTGTGACTGTGGTATGGGCCTGGCAGGAGGGGAAATCCCGGTCTGCCAGATTCATCACCCGGGCCATAAAGTCACAGACTTTGCCCTTCGATCTGCAATTCGACAAACTGACAGTCTCTTTTTTACAGGTAAAAATCACTTTGCATAAAGTGGTTTTAAAACCCACCTCCCGCACCTGGTACGAACCGGTGTCTGTGGACCGGGTTTTTATCTCACCGGATTATTTTTCCCTGCTTAAGGGGAGGTTTTTGGTCAAAGTGACTTTACTCAAACCTTCTGTGACCATGTCTTCTCTGGTGTTTCAAAAAATAGGGGGTCAAAAAAACCAAAAAAAGACTTTTTTAAGTTTTTTTTGGCCTCAGGTGAGTTCTCTTCCCGGACTTTACCTGAAGGTCCGGGGGGCTTCTTTACAGGTTCCACAACATGAGAAAAACCTGTCTTTGAGGGCTTTGGCTCTGGATATGGATGCCCGGATTTACCCCCCCTCCCGGGAGATTTCCTTAAATCTGAACTCCGATATGCTGGAATTGGCAGACACCCCCCCCTTTGTTGTTGCTTTTAAGGGGAGTCTTCAGGGTGAGAGGGTTTTTATTAAAAAATTTCATGTGCAAAACCACAGATCGTGGTGGAAGCTTTCCGCCCACAGGGATAAAAAAGATTATGGAATACGAATGATCTCTGTTTTTACAGCAGAGGATCTTTTGCCCTGGGTACAGATGGTAAGTCCCGGCTTTGAGCTGCCCTTTCATTTTCGCCAGGTCCATTTGAGGGGCTTTATTCAAAAAAAACTGTCTCACTTTAGTGGGGATTTTGATTTTCAGGCCTCTTCTTTTTCCATAAAAGATGTTTTTTTGTCCCGTGTAAAAGCCACGGGGACTCTTCGTAAAAAAAGCCTTCGATTTAAGAGCTTTCGTATATGGCATCCCCACCAGTGGGATGTGGATTTGTCTCAAATGAGAGTGAGGTTAAAAAGACCTTATTCTTTTTCAGGTTCCTTAAATGTGGTGGATGCTCAGCTGGCTGATGTGTTTAAGACTTTTCATTTAAAAAAAATCCCGGTATCGGCCCGAAGCCGGGGGCGGTTTTACTGTAGAGGGGGTTTTTATCGTTTTCGGTTTAAGTGCAGGGGACTTAGTCGTTTTCAAGATATTTTGGTGAGGGGGGGGAAGGACTTTCAAATTTTAAAACTCCCGTCTTTAAAAGTGAAAAACCGGTTTGAGTTTTCAAGATCGGGATCTTTTTTGGTTTTTGCCAAAGGAAACAGGGGGGACCGGTCAGAGCTTCAGTTTCAGGGTGTATGGGACAAAAGCGGGGTGTTTTCCGCCTGGTACAAGGGGGATTTGCGTTTGGGGGATATAGGGGATTTGGCTCATCTTTCGCCCAAAGGTCGTTTTGTTGTGGAGGAGGGTACTTTAAGTGCAGGCAAAAAAAGTCTTCAGATCGAGGCCCGGCTAAAAATGCAAAATCTGGTTTTAAGCCGGTTTCATTTGGGGAATTTAAGTACCCGTTTTCAGTATAGTGAGAAAAACATACTGCACTTTAAAAATATTAAAGGTCATATCCAAAAGTCGCACTATACGGGAAGGGTGAGTGTGGATGTAAAAAAAGATCGCCTGAAGGCTTTTGCTCATCTGCCCCGGGCCAGGCTTTCCGATCTGAAGGAAATTCTAAAAACCCGGGGTCCGCAGCTTCCTTTTCCCGCACAGGGGAGGGGTTCTCTGACAGCGTATTTCAACACAGACTTAAAAGCCGGTCAGCTTAGCTACGATCTACAGTCCCGGTTTTCAGAAGTTCTTTGGAAGGGGGAGTTTTTTAAACAGGTGAGTTTGGATCTCAGCTCAAAACAGGGGCGTATCACTTTTCGCAATGCCCGGTTTTTTAAAGACACCGGCTTTATACAGGTAAAGGGTGGTGTTAGCTCACGGGGGGGGTTAAATCTTCATCTCAAGGGGCAGGGACTGAAACTTCAGGAGTTTGAGTACTTAAGGGAAAAAACAGGTGCGGGAAACCTTTTGGGGGATATGAATTTTGCCATGGACTTAAAAGGACGGGTTTTAAACCCCTCTTTAAAAGGGGATGTGGATGTGTACAATACTTTTTTCAGGAATCAGGCTTTAAAGGATTCCCGTATCCATGTTCGTTTAAACAGACAGAGCATGCAAATTAAGGGTCTGGTGGCCGGTGTACTCAATATCAAAAAGTGGGTGTTTCCTTATGAAGACGACAAGAGGGTTCAGTTTCAGGCACGGCTGCTTCGTTTTAACCTTGGGGAGTTCTTTTTTCCCGGACAGAGGTTTCATTATGCACCTGCCCGTTTTGAATCAGATATTCAGGGGTCCTGGGATTTTTCTTATAAAAAAAATCGGCCTTTTTCCTCTTTGACCGGTCGGTTTGCAGTGGAAAAGTTTAACATCAAATCAGAGTTTCAGACCCTGTCTCCCGCCCGGCCTTTTTCTGTACATTTCAAAAAGGGGCGTATCCATACCAGGGGGTTTGCTCTGCTTTCAAAAAAAGGCACCCGCAGGCTGGATGTACGGTCGGATTTAAAAGACTCCACATTGCATTTAAAAGGGGATATTTCTCTTTCTTTTCTGACCTTTCTTACCCCTTTTTTAAAGGATTTAAGGGGGGATATGCATGTGGATTTAAAACTTCAGCCTTATATGTTTCATTTGCGTCCCAGGGGGAATCTGATTTTGACTCATACTCTTTTAAGGTTGGCAGGAGGGGTGGAGGCTTTTGAGGACATCTCTTCGCACATTCAATGGGACGGAAGCCAGATGCATATATCCTCTTTAAAGGCTTTGTTCAGTGGAGGAAAACTAAATGCAAAGGGCCGGTTGTCTTTTCAAAAAGAGGGAAAAGTGTTTGTGGACTTAAAAGGTCCTTTTGAAAATGTCAGGTTTGATTCCCTTCCCGGTTTTTTTGCCACAGGTTCCGGCCAGTTTCGCATTCAGGGGCCAGGCTTTCCCTACACTCTTTCCCTCAATACCCGGTTGCATTATGCTCAAATGGACCGGGAGATAGACACCTCAGGGGTCCGGCCTGTTTTTATCAGCTCTTTATTGCCGGAAACATCAAAAAAGAATTTTGAACCTTTAAATCTGGATTTAAAATTATTTTTTACAGAACAACCTCTTTTGATTAAAAACTCCACCCTTCAGTCTTCTGTAAAAGGGAGACTTCATATTAAAGGTCCTCTTTCGGCCCCTTTAATGCGGGGGGATTTATACTCTCTTCCCGGAGGGGTTTTAACCTTCAGGGATCATGAATTTACTGTCACTTCCGGAAAACTGGTGTACCAAAACCAGGCCCCCTCCAACCCACAAATTCACCTCACAGCCACCACACAGGCCACCGAATATCATCAGGAGGGGGATGGAAACACCGAATACAGTATTTTACTGAAAGTGAGGGGTACCGGAAACTCACCGGTTTTAAACCTCAGCAGTACACCGGGTTTAAGTGAAAACGAAATCCTTTCCCTTTTGGCTTTTGGAACCCGGTCCATTGTGTTTGAGACAGGGGATCAGGTCAGCGACATGGACAAATACTCTTATTACTCTTACCACCTGGGTACTGCCATGTTCGAAAAAGCCATTGGCAGGGGTGTTAAAGACACCTTTGGTGTGGATCAGTTTTCCATTGTGTCTTACAGAAATCCAAAAAAAAGATCCACTTCCACAAAGCTGACCGTGGGGAAAAAAATAATGGACCGTCTGACAGTGTCGGCCAGTCAGACATTTTTGGAGGATGATCCGGAAAGTGATATTAAAGCAGAGTATAAAATTAAAAATCACTTCTCTCTTGTGGGGTTTTGGAAAAACGAATCTCAAAGAAACACCGGAGACCGGGGGGGTAACGAGCTGGGCTTTGATGTGGAGTACAATGTTGATTTTTAAATTTGTATTTTACTTTTTTTTTGTGGTGACGGTAAATCTTTGTTTTGCACAAAACCCCCGGGCTTTTCAGAAACAAAACACTGTTGTGTCCATAGATGTGCAAACCGAAAACAGATTTTTACTTCCCCTTTTGAAAAAAATACTGAGGGGTTACAAAAATAAAACAGCCTCCCCCTCTTTAAAAGAGGATATATCCAAAGCCCTTCAGGCTTTTTGGATTCAAAACAAAGTGCTTTTGCCAAAAGTGAAAGGTCCTTTTTTTAAGCGGACAAAATCCGGTGTGGTTTTGTTTTTAAGAGTCAAAGAGGATTATCGTTATGGTTTTGTTTTAAGAGGTAATCAGTCTTTAACCCGTTCTGATTTACTGCCAGGGGATATCTGGTTTAAACTCTTTAACGATAAAAATTTTTTTAGAAAACTAAGACTGTATTTTACGGAGGCTTATCTTAAGAGGGGTTACAGTTCCATGGAGATGGACTACCAGGTCAGGACAGATAAAAAATGGTACCTTAAAACGGTTTATATGGTTTTGAAAGAGGGGTATGTGCAAAAAATAAAAAACCTGAATATGAGAGGGCGGTTTAGTCGTCCGGCCCGTTTTTATATCAAACTGTTAAAAAAATACAGCAGCCGGACTTTAAGACGCAGGGTGTTTTACAACCTGGATATGGAGGAGGCTCTTCAAAGTGTGGTGAACAGTTTAAAAAATGAGGGCTATTTAAAGGCAGAGGCTTACTTTACTGTAAAAAGGCTTTCTCCGGCCCGCCTGGTGGTGGATGTTTTTTTAAACGAAGGCCCTCTTGTGAAAGTGGAGAGTGTGACTTTTAAGGGAAACAGGTTTTTTAAAGCGGAGGAGTTAAAAAAACGGATGCATATAAAAAAAAATTCCGGGTTAAACATTCATGATTTGGAGAAGGATATAGCGGCCCTGGTTTTATTTTACCAGAGCAGGGGATTTATGAACATGGAGCTGAAATCAAAAGATCAGATTGTGAGGTACGAGGAGGAAAAAGGGCTTGTGCATTTGAACTTTGTTATAGAGGAGGGGCAGCCTGTGGTTCTTTCTGATATTGTGATTACGGGAAATAAAATCACCCGTTCTGATTTTATACATAAAAACTTAAAACTTAAAAAAGGGGATGTTGTGACTCCTGACCGGATCGAAAAATCCATGAAGAATTTAAGGGAGAAGGGGCATTTTGCCTCCTTAAATGTTTTCACACAGCAGCGGGCATCAGGCAGTGAGGGGGACCGGCTTGTGGTGCAGGTGGAGGAGAGAAAGCCCCGCACCATGCGTACGGCTCTGGGATTCAACACAGAAAGGGCTTTAACCGGTCGGGGTTTGTTTGAGTTTTCCTACAGGAACATTCAGGGAAAGGGGCATGAGTTGTTTTCCCACCTTAAACTTCAGTCCAATATGGCCCGGTTTTTGGGGAAACATTTTAAAGCCCCTGAGCATTTGGAGCATCAGGTTTCCTTTATGTACAGAGATCCTTTTTTATGGGGGAGTAACTTAAGCGGGGAGGTACATCTTTCAGAATCCTCCCAGGTGTTTTCGCACACTTACAGGGAAAGCAGATCTCTTACTGATGTGGTAAACACCCTTCAAATGGATCTGATTCTTTACACAACCATCACTGAAGGGGTGCGTCTTCAGTGGAATTTACTGAACTGGGAAAACCGGCGGGAGTTTAAGAAGGGTGAGTTTTGCCTCACTTTTCCCTCCCGCCCGCTTTGCCGGGATAAAACCCTTAACATTACCACTCACGGGCTTTCTTTAAATATAGACAAAAGAAATCATATTTTATTTGCCTCTGATGGTTTTTTGTCTCATGCCCTGCTTGAGTACTCTGGCCCCTTTTACCCCTCTGATTATTCCAAAGGGGTTCAGTTTATAAAAATGGAGGTGAAGCATTTTGACTTTCAGCCTTTGCCCCGGTCCTGGGTGTGGGTGAACAATTTACAGGGGGGTATTATTGCCAATATCAGTAAAGAAAAAAAGGATTCAGGGGTGCCTGTCAGCAGAGCTTTTATTTTGGGGGGGGTTAACTCCTTAAGGGGTTTTGATGGTCTTATTCAGGGGGAAAGGGTGCCAGACAAAGAAGAGCTTCCCATTGAGGGGGGTAATGCCTTAATCCCCACAAGAAGCTGGCTTTACCTGCTGTTGAAAACCGAGCTGAGGTTTCGCATCCGGGAGAACTGGATGGGAAGCCTGTTTTACAATGGGGGTTTTGTAAATGTGGCAGGTTACAGATTTCAACGCCCTTACCGGCAGGCCGCTGGGTTTGGTCTTCGGTATCAAACTCTTTTTGGACCCATCTCTCTTTATGTGGGTTTTAAAATCAGGGCCAAAGAACAGGAATCTTTGTTTGTTTCCCATTTGTCACTGGGAACTTACTGACAGGGGTAAAAAAACAGGAGAAAAAACAATGTCTTTTTTTAATTTGGTGCTTGTTCGTCATGGGCAAAGTGTATGGAACAAAGAAGGGCGTTTTACGGGTTGGAAAGATGTGGGTTTAAGTGCAAAAGGAATACGGGAGGCCCGTAAAGCTTCAGAGCTTTTAAAAAAGAGGCACTTTGTTTGTGACAGGGCTTTTACCTCTGTTTTAAAGCGTGCCATTCACACTTTGCATATTGTGCTGGAGGGTTTGGATCAGATGGGGGTGCCTGTTATAAAAACCTGGCGTTTAAATGAGAGGCATTACGGAAAACTGACAGGCCTGGGTAAACAAGACCTGATTCAAAAAAAAGGAGGGGAAGAGGTACACAAATGGAGAAGGTCTTACCTTCTTCGTCCCCCTTTGCTTTCTGCAAAAAAAGCTTTAGGGCTGTTGGAGATTTATGATACAGGCTTAAAGAAAAAACGGCTTCCTTTTTGTTACAGGGGGCTTTGTCCTTTGCCCGCAGGGGAATCTCTTTGGGACACCAAAAAACGACTTATGCCTTTTTGGTACCAGCGTATAGCACCCTGTCTCAAAAAAGGACAAAGAGTGCTGGTGGTGGCCCATGGAAATTCCTTAAGGGCTTTGGTAAAACATATTGAAAAAATAAACAATAAAGATATAGAGGAAGTCAATATCCCCACAGCCACCCCTCTGTGCTACTCTTTAAGCAAAAACCTGATCTTAAAAAACAAACAGGTTTTATAACTCTTTGATATATTAACAGGACTTTGTACCAGTTTTTTTTTATCACAGGTTTCAGTGGTTTTTTTATCTTGATTTTTTAATAAAATTATTGGATTTTTGAAAACAGGTAAAGACTTAAATCCCAATGGGAGGTTTTATGTCAGGTTTTATTACCGGTTTTTTGGTGCTTAACACTTTGTGGGTCTTTGTGGCCTGTAACCAGGGTGGAGTTTCCGGGCAAACACAAAGTGAGAGTGTTAATGTGCAGTCTTACACTGTGGAGGAGCTAAAGCAGGAGCTTTTTAATGCGGCCTGTGATGAGGATATGAAAAAATCTTTCGAAGAGCAAATTGAGGTTCAACAGGATATTTTGACAGATCAGGAGTTAAAAAACTCTTTAAGAAATATGAAAGAGGAAATCAGATGTTAGGGGGGGCTTTTATGAAATATGTTATTGTTTTTTTGTTGTTTCCGTTATACACGCTGGCAGACGGGCGTTTTGAGGGAACATGGGTCTGGTCCGGGAATCAGTGCCGGGATGCCAACTTAAGCCCTGAGAGCAGGAGAAGTGTATCAAAATCCCGTGGGGGTTTTGATCAGGTGATGTCTGCGAAAATCACCATGGATGCTGTTGATAAAGCCTCATTTGAATTTCAAATGAGAGGTGAGGACAAAGTTACAGAAAATGGTACATACAAAGTGAGAGGTAACAGAGTGACGGCAGGTAATGAAACCTATCATGCTGGTGATCATCGCCGTGGTGGTGGCTTTGAGGCCGATTGGGTGGCGGGCAGATTATTGGTCGATGCAGGGGAAGGATACCAGATAGGTTGTGAAGAGGGTGACAGGGATTGTGAGGAAATTCAGCTTTGTAACTCCGGGGAGAAGTTTGTTCTTGTTTTTGGCAGGGTGAATCAATAAAAAATTTTTCAGGGTTGTGGCAGGAAAAATGGGTTGATTTTTTGGGCTTCACCCATCAGGCCATGAGATCTTTAAAGCTTCAGGTGGTAAGAACACCCTCTCTCTTAAGGGCTACGGGTTTGGAGCCGGAAATAGAGGCTTTTGAAACTCAGCTAAAACCTTTTTTGGGTGGAAAAGGGGAAAGACGCTTTCTTCCCACCAGTCCGGAAATACCCATGAAGCAGCTCTTATGCCAGGGGTTTAAAAATATTTACGAAATCAAACAGTGCTTTAGAAACAGTGAAAAAGGCCCTCTGAATCACACAGAATTTTACCTGTTGGAGTGGTACCGCACTCACACCCCCTTAAGCACTCTGACAGAAGACTTAAATACCATGATTGGTTTTTTGTCTCAAAAAATGGGGAAAGATTCTTTTCCCGCCATTCAAAAATTCAGTATGAGGCACTTGTTTCAAAAACACTTAAGTTTTGAACTCAGGCCTGACAACACAAAACAGGACTTTAAAGCGGTTCTAAAAAAAAAATCTTTACCTTTTAAATCCTCTGACACCCTTAGTGATTTGTTTCACCTTTTGTTTTTAAACGGTATTGAGCCGTATTTGCCCTCAGGTCCTTTGGTGATTTATAATTATCCCCCTTTTCAAAAAGCTTATGCCCGGCTCAACAAAGAGGGCTGGGCTTTGAGGTTTGAGTTTTTTTGGAAGGGGATGGAACTTGCCAATGCCTTTGATGAGGTCAGAGATTTTGAAGAGCAAAAAGCCCGCTTTGAAGCGGAAAACAAAGTCAGAAGACAACAAAAAAAACCAGCCCGACCTGTGCCACAGGCTTTGCTGAACGGTATGAAGAAAACCCCTCTGCCGCCCTGTGTGGGCATTGCCCTGGGTCTGGAGCGCTTGTTTATGGCCCTTACCGGTCTCAAAAATATCCACAGCCTTATTAACAGTCCGGATTAAAAAAAACCTCTTTATCAGGAAAAAACCCGGGTTTCTTTTTAAAATTGTGGTAAAAACAGCTTGCTTTTTTTGGATGATTTTGTTGAAAACAATCAGAAACTTAAACAACCATGATAAATCAGAGATTTAAAAGATTCAGGTGTTCAAATATGAAAAAACTGTTTTTTCGTTTTTTGTGTTACATTATGGTGATGGGTTTTGCCTTAAAGGCAGCCCCTGTGGATTTTTCCGTGGATACGCAAATGTCCATAGGTAAAAATTACTACCAGAGAAAAGAATACCAAAAAGCTTTTTTATGGTTGCGGCAGGCTTTTGTGAGCAACAGGGAAAAATCCTTAAATGAGGAACACAAAGCGGAATCCGCCTATCTGCTGGCTTTGATGTACCTTAAAGGGGAGGGAACAGAGCAGGACAAAGACAAAGCCCTTTACTGGCTTAAGTACGCTGCCCGGTCTTATCCCGGGAGTCTTGTGTCTCCTGAAGCTCAATACACATTAAGTGTTTTTTTTAAGGGGCTTGACAGGAAAAAGGCCCTTTACTGGCTCAAACAGGCAGCCCACAGTGACCACCTGCAGGCTTTGTTTGATCTGGCAGAAAGACACTTTAAAAAACATAATTATAAAAAATCCCTAAAACTTTGGATGAGGTTCATAAAAAAAAGCAGCTTTCCCTCTGAGGAAGCTTATTCCCCCGGGATGGTGGGGGACACTAAAGACTTTTCCCTTTATTGGTCTCATGCTCATTACAGAGCAGGGGTTTTATTAAACAAAGAGCAGTATTTTTTAAAAGCTGCCAACAGTGGACATCCTCTGGCCTGTTATGAGCTGGGGAAAATTAAATACCTGAAGGGGGATTTGGCAGGGGCTTTTCAGTGGTTTCATGCATTGTTTTTTCAAAAAAACCCTTTTGTGGACTCTGAAGAAAAAAAATATCGTAGCCATGTGGCTTACTGGCTGGGGCAAATATACCGGGATCAGCCGGAACGAATCCCCCTTCTGGCTTTAGACTCTTCCAGCCTGCTTCCTGACACAGACCTTAAGTCCTTTTTACCAGTGGATGTGAATGCAGGAATGGATGTCAACAGAAGCAAAACTTTTGCCATGGTTGAAAAACACCCTTTTGTGGATTTGTTAAGCCGTGAAGAGGCAGAGGACAAGGGCCTGGATCCCCGCCAGAATCCCCATGAGTATATGGCAGATTACTGGCTTCACCATGCGGCACAAAACAAGCATCCTCTGGCACAACAGCTGCTGTATCAGCACCGTTATAAAAATGCCACAGGCTTTCGTAAAAATCCTCAAGCCTTCCCCCTTTCACCGGAAAAGAAAACACTCTGGAAGAAAGAGCTGAACTCTTTACTGGGGATCCATCCCCTCCTGCCTGCTGAAAATAACACTGTCTCCTTAAACTCTTTGATACAAAAATTAACATGGCAGGATTTTGACCTCCCCCGCCTTATGTGGATACACAGGGTTCGGTTTTTGGACCTGCCCACAGCCCGGTATGAATGGGCTGAGATCTCTTATGCCAAAAAAGATTTTAAAGAGGCTTACCAGTGGTTTTACCGTACTCTTCAGGCCTGGAAAAACAAAAACCCCGAACAAAACTTCTCATATCTGTTGTCAGATCAGGAAGAAGAGGAACAAAGCCGGCAGGCTTATTATAAAATGGCTCACATGGTACAGCACAATCTGGTTCCCCTGACTTACGCTTTAAGGCACAGTCTGTGGTCTGAAGAGTTGGAAAAAGCCCTGGAGGTGCCGAAGTTTTTGCCCCTTGTACCCTCTAAAATAGAAGAGATAAGGTTTTTTCAAAGTATCCCTTATTGGATAAACAACCACCCGGAGGATGTCAGAGTGCTTTTTTCCGCCTTTATGTATGATAAAGCCAGGGTTCTCAATCACCCCGATGCCTTAAGTTCTTTTATTGAATTGAAAATGCAAAATCTGGACAAAATCCATGGGAAAACCCCGGGTCCTTCTTATGGGGTAAAAAATTTTTCTTTTTTAAAAAACGACTTCAAAGACTCCAAAAGGTCTTCTGAACCACGGGGTGGAAAATGCTCTGTTTTGTTCTCAAAAGTGAGGGGGCGGGTGCTTAAAAAATAAAGCCTGCGGAAAAAGAAAGGAAAAAATATTTTGATAGTTTTAAATTTTTTAAAACTTGTAAAAAAGCAAAAGATGATTTTTTTTGCTCTGTGGAACCTTAAGGGCCTGAAAGGTTTTTATAAAAAAGTTTTTTGGCCTGTGTGTATGGTTTTGTGTGTGCATGTTTCGTTCAGTTTTGGCTTGCCTGTGCAGTCTCAAAACCTGATGGTGGCAGGCCCCTCCCCTTATATGGTGCAGACAGTCAGGGAGATCAGCCGCAAAGGGGGCAATCTCATGGATGCTGCTGTGGCTGCAGCCTTTAGCCTCAGTGTCACTCACCCTTATTTTGTTTCTTTGGCCTGTGGAGGTTTTGCTGTCTTAAAGCTTGAAGGGACAGGTGTAAAGGCTTTGGATTTTAGAGAGGTGGCCCCCCGGGCTTTAAAAGAGGATTTTTATGTTTCTTCCGGGTTTTCCCCCCGTAAGGGGGGGGCGGCTGTGGCTGTACCGGGTTTTGTGGCAGGTCTTTGGCAGCTTCACCAAAAATACGGCACCCTGCCCTGGAAAGACCTGATACAACCGGCTTTGCATGCAGCTCAAAAAGGCTTTGAGGTCTCCGGGGACTTTACCAACAGATCTTTTAAAGCCCGGGACAAATTAACTTCTGAAGGTTTAAGAATTTTCTTTTCCCCTGGAAAAGACAGGCTTGACAAAACCTTACCCTTAAATGCCGGAAAGCTTTTAAAGCAAAAAAAACTGGCAAAAGCCTTAAAATACATTCAAAAAAAAGGCAGAGATGGTTTTTATAAAGGGCGGGTGGCAGAGGATGTGGTGCGGGCTGTAAAAAACCACCAGGGCCTTTTAAGTCTGGAGGATTTAAAAAATTATCGTGTTCGCTGGCTTAAGCCTTTAAGTTTTTCTTACGGGGATTACACACTGTACAGTATGCCTCTTCCCAGCTCAGGCGGGGTGATTTTATCAAGGGCTTTAAAACTGATTTCCCTTCAGGCCCGTCACTTAAAGCCCAGTTCTTTTTACACTCTTGATGAGTGGCACCTTTTGGCAGAGGTTTTATCTCTGGCTTTTCGTCCCCGCAGCCAAATGGGGGATTTGTCTTTGTCTCAAAAAGAGGTTTATGAAAAATGGTTGTGGAACAGGTCTTTCCTGCTGGCTGGAAAAAAGATTTCTTTAAACCGGGTGTTAAAGCTTTCCCCGCTGGCAGCAAAAAAAACACCACCTTCTTTGCGGGAGTCTCCTGAAACCACTCATTTTTCCCTGATGAACAACAAAGGGGAGGCTCTTGCCATGACTTTGACTTTAAACGGGGACTGGGGTTCTGGTGTGGTGAGTGAAAAATACGGTATTGTTCTCAACAATCAGATGGACGATTTTAACACCCTGCCGGGAAAAGCCAACCAGTTTGGTTTAATACAGGGAAGCCTTAATAATGTAGTGGGGGGAAAACGACCCTTAAGTTCCATGTCTCCTGTTTTGGTGGAAAAACAGGGGCGGGTGGTTTTGGCTTTAGGGGGCAGTGGAGGACCCCGGATTATCAGCTCTGTTTTGCAGGTTTTGTATCGTCACCTGATTCAGGGATGGGATGTGGATCAGGCCATTCAGGCCCCCCGTGTTCATCATCAGTTTTTGCCACGCATTTTGTTTGTGGAGGAAAAACGATTTTCCTCTGAGTGGATTAAAGGCCTTTTAAGGCGGGGACACACAGTGGTTAAAAAACCCTCTTTAGGAAAAACTTACGGAGTCAGTACCTCTCAAAAAGAGGGGCTAAAAGGGGCTTATGATCACAGGGGTTATGGGGCTGCAGGAGGTCTTTAATTTATTAAAGCAGACCTGTTTTTTGAAGCTGAAGCTTTAAAGCCTGTGTTTGTTGTGGGGTAAAAGTGCATAAAGGGCTTCGAACCTCTGGGGATTTAAAAATCCCCATCAGGTAAAGAGCGGTTTTTATACCCACGGGATTGCTTTCCCTGTAAAGAGCTGAAAGCAGTTTTGTGTATTTTTTCTTATATTCCCTTAAAGCGGTTTTATCCCCTTTTTTTACCCGGCGAAAAATGGAAAGCATTTCTTTTCCCAAAATATGAGACAGCACACAAATTCCCCCTCTGGCCCCTTTTTGACACAAGTCAAAAACAGTAAAATCATCCCCACTGAGTACAGTAAAGTTTTTAGGCCCTGAGGCCAGAAGTTTTTTACCCAGGCGAAGCTCAGAGCTGGCCTCTTTAATACCCACAATTTGAGGATGCAGACTCAGTTTTAATATCCCGGAAAAACTCAGGCTTACTGTGGTGCGTGAGGGGACATTGTAAAGAATAAGTGGGATTTTGCTTTCCCCGGCACACCGGGTGAAGTGGCGAAGAAGACCCCTGTCAGAAGGTTTGTTGTAGTAAGGTACGACCACCAGGGCCCCGTCCGCTTTTAAATCTGCTGCCTGATGGATGCTGTGGATGGTTTTTTTTGTGCAGTTATGACCTGCCCCCAGTATGAGTGTGAGGGAGGGGTCTTCCCCTCTGGCCCATTGAAACAGATTTTTTACCTCCCGGGGGGAAAGGCAGGGGCTTTCCCCTGTGGTGCCGTTGATAACAAATTTTTTTATCCCCTGTTGAATTTGAAAACGAATAAGGCGGATAAAAGAGGATTTATCCACCTTGTTGTTTAAAAAAGGGGTGGCAAGTGCTGTAAAGAGGCCGGTAAATTTTTTTTTGCCTGTCATTATTGGTTGGTTCTTTTTAAGTCCTGAAGAGGCATAAGTCAAATCCAATGGATACGGGGGGAGGAGGGGGGGCTGTGTACCTCTGCCATAAGTCTCAAAAGAGGGTTTGACTTTTTCCTCATAAAAAAGATATTATTTTCTTAAAGTTCCGTTAAAGAAACAAAAAATGTGGTGGTGGGGGGCAAAAGAAAAAGTGAAAAAGGGAGTGAGAAAGATTTTAAATTTTTTATTTGGAAAAAAGCCCCCTGTTTTTAACAAAAAGGGAGAGGTGGAGCATTCTTTTACAACAGACAAGTGGCAGCAATGGAAGGGCCGGTACAGCCAGGGGGGGGAGTATAACTGGAGAAGGCACGAGGGCAGAATCTCCGAACAAAAAGACCTTTAAGGTTTTTAAGGGCTTCCTGGTTTTGTGACAACATACCATAAGAGAGTAAAAAAATGAGTGAAGATGAGATTCAAAAACGAAAGCTTGCCATTTTAGACGAGTTTAAGGGATGCAAATCCTGGACAGAAAGATACAAAACCATTATTCAGATAGGGAAAAAGGCCCCTGTTTTAAGTGAAAAACACAAAACCCCGGATCAGCTGGTTAAGGGATGTCAGTCCCGGGTGTGGCTTTATGCTTTTCAGAAACCGGAGACAAAAAAAATTGTTTTTCTTTCAGACAGTGATGCTTTGATTACAAAAGGTCTTGCTGCTTTGCTGGTAAAATTTTATTCCGACCTTTTGCCTGTGGAAATTAAAAGCCTTGTCCCCACTTTTTTGGAGGATCTGGATTTAAAGCACCATTTAAGTCCCACCCGGGTGGGTGGGCTTTTTAGTATGGTGAGGCAAATTCGCTATTATGGGCAGGCTTTTTTTGTTCTTTCCCACACTTCGAAAAAACCATAAAAGGCATTTGTCCTGATTTTTCAAAAGAAGAGTTTTTTTTCATTTCAGGGGCTTGTACGAAGGAGAGCCAGTTAAAGCTATGGCTTGTCCCTGTGAGCGGTGTTCAGGTATTTTAAAAACAGGCGGGGACTTAAAAGCTCTGGTAAAATCACCTCCTGTTTTTTTATTGTGGTTAAACCATTTGTATCCCCCCGCGTTTTCTTAAAAGATCCCAGCGGGGATGAGGGTCCGGCAGACGGAATATAAAGATAAAAAGGAACCCCGGTGTGTTGGTGTTTTTCCAAAAAAGAGGTGATTTCCGGGTTTGCGTGGGTTAAATCGCCTTTCATAAGGTAAGTTTTTTGGTTTTTAAAAAACTGAACCACTTTTTTATTTTGAAAAGTCATCTGCTCATTCCATTTGCAGACAAGGCACCATTGTGCAGAAACCTGTATAAACACAGACTGGTTTTTGGTTTTCAGTTCCTGTATTTTTTCAGTGGAAAAATTGTTCCATACCAGAGAGGGGTTTTTGTGTTTTTCCGTGTTTTCCTCCATGTGAAGATGAGCAAAAGGGGATAAAACAGAAAGTCCCGCAAGCACCAGAAGGAGAAAAGAAAACCCAGGGCTTTGAGAGGATGTGACTTTTTTAAGCCACAAGGTAAAACTCAAAACCAGAAGACCGGTCAGGAGGCTGAATAAAACAGAAGGGTGGTGGTGGTTAAAAAGGCTGAGCATCCATGCAGAAGTGGCCAGCATGGGAAAAGCCATCAGGTGTTTGAGATGGTTGCTCCAGGCCCCGGGGGGGGGGATAAACCGCAAACTTCCGGGAAACACAGAAAGATACAAATAAGGGGAGGCCAGCCCAAGGCCCAAAAAAGTGAAGACGGCAAAAATTTCAAAAACCGTTCCCTGAGAGGCATAAGCCATGGCAGCCCCCATAAAGGGTACTGTGCAGGGGGAGGCCGCTGTGGTGGAAAGCATCCCCGTTAAAAAGTGTTTAAAAAAGTTTTTACCTTTGTAGAAAAAAGGAACAGCGGGAAAACTCAAAGAAAACAAAGACATAAAATTCAGGCTGATAAGCAAAAACAAAAACACCATAAACATCAAAAAGTAAGGGGACTGCATTTGAAAGCCCCAGCCCAAGGCCCTTCCCCCCTGCTTTAAAACCATGAGTAAAAAAGCCAAAACCAGAAAAGAACACACCACCCCCAGGCTGTAAAACCCACCGGATAACAGAAAACCTCTTTGGTTTTTGCGGTACTCCCCCCAGGTGTTGGACATTTTTAAAAATACAATAGGCAAAACACAGGGCATAAAATTTAAAATCAAACCCCCTAAAAAGGCCAAAAGCAAAAACCACCACAGGGATAAATCAGAAGTTTGAAAAGAAAAATACCGGGCCTGTTTTTTGCCCCTGTGATCTTCAAAAACCACCAGGGCTTCAGAAGTTTTGCTTTGCACAGGGTGGGGTTTTTCCACCAGAAAAGACCCATTTAAAATTTTGGGTTTTTTAAGGGAAAACACCTCTTTGGAAAGAGGAAAAAACTCTGTTAAAAGGACAGGGGATGCAAAGTGTTTTTGAACCTGCACCCTCCAGTGCTTTCCCTGAGATTTGATTTTTACCCGGGGGGAGGCAGAGGCCGGGGTGTTTAAGGGAAGTTTTTTACGCTCCCTCTCAAAAAGGGCCTGGATTTCGGGATGGTAAAAAACTTTGTTTTTAATCAAAACCTTTAGTTCAAGATCTTCCCTCATGGGGATACAAAGCCTGCCACACACCAGCCACTGAAGCTCTGCCTGAAGTGTTAGTGTTTTTTTGTGGTATTTTTTAAAAAAAGAGGGGGTAAATTGTGCCTGAGTAAAAAGAAGAACAAAATTTTTATAGATAAATTGATTTCCGTATTCGAAAAGCAGCCTTTGGGGAACAGGCCACCTTAAAGGCTTAAAGCTCAGTCCCTCCGGCGGATTTTTCCATTTCAATTTTAAAGAGGAGTTTATGGGATCTGAAAACTGCCAGTAAGTGTACCATCCCCTGTCCAGATAAATCCCCACAGCCAAAGGTAAGGAGGTGGTGTCAGAAGACACACTCTTTAAAGGGGATAAAAGCTTTGAAAAAGTTGTTTCTGGAACACTCCCTGTCTCCCCCGTCCATGAGACAAAACACAAACTGAAAACAAAAACTTTAAAGAAAAAATATCTCATTATGATTTTCACTTGACTTTGATGTATGTTATGTTTTTTTCTGCTTCCTGGAAAAATTGTCGCGGGGTGGAGCAGTTTGGTAGCTCGTCGGGCTCATAACCCGAAGGTCGGGGGTTCAAATCCCTCCCCCGCAACCACTTTTTAAGTTTATCAGATTTTTTTCTTAATTTTTCAAGTTTTTGCTTTTTTTGGGGGTTTTTTTGGAAAAAACCCGGATCTGTGGCTTTTCCACCTTCTGGAGATGGCGGTCACGGTAGGACTTGAACCCACGACCTACAGTTCCGGAAACTGCCGCTCTATCCATCTGAGCTACGTGACCCCTCCCTAATATGGTTTTTTTTAAGCTCTTAAAGAAAATCACAGGATGCACCAGTCTGTCACTGCTTTAGTCATATCATTTTGGGCTTGACGAAAAATCAAAAGCCCGGTAAATTTGCGGCCTTGCAATAAAAAACCCTTTGGCTTTCGTTTTTTTTTGACAACAGGACTTTAAAAAAGTTAGGGTGGGGGGCTTAAAGCTTCTGGAGGGGCTTTTTTAAGGTCTCATCCAGGATTGAGGTGTTTTCTCTTTGTACAGGGCAGAAACAATGGAAGTGGAAAAGCAAAAAATTCGTATTCGTTTAACAGGGTTTGATCACAAACTGCTGGATCAGTCTGTGCGTGGTATTGTAGACACAGCCAAGAGAACAGGGGCCAATGTGGCAGGTCCCATTCCCCTGCCTGTAAAAATCAATCGTTACACGGTTTTGCGTTCCCCCCATGTCAATAAAAAAGCCCGGGAGCAGTTTGAAATACGAAAATATAAAAGACTTTTGGAAATCTCTGAACCCAGCTCTCAAACCATAGGTCAGCTGATGAAGTTGGATCTGCCGGCTGGAGTGGATGTTATTATTTTCACAGGAAGCAAACATGAATAAAAACTCTGACAACTCAAAAACAAGCCCTCAGAAAGCAGCCCCCAAGCCTCCGCAAGGGGACCAGAGTGTGAAGAAGGCCAAAGAGGAGGTAAAGCTTTGTGGTCTTTATGGCTTTAAAGAGGCTATGTCCTCTCTTTATGATGAGAAGGGCCGGAGACTGGCAGTGACCTTTGTAAGAGTACCCTCCTGGTATGTGAGTCAAATTAAAACACAGGAGAGGGAGGGTTACACTGCTGTGCAGGTGGCATCTGGCGAGCAAAAAAACAAAAGATGCTCCAAAGCTTTGCTCAGGCATTTGAAGCCAGCGGGTTTTAAGGAGGGGGCAGCTTACATTAAGGAGATTCGGCAAAAATCCCTTAAAGATTTGAAGGTGGGGCTTAAACTTTCCATTCACTCCTTAAAAAAAGGGGATGTGATTAAAGTGAGATCTTTTTCCAAAGGGCATGGTTTTAGTGGAGTGGTAAAGCGTTGGGGTTTTAGTGGTGGTCCTGCCTCCCATGGTTCCAAAATTCACAGGATGGGGGGATCGGTGGGTAACCGGACAGAACCTGCCCGGGTGATGCCGGGTAAAAAAATGCCCGGTCATTTTGGTTTTGAAAAAACCACCATAAGAAAGGTCAAAGTGGTGGATGTTTTACCGGAAAATCAAATGGTAATTTTAAAAGGACCTGTTCCGGGGGCAAAAAACTCTCTCGTGTTTATGTCTTCCAGCACTTAAATTCAGATTTTTTTAACTTCTGATATGATATAGGATTTTTTTATGACTGTGGAAAAAATAAAAATTTTGAACTGGAAAAAACAAACCGTGGAGGAGATGGATCTGCCAGCATTTTTGCGTTCCCCGGCTCACCCCTCTTTGTTGCACGAGGTGCTTCGGTGGCACAGGGCCCGGCTCAGACAGGGTACACATCAGGCCAAAACCAGAGCTTTTGTGCGGGGTGGGGGTAAAAAACCTTTTCGTCAAAAAGGTACAGGCAGGGCCCGGCAAGGCTCTTCCCGTTCCCCCTTAAACGAGGGTGGTGGTGTCACTTTTGGCCCAAAACCCAGAGATTACAGTTACAGTTTGCCCGTCAAAATAAGAAAAGCGGGTTTAAGGCAGGCTCTTGTGTCTTTGTGGAAAGATGGAAAACTGATGCTTGTTCAGGATATGAAGTCTGAGAAGGGAAAAACCAAAGAACTTTTTTTTCGTCTTAAAACCCTGGGTTTAAAAAAAGCCCTGCTGGTGGATGAGGAGGGGGATGCTTTGTTTAAAAGAGCTACAGGGAATCTTTCCTGTTTTCATTTTTTGCCCCTGAAGGGATTGAATGCTTACCAGGCTCTCAAATATGGTTCTTTGGTCTTAAGCAGGAGAGGGTTTTTGGCACTGTCTTCAAAATTTGAGGAACAGGAGAGTAAAAAACGGGAAGATAAAAAAGAAAATTCCAGGGTGTTGGCACCAAAAAACCAGGCGGCAAAGGGGCAACAGGCCACAAAAACTGTTAATAAGGGGAGTCCACAATGAGCCAGGTAATCAAACGACCTCTTGTGACAGAAAAAAACAACAAAAAAACAGGGGTTTATGTGTTTGAAGTGGACCGATCAGCAAATAAAAAAGTGATCAGGGAGCATATTGAAAAATACTTTGAGGTCAAAGTGGATTCTGTAAAAACAGCCGTATGCAGGGGGAGGCCAAAAAAAACCAGAAGAGGAACCGGTAAAGTTCCTTATTGGAAAAAAGCTCTTGTTCGTTTGCAAAAAGGGGAAAAAATATCCCTGTTTGAAGGGTCTTAATGTAATTTTTTTTTATAAGGGAGAGAAAAAAATGGGAATGAAAGTTTTAAAACCTTTTACACCAGCGGCCCGTAAAAGATCGGTGCTGGATTTTGGGGGCCTGACAAAAAAACGCCCGGAAAAATCCTTAAGCCGATCTTTGAAAAAAACAGCGGCCCGTAACAACTATGGCCGTATCACAGTTTGGGGAAAAGGCGGGGGACATAAAAGAATTTACCGCATGATTGATTTTAAAAGGGGTAAAACAGATATTTCAGGACGGGTGAAGGCTATTGAGTATGATCCCAATCGAAGTGCATGGATTGCTCTGCTGGTTTATCAGGATGGGGAAAAATCTTACATTTTGGCCCCCAGTGGTTTACAGGTGGGTCAGGTGGTGCTTTCCAGCTCCTCTGCGGATATTAAACCTGGTAATTCTTTGCCTTTGTCTGAAATTCCTGTGGGGACCTCTCTTCATAATATTGAATTAAAACCTGGTAAAGGGGGGCAGATAGCCCGAAGTGCAGGCTCTTCTGCTGTGCTGGCTGCCAAGGAGGGGGCTTACTGTCAAATCAAAATGCCTTCCGGGGAAGTGAGAAAAGTGCTTTCCCACTGCCGGGCCTCCATAGGGGTCTTAAGTAACCCGGACAATGAGAATATCCGTGTTGGTAAAGCGGGACGCAGCAGATGGGCAGGGAAAAAACCCAAAGTGAGGGGTATGGCCATGAACCCCATTGATCACCCCATGGGGGGAGGGGAGGGAGTGGGCAAGGGAAACCACCCCATGACTCCCTGGGGCAAGCCATGTAAGGGCTTCCGGACCCGGAACAACAAAAGCACAGATAAAATGATTCTTCGCAGGAGAAAAGGCCGCACGGGGAACAGGTAAAAAAATACCTGCTGAATTTTATAAAACACCTGACAAAGGCCGGGGGAAAGTGTTATGAACAGTGGTTTTGAGAGAGGATTGCTATGGGAAGATCAGTAAAAAAAGGGCCTTTTATGGATTATCACCTTATGGAGAAAATCAAAAAGGCCAAAAAAAGTGGAGCGGGAAAAGTGATCAAAACATGGTCCAGAAGGTCTTTAATAAGCCCTGAGTGTGTGGGTTTGACTTTTGCCGTTCATAACGGCAAAAAATTTATACCTGTATTTGTTTCTGAGAGTATGATTGGTCATAAACTGGGGGAGTTTTCACCCACCCGCATATTTAATGCCCATGCGGCGGGTAAAAAGTCACAGATGCAGAAGAAATAAATAAATTTAAACAAGGTAAAAGTGTGATATGGAATTAAAAGCCTCTTTAAAGTATGCCCGTATAGGTGTGTTAAGGACACGTCGGGTGGCCAACCTCATTCGTGGACAGTCCATAGGTCAGGCAGGCCGCATACTCTCTCAGGTGGAAAACAAATCCTCTTATTTGTTTCAAAAACTTTTAAATTCTGCGGTGGCACAGGCTCAGGCTTCCGAGGTGGATGTGGATCGTCTTTATTTAAAAACAGTGTATGTGAATGCTGGTCCCCATTTAAAAAGATCACGCCCGGCGGCCCGCAGTCAAATTGCTTACAGAAACAAAAAACAAAGTCACCTTCACCTGGTTTTGGGTGAAAAATAACAAAGGTACACTGTTATAATTTTTGTGTGTTTGGGAGAGGTAAAATTATGGGACAAAAAGTCAACCCCATTGGAATGAGAGTGGGACTTATCAGAAACTGGGATTCCCGGTGGTATGCTTCCGGCAAAAAGTTTGCAGGTAATATTTATGAGGATTACCGCTTAAGGAAGTATGTCAAACAGAAACTTAAGAACTCCAGTGTGTCGAAAGTGGAGATTGAGCGTACCGGGGAGCAGGTCAAACTTGTGATTTTTACAGCCCGTCCGGGCCTTGTGATTGGTAAAAAAGGGGCGGGGATTGATGCCTTGCAGGCGGATATTCAAAAACAAACCCCTCACAAGCTTTCCGTCAGTATTCAGGAGGTCAGAAAGCCCGACCTGGATGCCCAGCTGGTGGCAGAAAACATTGCCCTTCAGCTGAAAAAGCGTGTCTCCTGGAGAAGGGCCTTAAAAAAAGCCGTGGCTGCTGCCATTCGTCAGGGGGTAAGGGGGGTTAAGGTACGTATTTCCGGTCGCCTGGATGGGGCAGAGATTGCCCGTTCAGAATGGTATAACGAAAAAAGCATTCCTCTTCACACATTGAGGGCCAACATTGATTATGGTTTTGCAGAAGCTCTTACCACTTATGGTCTTATTGGGGTTAAGGTGTGGATGTATTATGGGGATGTTTATTTAAGGAAAGAAGTCCGGAAGGTGGAAGCCCATGCTCAGTCCTAAGAAAACCAAATGGAGAAAAATCCACAGGGGCCGACTTAGAGGAAAAGCCAAAAGGGGTACTGAGCTTTCTTTTGGGGATTTTGCTTTGGTGAGTTTGGATGCCGGAAGACTCACAGACCGACAGATTGAGGCTTCCCGTGTGGCCATCTCCCGTTCTGTTAAGAGAGGGGGGAAGCTTTGGATACGTGTTTTTCCCGATCGTCCCATTTCCAAAAAGCCTATTGGAGTGCGTATGGGGTCGGGAAAAGGGGGGCTTGAGTACTGGGTGGCCCTGATTAAACCCGGTCGAATTTTATTTGAAATGGAAGGTGTGAGCCGGGAGCAGGCCCAGGAGGCTTTTCGTTTGGCTTCTCACAAACTTCCTTTTAAAACCAGATTTTTGGAAAGACTTTAAAAAATGAAATACACGGATATAGAAAATTTAAATCCTCAGGAGCTTAACAAGCGTATTCACCAAAACAGGCACCTTTTGTTTCAAACCCGTATGAAGCATAAAATGGGAAGGCTTTCCAATTTTATGGAGATTGCGGACTTAAGGCGATTGCAGGCACGTCTTCAGAGTGTTGCCACCATAAAAAAACCACAGGTTTCTCCTGCCCCTGAAGTGAAAAAAACCTCTGTTCCCAAACAACCTTTACCCTGGAAAAGAAAAGACTTTAAGAAAAAACTCAAATCAGAAAAAAAGGCAAAATCCCTTAAACCTGTCCGGGTTAAAAAAGTGACAGATAAAATAAAAACAAGCCCTGTTAAAATACAAAAAAAAACAGAGGCAAAACCACTCCCTGTTTCCCCATCCTCTCAAAGTTCCGGTTTTTTGAGCAGGTGGGTTAAAAGACTGGTAAAAAAGGATAAAAGCCAATGAATCAGGTAAAAAACACTTCTTCCAAAAGTTCTCTTTCCTCTGCGGGCAGGACTTTGGTGTCAGCACAAAAAAAACCTCGTCTTTCTTTAAAAAGGGGGAAAGTGAGAGCGGTAACAGGGCAGGTGATTTCCAACAAAGCCAGCAAAACCCTTTCGGTTTTGGTGTATCGTTTAATGAAGCATAAAAAATACAAAAAATACATTCGTAAAAAATCTGTCTTTAAGGCTCATGATGAGAGGGAACAGGCTCAGACAGGGGATATGGTTCGTATTTACGAAACCCGCCCTTTGAGTAAAACCAAGAGATGGAGGCTGCTGAAGGTTATTAAACCCCGTCAGCCCGTTCACCGGCTCAGCTCTGATGATGAGGGGGGAGAGGTTTGAGTTATGATACAAATGCAGTCCCGCCTGAAGGTGGCCGACAATTCCGGTGCCAGGGAGGTTCAATGTATAAAAGTTTTGGGAGGCTCAGGAAGAAGATTTGCCGGGCTGGGGGATATTATTGTGGTCTCTGTTAAAAAGGCTTTGCCTCATTCCAAAGTCAAAAAGGGGGATAAGGCCCGGGCGGTTATTGTTCGCACACTTCATAAAGCCAGCCGGTCAGATGGCACATCCATTCGTTTTGATGAGAACTCAGCTGTACTTATCAACAAAGACAAAGAGCCAGTGGGGACCCGTATTTTTGGACCTGTTGCCAGAGAGTTAAGGGCCAAAAAATTTATAAAAATTATTTCCATGGCCCCGGAGGTTTTATAATATGCAACCTTTAAGTTTAAAACAAAAATACGAAAGCCAGTTCCGGGAGAGTTTAAAAAAAACCTTAAACTTAAAAAACCGGATGCAGGTTCCACAGGTTCGAAAAGTGGTACTTAGCCAGTGCATACCCCAGGCTGTTAAGAATCCAAAAATTTTAAATGCTGTGGCAAAGGATTTGTCCGCCATTGCAGGGCAAAAGGCGGTAATTACAAAAGCCCGGCAGGCGATTGCCAATTTTAAACTGAGAAAGGGAATTCCCCTGGGGGTTTTTGTGACTCTGAGGAGAGAAAGAATGTGGACTTTTCTGGAAAGACTGGTGCACTTTGCCCTGCCCCAGGTGAGGGATTTTCGGGGACTTTCCCCCCGCAGTTTTGATGGCAGGGGAAATTTAACTTTGGGAATTAAAGAGCAAATTATTTTCCCGGAAGTGGATTATGATAAAGTGGATGCTGTCAGGGGTATGAACATTACAATATGTACAACAGCCAAAGATAACCGGGAGGCTCAGGGTTTGTTTCAGCAGCTGGGCTTTCCCTTCAGGAAAAATTAGCATGGAAGAGGTAAAACTTTATGGATACCATTAGTGAATTTTTAACCCGAATCAGAAACGCCCTTCAGGCGGGTCACCTGAAAGTGGATATTCCCAACTCCCGGTTAAAAGAGGGCATTGCCCTTCAGTTAAAAAAAGCGGGTTATATTAAAAATTACACTGTGGCAAAAGATGGCAGGCAGGGTATGATGAGGGTTTATCTGAAGTATGACACTCAGGGAAAACCAGCCATCACCCGTATTGACAGGCTCAGCCGATCTTCTGTCAGGAGGTATGTAAAGGCCCGGCTTATCCCTTCTGTGCTTTCCGGGTACGGCCTGGTGGTTTTAAGTACCTGTAAAGGGGTGATGAGTGGTAAAGAGGCACAAAAGCAAAACACCGGTGGGGAATTGTTATGTCAGGTGTGGTAAAGAAGGGTTTTTATCAGGAGGAGAGTGAGTAATGTCCCGTATTGGAAAAATACCAGTGGCTTTGGAGGCCGGTGTGAAGGTAAGTGTGGATTCTCAAAACGCTGTTCATCTGCAAAGGGAGGGAAAATCCCTTTGCGTGGAGGTGGACCCTGTGATTGAGGTTTTGGTTAAGGACGGGAAGGTTTTTTTGAAAAGAAAAAACGACCTGTCCTCCAGCCGGGCTTTCCATGGGCTTTACCGCATGCTGATTCAAAATGCCGTTACCGGTTTAAGTAAGGGGTGGAAAAAAACTCTTTTGTTTAAAGGGGTGGGGTACAAGATGCAGGTGAGTGGTTCGTCTTTGGAGATGCATTTGGGTTACTCTCATCCTGTTAAGATGAAGGTGCCGGAGGGTTTAAAAGTGGAGGTGGGCAAAAACAGCCTGAGTATTGAAGGTGTGGATAAAGCACAAGTGGGGCAGTTTGCAGCTCAGGTCAGAAGCTTAAGAGAACCAGAGCCTTATTTGGGGAAGGGGATACGGTACAGTGACGAAGTCCTCAGACGCAAGGCCGGTAAATCAGGTGGTGAAAAAAAATAAGCTGTAAAATGAAGAGGGAAAAACTTTTATGATTCGTTTAAAAATAAAAAAACAGACTTTGTTGAAAAGAAGAAAAAGGCTAAGGAACAAGGCCCGGCAAAGGAAGAAGATTTTTGGTACACAGGAAAGGCCCCGTTTGGTGGTGTTTCGTTCCAGCCGGCACATTTATGCCCAGCTGATTAACGACATTTCCGGAAAAGTGATTGCGGAGGCAGGTACTTTGAAGAATAAAAAAAGATCTTTGGACTGTAAGCTGGCCGGAGAAGTGGGTAGCACTGTGGCAAAAAAAGCTTTGGACAAAAAGGTTAAAAAAGTGGTTTTTGATCGCAATGGTTTTATTTATCATGGCCGTGTGAAGGCATTGGCAGAGGCTGCCAGGGCCGGTGGTTTGATGTTTTAAAATGAGAAAGGGATAAGGTTTTGGACACACAACAAAATAAAGATCAGGATTTTAAAGAGAGAGTGGTTGCCATCAGCCGGGTGACCAAAGTGGTTAAAGGGGGAAGGAGGTTTTCTTTTTCCGCTCTGGTGGTGGCAGGAGATGGAAAAGGCCAGGTGGGTGTGGGATCTGGCAAGGCTGTGGAGGTTTCTGAATCCATAAGCAAAGCCACCCGAATGGCAAAAAAAGCCTTTATCACCATTCCTTTAAGGGATCAAAGAACCATACCCTGCGAGGTGGTGGGAAAGTTTGGTGCCTCTCAAGTGGTGATGAAGCCTGCCTCCCCGGGGACCGGGGTTATTGCCGGAGGCCCGGTCAGGGCGGTTTTGGAATGTATAGGGGTTAAAGACATTTTAACCAAAAGACTGGGGAGTACCAACTCTCACAATGTGATTAACGCCGCTCTTCAGGGACTTAAACAGCTGATACTTTTAAAAGACAGGATAAAGCAAAAAAGCTCAAAAAATAAAAAGCCTGTTGCTGCTTCCTCAAAAAAACCTCACAAAGCTCAAAAGCCCTCTCACACGGGAAAAACAAAAAAACAGCGGGCTGGTGATTTTAAAAAAACGACAACAGATGCCAAAGGGCAGAATTTAAAAAACCACCAAAAAAAATCCAGAGCTTTTAAGGATTCCAAAGATAAAAAAGGAGATAAACCCTCATGAGTGTTTTAAGTGCATTAAAACCTGCACCTGGGTCCCGTCATAAAAAACACAGACTGGGACGGGGAAAGGGAAGTGGAAAGGGGGGAACCTCCACCAAAGGCCACAAGGGGCAAAAAGCCCGTTCGGGTTACAAAGCTCCGAAGGGTTTTGAAGGGGGTGGTATGCCTTTAATAAGAAGGCTTCCCAAGTTTGGTTTCAGCAATCGCCGGTTTCAAACCCGTTATGAGATTTTAAATGTGGGCCATTTGAACCGTTTTGACGGGGAGGTGAATCCTCAAGTTCTTTACCAGTCCGGCATGATTAAAAAAAAGGCTTTGGTAAAAATTTTGGGAAAAGGGGAGCTTAAAAAAGCTTTAAAAGTTCAGGCTCACAAGTTTAGTGCCGAAGCCCTTAAAGCCATTCAAAAAGCCCGGGGGCAGGCCCTTGTTTTGGATCAAAACAAAAAACAAAATAATGAAGTAAAAACAAATACTTAATGTAAAAATAAAGAAAGTGCTTTATATATTATGACTTCCTTTCCCAAAGATTTAAGAAATCGTATTCTTTTTACTTTGTCCATACTGGTGATTTACCGGTTGGGTGTTCAGGTACCCACTCCGGGTGTGGATAGGGAGGCTCTGATGGATTTTTTTGCCCGGTCGGGGGGGGGGCTTTTAAATATGTTGAACACCTTTACAGGTGGGGCTTTGGAGCAGTTTAGTATTTTTGCTTTGGGGATTATGCCTTATATTACAGCCTCCATTATTTTTCAGCTTCTTCAGACAGGGCTTCCTTATTTGGAGCAGCTGAAAAAAGAGGGGGAGCAGGGTCGGCGTAAAATTAATCAATACACCAGATATTCCACTATTTTGTTTTCCATTATCCAGGGGTATGCGGTTTCCAAAATGCTTTTGGGTGCCGGTTCCGATGGAGGAAAGTCTTTGGTTATAGCCCCCATGATTGGGTTTTTACCTTTTCAGGTTTTTACCATTATCACTTTAACGGCCGGGGCTTGTTTTATTATGTGGTTGGGGGAGCAGATCAACGAAAAGGGGGTGGGTAATGGTGCCTCTTTGCTTATTTTTGCCGGTATTGCTGCCAGTATTCCCTCTGGCACCATGAGGCTTTTTAACATGGTTTTTGAATCTCAAATCACCGGGGGTTTGTTTTTGGCTCTTGTTTTTTTTATGATTTTGGTGGTGGGGATTATTATTTTTATTGAAGTGGGGCAAAGAAGGATACCTGTTCAATACTCTCAAAGATCCATGGGGAAGAGGCCTGCCACACAAAGCTCGCATTTGCCTTTAAAATTAAATTTTGCCGGGGTCATACCTCCTATTTTTGCAGCGGCCCTGTTAACTTTCCCCATGACTTTAAATCAGTTTATTGACAAGCCCTGGGCCCGGGCGATTGCAGAAAACCTGACCCCCACCAGCACTTATTTTAATATTTTGTTTGTTATTTGCATTGTGTTTTTTTGTTTTTTCTATACAGAGGCGGTTTTTAATTCTCATGATATGGCCGACAACCTGAAAAAGTATGGAGGTTTTATACCTGGTATTCGGGCAGGTAAGAGTACGGCAGAGTATGTGAAGCGTGTGCTGGACCGTCTGACTGTGGCAGGTTCCATTTATTTAAGTATAATATGTATTATTCCCACTTTACTGACAGAGAATATGAACATTGGCATTGGCTTTGGGGGTACGGCCCTTTTGATTTTGGTGGGTGTGGCTTTGGACACCACTCAGCAAATTCAGTCGCATTTATTGACAGCCAAATATGAGGGGTTTGTAAGGGGTGTTCGTGTTAAAAGCCGGCGTGTGCAGTATTGAATGGTTTTGTGTCTTAAAAACTCCTATTCGCTGGTGTGGTTTTTAAGGGTGGGATGATATGAATTTGCTGTTGTTTGGAGCTCCCGGGACGGGTAAAGGCACACAGGCACAGGCCCTAATTTCGCATTTTCATCTGCATCATATCAGCACAGGAGAGCTTTTTCGCAAAGCCAGCCGCACGCAAAGTGTTTTGGGTTTAAAAGTGGCTTCCTATATCAATAAGGGGGTTTTGGTTCCTGATTCTTTGGTAATTGATTTAATGAGGGAAAAGCTTAAAGGCTTTCAGCAGAAAAAAGAAAGTTTTGACTCTTCTCATCAGGTAAAGAAAGCAGAAGGTTTAAAGGGTGGTGGCTTTGTTTTGGATGGTTTTCCAAGAACTTTGAAACAGGCACAAGTGATGGGTTTGTTGTTGGAGGAATTGGGTCAGAGTTTAAACCATGTGTTTTACTTAAAGGTGGATGAGGCTTTGTTGCTTGAGCGTTTAACGGGAAGAAGGGTGGCTCAGAAAAGCGGGAGAGTTTATCATATAAAATTTAATCCTCCCAAAAAAGATGGTTATTGTGATGAGAGTGGGGAAAAACTCATACACCGAAAAGACGACCGGAAAGAAATTATAAAGACCCGCCTTCAGGCTTATTTTCGCGAGACAGCCCCTCTGATTGAATACTATAAAAACAAACACCTGTTGGTGCCAATAGATGGAGGGCTTGAAGCCAAAAAAGTGTTTTTACAAATTAAAAAAGTTCTTGTTTCCCAATGAGTGAAAAATGTAAAAGCTCTTCTTTTTTCAACTGTTTTTTATTGTTGAAAACAAAAAGGGTGAAGGGGTTTTAAAAGCCCTTATGCGTGGTTTTTGCATAAGGGCTTTAGGTTTTTTTCAGGAATCTTTTTTGTCTTTTCCAATACGGAGTCCTTTTTTCACTTTTTCCATAAAGTGGAGGTTTTTTTCAGAGTGAATGGGGATATATGTTTTGGCACTTTTTTGTTTTTTGGGCAGTATTACGGTCAGCACCCCGTACTCACAGTTTGCCCTTATACCCTCTTTACTCACTGTGTTGGGAAGGCTCACGCGGGCGTGGAAGGTTTTTGTTTTGTGTGGTTCTGTGTTTTCTCCAGTAGTGTTTTTTGTGTTTAAGGATAAAACCCCGTCTTCAAAATGAACCTGAAGGTTTTTGGGGTTTATACCCGGGATGTCAAAGCTTAAGCGAAAAAGCTCTTTGGTTTCCTGCACACGGGGGGAGGAAGAGGAGTGTGGAGAGAGAGCAAAAAACGGCTCCCCGGTTAAGGCAGAGTTAAAAAAAGGTTTTATACTTTGTTCAAAGTGTTTAAACAAAGTGTGAGGGTCGTGTTCCCATTTAAGAAGTTGATTAGATAACATAAGATACCTCCTTGTGGTTTAGGGTTATATTTTGGATATATAAGAAATCTGTGTCTTTTTTTGAGTTTGTCAAGGTGCTGTGGTGGGTATTAAAATTGGATCTTATTTTTTACGGGGGACAGGTTTAAAGCCATGGACAGTGAGTCATAAATAAATAATGGTAAGAAGATTTAAGAAAAAACCCGGGGTTTAAAATTCTTCCTGTTCTGAATAACAACATCCCCCACAGCCTCAATAACAAAAAAACCCCGCTTACGGGCCATACTGTCCGCCAACCGATTAGCCCTCATTAAAAAAGCCATGGCTCCATAAACCCGCTTCCTCTTAAACTCCGGCCACCATTCCTTAAAATGACGCATATCCTCCTGAAACTCATCCACATCCGAAGGATCCAAAGTCGCCTTCACCTCCACCACCACACTCTCCCGACCATTAATCGCAATAATGTCAAACTCTGAATGCTTGTTCTTTACATTCGTTATCACCTTGTCCACCTTTATCCCCCTCTCACTTAACCTCTGTGCCAAATTCCCCTTGACTAAATTCTCTCCCAACTTGCCCCAACGGTTCCCAAAATCCCCCACCATCTCCTTAATCCGACGATCCGTCTCCTGCATCTGACGATCTGTCGCTTTTTGAAGCTCCATGATTCGACGATCCGTCTCTTTTTGAAGCTCCATAATCCGACGATCCGTCTCCTGCATCTGACGATCTGTCTTTTTTTGAAGCCCCCTGATTTGACGATCCGTCTCCTGCATCTGACGATCCGTCTCTTTTTGAGAATCTCTCAGTTCCTGCATGTCGATCTGAAACTGCTTGTGGCCCGCCTGAAGCTTCTTATGACCCGCCTGAAGCTCTTTCTGGCCTATGGAAAGGTCTTTTAAAATAGCCCTGATCTCATCAAATGTAGGTACAGTCTTCATAATGCTCCTTAAGTTTTTTTACCTTTATTAAAGAAGTATAACACAGTGATTTTCAGGTTGTCAATATAATAAAAACAGAAGCTTTTTAAAGGTGCCAAACCTGTAAGTATAAACAGCATCGCTGTTAAAAATGGGGTTCAATATAAAATATAATTTTTATTTTTTAAAACGGCTAAAGTTTTTTTGCTGACAGGCCGTTAAGGGAAGTATGCAGGCTTTGTTTTTTAGGTTTCCAGGAAAAAAAATGGGGGGGGGAATTGCCCTCTTACTTGCCTTTGGACTGTCCTTTTTAAGCTTTGAAGTTCGGGCTGATACCTTTTGTATTTGTACTGCGGCTAACAGACACGGAGCTGTAGGGGTTTGGTCCGGGAGGATGCATACTGCTTTGTGCAACATAGGGGGTCCCTGTGTTTCGTGTAGATTGCCCGGGTGGAATTACAACATAGAAAGAGATGGTACTTCATGCGATCCACCTCCTTGTACGGGAAGTACACCATGTGGGAATCCTGGATCATGCACGGCCAAGCCCAAGTGTTACAACCGGCAAAACCGGAAAGTGACTGCCAGCACCTGCAACCCCTCCTCTTGCAGAACAACACCATACACCTGTAGTGCAGACGGCACAGGGGGAAAAACCGCTGGCACCTGGCCCAGCTGCCAATGCCCCACCTCCCAAAGGTGGAACGGAAGCAGATGTATCGCACGCTGCACTTCCCCGAAAGTATGGCAGGGTGGCAGGTGCGTTTGCCCCTCTTCATGCAGTGCCAGCCAAACTCAAAACTCCACCACCTGTGCCTGTACCAATCGCTGTACCACACCACCCAGAACCCGATGGTCCGCAAGCCTCAACCGTTGTATCAGTATATGCACCCACTCCCAAAGGTGGAACGGCAGTCAGTGTGTCGCACGCTGTACCTCCCCAAAAACCTGGAACGGCTCAACCTGTGAATGCCCCTCACGATCCTGCACTTACGGACAAAATACCACCACCTGTGCATGTAATCCTCCTCCCATTACCTACACCTGTAAGAACAACGGCCCCTCGGGCAGAAAATGTGGCTCTTACGGTACCAACGGAAACTCCTGTGTCAGATGCTCATGCCGCACCCACGGAAAGAGAACAGATGGCAGAACAGCCTGCACATGTTCTACGGATGGCTATAGTGGCACAGTCTGGTGTACATGTTCTGCTCATGGCTACAACGGTAGAACCCGATGCTCCACTGTGCGGTGTTCAGCCCCTAAAACCAGAAAAGTGGGCAATATATGTTATTGTCCTTTAAGCCCTTCATGTGCAGGGACAGGGAAGAGAAAAAACCAAAGCACCTGCCAGTGTGAGTGTGTTTCGGGATATACCATGAGTGGCAGTGTCTGTGTTAGAAGGCTTAATCCCAGCCCACCCACTCCCAGTCCATCCCCGGCTGTGGAGCTTGCCACACCGGCAGAATGCCCGCCTTAAACTATAATTGCAGCTTTTTTAATTCCTGTAGCTTCTTAATTCCAATGATACAGGAACGAGCTGTTGTGTGTGGCTTCTTATTAACATGGTACAGGGACGGACTCTGTATGCAGCTTTTCAACTCTAATACGCAACATCGCTGGATTCCCGTTTTCACAGGGCAATGACGACACTTAAACAAAGCTGGAATGCAGAAATTTCATCTCATCCCGCCTAAAGCGGGACTTGTAGATGTCAGTCATTCGCTGACAAACCGGAGGATTTAAGAAATAGTGTACAGGTCGGTTTATAATTCTTAATTTAAGGAAGTGGGGCAGTGTTTTTTTACATCATTCAAAAACTGATTTATGCTTTCACGACCCGGAGCGGCTTTGCCTTCCCTGGTATGAAGACGAACAACAGCACGCCTTAAAGCCCCCTCTGAACCGGAAAAATAAGCCATATCCCTGTTTATTTTCTCCATAAACTGGGAAAGCTCCTCATGGTTTTCGATTTGCTTTTCCTCAGCGTATTTTGCAAACTCCTTGTGCAAAACAGAAGTGCTTAAACCCCTGCCCCTTAAAACAGAAGTACGGTACCGGTTGCAAACAGCATCTTTCTTACAATCTGGATCTGTAATGTCTTCTTTTAATTTGTCCATAAATTCAGAAAATCGGATTGTTACAACAGTTCCTCCTCCATTGTGAGCATACAGTATAAAAGCCCATATCAGCTCATCCTCATTCTTAAATAAAGAAACTTTTTTAATCTGGCTGTTCTCAGGAGTAATGTTGGGGCTTGAAGAATCCCTTAAAAACCTCCTCCAAAGAATCCGTTTTCCCTCTGGACTGCGGGCTGTACCTGTTATTAAAAGCATCTCATTATATTTTGTACTTTGAGGCATTTTTTGTTTAAGCCGGGCTTGCCAGCTGGGGTGAATAGTGGTTTTGTCTGTTTTGCTTAAGTTATCAAACATAAATACCAGGTTTACTTTTGCATTATAAACAGAATAAAAAAGACAGGAGTAAGGATCTTGAGAGGTTTTGCAGATCATAACTTGTTTTTTGTTCACATGGGTTTTTTCAAAAGTGTTATTAGGGTGAATGGTAGTGTCTGTTAAATAAACCGGCCTGGGGGTTAAAGTCTGTTCTAAAAAAGGACAGGCCATTTTGGCCTTTTTATAAATATCCCCGTACTTGTACCACCTGGATACACGGGGTTTGTTTTTATCTTTATCTTTTTCCCTGTCTCTGTCTCCAAAGTAAATATATCTGTTCACATTCGAAATAAAGTCGTTTTTCATTTGCCCGAAACAACGATTGGTGCTTTCCCTTATTTTGCCGTCCTCATCGTACTCTTCCACCTTGTTGAGTAAAAAACGGGACTCGTGATGAAAAAGAGCAAAAAGCCTTTCTTTTTCTTTCTTAAGGGTGAATCCAAAACAGTCTGTTATCTGGTTAAAAGCACGGCTGATTAAATGAATATATTGGTGGTTGAGACATGGGGGGCGGTTTGCCAATCTGACCCCTGCGGCTTGGGGGGTTTCTTGGGTTTTAAGTTTGCAGTTTTCCACCTGGGATTTACAATTATAAAATTCCATTTTGGGAAGAGTGTGGTTGGATTGAGAGCTGTGGCAATAGTAGTAAGTGTATTTTTCAGCAGGCCATAAATTCACCCCCAGGGCCTGGCTTGCGAAAAAACACTCTTTGGGGATTTGATTGCTTAAGGTGTATTCTGTAAATACCGCTTTTTTTATGTCTTTCAGTTCTGTTAAAATATTGGGCTTACAAGATATATTTTGACAAAAAGGTACCATGGAGGGTTTGTGCTTGGCACATTGGGAAAGGTCGTCTTTTTCATCAAGGGGACAGTATTGGTAGGCTTCCCTGATGATTCGGTTTGTAAAGCCTTTGTTTTTCCAGTTACAGGTTTCGTAAAGGTCCAGGAAAGAGACAGCATGACTATGAGAGGAGGAGAGAAACAGCAAAAAAGCTGCTGATCCCCACCAACAGGCTTTAAGAGGCATCCGGTTTTTTGGCTAAGGAGGTCTTTGGAGGACGTGGGTTATCATGGGATATACAATAAAGCCCGTTATAAATCTGATGTTCCCATTTTCGAGAAAAATGCTCAGGCCCTTCCCTCCCTTCCGGAAGGTTGTATAAACTAATACGTCCATATAAAAAATTGCTTGCAGCATTAAATCTTGTTTTGGGGTTGGTGTTAAGATACCCCCAAAGTGCACCGAGATACCCTCTTTCCCCATCAAGTAAATTGGTATATATTTCTCTTAAATCCCCTGAATTGACTCTACGGGTGGAATAATTTTCATAATAAAAAGGGAGGGCTTTTTTTAAACCATTTAAAGCTGCTTGTAACTGTGGCACTTGTTTGCTTAAATCGTTGGTGTTGCACAAATCAGCAATCATCTTCACATACTTTTTCACAGGGGCTGGCAGTTGTGTGGGATCAGCCGGAGGCGGTGGGTACTTCAGAGTGGTGACCACAGCAGCAGGTTCCAGATTTTCTGTTTTTGCCTCTTCACCCGCAAAAACAGGCCCAAGCACCATATTGATGAAAAACCCCAAACCAGCAACAGAAGCAACACATAAAACTCTTGTTTTTAAACTCATTTTTCTATTCTCCTACACTAACAAAATTGCCAAAATTCACCCTCCCCATTTACATACATTATAACATATCAAAAATCAAGCCAAAAAGCCATTTTTATGCTTTTTTAAGAAAAAACAGTGGCCTGGCACTTTTTTGTGTGGTGTACAGGGTGAAGCGTATGTTCGTAACCCCCAAAAAGTGGCTACTTTTCTCTAAAGGAGGGAGTAGCGATGTTAAAATATGCCAGGAGGTTCACAAGAGAGCAAAAATCGGTCATTCTGTTGGAGCATTTAGAGGGTGGAATAAGTATCTCTGAGTTGTCTCGGAAGTACCAGGTCAGTGTCCTTTAAGCCATTCATGTGCTGGGACAGGGAAGAGAAAAAACCAAAGCACCTGCCAGTGTGAGTGTGTTTCGGGGTACACCATGAGTGGCAGTGTTTGTGTCAGGAGGCTTAATCCCAGCCCACCTGTTCCAAGCCCATCCCCGGCTGTGGAGCTTGCCACACCTGCAGAATGCCCACCATAACCTGAAAAACAACCACGCTTATTTTTTAGAACCATTTTGAAGTTTTTTAAGCTTTTGCTCCGACAAACCCGTTACCCTGGAGATAAGAGACATATCTGCCTTTGCCTCCAACATCTTTAAAATCAGCTCCTGCTGGCCCTTCTGCCAACCTTCCTGCTGACCCTCTTGACGACCCTCTTGACGACCTTTCTGCCAACCTTCCTGTTGGCCTTTCTGCCAACCCTCTCTGACACCCTCTGCCTTTATGTGTTCCCTTATGTCCATATATCCTCCCTTCTTAAAAAGTCCCTCATTTACCAGTAACCTCTCCACCTTTCCCCATACATCAAATCCTACACCCAATGACCTCATATAATGTACCACACTTAATAACAACTGATCCCTCTTTATTCCCGATGCCACCCCCCAAAACAAACTCACCAAACCTTTCAGCTCAACCTCTCCCATCCTCCTCAAACCCCAGGCCTTCTTAAACAACAAAAAAGCCCCACGACTCTTTACCCTCTCGTCCCTAAAAACACCCCTCAACTTGGGATCCTGTACATCCAACACCCTCACTTGGTAGTCTAACATACTCTCCCGTCCCAATAAAGAAGTTTTTGACTTCTTGTCTTTTTTACCCCCTCCCTGAGGCCAAAAAGCCTCCTGAAAGCTCTTCTCCCACCTCCAGGGCTGCTTTCCATGGTAGAACACCACAGGTATAATGGGCATGGGCCTTCCGTACTTCTTCACTGTCTGCTCATGGAGATAAGCCTGGTAGTAAAGAAGCTGGCTGAACAGACTCACATCGTAACGGGATTTATGTTCCAGGATAATAAAGATCTTCACATGGACCTTGGGATAGTCTTTCAGGGGGGCGGAGAAGATGAGGTCTGCGTATTTGTCTGTAAAGCTGTCTTTTTCGTTTTTGAGTTCAGAGGTTTTAAGGAGGGAGAGTTCCTCTTTTGTAAAAACGAGCTGAAAGATCTCGAGAGCCAGTTTGGGGTCTGAGAAGAAGCTTTTAAAAAAGATGTCGTGGTGTTGGCCTTGTGGTTTTTTGGGCTTTTGTTTGTCAGGGATCTTGGTCTGTTTAGTGGGCTTTTTGTTTTCTTTATCAGAAGGAGTTTGAAGAGAAGGGTTGTTACTTTGTTTTTTCATCGCAGGGTATGAGAGTGGCACACTCCCAAGCTTTGTGGCAAGGGAAAAATCCATTTTTTTCTTTTGTCCCTCAAACCTTGAAGATTCCACAAAAGAAGATGTTGTGAAGGAGGATTTACAGGCTTTGCAGGGTCAAAGGTCCAGTTTTTGTTTTTCCAAAGAAAAAGTTTGAAAAAAAATGGGGGGGGGTAAAATCAGTGGTGTTTAATCAAAAAAATCCAGGTTGGGACTCAAGTCCCCCGTACTTTAGACCAACAGGATTAAATTTAACAAAGGAGGAAAAAATGAAGTTTTTGCTAATTTTTGGACTGGGTGTTTTTGGACTGTCTGCTTCGGCGGATTTTTTGCCGTCAAAGAAGGGAAAACACAAGAGTCCTGAAGAACACAAAAAGCTTGCATGTTTAGAGAGATCACAGAAGGTTTATAATCAGTGTATGAAGGCGAAAAAAGATGGTGGGAAGGTCAAGGATTCTATTGTTAGCAGGTGTTTTTTAGAGACTAAAGATGACAGATGTTTTGAGGGTAATTTTGCTGCTGCAAGGTGTTGGATCAAACATGGTACGGAAGATTGTGATGCGGATGAAGATGTGAAGGATAAGCCCAAAAAGAGAAAATCTGACAGAGAGGGGTCCGCAGAGACAAACCCAAGTGGTCCCGTTCTGATATTTTCTGATGAAGGTGTTGCAGGAGCAGACAGAGGAACCGCTGGTCAATAATAGTGCCTCAAAGTAACTAAACTTATCAGGTAAGGTTAAGGTGTGATGCGGGTTTTGGTTAAGAGGATTGAAAAAAATGGGGGGGGGTGTACCCTCTCTCATTTTTTTTCTTTGGATTGTTTTTATTTGGCATACAAGTAAATGCTGGAATAGTAAAAAACTGCTGTGTGAGTCAAAATTCACCAGCGGGAACAACAGGGGCTCTTTGAGGTCAGAACACCACCACATGGCAATAGTTTTCAGATCATTAGACAATGTTGTTCTACATCATTCACTTCAGGTTTTTTTATGAGATAAAAAAATCTGTTTGAAGGTGGTGGTGGGCCCGGGAAGATTTGAGGCTTCTGGCCCCACGCTTATCAATGCCTGTGGTTTAATCAGTGGTGGTGGGCCCGGGAAGATTTGAACTTCCGACCCCACGCTTATCAAGCGTGTGCTCTAACCAGCTGAGCTACGGGCCCCTCTTTCTTATTCCATAGCACGGGGAGGGTTTTCAGGTAAAGAGATATTTGCGAATCAGGGGGTTGTCTCTTCTCCATATAGCAAAATCAATAAAGTAATGATGAATGTTGAGAAACACGGTAAAACAAAAAAGAAACACGCTGGGGCCAAAAAGCTCCTGGTTGTAGCTGATGTTTTTGTCTAAAAAATGCGGGATAAAGTGAAAAAACAAAGCCCCTGTAACAAAGCTGCTGAATATGTACCCTCCTGTGTTTTGAACCCATTTGGCCCTTTGTTTTACAGGGGGAAGGGAGGAAAGCCCCTCACTAAATTTATTTTTTACATAAGCAAAGGAAAACAGCAGGTACTGAAGGGAGTGAAAAAAGGGAATCATCAAAAAATACCCCGGATGATAAAGCATGGGGATATGCCAGGCGTGCAGAGTGAAAAAGGCCACAAGTGAGTTAAAAGGGGGAGTCTTTCCCCCGTGAATAAACTTTTTCAACATCTGAAAACTAAAGAGTAAAAAAGTGAAAACAGCCAGTGTATAAACAATTGTCAATACCATGGGGGGAAAGGCAAAAGTCATATAGGGCAGGCCGTATTCCACCCGTTTAACCATACTGATATTTGCCTGGAAGTAGGAAATAAACCATATAGACACCGCATGAAGAAACAGCACAAGACGCTCCCGCCCTGTAAAGTAAAACCCCTGAAGGGCAGAGCAAACCACAATACAGCCATAAATTTGCTTTACATAATGCCAACCCACCAAAAAATACATGGCATTAAACAGGTATCCCATTGCTCCCTGTAAACCTGTTGTAAAGCAATAAACCATATAGGAGATTAAAAACAGGGGGGCTAAAATACCCGCGATAAAACACCGCCAGTTTTTAAAAATTTTTTTGGCATTGTCTATGTATAAAAACTGGTAGGAAATTAAAAAATGGGGAAAATTAACCACAAAAGACAAATAAAACATGGTCCAGCCCAGGCTGTGGGTGCTTTGGTTTTGAGGTACCAAAAACAAAAACAAAGACAGGACAATAAGAGAAAGCCCCCCCATCATAAAGAAGTCAACGAGGGGGTGAATAAGAAAAGTGTTTTTTGGCTTCATATCCCTTATATTTTATAAATGCACTTTCTGTTTGGGTACAAAGGTTTTTAGTGGTGCTTTTCCCTTAAGTCTGGCTTTTTTTTCAAAAAGGGGCTTATGCCCTGTGTGGGAAAGCGGGCTGTTTCCCATTAAAATATGACTTATAAACTGCTCTCTGAGTTTTATTTGAGTCTGGAGGTTTTGTTTTTTGGTGTGTGCCTTAATGGAGTGAGAGAGGCGGGAAAGCTCTTTGGAGGTGATCAAAAAAACATGGTGATTTAACAGTCCATGGTTTAAAAACTCAGAGGTGATTAAGCGTCCTTTGTCTTTTCTCCCCGGGGTGGAGTTTATAAAGTCCTCAATCCAATGCAGGTTTTTTTGAAGTTGCTTAAGGCTTATGGATTTCAGTTTTTGTAACTGGTGGGTGTCGTGCATCAGATAATAATAGGCTCTTGAACTTCCTGTATAGGTTTTGAGAAAAAGTATTTTGGACTTTAGTGATTTGCTGGTGGTGGAAAACACCTGGTGGCAGTTTTTTTGGGTGGATAAAAAGGCTTTTTGGTTACTATGGGCTTTAAAATGAGGTGCAACACTCAATGTGCTGGTTATCAAGCCCCATAAACAAGCTTTTCTGAAGAGTGGTACATGGCCTGTGTAAAAGCTTTGGCAGAGGGAAGGGTGTGTTAAATCGGTGGTTTTCATTTTATTTTTTGTCCTTTCTTTTTTGGTTTTTGTTTGTTTAAGCCCACTTGCAAACAGCAAAATCAGAGCTTAAAAAAACCCGAAGTTTTTTAAAAACATAAAAGGGCTTAACTGTTTAAAAAGCAGCCCTTACTGGTTTTTAAAATGTGCAGACTTTTTTAAGCTTGTTTCAGAATGAAACACTTAAACCATCTTTTTTAATTTTTAAGGGTACAGGTCCCAAAAAAATTAAAGTTCAAAACTTTTTACATTTTTTTAAAAATTTAAACCAATAATAATTTAAAAAATATTTATTTTTTGGACTTTGGTCCAAAAAAAGAGGGGTTTTTCAGGAAAGAAAACCCCCAGATTTAAAAGCGGATATCCACATCAGGGAATTGTTGTTTGAACAGGTGTATATTAACATTGTTGGAATTTAGGTGGAGCCTTTTTAAGGAAACAAGCTCTTGAAATACACTCGGATATAAGTGAGACAGCTGATTAAAATCCAGGTACAGCACCTGTAATTGAGAAAGACCATCAAAAACCCCTATGTGGAGTGTGGTTAACTCATTGTAACCCAAAAACAGGGTGTGAAGAGAACCAAGGTTTGAAAACACCCCCACAGGCAGTGTTTGAAGGTCGTTGAAATCCAAAAAAAGCTCTTTCAGAGAGGAGAGTCCACGAAACATACCCTGGGAAATCTGAGTGATGTTATTGCTTCTTAAACTCAGGGTTTTTAAAGATTTGAGGCTTGAAAACACCCCCTCAGGGTATGTACTGATGCGGGTGCTTGACAGATTCAGAGACTCCAAAGAGGTAAGTCCTGAAAAATCCCCTGATTTAATGGTTTTTATATCCTTACCTGATACATCCATTTTTAAAATGGTGTCCAAAAGCAGGTGAGCCTGAGTGCATGAGATACTGGTATCCACTTGTGATACTTTCTTCATTATAACAGTTTGTATGGCTTTTGTTCTGTCGCAGACGGATAAAACCTCCTGAGCTTTTAATGTCAGGCCCACAAAACACAATAACAAAAAAGCAAAACTTTTGAATACCATTTTTATACCTCCTTAGTTTCTGATCCTCAAAAAGAGGTTATTTTTCACAAAGTGATGTTGGAAAGAGTGAAGTAAAGTTTGTTTCAGAAGAAATGTCAAGTGTTTTTTTATTGGTGTGATCCCCTTTTTAGCTGTTTTTATGTCAAACTGTCTATTTTAGCCCTTTTTTTGTGCCGGTCACTATTATACTCAAAAAAAGACACCACTCATTCTTAATTTCCAGTGGGATAGAGAGTTTTTGGGTTAAAATTGGGCTTTTCCAGTTTTGGAGATAAATGAAGTGTAATTTTTACTTGCAGGTATCTTGAAATCTGCTATTAAAGAATTATGAACCATTTGGAAGAGTTTTTTGAAGGAGAGCCTGTTTTTAAGATGGAGCAAAGTATTAAAAAAGATCCTTTAGAAAGTGGCCTTACCAGCTGGATTCGTTATACCGGCTATATGATGCCCCAGGAGTATAAAGTCTTAAAAGATGGCCTCAAATGGGGGTTTATTGCAGAGCAGGTGGAGGGTTTTATACCTTTTTCCCTCAAATCCGCTTTTTTACAAAAAAGACGTCCCTCTCATTTTATTGTTAAAAACCACCGGGGCGAAGTGCTTTTTCATATTTACAAACCTTTTTATTTTCTGTTTTCGCGTTTGATTGTCCGTGGCACAAGAGGGGAACTTTTGGGAAGGGTTTGTCGTCAGTTCTCCATTACGCATAAAAAATATCAGCTTTTTTCCCAAAGGGCAGGCAAGCCCTTTGCTTTGATAAAATCTTTTCTCACTCAGTTTTGGACTTTCCCGGTACAGGATTTTAATGGTAAAAAACTGGGGCAGATTGAAAAAAAATGGTCGGGAACCGCAAAAGAATTCTTAACTTATGCAGACACCTTTACTGTACAGTGGAAAAATTTAAGCTTAAATCAAAAAATTATCTTTTTTTGTTCTGTCATCAGTATCGATTTTGACCATTTTGAAGATCATGAATAAAGAAAATTTATTTCTGTGTTTGGGAGGGGGAGCAATTTACAAGCTTTACAGAGCGGGGAGTGTAGTTTGAGCCTTCTGTCCCTGTTTGTGATAAAAGGGTACAGGCTCTTAAAGCCTGGTTTTGTGCAAGCTCTTTGCTGGGGCCAAAACCTGCCACCTGGTGTACAGACAAACATTCATAGTGCTTGTTTTGAAACCCGGCCCCCAAGCCTGTTTGGCCAATGTAATTGATTTCAAAATTTATGTTTTGCTGCCCTTTTTGAAGTTTGTTTATTTTTTGCTGGCACAGGCGAGAGGCTTCCTTACCCGGGTCCTGTTCCCTGTTGCTCACTGTTAAAACACCAGTGTTGTATTTACAGGTGCAGGTTAAATAAATCTCTTCCCCTGTTGGATCAGCAGTGCTTAAAAAAGGAAGCCACAGTAAAAAAAGTATTAAATGGTGCTTCATAAATTTATTTCTGGTTGTTTTGGAACTTTATGTTGTCATAAGTGAGCTGTTTGTGCAAGTAAAAAGAGTGAAGCAGGGAAGTCTCGTAAATTCCTGTTTTTTTGACCACTCTAACCCAGACCTTGGTATGGAAAAAATGTTTTTTTGTTTGAAAAAAACAAAACAAAGTGAAAGAGTGAAAAAAAGTTTGGTTTATAGCCATTGGCAAAGAATGTATCAGTTTTTTAAGGAGCAGACCATGCAAATTATTAAAACCAGTACCCCCCCCATTTTTTTCTTAAATAAGTGGAAAATCTTTCTTATCTGTCTTGTAACAATAGTGGCTTTTTCTTACTGTTCAGATGATGGTCCGACTTTTTCCACAGAGTATTACTCCACTTCGGAGGTGGAAGAGGAGGATGCTGAGGAAGATGATGGTGACTCCAGAAGGCGGAGACGAAGACGCAGGCGGTCTTCCAGCAGCGATGACTCTTCAACATCTGAACCTGACCCTGTACAATCTTCTGCCCCCGCTGTTGATTCTGAGACACAGCGGCCGCTGTGTCCTCCCAAAGGGAAATCCCACCTGAAAATTCTTGGCAGTGATAACAAGTGCTACTGTCCGGCGGGAAAGTATCAATTTTATGGAGACAGATGTTGCAAGCTTTGTAAAGACAGCAATCAGAGAATAAGGAACACTCCCCGGTCTTGCGAATGCTATACACCGGCAGAGTGTCCACCTTCCGGAAAGCCCCATCTTACACAGGCCATTGTGGATAAGTGTTACTGTCCGGCGGGAAAGTATGAGTTTTATGGGGACAGATGTTGCAAGCTCTGTAAAGATGGCAATCAAATAATAGATCCCACACCCGGGTCTTGTGAATGTATAGACAGAAGTTCTTAAAATTAAAGCTTCTGTATATCCAAACCTCTCTTTTTGCCTTCAATATCTTTAAAATCAGCTCCTGCTGGCTATTCCTGGCGACCTTGTTTTTAACCCTGGGTCCTTTCCTCATCCAATGATCTCTGTAATGGTGGCATAACTCTCTCTTCCTCCTTAAAAGCAAGGTCAAAGGTCCAGTTTTTGTTTTTTCTGAAAAAAATGCTTGAAAAAAAATAGGGGGGGGTAAAGTGGCAAACAAAGTGAAATTTAGAACTATGGCAGGGAAGGTAAAGCTTATGAAAAAGTGTTTAACCAGTACCTATTTTTTTCTTAAGCAATATAAAAACCTGGCATGTCTGTTTGCCTTATACATGTTCGCAAACTGTAGTGGAGCTTTTTTAAATACCACTAACCTTTTCTCTTCCCTGCCAAGTGTAGAAGGGGAAAGTGATAATATCCCCGACAAAGAGTTTTTTTATATCAAAATCTCTGAAGCTTATTATAGGGGTACCCATGGGTTTAATTTACTGGATTATGAGATGTACGAAAGTACCAACGGCCCCGGGTATGACTGTAAAATACCCATAGATGAGGAGTCTACCACAGAGGATATGTACTGCATGTTTGAGGTACTGGAAGGGGATTTGTTTTTTCATGAATTGAGGTTTGAGTACAATGCCCCTCCCGGGATGTGTGATTTTGTTTTTTTTCAAACCCACTGGCATTATAACCAAAAATCCGGGTATGGTCCAGAAACAGTTTATAAAAGAAAAAGATACAAACCAGACAGACAATTTTGTCCAATAAGAGATTTCTCTGGGTTATGTAGTGATGGGTGTAAGGAAACCCGTCTTTCAGCTGATGTTGATTTAAGTGAAAGAAAAGTCAGTTGTGACAAAGAGGACGGGGAAGATTATTGCTTATTAGACGAAAGAAACATTGGGCCAGATGAAGATACATGTAAAGAAACGGCAAGTGAAGTGTGTCAATACAATAACACTCATAGCAAGGAAGAGGGGGAAAATTGTTGTATCGGTGAGTATGACCTTTATACTTTTGACAAAAAAAGATCCCCAAAGAAAAGTGAAGAGCCAGAATCTGAGGATGTATCCTGGGGTGGTGATTTAAGGCAATGTATCGGGGGTTTGGGACGCTTTGCCTGGGAGGATGGTTACTCACCAGACGGATTCCCCTCTATCCTAATAGAAAACTCAAAAGCGGGCTTAAGAAAAACATACCAGATTCCCGCTATTATTGAAAAGTTAGACGCAAAATATAAAACCAGATCATGTGATGGAGGAGTGCATCCTAAACAAAGAAGTTTTGTAACAGCAAACCACTGGATAGGGATAAAAGACGGAACAGATCGTCCAAAATTTTATAACTCTGATGATAAGAATAATGTACCTGATAAACATATATACCTTAAAAAGCCGGGTTACCCTTATATCACTTTTGAATGTAAGGATCAGGCTTATGAGGTAAAACATAGGATTCACCTGATTATCAGAGAATGGAACTCTACAGAGGAATTTAAAGATTTTAAGAGTGGTGGTACAGGGGATCCGGATGTTGCCGGGAAAGCTGGAGATGATTGTGAGTATTATGAAGATGGGGACTATAAATTGGAAGACGGGACCTGTAACGATATGATGGATGTGGAAGACTGGACTGCCACTTGTGGTGATAAATATCCAAAACTGGATTATTCAAACTAAATGGGTAAAGTGACTTTCTTTAAAGGGTTTGTGATTGTGAGTATGGTTTCATTGCATGGCTTTGTGGCCTTTGTGGCTTATGAACAAAGGGCCAAGATTGTATGGCTTAATGGAAAACTAAATAAGCTTTACAAGGCAAACCACCACCAGAAAAGAAAAAGTGTAAGAATGAGATGTGTCCCAAAGAAAAAATCCATAAAGCTTTAAGCAAGAATTTTAATAACAGAAAAATAAGGAGATAATTTTGGTTTTTCGTCTGGAATTTTTTATTAAAAATGGTTTTTTTGTTTCCAAAAAAGGAGGAAAGAAAGTATGAAGTTTTTAAAAATCATAATCTCTGTTGTAAAAAACTGGAAAGTACTTTTAACATTAGGGTCGCTTTTGGGTTTTGCTTATTGTGGTTTTGTGGATCAGGGTTACAGGGCAGATTTTTCTTATTATGCATCCACGGACGGGATCACAGAAGACACAGGTTATACATCGGCAGAGGGGGGCAGGGTTTCCGAAAGTGGGGGATCTTCGATCGGATTTGCTTCAGAGGCAGATAAAGAATTTATTGGGCAGTACATTGATCCTGATGAGGTTTTAAAACAAGTCGTTTTTGTTTATACACTTATAGGAATATGTGATCAAAGCTCTCAAAAAACCGTTTTTAAAGGGTGTGTTTCGGACTGTTTCCCATCATCTGATCAAGATACTTTAGACACTTGTATAAACGATTGTAAAACTGCAAGTAATTCGTGTGATGTTTTGGGTCTCAAATCCGGATCCGGGTTTTTTTATAAAACAGATAAAATCTTAACAAACCGCCATGTTATTGAAGAGATATTTGAATATACAAAAAACAGTAAGTTTTATTTTTCTATCTTTACCTTAGTTGAAAACTATGAAGGAACCGAGGGTCGTGTGCAAACTGTGGCATGGAAGACTAATAAAAACGGGGAAAATTACATGGAAGATGTGGCTCTGGTGGAGTTGGCTGATGATATAGACGGAGCGGAACCTGTTGAATTGGGGAAGTTGAATGATGTTGATTTTGATGATCCAGTTTTTACAGTAGGTAACCCTTGGGATGAAAAATGGATTCTTTCCCTGGGGGAAAGAACAAAATGCAATCATAGGAATCCCCAAGATTTTGAAATATGTACATCCGCAGATGTTTATGGTGGGAACAGTGGTGGTGGTTTATTTGACCTTAAGACTGGTAACATAATAGGAATTATTAAGCAAAAAGTAAGTGGAAGTGCATCAATAAGTGGCTTGAGATTGAGAAGATTCGATCCATCAGGAGTAGGGACTCATGTTGATAAAATAAAAGATTTAATAAGGGGAAATGGTGTAAGCTCTGGTGGTCAAATACCAGGCAATGCACAAATTCAAGCCCATTTTGAGAGTATGTCTGATAACGAAAGAAGACGATCCTATAGAATGATAGTGAATTTTATTAAGGACAATTTAGAAAGAAGGGACTAATGAAAAAGCTTTGTTTGTTATTCTTATTTTGTTTTACCAGCCTGGCTCAAGACGATGTTCCGGAGGTGGATTGTGAGCAATTACTTCTTAAGAAACACAGGGAAGCTATAGTCATAGCTTTGTGGGAAGACAGATTATCCGATGCTCCCATGGACCAAAACCCCGAAGTCCAAAAGAGAATAAAACAAGCGGAAGAGGACTTTAACCTTGCCGCTTATCACTACAGGCTCTTTTGCCAGGATCACTCTGTGGATAATCCCCCACCCGGGGAATAATGACTGGCTGCACAGTGTAAATGGGGAGTTGGTGGTGATCCAGGGTAAATTATCCACCCTGAACCCCTCTGGGGATGTGGAATTTCTCAAAATTAAGGGGGGGGGGAGGTGGATTCCCACTTGACCACTTTGGCTTGTAACAGGTATATAGTACCATACACTGTATATTTTTTGGAGTATCTATTATGTCTCAGCAACCCATTTTAATCTCTTTGTTTAACCACAAAGGGGGAGTGAGTAAAACAACAACCACATTTAATTTGGGATGGACTTTTGCCAAAAAAAACCTCAAAACTCTGATAGTGGATGCAGATCCCCAGTGTAATCTAACGGCCTATGTATTGGGCTTACAGCAAAAAGAGGATATAGATTCTTTTTATAAAGACTCTGATAATGATAATATTCACGCAAAAATATCAGATATTATCTTGGGGAACAATGTAATGCCTCAAGCTGTTAAACCATGCCAGACACGACACAACAATCTTCTGCTGGCTGCAGGACACTTGTCCATGTCAGATTTGGATATATCCCTGGCCACAGGAATCACCAGCGGTAAATTTTTACCTTTTACAAAACAATTTATTGGTGCCTTTCACACCATTATAAGAAAGACCGCAGTTAATAATAAATGTCAAATTATCCTGGTTGATATGAGTCCCAATGCAGGAGCCATGAATCGCTGTATACTGATGAGCAGTGACTATTTTTTGGTTCCTACATCTCCTGACTTTTTTTCGTATCAGGCTGTACAATCTTTAGGGAATATGCTGCCAAAATGGAATAATGATTTTACAGAATTTCGTGTGCAATCCATACCTAATGCCCTTCCTGAAAGCCCTCCCCGTATGTTGGGTATTGTTTCGCAAAAATACAGACCTTATACAAAAAAACTTCCCAAAGAAGGTTTTTCTGAATGGTTTATAAATAATGAAGAGAAGAAAAAACAGGGAATAGCAAAGTCTTTTAAAGAATGGATAGACAAAATTCAAAAAGCTTCAAAAGATGTTTTGGCCAGTCAGTTAAAAAAAGAAAACATGGTTATTGAAGAGAAGTCTTTTTTAACCCATGTTAAGGACGAGCGGCCATATAATTTAATCAGCATTGGAGATTTTAATTCCCTTATTGCCTTGTCTCAGATTTATAGCAAACCTGTTTTTGAACTTACAGAACAGGAGTTAAACTTTAGTGGTAAAGTTTTGGAGGAAATGAAAAAAAACCAAAAACAATTTCAGATTTCATTTGATAATTTGACTGAAAGGATAATAAATTTAATCAGAGACGATTATTCTGGCAATAAACCTTTTAAAAACACTTAAAAACCCTACTGCCTCCGGGACTTTCTATGATAAGCCGGTGTATCAGTGATTCAGCAATTGTTAAGGATGGCAGGTTGCACCACAGTGTGAATGGGGAACCAGTGATGAGCTTGCATGATTTGAAATATCCTTCATAATGATATATAGTGTTTTGAATAAGGCATAAAGTACAGGTGGCAGGAGGTTCATAAGTTACCATGGAGCAGCTTTCTTTGTTTTCTTCAAAAAAAAATTCCACTTTTCCCGGGTCAATGATTTTTAATGGATACGGTGTGGATATTTTTAGAAGGCCCCGCAGGGCCTTGTCCTTAAAAGTGAGTGAGGAGGGAAAAGCCGTAATAAGCTGCTCTCTTGGCACACCTTTGCATGATATTATCCGGTTTTTAAAGCAGCATGGGGCTTGGCTTCAAAAGCAGCTTTCCTCCCATTCCACCCACTACAAAAAACATGTTTTTAAAAAATTTGTTTCCGGGGAAAGGTTTTTGTATCAGGGGCAGTGGTTAAAGTTAAAATACCAAAAATCCCCCACCGAAGCTGGTTTTTATACCACCCCCTCTTATTTGGTTTATCGCTGGCATGGGGTAAAGGATTTAAATCAGATGGTTTTAAAGCAAAGGTGTTTGTTTTTTTACTCTCAGGCGGGAGAAAAACTCTTAAAAGCAGAGCTTAAACACTGGTCCTGTTTGATGAAACTTTACCCCAGGTCTTTGTATATAGGGTCTCAGAAGAGCTTTTGGGGAGCTTGCTCTTCGGAAGGGCGTATTTCCTTAAACTGGAGGCTGGTGGCAGCCCCTCTGGAGGTGCTGCAATATGTGGTTATTCATGAGCTGGCTCATTTAAAGTACTTGAACCACTCCCCGGCTTTTTGGAATTTGGTGTCCCGGATATGCCCCAGCTATCAACAACATAAAGACTGGCTGAGGAATAAACATGAGTATTTAAACTTTTTATTACAGTGATGATAAAAAATTTTTGCCCTGCAAAAGACAGAGTCTGGTGACAAAAAAACTCCTATTGACTGCAAAGGTGTTTTATACTATGTGGAAGGTGAGGGGTTTTTATGGAAAAAATTATTTTAACAGGAATTAAGCCCACCGGGCAGCCTCATCTTGGTAACTATACCGGTGCCATAAGGCCCGCTTTAAACAGAGCTGCCCTTTCTGGCACCACCAGCTATTTGTTTATAGCCGATTACCATTCCTTAACCAGTGTGCAGGACAAATCCCTTTTAAAGCAAATGGTGTATGAAGTAACGGCCGCCTGGCTGGCTTGTGGTTTAAACCCTTTGGCGACCTGTATCTACCGGCAGTCTGATATCCCGGAGCTTTTTGAACTGAATTGGATTTTGTCCTGTCTCACCCCAAAAGGTCTGATGAACAGGGGGCATTCCTATAAGGCTCTTGTGCAGGCTGCAGGAGATCAAAAAAACCCGGATGCCAAAATCAACATGGGGGTTTTTAACTACCCCATACTGATGTCAGCAGATATTTTGCTTTTTGGTGCTGATGAAGTCCCTGTCAGTCAGGATCAAAAACAACATCTGGAAATCACAAAAAACATCGCCTCCAAATTTAACCGGGTGTTTAAAACCTCTCTTCTGAAGGAACCACAAATCACAGTCAGTGGCACTTTGCTTCCGGGAAATGATGGCAGAAAGATGAGCAAAAGCTACGGCAATTATATCCCCCTGTTTTGCACCAAAGAGGAATTAAAAAAGCATATTATGAAAATAAAAACCAACAGCCAGCCACCGGAAGAGGCCAAAGACCCTGAAGATTCCATATTGTTTTCCCTTTATAAAGCTTTTGCCACAGGAGAGAAAACAAAACAGCTTCAACTCAAATACCAAACCGGAGTGGGTTGGGGGGAGGTTAAGCAGCTTTTGCATCAGGAGCTGGAAAAACAACTCTCAGAGAAAAGAAAGCTTTATAACCATTATATAAAAAACCCCGGGCAAATGGATCAAATTTTAAGGGAGGGGGCAAAAAAAGCAAGACCCATAGCTCAAAAATTTATGGAAAAAATACGAAAGGCCATAGGGATTTCTTAAATGCGTGTTTTGTTTGTGTTTTATGTTGTTTTGAGTCTTATTGGCACTCTTTCCTGCTCTGCCCAGGAGTCTTTAAAGAAAAACATTACTTATTCTGCAAACCATGGAGTGAAGTTTGAGCTTCAAAAAGTGGCAGAGGGGTTGGGTGTGGTATGGGGCATGGTTTTTATAGATTCTACACAAATGCTTTTGACAGAAAAATCAGGGCAGTTTAAAATTTTTAACCTCTCAACAGCTGTGGCAAAAAAAGTAAAAGTCCCCCCACTTTCTGTGGTGCAGCGGGGTCAGGGTGGCCTGATGGATGTTCAAATTCACCCTCATTTTAAAAAAAACAACAGAGTGTATTTTGCTTATTCCAAAAAAGTAAAGGGTGGGCAAAGCACTGCTGTGGCTTACGGCACTTTAAAGGCCCACCACATACAAAATGTCAAAGAGATTTTTGTGGCCCGTCCTGTGGTGTCCTCCGGTTTGCATTTTGGTGCACGCCTGGCTTTTGACAGAGAGGGTTTTTTGTTCGTCAGCCTGGGGGACAGAGGTCAAAGAAAGCAGGCCCAAAAACTCAACTCTCATTTGGGAAAAGTCCTTCGTATTACAGACGAGGGCAAAGCCCCTTCAGACAACCCCTTTGTAAATCACAAAAGTGCTTTTAAGGAGGTGTGGAGTTTGGGACACAGAAACCCGCAGGGCTTGTTTTTTCACCCCCACACCCATAAGCTGTGGCTTAATGAGCATGGCCCAAGGGGAGGGGACGAAATAAACCTGGTGGAAAAAGCTGCCAATTATGGCTGGCCCCTTATCACTTATGGTAAAGAGTACTGGGGACCTTCCATAGGTTCTGAAACCAGGCCCGGGCTCAAACAACCTGTGAAGTACTATAAACCATCCATTGCCCCCTGTGGCTTGCTGATTTATTCCGGTAAAATGTTTAAACCCTGGAAAGGGGATTTTTTTTCCGGAGCTTTGATTTTAAGACACTTAAACCGCCTGAGTATAAAAAATAAAACCCCTGTGGAGGAGGAAAGGCTTTTAACCGATAAAAAATTTCGAATAAGACATGTGGTGGAAGGCCCTGAAGGGGCTGTTTATTTTTCCACTGACGAAGGTGGTGTGTTTCGAATTACGGCATCGCCCTCAGCTGACCACTTAACCGGGAAAAAAACTGCTGATGAGTCTGGCAGGGATTTAAAGAGGCCAGCTCTCTTAAAGCTTTGATTTTTTGATCTTCCGGCTGTTTTAAATCCTGTTGCAGGCAATCGATACACACCGCCTGGGAGGCCGGGGAAGGGTTTGATTTTTTACACTCTGTTGTTACTTTTTTTAAAGAGCATGTGAGGGCTTTTTTAAGGGAGAGGTTTTTGTCTGAAGTTTTATAATTTTTGATATCAAAGTCAAACAAAGCCCGGCTTAAGGCAGTGTGAGTGTATAAAGCTTTTAAGTTTTTGGCACTGCCCTGGTTTTTTTGTGAAGTTTCTGTGGCGGCAGTTTGGGGGTTAAAAATATCCAACATACCAGAGAAAGAAAGCAAAACATCCTGAAGTTTGGCATTGTTTTGGGAACCAAAACATTTTTCTTTTAAAGCCTGAGAAAAAATTTTAAAAAATTGTTCTGTTTTTTTAAGGGACTGGTTGTAAATGTTATTTTTTTTGGCCCGTTGAAGGTTTTCTTTTAAATTTTGTATTCGTTCTGGAGAGGTTTTTGTTTTTTTCAACCGCTTAAGTTCCCAGGTGTCTTCTGTCAGCTGATGCATCATGTGCAGGGCCTCCCTCATTTGCAGGTTTGTTGTCAGGAGGGGGTTCTTAATTTTCAGACATTGGTTGTGATTCCCTGCAGGAGGTGCAAAACTTAAACCCCGAAGCACACGAAGGCTGGATATAAAATTCTGATAACTTTTATTGGTACATTGAGAGACGGGTTTGCCACTTCGGGACTGAAGCATGGTGGGAAGTCTGCGGCTCACTCCATAAGTGTTTAAGGAGGCCAGGAAAAAAAACACCAAAAAATGTTTTTTAAAAAACTCAGACCTTAAGGGGTTTAAACTGTAAAAAAACAAACCCATGGGTACCTGTGGCCTTTCCTGTGTTTTAAGTAATAAGGTTTTCGATCAAGACAGACAAAGCTTCCCCTCCACCCATGCAAATGGCTGCACAGCCGTATTTTTTTTTGTGTCTTATCAGAGAGTGAAGTAAAGTGGTGAGTATTCTTGTGCCGCTGGCTCCAATGGGGTGTCCTAAAGCCACCGCCCCGCCGTGGGGGTTGACTTTGTCTTCGCTAATTGACAGCTCTTTTAAAGCCGCTAAAACCACCAGAGAAAAAGCCTCGTTGATTTCAAACAAATCTATGTCTTGTATCTTCATGCCAGCCTGTTTTAAATTTTTTTGAATGGCTTTCACAGGGGCGGTGGTAAAATGTTCTGGCCTGTCTGCAAAGCCCGCACTGCTGATGAGGCGTGCAAGGGGTTTGAGTTGCTTTTTTTGAACATAAGACTCTGCGGCCAAAAGGCAAACACTGGCTCCATCATTGATTTTGCTGGCATTGGCGGCTGTAATGGTACCACCCTCTTTTTGAAAAGCGGGTTTGAGTTTTGGGATTTTCTCAAACACCGCCTTAAAAGGCTCTTCATCTTTTTTTAGGGAGACAGATTTTTTTCCTTCAGAGAGCAAGACAGATACCAGTTCAGAGTCAAAGGCACCTGCAAGGCATGCCGCCTGGGCTTTTTTATAGCTTTTAATGGCAAAGTCATCCTGCTCTGCCCGTGTGATGTGGTGGTGTTTGGCGGTTTGTTCTGCCAGCTCCCCCATGTGAAGCTTGTGAAAGGGATCTGTAAGTCCATCTTTTAAAAGACTGTCTTCCATTTCCTTATGCCCCCACTTAAACCCGGCCCTTGAACCTGAAACAAGATGAGGGCTTAGGCTCATGCTTTCCTGTCCTCCAGCTACAATCACTTCGTTTTTTTGCAGTGTGATTAAATCTTGTGCCATTATAACAGATTTTAGTCCTGAACCACAGACTTTGTTCACAGTGGTGCAGGGGACAGCACTCTGCAAGTCTGCTGAAAGGGCCGCCTGTCTGCAAGGTCCCTGCCCTGTTCCTGCCGTTATCACCTGCCCCATGATGCACTCCTGTACATCCTCTACAGGCAAGTTTGCCTCTTTTAAAACCGCCTTAATAGCAACAGCTCCCAACCGGGGTGCCGGTACAGAAGACAAAGCCCCCATAAAAGCCCCTATGGGAGTCCTTTTGGCAGACAAAATATAAGTGTGCATAAAAAACCCCTCTTAAGTATGTACCTCTTATAAAAACAGAAGGCAAACCCTTATGGATATAAGAGTGGTTTTCCAATAACTTAAAAATAACCAGACTTAAGTTAATATCAAATCTGGCCTTTAATCAGCTTTTGCTTTCAGTTTTAACACTTTCTTTTTTGTGATTCCTGTCACCCTGGAAATTAAATCCATATCTATTTTTTCCTTAAGCATCTGCAAAGCCACTTGTTTCATATTTTGCTCTGTAGCCTGCTTCATGCCTTTTTCCATACCTTGCGTTATACCTTCCTTTATGGCTTGTTCTCTCATCTTCCTTTGGAATTCCTCCCGTGCATACTCCCTCTGGTTGTGTAAAACCAGCCTGGACTTCTCACGATGTTCTTCCAAAAGCCGGTCCTGCTCCGAAGCACTTAACTCCAAAAAATGATTCGCCACCTGCTTCATATCACTACTCCTTTCCCCCAAACGGTTGAGCTCTTCTCTGCCCATCCTGAACGACCTCCTTAACATATAACACCACTGCTCTTTTAAGTCAAATAAAGCACTTATCTGCTTGTCAGGGAACTTGCACAGCTCCACGGTCACCACCCTTAAGGCCCGGTGAAACATAAAATGAGGAGCTTGGTCTCTCCGGAAAGAAAAAGAGGAATAATAAGCCCCCGCCTGTTTAAACAAAGTAAAATTGGTTAAAATCAAGAGGTAGGTGTCTGGCAGGTCATCGTAGTTTCCCCCTTGTTTTAAACCTTCTGTATAAAGCCTGGACAGGTAAAACAAGGTTCTTTTAAAGAAGTGTTTTTCGGGGAAGTTTTGCATTTCCACATTCACTTTTTCCCCGGTGTTGAGGGTGAGTTTGAGGTCGCAGATGGAGTTTTTTTCTGCCAGGTTGCCTGAGGAGGGGTGAAGCTTTGGGTCCAGAATGTTAAGGGAGGTGATTTTACGCTCTTCCGGGAGGGGGAGGAAGGTATGAAGCAGGGATATGAGGCAGCTCTTATGTTTGGTGAAGAAGTATTGAAAGACCGTGTCTTTGGTGAGGTCTATGGGTCTGAAGTTGGTTTTTTGCATTGTTTTTTTCATATTTTTCTCCTGATGGAGGTGGGTTGTTTCTACCTTTTTCTCATGCAAAATAGGGACCGGATCTGGCGAATCCGGGAAAAAAAGTGAGATTTTTTAAAAAAACTTTCAAAAATCCTTAAAAAATGGACAGAATCTGGTTAAACTGCAAAATGTATCCCGGTTATGCCACAATGCAGCAACCTTAAACCCAGCAGTGGTTGAAGTTTATTTTTTAAGGGTTTTAACAGGGGAAGAGACAAAAAAGTTTAGGGGAGTAAAAAAGAGATGTTTATAAGACAGGGGTTTTTACCTTTTTGCCTGTTGTTTGTTTTTATGGCTTGCGACACACGGCCAGACAAATCCCATAGACCTCCTCCTGTAGCGATGGGTAATCCTGTTCCACCTCCCCCTTCTTCTCCACCACCTCCTCCAATGAGTGACAAGCCGGTTTCTTTTGCAGGGGTTGAGGTGAATGTGACCTGCTCTTGCATGGGACCTCAATTCACCAGGGACACTTATCAGTCTGTGGATGGAAAAAACAAATCTGTGTCGGTGCAAAGTGTTGCGGCAGGGGGGGCTTTGGCCGTTCAGCAGGCTTATGCCTCCTGTGAGGAAAAATCCAAAAATGCATGGTGGAGGTACTTTAGTGGCCCCGGGCAAAAAGTAAACCTCTTAGGCTGCACCGCCCTTATTACGGCAAAACCTCAGAATGTGGTGGCTGTAAAGTGTGCCTGCACAATTTCGGGAAGTCCGCAAACGGGATCAGGAGGAGCTGATGCCGCTGTTATAGGAGTGGGTCTCAACCCGGAGCAGGCCCTTCATGACAGCAAAATGGCATGTGAGCTTTACAGAAAAGGATACAAAATACCCAGTCAGTGTCGTACTGTATTGCCTGAGGGGTATGAGCAAAACCCCCCACCTCCAACTCACTCTCTTTCAGAGAGGGATGAGGAGGATTCCTCTTCCCATACAGGACCACCAGTGAATGGGGATTCCCCCTTTCAGGCTTCCCCCGATCCTCCTCCCACTTTTTAAAAGTGTGATTGCCCCCCTTCTGCCTCTTGACCTGAAGATTTTTTGTTTTTATGAAGAAGCTGCTTTTTAAAGATAAAAGCTTTGGAAAAAAGGACTTTATTGTATGTCTTTTGAGTTGCATTCCTCCGGCTGTGCAAAGGGTCTTGTACCCAAGCTGAGTGTTAAAGTGAAAAGGCAGGCTCACTTTAAGGGGCCGCTTCCCTGTTACGAAAGCCCTCAGGCCAGTGGTTTTGATGTCAGGGCCCAGTTAAAAAAACCTTTACTGGTCCCGTCCATGCAGAGGGTTTTAATTCCCACGGGCTTAAGTTTTGAAATACCCCCTGGTTTTGAATTTCAGGTGCGATCCCGGAGTGGCTTAAGCCTCAGGCAGGGGCTTTGTGTGGCCAATTCCCCGGGGACCATTGATGCGGATTACAGGGGGGAGCTGAAGATTATTGTTATCAATTATTCTTCAGAGGTGCTGGAGATTAAAGATCAGCAGAGGGTGGCCCAGGTGGTGCTTTGTCCGGTGTTTCAGGTTCAGTGGGAGGATGCAAAAACACTTGGTAAAACTTTCAGAGGGGGTGGGGGCTTTGGTTCCACAGGTTCTTAAAAATTTCAGGGGTTTGCAAAGAGCTTGTGCTTTGTGGCTTGTGGCAGGTCTTTTTTTGTTTTGTACGGGCAAAGTGGATTCCAAAACTTTACCCTCTTATCTGCAAAAAGCTTATGTGATACAAAAAGCGGCTTTTGTTTACTCCCGCCCTGATTTTGATTCTTTAAGAATCACACAAATCCCTGCCGGGCAAATTATTACCATTTCCAAAAAAGTTTATAAACCCAAAAACCTGTTTGGCACTTTTTACCGGGTCTATCTTAAGAAACCCAAAAAAATAAAAGCTTATATTTCAGAAATAGATGTCACTCCGCGTTTTATAAAATCAGGTGCGGGGTATATAAAAAATCCCGCATTTGGCCAGGCCAAAAAAAAATTGTCCCATATTACAGACTTTGAGGCTCATTCCCTAAGCCCCCCTGAAGAGACAGACAAAGTTTTTGACTTGCGTCTTTTAGGGATGAGTGCTGGTTACGGCCGGCCCACCTATAAACATCAGGCCTCTGCTGTTTCCGCTTACTTTTTTGCTTTAAAGCTTACAGGCCCGGGGCTTCCCATTCCCAATCTTGTCACAGATTTTACATTGGCTTTTTCCCCCTCAAATGTTAGTTTGGGGAGGATTCATGTTCAAAAACCGGGTTTTATGGTTTTGGGGGATATGTTACTGAAGATTCCTGTTATAAATTCTGATCCTTTTGTACTTTTTCTTTCAGGAGGGTGGATGATAAAATGGAAGCAGGTTTTGGCAGCTCCTGTTCCCCCCTCCTACAGAGTGGGGGCGGGTTTGGCTGCCACAGTGGGAGCCTCAGTAAAAATGAATAAAAACTGGATTTTTTTACTGGAAAACAAATTTTATTATGATCTGTTGGAAAGCAGGATTTTTCCTTTATGGATAGCAGGGGTGCTTCTTGTTTTTTAATTCTATCTGCGGGCTGTGCAGAGTGAGGTTTTAAAAGATGCCTGAGATTTGTGTCCTTCCCCAGGAGGTGGTGAACCAGATTGCTGCCGGCGAAGTGGTGGTAAGGCCTGCCCACCTTTTAAAGGAGTTGATAGAAAACGCCCTGGATGCAGGGGCAAAACACATTACTGTGGAGTTTGATCATGGAGGCAGATTTTCACAGGTGAAAGATGATGGCTGTGGCATAAAGCCAAAGGAAATCAAAAAAGCTCTTCTCCCTCACAGCACCAGCAAGATTAATTCTTTTGAAGATCTCAGCCGGATTAAGAGTTATGGGTTTCGGGGGGAGGCTCTTGCCAGTATTGCTGAAGTCAGTGATTTTACCTTAATTTCAAAAACTCATCAGAGTGGTGAAGAGGCCAAAAAGCTCAACAGTTCTTTTGGTTGTTTTAAGAGTGTGGAGAATACCAACAGCCCTGAAGGTACCACTGTGATTGTTAAAGAGTTGTTTAAGAACCTCCCGGCCCGGCTTAAGTTTTTAAAATCAGAGGCTGCGGAAACCACAGCCATCAGAAATGTGTTAAAGGCCAAAGCTCTTATTCATCCTGAAGTGGAGTTTAGAGTTTTACACAAAGGGAAGCTTTTGTTTTTTTGGCCTCAGGTGGAGAATATGGAAAAAAGATTTAAAGAGGTTTTGTCTGTATCACAGGCCTTTTCCATAAAAACCCGGTACAGGGATGTGGAAGTGGAAGCCGTGATGTGTGCCCCCAATGAGGTTGTCAAAACCCGTAAGGGACTGTGGTTTTTTGTGGAAAAAAGATGGGTGGAGGATGCCACCTTATACTCTGCCGTTATGTCTGCTTACAGTGGGCTTCTTATGCATGGGGAGTACCCTTTGGTGGCGGTTAATGTCAGCCTCCCTGAGGGGGAACTGGATGTGAATATTCACCCCTCAAAATCTCAGGTGAGATTTAAAAAACCCTCTTTTGTTTTTAGTGCTGTTCGGCACTCTCTGAGAACTGTTTTGGAAAAATCACCCTGGATTCCCATTAAAACCTCCACCTTACAGGAAAGAGTTAAAGAGGAATCTCATTTCTCCTTTCCCTCCTGGGATCGCACGCAGGTGCAAAAAAAACATTTTCCCTCTTTAAAGGGGGAATCAGGTATTCCCTCTTTGGAGGATTTAAAAAATTTGTCTGGAGGCGAGGGGACTTCTTTAAAACCCGCAAACCCTTTTATTGGGGAAAGTCAAAACTTAAACCCGGTCAGTACACAAAAGCCTTTGCCTGTTGAAAAAAAATGGCAGTCCCTGGATGTTTTGTGCCAGGCGGGCCTGACTTATATTGTGACTCAGTCTCCTGAGGCTTTGGTGTTTATTGATCAGCACGCAGCTCATGAAAGAATTATTTTTGAACAGCTTATGGGTTTTTTAAATCAGGGAAAGGCAGAGGTGCAGAAGCGTTTGATTCCTCTGGCTCTGGATCTCAATGAGTCTTTGGTGGAGGCTTTGTGGTCTGTAAAATCCTCTCTTTTAAAGCTGGGCATACAGCTGGAAAGAGCGGGTAAAGAAAGTGTCCTGGTTTGTGCAGCTCCCGGTATGTTAAAGGACACAGCTTTGCATAAGGGCCTTGTGGGCTGGGCAGAGGACATCAGTGGGGAGGGGGGTGGTGCCTCTTTGGAAAAGTCTTTGTCTTCGGTGTGTGCCACAATGGCCTGCCATTCGGCGATAAGGGCCGGGCAGTCTTTAAGTTTAAAAGAGATGCACTCTCTTCTACAGCAAATGGATGAGTATCCTTTGTCCAGTTTTTGCCCCCATGGCCGGCCGGTTTTTGTACAATACTCTTTTGCCCGACTGGAAAAAGATTTTGGCAGAAGAGTTTAAACACTCCTCATTTCCTCTCCTGTTTGTTGTGGGGCCAACAGCTGTGGGCAAGACCCGCCTTTCCCTGTTTTTGGCTGCCCGTATGGGGGCTGCTCTTTTAAACTGTGACAGCGTGCAGATGTTTAAGGGCTTAAACATTGGTTCGGCCAAGCCGGATTTTAAGAGGCATAAGGGCCGGGTTTTTCTTTACGACAAATGGACCCCGCCCCATATTTTGACAGCCGGAGAGTTTCGGGAGCAGGCCCTGGAGGTGTTAAAAAGGGAGTTAAAAATCCGGCCGGTGGTGGCTGTGGGGGGAAGTGGCTTTTACATACAGGCTCTGGAAAAGGGCATGTACCCTGTGAAGCAGGTACCTTCCGTATTGAAGCAAAAGGTTTATTCCCTTTATAAAAAAAAAGGGATAAAGCATCTTTATTTTTTGCTTAAAGTTTTGGATCCGGAGTATGCCTGTAGTTTGCCCAATCAGGACGCTTACCGGGTGATAAGGGCTTTGTGCCTTGTTCTTTCTGAAGAAAGAAGTATGGCACAAATCCGCTCTGAAAAAAAAGACATATTGCCTTACCCTGTCTGTAAAGTGGGGCTTTATTTGCCCAGGCATGAGCTTTTAAAAAAGGTGGAGACTCGAACAAGAGACATGCTGAAGGCGGGCCTGTTGGAGGAGACCGCAGAGCTTTTAAAAAACCCGGACCTTAAAACCTGGCCTGTGATAAACAGCGTGGGGTACAAAGAGTGTGTCGCCTGTTTAAACAGGCAAATACCAAAGTCTGATCTTAAACACTGTATTGTCAGACGCACCATGCAGCTGGCAAAAAAACAAATGCGGTGGTTTAAGAGGGACAAAAAGATACACTGGTACCTTTATCGCAAAAATTTGTTCGAAAAAATTTACCAGGATATAAATATCTGGTGGAAGCAAAATCACTTATAATGGTATGGGGTGGTTTTTAAACCAGATCTTCGTCATCGTTGTTGAAGGATTCTTCGTCATCGAAGAGGTGTTCCGGGCCTTCACCAAAAATCTGATCCTCCTCATCCTCATCCATGTCAGAGAAAGGGTCCTCTTCAAAAGGCAGGTCTTCTTCATGGAAAAGATTTTCGTCTGTTTCTCCGTCTTCCTCCTCCATAAGGGGCTGGGTTTCAAAATCCACATCCTCTTTCAGCAGGGGGGTGGTTTTTGATGTGGAGGGTTTATGGGGGGCAAAGCCGCTTTTTTTGGAGGGGGATTGTTTTTTTTGCTTTTTTGGAGTGGGCTTTTTTTTCCCTGGTGTTTTTGATGGTTTTTTTAAGGAGGCTGGTTTTGTAACCCGTTTTTTGGCAGGCTTTTTGGCAGTGGATTTCTTACGTGAAGAGGATTTTTTTTTCTGTTTTTTAACAGGTTTTTTTGCAGCAGCCATAAGTAATCTCTCTTTTTGAGTGGATTTTCTTTATTTTTGAGAAATACCAAAGAGAATGTCAAGGGGTTAAAAGGTCTTTGTTTGGGTGAAAACCTCTATGTTTTTACAGTGAGCTGCTGATGGTGAAGCTTTAAAGGTCTTTTTCTTGACGAAAACCCGGGCCTGCTGATATGGGTATAGCCCTGATGAGGGACTTTCTTTTTACCAGTGAGTCGGTTTCAGAGGGCCACCCGGACAAAGTGGCTGATCAGATAAGCGATGCTTTGCTGGATTCTTTTTTGACTCAAGATCCCTTTAGCCGGGTGGCTTGCGAAACTCTGCTCACCAAGGGTTTGGTGGTGGTGGCCGGTGAAGTGAGTACCAAAGGCTATGTGGATATAGGAAAAACCGTTAGAAATCTCTTGAAAAACATTGGCTACGACAGAGGGGACAAAGGGTTTGATTATAAATCCTGCTCTGTTTTAACCACTATCAATGCTCAGAGCGTGGATATTGCACAGGGTGTGGGGCAGGGGCCTTCCCAGGGGGCAGGGGACCAGGGTCTGGTTTTTGGCTATGCTGTGGATGAGACCAAAGAGTATATGCCCTTAAGTATTTCCCTTTGCCACCAGCTGGTGAAAAATCTTTCCCACCTTCGAAAAGAGGGTTCTTCTTCTCTGCAAATATGGCCGGACAGCAAAAGCCAGGTGAGTGTGGAGTATCAGGGAGGCCGTGTTCACAGGATTTCCTCTGTGGTGGTGGCCTGCCAACACGCTCCTGAGGTTTCCACAGATCAACTTAAGGATTTTATTATCGAAAACCTGATAAATAAAACTTTACCATCCTCCTACATGGATAAAAACACCCGGATTTATATTAACCCCACCGGGCGTTTTGTCCACGGGGGGCCTGCAGCAGACTGCGGACTTACGGGAAGAAAGCTGATTGTGGACACCTACGGCGGGCATGGGGCCCACGGAGGGGGGTGTTTTTCCGGTAAGGACCCCTCCAAGGTGGACCGATCAGGGGCTTATGCTGCCAGGCATATTGCCAAAAACATTGTGGCTGCAGGGCTTGCCACCAAATGCCTTGTGCAAATTGCTTATGTGATTGGTATGGCTGAGCCTGTCAGTTTTATGGTGGAGGATTATGGCACTTTAAAAGTTTCCAAAACGAAGCTTGTCCAGGTGATAAAAAAACTTTGGAATTTAAGTCCCTCCAGTTTGATTTCCAGGTACCATCTGCTGAAGCCGGTTTATTTAAAAACGGCGGCTTACGGGCATTTTGGAAGGCCGGAGTTTAGCTGGGAGAAACTGGATCAGGTACAGGCTTTAAAGGATGAATTTGCCTCTGTGCTATGAAGGCAGAACCACCCCCATCAGGGGGGAGCTTTCAGACCAGTGTCAAAAGAGGTGCAAACCTCCCTTTGCCCATGGTAGTGTTAAAAAACAATGGCAAAAAGAAAAGTCACATCCACAGTTTATCTCACTGAGAAACAACAGCTTCTTCTTAAGGAACTGAGCGAGAAAACCAAAGTGCCTGTGGCGGAGTATATTCGCCAGGGGGTGGATGTTGTTCTCCACAAAAACCGTATGCATCTGCCCGGGCAAATGTCCTTTCTTTTGGACACCAAAAAAGACTCTTGATGTTTTACGGCCAGGCTTTTAAATAAGCAATGGAGTTATGCTCCAGATTTATCTTTTTTAAAGAGGATAAATCAGAAAACAGGCTCGTAACATTGGTTGTTTCCCGGTAACAAGTTTTCTCAAAAACCCCATTTTTAAGCATTTTTGAAAGTTTTTTTAAAAAAACTTCACTTTTTTTCCCGGATTCCACAGATCCGGCACGGATTTTGCATGAGGTAAGAGTAAAGAAAAACCACTTCCCAACCCCATCAGGAGGAAAACATGAAAAAAACCAATCCCCACAAGAGAACAAAAACCCACTTCAAACCCATAGACCTTACAAAAGATACGATCTTTCAATACTTCTTCACAAAACACAAGGACTGCCTCATCTCATTGCTTCAGACTTTCCCCCCCCCTGCCTGAAAAACAGATAAGCTCTTTATTTGACTTAAGGGAGCAGTGGTGTTATATGTTAAAAGAATCAGCCAGAATGAAAGAGGGTAGAGAACAAACCAGGGAACAAGTGGTTTTGCAGATGCTGAAGGAAAAAGCAAATATTAATTTTATTGCCAAAGTGACAGGAATAACAAAAAAGAAAGTGTTAAAACTGAAAGCAGAAGCTGATTAAAAATGACAGGGATAAAAAAATATTAAAGTTGCAAAAATACAGTCTGGCCCTTGAAGGGGAAAAGTGCGGTTGAACTCTCAGATACGGAATTTTTCCATTATTGCACATATTGATCACGGCAAATCCACCCTGGCGGATGGTTTTTTGGAGATCACAAAAGCCCTTGGCATGCGTCACAAAAAAGAGCAGTTTTTGGACAGCATGGATTTGGAGCGGGAAAGAGGTATCACCATTAAGGCTCAGACTGTAAGACTAAATTATAAAAGTCAAAAAGGGCTTTCTTACCAACTCAACCTGATTGATACTCCTGGTCATGTCGACTTTTCTTATGAAGTGTCCCGGTCTTTGGCAGCATGTGAGGGGGTTTTACTGGTGGTGGATGCCTCTCAGGGGGTGGAGGCACAGACCTTGGCTCATGCCTCTTTGGCTGTGGCAAACAATTTGGTGATTGTTCCTGTATTAAACAAAGTGGACCTGCCTTCGGCACGTCCTGATGAGGTGTCTGAGCAAATGATGAGCCTTATTGGGGTAAAAAAAGAGGAAATTTTAAAAGCCAGTGCCAAAGAAAAAACAGGTATTCAGGAGATTTTGGAATCGGTTGTGGACCGGCTTCCCCCTCCTGAAGGAAACATACAAAGTCCTCTGAAGGCCCTGATTTTTGATTCCTGGTTTGACTCTTATCAGGGGGTGGTGATTCTTTGCCGTATCAGGGAGGGCCGGCTTCAGGTGGGGGATGAGGTGTGTTTTATGCAGGGGGGGATAAAAAGTCAGGTTCTTAAAGTGGGGGTTTTTACCCCTTTTACCCATCACCTGAAAGAGCTGAAAGCCGGGGAGGTGGGTTTTGTTATTACAGGTATTAAGAGTATTAAGGATATTACTGTGGGAGATACCCTGACCCATGTTCAAAAACCAGCAACAAAAGCTTTGGAGGGGTTTAAAAAATTAAAACCCATGGTGTTTGCAGGTGTTTATCCCATAGAAACAGAGGATTTTTTACAGCTCCAGATGGCTCTTGAGAAGCTGGCTTTAAATGATTCCTCCCTGGAGTTTGAAAAAGACACCTCCCCCGCTTTGGGCTTTGGTTTTCGCTGTGGTTTTTTGGGGATGCTGCACATGGAAATCATCCAGGAAAGGCTGGAAAGAGAGTTTCATTTGAATTTGATTGTCACTGCCCCCTCTGTAGTGTATCGGGTTTTTACGAAAAGTGGAAAACATCAGGAGATAGACAACCCGGCCCTTCTTCCTGATTTCAGTCAGGTGGATTATATTGAAGAGCCTTTTGTACGGGTGTCTGTGCATGTACCTTCCCCTTATGTGGGAGGGGTGCTTAAGCTTTGTGAGGAACGCAGGGGAAGGCAAATTCGTATGGAGTACACAGCAGGTGAAAGGGTGATTATAGAATATCGTATGCCCTTAAGTGAAATCGTGATGGATTTTTACGACCGGTTAAAATCCCTTTCCCGTGGGTACGGTTCCATGGAGTATGAGTGGATGGAGTTTGCAAGCTCCCCCCTGGTAAAGCTGGATGTGCTTTTAAATGGGCAGAGGGTGGATGCCCTGTCGGTGATTGTACATCGGTCAGAAGCTCAAAAAAGAGGCAGGTCTTTGGTGAAAAAACTAAGAACCCTTATTCACCGTCAGCAGTACCAGGTGGCCATTCAGGCTGCTGTGGGGGCCAAGGTGATAGCCCGTGAAACCCTTTCCGCTTTAAGAAAAGATGTTACAGCCAAGTGCTATGGGGGGGATATCACCCGCAAAAGAAAGCTTTTGGAAAAACAAAAAAAAGGAAAAAGGCGTATGAAGGCCATTGGCAAAGTGGATATTCCCCAGTCCGCCTTTCTGGCTGTGTTAAAAATCGATGATTAAAAAAAACAGATGAAAAATTTTTTGAATTTTCTAAAAAGTACCGGGGTGGTGCTTTGGATTGTTTTACTGGCTTTGTGGGTGCGAATCAGTGTGGTGGAGGTGTATCGTATTCCGGAAACAGGTATGATGCCCACTTTAATGGAGGGCGACAGGGTGTTTGCGGGAAAGCTGGCTTATGGTTTGCGTCTGCCTTTTATAAAATCTTTTGTGGCCCGGTGGTCCCGGCCACAAAGAGGTGATGTGATTGTTTTTAGATCCCCTTTTGATAAAAGTTCCTTGTCTGTCCGGCGGGTGGTGGGCCTTCCCGGGGACAGGGTTTTTTTTGAGCATGGAAATCTCTATATCAATGAGCATAAGATTATAAAAAAAAATCCGGGAAAAAGAAAAAAAGATTTGTCATGGATCAAAGACAAAGATTTTTTTGATACAGGAAGGGGAATGGGAAAAAGTGATTTTGTCCACAAAGAGGAGCATCTTTTTACCCGGTCTTACAGTGTTCTTTTGAAGAAAAAAAAACTGGGGTATTTGATTTTTGGTCCCTATCTTATTGCTGAGGGACATTATTTTGTATTGGGGGATCACAGGGATTTTACACAGGATAGCAGAACATGGCCTGCCCAGCTGGGTCGGGCCAGGGGACAGGTGGTGTTTTTCCGTAAAAAACCAGGCCCGCCTGTGTCCATTCCCAGGGGGACAGTGGTGAGCCGGTCTCATCCTCAGCTGCCTGAGTATTTTGAAACTTTAAAAACAGTGGTGCTGAGGGGACTGCAAGTGGAGGTGGATGTTCAGGCTCAAAAAAAAGGTGTTTCAGGCAATGTGAAAGCTTATCAAATTAACAGGATTGAGAGTGCGGGGCTTTCCTCCTTAAGTGTCCACAACTCTTTTGATATGCAGGGGGGGCAGAGTAAAAATCTGGTGGCAGAGGGGGACATCCTTGGCAAACTGTGGAGAGTGTGGTTTAGCTGTGAGGACGGGTTTTGGTTTGCGGATTTTATTTGTGACTTCAGGTCTTTAAGGTGGGGAAGAAGCTTGAGAAAAATACACAGGGACTGATTTTCCCTTCAGGAAGTAAGAAAAAGACAAGAGTAAAATAAACCTCAAACCCATTAAAGAGTTTGTGGAAGCAGGCTTTTCTTTTGACGAAATAAGAAAGTTAATTCTTAGTGGTACCAGGGATGACGATTCCCGTCACAGGGATCTGCAGGAAAAATCACTCAATGCCCTGAATCTTGAAGAGAACTCTGCCAATAAAGGGTAAGTAAAGTATAACTTGGGGTTTGGCAAAAAACCCGGGCAGTGGTTTTGAAGGCTCGTGGGCTTTTTAAAGCCAGTTTCTTTTTTTGAATAAAAATACCATTCCCCCGCCAATAAGCAAAATGGTAATCCATACCATTAAGTATCCGTACTTCCAGTCCAGCTCTGGCATGGCCTTAAAATTCATGCCGTAAATTCCCACCACAAAAGTCAGGGGGATAAAAATACTGGCAAATATGGTAAGCACTTTCATAATCTCGTTCATTTTTTGGTTAATGGCATTTTGGTAAAAATCCATTAAAGAGGTGGTGAGTTCGTTATAGTAATCGGTGATTTCAATAATTTGTATAATGTGATCCTGTACATCCTGAAAGTACTTAAGGTTGTTGGAGTCAATACTGGTGTGGCGGCTGATAATAATTTTACTGACAGCCTCCTTAATGGGAAAAATCATTTTTCTTAAATAAAGAAACTCCCCTTTCAGCAGAATAATATCTGCCGGGTTAAATTTGTTAATACTCCGGGTGACACAGGTTTCCATTTCCTCAAAATAATCCCCCATCTCCTCCAGCACAATGTAGTATTGGTCCACCAGCATATCAATAAGGGAATAAAACAGGTAATCGGCCTTAAGGGTTCTTATTTTCCATACAGAGTTTCTAATTCTCTCTTTAACAGATTCAAAAATATCTGTTTTTCTGCTTTGAAATGAAAGCACAAAGCCATCTTTGAAAAAAATACTGGTTTGTGCAGCTTTTAATCTTAAGCGTCCTTCGTGTTTTTCCACAGAAACAAATTTAATAATGGAAAACAACATATCGTCCATGGATTCCACTTTGGGGCGGTGATCGGTGTTGAGTACATCCTCCAGCCAGAGCCGGTGAATACCAAAACGGTTTCCTATATCCTCAATAATGGTTTTGTTTAACACCCCTTCAAACTCAATCCATGTGACATTATTTTTATTTTTGGCACTGGCAATACATTTGTCCAGGTCAGAGGAGTCTGATTCAAAAAAAGAATCTTTGGTGTAGTTGATGAGGTTGATGTGGATTTTTTCCATACTGCCGGACTCTCCCACATAAACGAGGGAGCCGGGGTGAAGTCCAAACACTTTTGTTCTTGTTTTTAGCAGCCGGGCCATTTTTTTTGTGTCCTGTTGAGAAATCAGGTGTTTTCTTTCGAGATTGACTGATATTTATGAGGCGGGCAAGCTTTAAGTGACAGACAGTCTGGCTTGTGAAAGATAAAAACCAGGCATGGTGGTTCACAAAGCCAATCCCTCTTCGATGGTCTTCACTTTTTTTAAGCCTAAAGTTTTGTTTTTTTAAGTTTTGATTTTGAGGTGGATAAGGTTTTTGTTTTCCTCAAGATACTTTTGAAGATGTGTGGGTTTTTGTGTGGTTTTTTCAGAGTCTAAAATCACAAGGTGTGTTTTTTTGTCGCATAATTTGCTAAAAAACTCCAAAGCTGTGGTGGGTTTGTTTTTATAAAAAGAGGTGTTTAAGAAGAGGCGAAAAGTTTTTTGTGGCAAAAGAAGGTAAATGGTCCCTTGGGTGGTGGATTGACGCAGGAAAGCTTTTAACTGATAAAGCTCATCAAAATGAGAGACAAGGGTATAAAAATCAGAGGAGGAAGTAAGTTTTTTGACAGTCAGGGGTTTTTGTTTTTTTAACCACTTAAGGGGAATGTTTTTTAGGATCACCGGGGGTTTGTGTCTGATTTTGACAGAATTCTTAAAAGTCTGAAGGGTGTTTTTGGTAACAGAGTTTGAAACATTCCCGGGCAGGCAAATAATATTTTTTTCGTAAAATGTGTCAGAATGCAAAACACTTTCTCCACTGGCTTTAAAAAGTAAGGCCCGGGTGAGGCCCTGGGTCATTAGCTCCAGGTTCAGCTCTCTGTGGGTTAAGTTTTTAAAGGCCTGTCCTCTGCATTTGAGGAGATCGATATTTATGCGGCTGGTTTCAAAATTGTCCACCAGGGATTTTATAATACTTTTGGCTGTTTTTTTACCAAAAAAGGCAGAATAAATCAGGTTAACACCCAAAACACCCAGGGTTTCGTGTTGCTGAAGCCGGGTTTTGTCCTTTAAACTTAAGTGAAGCAATACTTGGTTGTAAGGGCCTTGTGCTTTATGTTGAAATCTTAAACCTATCCAGCCATGTTGTGGAGTGAGATTTTCTTTTCGGCGACTTGTGCTGACAGAGACCGTGTTGGCAAAAGCAAAAAACCGTGTGGTTTTTCCCCGGCTTTTGGTTAGTCTTTTTTGAAGAAGTTTGTACTCGTGATCCAGCATTTTGAGAAGTCTGTTTTCTGAAACATAGCGGTTGGTTTTGCCGTAGATCTCATCACTGAAGGTCATATCGTAAGCCGACATGCTTTTGGCCACTGTTTGGGAGGCCCCACCTGCTTTAAAAAAATGTGCCACCACCCCCTGACCGGCACCAATTTCTGCAAAAGTGCCGTAAATGGAGGAAACATTGTTAATCAGGCGGGCTTTTTCCACCGCAATGGCTTCAATGTAAGGCATAACTTTAAAGTATCTTACTGAAAAAACTGAATTTCGATCCACGGGGTTGGTCTGTTCTCATTCCCATTGCCGTAAAGTGGGCATTCACTGCCACAGATTCTCCAAATTTATCAACGGATACACGGAGGCCGTAGCGATAGCAAGTACTGTCAACAATTTCATGTAAAGTGCCGCCAGCCAAAGTTTTAAAAGATAAACAGCTTAAGAGAGTTAAGACTATAGGTAGTTTCATTTTGGTTCCTCCTTTATGCAAAAGTAGCCACATGGTGTTTATTTCTCTTTGACAAAAACCATATACCAGTGGAAGCACCTGGGTGGGGATTGATCCATCTTCCAGTAAAGGATTTTTTTGTTCCTGTGCATTTGCACATCACTTACGGTTTGCCTGTTTGGCACACTTTCAAAAAAAGCCCCCCCAAGACAGTGGCCTCTTGTGTTCTCTGAAACCACCTCCACCATTAAGCTGTTGTTTTTCTTTAAGTGGTTTTGATTTGACCAGTGGTAAGTTCCCTGAAATTCCCTGACACAGGATGAAGATTCAGAAGGGTTTAAATGGACACTTTCAATTAAAGTTCCATCAGGTTTAAACTCCATTCTCCATTGCTCAAACACAGTATCAAAAGGAAAGAGTATAAAATCTCCCTTCTTTTTGCAGGCGGATGTTGAAAAACTCCATTTTCCTGTTAAATCCAGATTGGCAAAAACCGCACAATGGACAAGTGCCAAACAAACTACAACAAAAAACTTCATAAGAATTTTATAGGGATAAAAAACCTGACTGACAAACTTTTTTTTGATTTTTAGTTTTCTTTATGGATAAAAGTCTTGGTTTAATTATTTTCAAAAAAAAGCCAGCCGACCTTGTAAAATCCCAGATTTGAAGCCAGATTTCAAGTGCAGCTTTGATGTACTCTCTTAAAGCCATTTGCATGGGTTCCCCTAAAAAAACTGAAAATAGTGTGATTTTGACAGGATTGAGTTAAAAAACCGCCCTTAAAGCGGTTTTTTAACTATAAAAAAAGAGTGCAAAGTTTCAAAAAACCTGTTAAAATGCCACTTAAGTTAAATGAGTGTCTTAAGTTTTCTTCCAAATCCAGATGATGAAGACCCTGATTCGGGACAAAAATCTTTGTGCAGTGCGTTAAAAAGCATTATGCCACTTTTGTTCCCTGTTTCTTTGCTTCTTCAGTACGGCAGTGTTGTATTTCTGGATTCCCGCTTTCACGGGAATGACGAAGCTTTTTGTGGGAATGATGTTTTTTACAGGAATCAAGGGGTTTGTGGGAATTTTTACGGGAGTAACAGGGTTTGTGGGAATAATAAGGATGGTGTCAGTGAGTATGATAATGGCATGAGAGGTGTTTTAAGTGGTTTGAGGGGCAAAGTGGCATGACTTTGCTTCTTTTTTGCTTTTTTCTGGCTGTGGTGGTGTCTTTTGTATGCTCCCTTTTGGAAGCTGTTATGCTTTCCACCACTTCTGTATATGTTCGGGCGGCTATAAAGAAAAAGAAGGCTTACGGGTATGTGCTAAAATCCTTAAAAGGCCATATCGATCGTCCTCTTTCCGCCATTTTGACTTTAAACACTATTGCCAACACCGTGGGGGCTACGGGGGTGGGGGCTCAGGTGCATGAGCTTTACGGAAGCTCTTATGTGGCCCTGGCCAGTGGAATTTTGACTTTTGTGATTTTGGTGGTCTCTGAGATTATCCCCAAAACCCTGGGAGCCTCCTACTGGAGAATGCTGGCCCCCTTCGTAGCCTATATTGTCCGGTTTTTAATCTTTCTCACTTACCCTTTTGTGTGGCTTTCTGAAAAACTTTATAATCTGCTCTCCAACAAAAAAGTGGATTTGGTCACCAGGGAGGATATGATTGTTACCGCAGAGATGGGGGCCAGTGGGGGAACCATTGGTCAAAAAGAAAGCCGTATGATCAAAAACCTCCTCATGCTGGACAGTTTAAAAGTTTCGGAAATTATGACCCCCCGGTCGGTTATTCTGGCTTTCGATAAAAACATGAGTATCAGGGAGGTGATTAAAAAAAATGATTTGATTCGGTTTTCCCGTGTGCCGGTTTACTCAGGCAGTCTGGACCGGGTGGAGGGCTTTATTCACCGGTATAAAATTTTGGAGGCTCATTCCCACAATCTTTTGGATATAAAAATAGAGGATTATATGACGGCCATTCACTCTGTTCCGGACGACATTTCTGTGGCGGCGGCACTGGATCAGTTTATTAAACGCAAAGAGCATATTTTTGTGGCTGTGGACACCTACGGGGTCTTAACCGGCCTGGTAACTTTGGAGGATGCCATTGAAACCCTTTTAGGCGTGGAGATTGTGGATGAGTTTGACTCCGTGGAGGATATGAGAAAGTACGCCCTGGAAAAATGGCAAAACAGAAAAAGAACCCTGGCCAACAATCACAGATAAAAGCAAAGCCAGCCTGCAATTTACAATCAAAGAAAGAGCTTTAAACCTATGTTCACCGGTATTATTCAAAGTCTTCCCGTTCAGAAAGTCCGGTGGCGGAAAAAGGGGATTGAGATTTGTGTTAAAAGACCGGAAAATTTTTCCTCTTTGAAACCCGGGGGGAGTGTGGCTTTAAATGGTATATGTCTGAGTGCTGAGAAGGTGCTGGCAAGCTCTTTGGTGTTTTATATGGGGCATGAGACTTTAAGGCTCGTGGCTCAAAAAAAACCGGAAGACTTTAAAGGCCGGAAAGTGCACCTGGAGCTGCCTTTAAGATTGAGCGACCCCTTGGGGGGGCATTTGGTGACAGGCCATGTGCATGGGCTGGCACAGATTACAAAAACCAAAAAACAGGGGGCCTGCCTTTTGTGGGAGCTTTGCTTCCCCCCCCCCTGGCACACTTATTTAAGGGAAAAGTCTTTTATTGCCTTAAACGGGGTGAGCCTGACTTTAAACCATGTGGTGCCGGAAAAAAGAAGTGCCAGTGTTTGCCTGGTGCCTGAAACCTTAAAAAGGACACACTTTAAAGATTTTAAAAAAGGTGCCTGTTTAAACTTTGAAACAGACTATTTGGCTCTTCTTATAAATCCCCCCGGGAAAACAAAACAAATGAAAAAACCTTTAAGTTTTGGAAGGTAAAAATATGAACTCCTGCTCCCGTGTTTTGATTGTTTATAAAGAGGACTCGCCTGAGATTTTTGAAATGCTTAAGGAGGTAAAGCTTTGGTTTGAGGGGCGAAATATTTTAACAGAGGTAAAATCCCAGAAAGAACTCAGCTCTTTGGCTACAGACAAAAGTAAAAGGGATTTGGTTTTGGTTTTGGGTGGGGATGGCACTTACCTTAAAGCCGTGCAGTTTGTTTCTGATTTTAGTGTGCCGTTTTTGGGAATTAATATGGGTTCTTTGGGGTTTTTAACTGTGCATCGAAGAGAGGTGTTAAAGGAATGTCTGGCACAGATTTTGGAGGGGAAAATGGAGGTGGAAAAGCGAAGTCTTTTGGAAATCTCTTTGGTAAAAAACAACAGGCATGTTAAAAAATATCAGGCTTTAAATGATATGGTGATGGAAAGGGGGGCTTTAAGTCATCTGATAAACATTGCCATTCGGATTGAGGGCCAGGATCTTTACTCTGTAACAGCGGATGGTTTGATTGTGGCCTCGCCCACGGGTTCCACGGCTTACAACCTGGCAGCGGGGGGGCCTATTCTTCACCCTCAGGTGAAGTCTTTTGTAATTACACCTGTGTGTTCTCACAGTCTGACTCAAAGGCCGGTGATTGTGCCGGAAAAATGCCGGATGTCCTTTTATGTGCAAAAGCAAAGTGCCTTTTTAACCATTGATGGCCGGTCGGTATCACAGGTTTCACAAGGTCACAGGGTGGTGGTGGAAAAATCACAAAACCAGCACCTGACTTTTCGTTCTGTGGATCACAATGATTTTTTACTTTTAAAAGAAAAACTCAAGTTTTCACAATAAAAGAAGATTAGGGGGTTGGTGTGGGAGAGGGGTTTGATGGTCCGGGGGTGGAGGGGCCAGGAGGTGCAGGACTAAGGGGGGGGGCAGGACAGCTGTCAGAAGGGCCTACCTCTGGGAATTTTTTGTGTTTGCAGTCACAGAGCTGAGTGGCATCTTTTGTACAGTTGGAATCACTTAAAGCCACTGGCGTTGTGACCTGTTTGCAACGCACCTGGTAGTTGTCACCAGATACAGCATTAGGGGGTACAATGACATGGATTTGGTATTTTTTTCCCTGTATCTCTTTAAGAAAATCAGCACAAAAATAAGCAGGGTCAGTAGCTGTAGCATCTGTGGTATGTGTTTTGGCTTTGTATTTTTTAGTACCGGCATCATAATAATCTGGTTCTACCATTTTTTTTGGTGTGGTGTAACCTATCTTTTTTGCAGTGTCACAAGGTTTTATTATGTCGCACTTATCAGTCGGTGATGGAGTACAACCAGAGGGGGGGACAGGAAGTTTAACTTCCCAGCTGCTGGCGGTGAGGCAATTCCTTAAGGCCGGTACAAAGAGTTCGGCCTCCTCTTTAAAAGTTTGAAGCTTCACCTTGAGTTGGGTTTTTCGGTAAGTGACAGTGCCGACTCCCAGGAGTATACTGCTGATGCCTATAGCGGTTATCAGCTCCACAAGGCTTATTCCCCGGTGGTTTTTGAAAAAAGCAAATATCTTTTTTACTGCCAAGGTTTTTTACTCCTTATCTTCTCTATCATAAAGAGTAAAAGGTTTTTTTTGTTTTTACAAGCTTTTTTTTACTGTATTGCTGGACTCCAACAGTTTTCAGCCCTTTCAGGTGAAGTCTTTCCCTTAAAAATCATTTTTTTTGTATTTTCCAAAGAGTCAGCAACAAAAGAGGGGGTTTTATAAAGCCTTCTGTGTTGGGCTTGATTTTTCCCGGTTTTGTTTCTATTTTAAACAGTATGAGGGTGTTGGATCCCATACATAAGTATATTTATTTTTCAGAAACAGAGGCCCGCCTTATTGATTCTGCTGTGTTTCAGCGGTTGAGGGGGATAAGGCAGCTGGGTTTTTCGGAGTGGGCTTTTCCGGGGGCCACCCACAACCGGTTTTTGCATTCTATGGGGGTGTGCCATTTGGTGAGCCGGGCTTTTGACAGGCTGTTTCAGGGTCAGGACTTGCTCACCAAAGACAAAAAACAAAGCTTCCGCCAGCTGATACGCCTGGCAGCTCTTTTGCATGATACCGGCCATGGTCCTTTTTCTCACAGCTCTGAGCAGGCCATGCCCCCTTTGTCCCAGTTGAATTTGCCTTTGTCCTTTAAACAGACTTTCCCCCCCGGGGCAAAAGCCCGTCATGAGCATTTTAGCATTCAGTTTATTTTGCACTCTGTAAGCTCTCTCATAAAGGCTTTAAACATAGACCCTCTGTGTTTGGCCCACCTGATAGACCCCCGTATCCCTTTTAAGGATGGAAATTTTTTTGTTTGCAAAGGCGTGGATTTTAAACCTGTTTTAAAACAACTCATTAGCTCGGATTTGGATATGGACCGTATGGATTACTTAAGAAGGGATGCTTACTTTTGTGGTGTGGACTATGGGTTTTGTGACCCGGAGTGGATTTTAAACAACATACAGGTTTATCAAAAAGGGGGAAGGGCTTATCTGTCTGTAAGAAGCAAGGCCATTTACAGTGTGGAAAGTTTTTTTTTGGGAAGGAGACATATCAGCATGGCGGTTTATTTTCACAATAAAATGGTGGCCATGGAGGAGATGCTTTTTCAGTATTTTAAAAGCCCGGGTTGTTCTTTTTTACTGCCTTCAGATGCCCCATCTTACATATCGTGCACAGACAACTATCTGACAGAAACCCTGAAGTCACAAAGTTCTCACAATGAGTGGGCCAGAAGGCTCGTCAAGCTTAAACCCTTTAAAAGGGTTTTTGAGATGGGGGTGCCTTACCAGGAGGGGAAAACACTCTCTCTTCCGGAAAAAGTGGAGTCTGTTCTTCGTTTTTTTAAACAGAAGGGGATTTATGCCATTCATTCTCATTCTTTAAGACATATTAAAAAACTTTACCATTTGCCTTTGGACAAAGAGGATTTTCCCATTTATGTGGTGGATTCGTTTTCCGGTCAGGCCCTCCCCTTAAGGGAAAAACTCAAAATATTTAACCAAATTCATCATATTGAGTCCACCCACCGTATTTATATTTCACCGGAAGAGGCTCAAAAAATAAACTTAAGAGAGATGGCATAATGGTTCAAAAACTGGTGTTTCCTGTACGGGTGGTGGATATTGTGGCACCGGCTTCTCCCGCATCCGCCCGGCAAATCCAAAAAGCCTGCCTTCAGGTAAGGGCCCTGGGCCTTTGCCCCAGGCTTGTTATGAACCCCAAAGTGAAGAAACATTTCTTGTTTTCTGATACAGATGAGAGAAGGTTTTTTTTCTTAAAAAAAGCTTTAAAGGCACCCGATTCACAGGCTGTGTGGGCCTTAAGAGGGGGGTGGGGGAGTGGCAGACTTATGCCTTTTCTTTTAAAAATGAAGAGGCCAAAACCCGCCAAACTTTTTATAGGCTACAGTGATGTCAGCACTTTAAAGATGTTTTTGAATTTGAAGTGGGGCTGGCCCACTCTTCACTTTCCCGTGCTGGCAGACTGGGAGGGCAGGCTGCAAAAGAGATCAAAGTTTTTTTTGTGTCCCCCTGTGAGTGTTTTTAAGGGCTTAAAGGTGTTAAACCCCTCTTGTGTTTCCTCTGTTATTATTCGGGGGGTTCCGGGGAGGCTGACAGGGGGTAACTTAAGCCTTGTTCACAATGCTTTGGGTACTCCATGGGAGGTTTCCCTTAAAAACCGGATTTTGTTTTTGGAGGAGGTGGGGGAAAAAGCCTACCGTATAGACAGAATGCTTTACCAGATGAAGGCTGCGGGTCTTTTCAAAGGAATTAAGGCTTTGGTATTGGGTGATTTTTTTTACTTAAAGGACAAAATGCAAAAAAAACACATTCAGGATGTTTTAAAAAAATTTTCTCAAGGGTTTAAAGTACCTGTTTTAAGTGGGCTGCCTGTGGGTCACAAGTGTAAAAGCAAAGCCCTTCCTTTTTTAACCCCCTCCCGAATTGACTTTGTGGAAAAACATCAGGCTGTATTGAGTGTGAAGAGTCCTTACTCTTAAAAGTGTTTTGTTTTGACAGGCACGCTGTTTTTAGTGACAGAAAATCTGTAAGCATCAATGGCAGGTCCGCAAGCCTGTAAAAATTAATGGGGGAGGTTTGCACCTGCACCAAAACTGCAAGCAGGTGACCATGCTTGCATGAGGCATAAAATTTACCATTATCAGGTCCAAAGGCTTAATTTAAGTTTTATTTCCTGTAAAATTACGAGCTTAAACTTTAAGGTTATGTGTAGCCATGGTGCGTACTGCTTTTTTACAATCATTATTTTATTTTCCGGGTGGGTTTGTGTTTTCTTTTTTATGGGGTTGAAAGTTTGTGAAAAATCTTTTCATTTTGTTTCTTAAAATTTGCTCACTTTTGGTGGTGATAAGGTTTGTTTTTTTACAGGTGTCAAGGGTTTTGTCTCAGGTGGTGGTCTGGTTTTCTGACAGGCACTCTGCTCTTTGTTTGTATTTATGTGGTGGGTTTTGTGTTTGTTTGCTGTGTTATGGGCTTAAGTCTTTCAGCCTGGCCAGCAGTATGCCGGAGTGGAATTTTTCACACAATCCCATGTTTCAGGTCTATGGACATGGGCAGTGGATGATACCTCCCCCCGTTATGGCCCAGTGGCATACAATGGGGGGGCAACAACAGTTTTTTGGAATGAATCCCACCAATTTTTGGCTTCATAATTTTGCCTCTGCAGGTACCTGCGACAAATGCTCCCGGGGAAGAAAAAACACCTACTACGCCCCTTTAACCTCTGTAAGCAGTGGAGAAACCAGAAAAGTTAATATAAGACGTGTTGCCAGGACCCCCTCCTCGTCCCCAGCTCCTGCTCCTCCTTCTTCCCCTCCCGCATCACCTACTCCCACCCCTGCACCAGCTTCTTCTTTTGATGAAGAATCGGCATCAGCATCGAACCCAGCCGCAGAAAATGACACTGGTGCAGCAGACGTTGCCAGGACCCCCTCCTCATCCCCAGCTCCTGCTCCTCCTTCTTCCCCTCCCGCATCATCTACTCCCACCCCTGCACCAGCTTCTTCTTTGGATGAAGAATCGGCATCAGCATCGGACCCAGCCACAGACAATGACACTGGTGCAGCAGACGTTGCTAGGACCCCCTCCTCATCCCCAGCTCCTGCTCCTCCTTCTTCCCCTCCCGCATCACCTACTCCCACCCCTGCACCAGCTTCTTCTTTTGATGAAGAATCGGCATCAGCATCGAACCCAGCCGCAGAAAATGACACTGGTGCAGCAGACTCCGGAGAAGATATTAGAGCAGAAGACAAAGAAGATTTGCAAAAAAAACTTACTCTTGCTCATGATGCTGGCACACTATCACCTTCTGAATATACAGAGCCAGAAAAAGATTTTTGTTCTCAGGATGTACCAACAGAGGAAGATTCATCCACCGGGACTTTGTGTACAGATTGTGCCGAAGGTGCCATTAATGCCCATGCCAGAATGGGTGAGGGGGCTTCCATGCAGGAGATAAAAAACTTTTTAGGCCAGGTGGATAAAAAATCCCGTTTGTTTAAAAAGCAGGAAAAATCGGCTTTTAAAAATTTTGCCAACACTTTTTGCAGGTCCTGCCAGCCTGTGGATGTGAAAAACTTTATAAACTATGTAAAAGAAAAATCACTTAAGCAAAACATCCCCCCTGAGATTATGTTTTCGCTTCTTATGAAAGAATCCCGCGGGGCCTGCGGCACCGGTCCTGGAAAAAACTGCGACTACCAGACTTCTCTCGTATGCAGCGACAGAAGAGAAAACAAACCAGGCAGGGCAGAGGCCATAAGAGAATACAACCAACAATGCCGGGGTCAAAATAGAATAGACGGAAGTTTTGGACTTTTTCAGCTCAATTTAAGGTACCCCAACCTGTGTGATTACAAAGTACGAAACACATGCTCTTTGCAGGGTTTGAATGATAAAGCACTTCAGGCTGCATGTGCGGGGCATTCTGAAAAACCCACCTGTATGCGGTACAAAGGAAACAAAATCAACAATTACGGGGAATGTCAGGTGGAGCCAAATCTTCAGCAGGCCAAAGAAAAAGGGGTTTGTATTAACAACCCTTACTGTGGTTTTGAAGAGGCCCTTCACCTTTTAAAACGAAAGTTTAAATCAGAGTATGTAAAAGCAGGAGGTGTAAAATTACCTTCTCCTCAAACACAATGGACAGACCTGTCTCCTGAGCAAAGAGATCTTTTCAGAAACGCTGTTATGGCCTATAACTCCTCCACAGCTTTAAAAGGCTCTTACAGTTATATGAAAAGAAAAAACCTGCCCTCTCCCGCTGAGATGAGAAAATTTACAGGAATGAAGGGGCTTTCCGGTTGGGAGCTTCAAAGAATGTTTGTTTTAAATGCAGCCATCTCCAGGGCTAACAGCAAAGGTAAAAGTAAGGAAGATGTGATACAGTCATCAGCAGACCAGACCCGGTACCGGTTTCCCAATCATTCAAAAAATCGGGATCAGTGGTTGGATATGCTGGCCAATCTTTCTTATATGGAGCAAATTACAGGGCGGGAAGTGAAGGGGGGGGGTAAAAACTCCCTTGTGTGTCAGTGGAGATCTTACGAAGACAACGTTGAAGGATGCCCCCCCACAGGTAGATCTTTTCCGCCTGCTGTCGAGATGCCCAGTTATGGTTCGGGTTCTTCCCATGCTGTTGAGATGCCCAGTTATGGTTCGGGTTCTTCCCATGCTGTCGAAATGCCCGGCTATTGATTTAAAATCTGTTTGTCAAATACAGCTGACTTGGGACAGCCCATCTTAACAATTCTTAAAACTCAAAAACACTTGAGAAACAGTAAAAAACCTTCTATAAGGGTTTTAATCATCACACCACAGAAATTATAGAAGGGCAGACACAAGCCGGATGAAAAAACAACAAAAAGTGGCTTTAATACAGGGCGGGCAGGGGGCGGAAAGTAAAATCAGCCTGCTCAGTGGTCAGGCCGTAAGCAAAGCTTTGGATAAATTGGGGATAAGCTATAAGGTGTTTTGTGCGGATGCCGGTTTGCCAGTGGAGCTGTGTCGCCACAGGCCGGATATTTTATTTCTTGCTGTCCATGGGCAGTACGGGGAGGATGGTTGCCTTCAGGCTCTGGCTGAGTATTTAAAAATCCCTTATACGGGAAGTGGCCTGCTCTCAAGCTCTCTTTGCATGGACAAATGTTTTTTTAAGGACTATATCTGCCTTCATAAAATTCCCACACCAGCGTATTTTAAAATACAGGGCCGTATGCCGGGTTCTTTGCCTCCCCTGGACTTTCCTCTGGTGGTAAAGCCCGCCCGGCAGGGTTCCTCCCTGGGAATTGGTATTGTCCGTCATCACAAAGAATGGAAAGCCGCGGTCAGGCAAGCCCTTCAGTATGATCAAAAAATCCTGGTGGAATCTTATGTGGAGGGGACAGAGATTGCTGTATCCTTTTTGGACGGCCAGGTTTTAATGCCCGTGGAGATTAAACCAAAAAAAGGATTTTATAATTACAACAACAAATACACCAAAGGGGCCACGGAGTATCTTTTGCCTCCCGGCACAGTCAGTCAAAGGGCTTTGGCACAATGCCGGAAATGGACAAAAAAAGCTGTGGATCTTTTGAACATCAGATCTTACTGCCGGGTGGACTTTATTGTCCATCCCCAAAAAGGGCCTTTTATGATAGAGGTCAACACCCTGCCCGGCTTAACAGCACATTCTCTTTTACCAAAATCCGCTCAATATGAAGGTATTGGTTTTTCTGAAGTGGTTGATAAAATTTTAAACCAGGCCGCTTTGGATTACAGATAATGCCCTTAAAAAAGCTCTTCAGCTTAAGGAAAGATGCAGTAAAAAGAGCCACTTCCTGATTTTTTTATCTTAAAAGCTTGCATCTTTTCAGAGATACCGGTTATACTTTGTCTGTTATGTTTAAAGGGCCTTCTTTTTTAAGTATCGACGATTTAAGTCAGAAAAACATTGATTTTATTCTTAAAACCTCCTCCCTGTTCAAAAAAAATTTTGGTGAGCATCAAAAAATTATTCATTGTATTCAGCGGGAGCAAACACGGGGCATGGTGGCTCAGCTTCTGTTTGCCGAGCCTTCCACCCGTACCCGTGTCAGTTTTGAGCTGGCCTTTGGCCGTTTGGGGATAGCCACCACCTCTTTGTGGAATTTGCATTTTTCCAGTATGGCCAAGGGGGAGACCCTGGAGGACACCCTTCAGTGTCTGATTGCCCTGGGGCCAAACATGATTGTACTCCGTTGTGGGGACTTTAAGGCCGTGGACACTGTTTTAAAAACCAGCCGGATACCTATTGTCAATGCTGGTTTGGGTACCAAAGAGCATCCCACACAGGCTTTGGTGGACGCTTTCACCATTCAGGAAACAAGGGGCCGGGTGAAAGGGGAAAAAGTTTTGATTGTGGGGGATATTGTACACTCCCGTGTGGCCAACTCCAACCTCAAGCTGCTGATGCGTATGGGGGCCAGGATAGGGGTGTGCACACCGGAAGAACTTCGCCCTTTTGACAAAAAAGGCTGGAAGGATGTCAAACATTTTGAATCTCTTCAGGCTGGCATTAAATGGGCGGATGTGATTATATGCTTAAGGCTTCAAAGAGAAAGGCACTCTTTGGGGGATATTGGATTTTCCATGGCAGAGTATCGGGACAAGTACCATATTGGTCGTGAGCAAATGGAGGTGTTTAGGTCAGATGGGGTCTTGCTTCACCCGGGGCCTGCGGTACGGGGGGTGGAGATCTCCACCCGTGCTTTGGAGGACAAAAGATGCCGTATTATTGATCAGGTGGAAAATGGTTCTTACATACGCTCTGCTGTAATATGCATGGTCTTGGGTCTGGATGTGGTAAGCACCTCTTCGAAAAAAACATAACTCGCAATTTTTTGACAGTGGAGTGGTGATTTTGGGGCTTGATGCGGGATTTTTGGTCTTACAGACCGGTGAGATGTTTAAGGGGTGGTTTTCAGGGGGTGAGGACCGGGCCGGGGAGGTGGTTTTCAACACCTCTCACAGTGGTTATGAGGAGATTGCCACTGACCCCTCTTATTTTCAGCAAATTATGGTGATGACAGCTCCCCAGCAGGGCAATTACGGGGAAAGTGACACCTGTTGGGAGTCCGGTAAAATTCACCTTCAGGCTCTTGTGTGTGTGGAAACAGGCTCTGAGTGGCGAAACAAGCTTTGTGCTTACGGGGTGCCTGTTCTGACCGGGGTGGATACACGCTCTGTGGTTTTGTGTTTAAGGGAAAAAGGTACTGTTATGGGTGCAGTGGTGCACCAAAGAGAACCCGGTCAGGCCCGTACAAAGGCTTTGCATTTAATAAATTCAGCTCAAAAATTGCAGACAATGGATTTGCCTTTTATGGTAACAGGTAAGGTAAAAAAAGAAATTAAGGGAAGTTTGAAAAAAGGTCCCCGTGTGGGGGTTTTGGATTTTGGATGCAAGCAAAACATTATCAGGGAGCTTGTGAGCAGGTCCAGCTGTGTGGGGGTGTTTCCCTCCCGAAGCTCTTACAGGGAGATTTTACAGTGGAAACCTCAGGGGCTTTTGCTTTCCAACGGACCGGGGGATCCTGCAAAAGTTCAAAAATCTGTTGAGACTGTTCAAAGGCTTTTGGGCAAGTTGTTTATTTTTGGAATCTGTATGGGGCATCAGATTTTGGCTTTGGCTTTGGGGGCCAAAACTTACAAATTAAAATTTGGTCATCGTGGGGGCAATCACCCTGTTAAAGATATTGTCACCGGAAAAGTTTATGTGACCGCTCAAAACCATGGCTATGCTGTTGCCAAAAAAAGCTTACCCTCTCACACGGAGGTGAATTACATAAATTTAAACGATCAGAGTGTGGAGGGTTTTTTTTCCCATAAAAACAAATGTATGGGAATTCAGTTTCATCCGGAAAGCCACCCCGGTCCCCACGAGGCCTCTGTCCTTTTTGACGATTTTATAAAATATTTATAGACCCAAATCTTAAAATCCCTGGTGGGACTCTGGTTTTTTTCTCTCTTTGGCATTTTGCCAAAAATCAAATTCCCGATGTTGAGGTCTGTTGAAGGTGATCCTTAACCTGGAGGACATTCTGCGGGTGTGGCGAGCTGTTGAGAGGGCTGTGGAGTTTGAGGCGAAGGGTTTGGTTGTTGAGGACATTGAGAGGCAGAGCAAACTCTTGTTCCGTTTCCACACAGGTGGGAAGGTCTTGTACAATGCGGGGGAGTTCCACAGGATCTTGGGAATGTGCAGGTTTGAGGTGTTGGTGGTGGGGGAGGGGGAGGAGGTGGTGGAGGTGGCGGAGTAGGGGGAATGTAAATTCTGATGCAAGTGGTGCCTGAGCTGTTTCTTCGGTAATGGGTGTTGCAGGTCCAGGAGCAGGCATTGGGATTGGACCATGAGGAGTTGGAAGGTTTTGGGAAGCAACATTGGCAGGACCCATGAGAGGTCATTCGGATACGGTTTCGTCCGTTAAGTGAAGGGCATGGTCTTGAGGAGCAACACTTGTTGCCTCCGACTTCCTGAAGCCCTGGGGTACAGATGCAGGTTGAGCCGTTCCAGTGTCTGAGGTGGGGTTTTAAGGAGGTGGGGCAACGGTTGGTACAGGCACAGGTGTTGGAGTTTTGAGTTTGACTGGCACTGCATGAAGAGGGGCAGACACAGGCAGAACCATTCCAGGTTTTTGGGGAAGTGCAACGGTAAGGGGTTTTTCTGCAACTATCACCACAGTTACCTACATAAGCGGTGTTATCTGTTCTGTAACAAATGGGTTTTGCAGAACAACTACCAGGAGATCCACAAGGTGTTTCTCCTGTGCAACACTCAGCTCTTACAAGTGGGTTTGAAGAGGTACAACAGCCACCACCGGCGGCATCTCGCAAAACTCTACATCCTCCCCCCGTCCCGACACATATCCGGCCGTTAACACAGCCCAGAGAGAGTGAAAATCCATAAACAAAACTTGAAAAAAGACTTATAGAAAAACAGCAAAGAAGTGAGAGGGCAAAAACCCCCCCCCATTTTTTTTCAAAAAGGAGTTAAACACAGCCTGCATACTTCCCTTATCGGTACAAATTAAACAAACTTTAGCAGCCATGGAAAAAAAGGCTTTTAAAGCCTTTTCTGTCAAAGATTATGTTTTGTGGCAGCTGAGTTGCTTCAGCCTGTTTATGCCCCGGGGATCAAAAACAAAGCTCCATTTGTGACCCGGATACTCCACACTCACAATCAGAGAGGGGTTTTTAGGCTGATAAGCAGGCATGGACCGATAACATTTTTCCTGTGTTTCACACACTTTTTTTGTTTGAGGGCATTCACTCATATTTTTCACCTGTTTTTGGCAATAATCCGCCTTTTCCTGGTACTCTTTGTTGGCCTGTTTTTCGTTTTTAAAAGCCAGGGTTTTTAACTTTTGTAAGTCTTTTGCTATCCGGTGAGTTTGTTTAAAAATTTGTACTGTGCCTGTTTTATGCACTCTGCCTGCATAAATCACTTGCCTGTAACCTTTTTGAGAAGGGGGTGTGTTGCCCACCTCCCAGCGGGTAACAATCCACCGTTTGTTCATCTGTTTGATTTTTTTTGTTTGAGCTTCATCACTTAAAATTAAAGTGATACCCAATTCCTGTTTTTCACACTGAAACTTTACAGTCATAAAATCCTTTGTGTGGTTTTGAAGACTGGTCCAAAGGTATTTGTTAATTGGGCTGCCATGGGTGGTATTTGAAACAAGCAATAAGAGAGCTGCTGGAATGGCTTTCATGGATTTTAATTTGTGATTTTTCAATAATGTCTAAGCTCTTTCAAAAATGAATAGCCAGCAGCTGTTTTAAGGTTTGACCCTAAGGGGATATAAAAACCTTTAAAAAAATAAAAGTTTTAAAAAAATCTCCTTAGAAAGGAGGTGATCCAGCCGCAGGTTCCCCTACGGCTACCTTGTTTCGACTTCACCCCAATCATCCATTGCACCTTGGGCATCTGCCCCCCGAAGGTTAGCGAAATGACTTCCGGTACAACCGACTTTCATGGTGTGACGGGCGGTGTGTACAAGGCCCGGGAACGTATTCACCGCGACATGCTGATTCGCGATTACTAGCGATTCCAACTTCATGTGGTCGAGTTGCAGACCACAATCCGAACTGAGACCGGCTTTTTGAGATTGGCTTTACCTCACGGCTAAGCTGCTCTGTGTACCGGCCATTGTAGCACGTGTGTAGCCCTGGACATAAGGGCCATGAGGACTTGACGTCATCCTCACCTTCCTCCGGCTTACGCCGGCAGTCTGTTTAGAGTACTCAACTGAATGTTAGCAACTAAACACAAGGGTTGCGCTCGTTGCGGGACTTAACCCAACATCTCACGACACGAGCTGACGACAGCCATGCAACACCTGTCTGGCGGCCCGAAGGCGATCCTGTTTCCAGGAATCTTCCACCAGATGTCAAGTCCAGGTAAGGTTTTTCGCGTATCATCGAATTAAACCACATGCTCCACCGCTTGTGCGGGCCCCCGTCAATTTCTTTGAGTTTTAATCTTGCGACCGTACTCCCCAGGCGGGATACTTAACGCGTTAGCTCCGACACTGATGGGGTCAATACCACCAACATCAAGTATCCATTGTTTACGGCGTGGACTACCAGGGTATCTAATCCTGTTTGCTCCCCACGCTTTCGGATCTGAGCGTCAGTGTCGGACCAGGCAGACGCCTTCGCCTCCGGTGTTCCTCCTGATATCTACGCATTTCACCGCTACACCAGGAATTCCACTGCCCTCTTCCGCACTCAAGCCCTGCAGTATCAAAAGCACTTCCCGGGTTAAGCCCGGGGCTTTCACTTCTGACTGGCAGAGCCGCCTACATCCTCTTTACGCCCAATAAATCCGGACAACGCTTGGACCCCCCGTCTTGCCGCGGCTGCTGGCACGAAGTTAGCCGGTCCTTTCTCCTCAGGTACCCTCATTTTTTTGTTCCCCAAGAACAGAGCTTTACAACCCGAAAGCCTTCATCACTCACGCGACGTTGCTGCATCAGGGTTTCCCCCATTGTGCAATATTCCCTACTGCTGCCTCCCGTAGGAGTCTGGACCGTGTCTCAGTTCCAGTGTGGCTGACCATCCTCTCAGACCAGCTACCGATCAAAGCTTTGGTGGGCCATTACCCCACCAACAGGCTAATCGGACGCAGACTCCTCCTCAGGCGATAAATCTTTAACCCCTTTCTCCGCAGAAAAAGGGGTTTTATGCGGTATTAACCAATTTTTCAACCGGTTATTCCCCACCTGAGGGCAGATTATCTACGTATTACTCACCCGTTCGCCACTTTACTCACCCCCGAGGGGGCTTTCTCGTTCGACTTGCATGTATTAGGCACGCCGCCAGCGTTCGTCCTGAGCCAGAATCAAACTCTCCAAAATAAACTAAATGCAACAATAACAATATCTTAAAGAAAAAACTTTAAGAAATACATTAAACATTTGTTTTTGAAGGAGCTTAAAAAATTTGGCTCCAAAAATAAAAGAAGCTTGTTTTGTATCTCGAATGAGCTTTGCTTTTAAAAAAAAGTGCCAAAAACACCTTAAAAAAAGCTTAAAAACCGAAGTTTTATAACGCACTGGACAACAAAATAGCTTCTGCTGATATAAAAAACCTGTAGAAATTCTATCAGGCCCCTTAAAACAAGCATAAATAAGCTGACTATTCATTTTTCAAAGAGCAAAAAAGCAGTCTAAAGAAGTTTATCTGTCTGTCAAGTAAAAAAAATGGGGGGGGGTGATTTTTCTTTTGCAGGGTTTTTCAGCTTTATGGTAAGCTTTAAGAAGGTTCAACAGGATAAATTCCACCAGTGGTGTGCAAAAAAAGTTTGTGCCGGGCTTAAACAGGGGATGGAAATGGGCTAAAAGCTGTCTTAGAGAGGAGGAGGCTTGATTATGAGTTTAATAAAATGCTTTGTTTTTGTACTGGTTCTTGCCTGTACCACACATTTAAGTGGGGCTTCATCATCATTCGAAGGTGCCTGGGAGGCTCAGTCTGTGAGCTGTACGAGTGAGGAAGGTCTTGTTCGTCAGACAATACCGGAACAAAATGCAGATATCCTGGACAGAATCCGGTTCTATTTCATATCACCTCATTCTGTTATTTTTCAAATGCCTTTTGCCGGAGGCTTAAAGAACAAACCGGGAACCGCTATATGTACACAAATGTATTACAGTACTTACGCTTATTCTTTTGAAAAAAGAACTTTTACTTTTAATATCTTATTCACTGAAGTCGAAAACTGCACTCAGTACTCTGATCAGTTTGAACATGGAAAAAAGAATATGAATACCTCTTTTGAGGCTCTGGGTGGAATAGATATTGATAACAGCAGGGTTTTGTATATTGAGAACATAATGCATATTCAGCATTTGTTGGGGCTTGATCATTTGGATCATGAAGACAATGACTGTGGTCTGGTTTTGGTGCTAAAGAAAACACATGATTTGTGAAGAAATAAAGACGAAAGTTTGTAATGCTTCTTAAACCCTGAAAAGCTGAGGCCACAAAAAGTGAAAATAAAATGGTGTAAAGCAGGTTTTGTTGGAATGGCTTTTTTTGTGCTGGCCGGTTGTGGTTCTGATAAGGACTCTCCCCAAACAAGTGGGGAACAGAACAAAAGCCCTGTTATAGAGTATTTAAAGGCACAGGACTGCCCAAGCGGTATTGTTAAACAGTACGAACAGCAGGTAAAAAACTTAAAAGCCAAACATTCTGGAGAAGAGTTCAAACAAAAGCAGAACAAACTGCTTGTCACTGTAAAGGCCATACCCTGTAAGTAGCAATCAGGAATTTTCCCTGAAGATGATCCCCCTGTAATACCCTGTACCAAAGTCTGTAAAAGACCAAATCTTGTTTTTTCTGTAAGCGGGTTTTCCTGTATATTCATGGTGTGTATAAATAAAGGATTTTTCTGTGAAAGACACACCACCTTCAAAAAAAACTTCGCAGGCCAGCCACAAAGCCAGCATACAGGCTTTTTTGAATTGGTTTGGCAAGTGTAAAGGATCTGAAAGAGGGGAGGGGCAAATATTTTTTGACCGGCTTTTTAAAGCTTTTGGAAATAAAGGGGTTTTGGAGGCTGGGGCAGTTTGTGAAGTGCCTGTGAGAAAATCAAAACAGGGAGGGGTAATTTTCCCTGATCTGGTTTGGAGGCCCAGAGTCATTATTGAACTTAAAAAAAGAGGCACCTCTTTAAAAAAATACTACGATCAGGCTTTTAACTACTGGGTGACATTGGTTCCTCATCGTCCCAGGTATATGGTTCTTTGTAATTTTGATGAGTTCTGGATATACGATTTAAACACTCAGTTATACGATCCTGTTCATAAATTTTATACAAAAAATATAATGACCAACTGGGGGGCTTTAAAATTCCTTTTACCTGTGGCGGAAGAGCCTCTTTTTGATAACAGCCATATTGCCATTACACAGGAGGTGGCAAAGAGTGTGGGTCAGGTTTATCTGTCTTTGGTGGAAAGAGGAATATCCAAAGACAAGGCCCAAAGGTTTATTCTTCAGCTGGTGATTGCCTTGTTTTCAGAGGATGTGGGCTTAATACCCCAATACACTGTACAGGAGATTTTAAAAAAATCAGCGGTTACTCAGGCCGCTCAAAAAGAGCTTTCTTTTTTATTTAAAGCCATGGCTCTCAAAAACAAACATGACAAACCAAAAAAATACCGCCACATTTCCTATTTTAATGGGGGAATTTTTAAAAAAACCACTGCTGTGGAACTTGTTTTTGATGAGATAGAGATTTTACATAATGCTTCCCGGCAAAACTGGTCCAAAGTTAAACCTTCCATATTTGGCTCCCTTTTTGAAAGCAGCATAAGTGCCGGACACAGGCACAGGCATGGCATTTATTACACACACGAGTTGGATATACATAAAATTGTATACCCCAGTATTGTGGCCCCTTTTAAGGAAAAAATCAAAAAAGCCAAAACACAAAAAGACAAAAGAAAAATTTTAAGGGAAATACAGGGGTTTAAAGTTTTGGACCCGGCCTGTGGGAGTGGAAACTTTCTTTACATTGCCTTTAGAGAGTTACGAAAACTGGAAATGGAGATTTTGGAAAGCTTAAATGAGGGAAGGCAAATTCGCCCTTCTGCCCTGGGGCTTTTGGTATCTCCTCAAAATTTTTATGGTATTGACACCAACCCCTTTGGCCTGGAGCTTGCCAAAGTGGCCCTTTCCATTGGCAGAAAACTATTGGCAGATGAGTTTAACATTCAGGATCCCTCACTTCCTTTTGATGATTTGGACAGCAATTTTTTATCAGAGGATGCTTTGTTTTCTGAGTGGCCAAAAGTGGATGCCATTATTGGCAATCCCCCTTTTCAGTCCAAAAACAAGATTCAGCAGGAAATGGGGGTTTCCTATATAAACAAGCTTCGGAAACATTATAAAGATGTCCCCGGCCGGGCTGATTATTGTGTTTATTGGTTCAGAAAGGCCCATGACAATTTGTCTGAAAGGGGCAGGGCCGGGCTGGTGGGTACCAACACCATAAGGGAAAATTACTCCCGGGAGGGGGGACTGGATTATATTGTTCAAAACGGGGGAATTATTACAGAAGCGGTATCCAGTCAAAAATGGCCGGGGGCGGCAGTGGTTCATGTCTCTCTGGTGAATTGGACAAAAAATAAAACCTATAAAAACAAAATAAAAACTCTTTTTATTGATTCAAAATCCACAGAACAACTGGAACCCTACAGAATAAAAAAGATTCCTTCATCTCTATCCGTTCAAACAGATATATTTAAAGCTAAAATCCTGAGAAACAATCAGGAACCAAAAACAGCTTACCAGGGACAAACACATGGGCATAAGGCTTTTCTTATATCTGCCACAGAAGCTGAAAAACTGACATCCAAAAACTTGGTTCTTAAAAAAGTTTTAAAGCCTTTTTTAACAGCAAATGATCTGATAAAAATATATCCACTCAAGCCAAAGAGATATGTTATAGACTTTGCAAACAAAAACCTGATACAAGCCAGAAAATACAAACCTCTTTACAATCTGGTGAAAAAAGAAGTTCTTCCTCACCGAAAGCGGGAAGCTGAAAAAGAAAAACTCAGAAAACTAAAAGCTCTAAAAACAAATTCTGAAACCATGGTGAATAGACACCATTATAATTTTTTAAAAAACTGGTGGAAGCTATCCTGGCCCCGTGAGGACTTAATGAAGAAGATCAAAAAATTAAACAGATATTGTGTTTGTAGCCAGGTTACTCAAAGACAAATCTTTGAATTTATAAGTTCAAATATAAGCCCTAATGCTTCCTTAATTGTATTTCCTTTTGAGGATGATTATTCCTTTGGAATTTTGCATTCCCATACACATTGGCTCTGGTTTACAAACAAGTGTTCAACTTTGGGAGTCGGGTTTAGATACACTATCAATACAGTCTACGATACTTTTCCCTGGCCGCAAAACCCCACTTTGTCACAAATCAAAAAGGTGGCAGAAGCTGCCAGAGAATTAAGAAAAGTGAGAAGACAGATTTTAACGCAAAACAATATCAGTTACCGGGAACTTTACCGTGCCATGGAGTTACCTGGAGAGCATAAGCTTTTGAAATACCACAAAGCTCTGAATGAAGCCTGCTCACAGGCTTACGGCTTTAAACAGGGGGCAGATGAACTTGACCAGCTTTTAAAGCTGAATTTGTTTTTGGCCAAAAAGGAAGCTAAAGGCTTAAGAGTCCAGGGTCCGGGTTTGCCACATATTGTCAAAAATCCTCAGACTTTTACCAGCAAAGACTGTGTTTTGGATGATTTTTAGACTTTTAGTTGTTTTTGCTTTATAAATTTTGGCTTTTATGTTGAAACAAAGGTGGTTGAAATAACAGTTATTTTATTGTTACCATCATGAAAAACGGGGAGATGCTTAATGATGAACGAACGCATACTGGAAGTCCTGGGTCCTGCAAAAGGGGCCATTTACCGTATGATGCGGGAAATAGATTTTGGCATTGTGTGGGATATGCAAAACAAACGCAAGGTATTTTTTTCTATTGTGACGGATTTTAAAAACACCTCTTTTGTTGATATTCAGGAAGGGGACAGTGTGGAGGTTTTGGTGGTCAGAACTGCCAGAGGACTGTTTGCCAAAGAGCTTGTTTTAACCCGGGCCAACTCCCGGCTCAATGCACTAAAATTACCCAAAAATGAGGCCCACCCGTAATTTTTATACATACCAATAAATCCAATAAAAAACCTCTTGACAAAAAATGGGGGGGGGTAAAGTGAAGCTTTACACCCAATAAAAGGAGGGATTTTATGAAGTTTTTTGTATTTTTGAATATTTTTGTCTGTAATTTTGCTTTAGCCAGGGAAATTTTGCCTTTTCCTGAAGAAGATCGTCAGTATCTAAATATGCAGGCAAGCAGCTATTCCAATGCTGTAGGTTGTGTCAAAAAAGGGGATATAACACTGTACCGGTTCAACCACTTGGCCGTGCGGGAGGAGAAAGGAACCAAGTCTGTGTGTAAAAAATATTGCAGACCTTACCGATCAGGAGAAACTGTAAAGGCTGTTTGCCACTGTGGTTCAGAAAAAGTGCTTGGTTTTGGAAAAAATATTTCGGAAGCCCAGGCAGAAGCAACCGCTATTTGTAACTATATGCAAAATCAAAACGAAACATTAAAACTTACCTGTTCATCAACACATTCTGTTGCATGTTTTCGTGTTTATCATAACAATAGTGGTTTTGCAGACAGCATATCCCAGGATATGAATTAATAAAAGATAATATAAAAAGTTTGCCAGAGAACAATCAGGTTCAGGATATATTTTAAGTGAGAATTCAGGGGAGTTAAGGGCAAAGTGATGTTGTGCTTTCAATGAGAGTTAAGAAACAAGGGTCATTTTAATTTGGGTGCAAAGGGGTAAAAAAAAATGAAAAAACATAAAGCAGTTCTGATAAAAGTCTTAAGCTTGGGTTTTATTTTTACCAGTCTTGTCAGCTGTAACGGAAACACAAAAGAGAATGGCAAAGGTGACAGAATAGGAAAGAGGAAAAATGGTAAAAATGTTGTTTCTGTGATTTGCCAGTGTGGTGAGAAGGGAAAAATTTTGGGTCAGGGAAGTAACCAGGCTGAGGCACAAGCCAAAGCCAGTGAAAAGTGCAAAAGCACATCCCCCGAGTCTTCTGTGAGTGCCTGTACCCCCATTTTAAACAGGAAATCCGGGACCAGCAGTTAAGTTGCATAACCACCAGGGATTTTTATGATCTCTAAGTGGGAGGTTTTACTGCCTTACATTGATATTTTTTTTTGTTGTTAAAGTGATTTTGCTTTAATTTTTTTGAAGTTCCATAATACTACTGTACCAAAATCTATAAAAAACCCAGGGTTTGTTTTTAAATTCCTGAATATCCGATAAGTTATATTATGTTACATTATTAAAATCACTGAAAAATGAGATATGTCATTTTATCCCCCTGTCGCCAAAAAAAGAGATAGAGTATTTTCTTAATGCTGTGGATGACATAAAAGACGAAGCAAGAATGAGCCAGTTGAATCATATTGTAATAGGGGGTGGGCTTTTATTTATTGGAGGAACCATAACTATAGTCGAGTTGTTTGGCAAAGGTGGCCGATTTGGTGCTCCATTGGCACTGTTATCATTATTATTTTCTCCGGAAAAGTTTCACCACTGTATTCAGTATGGAGCTGAAAATTGTATCAAAAAGGGAAAAAGGACCCCCACTTTATACTAAAATACCAAAAGCCGGATTTTGTGGTGAAGTTCTGTTTATTGTGTTGGAGCTTCACCGAAACGGCTTTGAACAGTGTTTTTTGATACAGGAAAAATGCTTTATAAACAAAAATACCTTTTGGTTCAATATGTTTTTAAGGGATTATTGTTAATCGTTTTTAAGGAACAGTTTTTTTTGTCTTTGCAGCTGGTATTGCCGGTGAACAAGGGCAAAAATGTTGTCCTCACTGATGCCAATTCTGTCTTTTCCGTATCTTACAGACAAACCACTGGCTCTGTCCAGGTGAGAACCTTTTTTTTCCCTGGAAGCGGGATTTCTTTGAGGGGAGGACATAAAACTGTTTAAGTCTTCTTTCGTTTTGGCCCTGCCGTAGCCTTTGTACCCTCCCCCACCCTGACTGTAAAGGGATTTTTTCCCCTGTCCTTTTTTTAAAGCAGAGGCATTATTGCTTTTGTTTTGGGCATTGAGCCGGGCGTAATGCCTGTCCAGGTGTGATTTTAATTTTTTTGCCTGCTGTTTAAACCGGTTTTTGTATTTTTCAGGAATATGAGGGGAGGAAAGAAAATCTTTCCCTGAGTACACTGTACCGTCTGGCATGGTGATACTGTTCTTTTCTCTATTATAAGCCAGACCTCTGTCTCTTAATTTCTTTTCCCACTTTCGCAGCTGATTTTCAGGATCACCAGAAAACTGAACTGTTTCCCCCTCTCCATCCCCTGTGAAATCATCTGTATAAAAATCGGGTGTGGGTTCATTTGAAGGGGGACCACCTCCGGGAGGGGGCAGGTTTTGGGGCCTGTAAGGGTTTTTGTCATCTCCTGTGGGAGGGGGTTTGTTTTCCCATTTGTATGCTGTGTTTCTGTTTTTTTTTGCAGCCTTGGAAAACAGAGCGGCTTTTGCCAGTAAGGCTATAGAAGCCAAAGATGCAGGTATGGCACAAGGCAAATTAGGAACGGGTTGGGTGGCAAAACAGCCTGCTGCTATACTTCCTGTAAAAGAGGAAAGCCCATTGGCAAACTGGGATTGTTTGTCCTGCTCCTGTGCGGCGTTTCTGGCCTGTTCCCCGGCACCTATATTCTGTTGAACCTGATGGCCTGAGGGTGGCTCCGGCCGGGGAGCAGCATAAGAAAACCAGGAAATCAAAAAACAGAAAAACCATTTCACAGGCTTCTTATCGGAAGCCGGTGTAAAAAACTTTAAAGCCTTTTTAAGGGGACCCTTAAAATTTTAAGAAGGGGTGTGTAAGAGGGCCAGTTTTTGGGTCCTGTGTGTTTTTGCACCAAGTGGCCCCTGCGATCAAAAACATAAGTTTCCGGGAAAGCCTGGATATCAAAAGTGTTTAAAATTTTTTCTCCATACCCGGGGATAAAATTGGAGCTGAGATTTTTAAAACCCTGTAAAAAATTTTTAATTTCCCCTGACTGCTCAGGGCTAATGGCCAAAATCACCAGGCTTTCAGGAAACTGAACAGCCAATTGGTTTAAAGAGGGTATCTCTTTTAAACACGGCACACACCATGTGGCCCAAAAATGCAGCAAAACCACTTTGTTTAAAAAATCAGACACATAAAGGGCTTTTCCATTTAAACCATAAAAAGGAAAGTTTTTAAAAGAGGTTGGATAATCACTCTGTACCACCACGGGTAACGAGGGCTTAAAAAAACAAAAATAAAAAACCCCGCCCCCCACAAGCAAAACACAAACAAAAAGAAGACTTAAAAGTTTAGTCTTCCCTCCCCTTTTTTTGCCATTAGGATTTTGCATGAATTCTTCGGGATTTTTTTTGTATTTGTCTCAGTCGTTTTCTTTTGGCAAAGGCTTTTCGGTCTTTTTTTCTTCGGATTTTGTTTTCCTCTGCGGTATAGACGGGTTTTTCTTTGCTTTGTGTTGCCGGTTGTTTTTCAGCAGGGGGTTTAACTTTTAAACGGGGCTTATAGTCCACAAATTCCAGATAAGCCAGAGGGGCTTTGTCCCCTGTGCGGTACCCCAGACGAATGATTCGTGTATAACCCCCCGCCCTGTCCTTAAAGCGTGGGGACAATGTGTTCATAATTTTAGAGGCTGTTTTTTTACAGGGGTGGTTTTTCAGAAGAAGACGAAGGTTTGCCACACCCCCCTTTTTACCCCTGGTGATGGCTCTTTCCATTAAAGGCCTGAGGGCTTTGGCACGGGCATGGGTGGTTTTTATCCGCTCATGTTCCACCAGAGATTTGATCATCCCCCTCAACATGGCCTGTCTGTGGCTTCTTGCACAACCAAAAGAAGAGTTTTTTTGCATCCTGTGTCTCATAAATCACCTCAGATCAAAAGCCCTTTGGTTTTTAATGGGCCTGAGAGTCCTCCCCTTTGTTTTCTTTTTGAGGTTTCTCTTCTTTGGGGGAAGCCGGGGAACCAGCCTCTTGTGTGCTTGAATCTTCCTCTTTTTTTGTTATGGGTTTGTTTTTGTCCGGGTAGCTTTGCCATGCCTGAACACTGTCCCCATTGCCCACATTTTTGTTTTGAATCTCAGGGGAGGCGTATTCATTGGATACAGGGGGGGGATTTTGTGTTTCTGTTTTTTCTCCCAAGGGCGGTGGTGAGGATGGGTGGGATACCTGAACAGCAGGTTGCCCTGCTGCCTCCCCTAATGAGGTGGCCTGTTGCTGCCGGGACACTGCTGCCTGCTGAGAGTGGTGGTGAGTACCCTCCTCTTCGGGACTGTGTTGGGTGGCAGGTGTCGCTGCTGCAGCAGCAGGGGAAAAACCTTCTTCGTTTTTTGAAGGATCTGGTTCCTGAGATGGGGAACCGGGATTTGTTGCCGCCGCAGGAGGCGGCCATCCCTTAACACTCATACCCAAAGAAAGTCCCATATTACCAATAATATCTTTGATTTCGTTTAAGGATTTTCTTCCAAAATTTTTGGTTTTTAACATCTCCTGCTCGGTTTTGGTGACCAGGTCTCCAATGTAACGGATGCGGGCGTTTTTCAGACAGTTGGCACTTCGAACAGAAAGCTCCAAGTCCTCCACCGGGCGAAAAAGATTTTTGTTTACCTGGGGAATCTCCATACCTTGTGATTTTTCCTGAGGTTCCATGCTCTCATCAAAGTTCATAAAAACCTGAATTTGCTCTTTTAAAATTTTGTATCCCAGGGGCAGGGCCTCTTCCGGTGTTAAAGAACCATCTGTCCACACTTCCAGTACCAAAGCGTCATAGTCGGTTTTTTGTCCCAAACGGGCCGAAGTCACTGTGTAATTCACACGGCGTATGGGGGAATGAATGGAGTCAATGGGGATAAAACCCAGGGGGAGATCTTTGCTCTGTTCAGAGGCTTCAATATAGCCTCTGTTAAAGGATACAATAATTTCGCAGTTGAATTTGGCATTTTTGCCCATTGTTGCCAGCACCTGATCCTTGTTAATAACCTCAATGCCTGATGTCAGCTGAATATCGCCTGCGGTTACCAGCCCTGGTCCCTGTTTTATAATTTTCAGGGTTTTGTTTTCCACATCCTCCTGCTGAAAACGGACCTGTTTGAGGTTTAAAATAATATCTGTGACATCCTCCAAAACATCCGGAAGTGAAGTAAATTCGTGAAGAATCCCCTCAAATTTTACAGCCGATACGGCAGAACCCATCATGGAGCTGAGCAAAACCCTCCGTATGGCATTACCCAGTGTCAGTCCATAACCTCTTTCCAAAGGACGGATTTGAAATTTGCCATAAGTGGCAGACAGGCTTTCCTTTTCCACATCAAAGCCTTTGGGCTTTATCAGACCCTTCCAGTATTTGTAGTAGTGGGGTTTTATTTGTATTTTTTCCATTTTTTCCCTCTCTGGTTTTTGGATTGTGTTTAAATACGTCTTCTCTTTGGTGGCCGGCAGCCATTATGGGGGATGGGGGTTGTGTCTCTTAAAGAAGTGACCTTAATACCCTGGGCTGCCAGGGTGCGTACAGCCATTTCCCTTCCCGCCCCCGGGCCTTTTAAAAACACACTGACAGCTTTAACCCCGCTTTCTTTGGCTCTTTTAATGGCATCTTCGGCCACCGCCTGTGCCACAAAAGGGGTTCCCTTTCTGGAACCCTTAAAACCCAACACACCGGAAGAGGACCAACACACCACCGCCCCTGCAGGATCTGTGAAAGTGATCTGAGTGTTGCCAAAGCCGGCCTGAATGTAACATTTGCCGGAAGGTACATTTTTTTTAACTTTTTTCTTTTTTGGTTTTCTGACAGACACTTAAAAATCCCTCTTTGTTTCCAAAATCATGTTTTTTCCCTACCGGTTTTAAGAAAATTACAAATATATCAGTTTTTATCAGACAGCTTTTTTCTTGTTGGCGACTGTTTTTTTGGGGCCTTTTCGGGTGCGGGCGTTTTGCCTGCTGCTTTGTCCTCTGACCGGAAGCCCCTTTTTGTGTCGCACACCCCGGTAACAGGACAAATCAATCAGCCTTTTTATGGAAAGCCCCACTTCCCTTCTTAAGTCCCCCTCCACCTTATATTCTTTTTCAATAACAGTCCGTAAGGTGGCAATATTTTCATCTGTAAGCTCCTTCACCCGCAGTGAGGGGGCAAATTTTGCCTTTTTGCAAATCCAGCCGGCTCTTTTTCTCCCCACACCGTAAAGAGAAAGAAGGGCTGCCTCCACCCGCTTTTCTTTTGACAAATCCACACCAGCCACCCGTGCCATTTTAGCCCTGCCTCTGTTTGTGTTTGGGGTTCTTACAAATCACCCGCAAGTTGTTTTTTCTCCGTATGATACGGCAGTCTTTGCAAATTCTCTTCACCGAAGCTCTGACTTTCATTGCTTTTTCCATCCCATAAATAAAGAGGGAATGCAAGACCCTCCCCTGCTCCTGCCAGGAACAAGCTGGAAAAAAATTGGGTTTTTGCACACTTAAAACAAGGTATGTAAAACATAATTTTTTGAAAATCAAGCTTTCCTGTCAAATTTTTTGCATAAATCCTTGGTTAAATCACCTTTTTTAAAGGGCTTGACTTCCCCCTGAGGGTCTTGTATTTTGAGGGGCCGGTAAAACTTCACTTTTGTAAAAGGTTTTTAAGTTCTATGAAAACACACTCAGGGGCCAAAAAGAGGTTTCGTTTGTTGCCTGGCGGCAAAATCAAGCGGAAAAAACAACACAAGCGTCACCTTTTGGTGGGTAAATCCTCCAAAAACAAGCGTCATTTGGGGCAAACAGCTTATGTTTCAAAAAGTTCAGCCCGCAGTGTAAGCCGGCTTTTGGGGGCTGGTTAATTTTTAACTAAGATGAGGTAAAAACATGAGAGTTAAAACAGGAACTGTAAGAAGAAAAAGGCACAAAAAAATCCTCAAAAGGGCCAGGGGTTTTTACTCTGCCGGAAGCCGGTGCTTTCAGGTGGCTCAGGAGCGTTCAGACAGGGCCTTAAGTTATCAGTACCGGGACAGAAAAACCCTTAAAAGGGACATTAGAAGTCTTTGGAATCAAAGAATAAATGCAGCAGCCAGACTCAACGGCACCAACTACTCCGCCCTTATACATGGCTTAAAAAAAGCCGATGTGCATCTGAACCGCAAAATGCTGGCTGATTTGGCGGTCAGAAATGCCCAGGCTTTTTCCCATATTGCAAAGCAGGTTTTATCCCCTGCCTCCTCTTAAGGTTATAAATCTTTTAAAAAAACAGGATTTGTTTTTTCTGCAACAGAGATCAGTTTGTGAATAAGAAAAAATCAGGCACTTTTTCTCAGCGTAAAGAGGATCACATCCATCTGGCCCTTCATAAAGGGAACAGGGGATCGGCTAATGGCCTGGATCAGGTTCAACTCACTCATTGTGCTTTGCCCGAAATGGACTTCCACGAAGTGGATATTTCCACTTCCTTTTTAAATCAACGGCTGCTGACCCCTTTTGTAGTCAGTGGTATGACGGCGGGATGGCAGGGGGCAAAAAATCTTAATCACAGTATCGCAGATCTTTGCCACAGGCATGGTTGGATTATGGGGGTGGGGTCTCAAAGAAAAGAACTTGAGACAGTAAAAAGTGAGGAATGGTCCTCTTTAAGAAAAGAATTTCCCTCTTTGGTTATGATGGGCAATATAGGACTTTCCCAGCTGATAAAAACCCCCCTGCCCGGGGTGCAAAAACTGGTATCCTCTCTTCAGGCCCAGGCCATGGTGGTGCACAGTAATCCTTTGCAGGAGTGCTTGCAGCCGGAAGGCACCCCTGAGTTTAAAGGGGGGGTTTTGGCTCTTAAAAATTTGTGTCAAAACCTTGGTGTTCCTGTTATTCTTAAAGAGGTGGGTTTTGGTTTTTCCCGGGAGACATTGGAAAAACTGACAGATACAGGACTTTATGCCGTGGATATCAGCGGTTATGGAGGTACGCACTTTGGAAACATTGAAGGGCAAAGAGTGAAAGACAAAAAACACAAACTTTATGGTGTGGCAAAAGCTTTTAAATACTGGGGTATTTCCACCCGGGATTCTTTGCTCATGGCCCAAAAAGTAAAAAAAAGCTATCAGATATGGGCTTCAGGAGGAATAAAAGACGGTCACCAGGCGGCTAAAGCCATCTCTTTGGGTGCTGCCCGGGTGAGTGTGGCAGGCCCCATCTTAAAAGCCCTGATGAAAGGGGGAGAGGAGGAAGCCAGCCGCTTTATGACCCGTATGGAGTACGGGTTGAAAGTGGCCATGTTTTGTACAGGTTCCAAAACTCTCTCGCAAATGCAGACGGGCAAAGTGAAAAGCCCCGTTTTTTAAACATAATTATAAAGGTAATAAAAATGAGTAAAAACAATAAATTGGAAAAATTATTTAAAGGATTTTCCAAATTATCGCTTCCCCACAGATACCGGAGGCTTCAGGAATCCGGTCTCATTCCCTCTCAGGACTTAAGATACTTGAAAAATGGCGGGCTTAAAAGTCTGGATATGGCCGAAAAATTTATAGAAAATGTGATTGGTTATTTTCAGCTGCCTTTGGGGGTGGCAACCAATTTTTGTATTGATGACAGGGATGTTTTAATTCCCATGGCTGTGGAGGAGACCTCCATTGTGGCTGCAGCCAGTAAAACCGCCCGCTGGATTAGGGAAAAAGGTTGTATAAAAACCTCTGTCAAAGGCCAAAAAGGAACCCTGGGCCAAATTCAGATAGCCCGGGTTAAAAATTTTGAATTTTTAAAAAAAACCCTGAGGGAACATCAGGATTTTTGGATAGAAAAAACCCATAAAGAGCTTATCCCCTCCATGTGTAAGAGAGGTGGAGGCATAAGGAAGCTGAGTTTAAGAAAACTCCCCTCCCCTTCTTCCGCGGGCAACCTCCCCCCCATGGCGGTGATACATGTTTTGGTGGACACATGTGATGCCATGGGAGCCAACATCGTAAATCAGATTTGTGAGTATTTAAAACATTTTATTGAGCTTGGTTCCGGGGAAGAAGTGTCTGTTTGCATTGTGTCCAATTTGTCAGACAGCCGGATTTACAGATCAGAGGTTACTTTAAATGGCCTGGACTCTGATTTGATGCAAAAAATTGAATCCGCTTCTGTTTTTGCAGAAACAGACACTTATCGTGCCACCACCAGTAACAAAGGACTTATGAACGGGATGGATGCTGTGCTGATTGCCACTGGTAATGACTGGAGAGCGGTCTCTTCCGGAGTGCACGCTTATTGTAGCCGGAAGGGTCAGTATCAGTCTTTGACCCGATGGAGAGTCAATAAAAAAAACCAGCTCAAGGGGGTGTTTGAAGCTCCCCTGATGGTGGGTACTGTGGGGGGTGTAACAAGACTTCACCCCACAGCCCGGCTGTGTTTGAATATGATGGAGGTGAAAAAGGCTGAAGATCTGGGTCGCATTTGTGCTGCTGTGGCTCTGACTCAAAATTTGGCGGCTTTAAGAGCCTTGACCACAGTGGGGATTATTGAGGGACACATGAAGCTTCACATAAAAAATCTCACCCTGGAGGCAGGGGCCAGGGGGTGGGAAATCCCCATTATTCAAAAGCATTTGGAGTTGATTTTTGGGTTTAAAAAACACATTTTTTTATCCCAGGCCATTGAAGCCTTAAAAACCTTAAGGGAAAAAACCACCAACTATGCAGAGGCTTTAAGGCTGATTAGGGATCGACACCAAAAACAGGCAATGGCACTTTGGGAGGGTTTAAAAACACAGCACAAAAAATGGATTCATAAACTCTAACTCATCAAAAGGGGTTTTCCCCGTTGTCTGTTTTTCAAAAAACTTTTTTATTTCCCGGCAAGGTTTTTTTAACAGGAGAATACGCCGTGTTAAAAGGGGAAAAGGCCTTACTTCTCAGCCTGCCTCCATGCTTTCGATTTAAAGCCTTAAAGAGGAAAGCACCGGTTTTGCATCCTGGTAAGGCTTTGTTAAACACCACAGACAGGCTTTTTCATAAAAACAGCCCGGCTGGCTGGTTTTTAAAAAAAAACCCACATCTTCTTTCTTACTCTTTTCGTGTTTGTGATCCTCACAAAGGGCGGGGGGGCTTTGGTTTTTCCAGTGCGGCCTTTAATTTTCTTTATGCTTTAAACCAGCAGCACAAAACAAAAACCTTTAAGGTTTCCTTAAGTTTTTTAAGGAAACTTTGGCAGGAGTACCGCAGTCAGCCTTTTGAGGGGGAATTTCCTCCTTCCGGGGCAGATCTCACATCCCAGTGGTTTAAAGGTCTTTGTGTGTTTTCTTACTCCCCTTTTTATATTAGGGCTTTGAGCTGGCCTTTTCCCTGTTTGAATTTGGCTGTTCTTAAGACAGGAATAAGCTTTCCCACCTGGAGGCATTTAAAACAGTTAAAATCTTTGAAAGCAAAAGCTTTTGTGGACCTCAAAACCACTGGACAGTGTGCTGTACAGGCGGTGTTAAAAAAAAACCAGCCAGCCTTTGTGGAGGCTGTTCAAAAATACGCTTTTTATCTTAACAGGTATGGGTTTTTGCATCCCAAAGCGAAAGGGCTTTTAAGCCCCCTTCTTAAGCTTCCCTTTGTGCTGGGGGCCAAGGGTTCGGGGGCCATGGGGGCAGAGGTTCTTTGTATGTGGTTTGACAAAAAAGACAAAAAAAAACTTTTTTCTGAGTTGAAAAACCGGGCCTATACTCAAATATACAGCAGGGCTTTTGAGGATTTTCCCCAGGGAAACCACTTCAGCCTGTGGAAACCTGAAAAAGAGGCATTGGCATGATAAAAGCTTTGGGACTTGTTTTTTTGTGTTTTTTTGGGATTTTGTACCTTGGGGAAAAGCATGAGGGTTTAAAAAAACCTCTTTATTTCAGCCCCCCCCGGGCCTTAAAGCATTTTCACTTTGGTTTTTCAGATTTTATGGCGGATATGTTATGGCTCAGGTATCTTCAAAATGCTGATTTTTGCTCATTGGCAAAGGGAATACCGGTTTATAAAGGGGGTAAAAAACACTGCTCCAAAGGATGGGCCTACCAAATGGCTGATGTGATTACAGAGCTGGCCCCCCGGTTTAAAACCCCTTACACTTTTTCCACAGTGATGATCTCTGTTTTTGCCGGTGACAGGGAAGGGGCAAAAGCCCTTCTTAAAAAAGGGTTAAGAGCTTTTCCCGGGGATAAAGACATGCATTTTTCCGCCGCTTATTTTTACTCTGCTGAAGATTTGCACATGAAGGCTGCCCTTCATGCTTACCAGGCGGCTTTTTATGGAGGCCCGAAGTGGCTTTACCGCTATGCCCAAAAGAGTTTTCAGGGGGATCAGACAGGCTTAAAAAAAGCTCTTCTTAAAAATCTTTTAAAATGGGGGGGTTTGACAGAACAACAAAGACAGGAGCTGAAAACCAAAGAGAAACAGTAAAAAATCTCTTGAAAAACAGGTTTTTTTTTACTACTCTTGCAAAAAAAGGAGGTTTAAAGAATCATGTTTAAAAATTTGTTTCTTTACGGCAAGAGGGTTTTCTTATTTCTTGCACTCAATTTTATTATTGTCATGACCCTTCAAATCCTGGTCATAGACATGATTTTTCCCTATTTTGGTGTTGAGCTTGAAGGGGTCAGCCTTCTTTTGGTCATCTACAGTTTAATAGGCATGGGGGGGGCTTTTATTTCCCTTTGGATGTCAAAAAGTATGGCTGTTCGTGCCATGGGGGTAAAACTTTTAAAGGGGGGATTGACAAGCAGTCAAAACACTTTGGTGCAAAAGGTGCATTATTTGTCCCGAAAGGCGGGGCTTCAAAAGATGCCCGAAGTGGGTATTTACAATGCCCCTGAGGTGAATGCCTTTGCCACAGGCCCCAGTAAAAACAACTCTTTGGTGGCAGTTTCTGAAGGACTTTTAAATCACATGAATGAGCAGGAGGTGGAGGGGGTTTTGGCCCACGAGGTGGCCCATATTGCCAATGGGGATATGGTGACCATGACTCTGATTCAGGGGGTGGTGAATACCATGGTGATGTTACTGGCTCACCTGTTGGCGAGTATGGTGTCTTCCGCTCTGTCCCGGGGACGAAGAAACTTTTGGATGGAGTTTATATTGAGGCAATTGTTTTATTCTCTGCTTTTTATCCCGGGTTCCTTATTAACCAATGCCTTCAGCCGGTGGAGAGAGTACCGGGCGGACAAGGGAGGTGCAGACTATGCCGGTAGAGACAAAATGGTGGCAGCCCTTCAGGCTCTTCAAAAATTGACACAGGCCCCCAGCACCTCACAGGATGAGCAATACAGTTATTTGAAAATCAATAATGCAAAGTCCCGTAAAAAAAACTTTAACTGGTTCAGTACCCACCCTTCTTTGGATGACAGAATTCGCAGGCTTTTAAGATACAGATCTTACTATTAAAGTGTTTGAAACCCCATTTTTGTTGGTCTGGCTTTTTTGGTCTCTTGTATTCTCACAGTGGACAGAGGGTGGAAAATAATATCCAATAAACCTGATGAGGGTTTTATTTGTTTTTCCCGTTTTTTTGTTTGTATTCGGTGTTTTTGCCCCGGCCCTGTGGATTCCCTTTAAATCCCAAAGTCCCGGGCTTCCCAGGGAGTTTATTCAAAAAAACCTGCTTACCAAAAACTCCTCTGTGGAAGAGGTCAAAAAACAGCTGGCTTTTATTACTCAAAAATACTCCAGCCGGGAAGTGCAGTGGTGGATGCTTTACAAAACGGCGAGACTTTTTCAAAAAACAAATCTTCCGTTGTTTTGTAAAAATATGGCTTTTTTGTCCCGCATTAAGGATTTTCCTTTAAAGGTCCATGCCCGTCTTCATCACTATTCCCATTGTGATGAGGGTTTAAACCTGCATCTTTCTGATTTTCCGGAATGGTTAAAACGCAGGGCCCTGCTTCAGTGGCACAAAAAAAGCAAAAAATTAAAAGACCAGGAGGCTTTTAAGGAATCCGCTTATCATTTGTATGAGCTTTCCACAGACAAAAACATAAAAGAACAATATCTTTTAAAAGCTCTTGAGAGTGCAGGCAGGAGTTCAGACCCAAGGGAAAAACTCTGGAGAAAAAAACTTTACCAGTTGTCTGCAAGATATATTCCCCGCCCTGTGGGAAAACAAAGGCTGAAGGCTGCAAAAGATTTTAAAAAAGCCAGAGATTTTAAACAGGCCTCTTTTTATTATCGAAAAGTTTTAAACGATTCTTTGGCCTCTTTTGAGGAAAAAAACGAATCCTTTAAGGGTATGAGGTGGATTTACAGGGAGAGGGGTTTTCACAAATCTTATTTAAGAGCCACCCGCCAGTGGAAAAATTTTTTAAAACGCAACATTGCCTCAAAACCGGAAGCCCGGAGAAGTTACCACAAAACCGCCCTTCTTTTGGCCCGATCCCAATGGACTTTTCATCAAAGTGAAAAGGCTTTAAGCTCTCTGAAAGAGGCTCAAAAAATTTTAAAAAACAAACACTCCATGTTTTCCATTTACCGGTTAAAGGCTTTGATTTTTGCAGAGCAGGGCAAAACCGGTTTGTCTTTGAGTTATTTTCAAAAAGCCCTTCAGGAAAAACCCCCTGATGTGGAGTCTATGGAAAAAACCAAATGGAATTTCAGCTGGGCTTTAAAAAAAGCAGGAAGGGTGCAGGACAGTATAAAACTTTTGGAGGAGTTAAGAAATCAAAGTCAAAATCCGTATTTGTTTTCGCGGGTTTTGTTTTGGCTGGCCCGCACCTGGCAAAGCCAGGGCAAAGACTCCCAGGCTCATAAAACTTATCAACAGCTTATAGACACAGATCCTCTGTCTTATTATGGAATTTTGGCCCACTACAGTCAAAATCTGCCTGTTCGTGTTTCTACAGAAAACAGGGATTTTTTAAATGAAGCCACAAGCCATAAGGAATACCAAACCGCTTACTGGCTGATTGCTGTGGGGGAAAAAGAGGCCGCCCTGGATTTTTTAAAATTCCAGTCTCAAAAACTCCGTAAAAAAGGCCAACCTTTAAGCATGCCTTTTTTATATTACATGTCCCGGTCCCAGTCTTTTTTGCCTTTGTTTCAAATGGTGGGCAAACTTCCCCCCGAAGAGCGTACATTTTATTTTTCCTCCTACACTCCCCTTTTGTTCCCCGCTCTTTACACCAAAGAGGTTAAACAGGCCTCCCGTTTGTTTAACCTGGAGGAGGAGTTGATTTACTCTGTTATCCGACAGGAATCCGCTTACAACCCCCGGGCCCGAAGCCCCGCTGATGCTTTTGGACTGATGCAGCTGCGTCCTTTTGTGGCCAAAAAAGTGGCTTTAAAACATGGTATCTCTTATAAAAGAGTAAAAGATCTCTACACACCAAAAACCAACATTCTTTTGGGAACAGCTTTTTTAAAAGACCTCTTTAAAAAATACCAGTTTCAGTTTATTTTGGCTTTGGCTGCTTACAATGCCGGAGAAGTGGCGGTAAAAAACTGGACAGAGGGAAAACACATCACAGACCCTTTAAGTTTTATTGAAGAGATCCCCTATCAGGAAACCAAAACCTACATTCGTCTGCTGATAAGAAACTTTGTACTCTATAAACTTCTTAACCATCCCGGGAGGGCTTTGTTTTTCCCGGAACATCTGCTGCATATTCAGCAAGCTCCCCCGGTTTTAAAAACCCATAAAAGTGGGGCGGGAAAAAAAAGAAAACCTGCTGCTTCCCCAGTAAAATAAAACTTTAGTATCTGTTTCCCCCGCTGCCAAAACCACCACCCGGCCGGTTGTATCTGCCGCCCTCTCTTCGGTTTCTGTCTCTGTCTCCTCTTGGGCCACCTCCCCGGTGACCTCTGCCCTCTTCAAATCTTCTGCCGCCCCCTTCCCTTCGGCCGGGAGGTCTGAACCCCTCCCCTCCTCTAAAAGGTCTCCGTTCATAGTTGCCGCCTGCAGGATCCCCGGTGGAAGGAGAATAACTTTCCCCCTCCTCTGGCTCCAAAAGGGCCTTGCGGCTGAGGCGGATACGGCCCCCCTCACCCACAGCCAGAACTTTGACTTTCACTGTGTCCCCTTCGTTCAACACATCAGAAACCTCGTTAATTCTTCGGTGAGCTATCTCAGAAATATGAAGAAGTCCGCTGGTGTTGGGCAAAACCTCCACAAAAGCACCAAAATCTGCCAGTTTAACCACTTTCCCTTCATAAACAGCCCCCTCCTCCACTTCTGCACAAATCCCCTCAATAATGGTTTTGGCTTTTTCAATTCTTTCATAGTCGGGAGAGGCAATGTAGATTAAGCCTGTGTCCTGAATATCCAGTTTAACCCCTGTGTCTTCAATAATTTTGTTAATCACCTTGCCACCAGATCCTATAACCTCTCTGATTTTTTCCGGTTTTATTTGTATGGTCTCAATACGGGGTGCGTATTTGGACATGTCTGGCCTGTGAGTGCTTAAGTGATTTGTCATTTTTTCCAAAATATGAAGTCTTCCCTCCCGGGCCTGATTTAAGGCCTGTTCCATAACTTCAAAAGACAAGCTGTCTGTTTTAATATCCATTTGTAAAGCTGTAATGCCGGTTTTACCACCCGCCACTTTAAAGTCCATATCCCCCAGGTGATCCTCATCCCCTAAAATATCTGACAAAATCACATTTTTGTTCCCCTGTTGAATAAGTCCCATGGCAATGCCCGCCACAGGTTCCTTTATGGGAACCCCTCCGTCCATGAGAGCCAGACAGGAGGCACAAACAGTACCCATGGAACTGGAACCATTGGACTCCAAAACCTCGCTCGCAAGACGAATGGTATAGGGAAAATCCTCATGGCTGGGCAGTATGGCACTGATGGCTTTTTCCGCCAAAGAACCATGCCCTATTTCTCTTCGGGACTGTCCTCCCATACGCCCGGTCTCCCCCACAGAAAAAGGTGGAAAATTATAATGCATAAGAAACTGTTTTTCAGAAACTCCCGCCAAAGAATCTATTTTTTGTTCATCATCACCTGTTCCCAGAGTGAGTGTTCCCAAAACCTGGGTTTCCCCCCGGGTAAAAAGTGCGGAACCATGCACACGGGGCAAAAGCCCTGTTTGGCAGTCAATAGTGCGAACTTCCTCTTTTTTTCTGCCGTCTATTCTTTGTGAAGAATCCAAAACCAGACTTCGGGCCAGATTGTATGTGGTTTTTTCAAAAACTGTTTTGAGGGTTTTTTTCTTCAACTCTGTTTCTTCAGAGCTGTCTTTTTCCTCTGCAATGTGCTGGTAAGCCTCCTCTTTGAGTTGGTGGAGGTTTAAGTTTCTTTGTTTTTTGTCTGGCACCAGGAGGCATTTTTTTATTCTGTCCTGTTCCTGTAAAAAAGCTTCTATTTTTTGGTTTAAGCTTTCTTCTGTTTCCGGGGGGGACCACTGTCTTTTTTCTGTATTTCCGGCTTTTTTTCTCAAATCCTCCTGGAGGGACAAAAGAGCCTGCATGTTTTCATGGGCAAATTTTAATGCCTTAAGGGCTTTTGCTTCAGAGATAAACTGTGCCTGCCCCTCCACCATAAGGAGGCCGTTTTTTCTGCCCGCAACGATAAGATTTAAAGGGGATGATTTCATTTCTTCAGAGCTTAAGTTTGCTTTCAGCTCCCCATTGACCTCTCCCACCTGAATTAAGGCCACAGGACCTTTAAAAGGTATATCACTGATATGGACAGCAGTACAGGCGGCAAGTCCTGCCAAAATGCCCATGGGAAACTCCCCGCTGTAGCTTAAAGTGGTGGCTACAATTTGTGTGTCTGTACGGTAGTTTTCCGGAAAACAGGGCCTTAAGGGCCGGTCAATCATACGGGCTATCAGTGTGGATTCGTAAGAGGGTCTTCCCTCCCGTCGAAAAAACCCGCCGGGTATGCGGCCGGCAGAGTAAAACTTTTCCTGATACTCCACAGTGAGAGGGAAAAAATCCAGAGCGGAAGCCTCTCTTGAGGAGACCACTGTGGCCAAAACCTGGTCCTCCCCGCAGCTGGCAAGAACCGCCCCATCGGCCTGCCGGGCAAGGCCCCCTGTTTGTAGTTTTATGGTTTTACCCCCCAGCTGAAGGGAGGATTCAAAAGAAGACAGAGACATTTTACTTTCCTTTGTTAAAGAGTTTATAGCTGATAAAGAGGAATGCGGCCTTTTTTTAAAAAATCATTTTCTTAAATTCAGCTGTTGGATTAGGGCCTGATAATTTTTAAAATTTTTTCCTTTAAGATAATGAAGCAGCTTTTTTCTTTGGCTGACAATTTTCATCAGACCTCTTTGGGAGTGGAGGTCTTTTTTATGCGTTTTAAAATGGTTGGTGAGCAATTTTATTCTTTCTGTAAGAAGGGCAATCTGAACAGGGGAGCTGCCTGTGTCTTTGTCAGAAACCGCAAAATTTTTAACTGTTTGCTCTGTCACATTTTTGGATAAGGCCATTAGATATATCTCTTTTCTTTTTCCACTTTGGCTGAATATCAGGGTTTAAACTCACCCTGTCAAGCCTTAAATTCCCATTTTAAGAGTTTTTTTTAAAAAATCAAGGTTATTTGGAAAGAAAGCACCTCAAAAACCAGCTTCAGGAGCTGTTAAACCATTCCCCGGCGGTGGCCCTTTTGGGGGCCAGGCAGGTGGAAAGTGGTCGGCCATGCAGGTCTTCCGTATTTACAAAAGATTGAATGGCCACATGAAGGATAATGGGAAGTAAGGCTCTGGCCACCAGGTAGATTCTAAATATCACTTGCTTTGGTTACAGGAGCAAACCTCACCCTTGACTATAACAGGCTTGGCATCAATAAGAAAAGGCTTGCCGTCCTTAAAAACAGTCGTCCCACTTACTGTCTGGTCCATCATTGAAGGATCAGGCGGAAGATTTTTACATTCCTCTTTAGCTTGATCCTTTAATGCCTGGCACGCTTCAGGATCAGGATTATTCATATTAAAACCACAGACTCCCAGTTTTTTTCCTGTATCCAAGGCTTCCAAAAACATATTATGGCAGCGGCGATCCCCTGGTATAACTACTGAAGCCAGAATGTTACTGTCATCAACTTTGGATCGGTTACAGTAATCCTCACAGGAAGCATAAAAAGTCTTATTAAACTTGCAAGATACCAAGACAAAACTTGTCATTAAAATTGTTACAAAAATCTTCATTTTACTTTTTCTGGTTACAGGAGCAAACTTCACCTTTAATCTTTACAGGCTTGGCATCAATAAGAAAAGGCTTGCCGTCTTTAAAAACAGTCGTCCCACTCACTGTCTGGTCCATCATTGAAGGATCAGGGGGAAGCTTTTTACAATTCTCTTTAGCTTGATCAATTAAAGCCTGACATGCTTCAGGATCAGGATCAACAGCAGCCTTATGGATACCTTTTAAGAAAGGCCCGTCATAACAGACCCCCTGTTTTTTTCCCAGCTCATGGGCATCCCCTCTCATATCATAGCAGCGAAGATCTCCGATTCTTACTGAATGCTCAATGTTACTGTTTCCTCTGGCCCGGTTACAGTAATCCTCACAGGAAGCATAATCTTCCTCATCTTTGCAAGACACCATAACAAAAACTGTTATTAAAAATGTTACTAAAATTTGCATAGTTCTTTATCCAATGCATCCATTTCCAAGGACAAGTCTTCATCCCAAGAGTCCCACCAGCCCCCCTTTTTCATTTCCATGTATAACTCCGGATCACCCTTCCTATTAAGGTAATAAGAATCATGTACAAGGTCACCTTTGGAAGGGTATAGCTTTAAAAAAGCAGAAAAATCCTTATGAGTCAAATCACAAATCTCTTCGTGTCCCCCGTCCTTACAACCAAAACCATGAGAAGCCATGATCTCTGACTTTTCAGGCTCTAAGTGGGGAATCCCCAAAAGGTGTCCCAACTCATGCATCATAACATTGATAAAATGATCTCTTTTCCACTTGATTTTATCACTCATCACTATTTCCCCGTAAAACTTCTCAGACCAACGATAGGGGATGATGCCCAAGAACCGGGAGGTCACAAACTTTGGGTTTAATGGCCGGTGATAAGCCAAAACATTATCCCCTGTGGGACCAATCCTTGGATAAACAAGATTTGAAATACTTCCTTTGCATGACCATTGAAGTAATATTGTATTAGGCCAACCTTCTACAGAATAATGATCAAGATCCACCCGCCGACTTACACTCTTTGGAAGCTTCTCAAAAACACGCTTTAAATAATCCCTCTTATAGCAGGTTCTATAATCAAAATATCTCTCATTCCACACTCCCATGGCTTTTTTGGTCCATCTTAGCTGATTTTGTGTAAAATTATGTTTCCCCTTCGGAAAACAAACCCCCCAAGGTAAATCCAAAGGATTATCCAAAAACCACTTCTGCTTATCCTCATAAGAATTATTTTTTACATTAAAACTTTGCATTGTTTTTTTTCCCGGACCCCGGGCCTTATCCATTTTATACACAATACCAGGGCTTTTGAAACAAAACCCGGATAAAAGAAAAAGAGCCATAAGGATTTTCATAGTGGCTCTTTAAGTAACACACTTCAGGAAACATAAAAACCCCCCGTGTAAAACTTACATTTTTGTCAAAAAAAACCTCATTTAAAGCCTGTTAAGAAGCCCAAAACGATTATGAATACCACTAGGTGGTTACACTTCCCCGGTACCCAGGGAAGGTGATCCTTAACCTGGAGGACACTCAGCGGGTGTGACCAGGAATTTCCTGGATTTTAGGATATAAACCTAAAAAAAGTTGAACACCTTGCTTATTTGAAGTATAGATTCAAATATGCAAGGTTATTTGGAAAGAAAGCACCTCAAAAACCAGCTTCAGGAGCTGTTAAACCATTCCCCGGCGGTGGCCCTTTTGGGGGCCAGGCAGGGGGGAAGTGGTCTTCCAGACAGGTCTTCCGTATTTACAAGCGATTGAATGGCCACATGAAGGACAATGGGAAGTAAGGCATAACCCCGGCCACCAGGTAGATTCTAAATATCACTTGCTTTGGTTACAGGAGCAAACCTCACCTTTAATCTTTACAGGCTTGGCATCAATAAGAAAAGGCTTGCCGTCCTTAAAAACAGTCGTACCACTCACTGTCTGGTCCATCATTGAAGGATCAGGGGGAAGCTTTTTGCAATTCTCTTTAGCTTGATCAACTAAAGCATCGCATGCTTCAGGATTAGGATCAGTTTTATCCGGAAGTACCCCGTTTATTCGATGAATAGTCCCGTTATAACAATAACCCAGCTCTCTTCCCAATGCATAGGCATCCCCTATCATGTTATGGCAGCGAATATCCCCGGGCATAATGACTGAAGCCTTGATGTTACTCGGTGTCCCACTACAATAATCATCGCATGAAGAATAAAAAGTCTTATTAAACTTGCAAGACACCAAGACAAAACTGATCATTAAAATTGTTACCAAAATCTTCATTTTACTTCCCCCTTTTCTCTTAAGGACACATAAAGTAACGACCCATCTCATCTCGGTACCCCCCTTTACACCTATTCTCATAGATCTCTCTTTCTTTTGCTTCTCTTTTTTGACGCTCGACCAAATTTATCAGCCCCCCACTCCGACTTCTGAAAATACTTACAAAAGAATTAAAATCACCTGAAGTCAAGTCACAAACCTCTTTGTGTCCCCTGTCCTTACAACCAAACCCATACGAAGTCATGATCTCTGTCTCATCGGGTTTCAGGTGGGGAACCCCCAAAAGGTGTCCCAACTCATGCATCATAACATTGATAAAATGATGTTTTTTCCAAACTTTTACTTTCCCATTTTTTTCTTTTACATTATTGCTCATGACAATACTCCCATAAAAATCACCAAACCATGGGTGTTTTGCATCGTAGTAAGCCAAAGGCTGTATTTTTGTTTTTTCATTAACCTTTGTGGGAGCAAATACCGGATAAACAAGATTGTATTTTTCCTTATCGCAAGACCATATAAGTAATGTGTCATCAGGATCAGGCCAGCCGGCTACAAGATAATCCTTTGGATCAAAGAAAATACGACTTACATCAAAGGGAAATTTTAAAGGTCTAAAGGGAAACAAAGTGTTGTGCTTATGGATGCTTAAAAAAGCATCATATTCATCATTCCACTTTTTCATGGCTTCCCAGGTCCAGTTTAGATGTTTTTGCTCAAAGTTATGTTTCTCCTCCGGAAAACACACCCCCCAGGGATAATCATTATGGTTTTCCAAAAAATAATAATACTCTTTATCATAAGACTTTTTTGATCTATCAAAATCCTGGACTATTTTACCACTTGGATCATGGGCCTTATCCAGTTTATACACAATGCCAGAGCTTTTGAAACAAAACACGGACAAAAGAAAAAGAGCCATAAGGATTTTCATAGTGGCTCTTTAAATAACACGTTTAAGGAAAAAAAATAACCCCCCGTGTAAAACTTACATTTTTGTCAAAAAAAACATCATTTAAAGCCTGTTAAGAAGCCCAAAACGATTATGAATACCACCAGGTGGTTACACTTCCCCGGTATCCAGGGAAGGTGATCCTTAACCTGGAGGACACTCAGCGGGTGTGACCAGGAATTTCCTGGATTTTAGGGTTTAAGTCCAAAAAAAAGTTGAACACCTTGCTTATTTGAAGTATAGATTCAAATATGCAAGGTTATTTGGAAAGAAAGCACCTTAAAAACCAGCTTCAGGAGCTGTTAAACCATTCCCCGGCGGTGGCTCTTTTGGGGGCCAGGCAGGTGGGAAAGTCCACGCTGGCCAAAGAAATACTGGCTGGTTTTAAAAAAACTGTATATTTGGATTTACAGCTCCCCACAGACAGAAATAAACTCTCTGATCCGGAAGCTTTTTTTAACTTTAACAGGCATTGTTTAATTTGTCTGGATGAGATTCAGCACCACCCTCATCTTTTTAAAATTCTAAGGGGAATTATTGATCAAAAAAAAAGAAACAAACAATTTTTAATACTGGGAAGTGCTTCACAAGATCTCATCAAACAAAGCAGTGAAACTCTGGCAGGAAGAGTGGCCTTTCTGGATATGACTCCTTTTGGGGCTGGAGAGGTGGGTGAGAATTGTTTTCGCTCTCATTGGTTAAGAGGTGGTTATCCTTTGAGTTTTTTGGCCCAAAATGACCGACTCAGCCTAAAATGGCGTTATGACTATATACGTACATTTTTGGAAAGAGATATTCCCCAATCCGGCTTTCATATTCCTGTAAAACTCATGGAACGGTTATGGAAAATTCTTTCTCATGCACAGGGGCAAACACTTAACAGTTCAAAATTAGGGGCTATTTTGGGCAAAAGCTCCCACAGTATTAAAAACTATATTGATATCCTGGAACAAACCCTGATCTTAAGAAGCTTAAAACCCTATATCGCAAATATAAAAAAAAGACTTATAAAGTCACCTAAAATCTACATCAGGGACACCGGAATTTTACATGCCCACCTCAACATTGAGACATCCAATGAGTTGTTCGGACACCTTATCTACGGACGATCTTTTGAATCCTATGTGGTGGAAAATATTTGTCATAACCTGCCTTTTTGGAATCATTACTTTTATAGAACCCGGGCAGGGGCTGAACTGGACCTTGTATTGGAAAAAGCAAATAAAATTATTGTCATCGAAATAAAATCATCCTCGGCCCCCAAACCCTCATCTGGTTTTTTTAATGCTGTTCAGGATATTGGTGCCAGCCGGGCTTATATTATAGCTCCTGTAACCAGCTCTTACCTCATTCAAAAAAATGTTGTTGTCACTTCTCTTTTTTCCTTCCTGAGGGATGAGGCTGGTGGTGGCTTTCCGGGACAGGGGTATCAGCCTCAAAATTAAGGATTTTTGGCCACCAGGTGGTTTGACCTCTAAATATCACTTGCTTTCGGATCCTTCACAGATGGATCAGAGGTTACAGGTACAAACTTCACCCTTGATTTTTACAGGCTCACCATCGATAAGAACAGGTTTGCCACCTTTAAAAACAGTCGTACCACTCACAGTCTGATCCATCTGTGAAGGATCGGGGGGAAGCTTTTTACAATTCTCTTTAGCTTGATCAGCTAAAGCATAGCATGCTTCAGAATCAGGATGAGTTTGATCCTGTTCCACATTGCCTATGAAAAGAGGCCCGTCAAAACAATAACCCAGTTTTCTCCCCAGAGCATAGGCAGCCTCTATCATGTTGTGACATCGAATATCTCCGGGGATTATTACTGAAGCCACAATGTTACTGTCATTAACTTTGGACCGGTTACAGTAATCCTCACAGGAAGCATAAAGGGGCTTGTTATCCTCAAGGGGCTTGTTATCCTTACAAGATACTATGACAAAACAGGTTATTAAAAATGTTACCAAAATCTTCATTTTTCCTCCTTTTTAATATCCCCTGTCCTTACAACCAAAACCCCATTGAGCCATGATATTTGTCTCTTCAGGATCTAAGTGGGGAAGTCCCAAAAGGTGACCCAACTCATGCATCATAACATTGATAAAATGATGTTTTTCCCACTTGTGCCTATCACTCATCACTATTTGCCCATAAAAATCCCCAGACACATGATAAGGAAGACCCCAAAACTTCATATAACGCTTTTCCACCGGGTTTTTTGACCTATAGTAAGCCAACACATTATCCCTTGTGGGACCAAACACCGGATAAACAAGATTGTATTTTTTCTTATCGCAAGACCATATCATCAACTTTCCATTAGGATCAGGCCAACCTCCTACAAAATAACTCCTGTGATCAACACGATGATAAAGGTGACTTTCTGGAAAAGGAAAATCTACAGGATTTGCAACTAAAGTGTCATACTCGTAAGATTGTACAAAAGCATGATATTGTGTATTCCACTTTTTCATGGCTGTAGAGGTCCAGTTTAGATGTTTGCGTTTAAAGTTATGTTTCCCCTTCGGAAAACAAACCCCCCAGGGGTAATCTTCATAATTATCCAAAACAGCATACTGTGCTTTCTTATAAGCCCCGCTTGGTATATGAAAACTTTGGACTTTTTTACCACCCGGATTATGGGCCTTGTTCTTATACACAATACCAGGGCTTTTGAAACAAAACCCGAACAAAAGAAAAATGTTTAAAACTATTCTCATTGTGTTGGTGGAATAACAGGGCAAAACCCGGATAGCAAGGGGGTGTGATAAACAATCCCACCGTGGTGGGATTTCATGGTGAAAAACCATCCCACCATGGGATAAAGGACCAAAAATCAGGTTTTATAGCTGTTGGTTATCCCATGGTGGGATAAACCAGTTTTAGGCACAATGAAAAAGAACCATGAACTTTAATTGTTTGCACCAAACACGGATCCCGGTGAGGTTTTGGCTCACAGGCAAAAGGTCTGTGGTTTTGAGCTGTGGGAGTTTGTTAAAAAAATTAAACAGGGGGGAAAACTCTTAAAATATAAGGGGATTTAAAAGGTTTTAGCTCCAAAAGAGCCACCAGCTGGCTTTGGCAGGTGATTTTTAAAGTAAGGGGCTGTTTTTTTAAATTCACCTCTTTTTGTGTCTGATGAAGTGCTGAAAACAAAGTTTTGGTTTTTTGCCCCTGTCTTAAACCTCTTTGTTCTGAGGCCGATACAGAAATATTTTTGATATGGGGAAGGGCTGAAGCCAGATCCAAAAAAGCCGGTTTCAATTTTTGAAGGCAAATGTCAGAGTTTAAGGGTCGGGGCAGGTCTTTGGTTTTGTTTTCCACATCATTCAGGTTTAAGGCATCAGACAACTCAAAAGGTTCTGACTTCAGACGCACCAGCTTTTGAAGCGAGGCCCCACTGCCGCAGAGTCCTCCCACATGCTCCACCCAGGATCGGATATAACTCCCCTTCGAACACGAAAGCTCAACCTCCACTTTATCTTTGTTTATGTTTTTAACCTTCAAATCGTAAAAAAACATTTTTCTAAAAGGGGCTTCAATTTCCTGGTTTTTTCTTGTGTATTGATAAAGTTTTTTACCTTTTATTTTAACAGCTGAGTAAAGGGGAACTTTTAAATTCAGCATACCTGTGCTTTTAAGAAGCCTTTGGTGAATTTGCTTTTCTGTTAAAGAGACTTCTGATCGGGAAAGCACACGCCCGGTTTGATCCAAAGTGTCTGTCCTGACCCCCAGCTGAAAAACAAAATGGTAACTTTTATTGTTGGTGAGAAGATAATTGGAAAGCTTGGTCCCCTGCCCCAGTAAAATAAGCATTAAACCTTCGGCTTCCGGATCCAGAGTACCGGCATGGCCCACATTTTTTTGCCCAAACACCCCTCTGAGTTTTTGTACCAAACGATGACTGGTTAAACCACAGTCTTTGTGGACCAGCAAAACCCCATGCACCATTTATACCTTCCTCCTCAATTTTTTAAGAGTCCTGTTCCCAATTAAGGCAGGCTGGAAGGGGCAGAACTTACCAGCCCCGGTGGATGAGAGGGGGGACTTAAAGAATAAGGCACATGATTTACGAAAAAATTTAACTTGGGGCAAAACTTCATTTTCAGGCTTTTTGACACTGTTTTTTGAATTAAAAACCTTTGTTCCTCCAGAATTTGAAGTACTTCCTCTTTGTGGTTTTTTTCACTCATCAGGGACAAAAAAACTTTGGCAGACTTCATATCTTTTGCCATCCAGCTCTCTTTAACAGAGATAAAGCCGGGAAAATGTCCCTTCATTCTTCGGGTAAAATACTCCATTAAAATTTTTTTTAACCCCATGTTTAAACGGATAATTCTTCTGTTCATAATCTTTGCCTCTTTATTTCTGTTTTTAAAAAGCTTTCAATAATATCTCCCGGTTGAAAATCCTTGTGCTGGTAAAGTCCAATACCACATTCCTGCCCTTCTGAAACCTCTTTGGTGGATTGTTTAAATCTCTTCAGGGAATGAATGCGACCCTCGTAGAGTATTTTGTCTTCACGAAGCAGACGGGCAAAGTGAGAGGAGGAGATTTTTCCCTGGCGAACCTGGCAGCCGGCCACAAAACCCAAATGGGATATTTCAAACACCTGCTTGACCTCTGCTTTGCCTCCAGGGCTTTCCTTCACCTCTGGGGGAAGTAAAAAAGCCATATCCTTTTCCAACTCCTCCAAAAGAGAGTAAATCACCTGATAAATTTTAAGCTTGAGATCTTTTTGGGCGGCTGCCTTTTTAACTTTTTCTGCAGCTTTGACATTAAAGCCTAAAAGCAGGGCTCCTGCCGAATCAGCCAGTAAAACATCACTTTCGTTAAAATCCCCCAGGCCGGAATGAATAATTTTGGCCTCCACCTCTTTGGTGTTTAAGTCTTCAATGGAGTGCTTAAGTGCCTCCAGGCTTCCCACCACATCGGCTTTTAAAATCAAATGAAGAAGGGGTTTTTTGTCAAGATGTGCTTTAAACAACATGTCCTCCAAAGAAAGCTCCGGGTGCTTTTCCTCTTTGTGAGAGTGTTTTTGTTTTTCTGAAAGAAGTTTTTTGGCCTCTTTTTCGTTTTTTACCGCGTAAAAGGTTTCCCCCACAGAGACAGGCTTGTTAAAGCCTGAGATTTCCACAGCCTGTCCGGCACAGGCCGAGCTGACCATTTGCCCCTTGTCGTTGCTCATCTGCCGGGTTTTACCCAGGTCGTCCCCCACCACAAGAACCTGGCCTGATTTTAAAGTGCCGTCTTTTAAAAGCAGGGTCATAACACAACCCCGGCCTTTTTCCATCCGGCTTTCTATAACCACACCCACAGCAGATCTTTTCAGATTGGCTTTTAACTCATGCACTTCCGCCAGAAGCTGAATATGCTCCAAAAGCTCTTTAATCCCCTGACCTGTTAAAGCACAAATAGGGCAAAAAATACTGTCCCCCCCCCATTCTTCCGGTACCACCCCCCGTTCCATCATTTGCTTTTTCACCTGCTCCAGATTGGCCTGAGGGCTGTCTATTTTATTAATGGCCACCAAAACGGGAACTTTGGCATTTTTGGCATGATTTATGGCCTCCACAGTCTGAGGCTGAACACCATCATCTGCCGCCACAACAAGAACCACAATATCCGTAACCTTCACCCCTCTGTTTCTCATGGCGGTAAAGGCCTTGTGGCCGGGGGTGTCTATAAAAGTGACAAAACTTTTTCCTGCAGGAACACTGTAAGCCCCAATATGCTGGGTGATTCCCCCTGCCTCTTTTTGAACAGTTTTACTTTTACGCAAATAATCCAAAAGGCTGGTTTTCCCATGATTGACATGCCCCATGACAGTCACCACAGGGGCTTTGGTGGTTTTTTCAGAAGACAAATTTCCAAACACCAAAGAATCCATAATCTCTGTCCGGGTTTTGCTTAAATTCTTAACCTCAAAATCAAAAAAAGAGGCCACCAAAGTGGCTGTTTCCACATCCAGACCTTTTTGTTCCTGTTCTTTGTTCCACAAAGACTCCTGTTTCATTTTTTTTACCATCTGTGTTTGTTTAACCCCTATCTGGTGAGAAAGATTTTTTAAGGATAGGGTTTCGTACATCTTAACCACTCTTTTGTGGGCTTTGGGTTTTGTGATTTGATTTTTTTTGGAAACTTCGCCCCCCAGGGTCAGACGCTTTTTTTTGGGTTGAAAAATAATTTCCCTTTTTCTGAAGTCAGTGGCCCGGAACTGTCTTTGCTGATCTTCCACAGCAGACTTTTTGGCTTTCTTTTTTTCCACAGGGGCGGGTTCTGTGCTTTCGTTCCATTTTTTTAAAAAATCTGTACTGGCCCCGGTGACAAGCCCCGGGCGGATATGTCTTCCCGTTTGTGCCTGCGAGGGGGAGGAGGCTGTATCATGCTGTGAGGGGGAAGCGGCAGATTTTTTTAAAAGTTCAGAAGAGTCCTCCTCTTTTTTGGTGGAGGAGGGGGAGGCTGGAGGAGAGGAGGGTTTGCTTCTTCTGCGGATAATACCAACAGAGCCTGAAGTTTTGCTCTCTGTGCTGGAAGTCTCAGGGCTTTTGGTTTTTTTTAAAACAGGTTTTTTCTTTTTTACCCCACCAGTTTTTTTTTGTTTTTTTTCAAAAAACTTTTTAACTTTTTGAACATCATCCTCTTTAAGAACCTGCATGTGGTTTTTCACCGGCAAAGCCCATTTTTTGCGGAGATGATCCACCAGCTCCACACTCTTTAAATTCAGCTCTTTGGCCAGTTCATAAACTTTCATAATGCTTTAACAACCTAAGGAGACCCTTTTGAAAAACCTTTTTAAGGGGAGGGGGTTTGTTTTTTGGCTGATGAGTTTTTTGTCTCACCATCAGGTTTTTTGGTGGAGGATGGGGTATTTTTCCCCTCTTTTGAGGGAGTGGGTGATGGAGTTTGTTTTTCCCCTTCTGCCGCTTGAGACTCTTCCCCCAGCTCAGCCAATGCCTCTTTAAGCCGGCCCTCTGCCTGTGTTTTGGCATCAGAAGACAGCTCTGAAGCCGGTGTTTTTTTGGCTTTTTGAAGAGGGGGGGCTGTGGGGGCTTCTTTACCTTCTTCTTTATATTTTTTAATTAAAGCCTTGGATTCTTTAATAAGTTTTTCAGCCTGTTCTTTGCTTTCGTACCCCGGGATGTTTTGCACAGGCTCCAGGGAGGACTTTGCCAGCTCCTGAAAAGAGGATATACCAAATTGAAAAATATTTTCCGCCATGGTTTCTGTAATTCCCGGCAGGAGCTGAAGGTTGAACACTGCCTGTCTCTTTTTTTCTTCAAATTCTGTGGCAGAGACAATGTTCAGTTTCCACCCTGTGAGGTTTACCGCCAAACGAACATTTTGTCCCTTTTTTCCAATAGCGAGGGAGAGCTGATCGTCTGGCACCACCACTTCCATTTCCTTATTTGTGTCGTCCACCATAACTTTTGATATTTTGGCAGGGGCCAAAGCGTTGCACACATATTGTACGGCGTTTTCGTCCCAGATAATGACATCGATACGCTCCCCTTTCAGTTCCTGGGTGATGTTTTGCACCCGGCTCCCCTTCATTCCCACACAGGCCCCCACAGGGTGTACTGCAGAATCGGTGCTATAAACAGAAAGCTTGGCCCTTTGCCCTGGCTCCCGGGCCGCCCCCACAACTTTTATAACCCCTTCGTAAATTTCCGGAACCTCCACTTCAAACAGCTTGATAAGATAATTGGGATGGGCCCGGGACATGATGATCTGAGGGCCACGGGTGGTTTGCCGAACCTCCAGAAGATAGCCCTGGATTCGATCCCCGGGGTTGTATTTTTCCCCATAAATTTGTTCTTTTCTGGGGATATAGGCTTCCGTTTTTTCCAGATCCACCACCACCATACCCCGATCCACTCTCCGGACCACACCGGAGGCAATTTCACCTTTTCTTTTTTCAAATTCATTAAAAACCACTTCATTTTCTGCATTTCTGATATTTTGGCTCATGATTTGCCTTGCAGCGTAGGCATCAATACGACCCAGATTTTTGGGTTCCAAAGGAACACCAATTTGATCTTTGACCTGAGTTTCCGGATCCATCTTAAGAGCCTCACTCAGTTTGATTTCAATCTGATCGTCTTCAAAATCCTCATCAGAGACCACTTCTTTAAACTCATAAAGCTCCAGTTTGCCGCTTTCCTCGTTGTATTTGGCTTCAATATCCCTGTAAGTGCCGTATTTCTTACGTGCCGCAGACAAAACCCCCTGAATCACCGCATTGACCACCACCTGTCTGTCAATGCCCTTTTCCTTACTCACCTGATCCATGAGACGGCCAAGCTCTGAAAATACATCACTCACAACAGACATTCTGATTCCTCTCTCTTTTTTTAAAGTTCATTTAAGAGGCATTAACTCTTTTTTAAAGTTTTTTCAAGCTTCTTTAAGGGAAAAGCCTTTTTATCTGTTGATTGTGCTTTAAAAAAGTCATCCACCCGGGCTTTTTTTATCTGATTCCAGGAGACAGACCATTGCTTTTCCCCCTGAACAAGCTGCAAACTGTTTTTTGTGAAGCCCTTGAGCCGGGCATTGAGCTGTTTTGTGGTTTTTTCCCCCTCTGTAAAGAAGGTGATTTGAACTCTTTGCCCTATAGCGGTCAAAAAATGGGCCGGGGTTTTTAAGGGGCGGTTAAGGCCAGGGCTGGACACCTCCAGCGGCCTGTGCTTTATCCCCTCGGAATGAAAAAGAAAAGTGAGTGTTTTTAAAAAAACCTCACAGTCCTTTACAGAAACCGCCCGGTGGTTTTTGTGACAAACAAACACTTTTAAGAACCCTCCCTTAAACTCTACATCGTATATGTTTAAATTATGCTGCAAACCACAGGTTTTAATAAGGGGGGTGTATTTGTTTTTACAAGGGGGGCGGGACCTCACCAAACCCTCATGTGAATTTTTGAACCATGTTTTCAAAAATACTTCCCCGCTCCTCAAAAGAGTTAAAAATATCAAAACTGGGACACCCTGGAGCCAGAAGCACAGTATCCCCAATACGGGATTTTTGATAAGCCACCAGCACGGCCTCCTCAAAAGTGCCGATAATAAAAGTTTCTGAATAATCCCCAATCTGGCGGTTGATTTTTTCTTTGGCCTCCCCCACCAGAATAAGATTTTTGACTTTTCTTTGTATTTTTTCCCTTAAAGGGGTGTAGTTTAAGCCGCAGTCTTTGCCCCCCATGATTAAAATGATGTTGTCATCAAACACATCCAGGGCTTTTGTTACGGCGTGTACATTGGTGGCTTTGGAATCGTTGTAAAAATTAACACCCCCCACCCGCCGGACATATTTTAACCGGTGGGGGCGGGATTCATAAGAGGATATCACTGTTTGTATGCTCTCTTTGTCTGCCCCGTTTTCCCGGGCCGCCAAAATAGCAGCCATGATGTTCTCGTGTCCATGATCCCCCTGAAGTTTTTTGTTTTGTACATCGTAGTACTCAATACTGGGGCCTGTGCGAACCTTAATCTGCCCATCCACCATAATGGCCCCACCAATTTTCATAATTTGTGATTCCAAAACTTTTTTTCTGGAAAAGTAAAAAAGCCTCCCCCTTTGCACAACAGGGTCCCTTGCCAGCTCCAAAATGGCTTTGTCATCGGCATTCAGGATGCTGGTGGTACTAACCTGTGTGTTGGTAAAAATTCTTCTTTTGGCATTCACATACTCCTGCATGCTTCTGTAGCGATCCAGATGATCTTCTGCCAGGTTGGTGAATACAATATTGTGGGGAACCATCTGCTTAATGTGTTCGAGCATAAAGCTGGAGGCTTCCACAATAAGTACATCCGCTGTTTTTTTTTGGTAGAGGTATTCGCTTAAAGGCCTGCCGAAGTTACCCCCGGCCCAGGGGTTTTTGCCCGATTTTTTTAAAAAATGGTAAATAAGATCGCAGGTGGTGGTTTTTCCGTTTGTGCCTGTGACCACCAGTAAGGGTTCTTTGATAAAACGGGAGCAAAATTCAAACTCCCCGGTAACTTCCACCCCCTGGGAGCTGATGTACTCAAACAACTTGATATGCGATGGAACCCCGGGACTTAAAATAACATGGTGGCGGTTTAAAAAGTTTTTGGGATTATGCCCCTCCAGCTCCAAAGTGACAGGCAAATCCTCTATCTGCTCCAAATAACCTGTCAGTTCAGCCTCTGACTTGTGATCCGAAATAGTGACCTCTGCTCCGGACTGAACCAAAAACCGGGCCAAAGACACCCCGGTTTTAGCCAAACCCACAATGAGAATTTTACGCCCCTTTAATTCACTCAGTTCCATAGTCTTTAATTCACTCAGTTCCATAGTCTCTTTTCTCCTGGTTTTATCTCAACTTCAGGGTGGCAAGGCTTAAGATGGCCAGCAAAAAAGCCACAATCCAAAACCGGACAATAATTTTTGACTCTTCCATACCTTTTAGCTCGAAATGGTGGTGTAAGGGGGCCATCTGAAAAATTCTTTTCCCCCTGATTTTAAAACTTAAAACCTGTAAAATCACAGATAAGGTTTCTACAACAAAAACCCCTCCCAGGACAATCAAAAGAATTTCATTTTTTGTAAAAACAGCCACTGTACCCAAAAAAGCCCCCAAACTCAAACTGCCCACATCCCCCATAAAAATTTGTGCCGGGTAAGAGTTGTACCACAAAAACCCCAGCCCTGCCGCCACCACAGCCACACTCAAAGGCACCATTTCCCCGGCCCCTGCAACAAAGGGAATATCCAGATAAGAGGCTATGTTAAAATGCCCTGCCACATAAGCGAAAACACTTAAAGCCCCTGCACACACCATAACAGGTACAATGGCCAGACCATCCAGGCCATCTGTTAAATTCACCGCATTGGCTGTACCAGTTATCACCAAACTTCCCAACAGCACATAAAACCATGACAAATCAAAGTACAGGTCTTTAAAAAAAGGCAGATGCAGTGTGGATTCTATTTGTCCGGTGTAAAGAAATCCCCCCAGCATCAGGGAGCTTAAAACAAACTCTGCCAGCAGGCGTTCGCGGGGCCTTATGCCTCTAAAATTGTGGAGGCGGATTTTAATCAGATCGTCCAAAAAGCCAATAAAGCCAAAACCAAAAAGCATGAGCAGCAAAGCCCATATCAAAGGCTCAGACATATCCACCCAGAGCAAAGAGCTGGCAAGAAGAGAAAGAAGTATCAGCCCACCCCCAAGAGTGGGGGTACCCGTTTTTTTGGCATGAGAGTGGGGGGCATCGGTATTGATACGCTCTTTAAACTCTCTTTTGTTCAGCCTCCTGATGAAATAAGGGGCAAAAGTCCAGCACAGCAGAAAAGAGGTTAAAAAAGCCAAAAAAGCCCGAAAAGTAATATAGCGAAACACATTAAAAGCAAAAAACCACTCAGAAAGATCTACCAGCCACTTGTAAAACATAATGCAAAAAACCCTGCTTTAAAATTCTTTGTTTGTCACGACTTTTAAAAAATCCCCTGCTTTTTTGCCCTTTGGTTTAAAGCTTTAAGAGCTATTTGTGTGTCATCAAAGGGGATACGCTTTGTTCCCAAAATTTGTTCTTTTTCATGCCCTTTGCCGGCGATGAGTACAATGTCACTTTCCCCCCCCTCTGTGAGAGCAAGAAGAATGGCTTTTTTTCTGTCTTTTTCCACAACAATTTTTTTTTGTGTGTTTTTTACCCCTTTCAGGCAGTCCTGTATGATGTGCTTCACATCCTCTGTACGGGGGTTGTCTGATGTTAAAAACACCCTGTCTGAGTACTTTTCAGCAATTTGTGTCATAAGAGGACGCTTGAGTTTGTCCCTTAGACCCCCACAGCCAAAAACCACAAAAAGCCTTCCCTTTTTTTTTTGGTCTCTTAAAAACTTTAGCACAGATTTTAAGGCTTCCGGGCTGTGGGCGTAATCCACAAACACTTTGGGCTTTGCCGTTTTTTTGGGAGAGGGGATGAGTTGCAACCGGCCCCGGACTCCGGAAAACGAGGACAAAGCTTCAGTGGCTTTTTTCAAATTAAAGCCTGCCCCATAAGCCACACAAAGGGCTGCCAGGGCGTTTAAAACATTGTAACTTCCCGGGAGAGGCAAAAAAACCTCATACACCTGATTTTCGTAATGCAGGTTAAAAACAGTTTTGTGAAGATCTGCTGCAAGCAGTTCAGAGTAAAAATGACTTTTTCCCTTTGTGGTACTGTAAGACAAACAGGGCAGATGCCTGTTGCGGGCTATCTGAAGCCCATAAGGATCTTCAAAGTTTAAAACCGCCATGGAGTGTGTGGTTAAAGAGGTGTTTAACCCCGGCCTGTGAAACAGTTTTTCTTTGGCTTTAAAATAAGCCTCCTGGTTGAGGTGGTAGTCCATGTGATCTTCACTGAGGTTGGTAAAAACACATAAGGGGAAGCTTATCCCCTCCACTCTTTTTTGATCCATTCCAATACTGGAGACCTCCATCACCACAGCCTGGACATGTTTTTTGTAAAACTGATCCAAAAGACCATAAAGAGTGATGGCATCGGGTGTGGTGAGAGTGGATTTTTTAAGTCTTTCAAAAGAGGGGCCTGCTGAAGAGAGAGCTTTTTTGGCAGCCTGTGTGGGAGGAGAAAGACAACCCGCATCCACCGTACCTATAAGGCCCGTTTTCCAGCCCAGGGAGGCAAAAATATGTGCCACCATTTGTGACACCGTGCTTTTGCCATTGGTACCTGTAACCCCCACACAAAACATTTTTTCAGAGGGAAAGTTGTACCAGTGGTTTAAAAACTCGCACAAACTGAGACGGGTGTCCTGAGTGATAAAAACCGGACCTTTAAAGTTCAGTCCCTGAAGAAAATCTTTATCCTGCACAATAAGAGCATAAGCCCCTTTTTTTATGGCCTGTTTCAGGTAATGGTGTCCGTTGTCTTTGTGTCCCTGAAGAGCCACAAACACAAAACCGGGCTTAAGTGTTCGGGAATCACAGCTCACAGGGACCCGGGGAAAGTTTTTTTTTCTTAAACCCTGAACAAGAGAGAGCAGGTCTTTGGAACAAAGATTTTTTGTGCCATTCATAATTAAGAGGGCTGTTTGGGGGTGAGGTCTTGCAGGTCTTCTGAGGGGAGAGTGCGAAGTGCAGGCCCTGTGTATTTGCTTAAGGGTCGGATAATACGGTTGTTTTTTCTTTGTTCCATAATATGGACACTCCAGCCTGCCACCCTTGCCATCACAAACAAAGGGGTAAATAAAGGAATATCAAAGCCCATCATATAGTAGGCAGGACCTGCCGGAAAATCCAAATTGGGGTGTATGCTCTTTTTTTCCCACATGGTGTCTTTTAAAATGTTGTATATTTCAATCCATTGGTTTTGACCTGTGACAGAGGCCATCACCTCTGCACAGCGAAACATTTGAGGAACCCTGGCATCCCCCCGGGTATAAACCCGGTGACCAAAACCCATGATTTTCTTTTTTTCACTGAGGGCCTTCAGCAGCCATGGGCGGGCTTTTTCCGGTTGCCCTATTTCTTTCATCATATACATGACTCTTTCGTTTGCCCCCCCATGGAGGGGACCTTTTAAAGCCCCCACAGCCCCTGAAACAGCAGAATAAATATCAGAAGTGGTGGAGGTGATAACCCGGGCTGTAAAGGTGGAGGCGTTAAAGCCATGATCCGCATACAAAACCAACATGGACTCAAAGGCTTTTAAGACTTTTTCCTCTGGTATTTTTCCAAAACAACAGTGAAAAAAGTTTTCTGTAAAAGAAAGATTTTGATCCGGGGGCTGAACATCCTGTTTGTTTTTTAACCGGTTCAGGGCTGCAATCCAAAGGGGTATGCGGGATAGCAGACAAATGGCCCTGTTTTCGGTTTCACTGTCTGAAAGATCCCAGGGGTGAGACAAAGCCCCTTCCAAAGAGACCGCCGTTCTTAAAGCATCCATGGGGTGGGAATTGACACATTCCTTAAGCAAAGAAAGAGTTTGAGGTAAAATTTTTCTGACCTGCTTTTCCCGGGCCTCAAAATCCACCAGCTCTTTTTTTGAAGGCAGCTCCCCCTTCCAGAGTAAAAACACAACCTCCAAAAAAGACCTGTGCCGGGACAAAACATCCGCCGCATATCCCCTGTAGATAAGAGACTTTTTTTCAGGTATGACTTTCGAAATGGCACTCTCATCAGCCACCACACCCTGAAGACCTTTTTTAATTTCCATTCCCAATGAAATAAACCGCTTTTCTCTGCTTTGACAAGATTTTTTTTATCAAAGTAAAAATTTACTTTAAGCGGATTTGCACTTCGGGTTCTTTAAGAGAGTGGGGGGTGAAGTGAAGGTCTTCCATCCGGACTTTTACAGCATCTGCCAGATCTTTTTTACAAAGCTCAAAACAGGCCTGTTCTTTTTTTAAAGCAAAAACCCTGACCTCCTTAAGGGGGGTGGAAAGGCTCTTCTGGTGCCTGGATTTTTCCTTACGAATTTTTTGCAACACTTCAAAAGCAAAGGAAAGCAAAAGCTTCAGGTTGTCAGGTGAAAGCTTGTGGGGAATCTCTTTATACCATGGGGCAAATATCCCCTGGTGCATATCCCAGGGGGAGGAGTGAATAGAGGGGCTTTCCCCCTGATACCTCTTCAGGTAAAGCTCCTCTGTTGTATAAGGCAAAAAAGGGGCAAACATTTTTAAAAACATGTAAAGGCTCATATCCAGAGTGCATAAGGCGGAGGTTTTTTCCTCCCCCTTATAGGCCCGGGATTTGACCAACTCTATATAATTGTCACAAAACAGCCAAAAAGCCTTTTCCACAAGGGTCAAAGCCTGTGCATACTGAAAGTGGGTTAAAAAATCTGTGGCTTCCTTTTGAACCTGACACATTTTAAAAAGCCATGACCTGTCCACTGCTGAGGTGGGCTTGCCTGTGGACAAAAGAAAGGCACAGTCTTTGTTGTTTTGGCCCTCCCCCTCTCCCGCTTTGGTGAGAGAGTTTAAAAAACGAAAAGCATTACTGAGTTTCAGGCAAAGCCTTCCTCCTGTTTTAAACATGTTTTCATCGTAAAGGCTGTCCTGCCCCAGCCGGGCCTGACCCGCCCAGTAACGAAGGGCATCGGCAGAATATCTCTTTATTAACTCCTCAGGGGAGGTTTTGCTTCCCCCTTTGGATTTACTCATTTTGAGCCGGTCCGGGTTTCTCACCAGACCACTGATAACAATATGCCTCCAGGGGATTTGTTTTTCGTGAAAAAAAGACTTAACAATGGTGTAAAAAGCCCATGTGCGAATAATCTCATGGGCCTGAGGACGCATATCCGCAGGAAAAAGCTTTTTGTTCTCCCCTTTAAGACTCCAGGCACTGTTGATTTGCGGGGAAAGAGAGGAAGTGGCCCAGGTGTCCATAACCCCGGAATCGGCAGTAAAACCCCCGGGCCGGTCTCTTTTATCCTCTGTATATTGAGATAAAAAATCATAGACTTGTTTGGTTTTATTAAAGTCTTTTTTTAAATTTTGACAGGCTTGTTTTTTTAAGAGATCAGCGGGGGCCTGAAGAGTGGGATCCACAGGACATGCCCACAAAGGGGCTAAAATGGGGCGGGTGTAGTCTGCAAGACCTTTGTGGTCCAGAGGATACCACAGGGGAAAGGACACCCCAAAAAATCTTTGACGGGAAATACACCAGTCCTCATTTAAACCACTGACCCATTGTTCGTATCTTTTTTGCATGGCTTTAGGGTGCCATTTTATTTTTTTGGCCTGCTCCAAAAAGTTTTTTTTGTAATCCAGAAGCTGGACATACCATTGGCGAAGGGGCAAAAGCTCCAGGGCTTGCTCCCCTTTTTCATAAAATTTTACAAATTGCTCTGTGGGCCAGGCTTCACCCTTTAAAACTTTTTCCTGTTTTAAAAGTTCAACAATTTTCCGGCGGGCTTTAAGGACACTGAGTCCCACCATCTGCTCATAACACTCCTGAGCTTTTAAGGGCTTTTCACTTAAAAAATTTTTAAGACCACCATAAAGATTTAAAGAAGGGGGGGCTTTTTGCCGGCCCATGTTGTTTTGTTCTTCAGTGAGCTGTGTATCCCCCTCCCTGTAAGGCTGAAAACTGATTTTTTTAATCTGCCCCCGGGGATCAATAATCTGTTTTAACGGAAGGGGGGGAGTTTTTGTGTGTTCAGAGTCTGTGTTATGGTTTTTCCAAAAAGTCACATCCTCTTTGTCACCAAAGGTGCAGACCATTAAAATGCCTGTTCCTTTTTCAGGGTCTGCATGGGGGGAGGGACAAATGGGAATACGGGAGTGAAAAAGCGGGCTTAGGGCCTGCCTGCCAAACAGTTTTTTGTAGCGGGAATCTTCGGGGTGAGCCACTAGGGCCACACAGGCTGCCAAAAGCTCTGGCCGGGTGGTGGATATAACCACCTCCTCCTGCAAGGAAGAGGGAGTGGTGTCTTTTTTCAGGGGAAAAACAATATCATAATAATAACCCTGCTGCTTTCTGTCTTCAATATCGGCCTGTGCCACTGCGGTTTGAAATCCCGTATCCCAATGCACGGGATGCACACGGTTTTTTACCACCCCCTGCCGGTACATTTTTAAAAAGGATATTTGAGAGATTTTTTGTGAGTGGGGGGATATGGTTTCATAAGTTCTGGTCCAGTCCACCGATAAAGCCATTTTTTGCCACAGCTGTTTGTAGTTTTTTTGATCCTCCCGGGTTTGAATCTCACAAATTCTGATAAAAGTTTTTCTGGAAACCTTTTTAAATTCCTTCAGGGATTTATCATCCTTTCGATCACACACAGATTTTAAAAAAAGCTCTTTGGTGTTTTTGTTTTCCGGCACACTTAAACGAAAGTTTTGTTCTTCTGCTGCCTCAGACAAAGTGGGATCACAAAGAATGCGGTAAAGCCCGCTCACTCTTTTTTCTGTGGGCAGTCCGTTGTTGTCCCACCCCATGGGGTAAAAAACATTCTTTCCCCTCATTCTTTGAAACCGGGCTATAATATCAGTTTGTGTGTAACTGAACACATGTCCTATATGCAGGGTTCCTGAAATAGTGGGTGGAGGGGTGTCAATCACAAAAGAGCTTTTGGAGGATCTTTGCTGATAAGTGTAAATCCCCTCTTTTTCCCACTGTTCAAAGAGGTTTTTATCCCTGTCCAAAAAAGGTTTTTGTGTTGTTTTACTCAACTGTGTTTCATTCCCTTATGTTCTTAAATAAAAGCACAGGATATTTTAAGGGTTTATTTAATGATTTTCAATCAATAAAACAGGAAAAAACCCGTCTCATCTGAAAATTACTCAAAACCTGTATTGTACTGCCCCCATTTTTGGCTCCTTTTGGAGGTTATGAACAATATTTTGAAGTCAAAATGTCAGGATTTTAAATTATGACAAACAAGATGAATGTCCGTATGCCTCTGAAAAGAGGATATGATCTTTACAGCCTGGTGATGCTCGTCACCGGCGAGAGACAAAAAGTTTTTGGCCCGGTAAGAAAGCACAGCCTCCAAAACGGTCCACTGTTTTTGAACAAGGGCGGTGTGTAGTTTTTTTAAGTCGTTTTTTTCACCGTAAAAACAAAAACTCTGATCAGAAGGGTTTAAGGGACTGATATTCAAAGCCCCTATATCCAGAGCTGTTTGTTCCCCATCAACACCCCCGGCGACATTGAAGGTTTTGGGGGGGCAGGCTTTCAAAAATGAGACCTCCTCAAACATCCACCGGACCGATCCACTCTCCCCCAAACTTCCCCCCTCTGATTTAAACAAAAAACGAATGTCTGCAGCAGTGCGGGTGTGATTTTCTGTTAGAGCTTTTATGATGAGTGCCAGACCAAAAGGACCAAAGCCCTCGTAAAGAAGCTCCTGCAGGTTTTCCTGATCTCCTGTACCCTGACCTTTTGCCACCGCTCTTTCAATAGTGTTTTTGGGCATACTGTGAAGGCGGGCCTGATTTAAGGCCGCCTGAAGACGGGGGTGAGATCTGTCCCCCCCTGTTAAACGGGAGGCCACCTGAATTTCCCGGGCCAAGCGGGTAAACAAAGCCCCCTTTAAATGGGCCTGTGCCTGTTTGCCTGCCGTTTTCCACTGCTTTCCCATAAGAGCAATTTAAGTTCCCAGGTTATGATCCGGTCAAATCCTTAAAAAAAATTTATTTGACAGGTCCACGGAAGCCACCCGTCTTAAAGAGTTTTTACGGGGCTGTAATAAGGGGGTGGGTAACATGTAAAATCCACTACATCATCCCTGTCGCACATGCTTTTTTGAAGAAAATAATGTAGTGTGTAAGAATACGAGGCATTTTGCACTTTTTTGTTGCATACCAGGCGAAAGCTGTTTTTGTCATGATTTTCCAGCTGTTGGCACATTTTGTCAGCGGATTTTCGAAAAAGCTGGTCCCTGTTCTGAAAAACCTGATTTTTTTGTTTTTGAAAGTTTTGCACTTCAGAGCGAATTTGGTCTATTGTTTTCTTATAACTTTCCAGGTCTTCCTCTTTGGTGGCAACATTCAGGCACTGATCTTTTGTCCAAAGAATGTAATCCTCGTGGGCCTTAAGGTCTGTGAAGTACTGGTGTAGAAAATAAGTATTGTTTTTGTCATACCTAAGGGCCTGCTGCTCCATGTTTTTTGAAGCTTTCTGAATATCATTCAGGCATTTTTTGAGCCGCCACTGCACATACTTTTTACCACTGGCACCCTGCCCAACCTCCTGGTACTCTTGTTGAAAAGTTGTCAGGGTTCCTTCCAAAAGCAGGATGTTTTTTTGCACACTTTCCATGCTGCTTATGGCAGAGGTCGTAAAATCCCGGGGACAGGGGCTTTTATCCTGAATCAAAGAAAGCCAGGTGGCTTTCAAATTTTTTAAATCTTTTAAGTCTTCAGACAAAAAAGTTAGGCATTGTTCATAATCCCCCACTGTGCTTTGTTTACTGCAAACACTTTCTTTTTTTTTGTTTGTTTGGGCTGCAAACCTGTCTTTCGCTTTGTCCATCCAAAGATTAAGAGACTTCACTTTACTTTGGCATGCCTCGTACCTGCTTAAGTTTGATGTTAGAGGGGATACAGAATCCTCACCAGACACTGACTCATTGGGCTTTTCTGCAGTAAACACCGTGGAGGAGGCCGCCAGCGAAAAACAAAAAGCTGAAACAACAAAAACCAGCCTGTAAAATGTATGCATAATCAATATCCTCCATATTTCATGCATTGTTTTGCTCCAAAACACATACTGCTCCAGCCTTTACTATACTTATGAAAATACAAATTTTCCGAATCTGCAAAAGGAGAGGATATAACTTTGAATTCAACACCCTGAACAGTTTTTATATATCTTCTTGAAAGGTTTCGATTAATGGATTTAAAAAAATCTTTCCAATGATGGTATCTTGACTCTTCAAGATAGTTTCTTTCCTTTTCCCAGTTATTGACACGTTGTTGATGTTGTTGTTGCTTCAACAAAAGACTTTGATTGTGCTGGTAAGACATATGTGCATGCAAAGCCCGATACCGGCCTTCCAAAAAGCTGGTTATCATGTTAAAAGGGGCTGCATGGTATTTTTTTTGTGCCTGTTGTTTAAGATCTCCAAACAAATCACTGATGGCTTTAATACTGTGCTGGATGGCTTGTTTTATCTCCTGGTCTCTTTGCTGTGTCTCTTTCAATAAAACAGTTTTCACTTCATTTATAAAAGGAACCAGGGGGGATTGTTTGTAATGAGTGTTTTGATTCAAAAATTCCTCCACTTCAGTGATAAATGTATGTATTTTTTGCCTCTTGCGTTCAGAGGAAATGTATTTATCCAGGTTTTTAAGATATTTTTGAACTCTTGTTTCGTAATTCAAAAGCTCCAGCAAATCAGGTTGATACCCCAGAGTGTAAGTGTCGTGTAACCATTTGGAAATAAATATATCCATTTCTGCAATAGACTCTCTGACATCAGAGACTGTTTGCAGGCTGTCCACAGAGACCTCCTCTGACGACATTTCCTCTTCTCTGGTATCGGCAAACCCCACCCCCTGAATAAAAATACGGTAAAAATGCATCAGCTGAGGATCCAGCTCCTCATCCATAATGGATTTTAAACTTTTTATTATTCTTGGAAGATGGAGGAAATGACCTGTTTTTTTAAAAAGATGATCCAAAATATTTGCACTTGTGGCCCGTTTGTCCATCCAGAACTGAGTTCTGCCCAGCCATTTATCCACCAGCTCGTGGACTAAACCTGTTCTTGTGTAAAGATCCATTAGAAGTACCAGGTCATGAACAGTTCTCTCATCCATAGTTAAATCTTTGTTATTTCTTTGAAAAGAGTATTCAATGGCTTTAAAACGCTGGTTGTTTTTTCTCAGCTCTTTCGCGATTTCTTCAAAGGCCTCGATAAGTTTTGTGAAAAAAAGATGCTCTGTGGTTTCAGGATCATAAAGTTTGGAAAGCTTCAACAATTCGTGCTGGATTTCAGAAAAATCATAACTGTATCTCTCATCCCGTAACAGGGATTTCAAATACATTAAGTTTTCTTTTTTTTTTGTATCCAGTTCTGTATTAAAAAGCTGGGGTATGGTGTCTTTCAGACGGTCTATCTCCATGTAAATTTGATGGATACGCAGGTTTTGTGCCATATCCTCAGGACTCAGGGCAATGGTTTCATTTTTTAAAAACTCAATATGACTCTCCGTTTTTGTTATATCTTTACTGATTTGTTTATCTCTTTCGTACGCAACCTCAATATCTTTGAAGGCACTTTTCAGACTGTCATTTATGAGCATGCACTGGGTATGTAATTTGTAAGGGTTTTTGAAAATGAAGAAACCCAGGAAAGCCCTGAAACCTCCAAAAAACCCACTATAACGTCTTTGTATCTCGATACAATCCTGATATTTAACATGTATTGTGATGTTTGTGGGTTCTTTAGGAGTCATTTTTAACATATATCTCCAAAAATATTTCTTGTATTCCAGGGTGCTTCTCAGAGCATGGATGGGGGGATTACTACCCAAAAGCCATGAGCGACGGCTATTGGTGCTGTCATAAACTATGTGCCAGTGTTTTCCTGCCGGCAAAAACAATCTCCCGGATACTATGTGCTCGCTTTCAAAAACCCCAATAACACTCCCATACCATCCGGAAGAGTTGGCAGACACACTGAAAACCAGTGCCACAACGGTCAAATAAGCTTTTATTTTTTTTAACTTCATTGTATGTTATACCTTGATGCCCTAAGTTTCATCATTAAAAAAGCCAGATCCAAAACATTCACAATATCTTTCTGTGTGAAAGACTTTGTGAAAGATTCCACCCCCCCAAAGGTATGGGAGGATTCTAAATCAATAAGCTTTTTCTGGTTTATAAATCTTTGTTGTTTGATTTGCTCTCCCGAAACTCTTCCCATATCCCGGGGGGTGTTCAGCAGATGGGCATCCATGCGTTTTGAGACATAAGATTCATGCAGGTTTTCCCCCGTAAGGAGGTTTTTTTGAGTGCAAAACTCATAAAAAGACCTTTCCCCCCGGGGAACATCCAACCGGCCTTTTGCAATGTTTTGCATGGCCAAAACAGTGATATATAAAATCTCCATGTCCCTTATATCATCAGCCACTAAAGGTGGACCTTTTTGTACATCACTTTCCGCTTCAAGCCCCGCTTCAAAAGCAAGAAAGGCACACTTTCTGGCCAAAATACCCTGTTCATTCAAAGGACGCATTTTATAAAAGTCTTCAAACACCTCTTTGCTTCTGTTGACAAAGAAGGATTTGCTGTTTTCAAAAAAACCCTCAGGGAGGTGTTCCCAGTTTTTGCAGGTGGGACAAAGTCTTTGTTTTTCCGGGGGGGTGTAAAGTTTTGCATCCCTCAAAGAGTTCAGATCCTGTATTTTTGTATCATAAGTATAAAAAAGGCTTTTCCCCACAATATCTGTCACATTTTTTTTGTAATGGTCTTCAAAAACGGGAAGATAAAAAGGCTTCAGGTCAAAAGATTTTAAAAACTCCACTCTGCGGTTAATGCCCTGAAGAAAAACCTCCTGTGTTTTACCAAAGTTTGTCAGGCTTTTATGCAGGCTTTGATCCTTATCCAAAGAACCTGTGCTTTGCACTTTAATGTCTTTCAGTTCTGTATCCCCCCCTGCTTTCGGCTTTAAAATCTGAACAGAGGTGGACAAATGGTCTGCTTCCGGAGCAGGGGTAACAGAAGGATAGGGGGTGTTCGGCGGCAAAACAGGAGGAAAAGCAGTGTCTTTAAGCCCTGTGTTGCCCTCCCGCTGAGGGGGGGTAACAGGGTCTTTTTCGGGGTTTTTTGGTGTGCAGGCTGCAATAAAAACCAGAATTGGTAAAACATAAACGAAGTTTTGTTTTTTCATTGTTTGTTATTACTTTCATTTTCCAAAAAAAGTCAAATAAAAAATTTTGTCCCGGTGTTTTTTTGACTTAAAGAGGAAAAAATTACACACACATTAAAAAAATCATTATGTTAAACAAAGATTCTTAAATTTAACTCCACCGCTTTGGTTACACTTCCTGCAAAGTGACAAAGCCCCATGGTTCTTAATTAACATCCTTAAACTCGGCATCCACCACGGTTTTGCCGTCTTTGGAGTCTTTGGAGGAATCTTTTTTGTCCCCTTCTTTGTCTTTGGTCTCCTCTTTGGGGGGGGACGAAGTGGTGGTTTTTTGCTCTTTGCTTTTTTTGGATGCGGCATAAATTTCCTCACTCATTTTGCTGAAAACAGACTGCACTTTGTCGTAAGCCGCTTTAAAGTCACTTAAAGTGGATTTGTTGTTTTTCACATGCTCTCTGGCAGCTTTCAGTTCAGATTCCGCCTTACTGACAGTGCCTGCTGAGATTTTGTCTTTGTTGTCTTTTAGGGATTTTTCCACCCGGTAGATCAAATTGTCCAGTTCGTTCTTTTTGGACACCAGGTCTTTTCTTTGTTTGTCATCTTCGGCATGCCTTTGAGCCTCTTTCACCATGGATTCAATATCATTTTCACTGAGACCCGGTTTGTCAATTCGCATGGCCTGTTTGGCTCCCGTGTCCTCGTTTTTGGCAGCCACATTAATAGTCCCATCCACATCAATACTGAAAGTGACTTTAATTTTTGGAACTCCCCGCGGGGCGGGGGGAATGTCTGTCAGCTCAAACCGGCCCAGGGTTTTGTTGTCTTTTGCAAATTCCCTTTCCCCCTGAAGTACATGGACATTGACTCCGGGCTGGTTGTCCTCCGCAGTGGAAAAAATCTCTGACTTTTCTGTGGGGATGGTGGTGTTGCGTTCAATAAGACGGGTGGTCACCCCACCCAGGGTCTCTATCCCCAGGGACAAAGGTGTAACATCCAGAAGCAAAATATCCTTCACCTCCTGGTCGGGGGACAAAACCCCTCCCTGAACAGCAGCCCCAAGAGCCACCACTTCATCGGGATTTACAGAGCGGTTGGGTTCTTTCTTAAAAAAGGCCTGAATGGCTTTTTGTATGGCAGGAATACGCGTGGTACCCCCCACCAAAACCACTTCATCAATATCCTCCTGGGAAAAGCCCCCATCCTTTAAGGCCTGCTCACAGGGTTTTATGGACCGGGTGACCAGATCCCCGGTCAATTGGTCAAATTTGGCCCGGGTAAGATTCATATCCAGGTGTTTGGGCCCGGAGGCATCTGCTGTAATAAAGGGCAGGCTGATGTTGGTCTCCTGAACAGAGCTGAGTTCTATTTTGGCTTTTTCTGCATGCTCTCTTAAGCGCTGAAGAGCCATTTTATCCTGAGACAGATCCACACCGGATGTTTTTTTAAACTCCTGTATCATCCATTCTATAACGGCCTGATCAAAATCGTCCCCACCAAGATAAGTGTCCCCATTGGTGGACTTCACCTCCACCAAACCTTCGGAAACCTCCAAAATGGAAATATCAAAAGTACCCCCTCCAAAATCATAGACAGCAATTTTTTGATTTTTCTTTTTGTTCATCCCATAAGCCAGAGCTGCGGCCGTGGGTTCGTTGATAATTCTTTTCACATCAAAGCCTGCAATCCTGCCCGCATCCTTGGTGGACTGCCTTTGGGCATCATTAAAATAAGCGGGTACAGTAATCACAGCCTCTTTCACCTTCCCGCCCAGGTACTCTTCCGCATCCGCCTTTAATTTGGCCAATATAAAGCTGGCAATTTCCTCGCAGGAATAAACCTTCTTTCCCACCTGAAAACCACAGTGGCCCTTGTTTTCCACCACCTTGTAGGGCATTTTCGAAGTTTCCTGTTTAATGCCCTCATACCCCCTGCCAATAAATCTTTTGGAGGAGAATATGGTATCCAAAGGCCTTATGACAGATTGCCGTTTTGCCAGCTGCCCCACCAGCCGGTCCCCGTTTTTGTTCCAGGCCACAATGGAGGGGGTGGTACGATGCCCCTCTGCATTGGCGATCACTTTGGGTTTTCCCCCCTCCATAACCGCCACCACTGAGTTGGTGGTCCCCAAATCAATACCCAGTATTTTTGCCACAATAAAACTCCTTTAAAAAAACAGTAAAATTTATCTTTAAGCCATTACATTACAAAGAAAAAAAGCTTAAACCTTTAAGTTTTGTTTATTTTTAAAAATGTCAAGCTTTTGGAGGTAAAAAAAGTGCCATGTTTTTCTCTTAATCTGTTTTTTCCCCTGTCAGGGCTGCAATTTCCCGTAAATGTTGCTCTTCCTTTTTTTTCAGGCGGGGGGGGAAATGAACCACCACTTTATATTTTAAGTCCCCTCTTTTTTTACTGTGCAGATAAGGCAAGCCCTTTTTCTTAAGCCGGATAATATCTCCCGGTTGAGTGCCTTTTTTAATGGGAATATCATTAAAACCGGATTCCAGGCAGACCCCTTTTACACAGGCCCCCAGAAGAACCTGAAGGTAAGACACATCAATGGTGCTTATCAGGTCTGCCCCATCCCGTGTAAAACGGGGGTGGGGTTGAACACTCACTTCGATATAAAGATCTCCGGAAGTCCCCCCCTGACTTCCACTTTCCCCTTTGCCGTTCAACCGAAGCATGCTGCCGGATTCTATACCGGCGGGTATGGTGACACTGAGTTTTTCCTGCTTTTTTCCCAGGCCCACCCCGTGACAGGCTCCGCAAGGGGAGCTTATCACCTGGCCTGTACCCTGGCATGTGGGGCAGGTTGAGGAGAAAGAAAAAAAACCCTGCCGTCTGGTGAGCCGGCCGGAACCCCGGCACTCCCCACAGGGGTTTTTATGAGTGCCGGGCCGGGTTCCTGAACCCTGGCATGTGGCACACTCTCTTTCCACCTCGTAATGAATATCTTTTGTGGATCCTTTTAAAACATCCTCCAGGCTGATCTCCATACGGTAGCGTAAATTGGCCCCCCTGGCAGGTCTTCGGGGGGATCTTTGAAAAGCACTTTCTCCGAAAATCTGCTCAAAACCTGAAACCCCGGAAGTGGAAAATCCCGCTCCCTGCTCTGCTGATGAAAAATCACCAAAGCCTGAAAAAATATCACCAAAAGAGGAAAAAATGTCCTTAATATCGTGAAAGCCTGAGGTTTTAAACTGAGAATTCAGACCTGCAGAACCAAATTGATCGTACCTGGCACGCTTCTTCGGATCACTTAAAACCTCGTAGGCCTGGGCTGCCTCTTTAAACCTGTTTTCCGCCTCTTTGGATCCCCGGTTTCTGTCCGGGTGGTACTTTAAGGCCATTTTACGAAAGGCTTTTTTGACCTCCTCCTGGGAGGAGTTTTTGGCTACACCAAGCACTTTATAGTAGTCTTTTTCCATAATCCTTAACAAAATGGGGTTAAAACAGATAATCGTCAAGGTTTTAAGTGGAAAATCTGAACTCCCGCCTCAATGAGGTTTCAAGTACTAATATTTGTAACCCCCAAGAAGGGGGGCAGACCTGTCTTTAGCTATCAGGACCATTCCATAAATGAAAAAAATCTCATAAAACAAGTTCTGCCCAATACAAATATCAGGTTTATGTAGAAAAAATACCTCCCCTCATTGTGATACCCTTATCCTGGAGTTCTTTGGCCGGGGCGGGGAGTAAGTGGCCGGCCACACACCAGCAGCCAGGCAGTTTTACCCCAAAGTGTCTCATTCTGAAGCAGTCCAAAAATCACCTGGTGGCAGGGATTAAAGTTTTTTTGGCTTCTGCCGATACAGAGAAGTATGCGGGCTTTGTGTTTTAGGATTTCAGGAAAAAAAATGGGGGGGGGTAATTGCCCTCTCACTTCTCTTATTTTTCACTTTCAGTTTAAGCTTTGAAGTTTTTGGGAGAGATGTTTGTGCATTATATAATATAAACTGTGTAAATGGAAGAGAGGTGGCAGCCGGACCGGGGGCCAGATGTCACGGAAGATATAATGCAGCAAAACGAAGATATGAAACAGGACGATCATGCTGCACACCAAGACCAACTTCTCTTAATAACGTTCTTTGTTCCTGTACAGGAAACACACCTTGCGGGAGTCCTGGATCATGCACAGCCAAGCCAAAGTGTTACAACCGGCAAAACCGGAAAGTGACTGCCAGCACCTGCAACCCCTCCTCTTGCAGAACAACACCATACACCTGTAGTGCAGACAGCACAGGGGGAAAAACCGCTGGCACCTGGCCCAGCTGCCAATGTCCCACCTCCCAAAGGTGGAACGGAAGCAGATGTATCGCACGCTGCACTTCCCCGAAAGTATGGCAGGGTGGCAGGTGCGTTTGCCCCTCTTCATGCAGTGCCAGCCAAACTCAAAACTCCACCACCTGTGCCTGTACCAATCGCTGTACCACACCACCCAGAACCCGATGGTCCGCAAGCCTCAACCGTTGTATCAGTATATGCACCCACTCCCAAAGGTGGAACGGCAGTCAGTGTGTCGCACGCTGTACCTCCCCAAAAACCTGGAACGGCTCAACCTGTGAATGCCCCACAAGATCCTGCACTTACGGACAAAATACCACCACCTGTGCATGTAATCCTCCTCCCATTACCTACACCTGTAGAAATAACGGCCCCTCGGGAAGAAAATGTGGCTCTTACGGAACCAACGGAAACACTTGCGTCAGATGCTCATGCTGGAGACACGGAAAAAGAACCGATGGCAGAACAGCCTGCACATGTTCTACCGATGGCTATAGTGGAAGCACCTACTGCACATGCTCTGCCCATGGCTATAGCGGAACAACCCGATGCTCCACTGTGCGGTGTTCAGCCCCTAAAACCAGAAAAGTGGGTAATATATGTTACTGTCCTTTAAGCCCTTCATGTGCAGGGACAGGGAAGAGAAAAAACCAAAGCACCTGCCAGTGTGAGTGTGTTTCAGGGTACACCATGAGTGGCAGTGTGTGTGTCAGGAGGCTTAATCCCAGCCCACCCACTCCCAGTCCATCCCCGGCTGTGGAGCTTGCCACACCGGCAGAATGCCCGCCATAACCTGAAAAACAACCACGCTTATTTTTTAGAACCATTTTGAAGTTTTTTAAGCTTTTGCTCCGACAAACCCGTTACCCTGGAGATAAGAGACATATCTGCCTTTGCCTCCAACATCTTTAAAATCAGCTCCTGCTGGCCCTCCACACGGCCCTTCTGCCAACCCTCTCTGATACCCTCTGCCTTTATGTGTTCCCTGATGTCCATATATCCTCCCTTCTTAAAAAGCCCCTCATTTACCAGTAACCTCTCCACCTTTCCCCATACATCAAATCCTATACCCAATGACCTCATATAATGTACCACACTTAATAACAACTGATCCCTCTTCACTCCCTCCGACGATACACCCCAAAACAAACTCACCAAACCTTTCAGCTCAACCTCTCCCATCCTCCTCAAACCCCAGGCCTTCTTAAACAACAAAAAAGCCCCACGACTCTTTACCCCCTTGTCCTCAAAAACACCCCTCAACTTGGGATCTTGCACATCCAACACCCTCACTTGGTAGTCTAACATACTCTCCCGTCCCAATAAAGAAGTTTTTGACTTCTTGCCTTTTTTACCCCCTGCCTGTGGCCAAAAAGCCTCCTGAAAGCTCTTCTCCCACCTCCAGGGCTGCTTCCCATGGTAGAACACCACAGGTATAATGGGCATGGGCCTTCCGTACTTCTTCACTGTCTGCTCATGGAGATAAGCCTGGTAGTAAAGAAGCTGGCTGAACAGACTCACATCGTAACGGGATTTATGTTCCAGGATAATAAAGATCTTCACATGGACCTTGGGATAGTCTTTCAGGGGGGCGGAGAAGATGAGGTCTGCGTATTTGTCTGTAAAGCTGTCTTTTTCGTTTTTGAGTTCAGAGGTTTTGAGGAGGGAGAGTTCCTCTTTTGTAAAAACGAGCTGAAAGATCTCGAGAGCCAGTTTGGGGTCTGAGAAGAAGCTTTTAAAAAAGATGTCGTGGTGTTGGCCTTGTGGTTTTTTGGGAGTGGGGGTTTTGGATTCTTTATTATCAGAAGGGGTTTGAGGAGAGAGGATGGGAAGTTCTTTTTTCATTGCAGAGTGTGAGAATGACACACTCTTAAACCTTGTGGCAAGGGAAAAGTTAAGGTTTTTTTCTTTATAAGATTTTCCTCTCAAAGTCACTGCTACAGGTAATGGTTTTTCTTTGAGAGCGTGGGTACTGCTTTTTGTTCAGTTAGGAGTTTTCTCAGAATGAGGCTTGTCATTTTGGCATAAAATACAAAGTGTCTCATTCTGAAACACTTTTTTTAAAAGCCACTTGGTGACGAGGGGTAATAAAATGTTTTTTTCATCCGATGATGAAAAACAAAAGGGTTAAAGCTTAAAAAAAGTAAAGTTTTTTTTTGGTTCTGCCGATACAGGGAAGTATGCGGGCTTTGTTTTTTAGGATTTTAAGAAAAAAAATGGGGGGGGGAATTGCCCTCTCACTTCTTTTCTTTTTCACTTTCAGTTTAAGCTTTGAAGCTCTTGCTATTTATGGATCACCTACTAATTGTCAAGTGGCTGCTTTTGCTAAAGCAGCAGGAACGCTTTCCGATTCACAATGTAGAACCTATCAAAAACCCCCTTATAATTGTTCAATATCTTGCCCTTGTGAAAAGAAGTCTTGTGATTGTGGTCCTGATATATGCAAAAATCAAACTTGCCCGGCCAAGGTGGCTTGTTACGGGGGGACAGAAGCTTGCTCTGATTCAGAATGTCCCACTTGTACCTCTTTGGGGAAGTGTGGGGAACAGCCTAGTTGCAAAGACAAAGTGTCTTGTGAATGTGGGGGTGAAAGATGCTCCCGTGATAATTGCCCGGCCAAGTCTTACACCTGTTATGGTGGGGGAAAAGCCTGTGATAAGGCCGGTTGTGGCTCCTGCCCGTCTTATGCTCCCTGTGGATTACAGCCTGATTGTGAAGCAAAAAACCTTTGCACAGGCGGATCGCAAGTTTGCCCCGGGTCTTCATGCCCTGTGATACATACTCAAGAAGATCCGGAGGAAGAGACGGAAGAGGAGGAGCCAGAGGACCAAGTGTGCGGTGGAGCAACACCATGCGGGAATCCCCCCGGGTGCAGCTCACCCACTTACCTATGTTGGAATAGTCAAAAGTATTGCTCAAGCTCAGAATGTCCCCGAAGGCAAAGTCCTTCCCCTCAAACACCTTCCCCCTCACCACCACAAAACCAGCCGCAGCCAGCTCAACAGTTAGCAACACCCGCAGAGTGTCCAGGTTAAGGATCACCTTCCCTGGATACCGGGGAAGTGTGTCCCCCTGGTGGCTTCCTTAATTGATGTTTTTTTTGACAAAAATGTAATTTTTACACGGGGGGTTATTATTTTTCCTTAAACGTGTTATTTAAAGAACCATTATGAAAACACTTATGGCTCTTTTTCTTTTATCCGGGGTTTGTTTCAAAAGCCATGGCATTGTGTATAAAAAGAAAATGAATAAAGCCCATAACCCCGGGGTTACAGAGTTACAAAGCTTTGATTTACCAAGCAAGGCTTATGAGGTTAAGCAACATTGGTTTTTGGATAACCCATACGATCTTCCATGGGGGGTGTGTTTCCCGAAGGGGAAACATAACTTTAAACGCAAACATCTAAACTGGACCTCTACAGCCATGGAAGTGTGGAATAGATCTTATGATAGTTTTGTATATGATCATAAGGCTGTTGTTTTATATAGTCATCTTGATGATTATCCAGATAGTCATCACCGTTTTTTTGATGTTGAAGATTACGTTGTAAGAGGTTGGTCTGATCCTGATAAAAAGTTGTTAGTATGGTCTTGCGATAAGGAAAAATACAATCTTGTTTATCCGGTGTTTGGTCCCACAGAGGATAATGTTTTGGCTTACCAAAGGGGAAAAAAGAAAAAGGGTGGTGATTTTTATGGGGAAATAGTTATGAGTGATAGAGAAGAGTGGAAAAAACATCATTTTATCAATGTTATGATGCATGAATTGGGACACCTTTTGGGGATTCTACACTTAGATCCTGAAAAGACAGAGATCATGGCTTCTCATGGTTTTGGTTGTAAGGCTGGGGGACACGAAGAGATTTGTGAATTGACTTATGATGATTTTTTTGCTTTTTCAGATTTGTACCCATCCGGTGGTGACCTTATGAGAATGACTTATGAGGAAAAAATTTATGGTTATATATCTTTTCAAGCTATCAAAGCTCTGCAAAAAAAATTAAAAAAGAGGCATTAAAAAATTGGGGTTTTGGAATTTTTGTTTTTTCTTAAGGAGGAAGTAAAATGAAGTTTTTAATAGCATTTTTAATAACCTGTTTTGTCTTGGTATCTTGTAAGGTTAACAAGCTTCTTAAGGATAACAAGCCCCTTTATACTTCCTGTGAGGATTACTGTAACAGGACCAAAATTGATGTCAGTAACATTCAGGCTTCAGTAGTTTTGCCTGGGGATCGCCGCTGCCGCAAAATAAGAGGGGATGCCCATGAATTGGGAAGAAAACAGGGGGTCTGTTTTAACGGTCCTCTTTACATAAATGGTGTAAGACAGCCTCAAACTGATCCGGATCCTGAAGCATGTCAGGCTTTAATTGATCAAGCTAAAGAGAATTGTAAAAAGCTTCCCCCTGATCCTTCACAGGTGAATCAGACAGTGAGTGGGACGACTGTTTTTAAAGACGGCGAGCCTGTTCTTATTGATGCCAAGCCTGTAAAGATTAAAGGTGAAGTTTGCTCCTGTAACCAAAGCAAGTGATATTTAGAAACACCAAAACCTTAAGCTTTCTCCATGGAGGGCAGGGCCTGAACAGAAAATGCTTTGTTTTTTGTGGAAGTCGTTAAAGTCAGAGCCAGGGCTTTTGCAGCTTCACTTTCGATAATGCAGGCGATGTCTTTGTCCAGGCAGCTTCTTCGGATACTGAAGCTGATTCCAATGAACCTTTTGCCAGAGGTGGTGTTGATAACAAAAGCCACTTTTCCGCTTCGTATTCGATCCACACAGTGGGGGCGGCCCTCGTGCACTTTTTTAACAGGCAGACACTTCACCCCCTGTTGAATTAAAAACCGGGCCGTACCTTTTGTGGCGGAAAGAGTATAGCCTTTTTTTTGAAGCTTTTGTGCCACAGGTAAAAGCTCCTCTTTGTCTTTCTAAAACCAGGATGGTAATGACGCACATAATTCACTTTGCTGAAAATAAAACCATAAAGAACCTTACGACCTCTTAACCACTCCTTTTAAATGCAGCAGGTCAAAGGTCCAGTTTTTGTGTTTCCAAACAAAAAGCTTGAAAAAAAATGGGGGGGGGTAAAATCAATTTTAAGTTAAATATTTTGGCTGCACAAAAATATGTTTAATTTTAACAAAGGAGTATAAAATGAAAACTTTAATAGCCTTAAGTTTTGGAATGGTTGTTATATTTGCCTATTCCACAGAATTACAACAGTGTAAACTCTCTGAAGGAAAACTTCAAAATGAGAATCATTGTTTAATGAGAAATCTTGCACCACGATTCAAAATGGCTCCGTGTATAGAAAAATGCATAAAAAAAGTTAATAATAGTCTAGGGCGTTTTGAAAAAGGGTGCATAACTGCTGCTTTTGATCAGTCTGGTGAGACTCCTATGGATAGAATGAGGAGGGCTGTAAAAGCGAGGATCCAGGAAGAAAAAAGACAAAACCAACCAGGATCTTCCCCCGGCGGAGGTGTGGCTGGTTGGCCCTTATCCAACGACCCAGGAGCAGTCGACACCCCAAGAACAGCCGGTCAGTAAGCTTTCTCCATGGAGGGCAGGGCCTGAACAGAAAATGTTTTGTTTTTTGTGGAAGTCGTTAAAGTCAGAGCCAGGGCTTTTGCAGCTTCACTTTCGGTAATGCAGGCGATGTCTTTGTCCAGGCAGCTTCTTCGGATACTGAAGCTGATTCCAATGGACCTTTTGCCAGAGGTGGTGTTGATAACAAAAGCCACTTTTCCGCTTCGTATTCGATCCACACAGTGGGGGCGGCCCTCGTGCACTTTTTTAACAGGAAGACACTTCACCCCCTGTTGAATTAAAAACCGGGCCGTACCTTTTGTGGCGGAAAGAGTATAGCCTTTTTTTTGAAGCTTTTGTGCCACAGGTAAAAGCTCCTCTTTGTCTTTGTCTCTCAAAGACAAAAAAATCTCCCCGGAAGGGGGCAAATTTAAATAACTGGAGTGAAGAGCCTTTAAAAGAGCCTCCGGATAACTGAAGCCCCGGCCCATAACCTCCCCTATGGACTTCATCTCAGGTCCCAGTATGGAATCCACATCCTCAAATTTTTTAAAGGGAAAAACCACAGCCTTAACGGCCACTCCCCCTCTTTTTCTCCATTGGTATTTTTCCGGCCGGACTTTTTTTGCAGGCTCATCCATTAAAGCCTGTACAGACAAATCCACCAGAGGAATCCCTGTGGCTTTGGAAACAAAGGGAACACTTCGGGAGCTTCGGGGATTGGCCTCAAGGATGTAAATTTCATCCTCCTTGACAGCCAGCTGCAGGTTTAAAAATCCTTTTATCTTCAAGTGTTTTGCCACTTTTAGGGAAAGACTTTCTATTTTTTTACAAAGCTCTAATTTTAATCTTTGAGGGGGGAGGACACCCATGCTGTCTCCACTGTGGACTCCGGTGCTTTCGATATGTTCCACAATACCCCCTATAACCGCCCAGTCTGTTCCACACACCAGGTCCACATCCACTTCCAAAAACCGCTCCAAAAACTGATCCATAAGACATGGTTTTTTGGCGGATATAAAGGGATGGTAGCGGTGAAAGTATCTTTTTAACTCCTCCTCATTTTCAATCACCTCCATACGCTTTCCCCCCAGAACATAACTGGGCCGGCATATCAGAGGGTAAGAAACCTTTTTGGCCCCTTTTAAGGCACAGTCCAAATCTTTGGCGGTGTGGGCTTTCGGAATCTGAAAACCCATACGGGAACACTGGTGAAAAAACCGGCTTCTGTCTTCTGCCAGATCTATGCTTTTTAAAGAGGAACCAATAAGTCTGAAGCCCGCCTCCACCAGGGCTGGTGCCAGGTTTAAAGGGGTTTGCCCCCCCATTTGTGCAAAAAAACCTTTGGGATTTACAAAATTTAAAACCTCCAGGCTGTGTTCCACTGTCAAAGGTTCAAAAAACAAATGATGAGCGGTGTCGTAATCCGTGGAAACTGTCTCCGGGTTGCAGTTCAACATAACGGTTTTATAACCCATACTTTTGAGTTTTTTGACACTCCGGACACATGAGTAATCAAACTCCACCCCCTGACCAATACGGTTGGGACCACTGCCCAGGATCAACACCATATCTTTTTGTTTTTTGTGTTTTTTTTGTTTGGCCTGGCTCCAATAGGTGGAATAGTAATAAGGGGCCAAAGAGGCAAATTCCCCTGCACAGGTGTCCACCTGATAAAATACAGGGGTGATACCGTATTTGTTACGAATTTTTCGAATGGATTTTTCTGTGGTTTTATACCACCGGGCAATAAGAAAATCAGCAATGCCGTATCTTTTGGCCCAAAAAAGCCACTCAGGACTTAAGCTTTCCTTATAAGATTTTTTTTCCCACTGGATGATTTTTTTAAACTGATTTAAAAACCATGGGTCTATTTGTGTCCATTCATAAATCTGCCGAACGGATATTCCCTCCCGGAAAGCCTGAAACAACATATAAATTCTCAAACTGCAGGGATAGGTGAGTTTGCTTTCGTCAAAGCTTATGCCCTCCAAAAGGGAGTTTTGATTTTCCAAAGAGACCAAAGCCTTCATAAAGGCTTCCAAAAAGGTGCGTCCTATTCCCATCACCTCGCCCACACTTTTCATCTGGGTGTTTAAAATATCTTTGGCCCCTTCAAATTTTTCAAAGTCAAACCGGGGAATTTTTACCACCACATAATCCAGTGCCGGCTCATAACAGGAGGGGGTGGTGCCTGTGATGTCGTTGGTGATCTCATCCATTGCAAAGCCCACAGCCACAAGAGCTGCAATTTTTGCAATGGGAAAACCTGTGGCTTTGCTGGCAAGAGCAGAGGAGCGGCTGACCCGGGGGTTCATTTCAATAACCAAACGCTTCCTGGTTTCGGGATGTACGGCAAATTGAATGTTGGCTCCTCCGGTTTGCACCCCAAGAGCCTCTGTAATTTTTTTGGCCTCATCCCTCATGGCCTGGTATTCCTTATCAGACAGGGTTTGCTGGGGGGATACCGACATGCTGTCCCCTGTGTGCACTCCACAGGGATCGATGTTCTCCACTGAACAAACCACCACAAAGCTGCCTTTTTTATCCCGCATCACCTCCAATTCAAACTCTTTCCATCCCAAAAGGCTTTCCTCCACCAGCACTTCTGAAGTGGGACTGGCCTGAAGGGCCTGGGAAAGCCTTTGCTCATATTCCTCCATGGAATGGGCAACACCACTTCCACTTCCCCCCAGGGTGTAGTTGGGTCGCAAAATTAGGGGAAAAGACAGGGAGTGAGTGGCCCCCAGGCCCTGTTTAAAAGTTTTCACCAGCCGGCTTTTTGGATAAGCCGCACCCACTTTTTTAAGAAGCTGGCGAAACTCCTCTCTGTTTTCCGCCCGCCTGATGACCTCCGGGGAAGCCCCCAGAAGTTGAATGTCCAGGCTTTTTAAAACCCCTTTTTTTTCCAAAGAAAGTGCCAGATTTAAAGCGGTTTGCCCCCCCAGGGTGGGAATGAGGGCGTAAGGTTTTTCCTTCTTCAGAATTTGTGTAACAAATTCCACTTTAAGAGGTTCTATATAAACCCGGGTGGCAATTTCCGGGTCGGTCATAATGGTGGCCGGATTTGAGTTGATAAGAATAACTTCAAAACCCTTCCCCATAAGGGCCTTGCAGGCCTGAGTGCCTGAGTAGTCAAATTCACAGGCCTGGCCTATCACAATGGGACCACTGCCCAAAAGAACCACTTTTTTGTTTTTTGCCTGGGTTTTCATGGGAGGCTTTATCATGAACGAATAACAAGTGGGAATCAAGAGAAAAGCCCTGCTTTTTTACTCCACCTGTTGAAACAGATTTTTGTTTTCTGACAGGGTTTTCCGGTACATTTGTTGGATTTTTTTGGCCTCCCCCCTGTGTCCATGTTTATGATAGCCCTGAATTAAAATTTCACACTTTTTTTTAAACACCCGGGCCACCTCTTTTCGCTCTGCTTTGTTAATAAAGGGGTTCTTAAAAAAATTATTCAAAGCCAAAACCCGAAACCTGTCCATGGCATGGTACCGACTGGACAGCTGATCTTTATGCCCCCCGTATTTGACCACAAGGGCCTGAGCTAAAAACCCCACCTTCCACCTGGCACAAATTCTCAACCACATTTCATAATCCTCACACACCAAAAAATCCTCCCGAAACATTCCCACTTTTTTAAAAACCCATCTTTTCATCATTACAGAGGAGGGGCTTATCAGGCATAAGGAGAGGCAGGCTTTAAAAATCCTCCCCCCTTCTTTTTTGTGCCTCTTTTTTTGATTTAAAAACTTTCCCCTTCGAATCCAAATCTCGTTGCTGTGAATTAAGGGCCGGCTGTTTTTTTGACGAAGGGCTGCCACCTGGAGCTTGAGTTTGTCCGGTTTCCATTCATCGTCTGAGTCCAAAAAAGCCACATAAGGGGAAGAGCCTTTTTGAATGCCTGTGTTTCTGGCAGCACTCACCCCCCGGTTTTGAGGCAGATAAATGATCTCCATTTGAGGCAAAGGCCCGAAACGCCTGTTCTTTAAGGTTTTTTCCCTAAATTTTTTTTGCCATGGAGTTAAAATTTCAGAAGAGAACCCGGCTTCCTCACCATCCACCACCACCCACAATTTAAAAGCTTTAAAACTTTGCTGAAACACAGAGGCAATGGCCCTGTTGAGCATGGCTTTTCGCTGAAAGGTGGGAAGTATAACATCCACCAGAGGTTTTAAGCCCTTTTGATCTTCCATGGGGAAAACTCCCACTATTTGTTTGACATAAAAACCAGCTGCTGTATATAAAAAAATAATGAATATACTGTCTTTTTTGTCCTGCCTTCTTTTGACATGGGGTTGCCAGAGTGCTGTTCCCCCCTCCTTAAGACTGGTGCGGGAAAATATTGAACCTCTTCTCAAAAACCCCCAAGACTCCAAACAATTTTTATTGCCCGGCACTTATAAAGGATGTGAGCAGAGACCGGTGGAAGATCCCACCTCCTCCCGTCCCGGTGTGGAGGTTACAGGAAAACCCTGCCACCTGAAGTGGAAACAAAACGGCAAAGCTTTTTTAAATTTTCTTTCTGAAGAGGTGCAAATGGTGGCTTTTAAAAACACAGACATTTACATCGGGGAGTTGAAAAACAAGGAGCTTTTGATTGTTCAGTACAGCAGAGCTGGCAAAGCCCTGCATGCCACCCACACAGCTTACGATTCCAGAGGGCATGTGATCTACGGCCTTTCCGGGGAAAAAACATTTACCCCCTCTTTTAAATCCTGTGGTTCTTTAAGTTTTTCAGACCCTGTGTGTAAAAAAATGAAGTTTTACCCTTAAAACACCCCTTTTTTATTTGTGAAGGATAACAAAAATGCAGACACAATCTTTTTTTGAAGGGGCGGAAAAAAAAATGGAAATACTGCTCTCCCCCACAGCTGGCCCTCTCACACAGAAGCCGGAAAAGTTTTGGCACAAATTGTGTAAAAAAGCCCGCACACATGTGGTATCCTCTTTGCCTGGTACCCATTGTCACTCTTATATTTTATCGGAATCCAGCCTTTTTGTGTGGAGTCACCACCTGGTGATGCTCACATGTGGCGAAAGCTCACTGGCATCTGCCCTGTGTTACTTTTTAAAACAAACACTTAAAGAGGACATAAACCTGATTTTTTATCAAAGAAAAAACGAGCTGGCCCCCCGCCACCAGCAAAGCTCTTTTATGGAGGATGCCCAAAGCATTTCCAAAAAAATACCGGGAAAGGCTTTTTGTTTTGGAAGCCCCGATGAGCATCACTTTCATCTTTTTCACTCCACCCATAAAGAACCTGAGACCTTCTTTAAAGATCAAACTGTTGAGGTTTTAATGTATGATCTGGACGAAAGAGTAAAAAAACTTTTTTTTCAAAACCCCTCCCCCCGGGAAGTAAGAAACGAGTTGCACTGTGATCAGATTATCCCCCACGCACAAACAGATGATTACAGTTTTAAACCCTTTGGTTACTCCCTCAATGGTTTTAAAGGGGAGCATGAGTACTTCACCATCCATGTCAGTCCCCAGGAACCAGGCTTTTATGTCAGCTTTGAAACCAACGCCCGGGGGGAATCCCCTGCCCACATTATAAAATCTGTAGTGGAAATTTTTAAACCCACCAGCTTTGACACTGTGTTGTTCTCCCGGCAGATTCAACTTCCCTCTTTGGAATTTGAGGGATTTACCCCCTACAGCCATTTTCGCCAAAGATTAAGCTGTGGTTACGAAGTGTGCTTTTCCCATTTTTTTCAACATTGTGCTTACCCAAAAAAAGCTTACTCTCTCACTCTTTAACAGGGATCTTTAACAAATGAGGAAAGAGGACTTAAAACTGGATTTGTGGGTGGAGGAAACACACAGGGATTTTTTTGCCACCCGGTTTCGCTGCTCCCGGGTTTTGTTTTCTGAAAAAAGCCCCTTTCAGCAGGTGGATGTGGTACAAACCACAGGTTTTGGCAAAATGCTTCTCAATGATGGCATTGTCATGCTCAGTGAAAAAGATGAGTTTATTTATCATGAGATGATAGCCCATGTTCCCTTATGCCTGCATCCCTGTCCACAGAGGGTTCTTATTATTGGAGGGGGGGATGGAGGCACTGCCTTTGAAGTGCTTCGCCATAAGAGTGTCAGGGAGTGCCACCTGGTGGAAATTGACAAAGTGGTGATTAAGGCCTCAAAAGCATGTTTTCCCAAGTGGACACCGGCTTTTAAAGACAAACGGTTAAAACTGCATATTGAAGACGGGGTTCAGTTTGTGAAAAACACCCCCCAAAATTTTGATGTGGTTTTGGTGGATTCCACAGACCCCATAGGACCCGGCAAGGCCCTGTTTAACAAAAACTTTTACAGAGATGTCTGTAATCTTATAAAAAACAAAGAGGCTTTGCTGGTGCTTCAGGCCCAATCCCCTTTTTTTGAAAGGGAAACACAAAAGTTTATTTTTAAAACCTTAAAATCCCTGTTTCCCTTTGTTTGGTTTTACCACTATACCAATATGGTGTACCCGGGGGGGATGTGGTCTTTTGCTCTGGCCTCTCACAGTTTAAACCCCTTAAAAGACTTTCAGGCGGAAAAAGCCTCTGAGTTAAAAGGGCTTTGTTACTATAACCCCTCTGTCCATAGGGCAGCCTTTGCCCAGCCGGAATTTGTCAAACATCAATTTTTATAAAACTTAAGGGAGGTTTTTGAGGTTTTGTTGTTTTCACTTCGTTGTTTAAACACTTTTATTGATGTGGAGGAGTTTTTTCAGCAGCCGGAAAAACTTAAACCCTTGCTCACCCTCAGTGGCACAGAGACAGAAGGTTTTGAAGAGGCGGGCAAAGCTTTTCAAAACTTCAGGGTGGCACAGGTGAGAGAAAAAAAACCTCATCCCCGGGCCAGCAGACTCCAGCTTTGTCGTGCTGACACCGGTGGGGGAAAAATCTGTTCTGTGGTGTGTGGGGCTGATAATTTTCAGGTGGGGGACAAGGTGGTGCTGGCCCCTCCTGGCAGTACTCTTCCGGGAGGATTAAAAATCAAAGCCCGCAAAATCAGAGATCAGCTCAGTGAGGGTATGTTTTTATCTCTTGAGGAGCTGGGCTTAAGCTCACAGGAAAAATCCTCCGGTATTGTGGTTTTAAGCCCTGCCCCTTTGGTTCAGACCAATTTTTTTTCCCCCCCGGTGCCTGTCTCAGCCAAAGTGGGGGAATCTTTGGCCTCTTTTTTAGGTCTGGAAGATAAAATTTTTAAAATCAATATCACTCCCAACCGGGGGGATCTTTTAAGTCATTTTGGAATGGCCAGAGAGCTTTCCTTTCTCTTAAACCGTCCTTTAAAATTCCCTGAAGGGCCTCTTTCCCATCTCCACTCTGCTATAAAAAACCCCTCTCTTAAGGAAAAAAAAACAGAACTGTTAAAAAACGAAGTCCGTATCTCAGTAAAAAGCCCTTCATGCTCCCTTTACACCGGAGGGGGGGTGAGGAACCTGAAAGTTAAAGCCTCGCCTTTGTGGCTCAAATGCCGGCTTCAAAGTCTGGGTATGAAATCCATTAACAATGTTGTGGATTGTGCCAATTACACCATGATTCAATGGGGTCAGCCTTTCCACACTTTTGACATGGACCGGCTTCCTGAAAAAAGCATCACAATAGATTTGGCAAAAGAGGGGGAAAAGATGCTGGCTCTTGATAAAACACAGCTTTGTTTTCAGGGGGGGGAGCTTCTTGTCCGGTCAGGCAAAGAGGCCGTGGCTCTGGCTGGCGTGATGGGAGGGCTTAACTCCTCTGTACAAAATGACACTCAGAATGTTTTTGTGGAATCGGCCTGTTTTTTACCTTCTTTAATTCGCAGCAGCTCAAAAAAATTTCACCTGGAAACTGATTCAGCTTACCGGTTTGCCCGTTTTGTGCCGAAACAAATGTGTCTTTTTTCCTTAAAACAGTGCCTGGAGCTTATCCACTTCTGCTGTGGGGGAAGTCTCACACAGGACAGCCAGGTGGAGCCTGAGACCTCTCAAAGGCAAAGCCCCTGTTTTTCCTCTGCCCCCCCCCCTGCCCTTTGTTTAAGGGAAAAAGATCTCCTGCGTTTGGGTTTTCCGGTCCCTTTTAAGGATTTTATATCCTGTATGAAAAACCTGGGATGTAAGGTTTTGGTTCCAAAAGATTCCCCGGAAAGTGTTCAAATTCAGCCGCCTTTTTTCCGTCCGGATCTGCAAATTAAAGAGGATCTTATGGAGGAGTATGCCCGCCTCCGTGGTTATCAGCATATCCCGGAAAAGTTTTTTTATGTTCCCCCTCAAAAAGGGGAAACAGAGTACCAAAGCCTTTTGGAGGTTAAAAAAACCCTGTCCCGTCTGGGTTTTTACCAGGCTTTAAATCACAGTTTTTACTCTCAGGAGTATGCACAACAGTTTTTAGGTTCCTTATTAACACCCCATTACACAAAAGAGGGTGGCGGTGAAAACCAACCAACCACCTGTCAGCCGGTTTTTATCCAAAACCCCTTAAGCCGCGAAATGAACCTCATGCGTACAAGCCTTGTTCCCTCCCTCTTTAAAAATGCACAAAAAGACATCCACTCCGGTACTCTTTACGGCAGACTTTTTGAACAGGGAAAGGTTTTTTTTAAATCCCCTGTAACAGAGACAAAAAAAACGGCCACAAAAAACTCTCATTCTTTTGAATACAGAGAGGAATCCCGCCTGGCTTTGGCAGCCTGGGGACAAAGTCAGGATTTTTGGCACTCCTCCCAAAAACAAAGAAGCCTGGTTTTTGATCTCAAATCTGTTGTCAGTGAGCTTTTGAGGCATTTTTTTATCTCCGGTTGGGAATGGAAAAAACCTGCATCCCCTCCCCCTTTTCTTCACCCCCGTGAAAGCCTGGCCCTGTTTTTGAAAAACCAATTTACAGGCTTTATAGGTTCTCTTCATCCTGCTCATTTCAGCAGGTATAAAATTCCTGTTCCTGTGGCTCTTGCTGAAATAAACTTGGGGGCTTTTTTAACGCAAAAAAGTCCAAAAAAGAAAATCCACGACCCCCACCGGCTTTCCCCCTTCCCCCAGGTGGAACGGGACATGGCTTTTGTTTTACCCAAAAACATCCCCCTGGGGGATCTTTTAAAAGATCTGAGAAAACATGCCGGTCCTTTATGCCGCTCTGTGCATATTTTTGATATTTACGAAAAACAAACTCAGGAAAAAGAGGAACACCACTCAGTGGCTTTCCGCTTTGTTTTAAGATCGCAAAATAAAACTTTAACAGAAAAAGACTTAAAATCGTGGCAAAAACACCTGGAACATAAAGTTTTAAGTCAGTGGAAAATTCAAATTCGATCCTAAAAAAGCTTGTCTTTGAGGGGGCCAGGTTTTAAAATCCAGATCCAGGAGAATAAAAAAATGCCTCAGAAAGAAAAAACACTCACACGGGCAGACCTCTACTCCCAGGTCTATGATCAAATTGGCTATTCCCGAAGTTTCTCAGCCCGTATGGTGGACTCGGTTTTTCATATTATTTGTTCAAAACTTCTCACCAGTCACAATATTAAACTTTCCGGTTTTGGCTCTTTTTTGCTTTACAGCAAAAAAGCCCGACTGGCCCGGGATTTAAAGAAAAACAAAGAAATTGTTTTGCCCCCCCGGCGGGTTATGGTCTTTCATCCCTCCCCTGTGTTTAAAAAAATGGTTAATGGAACACGCCCCTTAAAACCAAAAAGACTGTCGGGTTAACTCCAGTGTCTGCTTCCTCCACCCTCCCACCCATCTCTGCTTTTCAGGAAGAAAAAGAAGTTAGAAATTTTTTGGATCAAAAGCTTGTTCTGGAACTGCAAAAAATTCCCAACAAAATGCGTTTTACCATAGGGGAGGTGGCCCACCTGCTTCAAATCAAACCTTATGTCTTAAGATACTGGGAGACAGAATTTTTAAATTTAAAACCTCAAAAATCCCCCACAGGCCGAAGAATGTACTTTAAAAAAGATGTGGAGTTGGCCCTTCTGATTCGCACTCTGCTTTACCAGGAGGGGTTTTCCATTAAGGGGGCCAAAAAAACCTTAAAAAATTTAAAAAACCAGCTCAGGGGTTATCACAAAGATCAGTCTTTTAAGGAGCAGGTGGAAAAAGACTTAAGCCTTCTGATTCAGCGTATTCAAAAACTTAAAACAAGTCTGCGGTAAGTTTTTATCTGTTTTCAGAGGAAGAGTGTTTTTTGAAATTGTTTTTCTTAAAAGATTTAAAATTTTTTCTTCTTTCCCCGGTGGGGGATCTGCTGTGTTGTTTTTTGGTAAAAAACCGGTTTCCCGGGCCTTTTGAGGAGGAATAAGCCCTTCGGGTATTGAAGGGTTTTGGCTTTCTTGAGGGATACCCCATAACATCTTCCGGTTTTAAGGGTCTGTTAAAGTTTTTTTCATGGGACACCTGGTGAGTTAAAAGTTCTGAGGCTGTTTTCATATCCTGGTCCTTTTCAATCAGGACCCCTCCTACAGAGGCCACCTCCTCAGGTCTTGTTTTCTTAAGCTTTTTCAGCATTTGCCGGTTCACATTTTTGTTTTTAGCCCTTTCCACCTGTCCGGAAAGATCTACTGTGATATCACCAAAGCAAAAAAGCTGACAGGAGAGCCTTCGCCGGTCAATCACATACCCCCTGCCTATCAGTTCCACTTCTTTTTCTGTCGGAGGGAGGATGTGGTTTTCCCCCTCCACCACATACACCTTGCATTCTGCACAGGTACACATTCCATTGCATGAGGAGGAGATAAAAAGCTTTTGCTCCCGGGCAATATCCCTCACACTTTTTCCAGGGTCGGAGGTAACCACCAGATTTTGAGGAAGAAATTTAATTTTCATTTTTTTAACCTTTCCTTTAAATAAAAAAATCAGTCCTGAACACAAACCTTAACGAAGCGTCTTTTTCCCACCTGTAGCACAAACTCCTCGCCTGTTTTTAAGTCCAGCATCAGGCGGGGATTTAACACTTTCCGGCCTTTTAAAGACAAAGCCCGGCTTTGAATCAGCCTTTGAGCCTCACTGGTGGAGCTGCAAAGCCCACTTTGCTTCATTAAATAGGCAATCCAAAGCTGAGACTGGGGTTTGACTTTAAAAACACTCATCTCAGAGGGCATCTGTGAGCTGGAAAACACTTTTTTAAACTCCTCTGCCTGTACACAAGCCGCTTGTTTTCCATAAAATTTCCCCACCAAAAAGGAGGCCAGTTCCACTTTTAAATCCCTGGGATGAAGGCTTTTGGACTTTAAACCTGCCTTAAGCTCCTTTATTTGTTTAAGATTTTTATCTGTCAAAAGCTCAAAATAACACAGCATTAAATCGTCGTTGATTTTCATGGTTTTGCCAAACATGTCTTTTGGAGAATCTTTCAGAGAAATAAAGTTATCGTAACTTTTGGACATTTTTTTTACTCCATCTGTACCTGGTAAAATGGGAAGGGTTATGACACATTGGGGGCTTAAACCCGATTTTTTTTGAATCTCCCTTCCCAAAAGAAGGTTAAAAATCTGATCGGTACCCCCCAGCTCCACATCGGCTTTTAACACAAGGGAGTCGTAAGCCTGAATAAGAGGATATAAAAACTCATGGATACCTATAGAGCGTTGTTTTTTAAATCTTTGGGAAAAATCCTCCCGCTCCAGCATACGGGCCACTGTGTGTTGGGAGCTTAAGGTAACAAGCTCTGAGACTGACATGGATTCCATCCACTCTGAGTTAAAGTGCACTTGTGTGGTTTTTTTGTCCAAAACAGAAAACACCTGATCCAGATAGGTTTTTGCATTGTTTTTCACTTCCCTGCTGCTTAAAAGAGGACGGGTTTTGTCACTCCCTGTGGGATCACCAATTTGAGCCGTAAAATCCCCCACCAAAAGCAAAACCGTATGCCCCATATCCTGAAACATTTTTAACTTGTTTAACACCACAAGGTGACCCAAATGCAGGTCCGGCCGACTGGGATCAAAACCCGCCTTAATTCTTAACCCCCCCTGTTTGTTGAGTTTTAAAAGCAGCTCTTTTTCAGAAATAAAATCCACAGTCCCGGATTTTACTAGGGAAAGCTGTTTTTCCGCAGAGAGGGTTTCGTGTTTCTTCATAGGTTTTCATCTTTCCCTGTATAAAAAAACTTAGCGGGCCTGCTCCACCATTCGAAACTCTCTGACCACACTCACTGTCATTCCCTCTGTTCCCTCCATCTCTTTTTTAATTTTTACAGCCACATCACGGCTGAGCATAAAAGCCTGCTCATCGCTCACTTTTCCACTGTCCACAAGAACGCGGATTTCTTTTCCGGTCCGAAGGGCAAAACTTCTCACGACTCCATCAAAGCTGTTGGCAACAGATTCCATATCCTTTAACCTCCGGATATAGGTCTCCATCACCTCCCTTTTCGCCCCCGGCCGTTCACGAAAAAGGTTATAGGCGGCACTCACAATGTGATCCAAAACACTTTGGGCTTCAGAACCGTTATGGTTTTTTACAGCCTGACAAACCTCTTCAGATTCCCCCTGCTTTTTTAGAATTTCCGCCCCCACTGTGGCATAACTGCCCTCCACATGGTGGTGAACCCCCAGCCCTATGGCATGAAACAGGCCCGCCCTTTTGGCCATCTTCACATCAAATCCCATTTCCACAGCAATAAGACCTGCCAGCCATGCCACCTCTTTACTGGCCCCCAGCACATTTTGTCCATCCAGACTTCTGTATTGAAGAGACCCCAGGGTTTCCATAAGAGAGGGCTTAATCCCATGCAGCCCCAAATCAAAACAGGTTTTTTTACCGGTTTCTGCCATGGACACAAACAAATTTCTTTTAATACGGCTGACCACCTCTTCGATACGGGCGGGGTGAACACGACCCTCTTCCAACAACCTGTTAATGGCACGAAAAGCCACCTCCCTGCGTATGGGATCAAAACAGGAGATCACAATAACCTCCTGGCTTTCATCGATAATGATATCCACACCACAGGCGGATTCCAAAGAGCGGATGTTTCTTCCCTCCCGGCCAATAATTTTCCCTTTTGTTTTCTCCATTTTAATGGGCAAGGAGGTGGTGGTTCTCTCTGTGGAAACCTCAGAGGCCAGACGGGACATGGCCTGGGCCAGTATTAAACGGGTACGTTTTTCAGACTCAGTTTTTAATTTTTTTTCCATTTCCCTGATTTCTTTTCCCAGACCCACTTTCACCTCCTCCTCCAGCTGGTGCTTCATCTCTTTTAAAGCCTCCTCACGGCTTAAGCCGGCTGTGTTCTCCATCAGATGATTAAGCTCTTTCAGACGATTTTCGTACCTCTCACTCATTTTTTTGGCCTGGGACTGTACAGTCTGCACATGCTCTTTTTGTTGTTCCAGCTCTTTGAGCTGAATCTGCATGTCCTCCTCTTTTCTCTTAAACAGGGATTCCATCTGATTCTTCTTACTCTCCATTTGGTACTTCATATCCTCTATGCGTTTTCTTTCCTTACCCACCGACTGCTCGGTTTTGTAACGCATTTTCCTCTCAAAATCCCTGGCTCTTAAGCTGGCATTTTTTTCAATACGATGAGCCTGGGTTTTTGCCAAAGACAGGGTTTTGTTCATTTCTTTTCTGAGGGTTTTTCTTCTCTGATTTTTTGTCCACTTAAGGGCAATAAGAAAAATCAGGCATCCCAAAGCAAAACCCATCAAAAAATAACTTAAGGGAAAAGAGAAAAATTCAGGCATGACGAAGGACCTCTCTTTTTTTTCTTAACTGAAAAACAGTGGGGGAAAACACATAAAGCTTGCGGTCTGTAACAAGAGCATCCATTTTTTGATCATGGAGCGAAAGGGGAAGCCTTTCCTTAAAGACCTGAGAGGAAAAACACAAGCCAATTCTTAAACCAGAGCTTCTTCTTTGTGAGAGTATTTTGTCATAAACCCCTCCCCCTCTTCCCAGCCGGCCCCCATATTTGTCAAAAGCCAGGCCCGGGATTAAAAAAACATCCACAGAGTCCAAAGGGCAGGTGGGTTCTGAAGAAAGAGGCTCATATCCCCCCCAATGGGCCCTTTGCCTTTTTCCCTTAAGAGAGGGGGCAAACTCCCAGACATTGGAGCCGCCTCCTTTGGTCCGGGGATAAACAAAACGGGTACGGGGGTGAGGAACCTGAAAGTCCCTTAAATCCGGCTCCCCCCCAAGAGGAAAATAAGAAGCCACCACCGCATACTCAGACCACGACAGAAAAACCTGAAGATTTGAAACGATTTTTTGGGAAAGCCTGTGAGAGGGGTTTTTTTGTGTTCTCAGCTGGTTTTTAAATATCTGTCTTAGTTTTTGTTTGTCCATTGGGCCTTCCTCCCGGCCCCCCCTTTGAAGGGCCTGTTATCCCGGTCGTAAAACTTTTTTAAGTTTTACCGGGACAAGGGGTATGAGGAAGACTTCACCTTGCCGTAAAGCTTCTGTGCAAAAAGCTCCATTTGTTTCATTTGCTGAAACAGATTTTTTTTCAAACAGACCAGCTCTTCAGCCATATTCAAACAGCTTAAAATCAGTGCTTTTTGCAAAGGCAGATTCTGATTTTTACCTTCAGCAGATTGCTTTAAATGATGCCTGACCACTTCCACAATACTGTTAAAAGTATGAGGGTCCTGATTGGATTTCAGTTTTAAAGCCTGGCCACCTAGGCTCACTTGATAGGTTTTTAAGCTGTGGTTTTCAGGCAAAACTGGCATTTTTTTGATTCCCAAAAAAAAGTAAAGTGTTCCTCTTGGGGCTTTAAGATAGAGGAAAAAACCAGGAAGTCAATAAAACAAAATAATTTAAATAAAAAAAGATCAGAACCGATAAAAAAGTTATGAAAAAGCCCTTTATTTGCCTTGTTTTGCTGTCTTCTTTTTACCTGCCCTGGTATTATCTGGAGGCAAGCCCCCCCCAAAAAAGCCAAAAAAACCTGAAAAGAGAGATGAAGAGAGGCCGGCCCGTCTATCAAAAAACCCCTAAAAATGAAGTTCAGCTCACTTTGGACGATCCTCTTCTGACTCAAAGGTGGGATATTGAAAAAATACAGGCCCAAAAGGCCTGGACTTTATCTCAGGGCAGCAAAGACATTACAGTGGCTGTTATTGATACAGGGGCAGACATCAAACACCCGGATTTAAAGCAAAATATATGGATCAACTCCAAAGAGGGTTTAAAACCCGATGGTGTGGACAACGACAAAAACGGCTATGTGGATGACATCCATGGCTGGGACTTTACAGCAGACAAATACAGTGAGCGGGACCCTTGCGGACCCTCTTTTAAAAAAGCCTGTGTGGGGGGGCATATTATAGAGGACAGGCACGGACACGGCACACATATTGCAGGTCTGATTGGGGCCAAAGGGGGAAATGGCATAGGTATCAGCGGTATTGCCCCTCATGTCAGCCTGATGATTTTAAAATACTACGACCCTTACGACACAGGGGATCAGAATTTAAAAAACACCATCCGGGCCATTCAATACGCTGTTCAAAACGGGGCGGATATTATCAACTACTCCGGGGGGGGGCAAGATCCCAACCCGGAAGAGAAAAAAGCCCTCTCAGAGGCAGACAAAAAAGGAATCCTGTTTGTTACAGCAGGAGGTAATGAGGGGGGGGACTTAAACCAAAATCAAAGCTTTGGAAAAGAGGAAAGTTATTACCCCACCATGTACAATTTGAGCAATATTCTGGCGGTCTCCAATTCGGACCAATCAGACAAACACCACTCAAGCAGTAACCGGGACAGCACCCCCGGAGATAAAAACGCCATTGACACCACCACCGGGGGGGTCAGACTCCTTTCCACCCTGCCCCATGGGGGTTATGGCCACCTCACAGGCACCTCACAATCCACAGCAGTGGTCACAGGGGCTGCGGTTTTGTCCATGGCCTGGTACAGAAAGCAAAACCCTCCCCCCGGGAATTTAAAGCAAAAAAACAGCTACAAAGTAGCCATGGCCAGACGGGTTAAAAAGTGCCTGAAAATGACGGGACAAAAATCCAAAAACCTGGAGGGTGAGACCCGCTATGGGTACCGGCTCAACATTTATAATTGCCTGGGTCCCATGAAAAGCCACGAGCTAAACTTCAGAGACCAAATTGTAAAATCCCCCTCACACTGTGAGCCGGGAAATAAAAACATGAACCAAAAATGCACACCTTTGCAAACAGATTTAAGGGAATTGGAGGTTTTTAACCGGCAAATTCATCCCTCCAAAAAACCACCGGGCAAAACACCAAAGCCCTCTGCCTCTCTCTCAGGAAAAACAAGAAGTCCGGCCTCTTTATCCCCCCCACTTAAGCACTCACGAAAAAGCAAAAACCCTGTTCATAAAGTCTCACTCCCCACACTTCTTTAAAATCGGCTGCCTCCCACCTTTTTTTATGGAGAAGCAAGCCTTTTTTGGGATTCAGAAACATCTGTTTTTTGCTGTCCGGAAAAAGAATGAAACAAAGCTTTCATTTTTTGGTCTTTACAGGAGGAAACACCAGGCAAAATAAAAACAAGCTTATGATCTGCCGGCTGCTGAAGCTTGAGTTTTTGTTTAAAATAAGGAAGAAGGTATTTTGGGATGTCTTTTTCTGCAAGCCTCACCGGCATTTGATTGCATCCTTTGGTTTCCACCTGATAGTGCATTTCAGGGTTTAAGGATGTAAAATTCATTTTAATGGTGTTTGATTCCTGCTCATACCGGCCCTTTAAGATCAGATCGCAATAAGCCTTCCCCCCATTTTCCAGGCTGACTTCGGTTTTTAATATGTAAAGCCAGACCTCTCCATTGCCCTGGATGTGAAACTGATAAGAACCCCGCTGGCTTTCTTTAAACCTCTTGTTGTCCCGGGTGATGCAGGAATCCTCTTTCCACTCCCATAAACCCTGAATATTTTGAGGAGGGACAGGGGAATTTTGACAGGAGGGAAAAAGAAAAACCAAAAAAAGAAGTGTTTTTTTTGCCATAATGTTTTTTTTTAAAGATGAGCGGGCAGTTTTAATTTTGCCCCGGCCTTTAAAATGGACTGAAAAGTCAGCGAGTTGAGCTTCATCAGCACAGGCAGGGATATCTGATATTTTTTGGCAATACCGATGAGGGTTTCCCCCCTTTGCACAATATGAAATTTGATTTTTGAGGGAGGGGAAACCAGAGTTAAAACCTGCCCGGGGTGAAGTGTTGGGTTTGTTAAACCATTGAGAGCTTTCAACCGCTTAACCTGAACCCGGTACTTTTTGGCAATGGAGGAAAGGCTCTCCCCAGGAAGGACCCTGTGATTTGAAGCCAGAACTGTTTTTTTTGTTCGCCTCCTGACCACTTTGTTGTAAGAGGGAAGTTTGATTTTCCGGCCCGCCCGCAAAATGGTTTTGGTGGTCATTTTGTTCATCCGGCGAATGGTGGAGATGGTGGTTTTGTTTCTTCTCGCCAGGCGGTAAAGATTGTCCCCCCTTCTGACCCGGTACCAAAAGTAATCAAAATGGGCATAAAGGGGCCTTTTCATCTCACACTGTGCAATCACGGTTTTTAAGGCCTGAGTGGTGCCTTTGGGGATACGGATTTTTGTCCCCCCCGCTTTTTCCTCAAAAGGCACATATTCCCCCCGGTAACGGGGGTTAAGTTTTTGCACTTCCTGATAAGAAATACTCAAACGGGTAGCCAGTTTTTTTAAACTGATGGGGTGGGTGAGTGTAAAATCCTCGTACTCCAAAGCCGGCTGATACGAAACAGAACGAAAGCCATATTTTTCAGGGTTTTTACTGATCCGAACAGCCGCAACAAACTTGGGAACATAATTTATTGTTTCCCTGGGGAAAGATCTTTTGGCCGCCAGGTACCAAAAATCTCTTGTGTAATGCCTCATCACGGCACGATTGATACGGTACTCCCCCGCATTGTAAGAGGCCAGGGCCAAATCCCACGAACCAAAAATACCGTAAAGATCTTTAAAGTACCGGGCTGCAGCATCGGTGGATAAAACCGGATCCCTTCTCTCATCCACATAGCTGTTCACTTTCAGGCCATATCTTTTCGCTGTCCCCTCAATAAACTGCCAATACCCCACAGCATTGGCATAACTGCGGGCCTGAGGGCTGAAACCAGACTCAATCATGGCCACATACACCAAATCCTCCGGCAGCTGGTGTTTTTTCAGTACTTTTTTCATCAAAGGCATGTAACGGGAGGAACGCCCCAGATAAGTTTGCATATACTCCCTTCCCCGGGTTTTAAAATAAGTGATCCATTTGTCTATCAGACGATGATCCTCTTTTAAAACCAGAGATTCTGAAAGGGAGGCTTCTTTATTTTTATCTGCTTTTACCTCTTTTTGTTTTTTTTTGCGTAAAGGGGGGGGAGGGGATGATTTTTCCTGCCGGGGTGAAACCTCCCTGCTGTGTAAAGAGGTCCATTCCCCTGTGAGAGAGGAACCTGTTTGTGAGCTTTTTAAATTCTGACAGGAGGACAGAGTCAGAAAAAAAGAACAAAGTAAAAAAAAGTAAATTTTCATAATATGGGACTTTCCTCCCTTAACATTAGCAGACACAAAAAGACCTTGTGAATAAAAAAAAGCAAAATAAAAAGTAAAAAGCTTTAAAAATCAGGTCTTAAGCCTAAAAAAGCTTTTAATGCACCACCCCAAAAAGTAAAAAAATGGAAAAACCCAAATTTCAGAAGGTTTTTTTAAGCTGGTTCTTACTCCCCGGAAAGAGGGGGAAAAAAGTTTTCCGGTACAAGAGGGGGTGTAAAATCCTCTCTTATGTTTTGTGGTTTTTTTGTCTGAGCGGGCAGATTTTTTAATGAAGGTTCCGGGCTTTCCCTGTGCCTGTTTTTAGAAAAATCCTTTTGTGTTTTGCTCCCATTTTCCTCCCCTGTCCCGTGAGTTTCTTTGGGGGGTGGTTTTTTTGAATTTAAGGAATCTTCCATGATTTGTTTGGTTTGGGAGTGGGGAAAGTAGTAAAGAATAAAAGAGGTGGTGAGATGATCTGCCAGAAAAGAGCATACCAGCATGGTGGCAAGGCTTTTACCCATCAGGGGTAAAGCCACAGAAGCTCTCAAAGAGCTTTGCCCCTGGGCCATCAGGGGGCGGATTTTTTTCATGGATTCGTGGATCACCAGATGGGCCCCCACTACGAGAGCGAAAAGCCCTGTCAGGGGACCCACCTCTCTGGCCACAGGGGCTGCCAGGCCCATAACCATTCCACTGGCACAAACGGCAGGATAAGTGCCTGAAGCAAGCAGGGCACTCATCTGTGTCTGTCTGGCAAAAACAGCCTGAGACATAGTCTCCTTAATGAAAGATATCTGCTTTTCCCCGCACCTGGGAAAAAGCCGGGCCTGAAGACTTAAAGCCTGTGAGACATGCCCCTCCCCCATAAAAAACACCTCTCCCTTATAGGGAGTGTTTCCCCAATCCGAAGAGGAAAAAAACCTCTCAGGTATCTGTAAAGCATCGTAAGAAAGGCCTTCAGGGAGCATGGCAGGGCTTTTTGAATTGAGGGGGAGGTGGCAGGATTTTTCTTTTTGATCTTTAAAAACCCATGCCACAAAAGGTTTTTGAAAATCCCCAAACAAATCAAAAGATAAAAAATCCTCTTTTGCAAAAGAATCAAAAATCTCATATTCCTTTTGAACAGAAAGAGGGATGTTCTGAGGAAAGCCCCTTAACATCAAAGGATCCTCTGTGGCTGCAAAAGCCAAAAAAGAAAAAACACAGAAAAACAAAAAAAACTTCATAAATGGTACCCAAACAAAGTCTCTTATGAGAGTGGGGTTTGACCTGAAAACCTGAAAGACACTTATCCCTTAACGAAAAAGCTTTGCTGTGTCAAAGAGTTTTAAACAGAAGGGGGATTAAAGGCTGTTGAACCGTTGAATTTGAGTGTTTATGTTCTGGATTTTACCTTTTAGCTTGTTGATTTTTTTTCTTAAATCCTCTTCGGCCTGCTTTAAAACCTCATCCATTTTTTTAATTTTTGAATTCAAAGAGGTGGAAGCCTCACAAGTCTTGCCAGGTTCGCCAAAAAGTATCTGATCTTTCACACACAAGCTGCCATTGACAATCAGACCCGGCTGGGGCAGGGCATAACCTTTGGAATCTTTTTTGCTTTGGTCTTTTGGAAGGTGATCCAAACGGGGGCTTGTTTCTTCATTGGCAGGCATTTTCCCAATCAGGAGGTTTCCGATATTAAGTTGGTGGTCCCCCCGGGGTGTAAGGGCCTGCACTTTTTATACCGGAGTGGTCATCTTTTTTTGGCCCCACGCCAAAAAATGTTTCCCTACTGGGGTTAAAAGTTGCTATTCTTCCAGACTCTTCTTCAGAAGCTCCGATAAAAATATTGTTATTTCCCTCTTCTATGTCTTCTTCTTTTTTACTCATCATGTAACCAGAAAAAGCACCCGCATCAAAGCCTATGGAAATATTGCCATCTCCCTTTTTGTTAAATATCCCGGCCCCTGAACCCAAAAAAGTGTTGTAGCTGCCTGTTGAGTGCCTGCCAGCCCTTGAACCAAAAAAAGACTGCCCTGTGGAGAAGGGGGCTTTTTCCTCATCAGTGCCTCTTCCGGCCTGAGCTCCAACAATAACATTTTTCTTACTTTTTTTCACATACATCCGGCCCGTACGATTTCCTATAAAAACATTACGGTTTCCCCGGGTGTTTTGGAACCCGGCCCTTGCCCCTATAAAAACATTTTTATGACCGGTGGCAGCCCCGTCTATGCATTCTTTCTTTGCTTTATCCCATTTTATACAACCGTAACCACTTTGCCAGCCCAAAAAAGTGTTTTGCCGGCTGTCCGCACCGGCTTTCAGATCCTTGTTGTCTTTTCCCTTCGAGACATGATAACCGGCCCCTGAACCCACAAAGGTGTTATAATCCGCAGAGGTGTTGTGAAAGCCCGCCTCTTTTCCAACAAAGACATTGTGCCGGCCCGTACTGTTTAAAAACCCGGCCTGAAACCCCATAAAAATATTATTCTCCTCAGTGGTTAAAGCACCGGCCCCTGCCCCATGGCCTATAAAAATATTCTTCTGCCCCAAAAAGCCTGATTTATTCCTCTGTTTTAAAGTTTTTATATTTTTTTCAATTTCCTGGGGGATTAGCCCTTCATAAGCACATTTTGAGTTTTTATCGTTGTCATAATTATAGCCGGTAAAGTTTCCCAAAAATATATTGTCCCGGCTTTCAGACTTTTGTTCTTTTGTCTTATGTTCTTTTGTCTTAACCCCATAACCGGAGCAGGCCCCTATAAAAGTGTTGTATCCTCCCCCTTTATTTAATTTTCCGGCACCAGAGTAAGCCCCCAAAAACATATTGTCGTGTCCCTGCGTGGAGTGCTGGCCCGAAGCCCTGCCCACAAAAATGTTTCTGCCAAGGGGGTGGATGTTTTCCTTCCCGGCTTCAGCTCCCAAAAACACACTGTGAGAACCTTTAAATTTTTGTCCGGCAGAGGCCCCCACAAAAGTGCTGTAGTTGAGAGGAGTTGCTTTACCAAACATGTCGGGGGTGTTTTGTATACCTCCATCGGTCTCAGATCCGGCCTCGTACCCTAAAAACACATTGTGTTCTCCTGACTGCAAAAGCCCTCCCGCTTTGTATCCAAAAAAAGTGTTATTTGTTCCATCTTTGTTGTTTTCACCGGCTTTAAAACCAAAAAAGGTGTTGTTAAAGCCTGTGGTGTTTAAAGCTCCCGCCCCAAAGCCAAAAGCTGTGGCGTGGGAAGTGGGAATTTCAGAGGTTTTTTTACAACCCACAAGAGTTCGCCCTTTATGAGTTCTGTGTTTGGGGTCTTTTTTTCTTTCTTCCTTGGTTTCCCCTTCAAAATCCACAGTATAGCATGAGGGGTTGAGGTTCTCTCCTGTTAAAGTCAGACAGTTTAAAGCTTCACAAATTTGTACCCCGGGAGTGGTCTCTTTGTTTTCCAACCGGTAATTTAACCGGCATTGTGTAAAATAACAATGGGAGGGTGTCGGAGGCATCACAAGGCCCTCTTCCCAGGGTGTTGAGCTGCCCCAAACCGGTTTTTTTATAATACAATACAAAAGTTCTTTTCACAGTACCGGTTTTGGGGTCAGAGTCTTCATCCCCCGGCTCCCGCAGCAAATCCATCCGAACAGGCTCAATCCGGCTGTTAAAAAGTTTTTGAACCCGGAAAAGTTCTGTATCATCGGCACTTCCCGCCTCATTGTATTTTACAAGACTTGAGACACTTCCCACACCTTCCTGGTTGGTCTCCCCCTGCAAACGGGCAGGGTTGAGGTTTCTTCTGCACTCACTTCCATCGCTTAAAAGCTTTGCCAGGGTGGTTTGAAGCTCTTTTTCCACAGTGGACAGTTTTTGTGTTTGAGAGCTTTGGGTGGAAAGAGTTAAAACCTTAAAAGTCCCACCCATGATTAAAGAGGCAAGCCCCGTGGTGATTAAAACCTCCAACAGAGAAAAACCTTTTTTGCCAGCCAAAAATGAAAACTGGTACATTTTTAAGTTTAAAAAAAGAAATAAAATTTTGTTTTTCATGGGCTACCTCACCTGTGGGGGAAAAAACGGGGAAGGTTTTTCCCCGGGCTTTGCGTTTTTGTTTTCCTGAAAAGCAGGTTTTTGTTTTAAAAGGGCCTCTTCCTGTTCTTTCTTTTGTCTGGCTCTTTCTTCGAGCATGTACTTTTGTTGTCTTTTTCTGTCTTCGTACCTTCTTTGGGCCAAAGCGAGGCTGCTTTCAGAACTCGCAAGCTGCATCCTTAAAGACTGCCACTCTTTCAAAAGGTTTTCCACCTGTGCGATTTTACCTGGTAAAGAATTTTCAATCTCATTGCTTATGCTGTTTTGGCACTCAGTATGCTGACTTATTGTCTTTGACACACAGAGGCTGCCATTAACAATCAGCCCGGGGGGGCCAGAGGGCTTAAGATGAGGACTCTTATGTGCAGATTCCGGCATTTTACCAATCAGAAGGTTTCCAATATTGAGCTGGTAAGAGCCATCTCTTGTAATACCGGCACTTTTGTCTTTTACCGTCTGGTGAGGCCCCACACTATTTACTCTGCACTCGCCTTCGCTTACACACCGGGGGGGATGATGCCTGCCCTTCAGGGAACCATGAGATCCTATATAAATATTACCATGCCCTGTGTTTTGAAAAACCCCGGCATCTTTACCGATAAAAACATTTCCTGAACCGGAAACAGGACCCACTGCCCGATAACCCACAGATGTATTTAAATACCCTGGTTTTTTATTGTTTAAGTTCTCATAATAATGAGGAGCACTTTGGGACTCATTTTTCCTCTTTGTATCAGCTCCTGCCCCCCAGCCAAAAAAAGTGTTAAAACTTGCTCCAGTTTTGTCTGCATCACCTCCCCGGAAGGCAGAAGAACCCACAGCCACATTGAAGTGTCCCCCCTGGTTTTTCCTCCCCGCACGGTTGCCTATAAATACATTGTGGGTACCTGTGGTGTTTTGATACCCGGCTCTTGACCCTATAAAAACATTTTTCCAACCGGTGGCACCCCCGTCTTTACATTCCCCTTCTTCCTGCCTGGTACAGCCCATGCCACTTTGCCATCCCAAAAAATGATTGTGCCGGGCTTTTGCACTGGATTTAAAGTTTTGATCAAACTTTCCCCCTTTGATATAATAGCCCGCCTGGTGACCCACAAAAGTGTTCCAATGGGCTGTTGTGTTGTTAAGGCCTGCCTCCCCTCCTATAAAAGTGTTTTCTGCACCTTCAGAGTTGTTATAACCCGCCTTTGTTCCCATAAAAACATTTCTGTCCCCGGTTGTGAGATCCCCTGTCCCCGCCCTTTGACCGATAAAAATATTGCTTCCCCCGGCAAAGTGTTTTGTGGGATCGGGATACTTTTCAGAGCTTGTTGTTTCAGAGGCATCTTTATCCTGAGCGGTGGAGGTTTGCTGTGGCTGGGCAATACAGGAGGGGAATTTTTTTCCATTCACTTCAAAAAACATTGTATTATTGTTAAACCCTGTAAAAGGACCAAGAAAAACATTGTGCTTTGTTCCCCCATCCTTCTGTGTTGAATGAGCATTGTAACCGGAACAGGTCCCTATAAAAACACTGCCTGCCACATGTGTGGGAAGGTAGTGTACCTGACCTTTTGGTTTTTGACCGTTTATTTTTCCATGTCTGTCCAAAGGATGGCCCCCGGCAGCATAATTACCTATAAAAGTGTTGCCATCTTCAAGATTTACCATTCCGGCCTGAACGCCTAAAAACAAATTGTCACTTTTGTTATTAACATAATCCACATAACTTTTTTCACCGTCCTTAGAGTTTGTTTTGGGAATACCACGCATGCCTCTGCCAGCAGAAAAGCCTATAAAAGTTTTCCCCAAACCGGGATCATCTTTCGTACTGTCTTTGGCACTAAAACGCCCTGCATTTGAGCCCAAAAAAGTGTTCAGTGTTCCAGTTTCTGTTATTGTTGGAAGGCCCAGGCCAGCCCCTGAGCCTGCAAAAGTGTTCAGCTCTCCTGATTTTGTTTTTCCGTCTTTTGTTGTAAAAGTTAAATGTCTTCCTCCGGCTCTTGCTCCCAAAAACATGTTCTTCCTGCCTTTTGTGTTCTGCTCCCCGGCATAAGAACCTAAAAAAGTGTTGTAAGCACCTTGGGTGTTAAAAGCCCCGGCCCCAAAACCCAGGGCAGTGGTGGCACCGGTTTCTATACCGGAGGTACCTCCACAGCCCACAAGGGTACGCCCCTTACCAGCAACTGGTTTTGAGCCATCAGCGGACTCATAGTCCACAGTGTAACACTCAGGGTGTCCTGAAGCCTCAGTGAGACAATTTAAAGCCTCACAGTCCAAAACCCCGGGACTGGTTTTTTTGTTCTCCAGCCGGTAGTTCAAGCTGCACTGTGCAAAATAACAAAAGGTGGTGTCTTCAGCGGTGCAGGGTTTGTTCTCCAAAGTTTGTGCAGGCCCCAGTCCTGTTTTTTTATAATAAATTACAAAATTTCTTTTGGTAATACGGGCCTTGGGGTCGGAGTCTTTGTCCTGAGCCTCCCGCATTAATTCCATTTTAATGAGTTCTATTTTGTTGTTAAAAAGTTTTCCCCGGCTGAGAAGGGGAACATCGTCTGACTTGCCGGGCCTGTTGTACCGGACAAGGCTTAAAAGCTGTCCCACCCCCTCATGGGCTTTATCCCCCTGCAGGCGGGCAGGGTTGAGGTTCCTTCTGCATTCATTGCTTTCCCCCAGTATCCGCACCATGGCAGATTTTAGCTCCTGCTCCAAAGGGGCAAGCTTTGAAACTTCAGACATTTGCCTGTGTACCTGAGAAACTTTTACAGTTCCCATCAAAACCAGCGAAGCCAGGGAAGTCCCCACCAGGACTTCAATTAAGGAAAACCCCCTTTGACTTAATTCATTCCCGCAACTCACATCATTCCCGCGACTTAACTTATTCCCGCGAAAGCGGGAATCCACACTCAGGAGTTTTAAAATCCAGGCTTGCCAGTTCATCAGCACGAATCCCCCGGGTTAAGGGAAGGGGGTGTCTTTCCCTCTTCTATTGCTTGCACAATTTTTTGCAGGTTATTGGTTTTGCACTCCAAACGCCTTATCTCAGAGTTTAAATTGTTTTCACAAGCTGCCCCATAAAATAAAAAATCCTCCCAGGAGTTTTTAGAGTCTTTCCTGCTGGCTTTCACACACAAACTTCCATTGACAAGCAAACCCGGTTGAGTATTGCCCTTTGCCCCGGGAAGGTGATCCAAACGGGTTTTTAAATCCTTTACACCTGTTGGCATTTTCCCAATCAGGAGGTTTCCAATATTGAGTTGATAATCCCCATCCCTTGTTACACCGGCATTGGCAGCTTTGTCAGGATCTTGTGCATGTGCCTCTTCCAGGGACAAATGACGGTTTTTTAAAGCGTCAGGTATCTGAATTTTGGGACCAACGTCAAAGCCCATATAAATATTATACCTCCCTTCACGGTTATAACCACCAGCAAAAGGTCCTATAAAAGTGTTTGCCCGCTTCTGCTTCTGCTTCTTATTCTTATCTTTTTTCCCGCCACTATAAAACCCGGCACTATACCCTATGAAGGTGTTGCGATTCCCTTTGAGATTACTATGGCCGGCTCTTGCTCCCAAAAAACTGTTGAAGTCAGAGTCTTCAGAGGTGACCTCGTCGGTTCCTCTCCCTGCCTGAGCACCCAGTATGGTGTTGTAACTTCCCTTTTTAAAACGCCTGCCGGCACGGTTCCCTATAAAAACATTTTTTTCACCTTCTTTGAGTTTGTACCCGGCCCGGGACCCTATGGCAACATTTTTAAAACTGGTGGCATCCCCCTTGTTATCACTGCAGGTGTTTTTCTTTGAACCTGGTTTCACATAATCTGTGTAAGATGAGGGAGAAGGATGACTTTTTCCACAACCGTAACCACTTTGCCAGCCAAAAAAAGTGTTTTGCCGGCCTGTGCCACCACCTTGAAGAGTATGTGGAGCCACACTATCCCCGCCCTGGTTGTTAAAACCAGACTGCACCCCAATAAAAGTGTTAAAGGAGCCTGTGGTGTTGTGAAATCCGGCCTCAGTTCCCAAAAAAACATTATCCTCTCCCCGGGAGGTTTTTGAACCTGCAAGGCTTCCGGTAAAAGTATTGTAATTCCCTGTGGTTAAAGTCGTATGGCCGGCTCTGTCACCAATAAAAATATTCCCCGCACCCAAAGCGTCCGAGGCTTTTAAACCGGCTGTGTGATTGGCCCAACAACTTTTTTCTGCTGGCCCGTTGTTAAAGCCCGTGGCAAATCCCAAAAAAATGTTGTATTTTGTGTCTTTGTCTGATCGGGTGTTATAACCTGCACAAGCCCCTAAAAAAATATTATGATCCCCCGTCGTAAAAGTATAATTCCCGGGTTTTGCACCTTTCTTATTAGTTGTAAGAGGTCTTCCTGCTGTGTAAGTTCCCAAAAAAGTGTTATAGCGACCCTGTTCGTTTTTATACCCGGCGGCTATGCCCACAAAAGTGTTGGAGGAGCCTTTAGTGTTGTGAAAGCCCGCCGCATACCCGGAGAAAGTGTTGCCCTCCCCGCGGGTGTTGGAGTAACCAGCCAAAGCTCCAAAGAAAGTGTTGTACCCCCCTTGTGGGGTTTTACTGTTGGGATCTTGTTTTTTTCCCTTTCCCGCCTGATAGCCCATGTAGGTGTTCTGACTGGCCTCTTTGTTATAAAAACCCGCCTCGTACCCGGAGAAAGTGTTTTTACTTCCTGTGGTGTTTGAGTGCCCGGCCCTGTATCCGGCAAAGGTGTTGTAAAGCCCGGAAGTGTTGTTTGCACCAGCCCCCCAGCCAAAAGCTGTGGTGTGGGAAGTGGGAATTTCAGAGGTTTTTCCACAACCCACAAGGGTACGCCCTTTGTTGATCTTTGAACCTTTATTCACCCGGCTTTCGATCTGTAAATCCTCCTTTGTGTCCACAGTGTAGCACTCGGGATGAGTTCCACCGGCCACATTCAAACAACTTAAGGCCTCGCATTTTGTCACCTGCGGGTTTTCCCCGCTTTCCTCCAGCTGATAGTTCAAAAGGCATTGCATAAAATAACAAGACTCTGTATTGTCAGCAGAGCAGGGCTTTGTCCCCCCCCCCTGGCTTTCTTGATTTTTTAAGTTGGTTTTTTTATAGTAAAGAGAGAAAACTCTCCGGCTTAAACCTTTTTGAGGGTCTGAAGCTTTACCCGTGGGGTTTGTCATTTCCATTTTCACCACTTCCAAACGACCATCAAACACTCCGGGCAGCTGAAGCAAAGTTTTTTGAGAAAGGGTGAGCCGGTTTAAAGACCCCAAGCCTTTACCTGCTTTTTTTCCACTTAAACGATGAGGACTGAGATTTTTTTTGCACTCCTCCGGAGAGCTTAAAAGATGAGAGACCTGGTATTTTAAATCTTTTTCACTCTGAGAGGATTTTGCAAGAGAGGACATATCCACAGAAATATCCACAATTTTCATAGCCCCTCCCAGTACCACAGAGGAGACACCCATGGTGACCAAAATTCCCGTTAAAGAAAAACCCAAACAATTTTTTATCTGCCAGATCATAACAGAATACTTATCGGGTTTTTTTACGATTTCCTTAAATTCTTTGAGTTCAGGATACTTTAAATTGACTAAGGGGTGAGCTAACTTATTGTTATCATTATAAAAAACAAGTATTTCATTTGTTCCCAAATTCCTGAAAGAAGATGTTCGGTAAATTATCAAACTCTTTGCAGGAGATTTAACAGCCAGTCAGACAGATAGCCTTTTTTCTCTGAGTTTTCAGAGTAACTCGATTGTTTTTAAGTATATTATATATCTTGAGCCTATTTTTTTTGAAGCTTCTTTAAAGCACTTTCTGATAAGCCCGTACACTCACACACCAACGAAAGACTTAAACCCTTCTTTAACATTTGTAAAGCCACCTCCTGCTGACCCTTTTGTTGGCCCTCCAGACGGCCTTTTTGAAGCCCCAGTTTTAAACCCTTGGCTCTTTCCTCATCCAATGATATCTGTAATGGTGGCATAACTCTCTCCTCCTCCTTATCAATAGCCCTTACTTCTATCTCACTCAATATCCTCCAACTAAATCCCGGGCTGTAATGACGCACATAATCCACAGCCTTCTTTATCAACCTCATACGATCCCTGACCGACAACCTTCTGCCGACTACAAACAGGGACCTCATAACTCTCTCATTCAAATCCCATATATGGTTCATAATATACAGAGCCGGATAGCTTGTCAAGCCCTTTAACTTTTTTCCATAAGAGAGGTTTTTTTGGTTCTGTTTTGAGACATGGTTTTGTTCTTTTACCGTATGTAAGGAGGGGGTGTCATTATCTTTTTCCAAAATAGGTTTTCTCTGATTTTAAGGATGATGTAGCATACAGAATCTTAAACTTTGCTTTCTTGCAGGGCATCAGCAAAGAGACTTCCCCTTTACACCTGAGTGGAAAAAAGATAAGAACAAGGCTTAAAAAATCTTAATCCCCGGTCAGAGTTCTTAAAATGAAATCCCACCACCCTCTTTTTGATTTTTCCTCCCGCCATATCGGCCCCCGCAAAAAACAAATTCATCAAATGCTCTCAGAGATGGGCTTTAAAAACCTGGAGGGGTTTTTAAAACAACTGGTGCCTGAAGAAATTCAAAACATAAAGTCTTTAAACCTCCCACCCCCTCTCACAGAGGAGGAATGTGTCAGCCAGCTTCAAAAACAGGCAGAAAAAAATCAGATTTTTAAATCTTACATGGGTTGTGGGTACCACGAAACTCACACCCCTGCTGTTATTCAAAGAAATATTTTGGAAAACCCGGTGTGGCTCACCCCTTACACCCCCTATCAGTCTGAACTGGCCCAGGGAAGGCTTGAAGCTTTACTCAACTTTCAAACCATGATTTGTGAGCTGACAGGCATGGACATTTCCACCAGCTCTTTACTGGATGAGGCCACAGCTTTGGCAGAAGCCCTTTCCTTAAGCTACCACAACAGGGAAAACCAAAAATCCTCTCACCTTCTGGTGGATGAGTGTCTTTTTCCCCAAAATGTTTCTGTGTTAAAAACCCGTGCGGAGTCCATGGGTTTAAAAGTAACACTCGCCTGCCCTTTTAAAACCCCCTTGAGTGAGAGGTTTTTTGCCTTAATGGTGCAGTACCCGGGCTCAGATGGAAAAGTGAATGACTATGAAGTTTTGTTTCAACAGGCCAAAAAAAAAGGCATTAAAACTGTAATGAGTGCAGACCCTCTGGCTCTGTGTCTGTTGAAAACACCAAAAGCCCAGGGGGCGGATATTGTTACAGGGTCCTGCCAAAGACTGGGAACCCCCCTTTGGTTTGGTGGTCCGCACACTGCCTACCTGGCCACTCACAAAAAGTATATCCGTTCTTTGCCCGGCCGTATTGCGGGAGTCTCCAAAGACAGGGCCAGGCAGCCCGCCTTAAGGCTCACCCTTCAAACCCGGGAACAACACATCAGGAGGGAAAGAGCCACCAGCAACATTTGCACAGCACAGGCCCTACTCTCTGTGGTATCCTCCATGTATGCCATCTACCATGGACCGGAAAGACTGAAAGCCATAGCTGAAAGGGTGCATCTTTTGGCTTTAAGTTTTGTGAAATCCTTAAAGGCTTTGTCTTTCAAAATCAAACACACACAAATTTTTGACACCGTTCAGACAGTGCTTTCCCCTCAAAAAAATTCTGCCCTTTATCAAAAATTACTTCAAAATCGAATCAATGTTCTTAAGTTCTCAGAACAGTGTTTGTCTGTGTCTTTTAACGAAACCCATAAGCTGAAAGATGTTCAAAATCTGATCCGTGTTTTTCTTCCCTTTGCCCCGGCTGTAAAAAACTCGAAAACCCCTTTGCTGAAAGAGGTTCAAAGCACCTGGCTGTCCTCTTCCCTCATGCGAAACTCCCCCTGCCTGAAGCATCCTGTTTTTAAGACCTACCACAGTGAAACCGCACTTCTTCGCTATATCCACCACTTGGGCAGCAAAGACCTTTCCCTCACGCATTCCCTTATTCCCTTGGGTTCGTGCACCATGAAGCTGAACGCCACTTCAGAGCTTTTGCCTTTAAGCTGGCGGGGTTTTAAAGACATTCACCCTTTTGCCCCGTCCTCACAAACCCGGGGGTATTTGCAAATTGTCCGGGAGCTGGAAAGCTATCTTTGTAAAATCACCGGCTTTGATGCGGTGTCTTTTCAACCCAATGCCGGCTCTCAGGGGGAATACACCGGTTTGGTTATGATACGCAAATACCACGAGGAAAAAGGCCAGAGGGAACGCAGCATTTGCCTTATCCCCACCTCTGCCCATGGCACAAACCCTGCCAGTGCCATACAAGCAGGTTTTAAAGTGCTGCCTTTAAAGTGCCAGGCCAATGGTTCTCTTTGTGAAAAAGATTTAAAACACAAACTCAAGGAATATGGTTCAAAAACAGCAGCTCTGATGATCACTTACCCCTCCACTTACGGGGTCTTTGACAAAAACATTCACCAGGTGTGCCGGCTGGTTCATCAGGCAGGGGCCCTGGTGTATCTGGATGGTGCCAATATGAATGCCCTGATGGGAATTAGTCATTTAAATCTTTTGGGAGCGGACCTTTGCCACTTAAACCTGCACAAAACCTTTTGCATCCCTCACGGCGGCGGGGGACCGGGCATGGGACCCGTAGTGGTGAGTAAAAAACTCAAGCACCTTCTCCCCACACACCCTTTGCTTTCACGGGAAAGCAAAGGGTGGAGCGTGAGTGCAGCACCTTATGGTTCCGCGGGCCTGCTGCCCATCTCATGGGCTTATATTCGCTTAATGGGAAGCGAGGGCTTAAAAAAAGCCACTCAATGTGCCCTTTTGAACGCCAACTATCTGGCCCACAGGCTCAAAAAACACTATTCTGTGCTTTATACGGATTCCAGGGGTTTTGTAGCCCATGAGTGTATTTTGGATTTCAGGAAATTCAGATACTCTGCGGAAGTGACCGTGGAGGATGTGGCAAAACGGCTGATGGATTATGGGTTTCACGCCCCCACTGTGAGCTGGCCCGTTCCCCACACCCTCATGGTGGAACCCACAGAAAGCGAAGACAAAGGGGAAATAGACCGCCTCTCAGAGGCTCTTATTCAGATAAGAAGGGAAATACAGGAAATAGAGGAAAAAAAATACCCTCTCAACAACAATGTTTTAAAAAACGCCCCCCACACTTTAAATGATGCCACCCAAGATAAATGGCCTTTTCCCTACAGCAAAGAAAAAGCTTTTTATCCTTTGCCTTTCGTCAGAAAAAATAAATTTTTGCCCCCGGTCTCAAGGGTGGAGAACGCTTACGGGGATATTCAACCTTTTTGTGCCTGCCCCCCTGTCACGGATTCGGAAAACAAAGCTTCTGAACATTTTTTAAATTCTCTTAAGGAATCCCGCCAGGTGTAAAACATATGCCCCCCATAAAACAGACGAAATAAAATCTGTTTTTTTAAATCCTCTTTTAAACGCATCAGAGACAAAGTTCTTTGAGAGGAAAAATAAGGGGTCACCATATCAAACACCCCATGACACAAAAGCACTTTCAAATGAGGGTTTAAGGCCAGAGCGGATTTTAAATCATCTGCACTGCCTATGTTAATATCAAAAAAATGGGATTTTTTGTCAGACTGCCAGCTCTTGTTCACCTCTTCATTGAGAATACGGTATTTTCTTTCGCACTTAAGCCCCATAAACTCCTTAAACAGGCATTGAATACCCTGTGTAAAGGAGGGTTCGTAACCATGGTAAGTGGGGTCGGGTCCTTCGAAGCGGATTCTGTGGGGAAAGGGGTCCCAGATGGTTTGTGCTGCATCGTACATACCGCACCATTTTCCCTCCTCCTTAAGCAGCTGCCTTAAAAACTGAAACATGGAAAGCCTTCCCCCTGCCAGTTTTAGGGTTTCAAAAGGTATGCCTGAAAAAGCCTGTGCTTTTTTTAAGATGTCCTCCCGTTTTTTTTGCCTCTCCCCCTGGACCAAAACAGAAACCAGCTCCTGTGTGGCAAAATCCTCTGCGGGTCTTAAAAAATCACTCAGCGGGTTTTTGAGTATATCCCTGCCTGCAAAATAAGTGGATTTTTTATGGTAGGCTGCGGCAGCTGCCATGGAGGGGAAGACATCCATCCAGTAAAGCACATCATAATCATCACTGGAGAAGGCCTTAAGCTCCAGACAGGGGGATAAAATAATCACCCCGTTTAAGGCAATACCATATTCTATATAAAGCTTGGAGGAAAGCCTTGCTGCACGAAAGCCCCCATAACTTTCCCCAGCCAAAAACAAAGGGGAAGACCACCTCCTGTACCGGGATAAAAAAAGCTGAATAAACTCTGCAAGAGATTGCAGGTCTTTTTCCAGCTTGTAAAAATCTTTTTTTGGTTTGGGTTTTGTGGGGGCAGAAGAATTTGAAACCTCCTCCGGGGAGGAAAAATCCAACTCATCAAAAGCCCGGGAAAAACCACAACCCACAGGATCGATAAAAACCAGATCGGTTTTATCGATAAGGCTTTCCGGGTTGTCCTGAAGCTGAACAGGAGGGGGGAGAATTTGCCCCCTTTCCCCAAAAGCCGCTTTTTTGGGGCCAAAAGCCCCTATGTGCAAAAACACAGAAGAGGCCCCAGGCCCCCCGTTAAACACAAAAGTCAGAGGTCGTTTGGAAGAAGCCCGGGATTTGAGATCCAGCCTGCGGTAATAGGTGTAAAACATATCTGCCACAGGCTTTTCTTTTTTACGGATAAGAAGCCAGTCCATCTCGGCCTGAACACGCACAGAACGGCCGGATAAAGAAAGGTCCCACTCTTTTACACAAGCCTCAGGCTTGTGGTAAAAAACTCTTCTTTTTTCTGTTGAGGGGGAATCGGTTTTGTTTTCTTTCAAAAGTTTTTTTACCTTTCCTCCAGATTATCAGGATCTGCAACTCAAGGACTTTATCAGAGGTTCTTGGAACATGCAAGCGGTAAAATTGGTTGGGATAGGCGGACTTGAACCACCGGCCTCTACCATGTCAAGGTAGCGCTCTAACCACCTGAGCTATATCCCAATAAAGCACGGCCCCTTAAAAAAAATCTGTTTTCCCTGCTATAAACAGGAAAAACCTTTAAATACAGGCCCCTTTAAACCCCTTAAAAAAAACCTGTTTTTTCTTCACAAACAGGAGGTTTTAAAGTATAACAAACAAAATCTTATAAAAAAAGAGGCTTTTCCGGGGGTTTTTACTTGATTAAAAGGGAAAAACAAAGCATAAATTCCCCTTATGCAGCTTTTAAAGCTCAGAGCAAAACTTAAGCAAAGGACAAATAAAGACAAATAAAAAGGAAGTAAGGGGTAAAACCAATGGCCAAAACCAGCTCGATTGTCAAAAACCAAAAAAGACTGAAGAAGGCTCAAAAATACGCCAAATTGAGAAAAGAACTTCGAACAAAAGTGTCCCGCACCAGCCTTTCCGATCAGGAACGGGAGGAGGCGGGCCTTCTTCTTCAAAAACTCCCCAAAGACAGCTCTTTTTGCCGTGTGGTCAGAAGATGCAACATCACGGGCCGGCCTCGTGGGGGGCTTCGCCGTTTCGGCCTCTCCCGGCTGGTTTTTAGAGAACTGGCCCACAAAGGCAATATCCCTGGCCTCACCAAAGCCAGCTGGTAAAAGCAGGCATGTCCCACGCCCCCTTTAAAATCAGTGTGATTTCCGGAACCAGCAGAAAATCTTCAAAAACCCGGCAGGTCTCAGGCCTGGTATTCAAAATTTATCAACAGCTGGGCTGCCACACAGAAATCATAGATTTAAAACTTTTGGATTTTTCTGCACTGGCATTAAACCCCTACACAAAAAAACGACCGGAAAACATTTGTTGTGCTGTAAAAACTTTAAACCTGTCCTGTGGACTGGTGTTTGTGTGTCCGGAATACAATCACTCCTTCCCCGGTATTTTGAAGTTTTTTATTGATCACTGCGATTATCCCAAAAGTTTTTACCACAAACCTGCCAGCTTTGTGGGCCTGGGCGGAAAAGGCGGGGGAGGCTTTGCCACCGCCCACCTGATGCAGTTAATGTGCGACAATCAGGCCCTTATTCATCCTCAAAAAACCTGCCTTCCCCATATACAAAATCTTTTAAAAAAAGGCCGGCTGAAAGACCCTGCTCTTTTGCTTAGACTCAAACACCAGGCCACAGGTTTTTTGGAATTTATCAAAAAGCTTCAGCCCTTTAACAAAAACACCTGATGAAGTCCCTTCGTTTTATCTACAGACTGAGCCTGTTTGTTGCCACTCTGTGGGTGTTTTTTGTTCTTGCCCTCTTTATTTTTTTTGTAACAGTTTTTGATAAAAACAAAAGAATCTTTTTTTTGTCCCGCATTACCCGGGTTCTTACCCGTGTTTTAACCTCACTTTTTGGTTTTCAGATCCATGTAAAAGGAAAGCCCTGCCTGAAAAAAAACCACCTGATAGCCTGCAACCACACCAGCTATCTGGATATTCCCTTTCTTCAGGCAGTTTTACACAACAACATTTTTATCACCACCCGGGATATTAAAGAAAAACATTTTTATCTGTCTTTTTTACCCAAAATACTGGGGGCCTGTTTTATAGAAAGAAGAAACACAAAAAACATCAGAAAAGAAATCAAAACCATAGCAAAAAATTTAAACAAAGGTTTTCATGTGGTTTTTTTTCCGGAAGGGAAAAGCTCAGCCCCCCACACTCTTTTGCCCTTCCATGCACCGTTTTTTCTTTCCGCCCTTCATGCCAAAAAAACAGTGCTTCCCGTCTGTATCCGCTACCAGCACATAAACGGCAAAGCCTTAAGCCCCCGGGAGCAGCATTTCATATCCTGGAACAGAAAAAAAGAAAGCTTTAAAACCCATTTTTTTCGCCTGATGTATGAAGTTAAAAGCCTGCACACAGATATTGTGTTTTTACCACCCCTAAACCATCAAACACACACAGCCAAAAGTTTAAAAGACAAAACATACCGGCAAATTCACCTGGCCCTTCAAAATAAAACTCCTTAAACTCTTAAAGAAAATCCTTATAACTCCTGGTGATGATTTTTTTGTAGTCCCCCAGCTGGGATTTGACTTTATCCACCTGTGACACAATTAAAATTTTAAGGTTTTCAGGATGCAGGTGCTTCCGAATGGCGGCATTCACCTGAGAGGTGTTTAAGCTTTCCACATAAGACACATAGTTCTCCAAAAACTTTAAACTCAGACCCTGTGCGTGCAAATACAAAAGAGAGTGAGCAAAGGATTCCACAGTCTCCATGGAGCGTATGAAATGGGTTTTCATAAGTTCTTTCGCTTTTTTGAGTTCCTCTTTTTTGACCCCCTCTTTATAAAAATGTTCCACCACTCCAAGGGTTTCCAAAATCCCTGTCCCCACCTGCGAGTTGCGTGTGGCAAAAGCGATTTTAAAAGCCCCACCCTCTTTTTTAAAATCAAAATAAGAGTGTATTCCGTAAGTTAAACCTTTTTGTGTCCGAAGCCGGTCCATTAAACGACTGACTATGGACCCCCCCAGTATAAGACTGGAGGCCTTTAAAGCCATGTAATCCTCATGGGTTCTCTTTACAGACAAATGACCCAAACGAATTTCAGACTGCACAAGAGCTGCCGGGTGATCCACCAAAAACACCCCCCCCTCCCCGGTGGGAGAGAAAGAAAAAGCTTTTTTCCCCTCTGAAACCTTTGAGGTCAAAGCCCGTGGGGAAGGCTTCCATTTGCCAAAAATCTTTTCCAAATGAGAGAGGATGTTTTTTGGATACCGGCCCGAAACAGCCAGCACCGATTTTTCAGGAACAAAGTTTTTATTGTAAAAATCCTGCACATCCCCGCGTTTCAGGGACTTAAGTGTTTTAAGACCCCCCTCTTTATAAAAACCGTAAGGATGAGGGTAAAACAAATAACGGTTAAATATACGATTGGTATAAGAGGGGATGTGTTCCACACTTCTTTTAACTGCATCCAGGCCGTTTTGCTTTACTCTTTGAAATTCTTTTTCCGGAAAAGCCGGCTCAGTCATAATCTCAGAAAACAGTTTTAACAAAGGCTCATAAAGCCAGGATAAGGTTTGCACAGAAAAGGAAACATAGTCTGTATTCATGTTATATCCCAAAGAGGCACCCAGGGTTTCCAGCTCCTCCACCACCTGAGTGTAAGATTTTTTTTGAGTTCCCTTGTTGATAAGCTCCATAAGCAGATGTAAAAGGCCCTGTTGATCTTTGTTTTCAGCACAGTGTCCGGCTCCGGGAATCATAAACTCCAGGCGTAAAGAGGGAAGCCTCCCGTCAGGCACCAAAAAAACCTTCAACCCGTTGGAAAGCCGGTGAGTCTGAAAAGTATAGGGACGAAAAGTGTTTTCTTTTTTGCTCATAATCCACCTCACAGAATAAAAACCTGCCACACACAGAGTTGCTGTTACCACCAAAATTTTAAGCCATCTCTTCATAACGGACTTTTTCCGGTTTTTTTACCCCTTAAAAAGGCACCAACTCCACCACCGAGGACAGCTGAGGGGATAAAAAACTTAAAGCCTGCTTTTTAACATCCTCTGCACGAACCCCCTTATAATACTGTATATCCTTAAAAAGCTGGTTGAAATCCTTAAATAAAATCTCTTTTTCCCCCAAAGCGTTGGCCTTGCCTGCAATACTTTTAATACCTGTTACATAATCGTACATCAGATGTCTGGTGCTTTTTAAAAGCTCTTTTTGTGTTATGAGCCGGGTTCTGGTTTTTTCCACCTCCTGGTAAACCAGGTTTTTAACCTCTTTCAGGGAGGCCTTCGGAGTTAAAAGCACCTCCAAAACAAAAACGCCAGCCTCTTTTAAATCGTAATACCCCCCTCCCACAGAAAGGGCCCATTTTTTATCATGCACCAGGAGCTTGTGAAGCCTGCTGGACTCCCCGGCAGCAAGAATATGATTTAAAACTGTCAGGGCATAAGCCCCGGGCTGGCCCGCCGGAGGTCCCCGGTAAGCCACAGCCAGTGTGGGGGCCTCGATTTTTCTTTTAAGCCTCACACTTCTTGCCTGGTTTTGTTTTTTCTTCGAAAAAGGGATTTTTTTTTCTACAGAAAAAGAGGACTTTAAAGCTCCATAATGCTTTTGAATCCTTTTTTTGGCATAAGAGACTTCAAAATCCCCGGCCAAAACCAAAACAATGTTATGGGGGCTATAGTGTTTTTTAAAAAACTGATTGAGATCCTTAAGAGTGGCCTTGTCCAAATCCTTCATAAAACCAATAATGGGTCGTCCATAAGGGTGAGAGGGGAAAAGCAGCTTCATCATGGGTTCAAAAAAATCGTTGGGGTCGTTGTCTGTTCTTTGTCTTCTTTCCTCTTTAACCACCTCTGTTTCCTGCTCAAAATGAGACTGGGTGATTTGCAGGTGCGAAAGCCTTCTGGCCTCCATCTCCAAAATGGTGTCCAAATGCTGCGAGGGTAAAGTGACATAATAAGCCGTGTAATCAAAAGAGGTGAAAGCATTGTTGGAAGCCCCCAAAGATTCCTGCCGGGCATCATAAAGTTTGCCAGGGTGTTTGTCTGTTCCCCGAAACATCATATGCTCAAACAGGTGGGCAAGCCCCGTTTTCCCCTCCACCTCATCTTTGGATCCCACATTCACCCAAAGCTGATGATACACCTGGGGAATATGAGGATCCGGGTGAAGCAAAACCCTCATACCATTTGCCAGCTGGTATTTTTCCACATGGAACTGAATATCCAAAGCCACCCCCTGCTTTTGTGTTTTGCTTTTTTCAGAAAAACCCTTATGCATATAAAAAGAAAAACCAATAACACAAATACAACAATAAAAGCTTTTATGTACCACTTTTTTTAAGCCTCTGAAATTCAGAAGCCTCCCTTCCCCCGTTTAAAAAAAACCACTTGTTCCCAATGGAAAAAGTTTAACATCAAAAAAACAAAAAGCCTTTTTTGGTTCTTAGGGAAAAAGCTCATCCGCTGATGAGTACTCCCCCACATAGCGAATTTGCTCGGAAAATTCTTCAGAACAGGGGGAGTGGGAATAAATCTGAAGAATCATAAGGCTGCCGATACCACTCACACTGTAATGGCCGGGATTTTCTATATAACCCGTGCGGCGAACCATAAGGCAGTCCGCAGACTGACAAACATCCACCCAAAGAGGAAACTGGGATTCTTCCACACTCACACACCCGGTATTCACCTTAAACCCACCAACAAGAGCAAGCCCTGTATTGACATTTCCAAACTCTGCAGGAGGCACAATGTAAGAAGCCCCCCCGCTTTGAGAGCTTTTTAACCTTAAGTAAAGCCTGCCACTGCTTTTGTGATCCTGAAAATCATTGGTGATAATGTAAGTTTTTTGTGGCGGGGTTTGAACCTCAGTCGGTGAGGGGCTTTCCCCTTTGGTTGAGGGGGAAGCATCCGATGCAGAAACCGGGGCCTCAGAACGGGAGGCCAATTTGGAATCCCCCTGTCTGCAGGATACAAAAAAGACAGAGAGAAAAAACAAAAGGAAAAACCTTATCAACATAAAAGCTTTGTAACAAAAAACAAAAAACATTGCCAAGCTCTTTTTTTATTGCATGTTGTCAAAAACCTTCAGTGTCTTAAAAAATCCTTACCACCACCTATTCATTGCTGTTGTGGTTTTTAGCCCATAAAAAAAGCCCCCCTGGAGGTGTGAGGGGGGCTTGATTAAGTGGAAGAGGATTTTTTGTTGGAGGTGAAACTATCCTCTTCTTTTAACCTGTGCCTGCCAGCGGGAGTATTCCTGCTGAATTAAGGCAGAGGATTTTTTAATACGGGGTTGAATTTTTGCCAGCTCTCTTTTGGCTTTATGGGTTTTGCCCTCAGCCACAAGAAAGCTGATATAAGCACGCATCACACTCACTCTGAGGGTGCTGTCAGTGGTACCTGCTGAAAGAGCATATTTATAGTACTTTAAAGCCTGGTTTTTTTGTCCCCTGCTTTCAAGCAGACGGGCATAATGGTAAGCCGCTTTAAAATCACGCCCTTTGTTTTGAAAATACAGGTGGTAGGTTTTTTGAGCCTCACCGGGTTTGTTTCTTTGATTTTGAAGACGGGCCAGTTTTTCCAAAACCTTTACATCCCCGGAGGAATGAAAGTAAGAAAGGTGGGCTTTTTCCACACAATCGTACTGCTTGAGATCAGCACAGATATCAACCAGACGGGTATGGGAATCTGAATTTAACCCCCCTGCCAGAGCCTGAATTTTTAAAGGTAAAATTTTAACAGAATAAACTCCAAAATGCCCCACATAAACGAGAGCCAGCATGAGGGAAATTCCGGCTGCCAACACCCCTTTTGAAATATGGTTTTGAAGCTTTTTTTGGGCTGTGCCATTTAAGACTTTGTTCCAGCCACAGCTGGCACAAAGCAAACTTTGCCCCACAGAACGAAGCGGGGATGCACATAAAGGACAAGTGTGTTTCATTTTTTACCTCCTTAGACAAATTTGGTCATTTAAAATGCTTTTACCCTATATAATGCAATATCCTGGTCATTTTACTTTAAGTTATTAAAATTACTTGTGTTTTTTATTTCTGGAAACAATTTGAGGGAAAAAGTGTTTCATTTTGAAACACTTTTTTTATCTGTTTTTTAAACACTTAAGGACAAAAAATGTTGTTTTGACCGGGGTTATTTGTTTTTTTCTGAGGTTTTGAAGGGTTTTTTACACCTGTGTCCCATTTGAAAGTGATGAGAACAGTTTTTGCCACAGGTTTTTAACCGGTTTTCTTTTTTGTTTAAGCAGGCCCGGCATATCAGAATCTTCCTGCCGCAGTGAAGACATGAAACAGAATGTGCCGCAGCGTCCCCACAGTGGGGACAAAGCCGGTATTTTTCACAAACCCTGCCCTCCTGGTTTAAAGCCACCCTGTGATCAAATACAAAACAATCCCCTTCAAAGCTTTTATAGGGATACTTTTTAAGGTAGTGAATAATCCCCCCTTTAAGGGAATAAACCTTCTGAAAGCCCTGTCTCTTCATCTCTGAGAGAGCTTTTTCGCAACGGATACCCCCGGTGCAGTAAATCAGTGTTTTTTTGTTTTTGTCCAAAGCCGCTGTTTTTAAGCTTTGAGGAAACCGGGAAAATTCCTTCAAATTTAAATGTGTGGCTTTTTTGAATTTGCCCAGGCGAACCTCATAATCGTTGCGAATATCCAAAACCTGAGTGCCACTTTTTTGTTGCTCTTTTTCCCATTCCCCGGGTTCCAGAAACAAAGAGGGCTTAAGAGCTTTAAAATTTTTTTGATCCATGGTGATAATCTCTTTTTTGATTTTGACCCGCAGTTTTTTAAACCCCTTAACAGGAGATAAGGATTTTTTATAAAAAAAGTCCTCTTTTGTAGAAAGCAGTTTTTTAATTTTTTCCAAAAAAGAGCTTAAACCCCCTTTGGGGCCAGACAGAGTGGCGTTAATACCCTCCGTACTCAATAAAACGAGACCATAAAGAGAACCCGTCTGCTCCAAAAGCTTTTTTTTTATATAGGGAAGCCGGGAAGATGCCAGAGGCAAAAACTTATAAAAACTGACAATTTCAAATTTTTGAGAAGCTTTCATAATGTTTTTAAGGGACCCTGAAGGGCAGTTTTTAAAACCAAACAAAACACCCTGGCTTGCACCCCAAAATACCCCCACAAGCAAAACTTAATCAGTTTTTTGAGCAGAAATCAATAAAAACCAGAATTGGGGGCAGATAAAAAAAATGGGCATGACTTTCCCCCTCCATTCAGTTAATAAGGTCTTTTAAAAAAACAAAAGAGGAAAATTATGCCCATCCCCGAACATGCTATCCGGGATCCCGTACTCAGTGTGGAGTCTTTGGTGAAAGATTATGGTTCCCTCAGGGCTGTGGACCGGGTGAATTTTGAAGTGTACCCGGGAGAGGTTTTTGGCCTTTTAGGTCCCAATGGGGCAGGCAAGACCTCCATTATCTCCACCATTGTCACTTTGGAAAAACCCAGCTCGGGCCGTATTGTCATTTTGGGAAAAGATTTAAATTTATACCCCCGTCAAAGCAAGGCAGTGACCGGCTTTGTCCCCCAGGAGACAATATCTCACGGCTATTTTAACCTGGAGGAGATTTTGACTTTTCAGGCCGGTTATTATGGCGTGTCAGGAAGCCGGTCACGGATACAGGATTTGATTAAAAAACTGGACCTTTTTGAACACAGACACAAAAATGTACGCCAGCTCAGCGGAGGTATGAAGAGAAGATTAATGGTGGCAAAAGCCCTGCTCCACTCCCCCCGTCTGCTTTTGCTGGACGAACCCACAGCCGGTGTGGATGTGGAGCTGAGGTATGCAATATGGGATATTGTCAGAGAGCTGAAAAAGCACAATGTGGCCATTTTATTCACCACCCATTATCTGGAGGAGGCCGAAGAGCTTTGTGACCGGGTGGCGATTATCCACAAAGGAAAAATACAAAACCAGGGACCCACCCGATCTTTGATTCAAAAACTGACTTTCCGGCATTTAAAAATATCCCTGAAAAAGCCCCAGACTCTCAAACACACTTTTTTAACTCAAGCCCGTAAAGATTTGTATTTTGACTTTCATCTTCCTTATGGAAAAGGTGTGGGGGGGGTTTTATCAGACCTGAAGCTTAAGCCGGAACAAATAGAGGACTTGACCTTAAAAGAGGGAACCCTGGAGGATGCCTTTAAAAGAGTACTGAAACAAAAAAAACAGGAGTCTTAAATTGATATTATGGATAAAAAACTTTTTTGGTTTTCAAGGGGGGCAGAAAGCGGATTTTGTTCAGGATCTGGTGTGGACCCCTTTTTTTATTCTTCTTTACCGTGAAATTCAGCGTTTTTTGAAAGTGATGGCACAAACCATATTTATCCCTGTCTGCAACAATTTTGTTTTTGTGTTGATTTTTGGGGTGAGTTTGGGAAAAAGCATTTCTGTGCTGGAGGGGGTTTCTTATTTGGAGTTTTTAATCCCCGGCCTGGTGATGATGAGTTGTATGAATAACAGTTATCAGAATGGTTCCAGCTCTTTGCTCAGCATGAAGTTTGGAGGGGAGATTATAGACCTGAAGGCCTCCCCTTTGAGTGTTCAGCAGATTGTTTGGGCCATGTCTTTGGGGGGGCTTTTTCGGGGTCTGGTGGTGGGCTTTGTGGTTTTTGTGTCCGGCATTTTGTTTTACCGTATTTATGAACAAAGCTGGCTGATTCCCAAATACCCCCTTTATTTTTTGTTTTTTTGCTCTGTGGGGGGCCTGGCTTTTACAAAACTGGGGATTTGCGTTGGGCTTTGGGGTAAAAATTTTGATCATGTGAGTGCCATAGGGGGCTTTATTATTGCCCCTTTGATTTCTTTGGGGGGGGTGTTTTTTTCCTTAAACAATTTAAGTCCGTTTTGGATTTCTGTGTCTTATTTTAACCCTTTGCTTTATTTTATCAATGGTGTTCGCTATGGAGTTTTGGGGATCTCAGATGTCCCTGTGGATCAGGCCTGTGTGGTGTCTTTGGTGGCTTTGCTGGTTTTTCATGCATGCACCCTTTGGTCTTTAAAAAAAGGAAGCTACAAAAGGTGGTAAATACCACAGTTAAAAAGCTTTGTAAGAGCAAATACAAACACAGTCTTTGGGGCCAGTGTTTTTTTTGGAGTGCTTTGTATTGGAGGGGATAATGATCTTGTCCCCTGCCCGAAGCAATAACCGGTTGCCCGCAATATCCAAAAGCAAAACACCTTTTACCAGCATACGCACTTCATCAAAAGGGTGGCGGTGAAAGTCTATTTTTTCTCCTGCGGCATACACCTCTTCAAAAGGCCTTAGACCCTCCCGTTCAAAAATCTGATAAATTTGCTCTTCAGTGGGCAAAACAGGTGCCTGCCAGCGATGCACAATCATAAAAACCTCCCCAAAGCAGGTAACTTAACACAACTCCCCCCACACAGCCAATAAAAATCACCATAGGACCAGGCAAGACAACCTATGCAGCCTGTAAAAGCCACTGTCCCGGTAACTATGGACCGACTTCAAATACACACCTTGGGGATTTTTGCCAAAGATGGGGGATACAGTTTGCTCAATCTCAGACTGTCCGTCCCGGCAAAATCTTCAAACCCCAACACCATAGCCGCAGCCTTCTCAGCAATTAGCCACACCGGCAGAGTGTCCTCCAGGTTAAGGATCACCTTCCCTGGATACCGGGGGAATGTAGCCGGCTGGTCTAGTCCGGAAAGAAAATTATTGACATGGTCTTGCGACAGGGACAAATACAATGATTATGACTTCTAATGGTTTTTTTTGTGAGACGGGCGGAAAAGATCAAGTTTGCGATTTAACCATTAAGGATTTTCTTTCTTTTTTAGAATCTTACCCTCAAAACATAATTACCCGGGAAAGTCTCATCGCAGAAAAATACCGGTAGGAAAAACACTTTGAAACTTTAAGGAGTTTAAAATGAAGATTTTAATAACCATTTTATTGTCAGTTTGTGTGTTTGTGTGCTGTAAGTTTAACAAGACTTTTTATGCTTCCTGTAAGGATTACTGTACCAGGTCCAAAGAAATACCCGGTAACATGGATGCTTCAGTGAGAATCAAGAATCGTCGCTGCCATAATATGTATATGAATGCTATGACCGAGGGGGAAAAACTCGGGGTTTGTTATGACGGGCCTTCTGTCATAGACGGGGTAAGGCAGGATACTACTGATCCTGATCCTGTAGCTTGCCAGGCTTTAATTGATCAATCTCAAGAGGCATGTAAAAAGCTTCCCCCGGATCCTTCACAGATGAATCAGACTGTGAGTGGGACGACTATATTTAAGGGCGGCAAGCCTGTTCTTTTTAATGGCGAGCCTGTAAAAATCAATGGTGAGATTTGTACCTGTAACCAAAGCAAGTGATATTTAGAGGTCAAACCACCTGGTGGTCATCGTCCCCGCTCATTAAAATAAGGTTAAAACATCCCCGAAACCTGCCGATACACAAAGCATGTCTTTAAAAACAAAAGTTTTTTTTGCGGTTTTCCTCTTAAGCGGGTTTTATCTGTGGAACAAATCCCCGGACCGCATTCACAACAATAGTACAAAAACACAAAAAAAGCCCCTCAACCGGCAGGAGGCCGGCACTTCCCACAACAGCAGAAAAGACCGCCTCAAAGAGCGAAGCCAGGATCTCCACCTGGAGCAAAACATACAGTATCAAAACACCTATAAAGAACACTTAAACCAGGAAGTTTCCCCTGAAGAGAAACAACACACAGGCAGCAGACAAGAGGAGACTTACTTCCCCGAAGATCACAACCGCAGGGCTGTGGTCAAAGATCTTACACTCCACCTCCCGGAGGAAAACCACGAAGACCCCGAAAACACCATCCGAAGGCAGCTGGCCCACCAACAACAAACCTTCAACGATCTAAAAGAAAAAAATAAAAAAGAACAAACAAGAGTGTTAGAAAATTTTGTCAAACAGGCTAAAGAACAGGGCTATAGTGTTTATTTTCAAAAAGACGGAAAAGTGCTTCTTCAACCCATTGAAGAAACAGAAGAGCCAGAGACCTGGTAACATTTTCCCCAAATATCAGAGGGTTTAAGAATTTAAAACCCTTTTGCTTTAAACCCTTTTCACTGATTTTAATTTTTGAGGAAGAAGGGAGTAAATATTTTGAAAATCCCCATTGCTCATCAGGATTAAAAGATCCCCCTTCCGGCTGTGTTTTTGAATCTGAGAGGCCATGCTCTCTGCATCCCTGGCATAAAAGGCTTTGGGACCTTTGCTCTTGTAGGTGTTGATATCTTTCACCAGTTTTTTTGTATTCAGCCTTTTGTCTTTGGCGATACGGCTTTGGTTGGTGGCTTTCAGACAAAAAACCAGATCGGCCAAAGACAAAGCCTTTACATATTGCCGGTGAAAGATATTGGTGCGGGAAGTGGCCGATCGGGGTTCAAAACCCACCAGCAACCGGTAAGATGGGTAGTGCTCCCGTGCCGTTTTTAAAACCGCACGCACAGCCGTGGGATGGTGGGCAAAATCCTCCACCACTGTGACCCCCCCCCACCGGCCCCGAATCTGAAATCTCCGTTTAACCCCTTTAAAATCCCTGAGGGCTGAAAGGGTGCTTTTCAGATTTAATTTTAAAACCCGGCTTAACACATAAGCCCCCAGTACATTCCATGCATTATGCTCGCCCAAAAGAGGAGTCTGAACAGGGGTTTTGCGACCTGTGGGATTTTGAACAGTTAAAATCTGCCCACAGGCAGGGCCTTCTGTTTTTGTTCTTTTTATCCACTGCCAGTCCCCTTCTGATTTTCCGTAAGTGATCACCTTATGGCCGGCTTTTTTGGCCTCCCCTGCCAGGATTTTCATAAAAGGTGAGCTGAGAGCCATAATAAAGCCATGAAAAGTTTTTTTCCGAAATTTTAAGGGCAAAGCGGGTTGTTTTTTTCTCACCAAAGTTAAAAAAACTTTCTGAACCTCTTTAATGTTTTTATAAATATCCGCATGATCAAATTCCACACCGGTAAGAAGTGTCACCCCCCACGGGTAGTGTAAAAATTTTGGGCTTTTTTGAAAAAAAGCCGTATCATACTCATCCCCCTCCACAACAAAAAAAGAGGCAGATTTTTTAAGACAAAACCCGGCTTTAAAATTTTTGGACACCCCACCAATTAAAAACCCCGGGGACTTTCCCCCAGATTTTAAAAGATGGGCAGACAAAAAAGACAGAGTGGTTTTACCATGGGTGCCGCACACCATAATGGAGTTTTTTTGTGCCATAAACAAAGGGGACAGAATTTCCGGAAGACTTACATAAGGCAGGTGGGATTTTAAAAGAGCCTGTGCCTCTGGCATTTTTTTGGTGATCACATTGCCCACCACCACCAAATCCAGAGTTTTATGGATATGCTTTTTTTTGTACCCCTTAAGCAGAGTAATACCCAGATTTTTAAGCTCTTCAGAAGCGGGTGGATAAAAAGATTTGTCACTCCCACTAACCTGGTAGCCACTTTTGACCAAAAGCCCTGCCAGAGCGGACATGGCTGTACCACAGACCCCCATAATATGAATACGGGCTGAAGGAGGAAGCTCCATAGTGGAAAAAAAAGACCCCGGCCCCCGCCTCACCTTTAAACGCAAAACTTTACTCTCCCCTTTCCTTTAAAAAAACCAGAAAGCCCCAAAGATCAATAAACTAAAGTGTCTGATTGTTTCTTGTCTGCACTTGAAAAAAATCGGAAAAACCCGGGAACATGGTAACAAGAGATCACTTACTCCGGTAAAGGGGGCAGGGCTTCCTGAGAAGAGGTGGTGGGCTGGCTTTCCCGGTGAGGAGGCTCAGAAAACATATCCTGCCTGCTGTCAGAATCATCTGCCAAAGATTTTAAGTGATTTTTATACTCTTCCGCACTAATGGTTTTATTGCTTAAGTTCCACTCCACCAGGCGTTTGTCAAAACGAAACTGATGAATAATTTTATTGAGCTTCATATCGTACCTCCTTTAAAAACTGTATGAAGAATGTTTTTGTCTGTGTGGGGCGTGATTTTTATAAAAGAGGATTTTCTTTTCCAAAAGGGAAAAGAAAAGCTCAAACCCTGATCCTGCCACTTTCTTAAAGTAAGAAATAAAAACCCGGAAATCAAGCCCCCCAAGTGTGCCAGATTGGCCACCGGGCTGCCAAACCCGGAATTTAACACACTCAAAAATTCCAAAGCCGCCACCAATAAAGTAAAATTTTTGGCCTTCATGGGGAAAATAAACATAAACAAAATAATTCTTTCACGAAAAATCAAACCATAAGCCAAAAGCAGGCCAAACACAGCCCCACTGGCCCCCACCACCGGAACACCTGCCAAAGTGCTGATATCACCCCCTAAAAGCCCATAAATCCACATCACAAAAGAGTAAATCAACACAGAACCCCCACCACATACAAAATAATAAATCAAAAAAAACTTTTTTCTCCATAAATGCTCCAAATCTGATCCAAACATCCAAAGAAGAAGCATATTAAAAACAATATGAAAAACATCCCCACTGTGAACAAACATATAAGTTACAAACTGCCACAAACACCCATAAGAAAAAGCCTTTAAAGGTACAAAACCCAACCACTCATACACCACAGGGCTTTGAAGAAAAAACTTTTGCACCACCATAACCAGTACAAACCAGGACAGCAATGTGCTGACAATTAAAAACTTCACCCCGCCACTGATCTGAGGCATGCCAATTTGTGCTGTATGATAATAGGGCATATTTTAAAACCCAAGAGCGGAGGGCAAAATATAAAGTGGGGTTTTTTCCATTCTGTAACGGATTAAAAAATGCCTGAGAGTGCGTAAAACCTCCCCCCCAAAAAAGCGGCTGCTGATTCGATCCAAATACCCCGGCTCTGGAGTAAACAAATGGGGGCTTTTTCCCAAACCCGTCATCTCCCCCACCAACTCAATGGCATCAGAATAAGAACCCACCGAGTCTGCAAACCCGGCAGAAACAGCTGTTTCCCCCGTAAATATCCGGGCATCTGTGTAGGGTGCCAGCTCCTCCTCTGAGAGCTTTCTTCCCTCCATTAAAGTCGCCTTAAACTGCTCCAAAAGTTCTGAAAGCAGATCCTGAATTAAGACCCTCTCCCGGGAAGTGATACGGCGGTAATCCGCACCAATATCCTTAAACTCCCCGGTTTTAATGGAATAAGGTTCCAGCTTGGCCCACTCATAAAGCCGCCCTTTATTGATGGATACACGAATCACACCCACCGAACCCACAAGGCTTCCCGCATGCACCAAAACCCTGGAAGCCCCGGCAGCTGCCAGCAAGGCCCCACTGGCCATAATGTTACCCACAGAGATCACCACAGGTTTTTTGAGTTCTTCTTTAATTCTTTTAAACTCGCTGTAAAGAGCCTGGCTGGCAGCCACGGTCCCCCCGGGAGAATCCAAATGAATTAAAACCCCCTTCACCCGGCTGCTGGTGGCATATTTTCTCAAATCCTTTAAAAAACTTTTGCCGTCTATCAACACCCCCTCCAGATTTAAAGCCAAAATCATCCCCGGACGTACAGCCCCCACCGGCCCCCGGGTCTGAAGGTTACCACCCCCTATAAAACGAATCAGACCACTGACGGCAACCAGCACACACAAAACAACAAACACTTTTGTCCAAAAGTTTTTCATATCTTACTCACACCATAGATACATCGATGACCAACACTTTACCAAACACCTTGCAGGGGGTGCTTATTCTTCTTTTTCTTTTTTGGGGGAAGAGGGGGAATCTTTGGAAGACTTTTCCTCCCCTCTTGCCAATTTTAAAGAAGACCTTAAAACTTTTCCAAACACACTTTCTTTGGATTCTTCACCTTCCTCTTTTTTATCCACAGGGGGGGAAGAGGCACCTGGCTTTCCCGAATCGGAAGAGGGGGAGGCAGACGAAGAGGATGGAGAACTGTCCAGACCCTCCCGCAGCTGAATTTGTTTAATACTGAGGCCAATTTTTCTGGCATCCAGGTCGATATTTAGCACTTCGGCTTTTAAAATTTCTCCCACGCGGGTGGCCTGCTCCACACTCTCCACCCGATCGGTGTGCAACTCACTGATATGAATTAAGCCCTCAATGCCCGGCTCCAATTCCACAAAAACCCCAAAATTCATAAGTTTTATCACCTTCACCTCGTGGCGGGAACCGGGAGGATACTTCTCTTCCACATGGATCCACGGATCACCGGTTAAACTCTTTAAGCTGAGGTTAAATCTCCCCTCCTCCACCTGAATACTTTTTACAAAAGCGTTTAAAGTCTCCCCTTTTTTATAAGTGCTGCGGGGGTTGATATGCTCTGTCCAGGAAAGATCGGAAACATGGATAAAGCCATCCACCTCCTCTTTGTCTATGTCCACAAAAACCCCAAAATCGGTCACAGACTTCACCTCCACATTAACTTCATCGCCTGGAGAGTATTTGTCTTTCAAATCCAGCCAGGGGTTTGGTTGCAGCTGCCGCATACCCAGGCTGATACGGCGATTCTCTTTGTCAATACCCAACATTTTAACATCCACCTCGTCCCCCATCTTTAAAATCTGAGAGGGCTGTTTGATCTTCTTGCCCCAACTCATCTCACTGACATGGACCAAACCCTCCACACCATCCCTGATTTTCACAAAAGCCCCGTAATCCGTAAGGTTCACCACTGTGGCCTTTAAAACATCCCCTATTTTCAGCTCCTGACTGATCTGAACCCATGGATCATCCTGCAGCTGTTTAAGCCCCAGGCTGACACGGTTTTTTTCTGCATCGAATTTTAAAATTTTAACTTCTATTTCCTGCCCTATGGATACAATCTCTGAGGGGTGCTTAATGCGACTCCACCTCATGTCTGTAATATGAAGCAGGCCATCCAGGCCGCCCAGATCCAAAAAAGCCCCGTAATCGGTAATGTTTTTGACTGTACCCCTAACTATAGCCCCCTCTTTCATCTCCTGAAGCATGCGGTGTCTGAGATTTTTGCGTTCCTCGTGCAGCAAAACCCTTCGTGAGAGTACAATATTACCCCGCTTCTGGTTAAATTTAATAACTTTAAACTGGTATTTTTTACCAATGTAACTGTTTAAATTATGTACAGGCCGCAGCTCAATTTGAGAACCCGGCAAAAAAGCCTTAACCCCAATATCCACACTTAGGCCCCCTTTAACTTTCGCCACCACAGTTCCCTCAATCAGCTCTTCATTCTCCACCACTTTTGAAATATCTTTCCATGTTCGTAAGATATCCGCCCGGTCTTTTGAAAGCACCATCATGCCTGAGTCGTCTTCAATCTGATCGATATAAACCTCCAGCTCCTGCCCCACTTTGACTTCCTCTTTGCCCTCCACCAGACGAAATTCTGATTTTGCCACCATCCCCTCACTCTTAAAATTAATATCCACCAGCACATAATCGTCCTCCACCGCCACCACACGGCCCTTAACCACATCCCCCACTTTAAAATCTGCACGCTTTAAAGATTCCTCAAACAGATCCTTAAAAGAAACCTGTCCGTCTGAAGAGACAGAACCTTCTGCAAAAAGGCCATTTTCCATGTCCGCCTCTTTAAACAGGGAAAGTACTTTTTCCTTATAAAGAAGGGCTTTGGTTTTGGAAACCTCTGTTTTTATTTCCTCTTTCATGGTTTCTTCCTTATTCAATGTTTTCTTTTTAAAGTCAAAAGTTTTTTCTCACTTTATACATTTAAACACTTCACAGGATTTTTTATAGGCCTTTAACACCATTTCCTCAAAAGGCAAAGCACCGGTGTCCATACAAAAAGCACCTGCCGGTTTTTTTAGGGGGGAGCTGGTTCGGGAGCTGTCCTGCAGGTCTCTTTGGTGCTGCCTGCTCATAACACTTTTTAGGGACTGCTTGCCTCTTTGCCGGCTTCTTCTGGCGGCCCGCACCTCCTCTTTTGCTGTTAAATAGAACTTTAAGCCAGCTTGCGGGAAGATCACTGTTCCACAGTCCCTGCCCTCTGCCACCAGGCCACCCCTTAAATCAGGGGTAAAAAGATTTTTTTGATGGGAAAGCAGGGCTTTTCTTACCAACACAAAACGGGCCAGCTGGGAAGCCATCTCATCCACTTCATCTGTGTAAATGGCCCCGGTGATATCCTCATCTTTGTAAAAAAAACAGGTTTTTTCCTCTCCCAGTGAAACACGCCAGCCCCCCCCCTTCACCAGATGGGCAATGTCTTTTTCCCCATGTTTTTTTTGCTTTAAAGCCATATAGGCCACACCCCTGTAGAACACCCCCGTGGAAAGCCACTGCCAACCCAGTCTGTGGGCCAAATAGCGACTTAAAGAGCTTTTACCAGAGGCTGCCGGCCCATCAATAGTAATTAAATTTTTAATTTTCATGGTTTTTTAACCTCTGTTAAAAGAGAGGCAAAATTCAACGGATTTAACGAATACCCCCCCACCAACAGGCCATCCAGCTCCTGAACAGAGCAAAGTTCTTTGATATTTTTGTTATTCACACTCCCCCCGTAAAGCACCCCGGGTGCAAAAGACACCAGTTTTTTTACCTCACTCCGGATAAACCGGCACATCTTTTTTATATCATGAACTTTGGCACTTAAACCACTGCCTATGGCCCATACCGGCTCATAAGCAACAAGCACTTCAAAACCCCCTCTGAAAAAAGAAAACTTTTTACTCTCTGAAAAACAAAGCGGCTTTAAAGCACAACTGAGCTGGTGGCTGACCACTTTAAAAGACAGGCCTTTATCCCTCTCCCCCTGGTTTTCCCCCACGCACAACACAGGACAAAGACCATGTTTTAATAAAGACTTTACTTTTTGACAAATTAAAGTGTTGTTTTCCTTAAAAAACTTTCTTCTTTCGCTATGCCCCACCAGACAAAAACAAAGCCCCATCTCTTTAAGGGTTTTAGGGGAGTTTTCCCCGGTAAAAGCCCCCTGGCTTTCCGTGTAACAGTTTTGCCCCCCCAGAGTAAAATCAGAATTTTTGACCTCCTCAGAACAGGCGGTGACAGTCAAAGCCGGTACAAAAAAAACAAAATGTTTGTGATCTTCCGGCAAAAGATGGGTTTTTAAGGCTTGAAGGTATTGCTTTGCCTCAGGGGGATTTTTGTGCATTTTCCAGTTGGCACACAACAAAAAAGGATGAGATATCATTGATTTTTACTCTCATAAAGCCCTTTTTTAGCAGTTTTTTGACAAAAAATCACTCAAAAAGTGTAAATTTTACACAGGGCTTGAAATACAGGTTTTTTCTGTTATAACTGGCATCGTTAATGTTTTTAGTCAGAAAATTTATTTGTGTCAAAGGAGTGGCAATGAAAAATACCATTTTGTTTGTTTTTGTTTTTTTCTTTTCTCTGGAGGTTTTGGCTTCCGGTGATCCGGCGAGGGTTCAGCCCAACACAGCACCTTTGAGTAATCCTGCTGATGAAAGGGCAAGAGCCTCTGAAGAACTCATTGATTTTGACCCTGACACAGCTTTTGGTGCCCCTATGGAGGAAACCATGGCAGACACACAAAAACTGATGGAGGGGCAAACAGAGCAAAAAGCTCAAAAAAAACCAAATCCCGCTCATCAGGCAGGGCTTCCCGTTTATAACACAGGCTCAGAAAGGGCTTCGTGTTCTCATCACTCCGGATGTTCCTCCCCCGTGCATTATTCCCCTTATCCCTCTTACCCGGCTTATCCTTACACTTCTTATCCTTATGCTGTTACTCCGGTTTCCAATATTTGCTATGCGGGGCTTTCTTATTGTTACATGTCGGTACCAGCGGTGGTGGGAACCCCCTGTACCTGTTCTTTCCTTCAGTTCACCTTTTATGGCAGTTACTGGACCACAGTACCTGGCTTTGTGGGCTATTAAACTGAAGTAAAACTTTCCCCTACTTCCACCTAAAACCATACTCTCCGGGAGTTTTGATCTTAAAAAATTATAAAAACGCTGCTTAAGTTTTAGAATCGTTTTTGAGCTTTTTAATTTCCTGCTCCGACAAACCTGTTACTTCAGAAATAAAAGACAAATCTGTCTTCTTTCTCAACATCTTTAAAATCAGCTCCTGCTGGCATTCCCGGCGGCCTTTTTGAAGCCCCAGTTTTAAGCCTTTGGACCTTTCCTCATCCAATGATATCTGTAATGGTGGCATAACTCTCTCCTCCTCCTTATCAATAGCCCTTACTTCTATCTCACTCAATATCCTCCAACTAAATCCCGGGCTGTAATGACGCACATAATCCACAGCCTTCTTTATCAACCTCATACGATCCTTGACCGACAACCTTCTGCCGATTACAAACAAGGACCTCATAACCCTCTCATTCAAATCCCATATATGACTCATAATATACAGAGCCGGGTAGCTTGTCAAGCTCTTTAACTTTTTTCCATTTTTGCCCAAATCCTGAAGATTCAACAACCGGCACTTAAAATTCAAGACATTTTTACCAAAACACTTCCTCAAAACCCCACTAAAATCACTCAAATACTCATGGAAGCTTAAAACCCCCCTCCACCTCTTGCTTCCATGGTAGACCACCACGGGTATCACCGGTTCTTTTGTCTTGTCGTATATTCCTGTCTGGTAATTCAGTATCTGCCTTAAAAGACCTTCGTCCTGGTAGGATTTATGTTCCAGCAAAAACAAAATACGGGTGCTTTTTTTTGAACCACGCTTTTTCACAGAAAACAGCAGGTCCATTCTCTTCTCTTTAAACTCTTTGTCCACAAAAGAGTTAAGCTCCAGTTTTAGAGTCTTGAAGTCAAAGAGTTTAAACTCTAAAGGGGTGAGGATAAGGCGAAAAATATCCAGGCTGTAAGGGAGGTGGGAATAGACTTCTTTAAAGAAGATGTCGTGTAGAGAGGTTTTGCGGAGTTTGTTTTGAGGCATGGTTTTGTTCTTTTACCGTATGTAAAGAGGGGGTGTGAAGTTGTTTTTTCATCGTAAGGTATCAGAATGGCACACTCCCAAGCCTTGTGGCAAGAGAAAAAGCAAAGTTTTACCCCCCCCCAACCCCTGAAGATTCAGGAAAGGAAGATGGCTGTGAAAGGAAGATTTACAGGCTTTATTTTGAGTCATGGTGTGATTTTTTTTTGCTTTAATGATGATTTAAAGGGTGCTTTTTAGGTAGCAAAATGTGCGGGTGTTCTTTGCCTGATTATTGAAACCAAACTCATGCCTCTTTAAAAGCAGGGTCAAAGGTCCAGTTTTTGTTTTTCCAACCAAAAAGCTTGAAAAAAAATGGGGGGGGGTAACATGGCTTTATTATGCTAAAAACCCTGTTGTCATTGGCCTTTTTGGTTCTCTCACCCCCACAGTTTAAAGCCTTCACTCAACCGGGTTTTTTACATTCAGACTCTCATCCACAACCACCTTGCCGATGGACTGGCTCTATCTGTCCCAATCAGAATCAGGAAGATACAGAACATTTTCTAAAAAACATCACAAATGTTTTAAGAAAAAACACTCGCTCTGGAGAAGATTTAAGAACCAGCCGTTTTCAAAAACTGTTCAAAGTGATTCATCAGGGTACAGACCAGCAGATTTTGTCCCTCATAAACACTCTTAAAAAACACCCTTACTTTGTTACCCCTAAAATTCTTCAGGCTTTTTTTGAAAAAGTGAACAAAATAAAAAGGAACAATCTTTCTTTTTACTCTCATAAAATAATTCCTGCATTAAAATCTTTTCGAGAGTTCGAAAACTTTCTTCACACCTCTTTGCAAAGCTCAATAAAAAAACCCCGGCATCAGGAAAGAATCACCTCTCTGGCCAAAAAAGAAAACCTGGCCCGCCTGGGAGTGTTTGAAGATATTTATGGAGACAGATCAAAAGCCAAAAAACTCAAAAACAAAATCCAGACTGATATTAAGAAAACATTTGAAGTGAGTGATATGAGTAAGAGATTAAACCTCACAAGAGAAACAAATAAACTGAAAAGTGCAGCTTTGCTGGTGGGGGGGCAGCTTTCAAACAGTTTTATTTTGCCTTTTATAAAGCAATCTCTTGAAGAGACACACAAAATGTCTTTGTCATCTGCCAATCGCAGCTTTATAAAAATGAGGAACTCTGCCATACAGGCAGCAGGTGACAGTCTTCTGAAGGCCGGCTACCTGGACAACAAATACAACACTCTTAAAACCGGGGACCTTACCAAGCTTTCAGATATTATTTTTCATGAAGGCAACTATCCTCAAACGCTCAGACCCTCCTCCGTCCAGCTGGCACGTCAGGTCGCAGAAAAAATAAAAAACACCAAAGCCAAAAAATACCTCAATGAATCCGGCCTGTTTTATGGTGTTATGCAGGCACCTTCCATTCAAGCTGCCCTGAAAAGTAATCGGAAAGGTGATTCTTCTGTATCCCGTTACAATACTCAGTTTGCCCCGGATCAGGATTTTAAACCGCGTACAACACTTGTTAAAGAGCGTCTTAAAAACCTCTTTAAAAAAGAGTCCGATGAGTTTAAGAGGCTTCAAGGCTATAAACTCCTCACTGAAGCAGGGGGCATTTGTCAGTACTTTGGCAAAAGAAGGTTCAGAAGATAAAAATGTGGATGTGCGGGTGGCCTCCATGTCTGTTGCCTCCACCCTGCCTGTTGATCAGAGTGTATCCATTCTGGAAAAAGGACTTTATGATGAGAATAGTTTTGTGCAGGAAGAGGCTTTAAAAGGCCTGGCCAAACTGAACCTGCCTGCTGAGCAGAGTGTGTCCATTTTTCAAAAGGGGCTTTATAACAATAACAGTCTTGTGCAGGAAGAGGCTGTAAAAGTCCTGGTCAAAAACAAAAAAAAGGAAATACTTTTCAATATATATGACAGTAATTGGGCTCCACAGGCTGCTCACCAGGAAATCCTGAGACAGGCAGGAAATGTAAGGGGAGAGCTGGGTCTTCAGATGCTCCAAAAGGCATTTGAGCAGAGAGGTGTAGAAAGTGATATTATTGCCGTGGAAAGTGCCTCCAAAATAGGGGGACCTGAGAGTTTAAAATTCCTGATAGAAATGTATGACGCAAGTCAAAGATTATACGAAAATGAAAGAAAGAGAAAAGTGAAGGCCGCCATTATTGATGCTATAAACCGTGTGGATGGACCACAACAAGTTAAGTCCCGGCTTTTGAAAAAAGCAATCAGGGACAAAATCATCAGAGGGAGGTAAAATCAGTATTTAAAACAGGTGGCGGACCTGTAGATTAAGTGCGAAATACCGGGCCTTCAGGTTTGTGTGAAAAGCCAATGTGGTGGAAAAATCAGATGTCCAGTGGCAGGTGTGAGAAGTCCCCACCTTAACAGCAGACAACCACCAGGAAGATTTTTTTCTTCCTCCACGAGATCTTTTGTTTTGTTCTCCATCGGCTGTGGAGGAGGATTTTGCCCCTCTATAATTTGAAAAACGATGCTTTTGCATCAAAGTGGGGGAAAAACCCAAATCCAAAGCGGCTTCGTAAGCCCCCCAGCGGGAACTGCCAACAAAAAAAACATTCACCAAAGGGGTTATTCCCATCCCGGCACCCAAGGCTCCCACCGCACCTGTCACCCCCAAATCAAAGGTGTCTCCAGAAAAAAAATGGTATTTTGAAATAAAAGAAGCCTGATAAGCCTCACGCGACAGAGCATAAGATGCAGACAAACCCAAATCCCATTTTCCAAAACCAAAGGCATAAGCCAAAGACAAGGGAACAGCTTTGTAAGAGAGCTTTTTTGTATTCAAACCCACATCCATTGCCACAAAGTGCCTGCCTGCCGCCACACTAGACCCCGTATAAACAAAATGGCTCGGAAACGCAACATGAGAAGCCGCTGTAAAAGAAAACAAACACAACAAACTAAAACACATTTTTTTATATCCCGTAATATTTTTCATCCTCCACCTCCCTGTGTCTAAAATAAAAGCTCTGAGGCCCTGTCTTTAGGACAGAGTAACACCAAATCCCCTGACAAAGTCATTATGCATTGTGTTACAATGCCACTACCGCAAGGGAACCCACTCCCTTGTTCCTGTAAAATTTAAAATCAAAGGTCCAGTTTTTAATTTTTTTTCCAAAAAGAAAAACCTTTCATTTAAAATATTTTATGCGACCAAAGATCAGTTAAAAAACTTTTCCAGTGACGGGTTTGAATGCCATCAAACCTGGCTTCCATTTCGTCCTGACTGATGAGAAAAAGCTTTTTAAACCGACTGCACTCTTTAAGCACCCGTAAGGATTTTATATCCCTGTTGGAGGCTTTTCGGGAGGCCTTTACCTCTAAAGCGGTGTGATCCCCAATAATAAAATCCACTTCCTGTCCGTAACGGGATTGCCAGTAGCATAAAGTGTCGTCTTTTCTGAAGTAACTTAAATAAGCTCTTATTTCAGAAGCTATAAAGTGTTCAAAACTTCTTCCATAAAAATCGGAGTGCCTGTTTAACCACTTCACATCACAAAGAACATGAACCAAACCAATATCAAAGAAAAAAAACTTTGCTTTGCTCACAGTTTTACGGCGGGGGGTTTTTTTATAAGCTGGCACCATAAAACCCAAAAGCATATCCTGCAAGACACTGTAATAATCCCTGACAGTGGCAGGGGAAATATTAAAATCGTTTCCCAGTTTGGCAAAATTTAAAATCAGGGTGTTGCTTAAAGCCGCCCCCTTTAAAAAAGAATGAAAGTTGGAAATGGATCGTGTTAAGGCTTCCGTTTGTGCTTCCAAAATCAGATAATTGGATACATAAGCCTTTAAATCCTCCCAGGGTTCTTTGCTGAGGTATACATAAGGCAAAGAGCCATAGAGCAGGCGTTTGTCCAGCTGAAACCGATGGGAAAGCTCTTTCCATGAAAGTGCAAAAAGCTCAGCATTTCTTGCCCTTCCCGCCAACAGATTAATGGGTTTTCGCTTTAACTTTCTGGAGCTTGAACCTGTCAGTAAAAATCGGATATTTTTTTCCTCAATCAAAAGATGCACCAAATTCAACAGCTCAGGATTTTTTTGAACTTCATCAATAACAACATATTTTTGATGTTTTTTTCTGTTGGCAACCAGAGCCTTCAAATAAGAAGGTTCTCTTTGCAGCCTGTGGCTTAATTCATTATCCAGTAAATTGATGAACAAAGTTTGCCCCTTCAGCTGTGTTTTAATCAGATGCGTTTTACCGGTTTGCCTGGGCCCCAGAAGAAAAAAAGACTTTTTGCTTAAAAGAGCGGGAAGGTTTAAAACTCTTGGAATATTCATTTTTTGAAGTACTCCTCTAAAATCCACCACTGATTTTACCAAAAAATCAGCGATTATGTCAATGTTTTTTAGAAAAAACCAGTGGTTCTGTCTGCTCTTTTCTCCCAAAAAATCTGTCATTGTAAAGCAAAAGGTCCAGTTTTTTGTTTTTTTTTGAAAAAACCCTTTCCTGATATTTCAATAAAGCATTATTTTTGTAATTAAAACAAAGCAAGAGAGTGTTGCTCTCATATTTAAGGAGGACTTTTGAGATGTTTAAAAAAATCAGTTTTGTTACTTTTTTACTCTTTACAGTGGGATTGTTAAATGCCTGCTCTTCCAAAGATGAAGACAAGCCCCCTAAAACAGAACCTCCTAAAAAAGAGGAGGCAGCTTCTCAGGAACAAGGGGTAACAGCTCCCCCAAAGGGGCCGGTTTCCGCCCAAAACCATCCTCCGGGAGTTTTGGTCTTAAATAATCTGGATCTGGAAGGGGAACCCAAAAACAAGCAAGCCACTTCATCAGCTCCCCAGCCTTCCACACAATAATTACCAAAACCTCTTACTGGAATAGATAACTCACCTTTGAGAGAATCTTACCAGGTTATTGGTAGTTTAATATAACCCTAATTTAAAAACGACAACGAGCCTGTAAGTTGAAGGCAAAATACCGGGCCTTCAGGTTTGTGTGAAAAGCCAATGTGGTGGAACAATCCGATGTCCAGTGGTAGGTGTGGCAAGTCCCCACCTGGGTATAAGACCACCCACGGGAAAACTTTCTGCCAGAGAAGAAGGTATGTGTTCTTTTTCCTAAAGTGGGGGCAACACCTATATTAAATGCAACTTCATAAACACCCCACCGGGAACTTGCAACAAGAAAATTACTCAAGACAGGAACCAATCTCAAACCGGCACCCAAAAACCCCGCTGTAATTGTGGTCCCTATATCAAAAATACCACCAGAAAAAAAATGATACCTGGATATAAGAGAAATCTGATAAACATGTGATAAAGCATAAGAGGCAGACACACCTACATCAAACGATCCAGAACCAAAAGCATAAGCCATCGAGGCAGAGACGGAATCATAAGAGAGTTTTTTCGTATCACCCCCCACATCCATTATCATAAATTGTTTTCCAGACCCTGCACCAGATCCTGTATCCACAAAATAGTTTGGGAACGCAACATAAGAACTGGCTGTGAAAGAAAACAAACACAAAAAACCAAAACACAACTTTTTATACCCCGTAATATTCAATTTCATCTTCCACCCTCCCTTGTCTAAAATAAAAGCTCCAAGGCTCTGTTTCAGGACAAAGTAACATTAAATCCTCTGGAAAATAATTACGCATTGCATATATTATAATGCCATTACCACGGGAATCCACATTCCTTTGTTTCTGTAAAGTTTAAAGCCAAAAGTCCAGTTTTTTGTTTTTCCAAACAAAAAACTGGAAAAAAAACGGGGGGGGGTAAAATCAGCTTTAAGTCAAAGTTTTTGGTGTTCTTATGGATCCGCTGATTATCTGAATGATCAAATTCTCAAATACTGTAAAGTATTCATGGTAAAACTCTTAAGAGGAGATTCTAAAAACTTAAGTTATAACATTCACCGGCACAAAAGATATAAAGTATTAGGACCAAGCCGCATACTGGATCAATGGACTTGCAGGGCAGGTAACACAGAGGAAACAAAAAAATACCATGCCTATATAAAAGGATTTGAGGTCACAGCAACAAATGACAAAAACAAGCAGGAAACCTATAAGGAGACAGCCTATAACAATGCTCTGTCAAAGCACACCCAGAATCATATAATAGCAGTAAGTGCTGTGAATTATACCAAGTATTTTTTATTTCACGGCGAACACCCAATGATTATGTATGTTGCTATTACGGGAGTTAAATCGAACCCTCCTGATCTTTTGTCAGGACCTTATTAAACAACCGGATACTGCTTCCCAGTGAGAATCATTTCCACAAAAATTGTGTCGTCTTTATAATTTTTAGGAGTTTTCCCTGTCCATAAAAATACGGGTTCCCTGCACACCTTTTTGTCCCTGGTACTTGCCCTTATAGGGATTTTTGGTGGCCTGGTCCATTTTACAAAAAACAATCTGGCAAATTCTTCTCCCCGCCCGCAACCGAATGGGAAGAGCATTGGCGTTGTAAAGCTCCAAAGTGAGCTGCCCCTTAAAGCCCGGGTCCACCCACCCCGCATTTTGAATAAAAAGCCCCATACGTCCCACAGAACTCCTTCCCTCCACAAAAGCTGTTAAATTGTGAGGCAGACTTAAAGTCTCCACCGTCATGGCCAGCACAAAAGAATGAGAGGGAACAATAAACTCATCTGTTTTAATCACCTGATAATTGGGCTGAGAGTTAAAGTCCAAAATATTTGTATTCCAGTGCTTGATAATAACAAACTCCCTGCCCAATTTTAAATCCACAGAGGCCGGCTGAATGCAAAGCTCATCCAAAGGATCAATGGCAAGGTCTTTGTTTTTCAGGCTTTGCCGGATACTTATGTCAGAAAGAATCAAGCCCTTTTCTCCTTTTTGGCATACTCTTCAATCAGCTCCTCCTGTATGTTTCGGGGAACCTGGGCATAGCGGGCAAACTCCATCGTAAACTCCCCTTTTCCCTGAGTGGCAGAGCGAATCTCCGTGGAATACTCAAACATTTCAGACAAGGGCACTTCTGCCTCAATGGTGACAAATTTACTTTCCGTGTGCGTGTTTTTAATAATTCCCCTTCTTTGGTTAATCTGCCCTATAACATTCCCCTGAAACTCCTCCGGTGAGGACACCTCAAGCTTCATCACAGGTTCCAAAATTACAGGACCGGCTTTGGAAAAATACTCCCGAAAAGCCGTTTGGGCACAAATCTTAAAAGCCAGCTCTGAAGAATCCACATCGTGAAAAGCCCCGTCCATCAAAACCGCCTGCACCCCAAGAATGGGAAAACCAATCAGGGGGCCTTTTTTCATCTGTTCCTGAAAACCCTTGTCCACTGCCGGTATGTATTCTTTGGGAATCCTCCCTCCGGTGATTTTATTCATAAACTCATAATGCTTTTCCCCCTCCACAGGCAGGGGACTGAAAGTTCCCACCACCTTGGCAAATTGCCCGGCACCCCCGGTTTGTTTTTTGTGAGTGTAATCAAACTCCACCTCACGGGTCAGGGTTTCGCGGTAAGCCACCTGAGGTTTGCCCGCCTGAATTTCACACTTAAACTCTCTTCTCATCCGTTCAATGTAAATATTAAGGTGAAGCTCACCCATGCCAGAGATAACAGTTTGTGCCGATTCCTCATCCCTGTGGACACGAAAAGTGGGGTCTTCCCTCGTAAACTTATGAAGAGCTTTGCTGAAGTTGGCCGTTCCACTTCTTTCTTTCGGGGCTATGGCCAAAGATATCACCGGATCGGGAACAAACATGGATGTCATGGTGTATTCTATGTCCGAAGAACAAAAAGTGTCCCCGGAAGCACACTCCACACCAAAAAAAGCAACAATATCCCCCCCATAAGCCTCTTCAATATCCTCCATCTCATCAGAGTGCATATAAACAATACGGGGGATTTTTACTTTCGCCCCTGTACGCACATTAAAAATAAAATCCCCTTTTTTTACCCTCCCCTGGTAAAGACGCATATAGGTGAGTTGTCCAAACCGGCCATCCTCCAGTTTGAAAGCCAAAGCCACAAAAGGTTTTTCAGGGTCGGGGGACAACACCACCTCCTCTTCGTTTTTCCTTTGATTTAAAGCTTTGTTACTCACCTCGCCCGGGTGAGGAAGGTAGCGTAACACAGCATCCAAAACGGGCTGTACCCCTTTGTTCTTAAAGGCCGAACCCATAAAAACCGGTGTAGCCTTCAGGGAAAGACAGGCTTTTCTGGTGGCCTGGTGTATTTCCTCTTCTGTGGGGTTTTTCTCATTCAAAAACTTTTCTGCCAAAATGTCGTCAAAATCCGAAAGAGCCTCAATCATCTTCAGGCGATACTCTTCAGCCTGGCTTTTTAACTCTTCAGGAATGTCTTTTTGCACCGGGGTTTCGCCGTCTGCACCTTCAAAATAAACAGCCTTCATGGTGATAAGATCCACCACCCCCTCATGGGCATTTTCCAAGCCAATGGGAATTTGCATTAAAATGGGATTGTGAGCCAGTTTGTCTTTTAACATCTCAGCCACCCGGAAGGGATTGGCCCCCGCCCGGTCCAGTTTGTTAATAAAGGCAATACGGGGAACCTGATACCTCCGCATCTGCCGGTCCACAGTGATGGACTGGGACTGAACACCTGCCACCCCGCAAAGAACCAAAATCGCCCCATCCAGCACCCGAAGGGAACGCTCCACCTCAATGGTGAAGTCGACATGCCCCGGGGTATCGATAATGTTGATATCGTGGCCTGACCACCTGACATTGGTGGCAGCGGATTTAATGGTAATGCCCCGTTCTTTTTCCAGATCCATGGAGTCCATTTTGGCGCCCACGCCGTCTTTGCCCCGCACATCGTGAATGGCGTGTATACGCCCGGTGTAAAAAAGCACCCGCTCTGTCAGCGTGGTCTTGCCCGAATCAATATGGGCGGAAATGCCGATGTTTCTTACTTTTTCAATATTCCATTTTTTTGCACTCATTGTGAGAGAACCTCTTGTTTAAAGTTATACAGTTTTGGTGGGTGGGTTTTTAACTTTTAGTATCACACACTCCTCAGAAGGCAAGGTTTTACCCGGCTTTTTCAGGTTAAGCCTCACAGCCACTTTACAAAACAAAGCCCGTGGGAGTCAAATTTTTTCTTCCCCTGCCCTTGTCACAGGCGGGCCAGGTAAGGGGCGGCTTTTCTGATCTCCACCCCGTCGGGAAAAGTTTTTTCCCTTCTTAGGGAACGAACCAGCTGCACCTTCTGAATACTGGGAAAAGACCTCGAAAACAACCTCAAATTGCTTGACACTTCACTTTCAGACCACTTCACCTCTATCATGGCCGAAGGGGTTTGATTCTTAACTATTAAAAAATCCACCTCTTTCTTTTCCCTGTTCCTCAGGTAAAATAATTTGGCATCCTCCCCCTTAACATCTTCAAGAAAATGCACATGTTTTAACAAAGCCTGGGCCACCAGGTTTTCAAATCGTGCCGGCATACCCTGCACCTGTGCCGTATCATAAAAGTAGTACTTCGGAGCCTTTACCAAAGAACGGGCTATGTTTCTGTGCCATGGTGTGAGTTTAAAAATAATATACAAATTCTCCAAAAGCCCAAGCCAATGTTTCACTGTTTTGGGGGCAACACTTAAATCCTCTGCCAAAGCTGTATAAGATACAGGAGAGGCCACACGATTTTTTAATAACATCACCAAAGTCTCCAAAGAGGAAAGCTGCTTGGTGTCTATAAAATAAATCAAATCCTGCCGAAGAATAATATGGTTGTGGGATCTGGCCCACTTTCCGTAAAATGAGGGATTTGCCCTTAAAAAAGGCTCTGGAAAACCACCAAAATGGAGCAGACGATCCAAAGCCCCCTCTGCGTCCAGCAAGCCATGTCTGACAATCTCTTTCACATCAAAAGGATGAAGACGAAACTGAAAAAACCGGCCAGCCAGAGAGTCGCCAATTTTTTTACGCAAATCCAGGCGGGCCGAACCCGTTACCACCATCCCGGGACACAAACCTTCCGTATCGTAAATCCCCTTTAACCATTTTTTCCAGTTTGGTTTTTTGTGTATTTCATCAAATATAATGTATTTCTTTCTTCTGTCCCAAGCTTTGCCTCTCATCACCTGCTGATGTTCTTCATTGTCGTAATTCAGATAGTCATACCCGGAAAAAAGACTCTTCGCCAAAGTGGTTTTTCCACACTGGCGGGGACCTGTGAGCAAAAGGATTTTGTGTTTTAAATCCTGACGCAAAACACTTGTTAAGTACCGCTTAAGAACAGGTTTCATTACTTGGGAGTTTAAGAAAAAACAGAGAACATGTCAATAGACAAAAAAGACTTGCAGGTCTGAAAAGTCACGACTAAACAGACTTTCAGGTCCTTTTAGTCATACTTTCTTAATGAAAATGCCTTAAATCCAAAAACAAGCCTCTTAAGGCACCTTAAACCCTAGGGAGCGGAAGACGGGCAGGAACCACAACCGGCCTTATCACAGGCTTTCCCCCCACCATAACAGGTGAAGGACTTGGCCGGGCAATTAGAGCGGGAACATCTTTCACCCCCACAAGGGCAAGACACTTTGTCTTTACAATCAGGCTGTGTCCCACACTTCCCCAAAGAGGTACAAGTGGGACAGAGTGAATGAGAGCAGGCTTCTGTCCCCCCGTAACAAGATACCTTGGCCGGGCAAGTTTGATTTGTGCATATATCGGGACCACAATCACAAGACTTCTTTTCACAAGGGCATGGTATTTCCCTGAATACACAGTGAGAGTTCCCTGTGACTTCACAACAGGTACTTAAAAGTGCACCCGGGCCATAACCCTGTTTACCACTGTAACAACATAGAGAAGGACCGCCATAAATAGCCAGAGCTTCAAAGCTTAAACTGAAAGTGAAAAATAAAAGAAGTGAGAGGGCAATTCCCCCCCCCCATTTTTTTTCCTGGAAACCTAAAAAACAAAGCCTTCATACTTCCCCGTATCGGCAGAACCAAAAAAAACTTTAATTCCAGCCACCAGGGGGATTTTGGGATGTTTCAGAGTGAGACACTTTTGGGTAAAACTGCCTAGCTGCTGGTGTGGCCGGGCAATTATTCCCCGCCCCGGCCAAAGACCCCCAGGATAAGGGTATAAAAATGGAGTTTATCTTATAAAACGAATCTTGGTATGTGGAAGTTTTTTTCTTATGCGGTCTTTGTCCTTTTTTGACAAAGAATGGTCTATATTAAGCCACTTAAGAGAACGAGTGAGTCCTGAAAATACCCCGGCAGGCAAAGCACTTAAATGGTTATGATTCAAGTCAATCCACCTAAGAGAACCAAGTCCTGAAAAGTCCTCCACTGTCAGCGATTCAATACCCTTATTGTCTATAATTAAAAACTCCAAAGAAAAGCCTTTTTTCAGGGATTATGAGTGTTATCAGTGTCAGCAGATAACACTCATGAGTTTTATCCACAAAACTTGACATTACTCATGCCATGGATTACACTCCACTTGCCATAAAGGCTCAAGGAAAGTTATGCACAAAAGGTATTTATTTTCTGATATTAAAAAAGACCTAAAAACCAAAATGGTTTTTGTGGGAGGGGCCAGGCAGGTGGGAAAAACCACTTTGGCTTTAAGGTATTTAAAACCTCCCCACAGAAAGCACCCCGCTTATTTTAACTGGGACATTCCCTCTCATCAGGAGCAAATTATAAAAAATCAAATCCCTTTAAAAAATAACACCCTTGTGTTTGATGAAATACACAAATACATTCGGTGGAGGGGTTTTATGAAGGGTCTGTATGATGCTTACCGGGACAGTCATTCTTTTTTGGTCACAGGCTCTGCCCGACTGGATTTTTTTTCCAGGGGGGGAGATTCTCTTTTAGGCCGTTATCATTACTACCGGCTTCACCCTTTTTCTTTGTTGGAGATCAACAAAAACCCCTCATCTGAAGACCTTTCAACCCTTTTGAAGTTTGGTGGGTTTCCTGAACCTTTTTTAAGAGGCTCCCACACTTTTTCAAAAAGGTGGAGGAGGGAAAGAAGACACCGTATTATACATGAAGATTTAAGAGACTTAAGTCAGGTGAGAGAGATTTCCCTTATATCCCTGTTGGTGGAGGGGCTTTTAAACCGGGTGGCATCTCCTCTTTCCATCCGGTCTTTAAAGGAGGATTTACAGGTCTCGCACCAGTCTGTGGAAACCTGGATCACCATTTTAGAAAACTTATATATGGTTTTCAGAATACCCCCCTTCGGCAGTCCCAGAATACGGGCTGTTAAAAAAGAACAAAAACTTTATTTTTATGACTGGTCTGCTCTTGGGAATCCCGGGATTCAATTTGAAAACCTGGTGGCCTGCCACCTGCTAAAGTACTGCCATTACATGGAGGATACAAAAGGAGAGGATATGGAACTCAGGTTTTTAAGAGACACAGACAAAAGAGAGGTGGATTTTGTGGTTCTCAAAAATCAAAAACCCCTGTTTGCTGTGGAGTGCAAGACCGGACAAAAAACTTTATCCCCCCATATCACCTACTTTAAAGAAAGAAGCCGGATCCCTTTGTGGTTTCAGGTACATAAAGAAACCAAAGACTACGGGTCAGAAAAATCAGGACGGGTTTTACCCTTCACCACTTTCTCAAAAGAATACTTAAAAATTTAACCTTTAGCCTTTATTATTCGATTTTTAACTGATGAGGGAATCAATAAATCGGATTCCAAAATAAATATCTGAAAGTATTTTTCCAATAATCTTAGAAATAATGACAGGTTTGAACACATTAACAGTCAGGCGGTGGTTTTTTGGTGTTGAAGCAAAAGACTTACCCGGTTTAAAAGCACCTCTTTGGGTATCAAAGGTACCACCTGCTTGAGCTCTGCCCCGCTGGGTTGGGCCAAAACAGCACACCGGATGGGCATGAACAAAAACTTTCCCTTAGCCCCTGTTTGCTCTTTAATCTTTTTCACCACAGAGAGAAAAAACCCATCATCCAGCCACCTCCCCTTAGAAGAGGTCTGCAAACAAGACTCCCAGGCTTTAAGCACTTTAACACTTAAAGGCCAGTGCAAAACCTCTTTCACACTGTCCTTTATCACAAATTGATTTTGAGCCAAAAGACTTAAAAGAGGCTCAGCCTCCAAAAAAGTGGAAAAAGACTCCCTTATTAAAAACAAAACCCGCTTTTTCCACTCTCTTTCAGAGGGCAACTGCCAATTTCTGTCGGAAAAAAATGCTGTGAGTTTTTCCCACAGATCCTCCTCATCCAGACGAAGAAGATGCTGGCGATTGATCCACCTTAATTTTTGCTCATCAAACACAGCGGCTGCCGCATTTAAACCCTTAAGGGAAAACACCCCCTCCAGCTCTTTGAGAGTAAAGACCTCCTGTGTGGTCTTCGGATTAAAACCCTGAAGAGCCAAAAAATTAAGCAAAGCCTCCGGCAAATATCCTTTTTTTAAATACTCTCCTGCACTTAAAGCTCCTGTACGCTTGCTTAATTTTTGACGATCCTGCCCCAAAATAAGAGAGAGATGCCCAAAAACCGGAGGTTTGAGATTCAAAGCCTCATAAATCATCAGCTGCCTGAGAGTGTTGGGTAAATGCTCCTCTGATCTCAACACATGAGAGATACCCATGAGGTGATCATCCACAGCACAGCAAAAATTATACACCGGAAGACCTGAAGATCGAATGAGAACAAAATCCCCCACCATATCCGAAGGTAAAGAGATTTTTCCCCGCACCTGATCTTCAAATGTGTGGATTTTTTTATGGGAAAAATTTTTAAACCGAAGCACTGGTTTTGTACCTGCCTGAGGGGGCGGCTGGTTTTTTTCACCTTTCACCGAAGGAGGGGAATCGTCGTAATAAGCCCTTCCCTTTTGAACCAGTTTTTCACCATATTCTTTATAGATGGCCAGCCGCTGACTTTGCCGGTAAGGGGCAAAAGGACCCTCACTCTTTAAAGTGTGGGGGTTTAAACCCTCTTTCCAATGAAAGCCCATGTGTTTTAAATCCTGAAGCTGCTCCCTAATGTAAATGTCCTGGCTTCGGGTTAAATCCGTATCCTCCACCCGTATAATCATGCAGCCTTTTTGATTTTGAGCAAACAGGTGGTTGATAAGAGCCGTTCTCAGGCTCCCCACATGCAAACTCCCCGTGGGGGAAGGAGCAAAACGAACCCGCACCCCTGACATCACACCCTTAACCCCTTAAGCCAAAAAAAAAATGGAACTTAAATCTATTGCCTTCACAAATATCAGTGCTTCAGCTGAGCCAAAAGACTAAAAAAATCAATGGCTTTTTTTAGTTCTTCTTTTTCCACCACCATTGAGATTTCATCAAACAGCATTTGACATATTGTGAGCATCATTTGTCTTTCATAAAAACTTAAGCCCTTGGATTTTTCTGTATTTAACAGCTCTCTTAAAATACGGGCTGTGTGAAACACATTACCGGTTTTGATAATCCTTAAATACTCCTGGTGCCGTTTACTCCAGTTTTTTCCAGGCTCCACAAGGCTCCCTTTACAGTTATGATCTTTTAAAACCTCCAGCACCTGCTCGGCCTCTTTACGGGTGATCACAGAGCGGATGCCTATTTTTTTCATCCGGTTTTCAGGTATCATCACCTTCATTTCAGAATTCATAATAAAAAGAGAGTAAAATTTTTGCCTCTGACCGGATATCTCTTTGGTTTCTATGGAAGTGATTTTCCCCAGGCCATGCCCTGGATAAACAGCCTTATCACCCACTTTAAAGTCCATAGCCAAATCCCTCCCCTTTCAGAAAATTTCTTTATCATTGTGCTCAAAATGCCTGCCAAGGTCCGACTTGTAACAAAAAAAGCCACAGGTATCAAGAAAAATTTTCTGAAGAATAAAAAAAACCAAAAAATACACGGGCTTTTTTTAAAATTTGACTTTCAGGAACGCTTGACACTGATCACAGGTTTCAGGGATTTGAGGGATTTTAAGACCTCCTGAAGCTGTTTGAGGTTGTGCAGCTGAACACTGAACAGGCAGGTGGATTTTAAGTCCTGACTGGCTTTCACATTGAGATTTAAGATATTCACATTATGCTCGGCAAAAACACCGGACAAGCCGCTTAAAACCCCCGGGCCGTCATGTACCAAAACCTCCACAAGAGCAGGATGCCAAACCTTGTGTTCTTTGCTCTCATTCCACTCCACATCCACATAACGCTCTGAATCCAAAGCCAGAAGAGTGCGGCAGGAATGACGATGCACCATAATACCCCGGCCCCGACTGATAAACCCGGTGATCAGATCCCCTGGCAGGGGTTTGCAACATTTTGCAAAATGCACCATCACATTCCCAGAACCCTCCACACTCACAGGACAGGCCGCAGAAGAAGAGGGCCTGTCTTTTTTCTTAACCTCCCCGTGGGAAGTCAGCTTTTTCTCCTGCACAGGAGGGGCAGGCACAAGATTTGCCATTAAATCAGAGATAAGAATTTTTCCATAAGCCAGGCGGGAAAACAAATCCTCTTGAGAGTTTAATCCCTTTTCCCTGGCATACTTTTGCCAGGCCGGGGATTTAAAAACCTCCTCTTTTTTTAACTTATGGGATTTTAACTCCTTCTCCAGCAGATTTTGGCCAATGGTTAAGGAGGCTTTTTTTCTCTCCATACGAATAAAAGATTTGATTTTGGATTTTGCCTTGGAGGTGACACAATACTTGAGCCATTCTTCAGAGGGGTTTTGGTTTTTCGAAGTGATAATCTCCACTGTGTCTCCATTTTTGAGTTTCCATTTCAGGGGAACCAAACGGCCATTGACCCTGGCTCCACTGATTTTGTGACCCAAATCTGTATGAATGGCATAGGCAAAATCAATGGGGGTGGCACCTTTTGGAAACTCCTTCACATCCCCCTGAGGGGTAAAAATATAAATTTCCAGGTCAAAAAGATCCATTTTAACAGATTCCAAAAACTCCCCGGATTTGGAATGATGCTGGTGAAGGCTTACCAGATTTTGAAGCCAGTTAAATTTTTTTAAAGTGTTTTTATCCACCTGGGAGCCTTCCCTCCAGGATTCTGTTTTATACTTCCAATGGGCTGCAATCCCCTTTTCAGCAAGCAGGTGCATGTCAAAAGTGCGAATTTGCACCTCTATTCTTCGCCCCTGCTCCCCCAACACAGTGGAGTGAAGGCTTTGGTAATTGTTGGTTTTTGGAATGGCAATGTAGTCTTTAAATCTCCCGGGGACCGGCTTGTAAAAGGAATGAAGTACACCCAAAATCTGATAACATTCCTCCATTTTATGAACACAAATACGGAAAGCCAAAACATCATACACCTGATCATAATCCACATTCTGACTCATCATTTTTTTATAAATGGAGTACATGTTTTTTAACCGGCCGGTGATTTCCACCGGGATATGTGTTTTTACACGAATTTCTTTTTTTAAAATAGCAATCACATTTTTTATGTACTTTTCAGTTTGTGTTTTTTCCTCATTCATTTTCCGTTTTAAGGAACTAAAGGTTTCCGGATCAGAGTACTGAAATGCCAAATCCTCCAGCTCCACCTTTAAAGAGTAAATACCCAGGCGGGAGGCCAGGGGGGCGTAAATATCCAGGGTCTCCTGTGCGGTCAAAAGTTGTTTTTCCGGAGTGAGGTGTTTGAGGGTTCTCATATTGTGCAAACGATCAGCCAGTTTCACCAGCAGCACACGCACATCCTGTGCAATGGCCACAATCATTTTTCGCATATTTTCACTGGTTTTGTGGTGGGTGTTTCGAAAAGAGATATGAGATATTTTACTCACCCCATCCACCAAAAAAGCCACTGTTGGGTTAAATTCTTTTTCCAGGTCTTTGACACTCCATTCTGTATCCTCCACCACATCGTGAAGCAGTCCTGTTACAACCGTGTAAAGGTCCAGATGCAAATCTGCCAACAGGGCCGCCACATTTAAAGGGTGTAAAATATAAGGGGAGCCGTCTTTTCTGAGCTGACCTTTGTGGGCCCGACTGGCCAACTCAAAGGCTTTTTGCACCAGGCTTAAATCTGCCGAAGAGTAATAGGTTTCTATTTTGTCCAGAAGATCCTGAAGACAGGATATATCACCGGATCTCAAAGTTCCATAAGAGGCGGCAGGGGAAAATTGTGGATTTTCATCCTCTGGTAAAGAACGGGGTAAAGCCATACCCTGATTTTACTACAGATCCCCCTCTTCTGCCATATTTTCCAAAAAAAACTTTTAATTTTCTGGTTTTAAGGAAGTCACAGGATACTTTTTTTCCACCCTGAGGTCTTGTTCCAGCTGCTGTTCAGGAGGTAGCGTGCCACAATCAAAATTGACTTTGTCCGCAGAAACCTCTCTTAAGGCATTCACCACGGGTTTGTTTTTTTGCCTCACAAGGCAGGGGTCTCCTTTTAAAAGCTGCTTGACCCTCTTTGTCACCAAAGCCACCAAAGCAAAACGGTTGGAAACTTTTTTTAAACAATCCTCCACAGTCACCCGGGCCATATTTTACCTCCTTTTAAGGTTTTTTAAGCCCTCTGCTTACCACTTCCCGCTCTCTGTTGTCAAATGTGAGGGCCATAATTTTTCCAAAGCCCCTCCCTTAAAACTATGACTTTTAGCAATTTCTGCTTTGTAAGGGACACTATGTAATAAATACACACCCTTTTATGAAAAATATCCTGACTGCCACCAAGTACATTGTAATATAGCTTGCATTTTGTGAATAATGCAATGCATAAAAAGTCAATATTAAGGATTTGATTATTGTTGGTGATGAAAGTATATTGAAGGACCAAGACGGGTAGCCAAGTACCTAAAAGGGGATTAAGTTTTATGAAGTGCATTGTATGCCATAGCAAACTTACAAAGGCTGAGTACGATGAGTTGGCCCCGGAATTTAAGCCTCATCCTGTACACAAAGAATGTTTTGATACATTTGTAAATGCAGATGAGTTTTTAGAGTTTGCCTCTGAACAGACATCTTCAAAAAAATTCTCACCCCCTCCCGCAACACAAGCACCTCCCCCGGATCTGTCACCAAACTAATATTTTGGAAGGGGATAAAGAACCTTCAGGCAAACAGTTTATAATATCCACCTCACTTCTTTCCCCGTTCCATTTTGCAATGGTAATTTTCCTGTTTTTTCCATAATTCAATAAGTTATGTTTTTGGTCGCTATTTAAAAAAGCATTTAAGCCTGTGGTTTTCTCTTTCGGACTCAATAAAATGGCACACACAGGTTGCATAATACGAGAGTACCCAATAAGCTGGCTTAAATGTTGTAAAGTCAGTTTTTTGGTTTTACATTCCACTAAAACCAGGCCAGTTTTATTATTTTGCGACACAACAGAAAACACATCAATTTTTATATTAAAATAATGAGAATGAGTAATTTTCTTTGTAAGATTTTTCCTGATTAATATTTTGCTGATGAATTCATCGGCACCTATATATGTTTGGACAATGCTTTGTGGCTTGAGACTCCTTTTTAAATAAGCATCCAACCAGGTTTTAACGGGGTGATATAATTCCAGTTCTTTCACTTTTTTTCTTTCTGTGTGCAACCCATGGCAATGCATATTTCTCTGAAGTTGCAAATATGTTTTCGGACTTGTGAGGGAAGTTTATCACTGTGTTCATCAGGATGCAATGGCTTTGATTTGATCCTTGGCTTTTTATCCGGCCAACAAAAGGATGGGGTTGTTTTATTGATCTGGTTATCACGTTGGACAAACATTTCCAAAATTTTTTGTTTAAACTCCAATCCAAAACCAATACGGATAAAATGTTTTGAATAGAATCTAATCCTATGCTCTTTAGTCCAGCTATGAGAACGGGGTCTGGTGGGGGTTCTTAAGTTAGGATGTCCCCATATTATATTGTCAACAGGAATATTTAAGCTTTCCTGTAATATCCGACATATTTGCACAGGAAGCTTCCAGTTCTCAAAAGGAATATCCAGGCAGATTCTTGTATACTTGTTCCAATCTCTGTCACCAAATGTGGGAATGGAGCATGAATCAGCCACTCCTCTAATAAAATGCTTTTTTATATCAAGAGATGCATTCCTAACAGATTCAGGAACAAGGGCAGTTTTATAACTAAAAGTTTCCAAAGGACCCAATATATCGTATAATATATCCCATACCACAGTGTTTTTTGAAACAGGTACAATAACAGAGTACATCAGGTCATCCCGTTGTACTTTTATATCTGTTTGCAGGTATTCTTTAAGCAGTTCGGTAACACTGGTACCATCTATTGTATACTCACGACCCTTTTGAGACAGCTCGCTAATATCACAACCAGGAGGAAGCTTAAACCTTTTGTTTTTGTACTTGAATCTTACAATTATACTTGAGTCAACAAAGTATCCTCTGGCAATACACATTCCCAAAAAATAAGAAAGCTCAGGTTTGTTTAAGGCTTGCATTTTTTAAATATCAGTAAAAATTCATGAATTTTATTTACCCGGAAAACATAAGGGTACCCCAAAGGCCGCAAATTGTTGTAGTCCTGCTTCCTGTCCCATATAATGATGTCATCCAAAGTGTACCCAACTGAACACAAAGCCTGTGTAATATCCATATGAAGAGGATAAAACATGCTTTTTTTTCTTAAATCCATAACATTTATTATACAGTAAGCATTGGGTTTTAAAACCTTAGACACCTGATGAAATATATTTTTCATGGTGAAAAGATACTGTTTATATTCAGAAATTACACCTATGTTCTCTTTTGACAAATGATATTCTTTTTTTATTTTTCCATCCACTGTTCTTTTTTGACTTAAAATATCCCAATAAGGTGGACTGGTAAAACATAAATCAATCGTATTATTTGGAATATATTTTCCAACATTAATGGCATTACTTTTTACCACTTGAATCTTTGATTTTTTTTTAGTTATTGATTCAAGTTTTTTTATTCTGCTTTTGGAAATGGAAATATATTTTTTACTTATATCAAAGCCTATTCCGGTTTTATTGAGCTTATGGCAAGCCACAAGAGTGGAACCAGATCCCACAAAAGGATCCAGAATATTTGTTTTGCGTGAATCTGTAAAAGTCTCTATGACTTTATATGCCAACTTCCAGGGAAATACCGCCGGATGTTCCAGTTTCCTCTCTTCAGTGTCTTTGGACATGCCGTTCCATATCGATACAGAGTTTTTGAGCCAGTCACTTCCATTAAGATCGTTGGCTTTATTTGTGGATTTCCTGTGTTTTTTTACAGGCAATGTATCATGATGAAACAAGTTCAATACCAAACCCCATTTTATAAAAATTAAAATCTTCTTTAAAATTGTGCAATTATTGAGAAACATTGATAAGTAAAAAAAACAAAGCCCGACCTTGGGCTTGAATTTTTGTTTTCCACTATTCGACGAACATGCTCTTTATAATATCTTAAAAACCACTTATAAGACCCACACTTCCCGCTCTCTGTTGTCAAATATGAGGGCCATAATTTTTCCAAAGCCCCCACAGCCTGCCTCTTCTCAATCTATAAAACTATGACTGTGGGGTTTTTTGATATACGCCTCAATGATATTTCCCAGCTGTTTTAAGGTGTGTGTCAGATTGTGGTTTACCACCTGGTGATCAAATTCTTTGGCTTTGGCAATTTCTGCATTTACGGCAACAGAACGCTTTAAAATATCCTGTACACTTCCCTCCCGCCTTTTTTGCACACGATCTGTCAGAGCATCCAGGGAGGGGGGCAAAATAAAAATTCTTAGACAGGTGGGGATTTTTTTTTTCACCTCATCCGCCCCCTGTGTATCCAGGTCTTTAATCACTATTTTTTTCGACTTCCAAATCCTGCTTAACTCCCCAAAAGCTGTTCCGTAATAGTGCTGATAAACACAGGCCCATTCCAAAAAAAAGTTTTTTTGCCTTAACTCTTTAAACCGCGAAGAGCTCACAAAATGGTAGTCTCTTCCACACACCTCCCCTGCCCTGGGCGGGCGTGTGGTGTAAGACACAGGGACCCTTAAGCTCTCCGTGTATTTTTTTAAAACCTTTTGAATGAGAGTGGATTTTCCCACCCCACTGGGACCACAAATCACCAAAAAACCCCCTGCCCGGTTTTTTCGCTCTGTTGTTTTCATCTTTGAAACCCCTCATAACAATCTCTTAAGTGTTTTGTAACTCCCTTTCAACACTTTAAAATCTTAATCATCTGCCTTTCTGTGATCCCCACAAAAAAACATTTACTCTATGTTTTGCACCTGCTCTCTCATTTGCTCAATAAGGGTTTTTGCCAACACCACCTGATGAATCATATACACATTTTGGGATTTTGACCCAGCGGTATTCACTTCACGAATCATCTCCTGAAGGTAAAAAGCCAGCTTTTTACCACAATAAGGGGCAGGAGCTGAAAGCAGGTGGCGAAACACCTTAATATGCTCCCTCCACCTTAAAAGCTCCTCCTGAATATCCTGACGAAAAAGAGAGCTTTCCCCGTTTTTGGAAGCCAAAGTGTGTTTTCTTATTTTTTTTACCTGTTGATGAGAGGCTTTTTTAATACGAAAAAAACATTTCATAAGTTGTGTTAAGTTTTTTTTCAGGCTTTTTCTTAAAGCCTGTCCCTCTCTTCCCCTCTCCTTCAGGCAGCGGTTTAAAGCTTCCCCAAAAAGTTTTTTAACAAGGGTTTTTTCTGAAACAGAAGGGAAATTTGTTCTGTCTGTGCAAAGCACCCCGGGGAGGAGGGCCAAAGTGCTTAAATCCAGATTGTTTTTTATTTTGATATCTTTGGACATTTTTTGATAAAGCTTTTTCCACCGAAGGGCCTGTGCCATGTTAAAATAACTTCCTTTCATTTTAGGCACTGGTACAGACGGAGTGCGTGTAACAAAAACCTCCACAAAACCTCTTTTTATTTTTTTTTCCAGACTCTTTTTGAGATCCACTTTTAAAGAGCTGTAAAAAGGGGGAAGAATAATTTTAAGATCCAGGTATTTGTGGTTTAAAGAGCTTATGCTCACTTCCACACGCCCTCCCGAAAAGGAGGACACACAGTTTCCATAACCTGTCATGCTTTTCATAAAAAAACCCCTTCTAAAATATCTGACAACTCTTAATTAAAAACACAAACGGGATACACAAACAAGCTGCCAGCCAAAAAATAAAACCAGAGCCAGGCCTTTTTGTTTTCTGTCCGGGCTTTTAAACTCACAACGATAGGTGTTCTCAAAAAGCTGCCAGCCTTTAACCTGTATGTTTTTAAGGGTAAGATTACCAGCAAAGCTTTTGAAGGCCGCCTCCTTAACAGACCACAAAGCCCCCCGGTGAGGGGCAAAGGCTATTTCACGGGCCGTTGCCACACGGGAAAGGGATTTTACCCTAAAAGTCCCCTCCATGTCAAAACCCAGCCCCGCTTCAGGAGAATCGCAAAAAACAAAACCCGCCAAACTCTCACTGTGGGAAAGAGAAACAGACAGGCCCTTAAACCGGGGCAACAAACCAGGAGTTAAAAACTCTTTTTGCTCTGAACAGGAAAGTTTTTTGCTTTTGAGTAAAATATTTAAAAAATCCGACCTGAAAACCCTTCGATGCTGTAAAAGAGGTTTTTTTATATGGCTTTTTTGAATATGACAGCAAAGATTTAGTTTTAAATACCTCCTGCTTTTTAATTCCACACAGGAACATATATTTTTTAAATCACTCACCCGGCTGGCTTAACTTAAGGGAGTGTTTAAAGCCTCCTGGGAGGAGGCTGTGGCATCCAAAACTCTGGGAGTGAGAAACAGAAGCAATTCGTTTCTGCTTTCGTCTGAGATTTTTTTTGTAAAAAACCAGTTGATAATGGGTATGTATTTGAGAAGAGGCAGAGATTCATCCGATTTGGTGACATCACTTTGGTACATACCACCTATGACAATGGTTTGCCCATTACCCACCAAAACCTTGGTGTTGGCCTCACGGGTGTTGGTGGGCCGGGCCTGAGTGGCATCATGGATAATAGGGCCGGAGAATTGTCTTCGCATAGTCACCTGCATAAAGACAGAACCCACCGCCGTAATATTGGGTGTGACATTAAACTCAAACACCACAGGGTTACGGTTGGCCTGTGTGGTGGTACCGGCATTGGGGGCTGTAACAGTTGCGATATCAATGCTTTCTGTGGATTGAGTGATCTGAGCCGTTTCTCCATTAAGAACCATAATTCGCGGGGCGGAAATCACCCGGGCCATTCCCTCATTCTCAGAAATACCCAGTACAGCATCCAGCTGGCCCACAGGGGCAAAACCAATATTGAGGTTGGAGTTTAATGTCCTTCCCCCTGTAGCCCCACCCTGGCTTCCCCCCTGTTGACTGGCGGGAAAAGCGGTAATATCCCCACCCACACTCAATCCCATGGAATCCTTACCAAAAAGAGGAAAATCATTGAGACTCCTTCCCACAAACTCAAGATTTAGCCCAAAGTTTTTTACAAAAGTTTCTCTGGCCTCCACAATTTTGGCCTCAATCATCACCTGCTGGGGGGACTTGTCCAGTTTTTCAATCAAAGGGTTTAACCTTTCAATGGCAGAGGCCACATCTGTAACAATTAAAGAGTTGGTCTTTGTGTCCTGACTGACTTTCCCCCTCCCCTGAGTTAAGAAAGGTCTGATTTGGTTAACAATCTCCCCCACCTTGGCATAAACCACAGGGATAACCTTTACCTCCAAAGGTTCCAGTATTTTTTTACTCTGAAGCAGCTGCTTCAGTTCATTTTGCCTGGCCTGAAAAGTACTCTTGGTCATAATGCGAAGGACATTGCCCTCCCGCGAGTAGGCCAGGCCCTTGGTTTTCAACACAGTGACCAAAGCCTGATCCCAGGGAACATTTCTGAGTTTAAGATTTAAGCTTCCCTGTACATTGTCATCCACCACCAGGTTCAGTCCGGTTTGCTCAGAAATATAATACAGTATTTCCTTGAGATCCATATTCTTAAAATGAAGACTGATGGACCGGCCTGTAAATTTGTATTTGTTCATCAAAAAATCCTCATAAGTGGTACTCTGGGGACCAACAAACATGTTTCCCTGTACCCCTCCCCCCGGCTCTGGTTCTGTGTCGTCAGAAAACACATCCCCTTCATCTGCCAAAAGCAGGTCTTTTTGCCGGGACTTTGGAGAAGTAAAAACCACAAGCCCTCCCCCGGCTTCAGAACTCACAGAGGGCCAGCTCCCCTCCTCTCTCATCTGTATAACAACTCTTACTGTTGTGGGGTCTTTTTGATCCGCTTTTAAAAAAGCCATGCGGGTGTTAAACTCCTTCATAACAAAAGGCCATTTTAAACTTTTGGACAATACCGCATTGGACATTTCTATAATGAATTGTTTTTGTTCTTCGTTTTTTCGAACCTGATACAAAATCTCATCACTTCCTGCGATATGGATTTTGTCTTCACCGGCCACATAACGAATACTGTTAATGCTCACCTGTGGGCTTTCCTGCAAAACATCCCCCCCTGTGGCCTGAGCCAGGGCAGCATCCACCTCATCATCCTCTTCTTCAGGAGACTCTGTTGCCTCTTCACCGGCAACACTGCCTTCTGCCTGTGCAGAGGAAAGCTCCTGGGCAGGAAGCTCACCGGCCTCCCCTTCTGTTTCCCCCGCCACAGAGGCCACTTCTTTTTGCACACCCTCCTCCTGCCGCACTGCCTCTTCCTCTTCCAGCTCGGCTATCTCCTCCTCTTCATCTATAAAGACCTCCTCTGCTGCTTCCCCCTCTTCAGGGTCAAGCTCTGCCAGGGCTGAATCCCCCCCTTCCCCGGCTTCTGCCTGCTGCTCCCCGGGAACTGAACCTTCCTGTGTGTTATCAGGAGAGGGAGAAACAGAAGCTTCCTCAAAACTTTCCCCCCTACCTTCTGCATCCTCCAAAAAATCTCTTTCAAAATCCTCAGAATCCACAAATTCATTTTCCAAATCCGTGCTTTCACCCTCTTCCTCCTCCTGTCTTTCCGCACCAATCACATCGCCCGCATCATCGGCCTCCTCAGGGAAAGACTCCTCCCCATCCATAAAACTCTCCTCCCCCTCATCTGCATAAAAAGCCTCCTGCCCCGTCTGACAGGACACAAAAAACACAAAACACAAAAAAACCTGAAAGCCTTTTTTTATACTGTCCTTCATGGTGAAAAACCCTCCGATGAAATATCCTGTGCCGAACTTCAAATTTTTAAAACCACTAAACCTGCTTCACTTCCCTTTTTAAATTGTATGATACTTTTTAAAAAAAACACCAATTTATTCTGTAACAAGCTGCGGCTTAAAATGTAACACACTCCGTTAAATACAAAATTTTTCTTAACAAATATGTTACGCAATACATTATCTTATCTGGTTTAATCTGTTCAGAGTTACAATAACAGGAACATAAGCCTGTTCCTGTCCTATACGCTCTTCCAAAATAACCACTTCGTCTTCCCTAATCTGGTAAATAATGCCTTTGTTTTTTCCGATACGATCATTTTTTTGCAACTCATGAATGGTATTGGAGGGATCTTTAAAAAAAGCTTTTGAAGATCCAAAGCCTGTACCCCAGGTGATTCCCACCAGGTGCATGTCTTTCAGCTCGTACATTTCAGAGGGGGTGGGAATGTAAGGGGCTTCCTCCTCCACTGGACTTTCCACGGGAGGTAAAACCTGTTCCACCTGAGTCCTGTGGGATGGAGTGGTGGGGGGGGGTGGCTGCTCACTGAGAGGGGGTACAAAGGGGTTTCGCTTCTGTGTGGGATCATAACGGTACTCACTGAGAATCTGTTGAATGTAAGCCACCCGGCTTCGGAAATTACTTCTTATCCCTTCTGGTGTGTCATCACTGAAATTGTTCTCCCCGTCCTCTTCTGTCACCATTTGATTTTCCTCTTCCGGCATGGGTTCTCTTTCCTGTTTTGGGGCAGAAGTTTCCCCCTCTGCCTCCGGTAAGTCAGAAAGAATGTCCCCGGTGGGGGAGTGCAAAGAAGCGGGCTGCCTTTCCCCCTGCTCCGGAAAATGAACTTCCGGCAGAGTGGGAAAAGCCTCCGGCAAAGAAAGATCCCCTTCCCCGGAAGGCAAATCAGAACCCCCCACAGGGCCTGCCGGTTGTGAAGCCCCTTCAGGAAGATCTGGTAAGGCAGGGCCTGAAACCTCTTCCCCCCTCCGGACCCCGCTTTCAACAGAGACCTCCTCTTTTTTTGGAACTGTGCTTTCCTCTGCAGGAAAAGGCTGGCCCCCCTCCTGTGCATGCAGTTCAAAATGCACAAACAACCAGGTGGAAAAAGCCAAAGCCCCCATCCCCACACTCACATATAAAACACTGTAAAAAAGTGGCTTCATTGCTCTATCCTTTTTTTAACCTTTCTCTTTAAGGTGTGTTTGGTTTTTCCGCTGTGGCATGCACATAACGATAACCAAAAACATCCATTTTCATCTCCACTTCACCGGTGGAGGAACCCTGACCCCTCCCACTGGTGTGATCCATGGTAAAACTTTCCACAGTTACAATCTCAGGCAGGCCTGTCAGCTTGGATAAAAACATTAAAATCTGGCCATAAAAACCCTTTATAATAATATCCACTTTAAATTTTTCGTAAAAATCCTTTTTCTCCAAAACCTTTGTGTTTTGAACAGTTTGAAGGTGTACCCCTGTAATTTTTGAAATACTGGTCAGATAATCCAAAATCACAGAAGAGTTCATTTTGTCAGGTATCAGTGCCAAAAACTGGTTAAACTCATCACCCATTTCATTTATGGCGTTGTCTGTCTCCTGTAAAGTGACAAGCCGCAACTCCAGCTCTTTAACCTCTGATTGTGTTTTGGTGTTTGTCGCTTTTATATTATCTATTTCTTTTTGAATGGAAGATCCATTGTCATACTGAAAAAGCCAGTAAAAGCCTGTAAATCCGGAACTTAGCAGTATCATCATAACCAAAGGCCACTGTGAAAATATTTTTAACCACATCATTTTTCTTCCCCCTTATTTTATCTTTAAAACACTCTCAATAGAAAACTTTTTGTTGCTCTGTATTCTTTTTTGCCCGGTGGTGACATCATTGGATCGACTGAGAACCACCGTGCTAAAAACAGGAGAGCCCTCCAAATTCTTTATAAAAGACTGTATTTCCGTATTATTTAACGCTATTCCATCGATGGTGAATTTACCGTCCCGAAAACTGACTTTCTCCAGCCAGACCTTCTCAGGCAAAACATCCTGAATTTGATCCAGCCCATTAATGGCAAGAGATCTCACTTTGGCCAAATCCTGCATAATGGTAATCCTCTTCATAAACTCCTCTGACTTGCCAGCCACATAATTAAAGCCCTTTATCTCTTTTTCTATTTCTGATTTTTTTGACTTTAAACTTTCCCCCTCTGTTTGAACCTGCCGCCTTTTGATTTGAAGCTCTTTTATCTGTTTGTCCTCCCAAAACATCAATGCCAAAATACCCGACACACAAATCACCAAACGAAGCAAAATGGCCACAATATCTTTTGTGTCCAGGGAAACCTGCCACTCCCCCACACTTTCCTCTGTGGATATGTCGTCCACAAAAGTGTCTGAGTCGTATTGATCTTTACCGGTTTTTCTTATATCAAAATCACTCATAAAACACTCCTTGTTTCCGGGGCCTCTTTGGCCCCTGCCCTACCTCAAACACATTCCCACCACCGGGGGGAGAAGGTATTTTACAAAATCCCCTGGAGAGGATCCCTCTTTTTTGAGTTTTTGAAAAGGATCCAAGACCTCTGTGGGAAGCTGAAGGGATGAGCTGATTTCCTCCACCAGATTTTTCACCTGACTTCCCCCACCTGTGACATAACATTTATGAATTTTTTGCCCGGGAAACTGGTTATAAAAATACTCAAAACCCACTGCCAAATCATCACAAAAATACTTCACATGCTCCCCCAGAATTTTATGCACCTCCTCAGGTGTGCCTTTTTCATCACAAAAACCACTCACTTTTAAAGCTTCCGCCTCTTTTTCATCCACACCCATCTCCTTCATCAGGGCGGTACTAAAAAAATCCCCCCCCCCGGCAAGAATCCGGGAAAACACAAGCTCCCCACTGTTAAAAACACAAAACTCAGTGGCACTTTTACCAATATCCAGAACCAAAATGTTTTTTCCCGCAGGCGGGGATAAAAACTTCATACAGTAAGAAAGGGCAAAACCCCCTATATCAATACACTCACATTTAAAGCCAGAGGTTTTAATCAGCTGCTCGTAGTTGAATATCATGTTTTTTCTGGCTGCCACCAGCAAAACATTCACTTTGCTTTTATCCACAGTGGGAAGGCTGTTTATCACCTGATAACTGTAATTGACTTCGTCCAGGTCAAAAGGGATGGTCTCTTTGGCCTCCATATACACCAGCTCGTCCATCAGCTTTTTTTCTGACTGGGGGATTTCCACCTTTTTTATAATGGTGGCCTTGCCACTGACACAAAGACGTATTTTACGCACCGGGCCTTTTGTGTGTTTTTCAACAAATCGCCTTAAAGGCAGCTGCATACGGGATATGTTGAAAAGCTGCTCCTCCCTGCACTCGTCCGGAATGGGGAGAAAAGCAAAATTCTTCAACACAGGGGTTTTGCGTTCAAATACCAGCTCTGCCCACTTGATACAGTGATCCCCTATATCCATGGCAAACACCTTCCTTGGTCCAAACAAAGACAACACTTTGTTATTACTCCTTCCTTAGAGTGATTTTTATCTCCCTGTCTTCAGCAGACACCAAAGCAGGAGGGAGGCAAATAATTTACAAATCCGGCCTAACCTTTTAAATTAAACCCAAAGTCTGGGAAAAAGTCAAATATTGCCCTGTATCATCTTTATTTCAGTGTTTTTTAAAAATTGGGCAGAAAAAACTCAAGATACCTCTCCCCCAGCCACTGGCCAAAGAACAGGTATATTACAGCAGACAGGGACAAAAAAGGGCCAAAAGGGAGAGCCTGCCTCCTGTTTATTTTTCGATGGAACAAAGAACAGCCCATGGCCGCCAACAGGCCCGTAAAACAGGAACACAAAATAACAAAAGGTATAGCACGCCATGTTAAAACCGCCCCCAGCCATGCCATAAGCTTAATGTCCCCGCCCCCCATGCCTTCCTCTTTACGAACAGCATAATAAACAAGGGCGGTAAGCCACAAAAAGCCCCCTCCCAAAAGCACACCAGACAAAGCGGGTAAAAAACTGCGGTCGGGATTAAGAAAAGCCCCTAAAAGCCCTATTAAAATTCCAGACAGGGTAAAAGCATCGGGAAGCACCATATACCTTATATCCACTGCACTCACCACCACCAGACCAAAAATCAGAAGGGCGTATTCCATAAAATTAAAAAGCCCCCCTTCTGTGTGCCACCACAGACAAAGAAAAAGCAAAGGCATAAGAACCTCTATAACCAAACTCACCCTTTTTTCATTTGCCAAAGAACCCGGAAGGGAGATCCATGAGTGCTTTTCCTGTGTTTTAAGAAAAAAACTCCAAAAATCAGGCTTTAACACCCCACTTTCCGGAATAAAAAGATAAAGGCAGGCTGCCACCCTTCCCAAAAAAACACCAATAAGCAGGACAACCAATAAATCCATAAGCAAAATCCTTAAAAGTTTTTTGTTTAACCCTTAATTATTCATTTAATTTGTGCCTTTTAAAAAGTATATAACTGAGTGCCAAAAACAAAACCACCCATAAAAGAGCATATACAGAAGAAGATCCCCATTGTTGAAAAGTCACCGGTTCCTGATACACCACAAAATTTTTAAAATTCAGTCTTTCCAAATCAGGTACCATATAAGACACAAAATAAAGCAGGGTGTAAAGCCCCGCAGGAGAGCTTAAATTGTCCCATAAAGACAGAGCGGAATGCAGACTGTGTCCTGTCACAAACAACAATGTGGAGCAAATAAAAACGAAAAAAGAGGAGGCAAAAGTACTGAAAACAAAACAAAGAGCTATAAGAACCAGAGCTTCCAGAAACATACCCCACAGGGCCAATGCCACCACCATGGTTAAAGGACGCTCATAAAACCAATAAACAAACACCACAGCCAAAGAAAGAACCACAAGCCCTGCCAGCACCCACCCGCTGAGACCCGCAAACTTTCCCATTAAAAACTCCCACTTTCCCACAGGTCTTGCAAACAAAGTGAGAAGGGTTTGTTTTTCTCTTTCCCCCGCCATCACCTGAGTGGAAAAATAAATGGCAAAAAGTACCAGGACAATATGACACACCGCCAATGAGAAGTTAACACTCAGACGTTCCTGCTCTGTCACACTGAGAAAACCCAGTAAAAAGCCCCCTCCTGTCATAAAAACCAAAATAAGGGCCAGAGTGCAAAACATGGAGTGCCTTTGAATCTCCCTGACTGTGTTTAAAGCAATGTAAAATGTGTTGTTCATAAAGATCCTGATTTTGTTATCTGTTGAAACACTTTTTGAAGGCTTTGCTCTTCACTCTGAATTTGTATCACTTCAAAGCCCTCTTTTCTGATATGGTCCAGCTTGTTTTGGCACTCTTTTAAAGTCTCTGAGAGTGTGCTGTGTTTTTTACCCTGTTTTAAATAAGTGATTTTTCTTTTGCCCCCCACTCCGGCCTTTAAAAGAGAGGTCAGCTTTCCCTCAAAAAAAATTTTGCCCTCTTTCAGTAAAACCACCCGGTGGCAAATTTCCTCCACATCATAAAGCTGGTGGGAGCTGAAAAAAACACAAAGCCCCTCATTTTTCACCAAAGTCTGAAGCATCTCTTTGACATCAAAGCGGGCCTTGGGGTCCAGGCCGTTTAAAGGTTCATCCAAAATCAAAAGCCCTGGTCGGTGAAGAAGAGCCTGTGCCAGGCCCATTTTTTGCAACATACCCCGTGAGTAGGTTTTTAATCTTTGATCTTTTGCCCCGTACAAATCCAGTTTTTTAAGTAAAAAAGAAATTCTGTCTTTAAAATCCCCTTTTTTTAACAAGGGGGACAGACGGGCGTAAAACTGAAGCAGCTCCCAGCCTGTGAGAAAATCATAAAAACAGGGCTGCTCTGGCAAAAAACCTGTGCGTTTTAAAACTTCAGGCCCGGGACTTTGTTTATCAAAAAAAAAAATATCCCCTTTGTCAGGAAGGATAAAGCTTAAAACACATTTTAAGGTTGTGGTTTTTCCCGATCCATTCAGTCCCAAAAAACCCGTCATGGAAGCTTCGGGAAGGGAAAAATTCAGCCCTTTTAAAACCTCCCTTTCCGCACCAAAAAAACCGGAAGATCGAAAACTCTTTCTTAAATTGTTTACTTTTAAAACCAAGTTTTTACCACCACCTTTTTCTATGTTTTAAATTTGATTGCTTAAAAATGAATGGCGTTTTAAAACCGCCGGGTTTTCAGGGATGGTTTAAGTTTTTAAGGCTCTTAGGGCCTGGTGAGTGCTCATCCCGGGGCGTACCCTTCTGTCATAAAGAATTTGTATCACCTCTTTATCCAGAAGGGAATACTGAACGGGCATAAACTCCGGGTCCTGTTGAAAAATACTGTCTTTATAGGTATAGGAGTCTTTTCTTAAGCCCATACACTGGGTCAGTTCCTCCCTTAAGATATGAAGCCTGTGCCGGCCCTGAATATCCCTTCGAATCAGTATGGTGGCAGACTGCACCTCATGGGTTTGCTTGTCGTACTTTAACTCAAACAGGCCATCCTGGGGGTTGGAAGGCTTGTACTGGGGAACAAGAGAACGAAACCGATCCTGATCCAAAAAATGAATTTTAATATTGGGATTTTTGCTGTCCCATTCAAAAGAAAGACCGGTCAGATGGGAAAGCTCCTGCATAATGTTTTCCACCTCTGCCCGGTCTTCCGGGGTGAAAGCCCCGTAAATCCCCAAACGAATGCCTTGTGTCCACTTTTTGATCCCGGAAGTGGAGGTCCGGGTGGCAAACTCCTCCTCCTCCTCAAAACCAATCTCCTGAAAATACTCCACCGCCTGTTCAGAATAAACCCCATATATACTCCGCGGCTGAAAAACCCTCTCATTCAAAAGGGGGGGGGAGCAGGAAACAAAAATCAGAGCAAAAAAAACAAAGCAGAAAAAGGACATAAGCCACACTGTAAATCAAAGAAAAGAAAAAATAAAATAATGCTGCTTATAGTCACCGGGAAAGAAAAAGGGAAGTGTAGCGTCGGCTGCGGTGATGAGTGGGAACAGCTTTTTTACGCTTAAAATCCCTGTTCTCTTTTCTGTCTCTAAAGCTTCCCTCCCGAAGAAAAAGGCTTTCCTCTTCATCATCCTCTTCTGCTGCGGCTTCCTCTTCTGCGGTTTTATCCTCCTCTGAGTCTTCCCCCCAATCATCTGTTAGGGGGGTGGCTTCACCATTCAGTGTTTGTACAATACGATTTGACAGGGCTGTGTAATCCTCTTCACAGATGCTAAAGACCTCCCCTCCCGTGGCCCGGCTGAGGGCCTGAATACTGTGTCCATAATGGTTGGACCTCAAACTTAAAACGGGTTGAGCTTTTTTGTCCTGCTTTTTGCATTCCTCATCTTCAGGAACAATAATCAGCCCAAAGACAAAAAATCTTTTTTCCGAACCATATACAGATTGAAAATCAGATATCACCTCTTCCGGCGAAAAACGCTTCTTTGGTTTTTTTAAAGGTTCCTCATCTGTGTTGGTCAGGATAAGAGCCACAAGGTCGGCCTCCTCACGGATAATATCCTGGTTGGCGGAAAAAGCCTGCGACAAAGCCCTTAAAGGCTGCACCAAAGCCCCATGACAAAAGGGGGGGTTGAGCCGGCACTGAGACAAAGAGGGATAAGTCAGAGTGTTGTAAAACACCTGCTCATAGTCTTTCAGATCGGGATCGATAAACCTGCGTTTTAAGATTTTTCCCCCTGAGGCGGATTCCAGATTCATGGCCGCTCCATTAAGAGCCTTTTTGTCCCTCAAAGAGGAAAGAAAAACATCCGAATTACTCACATCCGTATGGGTGATGAGTACTCTCCAGTCTTTGTCTTCAAAAGGGGAAAGAAAATTCAAAAACCGGTGTTCAAAAGCCCTTGTCAGGTAAAACCTCATATCTTCACTGGTGTCCAAAACAAACAGGAGATCAAAGGGTCTGTCTTCGTAAGAGTTTTGGTTTTCCCCCTCCTCTTTCAGATCTTTAAAACCCCCTGTGCGGTCTCTGTTGACTTCCCCCTCCCTGTCCCTGCGGGAGGACTGCTGCGATGTGCTGGTCATCTTCTGGCATGCCACAAGCAAAAACACCATAAAAAATATAAAAACCGTTCTCAATGTTTTTGACCCCTCCCCCACTTTTTGTAAAGAGAACCAAAACTTTCCCTACCGGCTAAAACCACTTCCCTTGCATCAGGTTTAAAAAACCAAATTCCTTTACATTATAACCAGCTTAAAACACAAAAAACAAAAAGCCTTTAAAAAATCCAGACCACAGCAACAAAACCACCCGGGCCACCCCATTTAAAAGAGAGGGCAATACCCACCTGTCCGACAAAAATACAAAGCACCCCCCGGGCCGCTTCCTGCTCTAGGAAAGTGTTTGTTTTTCCCCGTTTTGAGAGGAGGGAAGACACTCTTTTGCCATCTGTGCCTGAAGAACCTTGGGCAAAGACACAGTTCCGTCTGATTTTTGGTGATTTTCCAAAAACACAGCCAAAAGCCTGGGAACAGCCACAGCGGTATTGTTTAGGGTGTGGCAGTAATGGACTTTTTGGTCTGCACTTTTGTACCTTAAACCTGTTCTTCGGGCCTGCCACTCCCTTAAGGAGGAGCAGCTGTGTGTTTCCACATACTTGTTCAGCGAAGGCAAAAAACACTCTATGTCATGCATCATATACTTGCCCGGTCCCATATCCCCTGTGGAAACCAAAACCACCCGGTAGGGAATTTCAAAAGCCTGTAAAATATCCTCTGCGGTGTGGAGCAAAAAATTATGCCACTTGCGGGTACTTTCCTCACTGTTCTCACAGATTACAAACTGTTCCAGTTTTCGAAACTGATGCACTCTTAAAAGACCTTTCACATCCTGTCCAAAAGAGCCTGCCTCCCGCCGAAAACAGGAGCTTAAACCCGCCATTAAAACAGGAAGCCTGCTGTGTTTTAACACCTCCCCCTGGTAAAGACTGTTGAGAAAAACCTCAGAAGTGCCTGACAAATAAAGCTGGTCTTTTTCCACAGGGTAAATATCCGCCTCCCCTTCGGGAAAATGCCCGCTTCCCACAAGGGCTTTTCGGTTGGAAAAACTGGGACAGCTGATAAGCTCAAAACCTTTTTTTACCAAAAAAGCCGCTGCCCAGTCCAAAAGAGCCTGCTCCAAAAACACCGCATCCCCCTTTAAAGCATAAGTGCGGGAGCCGGACACACCAGCCGTTCTTAAAAAATCAGCCCACTGGTTTTGGGACAAAATCTCTATATGACTTTTGGGCTTCTTTAAAGCCTGCCCCCAGGTTTTTATCACCTTGTTAGAGCGGGAGTCTTTACCCACAGGGGCTTGCTTACAGGGAATGTTGGGAACCCTGAGCATTAAAGAATCAAACTCCTTTTTTTTACTTTTTTGTAAAGCCTGATGTTCCTGAATTTGAAGGGCCAGCTTTTTTCCCTCTTCCACAACCCGGGTTTTTTGCTCCGGGGTCCTGGCCGATTTAAAACCCCGGGCATTGATGTTCTTTTTCCTTTGCAGCTCCTGAAGAGAGGCGGTTAAACCCGCAAGCTCTTTATCCGTATGTAAAAGATGGTCCAGATCCAGGTCCATGTTTTTTGCCCGAAGAGCCTGAAGGACCTCTTCCTTATGTTTTCTGATGTATTTGATATCCAACATTTTTTCTTTTTCCCAAAGCTCCCATGGAATTTAACTGTGACCAGATATGGTGCAAATCCAATGTTTTTTCCTCACAACCCCCAACAGGATACCCATCAGCATCCCAAATAACAGTACAAGACAGAAGATTTAACGCAACAAGACATAAAACCACACCAGACTTTTTTTATACAATATAACTCACAAAACATAAGAGCTGCCTCATATCCCTGCTTCATACCTTCCTCCCCCTCCCGGAAGAGCGTAAAATCACCTCCCTCAACATTCTGGACCCAAAGCTCCACCCCTCTTCAGACAACCTGGCAGAAAAAAACTCCATCTGCGACCTCAAACTCACCCTCAACACCGGGGAAAAAGTGAATGTGGAAATGCAAAACTTCCCCGAAAAACACTTCTTTAAAAGAACGCTTTTTTACCTGTCCCGTCTGTACACAGAAGGTTTAAAAAAAGGGGGAAGCTACAACCAACTGCCAGACACCTATCTGTTGATTTTAACCAATTTTACCCTGTTTAAACAGGCAGAGGCTTACTATTCCTCTTTTTCTTTGAGGAGGGATGAGGTTCCTCATTTTATGTTCCACCGGGCATTAAGGGTGGTGACTGTAGAGCTGGGCAAGTTTCCTGAAAAGAGAATAAGTGCTTTACTTGACTTAAAAGAGCAGTGGTGCTATATGTTAAGGAGGTCGTTCAGGATGGGCAGAGAAGAGCTCAACCGTTTGGGGGAAAGGAGTAGTGATATGAAGCAGGTGACGAATCATTTTTTGGAGTTAAGTGCTTCGGAGCAGGACCGGCTTTTGGAAGAGCATCGTGAGAAGTCGAGGCTGGTTTTACACAACCAGAGAGAGTATGTGAGGGAGAAAATCCACAGGCAAGTGGGGGAATACATGAAGAGGATGGCAGAGGGTACAACAGAAGATATGGAAATAGAACCAGACATAAAAGAAATTATAGAACAGGAAATACAAGAAAGTATGGAACAAATTAGAAAAGCAGGTATGGAAGCAGGTAGAAGAAAAGGTATGGAACAAGGTAGAAAAAAAGGTATGGAACAAGGTAGAAAAAAAGGTATGGAACAAGGTAGAAAAAAAGGTATGGAACAAGGTAGAAGAAAAGGTATGGAACAAGGCATGGAAGCAGGTGTGAAGCAGGTGATTTTGCAGATGCTGAAGGAAAAAGCAGACATTAATTTTATATCCAGAGTAACAGGAATCACAAAAGAAAAAGTGTTAAAACTCAAAACAAAAATTGATTAAAAAGTAGGGGTAAAAATGGTGAAACTTCAATGACAAAAAAGAAAACCAAGCACATTTTGTTGCCCAAAAATCATTAAAACAACCCACTTAAGGTAAGCTTGAACCATGATGATTAAAGCAGACCTCTTAAAGTACCCTTGAATCCAAAAGAAAAAACTTATAAGAAAGATACAGTGTGGCTTCACTTTTTTATCCTTCCATTGTTTTGGCCAGTGCCTCAGCTTCCCGTAAAGCTCAGCTAAAGGCTTTGGGCTTTACTTTTACTGTACAGGTTTCCGGTGTGGATGAGGATCCCTACAAGTCTTTGGCAGAAGACCCAAAAAAAATATGCCAAAAGATTGCCCGGGCAAAAGCCAAAAAGGTGGCAGGGCTTTTCCCAAAGGCTCTTGTACTGGCAGGGGATCAGATGGCCGTACTGAAGGGGAAGATTTTTAACAAAACCCCCACGCAAAAACAGGCCTTTGAGGCCTTAATGAAGCTTCAGGGTCAAAAGCACCATCTTCTGACAGCCCTTCATATCTGTTATGGAAAAAAGTCTTTTGCCCACCTTCAGATCAACACCATGCACATGAGGGAGTTAAGCCCTGAGCAGGTGCTTCGCTATGTAAAAGCAGCCAAACCCATTGATTGTGCCGGCTCTTACGCTTTGGAGCGAAAAGGCATTGGCCTGTTTCAAAAAATACAAACAGCCGATCAAAGTGCTGTGGTGGGCTTTCCCCTGATAGTTCTTATTAACCAGCTGATAAAATGGAAAATTGCCCTTCCCTTTTTGTAACAAAAGCAATAAAAAGTGTTTTTTAAGCAGAGTTTAAATTTATGGCCTCATGGACTTACTTTCACACCCTGGACCCTTTTCTGATAGCCTTTACAGAAAGCCTGGGAATCCGCTGGTACTCTCTGGCTTACCTGCTGGGTTTTTTTATGAGCTATGTTCTTATAAAGCACTGGCTTATTAAAACCAAAACCACAGCCTTTACAGAAAAAACCCTGACAGATTTTATTGTTTGGGTGGCTTTTGGAATCATCTTGGGGGGGCGGGTGGGTTACGCCCTGTTTTACAGCCCTTCTCTTTTTATGGAATTTAATGCGGATTTTCCCTTCTGGGAGCTGTTGAAAATCTACAAAGGGGGGCTTTCCAGCCACGGAGGTATTTTTGGCCTGACAGCGGCCTGTTTTTTATTTGCCAGAAAACACAAAATAGCGTTTTTTCACTGTCTGGATTTAACTGTTCTGGGGGCCTCTTTTGGGATTTTTTTTGGCAGGCTTGCCAACTTCATTAATGGAGAGCTTTTTGGCCGGGTGATTCAAAACTATGCCCCTGTGGCTGTGCAGTTTCCCCAGGAGATGCTGCTTTGGCTTTCAGAAAAAAACACCGCCTCCTTACATGCCTTAAAACAGGCGGTAAGTCACTTAAAAAACACAAACCTGAAGGCTCACCAGTGGACCGATCTCATCCACCAGTTTGAAGCCACAGGTGCAGGTCATTATCAAATTTACCAGGTGATATCCGCTTTGATAAAAGCCTGTGAGAGGGGGCAGCAGGCAGTGGTAAATGCTTTAAGTCTTGTGCTTTCTCACCGCCATCCTTCGCAAATTTATCAGGCTTTGCTGGAGGGTCTTATACCTTTTTTATTGGTGTGGTGGCTGTGGAGGGCAAAACCACAAAGAGCGGGCCTGACAGCCAGTTTTTGGATGCTGGCTTACGCCCTGATGCGTATTGTGGGGGAGCAGTTTCGTATGCCGGACTCTCAGCTGGGTTTCAGAGCCTGGGGACTGACAAGGGGGCAGTGGCTCAGTGTTTTTATGCTTCTGTGGGTGGGGCTTTGTTTTTTTCTGGTGTGGAAAAGCAAAAACCCAAAAAAATGGGGAGGCTGGAAAGCCTCTTAAAGCCCGGTGTAGCCCTTGCAGCTCAGTCTTTTGGTTTGGCACATGTAACGGTAGCGGTTGCTTATTCTTTCAAAAATATTTTCGTGCGGGCTACCCAATTTACCGACCACAGGGTTAATGTTTTTTTTGGATTTTCCAAAGAGTTTTTTTAAATCCAGAGAAGCCATTTTTCTGCCTTTTTCTTTGGCCCCTTTTGCTCTTCTTTGGTCCCACTTGCCACCCCCTCCCCGGCTGGAGTTGTACCCATAACCACCAAAACCTTTGCTTCCCTTATAACCACCGGCAAGCACTTTGCCGGCTCCCCCTTTGGCTGTGGCTGCTTTTTGTTTTTTGCCCTGATCTCCATAACCACTGCCTGCCCCGGAACCTCCTCCTGCACTGCCACCACTGGCCCCTCCACTGCTGCTGCCACTCACAAGGCCTCCGGAACCGGGAAGAGCACCGGGGAATTTGTCCTCATCATCCCCATCCACTACCAAATCAGGGGGGGCAATGGGGTGTTCATTTGTGTTGGAGGAATTGGAACCTCCCGGCTTTTTTGTGTCTTCTTCTGTGGTATCCCCTCCTCCGATACTGCTGCCCCACTCCTCACCTCCCAGGTTAAAGGGAATGTTGGGGCGGGTAAGCCCCCCGGGGGGGGGTGGTCTATAAACCCCTCTTCCGCCTGCAAATTTTTGACAGGCCTGGCTTAAAGCCATACTCTGTATGGCTTTTTCCATAAAACCATTTAAAGCCTCATCAAACAAATTACTGACATTTTTGCACTCTTTAACAATACCGGAAAGAGGGATTTTTTTATCATTAAAAAGAGGGTCCGGGTTAAGATCAGAGGCACACTTGTCTTTCTTAAATTCTTTTTCCACATACTTTTCAAAAAAATCTTTTGTACAGGTAAACTCCGGCTTGTATTCTATTTTGCTTAAATCTGTGTCTTCGGAGTCTTCAGGTTCTTCAGATTCTTCACTACTTTCACCAGAATCCTGATTTGATTCCTCTTCAAAAAGGCTACAAGCCTGGTTTAATCTTGTTTTCACTTTTTTTATGGCCTCACCACATGTTTTTTTGCATTTGTTGATTTTTAAATAGCACTCGGTTTTAACGGCTTTGGCATGGGCTGTGTTGGCGAGCATGCCGTCTTTCAGCATCTGGCATCTGTCGTTAATACCCCCCCCCGCCATGTTTTTAAAAACGGCTGTAAAGGTAAAAGGAACTTGCAGCATATTGGCCCGGCATTTTTCAGGGTAATGGCAACACATGGCTGCATTCTCATAAACTTCTTTACAGATCTCTTTGGCCTCTTTTATGGCTTTTTCTATGTTTGTTTCTCTTGTGGTTTCCCCTTCTTTATCTCTTCCTCTTTTACTTTGAAGACCCACCCGGCAACCTTCAGGTTTGGCTGCTGCACTGCAAATACATTTACTTGTTGTTGCTGACGGGACTCTTATTCCGCTATTAGATACAGATGCTGCTGACCAGCCTATATTTTGCATATCATTCTCAGGAATACATAAACAATCTTCTGGGGGAGTGGCTGTTGTACCGCCACATTCCGGGTAAGATGTTGTTTCCTCTGCCTCCTCTTCTGCCAGAGTTGGAGGGGAAAAAGTCAAAGAAGCCACCATAAAAGTTAAAAACAACAAAATCATTTTAAACTGCCTTCCTAAATTTTAAAAATCACTCACAAAACGAAACTGAGTATTGCTTTTTCTGCTTTACCCTCTCGTCATACTTCTTTACCAAACACATCCACTGACCCAATGTAGTTCCTCTCCAGTGTTTTATCCTCTGTACAACTATGCGTTATCCATCTCATTGAGACATGTTCTTCACCTGTGTATGACTTAAGCATTATCCATCTCCTGGGACTGCAAATAAACTTTACCTTTTAAGCAGCTATTAGCCACAGCCACTCTTCTTTTTTGGTCTTTGGATTCGGCTGGGGAAAGGGGGATGAGGGGGATTTTCGGGAGGAGAAGATGACACACTTCCGTCCCCCGCGGGGGCTTCCGGGGGAGATGCTGAAGGCTCTTCCGGAGGGCAGGGCCAACACCCCTCACCACATTCCGTACAAGAGGCCGGATAACCCGGCACACCTTCAGAAAAGGCCTGAAAACTCCACAACATTCCCAGTATCAAAAAACAACCACTGTATTTTATCATTAATTATTCCTTTCCCTTAAAATTATAAAAAACCTTAAACCACACTCTACTCAATCCCTTTGAGGCAAAAAAACCACTTTTTTTGTTCACAAGCTCTGCATTTTTAATTTTCGGAAAGTTTGTCTGATTTCTTAAATTTTTTATTTTTCTTTGAGTGGTCCCGTTTTCAGCAGCGGGCAGCCACAGGCTGAAAACCAAAAAATTTTTTTAGAGTTCTTCCCCCTCCGGCCGATACAGGCTAAGTGTTATGAAAGCCCCCCTTCCACTTAAAAAACACTTTTTTGCTCTTCCTGAAGAGCTTAAGCCCTTTCAAGACCTGCCCCTTTTAAGCCTCATAAAAAGAGTTCTTAAAGGGGAGGATATGCGTTTGGTGGATTTAAACCAGGTGAGGGCCAATTACTCCACTTTAACAAAAAGCTTTCCTTATGCAGAGGTTTATGCCGCTTTAAAAGCGGTATCCACCCCCCAGGTGCCAGAGCTTTTAAGGGATCTCAATGCCCGGTTTGAGGTGGCAAGCCTGGAGGAGGCCCTTAAACTGGAAAAACTTAAAATCCCCCCCCGGCACATTATCTTCACCCACCCGGACAAAGACCACATAGAGCTTCAACACCCCTTCGTAAAAAAATTGAAGGCTTTTGTCTCCGACAGCCCCTCTGACTTAAAAACTTTGGCCCGGTATGTTCCCAAAGCCTCTGTGCTTATTCGTATATCCCCTTTAAATCAGGATCAAAGCATAGGGCAGCGTTTTGGAGTAAGAGAGGAAGAAGCCAAAAAACTCATCCTTCAGGCTTTAAAACTCAAACTTAAACCCCGGGGTTTGACTTTTCATGTGGGAACACAAGCCCCCACAGCTCAAGCTTATAAAACCCCCATTCAAATTTCAGCCCGTATTTTTAAAGACATGAGAAAACAAAACATCCCCCCCCTGGACACTTTGGATTTGGGAGGGGGGCTTCCCGCCCTCATAGACCCTCAGGTTCCCTCCTATAAAGAATTCGGCCGTAAAATCAAAAGCTATATAGACACATACTTTAAAGGCCACAGGCCCCCTTGTATCTTTATAGAGCCTGGCAGAAGCCTGAGCGGCACCGCTGGCATCACCCTGGGACGGGTGATAAGTACAAAAACCTTAAAAACCTCTGAGGGCAAAACCCACATGGTAACCCTTTCCACCGGACGATTTAATGCCGGACTGATTGGCATCGGACAAAAACTGATATTTTACCGCAGGCACCAGGCGGGTTTTCTGCGTTTAAAAAACCAGATGGAGGGGGCTGTTTATGGAAAGGTCTCTGCCACTATGGACAAAACCCACCTTCAAAATCTTATTCCCATCCCCAAAAACCTGCAGGCCGGAGACCTGGCCCTGTGCCTTGGGACAGGGGCTTATGTGGATCAAATGTCCACAGAATGGTGTGGAAAAAAAATCCCCACCAATATTATCTTCGACAGTGAAAAAAGCCCGAAGCTTGCCTTTAAAAAAGCCTCTTGACACTTAAAAGGCTTTTTGTTTTACTCACACGGTTTTTGAAAGTGGGGGTTTGTTATTTTTCTTAAAAGCCTTTGCATCCTGTTTTGTGTAAGCTTTTTATCCTGTGTAAAAAAGCCAGATCCTTTAAAGGAATTTCCCCCGGAAAACACTTTTCGTTTCCATATTATTACCGAACCTCCCACTTTGGACTGGAACAAAGCCCACGATTCCACTTCAGCTCTTATTACCGACAATCTGATGGAGGGCTTAACAGGGTATGATTTTTCCCAACCTGGTACAGTTTTAAAACCGGTGCTGGCTCAAAAGTGGCATTCCACCCCTGATAAAAAAACATGGACTTTTACACTAAAAAAAAATATTTTGTGGAATGATGGCAGGCCTTTAAAACCAGAGCATTTTTTACACAGCTTTCAAAGGCTTTTGGATCCTCAAACCGCTTCCGAATACGCTTATTTTTTGTTCCCCATTAAAAATGCCCAGGCTTATAACAAGGGGAAAATCAGGGATTTTCGCAAAGTGGGGGTTTTTGTTAATGCTTCCGGGGAGCTGGTTATCACTTTGGAACAGGGAACAAGCTATTTTCCTTATTTGATGGCTCACTTCAGCACTTATCCCATAAGAAAAGACATCATTCAAAAAACAGGGGAGGCCCGGTGGACCGAAACCCACAACCTTGTCACTTTAGGGGCTTACCGGTTAAAAAAATGGGACCATGATCACCAGATTATTCTGGAAAAAAACCCCCTTTACCATGGAAAACCAGCCTCTTTAAAATATGTTTTGATTCATATTATACCCAATATCACTGCGGCCTTAAATCTGTTTGAACAGGGACGGCTGGATGCCTTAAGAGGGCTTCCTTCCGGCCACCTCCCCATGTTAAGGAAAAAAAAACAGTACCGGGAAAAAGATCTTCTTGCCACCTATTACTACGGGCTTAATGTTCAAAAGCCCCCTTTTAACAATGTTCTGGTGCGAAAGGCCTTTGCCCTCAGCATTGACAAACAGAAGATCACCCGGCTCCTGGGAGGAGGGCAAATCCCTTTAAAGGGCTGGATCCCCAAAGGAATGTTTGCTTATACCCCCGGCTTAAATGAGGGGTTTAAGCCTCAAAAAGCCCGCACCTTACTGAAAAAAGCCGGGTATGGAAGGGGGGGGAAGCCTTTCCCCAAAGTGGTACTCTCTTACAATACAGGTGCTGAACAGAAGAGGATAGCTGAAAATGTACAGGCCCAGCTGAAAAAAAATCTGAACATTTCGGTGGAGCTTTCAGGCCAGGAGTGGAAAAGCTACCTCTTTAGCCTGAGAACAGGAACACAACAAATGTACCGTATGGGATGGGGGGCTGATTTTCCGGACCCGGACAATTTTATGACTCTGATGACTTCTGAGTCCGCCAGTAACCACACTTTTTGGAACAACAAAACTTACGACAGGCTGGTAAAAAAAGCCCGCAGCCTTCCCAACGGAAAACAAAGATTTATGCTTTACCAAAAAGCCCAGCGTATTTTGACAGAAGAGGATGTTCCCGTTATTCCCATTTACTCCTCCCGGTCCCACTTTCTCGTCTCTGACAGAGTCAAACATTTTCCTTTAAACACCATGTCACAAATTTTGTTTCAGTATGTGACCCTTCACCAAAAAAAACCACAAGCCCCTTAACTTTGTGTGGGGAACGGAACTGCACTACACAATGGGTTGTTTGTCTCTGTTTTATTCCTCACTCAGTCTATAAACAGGTATATAAGTTATAGGGGTCATAACACCTGGCAGGCCATTACCATATAACAAACCCACGCTTACTGTATCAGAGAGACTGTGAAACCTTAAAGCATTTTGATAAAATACACCATGATACAGTGCCACTATCTTTAAAAACAAAGCCTTGTAAGTTTTATCCCGTATATCAAACTTACACTCCCAACCGGGAGAAGTCATGCCAGTCAGAAGACGAACAGAAGGCATAAAGGGACCAAGGGCAACATTATCCACTTCTTCCTCATCACCTGTGTTTTTTTTTGCCACAGCCTGTGCAACCCGCTCACAGTAAAGGGATGCGTTTTTTCTCAAAAAAGTGCTTTCCTCCCCGGCAAATGTGGATACACACCACAAGCCTGCCACAAACAAGCACAGTATCTGTTTTTTCATTATCACACCTCCTTTTTGCCATTTATTGTCCTTAAATAAGGTTTAACAGGCAAGCACTGGGAAAGTGTTTTAAACCAAAACAAGCCCTTTGGCTGTCCGTGACCCCCAAAAAGTGACTACTTTTCCCTAAAGAGGAGATGAGGTAGTGATGTTAAGATACACGAGGAGGTAACATACTCTTTATTCAAAGAAGACCAGATGGGTACCCATACTCATCATAACCAGGTATGGTTCTTTCAAATTCTTTACGCCTTTTAATATATTTATCACAATAACCTTTCCATAATTTAGTCCTTCTGTGATGTTTGAGTTGTTTGTTTTCCACAAAAACTTTCAAGTTTTCGATCTTCTCTCTTGCTATATCATCCCACTTTTCAAAAGGTACTCCTCTGGCACCCATATAAAAACAATCACTCTGCATATAATCACAAAAATCTTCGCATACAGAGGCCACATCAAAATGTTTTTCTTCACCCCAAGCTCTCCAACCATTGAGTTCTGTTACTATTATCCAAGCCAAGACACTTAATCGATCATATTTTTTTTCACTCCATCTCCCCTTAAGTAAAAACCTTAAAAACCGATCATCCTTCAAAAGATTTTTTGCGTTCTTGTCAAAAAAATCAGCAGCTTTTAAATCACCTCCACTCAATATATCTTGAAATTTTTTAAAACTTACCATCACTTTACAAATTCTCTAAAATGGATCACCGGGTTACATTTGCCGGTAGTCAGGGCCTGTGCCTCCCTCTTTTGGAGTCCAGCGGGGACCCAGTACATCAGTGGCTTTGCAGTCCACACAGTTGGGAGGATGAGTAAAAAAACCCTCTTTTGTTTTTTCATAAACACCGGCCGGACACAAATGAGTGTAAAAATCCTTTACCTCTTCCGGTAAATCCTCTTTGGACTTCAGATGAGAGGGAATATCATCTCTACTTTTGTTTCCCGATAAAAACACCGCCTCGCTCTTGCTTAAACCCTTCACCGGCTTTGCATAAGACATATCCCGAAAACGAACTTTTTTTGCATCCTCACAAAACCGGGCTTTTTGATCCCCTGGAAACCTCCCCCCACTTAAAAACATTAAAGCGGACTTAAAAACCCCTTTTAAAAAATGAGAGTCAAAAGCCTGACGAACATTGCGAACCGGGTAAAGCTCTTTTCCAATACAGCTGTTGTATCTTACCTGCTCATCATAATGTTTTAAAACCGGGTGGGAAAAATCGTTTTTCTTTAAAGCCTCAAAAGCCGTTTCAGCGGCTAAAAGCCCTGCTGTCATCGCATAATGTATGCCTTTTAAAGCCGGTACATTCACCATGTGGGCAGCATCCCCCACAAGCAGCAAACCATGATCGGAGAGCTGATGAGGCATACTGTGATACCCCCCTTCAGGAATGGTCTTGGCCCCCCACTCCACACACCTGCCCCCCTTTAAGACAGAAGCAAAAAAAGGATGAGTTTTTAACTCCTGAAGTTTAAGATGCACATCCAGATTTTTAAAAGAGGAATTTAAGCCTGCCACCAGGCCCAAAGAAACTTTGTTTTCCTCCAGAGGGTAAAGCCAGCTTCCCCCAAAACAGCTTAAGGGAAGGGGCCAGCCCATGGTGTGAAAAACCCCTGTTAAGGGGCAAGCCACCTCCCACACCTCCTTGACTCCCAGAGCATAAGTGGAAGGATAGGTGGAGGATATTTTTTTTAAATGCTGCCATGCCTGGCTTAAGTGTCCCCTTGAGCCATCCGCCAGTATCAAAAGCTTTGCCTTCACATGCACAGGCTTTTGGTGGGAAGTGCCAGGCTTTCCGTCCCTGTTCAGCCCTACCGGAAAAGTGCTGACACCTTTAATACGGCCCTTTTCAACAAGAAGTTTGTCTGCCGTAAAAGAGGTAAAAAGAGATATCTGTTTGTCTTCCGCACGGCGGGCCATCCACTTTACCACATGGGTTAAAGAGGCTGTGTAAAAATTTTTGTTTTTCATGGGAGGGGGAAAGGGAAGAGGCCATTTGTAATTTTTGGTTAAAAAATAAAAGCTTTCTTTTTTTACTTTTCTGTGGAAAGGAAAATCTTTTTCGTGCAAATCAGGAAAAAGTTTTTTAAAAGGGGCAGGGTTGATAACAGCCCCGGAAAGGCTATGCCCCCCCATACGGGAAGCCTTTTCCATAACTGCAATATGAACATTGGGAAAGTCTTTTTGACAAAGTTGTTTAAGATGCAGGGCAGCACTTAAACCTGCAGGCCCCCCTCCCACCACCAAAACATCCACCTCCAGCTCCTCTTCTTCAGCGGAGGGGGAAAGCTCTTTAACCGATCGTTTTAAATCATACTCTGGCTGGTGATGAAAAGGTGTAAAGCCAGAGTTTTGTGTTTTCATTATATCCAGGTACCTTTATACCATTTTGTCCCAATCAATCAAACAGCTTTTAACCATGCCTGAAGAAGAAGGTCAAATTCACCGGCCTCGTATTTAAAAAAATGGGCAGATCTTTTTTCAAAATCAGAGTCTTTTTGTTTCAACCTGGTGGTGACCTCTTTAAGATGCCCCCCCTCCTCTTTTAAAACAAAATCCAGATTAAAAGAAAACCCATTTTGTTTTAAAAAAGTATTGTAAAGTGTATAAACCTCCACGGCACGCTCTTCTATCATGTAAGTGGTATAGAGGTAATTTAAAAACACACCCTGGGAGTCTGAAAAATCAGCCTTTAAGTGTTTTTCTGCATAATGATCCAGATTTTGAAAATACTGCTCTGCCATCTTGCCCTTAAGCAGGTATTTTTCTTCAAAAGTTTTTGTATGGGAGGGGGAAAGCTTACAGGCCAGGTTTTTAAAGTAGGCTGCATGGCGGGTTTCCTCACTGATATGCATCAACACCTCTTTGTTGATGAGGGAGGAATTCTGGCTTTTTATAATCTTTCGGGAACCAATATGCTCCAAAAAAGCCAGGGTGTTTAACCACCGGGCATGAAGGGGTTTGTTCTCTAAAAGGAGAGCAAAAAAATCCTTTAATTTTTCTGTATAACTCTTTAAATACTTATATTTTTCACATACAAGAGACATTAATATCCTGTATCTCCTGGAGGAAATGGATCATTACCATAAGAGTCTTTAGATCGTATTTTTCCGTCCCTGCCGTGAATAACAACTTCAGACTGCATTCTTTTGGCTCTTATAACTGCATTTTTTATAGCGTTGTGTTGAGTGTCATGTGAAGATAACACATATCCACCACTTTTAACAGACCAAGCCACTCCCAACCTCACAATTTCTTTTAGACATGATTTTACCTTCTTTTAAAACAAGCATGGATATTATACAATAACATGGTAGTTTGTCAATAGATTTTTTAACAAATCCCCTGAATTCTGGATAATGTAATACAATAAATTAGTAATTTCAAGTACTTATAAATATCTGGTGCCTGTTTGTGATCCCCAAAAGGTGGTTACTTTTTCCTAAAGAAGAGAATGTGGTGTCTTTAGAACCTGCGAATGGCAGAGACTTTTGTGAAGACAATAACAATCTTGTCTGGCAGACCACTTCCCCCCCCCCCTACCTGGGGGGAGTACCGCCCCCGTCTCAGTCACAGCTCAATCAGTCCAGCTTTGTTGTAATTTTTACACTTCCCAATGAAAAAACCACTGTTTTTCTGCCCTTTTACAAATTAATTCTTGACAAAAAATGGGGGGGGGTAAAATACCTCTAAACTGGCAGTACAGTTAATATATAAAACCCTTTCAAAGGAGTTTAAGATGTTTAAAGCTTATGTTATTGTTTTTCTGATATTCTTTTCTTTTAAAAATAATGCATCACCTTGTGACCAGGTTTTTGATGAAACAGCTCCCTTGAATCAAAAAGTGAAAAAAATTCTTAACAGAGACCTCACAAGGGAGGAATTGCAATTTATATCTGAAAGTCCAAAGAAAGAGTTTTTACCTGACAGATTTTATAAAATCCCAGACTTTATAAAAGTTGGCTTTACTCTTAATGATCTAAAAAAATTAAGCCTCCATAGTGCTATGCATATCCATACCACCAGTGTAACTGACACAGCAGAAAAATTAAATCATTACATAAAAAGTGTGGATATAATAAAAAACATTTTGGATCAAAAAGAACCCCTCAATGTAAATCAACACGATGCAATGGTGAATATTCTTACATCAGCATACTACCTGTTTCACAACTACCCTGATCTATTATCCAAAAAGGATCATGAACACCTGATAGGGGCAGTCACAGAGCTTGTGTTGCACTCATCATCAAAGAAAGATGTCAAAGAAGTTCTTACTTCCCATTATAACCATTTATATCCAGACTCCCCCCTGCCTCCTAAATTTTTCAAGTACTACAAAAGAAGGAAACAGGCTGAAAAACAAATGGGAAAACCTTTAACTTACATACAAAGTCAGAAGATTTATTTCTCTCAACTGCGCAGTTATGATGATGCCATTCAAACATTAAAAGAATATGATTTAACTTCGGAGAATATACAAATTTTGGCAAACCACAAAATCTTCTCTAAAAAACTCACTAAACAGATAAATGAGACCTTAGGGCAATCAAAAAGTTTGGTAAATCAAGCTGATCACATAGTGGATACACTTGAAGAAGCAGTTTTTGGGAAAAAGAAAAAAATAACCATTCAATATTGATATGATTCCTTATTTTTCCCGTTCAGCTCTGAAAACTCATTCCTGCCACTTATGGCATACACCGGTAGTGCTTCTTATCACAATAACCCCGCCGATGGCCAGGTGGCTTTAAGCCTGTCCATTAAGTTATCATCGATGTGGCCTAATCCTTTCAATTCTTTAACAAAGAAAATTAATTTTTGATGGAATGTTAAAGGTAATTTTTTATCCAGTTCCAAAAGCAGTACCTCTACATAATCTTTAGCACTGTATGTATACAGATCCCGATGGCGGCTTAAATCTATGAGACCATTTAAAGTAAAACCTTTGTATTCCCATTTGGATATAAACCTCAATTCCTGAGAAGTGAGCTCTCTTTCCAGAATTTTCTCTAATTCCCCACTTAACGACAGGGAAGCTGCGTCATCAAAAACCTGGTCACATACGGAAGATGCATTACCTTTTAAAGAAAAAAGCATCAAAAAAACAACAATGGTATGTTTAAACATTTTAAAATCAATGAGTTCAGTTAAAAAATGAAGGCAAAGATTTAAAATGGGAAAGCAGGGCTTTTTGAGAGAGCTTTTTGATAAAGGGAAGTTCCAAAAGCACGGGGATCCTTCCCCACTTTTCAATATCTTTTTTGTTTTCCGGCCGGGAAGGGCCAAGCAAAACAAGGCCCAAAACCTTTATTTTTTTGGACCTTAAAAAAGACAGGGTTAAAAAGGTGTGATTTAAAGTCCCCAAAGTGCTTCGTGCCACCACAAGAGCTGGCACCTTAAGCCACTGGATAAGATCAGCCACTGTCTCACCCTTTTGGTTCAAAGGCACAAAACTGCCACCTGCCCCCTCTATCACCAGGGAACCAGACACCAAAGGCAGGGATATGTTTTTTTTTTGAATGCACACCCCCTCCCTTAAAGCCGCCTGATTGGGCGAAAGAGGGGCTTTCAACACATAAGAGGAGGGACAGATACGGCTTGAGGGTATAAACCGGGCAACAAACTCACTGTCTGTATGAGGAACAGTGCCACACTGAATGGGTTTAAAATAAGAGGCCTTAAACCGCAAACACAGGCCCGCACAAACCACAGTTTTACCCACATCCGTATCGGTACCCGTAACAAAAACATTTTTCACAATCTTAAAGGGTTTTATCCCCCGGCTTCCAGTTACAGGGGCAAAGCTCTTTGGTTTGGAGAGCGTCCAAAACCCTTAAAACCTCTTCAGGGCTTCGGCCCACACTCAGGTCTGTGACATAAACAAAGCGTATCACCCCTTCCGGGTCCACAATAAAAGTGGCCCTTTGTGCCACCCCCTCCTGAGGATCCAAAATACCCAAAGCCGCACAAAGCTCTCTTTTTACATCAGCCAGCATGGGAAAAGGAAGGTGATTTAAACTGGATTCATGTGTTCTCCAGGCATGGTGGACAAACTCTGAATCGGTGGAGCCAGCCAAAATTTGAGCATTTTTTTTCTCAAATTGCTCATTTAACTTACCAAAGCCTGCAATCTCCGTGGGACACACAAAGGTAAAATCCTTGGGATAAAAAAACAAAATCAGCCATTTCCCCTTATAGGTCTTGTTGTCCACATCCTTAAAAGCCCTGCTCAAATCCTTGTCCGTGGACACAGTGGCCTTCATTTTAAAAGACGGCAGCAGATCTCCCACTCCCAACATAAAAAACCTCCTTGAAATAAAGTGAATAAACAGAAAAAAGACAGTTAAAAATCCCCTTCCTTACAGAAAAATAAGCATAAAACACTTTTTTTCAAAAAAGCAACACTTTTTTAACTTTACAAAAGGTTTTTTAAGAGGATTTGCCGGCATCCCACAGAGGAAGTCTGCCACTCATCCTCTCCTGTGCATATCTCATAAAGGTTTTTCCCCTTCATTTGCTCCAGAAGTATACCCACTTCAGGGGTCACAGCAGCAGCCAGAGAATAATGCTGATAAAAATAGAAAAATCCAGATACAAAATACAAACCGACAACAGAAGCCAACACAACAAGAGCTTTAAACCCCTCACTGTCTCTGTTATACTCCCTTATAAAGTGTACAATCCGGATGAGACTTTCCCATTCCTCCTCAGACAAATTTTCCAACTCAACCATGGATGGGAGCAAGAGCTTGGACTCCTCCCAATAAAAGTCCTGATCAAGTATGAGTTCCAAATCCGGTTTATAAGTATCCGAAGCAAATATTTCTTCTTCAATTTTCTCCACCAAAGGGGTGGGGAATCCGGACCACATCTTTTTGTGATCTCTACTCCCTTCTTTTGTTATCTCCCGCAAAAAAGAAAGCCAGGCCTGTTTTTTTTCATCTGACATCAAATGCAAAATCTTTGAAACTCTATAAAACCCAGTCTCATCCTGTATGGAGGAGTACTCCCCTTCAACAGGCAAACCTTCAAACACCCGGGTAAAAACAGCATATAAAGCCGTCTCCTGAAAATTATCCGCAAAACCAGCAACACTGTACACTGTCAAAAGGAAGATCATAAAGACTTTTTTAAATAAATACATAATTAAAAATCCTCATCGCAGGCATCAGGTTCAAAAAAAGCACTCCTTCCACACTGGGGATATTCCAGGTTTAAGGGGCATCTTCTGGGTTCCCCCATAAGCTTGTATTGCCGGCAAAGCTCTTTAAGAGACCACAGCTGACATTTTCTAAAATCGTACCCCCAGGCATAACAATCCACCTCTTTGGTTCTGTTCCACCAGGCCCGAAACTCTGCCTTCAAAGAGGGGGAGGACGAAGACCCACCACCAGCTGCTTCCCCGGTGAAAAAACCAGAAATAAAGTCCGGTACCAAAGAATCCCAAAAAGCAGCCTGGGTTTTATACCCCTGTATTCTCCACTCCTCCAAAGTTTCGCTGAACAAAAAATCGTCCCAAAATTTGGAAAAATCATAAAACCGGAAGGGAGGTATAAAAGCCCCTGGCAACAAAGCATCACAGCGAACCTGGTAGTTGTTTTCATCTTTTAACCACTCGTCTTTGTTTCTGTAACGAAAAATATGCTTCAGCTCCCCTGCCCCATCCGCATGGGCCACAAAGTAGTGGTGTGTGGTCTCAGAGGGTCCGTGGTAAATGTCTTTTTCCCTGTCATAATTCACTTCCGCATGAAGACGAAGGTGTACCAGGTCATATTCAAATTTTTTCTCTCTTAAAGACAAACGAAAATCCGCATAAGCAATGGGTTTTACATAAGAATTGCACTCAGAAGTATAGGTTTTGTGTTTATTGTCAAACAAAACCCCCTGGTCGTACCAGGCTTTTTCCGGTGCATTCAGTTTTCCACGCTTTAAAGGGGGGGGCTGCACCAAAGAAACTTCAGCTCTTTTTAAGGCCTCTTCCCGCAAGTCCTCCCTGCTGCGGGCAGGGCTTTCTATAAAATCATAAAACATCTGCCTGAGTAAGACTCTTTTTTCTTTTTCACAAAGCCCTTTTAAGGAAGGTTTTTCAGAACCAAAAAACTCCCTGGTGCCTGATACAGGAACAGGCCCCCCGTCCACCGCTTTAAGCTCAGGCACTTTGCCAGAAGACCTGACCTGAACACTAACACCTTCGCCATCCCTTAAGGCTTTAAGTTTAGGCAATTCCTCACCAGAGGAAGAAGATTTTGATACCACCTCCATGTTATCACCCACAGCAGAAGGCAGGTCAGACACAGAGGCCAGCCCCCCCACACTTAAGGAATCCTCACCCTCTTTTGCATCACTGGCTGGTGTTTGTTGAGAGACATTTGTGGCACCAGCCGTTGCAGGGTTTAAAGCCAGAGAAGAACTCCCCTCTGCCACCACCCCACCATCGGAAGAGGAAACAGGAGGGCTTTCTTTTTCGGGGGGGGCAACAGCAGGTACGCTTTCAGGTTTTAAAGCAACAACAACAGCAGGGGGGGAAGCCATCTCCGCTGCCACCACCACACTCTCCTCACCGGAAGGGGAAACAGCCACACCCTGTGGCTTTTTTCCAGAAGTTTGAGCAACAGATTTTACATCTTCAACTTTTTGATCAGGATCTGGATCATCAACAGGTGGTGTAAAATCCCCGGGCTTTTCGTCAGGAGTTAAAACCTCAGGCCCCTGCTTCCCCGGTTTTTCCTGATCAGAATCAGAGACCGGATCTTTACAAGCCACCATAAAACAGGAAAGTAAAAAAACAAAAATAAAAAAAGGCTTCATCATTTTATATCCTCCTTCGTTTTCCTATAGAACTGTTAAAACTCCAGGTCCCCTCTGTCGGTGTTAAAAAGATTTTTACAAAACCGGGTGACAGGGGATATGAGGTTTGTGGTTTTTTCGTGCAGAAAGTCTGTCGCATTCACAATGTACTCAGAAATGGCATTGCCTCCATATATCATTTTTTGAAAAGTCCTGGGGCCAAAAGGCCGGTCCACCCCCATAAACAGCTCGGACAAATTACCCTGCCACCCTATCAGGTTGTCATAAAGCAGAGCATACCAGACATTATACTTCCTTCTGTATTTGTTGGAGGCTTTGAGCAGATAATCCTGCAATTCAGGCTGAAACAAAAGGTTTTTGTCTTTATCTTTAAAATCAATACCTTTTAAAATCAAATCCTTCAGGCCAAAATATATGGAATACTCAAAAGCATGATCTGATTTAAACTGCATGGCTGATACAGGTACCGCCAAAGCGACAAAAATATAACCCGCCAGATAAAAATCAATGTCTATTCTTCCCATGCTGAGAAGATGCATACTGGATATAAGCATGGCCGCCGGTACAAAATTGGCTATCACCACCGTCATATAATCCTTATAGTTTTTCCAGATACTGTTTTCCGGATGATGACGCCAGTAAGACCAAAACCAATGACGATATTTGTGCTTTTCCAAATACTCTTTTGAGGGAACCTGCCTGTCTGTTTCCAAAAAAGAATCCATTTGAACCTTGTACCATGGTTCGGCCAATATATCCAGCATAAAATGTATCATAAAGCCATACCAAAACACATAGCGGGAAAGGTGAAACCAGTGACTGTTGGAAAACATCTCTTCAGAAAGAGGCTTTAAAACCCCCTGATCCACACCGGCCATAAAGATCAGTGAATACAAAAGCTCAACAGGTTTGTCTATAAGCAGTTTGTACTTCATATATCTGGTGAGGCGGGCAAGAGCTTCATTACTGGTCTTTAGCATCTCATTGGATTTTTTAAACCGGGTCAGAGGGTTGGCCGGTCTACTCATATCAGGGATAAGAAGGTTTTCTCTTTTGAACTCTCTTTTGATTTTGTTTTTTATTGCTTTTGAAGTACCTGCCCATGAGGCCACCACATCCTCTGCCTTTTGAACAATGTTTTTTTCTGCCATTAGGCGAAGCATTCTTTTTTGAATCTGCTTTTCTGTCTCTTCAGGAAAAGAAAAATCAGCCAGACCCTTCTTTCTTATTTGCTTCAGCAGCAAAGATTTAATTTTTTTGTCTGAAAAGGCAGAACGGTTTGCCCCACCACCCTCCACCTGCTCTGCCAGATAATCCCTTAAAGCGGCTTCAAAAAGAAGTCTTTGACAGGTTTCAAAAAACAAACGGGAGTTTTTGTTTAAATTACGCGGCTGAATATGAAAGGCTTTTCGAATGGAGGTGTTTATATCTTTTTGATCTGTGGTGTGAGAGAGAGAAAACTTTATGGTTTCCAAAAAAGCAGCCTGTGTACTTAATTTGATATATTTTTTTTCCACAGGTATAACCTGATTTTCAAAATACCGCAAGGCTTCCAGTTTCTCTTTGAGAGTCTGTCTTTTTTCCGGAGGGGAGATTTTTGAAGACAGCCACTGAGCCGTCTTTTTTATACGGGTGGTATATCCCCCGTTAAAAGAAGTGGCTCTGTGTTCTTTTGAATAAATTCTATCAAACAAATTCCCATACCAAAGCACACTGAAAGCGGCTTGGGGGTTGTATGCCATAACCCGGGTAATATACCACCCATTCCATACCAGGCCAAAACGCCGAAAAAAGTTTCTGAAAGAAAAAGCACTTGTTAAAAACTGCCGGAAAGCCTTCCAGAATGTCTGAACCTGCCGGTCATTCAGATCCTCTTCCCATTGACCTTTTTGGTCCACCTCTGAAAGAGCTTTTTTTAATCTGCTAATCTGATCCAACGAGGCTTTTGTACTCACCAAAGCCCCATCTATGTTAAAAGTTCTGTCTGGTTTGTCTGAAAACACAGAAGATATACCAGAGACCAGCTCTTCCCCCAGCCCCATTAAGGCCTGGGCATTTCCATGCACCACCCGAAACACCCTTTTGGCAGATTTGTTGTGAAAGGGATATATCTCGAAAGTTACAGTGTGATCCCTATAGAGCTTTCTCTCTGAGGGTTTTTCATACTCCTTCATGGATAAAAGATCCCAAAAATGAGTGGTCACACCACCTTCTTTTTGTACAATCTCCCAGGTCAGACTGCTCAGATTTTGAAATTTATCCAGCACATCCTGCCAATGAGCTTTCGTTTTAAATACAAAGGAATGGCGGGAACCATTGGGCAGGGTCAGCACCGCACTCATCCCCACAGCCCTTTTGGCATCCTGAGAAAGGTCCTCCAAAAAACGGGACTTTTCCATATTGACATAATTTACAAAATTTTTCTCATTAATCCATAAGGTTTTAAAGCTTTCCTCCTTAAACTTGTTTAAAACCCTCTCCTTAAAAGAGGCGTTTTGATGAGGTTTGCCGCCAAACTGTTTTTCTCTCATGCTCTGGATGTATTTTTGTGTGTTGATAATAAAGTGGGGGATAAAAACAGCCGCTGAACCCGCCAGCAATAAAGACAACAAACCCACAGAGAGTTGTTCCCATTTTCCCTCTTTTATATAATTGTCAAAAAATGAGCTGGAATAAAACCCCTCAAACCCCAAAACCAGCGAGGAAGTCCCCAGGTCCCACAAATGATAAAAGTGCATGGGCAGCATCTTTAAGGTTTGCCAAAAGTATTTGGCAGCCTCCAAAGAGGCCGTGGAGGAAAGCCCCACCGCACCCACCAGCACCGCAGCAGATATTTTTTTATGCCGACTCATTTTTTGACGAAGAAGTTTTATTTTGTCTTTAAAGGGGAGTTTCAGGTTTTTTTCTGCCGCCACACCCGCCAAAGCCTTTTGAATCTTTAAGCCCCCCATGGCCCTGTACCTGCTGATGTGACTCAGCCAAAGACCAAAACGCACAGAAAACTTTTTTTCCAGCATGGCATGGCTGCTGGTTTGCCTTAAAGCCGCCTGCCATTGTGGTTCCTGATTTAAATGGCTGGAAAAGGTCTCAAGAGTTTTTAAATCCTGTGGGTTGAGATCTTTTATTCTTTCGTTTAAGTAATCCTCGTGGTCTTTTTTCTGATAAAACCGGCCGGAAAAATCATTAATGGAACCCATATCCTGACGGGTGACCACAGAGTTTAAAATGGCCTCTTTAACAGAGTTGTAAGATTCATGCAAATGAGGCTGGAACTGTTGAACCACCTGTGAGTGTTTTTTCTCCAAAGCCCCAATGTAAGTGTCCACAATGTCTTTTGTCAGAGTGGTGCTTTCGTTAATGGAGGTTTGATCCAAAAAAGAAACCACTATGTTATAAACAATCTGATTCAGCTGGGATAAAAAATCCATTTGCTGAAGGGAGATCTCCAAAGAACCCACATATAAAGTGTCCTCTTTAAAATGCAGGTAGTCGGGATCCTGAAGGGTTTCCCTTTGAACATGGTTGTTAAAAATAACCGGAAAGTGAAACACCGGAAGAGCGGACTTCCCCAAATCCATCTGCAAAAATTTTAAATCGATAAAAGAAATGGTGGCTTTATCCTCTTTAATACGGGAGGGTTCCAAAAAAACCAGATAAGACCCCATAAAAACCATCCAGTGTACATGGTTGGGAAAACTGTGTATGGCTTTGCCACGATAATTAATTTGAAAAGAATACTTAAGGGGCTGTGCTTCCTCCCCCCCCTCTTTTTGGAGTAAAGAAAAATCACTGGCAAAAACAGTGTTTGAAGAACCTGTTTCCCCCAAAGCCCTTAAAGCCCGCACCACTTTTTTTTGAGTGGGGTGGGAAGGCTCAGAGGATGTGTCTTTAAAAATCTCCACACTCAAATCCTCTATGGGGATCACCCCATGAAAAAACTGATACACATCCTGTCTGACTTCAGAAAAAACACTTTTGGTACTGTAGGTGTTAATATTTTCCGGATCAAAAGCCTGAGGGGGCTTTACCTCATGATCATCAGACTTTTTACCATTGGGGGGATGCACCTGTTGCTTCAGAAGGGAAAAGGTGTCCAGAGGGTGATCTTCATGGAAGCCTCTGTGATCTTCACCAAACAAAGCCTGCCTTAAAGATTCCACATCACGGTTAAAGGCTTCAGCCTCTGTTAAGGCGTATTGAAAACGCTCATCACTTTCTTTGCTTATTGGTGTGTCTGGTGGCACAGGGGGCTGATTTTGAGCATAAAGCCCCAAAGGTTGAAAAGCTGTCAGGCCACAAATCAAAATACGAAAGATCATTTTCCACATAGTGGAAACCAGCTATACACAAGAGATAAATGCTTTGTCAAAAATAAATTTTAAAATTGTAAAATTTACACTTTAAAGTGATTTTAAACTTATTTTTTTAAAGGGGCAGCAGGACTTTGAAGTTTTTTTAAGCGGCCCTCTGCGGTTTTGAGATCCAAATAAGCTTGGTGGGTGTCCTGACCCAGAAGTTTTAAAATCCCCTTTGTGGCTTTTTGCTGCCGTTGCTTTCCACTTTCTGTGATATCACCCAGCTTTTGCACCAAAATGGGGACAAATTGTTTGATGTACTGAGTTTTTTTCTCCAGCTCCTCCGCCTTTTTTTCTCTTCGGATGTGGCGGGCCAGCTTTTGCCCCGTCTGCATAAGCGACTTTCTGATCTCCTCCACCAGCTCCTCACTGCTGTCGATGGTCTCTTTGGAGGCATTTTTAAACTTGATAAAGGGGGAAGTGACAGAAATGGCAAACACATAAGGCCCTGTGGGAAGGGAGTTTTTTGGCTGCACCAGCCCATAAGCCTTCCAGTTTACCGATTCCACAGCTTTTGTAATGGCACAGGCGGACTTGTCAAACTGAAGGGGAACACGGTTGGCAAACCTCATCATCTGAATGGGGGGGGCTTCCTGAAGATCTTTTTTGTCCTTCAGACGGGCCACAGCGGTTTCCACCACAACAGGCTTGCCATCACATATCACAGGCTTTCTGGTGACCACACTAAAAAAATCCACCTCCCCTATCCTTTGTATGGACTGGGAAAGAGCCTCCTCCCCCACAGTCAAAACCGAACTGGTGGAGGGGGCCAGCATTTTCACTTTATGAACACTTTGAAAAAGATGTTTAAACTCCCCTTCAGAAAGAGACCCCACCGATTTTTTTAAAAGAGAGGGTTTTAAACCCTGGGACTGCAACTCTTTTATGGTCTTCATTGTGACACGGGAAAATCCTTTTTGTAAAAAAGACGCAAGGGGGGTCTTGCCGTAGAGATGGGCATAAGAGATAAGCTCACCCAGTTTCATGGTGTGAGGGTGAGGGAGAGTGGCGGGAGGTACCAAAGGCACAGTCTCACTCACTCTTTCAATAAGTCTCGCAGGCTGATCCACCAGCTTGTAGTGAAGGCTTAAGTGGGGGTTCACCAAAGCTGTGGCCTCCAGATAGGCCACAAGCCCCCCATCGCCTTTCAGCTGAATACGCCCACTGATACGAAAAATCACTTTTAAGCCATGTTTTTTGTTCCATGTGGTGTTTTCTTTTTTTCTGAAAAGCCCTTTGTTTTTCTTGATATTCACATCAATAAATGCCCTCACCGGCCCCCTCATGCTTTTGGTTTGGCTTATCACCTCCACACCTCTGGCATTGGTGAGCTGGGCCCATGTGGTGGCGGCAGAGATACCAATACCCTGCTGGCCCCGCGAACACCTCCCTTTTGCAAACTTGGAGGAGGCCAGATATTCCCCAAAAACCCGGGGCAAATCTTCCGTCTTAAGCCCCGGACCATTGTCCTCCACACTCACCTCCACCAGCTCTGTATGAGGTCCCATTTTCTGCAACCTCTTAATATCCACTTTAATGGCAGGAAGGATACCTGCCTCTTCACAGGCATCCAGGGCATTGTCCATAGCCTCCTTTAAAGTGGTAAGAACAGCCTTCACCGGAGAGGAAAACCCCACCTGTTGAAGATTTTTGGCAAAATACTCTGCGGTACTGCTGGTGGTGATTTGAGACATAAAAACTCCTTCAAGACCTTATCGGGGATACAAAAACCCCCCACTGGATAGAGGTTTTTTACCCCCATAGACTTAATTTATAACAAACAAACAAAAAGGGTCTGTGTCCATAACTTCTGTTATTTTTGATCTTTCTTTTTGGACTATAGACCAGATAAAAAACTTTCCCGCCACTTTCCCAACAGGTGATTGCCTGATAACCAAACAAAATCCCTGCCTCCCAATTGGCGTACCCTGGCGGGCCTTAATATAGGGTCTCTGTTGGACTCCTCATCCCCAATCCACAATGAGGAACTTTGGACAGGTGGTTTGATCTCCAAATATCACTTGCTTTGCTTACAGGTACAAACTTCACCCTTGATTTTTACAGGCTCACCATCGATAAGAACAGGCTTGCCACCTTTAAAAACAGCCGTACCACTCACAGTCTGGTCCATCATTGAAGGATCAGGGGGAAGCTTTTTACAGTTCTCTTTAGCTTGATCAATTAAGGCCCGACATGCGTCATGATCAGGATGAGTTTGATCCTGTCTTACATCTCCTATATAAAAGAGGCCCGTCATAACAGAATCCCTGTTTTTGTCCCAGCTCAATGGCATCCCCCACCATATTGTGGCAGCGAATATCCCCGGGCATTATTACTGAAGCCTGGATGTTACTGTCATCAACTTTTGACCGGTTACAGTAATCCTCACAGGAAGCATAATCTGCCTTATCAACCTTGCAAGACACAAATACAAAACCTGTTATTAAAAATGTTACCAAAATCCTCATTTTTTCCTCCTTTTTAATATCTATTCCTTCGGAGTTCTTCAAGTTTAGACCTAACGGATTTTACCCAACGATCCCTGTCATCCAGGTATATGTCAGCTTCCAACACTGCACGAATCAAATCTTCATCATCTTTTTCCCTTTGGATTTTTTCAAACTCTCTCCGAACGTATTGTACCCAACGATCCGTATCATCTGTCCATTCAGCTCTCAACATCGCAAGGTCAAGATCTTTCTCCCTTTCGTGTTTTCATATAACGCTTTTCCACCGGGTTTTTTGACTTATGGTAAGCCAAAACATCACCCTCTGTGGGACCAAACACCGGATAAACAAGATTGTATTTTTTCTTGTCGCAAGACCATACTATCAACTTTACAGTAGGATCAGGCCAACCGCTTACAAAATAACTCCTGTTATCAACACGATGATAAAGGTGACTTTCTGGAAAAGGAAAATCTAAAGGATTGGAAACTAAAGTGTCATACTCGTAGGATTGTACAAAAGCATGATATTGTTTATTCCACGCATCCACGGCTTCCCCGGTCCAGTTTAGATGTTTTTGTGAAAAATTATGTTTTCCCTTTGGGAAACAAATCCCCCAGGGGTAATCCCAAGGTTTTTCCAAAACAGCATACTTTGCTTTCCTATAAGCCCCGCTTGGTATATGAAAACTTTGGACTATTTTACCACCCGGATTATGGGCCTTACTCTGTTTATACACAATACCATGGCTTTTAAAGCAAAAACAGAAAAAAACAAACAGACTTAAAATTATTTTCATCATCATGTTTGCTGAATAACAGGGCAAAATCCAGATAGCAAGGGGGGTGTGATAAGAAATCCCACCGCGGTGGGATTTTCCGGTGAAAAACCATCCCACCATGGGATAAAGGGCCAAAAATCAGGTTTTATAGCTGTTGGTTATCCCATGATGGGATAAATCCCTCTCTTCAGAAAACAACTTATGAACTTTACTTTTAAAAGGTTTAAGATCTTTGCTCACCACCACATGCAGTCTGCCTGGCATGTCAAAGGTTTTGTGTTTGAAATCAGAGGGAGTGGCAAAAAAAATCTCTGAACGAAAAGGCCGATGAGTTTTTGTTTTTACCAAAGGGTTTTTAAGATCAAACACAGGACTTAAACCCCTCAAGCCCTTTTTAAAACATGGAAGAATACGGCAGGAAAGCCTGTTTTTCTTAAAATAACTGACAAGCCAGGACTTAAAATACAAATAGTGTGTGCAGCCCAAAATTAAGGTGTCTGTCCCTTTTTCCAAAAGCACTCTGACATCTTTCAGAAGTTTTTTTTTGACAAGAGCCTCTTTATTTACGACATCTTTTTGCACCGGTCCCAAAGAGAGTTCCACAAAAGGGGCCAACCAGGGACAGGGTTTTTGATAAATTTGCAGTGTGCCTGACAAAGCCCGGGCTTTTTTAACAAAGACCTGTGAGTGAACTGTGGCCTCTGTGGCCAAAACCCCCACTTTACCGTTTTGACTTAAACTTTGAGCCTGCTGCAAAGAGGATTTGATAATCCCCTTCACCGGTACCAGGTAAGTTTTTTTATCCTCCAGTGTGCAAGAGGCCGTGTTACAAGCCACCAAAACCTCACTCACTCCCCTCTCAGCTAAAAACCTTATGTTTTTTTTTACCACAGTTTTGAGTTGGGAAAGACTTTTTTCCCCATAAGGGAAATGAAGAGTGTCTGCCAGATAAACAAACCGGTGGGAGGGGTAAAGCTTAAGCAGCTCTTTTAAAACAAAAAGCCCTCCCACTCCGGAATCCAAAACACCTGTCATAGTGTGGTTGTTCCTCTCATTTGCGGGTGGGAAGGGGAGGCATGTCTGATACAGCCTCCCATGCAGAAAAAGGAGTCTCCTGTGGGTGAGTCACAGAATCCGGTTTATGCCCTCCTCCCGGAAAACCTCTTTTTCTCATGGTTTGACATTCCCTGGAAAACAAATCCTCCCTTTGAACATGCTGAAGAGTCACATAAGCCAGTGCTTTTCCAAAATCCGGATTACACAGGTCCATCAGGTACCCACCTGTGTTGTGGGCCAAATCCGCTATGGCCACTCTGTCTTCCGGTTTCTCTTTTTTCTGCCGGGTCTGAATACCACTGCGGGACAAAGCCCGTGTCACAGCAGAAAGCACCACAGAACCCAAAAGCATTAAAGGTTCCACATAAATTAAAGAGTACATTAAAGATCCCACAGAAATGGCTTTCATACCCTTTTCCACAACATCCCTGGTGGTTTTGATACAATCATTGGAAGTGCCTGATGCCGTTACACTGACATTCATTAAGTGATCATTGTGTATGTAGTAGCGGTCCTTTTTGTGAAGGGCGGTTAAAGCCTCATCGGCAAAAGTTTTTTTTGAAAATATCCCCTCCTCCTCATCTGTGGAGGATACAATAATGGAAACCAGGGGGGTTTGTTCCCTTAAAAACAAAGCATTTTTGGGGCTTGAGGCAAAAGCCTTAATGGCACTTAAGGGTTTTGATGCCCCTTTGCCACAGTAAGGGGGAAACTCACAGCCCGAAGTCAAAGACACCGAATCAGAAAACACATCTTCGTAATCTTTTGTACGAAGAGACAAATACCTCTCAGGTAAAATCCGGCCCTGATTTTCCAGATAAAGAAGATCCCCAAAAGCCCCTCCCCGGGAATGAGAAACATTTTTTGTTTTTTCTGCACTGGTTAAAAGGCCCAGTCTCCAGTCCAAAGGCTCTATACACTTCAAAAAAGCATTTAAACTCATGGCCACTGAAGGGTTTAAGGGTTTTAAGGTTTCTGTGTTGTCCATCACCAGCAAAATATCCACAGGGGGTTTAAACAACAAATCGGTGTTTCCCTGAGGAGTTCTGATGTTCCCACAGGAAGCCCCCCCTGAAAGACATGCCTCCTCAGAAGAAAAATACAGCTGTGAACAATTAAAAAAAAGCAGCACAGAAGCAAAAACCAAACAAAAACTTAAAAACCATTTTGTCATGGAAACACACAGGGACACAAAAATCTGACCCCTCCCCTTCCAAAACACTTTTCGGAAAATCCACTTTATTTATGAAATTTAAGAGGAACAAAAGAGATTTTAAAAAAACCAGTTTTTTTAAAAGTTGGGGGATTTTTTCAAAGAACTAACTTCACTTTGTAAAGGTAAGCCCCGCGGGATAAAAAATAAAGCTCTTTTTTATTCTGGTGCATTTGAGGGGAGGCCACCACCCCGCTGCCAAAAGGCAGCCCGCCCAAAGACCTGCCGGTTTTTTGAGACACCAGCTTTAAAGCCGAACCGGAGTACTCCCCATATATCAGCATATCCCTGTAAGGCACCAAAGAGGTGGCTGTTGAGGATTTTAAGTCTTTTGACCAAATTTGTTTTCCCTCCCAACTTAAAGCCACTATTTTTCCCCCCGTACCAGGGTAAAACAGATGAGAGGAGGCATTTACCACCGGGTGGGTGTAAGACCCCAGGGCATAAGTCCATAGCACTTTTCCGGTCTGGGGCTTAAGAGCATAAAGACCTTTGTGAAAATCAGAAACAAACAAAACCCCCCGGTGTATCACAGGGGCGGATGCCACAGAGGCAAAACGGGACTGGGGATCAGAAAGCTGCTTTTTCCATTTCAGCCTTCCCCTGTGATCCAACATCCACAAATAACCCTCACCCGTACGGTAATAAACCCCACGGGCAGTCACCAAAGGGGGGGCTATTTGCTGTACCATAAACTCCGCCTGGTGGTTTAAAGAGGAGGACATATCTTTATGAGACCACTGAACTTTACCTGTCCGGGCCTCATACACATAAAGACCAAAGGGGGAGGAGATATACAAACTGCCCCTCCATAAAGTGGGCCGGCTCATTAAAGAAAGACCTGTATGCCTCTTCCACAACACAGCACCTGTCTTTAAGTCCAAAGCATAAACAAAACCCTCTCCTGCTGCAAAAAACACCTGGCCTTTTTCGACCAGCACCCCACCTGCCACACCCCCTTTAAGATCAAAAGACCACAGGGTTTTTCCCTTGCTTTGTGTTAAAGCCACCACACCATGGGTATGTCCCTGAATCACCAGGCCCGAAGCCAAAACAGGTTTTATTCTCTGGTAAACAGAGGTTTTGTCTTTTTCCATGGGAACAAGCGGGCGTACCCACAATACTTTTGCAAAAGAGGGTGGGGCTTTAAAAATCTCTTCAAAAGAAGAACATGCACAAAACAAAAAAATAAAACCAGCCAGTTTTAAACACCAAAAAAACTTCACTTATTCACCTCTCTTTTGTTTGGAAGAGGGGTTTTCCCCTCCCCCACACTCTGTTTTTTTAAAAGGGCTTTCAGTTTTAACCCGTTTAAGTACTGACCTGCCAGGTCTTTTTCTGAAGAATCCGGAAAATCCTTTTGAATTTGCAGGTAAAGCTTTTCTGCCTCTTCCGGGCGATTTTGTTTTTCGTAACAAAGGGCCTGTTTTACAAAAGCCTGGGGCCAAAGCCATTTCCAGTTTTCCTCCTGAGTGATGCTTTTAAAATACACCAGGGCCTCTTTAAAACGGGCAAACTCCATAAGTCGCACCCCCACAGAAAAAGCCACCAAAGCTTTTAAAGAGGTGCGGGGGGCATGAGACCAGGCCCGCTGAAGCAAGGCCAAAGCCTGCTCCCTGTGATCCTCATACTGTGAAAGAAAAAAGCCCAACTCCAAAGCCGCCCACACCCCGGAAGAGGTGCTTATGTGCTTTTCTGTCACCTGTAAATAAGACTCAAAAGCCTGCTTTAAATTCCCGTTAAAAAGGGCCTTCTTCCTCTGAAGAAAAAACAGGTTTTCCCGGGGTTTGCCAAAAAAATCACCCCCCTGTTTTTTCTCCACCTCCCGGAGAGTTTTTCGGGCCTGGTAAAGCTCCCCCTCCGCCTTCCGGTTGTCCTGCCTCACTTTGTGGGAATAAAGTAAAAACACCCCATAAGCTGCCAGAAGAGAAAGCACCACCGCCAAAAAAAACTTAAAATAACGGCGGGAAATCAGATTGGCCTGTTGAACAAACAAAGCCAGAGGATCCGTTTCTTTAAGAGGAGAGGTGGTTTTTTTCATCAGAGTCCGGGATGGTTTAAATGAGAGCTGATATGCTTTTGGGCCATTTCCACAGCCACACAGGTGGCCCATTTGTTTTGTTTCTGAGAGAGGGTAAAAATATCCAACAGGACATGGTAAATGTTGTCAATCCTCTTTGTGACTTCCTCTGTGTTGTAGTTTCCCCGGGATTCCACAAAAACATTAATCAAACCACCGGCATTGATCACAAAATCAGGGGCATAGAGCATGCCTTTTTCCTGTATGATTTTTTCTGTATCGGAAGTGTCCAGCTGGTTGTTTGCAGCCCCCGCAATAATGGAACACTTAAGCCGTTTTAAACTCTCCGGGTTGAGTACAGCCCCTAAAGCACAGGGGGAAAAAACATCGCAAGGCTCATCATAAATGCTCTCACAGGGTACAAAACTCACCCCGGGGTGTTTGTTGCAAAAGGTGCGGGCTTTTTCCTCAAAAATATCACACAAGGTGACTTTACAACCCTCCTTCAACAGATATTCAGCCAGAAAACAACCCACATGGCCTGCACCCTGAATGGCCACTTTTAAGTTCTTTAAAGTATCGGTTTTTTTTTGATGCTGTACAGCAGCCTTAATACCCATTAAGGTACTGCGGGCGGTAAAAGGGCTGGGATCTCCAGCACCCCCCAAATCCCTGGGCAGACCCACCACAAAGGGGGTTTGTTCTTTGACATATCCCATATCCTTCACACTGGTCCCCACATCCTCTGCCGTGATGTAGTTGCCATTTAAGGAGTGTACGAACCTGCCAAAGGATTGAAACATTTCCGGAGTTTTGTGCTTGGGGTCCCCTATGATAACGCTTTTGCCCCCTCCGAGTGTTAAACCTGCCAGGGCGGCTTTATAGGTCATTCCCCGGGAAAGCTTTAACACATCCAGCAAAGCATCCTCTTCAGAAGCGTAGGGCCATATACGACAGCCTCCAAGTGCCGGACCCAAACGGGTGTTATGAATGGCAATAATCCCTTTCAGACGAACAGAGGGATCTTGAAAAAACAAAACCTGCTGATGAGAACCGTAGTGTTCCATTTGAGTAAAAATCAAGTCAAAACCCTCTTTTCCGGTAACCAAAGCAAACAGTTTAAGGTACTTTTTTTTTTCTGTCACCTGTTAAAAAATAAATTTTCTTTTCCCGTCTTTTCAGGAGATTTCCACACCCCCCAAGCCCTGGTTTTTATCTGTCCCATGGAAAGCTTGCCCTTAAAGGCAAAAAGTGAGAAGACCTTAATTTTAACCCTGTACCACAAACCAAAAAACAAAAAAGGGACAAACAACCATAAGACTGACACAGGCACTGTACAAAACAAAGGTTTAAAACAAATGAAGAAAAGTTTACTGCTGATAGGGGTTTTGAGTGTTTTATCCATGGGGATACACCTGTATTTAAGTCACAGAAGCCATGCTCTGTCTTCCGGAAGTTTTAAAAGCTCTCTGATTTGCCCAAGCCAAAGTTCCCTCAGCTGCGACAAAACCTTAATATCCCCTTATTCCCAAATAGGGAAAATCCCTCTTTCCACATGGGGTTTTGCCGCTCACCTGATCATGTTCCTTCTGATCTTTACCCTGCTTATTGGATGGTCAGAAAAGCAAAATCTGTTGCTCAACCTCTTAAAAATCATGGTTGTTTTATCGGCTTTGGCCTCTTTGGGCATGCTTATGGTGTCTGTTTTTGTTTTAAACAGTTTTTGTCTGCTGTGCTGCCTGTTGTATCTGATTTCTTTTGTGGTTTTGTGGCTGGGGCGGCGTATTGGGGATTTTAAAACGGGCGTACTTCAGGGGCTTACGCAAAGTGGGCGGGTGGCAGGGCTTGCCCTGGGGGGGTATTTTGCCTTCACCTTTCTTACCCATGCGGTTTTTTTGAAAATTTACGACAACCGATCTGTTCAAAAAATGAGTCAGGCTTATTTTCAGGACTGGCTCAATGCCCCTTTTCAGCAAATACAGGGTCAGGCCCTGCTCTCTGATCCTGTTAAAAAACAAAGCCTGCCCCCCTCCTCCCCCTCTTTGGTCCTGACTGAGTTTGCAGACTTCCTGTGTTCCCACTGCAAAACCCTGCACCAGCTTTTGCAGTTTTTAAAAAAAACCTGGCCATCCCTTTCCATTCAGTATTTTTCCTTCCCTCTGAACAGCTGCAAGGGAAACTACCCCTCCTGCCTTTTAACCCGGGCGGTTTATTGTGCAAAGCTTCAAAATCAGGGCTGGCAGCTGCAGGACATCATTTACTCCCACCAAAAAAGTTTTTTTGCCCTGAGGGATCAGAAACAAATCCTCACACAGCTTAAAAAACTGAGTGTGCCTTTGTCTTTAAACTTCGGGGATCTGGAAAAATGCATCCCTTCCCCGGAAGCGGGCAAGGTTTTAAAAGATCAAATACAAGCGGGAAAACAAATGAACATTAAAGGCACCCCCACCTTGTTTGTGAATGGGAGAAAACTTCAGTGGCAGTACCTGTTTGAAACTTTAAAACTCATACACAAACACCTGAAACAGACTGGAGGGGATGATAAACAGACCCTGAAAAAACCTGACAGGGCAAACAAAAAAGATTTTTAAGGGAAGAAAAATGAGCAAAAAATGGTGGTTGGGTGTGTTTTTGATCTCAGGGGGTGGGGCTTTTGCATCTTTTTTTGAGCCTTCCCTGCTGACAACAGCCATGGTCTTTTCCGTTCTGTTTGCCAGCCTGTATTTTTATCTGAAGCCCCTGACAGAAGCTGTGGGGTTTTTAATGGATGTGTTTCAAACGGAGAACTCCCAAAGAAAACCAAAAAAGTGGAAGCTCTTTCACATTGTGCATAAAAAAAACAGGTATTTAAGGCAAATTTGGCCGGGGTTGTTGTTTTACCTCCAATCTGATTCCCCTCCCCCCCCCATTACAGGTAAAAAATCCCAGCCCTTGTTTTCTGAGCTGGTGCAGCAAGTGGTAAAAAGGGGAAAGCAGTGTTTTCCCCACTTAAAGTTTCATGTTCGTGTTTCCTCGGATATGGAGGTGGTGGTCTTTGCTCAAAGTCTTTACCAGGTTCTTTGGGAGTTGGTTAAAAATGCGGCAGAGGCTGTGCCGGAAATTCAGCCCCTGTCTTTAAATATCCACTGTTTTAAAGACAAAGACTTCTTCTGTGTGGAGGTCAAAGACACAGGCCCTGGAATGGACTCACAAACCCTGTCCCAGGCCCGTCTGCTTTATTTTTCCACAAAAAAACAGGCCAGTGGCATGGGTCTCAATGTGGTGGAGCAGGTTTTAAACCGTATGGGGGCCACCTTACAGATGCATTCTTCAAAAGGACAGGGATTAAGAGTCACTTTATTTATCCCTTTGGATTATATTGATTATGTAAAGGGGCTGGATTTTCATCAAAGCCCCCCTCTCAACCGGGATTCAAAAAATGAACACCAGGCCTCTGTCTGAAAAATGTTACAAAAGCCTCTTAAGGCAGCTTTTTGTGGAGGTGTCCCGGGCCAGAAGGATCCAGCTCCCTGTCAGTCTTTTGATCATGCAGGTGGATCAGATACAGGATGTCCTTCAGCAGGGGGAAAAGACTCTTGCTGCCCTTATGAAAGCTTTAAGCAAGCACATCCAAAGAGATATCAGGGTTTATGACTTTTTAGAGATTTGGCCCCCCTCTTACATGGGCCTGATCCTGCCTCACACTTCAGAGAGAAGTGCCGGAAGAAAGGCCGAGCAGATTCGCCAGACCATATACTCCTCTGATTTTTCCCATGCCCTGCCAGGTCTTGCCCGCCTGAGTCTCAGCATTGGACTCTCAGAGTACCCCAAGGTGGGAAGATCAGCAGACTCCCTGTTGGAATCCACCATGAGGGCCTGCTCTTATGCAGCTCATGAAGGAGGGGGGAATATGAGTGCGGTGGTCACACCCGCCAGAGGTTTTAAGCCGGATTTTTTGGTACCACATGCTTCCTCCACTTTAAGGGATATGGTGTGAGGGGCTTATGGGACCGGAGCTGGAAATAGATTTAAAAGCCATCAAAACCAACGCAAAAATTTTAAGCCACAAAGCCTTTAAGGAAGGTCTTTTTTTCTGCCCCATGTTGAAAGCCAATGCTTATGGACTGGGAGCCATATCCATAGCCCGTGCCTTAAGTGAAACGGGGGTAAAATCCTGTGGGGTTTTGTCTGTCGCAGAGGCGGAAGAGATCAAAACTCACATTCCACATATTTATCTTTTTGGCCCTTTGGCTTCGCAAGGGATAAAAGTGGCCTTTAAAGAGGGTTTTATCCCTGTCATAGGATGCTGGGAGGATTTAAAATTGTGGCAGCTTAAGGGAAAAACATCCGGGGGAAAAAACTTTCACCTGAAATTTGACATAGGGATGGGCAGGCTGGGTTTTTCCCCTCTGGAGTTAAACTCTTTAAAAACCTACTTAAAACAACACCCGGGTTTGTGCCTCAGTGGGGTGGCCTCCCACCTAAGTGAAGGGGAAAAACAAAGCCCTTTGACTTTAAATCAAATGCAAAGTTTTGAGAAAATTCACCGGGAGCTTAAACCTTTGGCATCCCCTCAATATAAGTGGCAGGCTCATTTGCTGAACACCGCCTCCTTTTTTTCCCTTTGGCACAGGAAAAAACTCAAACCTTTTTTTGGCTTAAGGACCGGTATTGGCCTTTACGGTATCAAACCCCCTTTGAAGTTTAAAAACCCCCTTTTTAAAAACCAGTACAAAAACCTGTCCTTAAAGCCTGCACTGAAGCTGAAATCCCATGTGGTGTGTGTCAAAGAGATTAAAAAAGAGGCGGGGGTCTCTTATGGAAGTTTATGGAGGGCCAAAAAAAAATCCACCATAGCTGTGGTGGCCATGGGTTATGCGGATGGGTTTTTGAGGTCTTTTTCCAATCGTTGCCATGTTTTGTTTCGGGGGAAAAAAACAGCCCTCAGGGGGGCTGTGTGTATGGATTTTTTTATGATCGATGTCACAGGGGCTGAAAAACAAAAACCCGTGCAAAACGGAGAGGAAGTGGTTGTTTTTGGTTCTCAAAAAACAAACTTTATTTCTGTGGAGGAGCAGGCACAAAAAGCTAAAACTCTTCCCCACGAGCTTTTGGTCCGCTGGGGGGGAAGAGTAAAAAAAACCTGTCAGTAACAAACAGTTTTGTTTACCGGTTTAAGGGATAAAAAACAATGCAGGAATTTAAAAATGCTTTAATCAGCGTGAGTAACAAAGAGGGCCTGGCAGAGGCTCTTTATCCCCTTTGCATGCGGGGTATGCGGGTGGTGTCCACGGGAGGCTCTGCCTCTCTTCTTAAAAAAGCCGGCATCAAAGTGGTTTCTGTGGAGGAGCAAAGTGCTTACCCGGAGGTGCTGGGAGGGCGGGTAAAAACCTTACACCCACGTATTTATATTCCCCTGCTGGCCCGAAGAGACAAAAAAGAGGATCAAAGCCTGCTCAAAAAGGAAAACCTTTTACCCTTTGATCTGGTGATTTGCAATCTCTATCCTTTTGAGGAAAAAGTCCGTAATGCACACCCACCCCATGAAATTATGGAAAGCATTGATGTGGGGGGGGCTGCTCTCCTCAGAGGGGCTGCCAAAAACTTTTCATCCATCACTGTGATCTGCGATCCTGAAGACTATCCTCTTTTAAAAAAAGGCCCCCCATCTTTAACAAAACGAAAAGAGCTGGCAGGAAAAGCCTTTCAAATGCTGGGGGAATACAATCTCTTTATTGCCAAATGGATGAGAAAAGGGCAAACTCTTAAAAAGACAGAGCAGGAAAAGGACTTTCACATGCAGGCCCGTCTTATTCAAACTCTCAGGTATGGGGAAAACCCTCACCAAAAAGCCTCCTGGTTTCGAAGGGGAAAAACCGGCCTGCACCAGGCTGTTCAGCTACAGGGTAAAAGTCTCTCCTTCAATAACATTTACGATGTCAACAGTGCCGTGCAAACTCTTAAGGAGTTTCCCGGGTGTGCAGCCTGTGTGGCGGTTAAACACGGCAGCCCATGCGGAGTGGGTGTATCAAAAAACAGTATAGAGGAGGCCACCGAAAAAGCTTTAAAAGCAGACCCCTTAAGCGTGTTTGGAGGGGTGCTGGCTTTTAACCGCCCTCTTTCCGGAGAAGCAGCCCGCCTTTTAAGCCCTGTGTTTTTGGAGGTCTGCTTATCCCCCCACTTCAGCCCTGAGACCCTGTCCCTTTTAAAAAACAAAAAAAACCTCAGAATCCTAAAATGGCAGAACTTAAACGCCCCAACCCATGAGGGGCTTTGTTTTCAAAAAATTCAGTCTGTGGAGGGGGGGCTTTTGGTACAAAACAATCCCCCACCCATAAAGGGATGGGACAACCAGTGGGAGTGTGTGGGTGTTCAGCCCCCTCCTTCTGTCAAAGAGGATTTTATAACTGCTTTAAGAGTTGTCTCCCACTCAAAAAGCAATGCCATAGCCCTGGTCTTTCAGGGACAAAGTGTGGGGCTTTCGCAGGGACAAACCAGCAGAATCAGTGCCGTCCGCCAGGCCCTTCATCAGTGGAAAAGCCTTCACCCGGAGGTGCCTTGCCCTGTACTGGCCAGTGACGGGTTTTTTCCTTTTACAGATTCCGTAGAAGAGGCCCATAAGGCTGGTATCCGTTGGGTGATACAACCCGGTGGCTCTCTTAAGGACAAAGAGATCAAACAAAAAGCCCGGGATTTTAACCTGTCTCTTGTTATGACAGGGACAAGATATTTTTCACATTGAGGGATAAAGGGAATGCCTGCTTCACCTTTAAAAAAATGGATGATCAAAAACAATGGCTTTATCCTGGGGCCTTTTACAGAGGAGGAGGTTTTTGCTGAGTGGAAAAAAGGCTACCTGTCCCCTTTTGCCACAGCCAGCCTTCCCGGACAGGCCTGCTGGCTTTTTATCACCAATTACAAAGAGTTTTCCCATCTGAAATACCACATTATGGAGGATACAAGAGAAGGGGATTCTTTTCCCACTGTCACCCACACACAGGATTTAAGCAAAAAAGACCCCGGGCTGTCTGTTAAAACCCCTCCCCCCACTGTTTTTCAGGAGGAGGAGATTACAAAAAAAATCAAATCCCCTTTGGGGAGGACCTCCCCCTTCAAAAACAAACACTGGCACCTGTTGTTTTTTACTCTTTTTGTGGTTTTGGGAATATGGCTGGTTTTTTGACGCAATCGGGGTACCTTTATGACACACCATGAGGAAACAGATTAAACCCCTTGTTTTGCTTCATTTTGATATTTTGACCACCCCATGGACGGGCTTCAGGCCCGGGAGGGCCTTTTTATCCAGTTTTGGCAAAAAAAAGAACCGAGGGCAGCGACTCGGTCACAGGCGGCCTTGAATCTGAGAGACTCCCCCCTTCTTTTTATTAAAGCCACCAGGACCTTGGGCCGATAAAGTTTTTATACCGGAGGTGTTTATGAAGACTTTACTGTTTATTTTGTTACTCACAGGTGGCTGTGCCAAAAAAGAGGATAAAAAAGATTTGTTTTCTCTTTTTCAAAAAGAATCTGGATCTTTTTCTGTAGGTTGGGAAAAGTTTGAAGATTCAGAGATAGATAGTAAGACTTTAATGGACAGATATATTAAACCTTTTGCAGAGAAAATGAAGGTTGAGGCAGAAGGATTAAAGTCTGTTTATATTCAGAATTATAATGGGTTTGTTCTTTCTTTATATCCCGATGGCAAGTTTGCCGCACAAGTCCCTAATGTTTTGTCTGTGTCGACTTTGGCAGTATTTCCTGATGGTCGTTTAGTTACGAAAACAGATGATAACGAGCTTACCATAGAAACAGATGGGAAGGTCAATGTGGTTTTACCAGATGGGAAGCAGTTTTCTTTTGGATCAAGTAAGATAGATAATATAGATGATTTTATATCCCTAGGAGATCAAGGTGTTTCAGAGGTTTTAAAAGATGAGGCTAAACCCGTCCAAGCCGTGGTCGTAAAGGAAGCGGCTAAACCAGTCCAAGCTGTGGTCTTAGAAAAAGATTTGTTTTCTCTTTTTAAAAGAGAAGGTCAAAGTATGATAGGGGCTTTGAAAAAATTTGTACAGGCAAAGATAGACAGTAAGACCGTCATAGACAGTTACACGAAACCTTTTGCAGAGAAAATGAAGGTTGAGGCAGAAGGATTAAAGTCTGTTTCTATTCAGCATGTTGAGGGATTTGTTTTTTCTTTATATCCCGATGGTCAATTTGTCTCAAAAAAGACTGATGATGGTACGACTATAACAGTATTTCCTGATGGTCGTTTAGTTTCGAAAACAGGTGGGGAAGGGTTTATCATAGAAACAGATGGGAATATCAAGAGGGTATTTCCTGGTGGTGGGGAATTTTCTACAGGACCAGGTCTTCTTTTATTTTAAATCACCAGATGGGACAACAGAAACAATCCATCCAGATGGCACAAAGAGTGTTAAATACCCCGGCGGTCAAGGTGTATCAGAATCCCCTGGTGGGGAAACAAGCGTCTCTCTTTGAGGAAATAAAGGCTTTTTTTTTGACAAAAATGTAAGTTTTACACGGAGGGTTATTTTTTTTCCTTAAACGTGTTATTTAAAGAGCCACTATGAAAATCCTTATGGCTCTTTTTCTTTTGTCCGGGTTTTGTTTCAAAAGCCCTGGTATTGTGTATAAGAACAAGGCTCATAACCCGAGCGGTAAAATAGTCCAAGATTTTGATGTACCAAAATGGTCTTATGAGAAAGAGCATTATTCTTTTTTGGAAAACCCTTGGGATTACCCTTGGGGGGTGTGTTTTCCGAAAAGAAAGCATAACTTTGAACAAAAACATCTAAACTGGACAGGGATAGCCATGGAAAAGTGGAATACAAAATATAAGTCTCATGTGGAGACTTATATATACTTAACAAAAGAAAGAGAAAGGAAAGGAGAGATGCCAAGAAGTGCTGACGGTTTTCCTATTCCTGAAAGAAAATTATTTAAATGGTCTTGCGATGGGATGGAATACAATCTTGTTTATCCGAGGTTTGGTCCCACAAAGGATAAAGTTTTGGCTTACTACAATGCAAAAAACCCATGGTTTAGTGATTTTTATGGGAATATTGTCATGAGCAATAAACATAAGTGGGAAAGAGAGCATTTTATCAATGTTATGATGCATGAGTTGGGTCACCTTTTGGGGGTTCCCCACCTGGAACCCGATGAGACAGAGATTATGGCTTCACAGGGTTTTGGTTGTAAGGACGGGGGGAAAGACACGATTTGTGACTTGACTTATAAGGATTTTAAGGTTTTTTTAAAACCTTTTCCTCCAAGGTTTAGTACAGGGGGTCCTGTAGTGTGTTTTTCTCATAGAAATTCTAGTTTTGAAAGAAAGCAGAGAATTATTTGTCCTTAAGGGGGGTTAAAATGAAGATTTTTGTAACATTTTTAATAACAGGTTTTGTCTTGGTATCTTGCAAGGTTAATAAGACTTTTTATGCCTCATGTGAGGATTACTGTACCGGGACACCGAGTAACATAAAAGCTTCAGTAACAATCCCCGGGGATATTCGCTGCCATAATATGTTTATGGAAGCTTATAGATTAGGAAGAGAACTGGGGGTCTGTGGTTTTGATATGAATAATCCTGATCCTGAAGCTTGCCAGGCATTAAAGGATCAATCTCAAGAGGAATGTAAAAAGCTTCCCCCTGATCCTTCAATGATGGACCAGACAGTGAGTGGTACGACTGTTTTTAAAGACGGCAAGCCTGTTCTTATTGATGCCAAGCCTGTAAAGATTAAAGGTGAAGTTTGCTCCTGTAACCAGAAAAAGTGAAATGAAGATTTTTGTAACAATTTTAATGACAAGTTTTGTCTTGGTGTCTTGCAAGTTTAATAAGACTTTTTATGCTTCATGCGAGGATTATTGTACAGGGACACCGAGTAACATTGAGGCTTCAGTCATTATGCCCGGGGATATTCGCTGCCATAACATGATAGGGGATGCCTATGCATTGGGAAGAAAAATGGGTTATTGTTTTGACGGTCCTGGTATAATAGATGGGGTAATACAGCCTCAAACTCATCCGGATATTGAAGCATGCGATGCTTTAGCTGATCAAGCTGAAGAGAATTGTAAAAAGCTTCCCCCTGATCCTTCAATGATGGACCAGACAGTGAGTGGGACGACTGTTTTTAAGGACGGCAAGCCTGTTCTTATTGATGCCAAGCCTGTAAAGATTAAAGGTGAGGTTTGCTCCTGTAACCAAAGCAAGTGATATTTAGAGGTTAAACCCCGAAGCCAATCAGGGCAGATAAAAAATCAGATTTACCGGTTACCACCAGGGACCTGACTGGGACCGACCAGGCATGGGACATTCCTGGCCAAAAATGAGAGGGTAAAATCTTTTGAAATCCGGAACAGGTTTTTTTACCGGGTGTGAATTTGGTTTCTGCCGTGGGACTTGCAGTAATAAAGAGCTTTGTCTGCTCTTTTGTATATGTCCAGCCAGCTTTTATCTTCCTTTTGAAACTGGGAGAGTCCTGCTGAGAGCGTGAGACGTATGGTATGGGATTCGAAACAAAACTTATGGGCTGCCACCTGGCTTCTGACTTTTTCAATGTATTCCCTCCCTCTGTCCAGGTGAGCATTGAGAATCACACAAAACTCCTCCCCCCCACAACGGGTGATCAGGTCCCGGGAGCGAAAACAGGAACGGGCAATATCTGCCACCTCTTTTAAAACTTGATCCCCTGCCACATGGCCATAGTTGTCATTGATGCTTTTAAACCGATCGATATCAAAAATAACCACACAAAGGGGTTTTGAACTGTGTTTGCTGAGTTTAAAAATCTCAGGACCACGGCATTCCAAAAGAGCCCGGTTGCCCACTTCCGTTAAATTGTCCTGAAAAGATCTCTTAAACTGAGAGGAAATAAAAAGCAGCTCCAGATTTCCCTGATCCAAAAACTTCAAAACCACATTACCCATTTGCATCTGATCTTTGTCTTTAAGCATCCTCTCCCCTTTGACCGGTTCGTGATTTAAAACAATCCCGTTTGTGGATTTTTGATCTTTAATGGAAATCTTACCTTCTGAGGATTTTTGTATCAAAACATGTGTTTTACTGATGGAGGGATCCTGAATACAAATATCATTGTCTCTTCCCCGTCCCACACTCATCTCTGGCTTGTGAATCACCCAGTGTTTGCCCATAAGGGACTTGGGTCCCAGCATGAGTACCAGACTGGGGGGAAGATCTTTACTTTGACAGGCCATGTGGGGTTGTTGAACCACCCGGGTCTTCAGCTCCTGTGTGAGAGACAGGGTGGTACTCACACCACTTAAGTCCTCTTCCGGGGAGGAAAGCACGGAAAGGGTTTTTTCCTTAAGAGTTTTTGGCTCAGTCCTGTGGCTTTTGTTTTTTTTGATCTGAAGAGAGGGTTTTTTGCTTTTTTTGGGGGAGTAAAGGGGAACTTTACCCGCCTCCTCGTTGGAAAACACAAACCGTCTCAGCTTTCTGTTATTCATGGGACAATACCTCCTCCTCCCCCACATCCACAGAGGGTTTTAAAGCCCTCATGGCCACCCGCAGGGCATGGGCACTTTTCTGAGACTGCTTCTTTGTTTTTTTTAAGTCTTTTTCCATCTCAGCAGATTCTTTTTTCTGGTGTTCCAAACGCAGCTTCAGATCATCCATTTGATTCTTAAGCTTTAAAATATACTGGTCTTTTTTTTGTGACACCACCTGGTTTTCCATACTCATCAACTCCAGCCGGTGCTGAAGTTCTTTTTCCTTAAAACCGGTGTTTTGGATTTTTTTTAAAAGAACCTGTTTTAAATCCTTGTCTTTTTGCTGCTGTTTTTGAGATTTCATCTGCTCCATTTGATCCTGGATAATTTGTTCCAGGTTTTGCCTGTCCTCTTTAAACTCCTCCCGAAGGGATTTGTGGGAGGCTTTCAGACTTTCGTGCTGTTTATACAGGGTTTTTACCTGCTTTTTTAAGTCCTCAGACAGGCTTTTGTACTCTTCGTTTTCCATCAGGACATTTTTAAGTTCTGACTCCAGATCATGAATGCGGCTTTGTGCCACCTTCAGGCTTTCAGACTGCTTCAACACCATCTGCACAGGCAAAGCCGGGGGGTTGTTTTGTTCCATTGGGGGGGAAAGCAAAGCCTTCCGGTGAGAGGCCGTATTCTCTGAAGAAGTTTGAAAAAGCTTTAAATTTTTTAAAGAACTTTTTGAAGACAAAGACTTTTTTTTATTGGAATAAGCTTTGTCCTGAAGAGATGAAGAAGGGGAAACCTCCTCTTTTTTGACGGGCGGGGAATCAAAAGACCCCGGGGAAAACTCCTCTTCCTCCACCAGGCTTTCAAGGCCTTTTACAGCAGAGGAATTTACAAGAGAATCCACAAGCTTAAAGTCTTCACTAAAATCCCTGTCCAAATCTTTAAACCCTTCATCCCATACTGATTCTTCTGCCGGGGGGGTGGTTTTTGCCTTTCCCATATATCAAACCTCAAGGTAAAAATTAAAACTCCCTTTGTTTTTATCGGAATCCCCGCTTTTTTGTTTAAAAAAATACCTTAAAGCTCACGGGGTAAAAAACAGGAGCTGATTTTTTATCCACAGCCTGTAAAAAAGAGGGTTTAAACAGGCCATAAGTCTTGAAAATCATTTTTTTTTATGGCACAAGCCCTTATGATATTTCATTTAAGGTGACTTTTTATGAACAATGGTGAAGACGAAATTCTGAAAAATCTTTTTTATAAAGATGTTTTGTATATTTTGGAAAAAGCCGGAAAACATGTGGGTATCAACCGCAATGTGATGGAAAGGTTGAAGCTTCCCCGAAGATGTATCCGTGTGTCTATACCGGTGCGTATGGACAACGACAGGGTGCAGGTTTTTAACGGTTACCGGGTGCAGCACAACCACACTTTAGGCCCTTTTAAGGGGGGAATCCGCTACCACCCCCATGTCAGCATTGGGGAAGTGGCAGCCCTTGCAGCTTTAATGACCTATAAAAACTCTCTGCTGGACCTTCCCCTGGGGGGGGCCAAAGGGGGGGTGCAGCTGGACCCCTCTGCTCTTTCCAAAGCGGAGCTGGAATCTTTGACCAGAAGATTTACCTCTGAACTCAGCCCTTTTATTGGTCACGACAAAGACATTCCTGCACCCGATGTGGGTACCAACTCAGAAACCATGGCATGGATGCTGGACACTTTCTCTTTGGAATCCGGGTTTTCCCAAACCGGGGTGGTAACAGGCAAGCCTGTGGAAATTGGAGGTTCGAAAGGAAGAGACTGCTCCACCGGGCTGGGGGCTGTCTATGTGCTGGAAAAAGCCCTGGAGGTGCAGTCCAAAGCCCTGGCAGAAGCCACTCTGGCCATACAGGGTTTTGGAAAAGTGGGTATGCACGCATGCATAGAGGCCCATGCCCTGGGGGCCCGGGTGGTGGCCATCAGCGACAAGTCCGGAGGGATTTTTAACCCCAAGGGGATTAATATTACAGACCTTATAACTTATGTCAGGGAAAACCGTTTTATTAAAAACTACCCTCACGCAGAAGCCATCAGCAACAAAGACCTTTTGGAGTTGGATGTGGATGCCCTCCTGCCCTGTGCTTTGGACAGTGTAATCACAACAAAAAACATGAAAAACATAAAAGCCAAAATTATTGTGGAAGGGGCCAATGGCCCTGTCACCTCAGAAGCTACAGAGTACCTTGTGGGTAAAAACATTCTTATTGTCCCTGATATTTTAGCCAACGGTGGTGGGGTGGTGGTGAGCTATTTTGAGTGGGTGCAGGACATTGGATGGCTGTTTTGGAACGAAAAAGAGGTGAGATCCAAATTAAAAAACATTATGCATCGCTCTTTTGAAAAAGTGTGGAAGTTTTCCAAATCCCATCAAAAAACCTCAAAAAGACAAAAATATATGGATCTGCGTTTGGGGGCTATGGGGGTCTCTCTCATACGCCTGGAAAAAGCCATGAAGCTCAGAGGGCAGGCCTGGTAACATATACCCCCCCCCAAGAGACAGGAGTCCCCGCCCCGTGTTTAAAAAACCCTGGCTTTATTTACCTCCTCACTGGTCTTACTTCCTGTCAGAAAAAATATTGGATTTTTATGTTTTCTCACTGGCTTTCAAAAAAGAGAAAAAAGCTCTGGTATGGAGGCCCCTGAAATGGAAAAATCTTTATTTTCCCAATCCTTTGGGTGTGGCAGGCGGGCTGGATAAAAACGGACACCACATGAAAGCCTGGCAGGCTTTGGGGGCAGGCTTTTCGGAGGTGGGTACCATAACCCCCCTTTTACAAAAAGCTCAACCCCCTCCCCGTTTAAAGAGATGGAATCAGGAGCAGGTTTTGTGGAACCACCTGGGCTTTCCCAATCATGGAACCGGAATAATCAGCCAGCGGCTAAAAAAGTGGAAAGTCAAAAAACAGCAGGACTGTTTAAAACAGCCCACTCATTTTCCTGTTTTTGCCAACATCAGCAAAAACAAAAACACAGCTGTGGAGTGTGCCGAAAAAGACTTCTTACACTGTATAGATCTTCTGTATCCTTATGTGGATGGCTTTGTTGTTAATATCTCAAGCCCCAATACAAAAAATTTAAGACAGCTTTGCCACCCCGAAAAACTCAAACCCCTTTTAAAAACTTTGGTACAAAAATTAAAATCCCTTCCCGGTGAAAACCTGCCTTTGCTGGTGAAATGGGGGCCGGATGCCACAGAAAAAGACTTCCTCCTGTCCATGGATACAGCCCTCACCGCCGGGGTGGATGGACACATCCTCTGTAACAGCACACAAAAAAGAAACTTTTTTTTAAAAAACCACAAAAAAAAATCTGATGAGGCTCAAAGGGCTTTTCCGGCACCAAATTACGGGGGGCTTTCCGGTTCTGTTCTCACACAAGTATCACAAAATCTTTTGTCTTTGACTGTTCGTCATCTGGGGGAGGGGAAAAAAAACCAACTTTTAATTTCCACAGGGGGGATTTTAAGACCTGAAGAGGTGGCCCACCGGTTAAACCTGGGGGCGGATTTGGTACAGGTTTATTCTGCTGTGGTTTTTGAGGGACCTGGCTTTTTTCGCAAAACCGCCCGGTTTATGAAAACCCGGGAAAAGCACCAAAATCCTGTGGAGTAAGTAACGGCCATGACACTTTTATCCTCTTGTGATTTTTCAAACACTTACTTAAAAAACATCACTTTAAAGGACTTGAAAGGTTTATGCCCCAAGCTTTTAAAAACACTCAAAACCCCCCGGGCTTTTCTGCTCAGCGGACCTTTGGGGAGTGGCAAAACCACTTTCGTAAAAACACTGCTGGCCTCCTCCTCTTCGGGGGAGGAGAAAGCACAGGCCACACTTCAGGTCAGCTCCCCCTCTTTTGCCATTCAGCATGAATACACCAGGCCTTTTAAAGTCCGGCACATGGACCTTTACCGGCTGAAAAACGCAGAAGACCTGGAATCCACAGGCTTTTGGGACATTTTTGATGACACCCACTATCTGCTGGTGATAGAGTGGTGGGAGCGGTTAAGTTTCAAAAGCCTGCCTCAAAACTGGAACTATTTAAAAATCCGTTTTGACTTCAGCACAGACCCCAAAAACAGAAACCTCCACATCAACAAACAGGAGTAAATACCCACATGGCACACCAAAACAAAGACCACCACAAAATGAAGCTATTTATCTACGATCACTGTCCTTATTGTGTAAAAGCCCGTATGATTTTTGGTCTTAAAAAAATACCTGTCCAGCTTGTCACCTTACTCAATAATGATGAAAAAACCCCCATCCGTTTTATAGGCCAAAAAATGCTTCCCATACTGGAACACAGCCCCGGGCAATATATGCCGGAGAGTATGGACATTATCCACTCTGTGGATCAAAAATTTCCCCCTGTGCTGCTTACAACAAAAAAAGAGGAAGAGGGCCTGTTAAACTTTTTGGAAACCATAAAACACAGCAGTTATTCTTTAATGATGCCCCGGTGGCACAAATCAGACATGGAGGAATTTAAAACCCCTTGTGCCCGGAGGTACTTTCAAAACAAAAAAGAAAAAATAACAGGAAGTTTTGAAAAGGCTTTAAAAAATACAGGTGCCTTTAAAAAAGAGGTGGAGCAAAAACTTTTGACCCTGCCTCAAATCAAAGGTCCCTGGTATTATGGAAAAAACTTAAGCAGAAATGATTTTCACCTTTTTGCTTTTTTAAGAGGCTTAAGTGTGGTGAAAGATCTCAAAGTGCCTCCCGCCCTGCTCAATTACCGTAACCGTGTGAGCAAAAAGTGCCAAATCCCTTTAAGCAAAGCTCTTTAGCAAAAACTCCCACAGAAGTTAAAGTTAAAAACCCTTATTTTAATCTTAAAGAGTTTTTAAGTGGGATTCTTTGCGAAGTATTTCTTTTTTAAGCTGTCTTCTGGAAGAAAAAGTACTGGAACATCTTTTTATATTTACCGCAAAAACACCCAGCCCGCCAAAAAAAGCCCCACTCCCCAAAGCGGCTTTAAAGATTTTAGCCTCATGAAACAAATCAGAATGCCAGTTAGTGGCTTCCGCCCAAAGCTGTATAAAAACATCATAGCTTTCTATAGGCAGGGAAAAAGCCACCAGCGAGGCCAACCCCATAAGGGGGGTTTTGATAACGATATTGTCCAAATATCTCCAGTAAAGGGACTTCAGACTGTCCCTTCTTTCTTTTAAGCCTGCAAACTTTCTTTCTGCATCTTTTTTTTCAAACTTCGAAAGCAAAGTGTAAAGACGGGCAAGACTTTTTTGAGCAGGTTTGTTATCTGCCTGCGAAGCTGTTTGCTTTAATGAGACAAGCTCTTGTGCCTCCATCCTTCCCACAGCAGCCATGGCAGAAAGCACACTAATTAGCTCATTGGTAAAAAACTCTTTATGCTCAGGACTTAAAACCATAAGATCGAACAAAGTTTTTCCCCCGGAAGTGGTTTTGTGGAAAATGGAAAAAAACTTTAACCCCACCACTTCATGTTCTTTCAGCTCCTCTATCGCCTGTAAGTAAGCCTCTTTGTCTCCCATCGCTACCGCCTTACCAAGAGCTGTACTTTCCAGTTTGGAGTTTTCCCCAAAATAACTGAGATTTAAAAACTCCCCTTCAGAGGCAATACCCAATTCCCCAAATCGTGAAGTATTAAAAGCTTTTTCACCTTCCTCTTCTGGAGACTTCTCTGAGGCTTCTTCAGAGGCTGTAACAGATGACATACTTTCTCTTTCCCTTTGTACCCCCAGTACCCATCTTCTTGCCCCTTCCTTAGCTTCCCTTTCTATTGCCAAATCCTCTTCTTGCTCCTGCAGTTTTTGTGCCTCCAGTTCCCATCTTCTTGCCTCTTCCTCAGCTTCTCTTTCCTCCCTGGCTGCCTCTTGTGCTTCCAGTTCAGCTTCCTTTATCTTTGCATCTATCTCTTCTTTCCTTGTAGGTGGAGCTTCATTGGCAGCCCTTCCTTCAACCTGTCTTTCAGTGCCGGTTACGTCGTCAACGTAGTTCCCCAAAGGGCGTTCATTGGGTTGAAGCTCATGTTTTTCTGCTGTACGGGGGGCTTTCCCTAAAAAATCATCCCAGCCCTTCCATGCCACCTGAAACGGCAAAAGAGAGGGAGATATAACATTTTGAGGTTTAAACTCTTTGTTCCAGCGCTGTTCAAACTCCTCCTGCGATGTTACCCCGGCTTCACGCACTATCCTTTGGGATTCTTCAAAAGAAACAGGGGGACTTCCATAAGAAAACATGGAAAAACCCAATACCATAACCAAACTGATACGAAACATCATTTTGAAACTCCTTTAAAGTATAACCTGCCAGGAAGCAGGAAAACAAAATTTATTTAAGGCTGCCTTTATACCTTGTTTTATACCTGACCGGCAAAGCTTTTTTTATTTTTATTTCTGATCTGCTGGTACAATGTGAATTTTTTACATTCCCAGGGTAATTTTTACCTCAAATCCATGGCAACCATGGTGTACACTTTGTGATCTAAAAATAACAAAACATATCCATCCCCAGTATCCTGAAGAGCTTTAATGGGAACCAGGTTTTAAAGGGGGCTTGTTTGAATTTAAAGTGTTTTTAAATAAGATTCTGAGTGAGTGATATCTTTCTTTAGCTGTTTTCTGGCAGAAAAGACATCCATACATTTTATGGAGTTGTGTATAAGCAGGTAAGCCCCGGAAAGCACACCACCTCCCACAGTCGTGGCTCTTAAAACCTTTGCCTCAGAAGACAAGTCAGAAGACAGAGCAAAACCTGTAGCCTCAGAAATCAAACCCACAAAAAACTCATAAGCCTCCACAGGCAGGGAAAAAGCCACCAGAGAGGCCACCCCTACAAGAGGAAATTTGATAAGCACAGAGTCCAGCCGGCTGAGATACTCCCGCCCAAGAAATTGCTTTTTCTCCTTCAGAGCTGTTATTTTTTCCCTCACACTTTGTTTTTCAAATTCCAAAAGCAGTTTTTTCAAACGGGAAAGTGTCATAAAAGCAGGCTGGTTTTTTGCACTCTGTGCGGTTTGCATCAAAAATGTGATATCTGTTATCACAGAATCCCTTTTTCCCTGTGCCGCCTGAATGGAAAGAACACCTGCCAACTCATGAGTAAAAAAATCCTGCTGTGCTTCAGGAACCCTGATCATAAGCTCAAGCAAAGTTTTTCCCTCAGAAGTGAAATGGTGATAAACAGACAACAGCTGCTGCCCCACAATACCATGGGTTTTCAGCTCCGCCAAAGCTGCCAGGTAAGCCTCTCTCTTACCCATTGCTACCGCCCTGCCCAAAGCGGTGTTTTCCAGCTTGGAGTTTTCCCCAAAATAACTGAGGTTTAAAAATTCCTCTGGAGAAACAATCCCCAATTCCTCCACCCGGGAAGTCACAGGAAAGCTTTTGTTTTCTTTTTGGTGGCCTTCCCCCGAACCTTGTGAGGATACAAAAGCCTCATCACCCCTGGAAGAGGGGTTAAAATCTTTTTTTTGTTCTGCTGGTTTTGCCTCTTCACCCTCCAAAGCACCTGTTAAATCCGGCTTTGAAGTGGCGGATGGTTTGCCTTCCCTTTGAGAAATCTCAGGTTTTTTTTCCGGAACACTCTGATCTGAGCTTTTTGCCTCAACAACGGCGGGTTTGGCTTCAGGACCTTCTTTTGTACCCAAAAAAAGAGGCCAGGGTGCAAGCCACCCACCTCCCTTTTTTGAAGGAGAATCACTCATCACAGGCCAGAACCCCCCATCTCCTATGACATTTCCTACAGAAAGATCACCACCCCCTAAAAGCCAGGATACAATTCTGTTTCTTCTTTTTGAAACAGGCTTTTGCGATTTTCCGTCTTTGGGATTTTTATCAAAAGACTGTGCTTCAGAAGTCTCACTGCCAGAGCGAACGGGAAAATCCCACTCTGTATTTTTGTCTTCGTAAATGGTATCCCTTTTAACAGAACGAGACATAAGATCCTGCTGCTCTTTATTCTCTTGCAGGGGATCAGAATCCAAATCTGCCCCGTAAGAGAAGACATGCAAACCCAAAATCAAAACCATATAAAACATAATTTTTTTATCCTTATTCCTCTTCGCCTGCATGAAAAAAAACATTCAGGCAGTTTTTTCTGTTCCATAAAGCCTTTTTAACTGATTTTATTTCCGACTGAAAAGGTTTTCCTGTGTTTTTTTTGATCCCGGTGTACTGTGTGGGAATTTTTTACACTCCCCACCAAAAAGTTTTTGTAATTCTTACCATCCCCACCCCTCCATTGGAGTATCGCAAAGCCCTCTCTTGTGAACCTGTGAGCATCACAGGCTCCCCCCTTTTGAGCAAAAACAGCTCTCTTTTGGGGTCAAAAACACACAAACCCCCACTTTATTGAATGGTCTGAAAAAACCTCCCGTAACGCAGTTTATCCGGATGGCAAAGCAGGGGGATACCAAAAAAAGTTTGCTCACAGCTGAGCCATATCAGGGTGGCCCGGCCTATGATACGCTGGACAGGAAGAGGTCCCCAGGAACGGGAATCATGAGATCGGTTGCGATTGTCCCCCATAACAAAAACATGCCCTTCAGGCACTTTAAAATCCTTTGGCAAATGAAAAGCCTGACTTTCCAAAATAACACGGTATTCCTTATCTCTTTCAAAAGCCTTTTCCTTAAAAAACTTAAAATCCTCAAATGCGGCCCCCAAATCCCTTTCTGTAATGGAATAAAACCTCCCTTCATCACTTTGCTCTTTTAAAAGACCACTGTCCAAAGGATTGTTATTTACCCAAAGGCTTCCATTTTCGTCCATATAAATATCATCCCCCTCCAGCCCCACCACTCTTTTTATCATAAACTTCATTTTGTTTTGAGTGTCCACCGGGCGAAACACCACAATATCCCCGCGAGCGGGCCTCTTCCGCTCCCAGATCCACCGATTGGTAAAAGGAACCCTTAAACCATAGCTGAATTTATTGACAATAATGTGATCGTAAATCAAAAGAGAGGGTATCATACTGCCGGAGGGAATCACATAAGGCTCAAAAAAAGCCCAGCGAAAAACCAGTATCATGCTCACAATACCCACCACAGAAAACAAAGCCTGGCTTATTTTTTTGAGAATTTTTTTCATCTTTTTGAAAAACATGATTTTTTTTACCTCTCTTATTTAAAATTTGACAAAAACCCTGCCCGGCCTGTAAAAACAAAACTGGTAAAATGAAGAGTCTTTATATTCTTATTATATTTTTGTTATCTTTTGTCAAATGCACCACCATGCACATCAACCTCAGACCTGAACCCCCTGAAGCCCATTTAAGCAGCTTTGACCATCATAGTCATTATTTTTTATTCCACCTTTTGGGGGCAGATACCATAAATCTTAACACTGTGTGCGGAAAAGGGCAACCTGTTCAGCTCAGGCATTACTTTAATTTTGAAGACAAACTGTTTGCTTTAAGCACACTGGGGATTTACACTCCCAAAAGCTTAAGAATATGGTGCAGCAATGTTCCCCCGGACTCCCAGCCCCTTTAAAATCACATGGGCTTTTTGTGAGGTTTCATAATGTATTTACCTCAAAACAACATTTTTTGGTCTTTTTGGCTGAAGGCAGGAGTCATGGTTTTTAAAAAACGGGCTTTGCTTTTGATTTTGCTTTTGGGGCTAAGTGCCTGTATCCACTCTTTGGAGTTGAATCATTCCTCTTTTTTTTCTGCCACATCTCCGGAAACACCGGTGCTTCCCTCTTTGGACTTAAAAAAAACCGAACATAAAACCATTAAAGTCTCCTCTTTATTTTGGGGTTTATGGGACTTAAGTGCTGCACAAAAGATAAATCTGTGGAAGTGGTGTTCCTCCATGGATTACTCTTTAAAAATAAGTCATTCTTTTCCCCAGTGGCTGGCTTTGATTTTCAGCTTTGGGGTTTATATTCCCTACACTCTTCACATTCAATGCCGCACGGGAGCTTAGGTGCCAAAAACTTTTATGAGCAATGATTTTTATAAAAATTTTCAAGCTCTGGCGGGGGGTAAGCTGAGTCGTCAAATGGATGTTTTGACCCAAAACAAATACCATATTTCACCGGAAGTGCTGATGGAGTCCGCAGGAGGGGCCTCCGGCTTACTGCTTTATTCCCATCCCCTGTTTGCAAAATTCCGGACCAGTACTCTTGTGATTTTGTGTGGTCCGGGTCACAACGGGGCAGACAGTCTGGTGCTGGCCCGCCACTGGCTTTCTTACGGAAAATCCGTGTGTATTTTTTGTACAGAAAGTGCTAAAAAACCACCTTTGTTAAAAATACAAAAACAAAGGCTGCTTTCACAAAACATCCCCTTGTATGATTTAAAAAACAAAGCCCGCTTAAAAAAAGCTTTAAACTCAAACCCCCTTGTGGTGGATGGGCTTTTTGGAGTGGGTTGCTCCAAAAATTTAAACCCTGAGTATGCCCGGCTCTTTAAAGAGATAAAAAACTCCAAAGCCCGGGTGTTGGCTTTGGACACACCTTCCGGTTTAAATGCAGACACCGGTCAAATTTATGGAACCGCCTTAAAAGCTGACTTTACCTTTAGTTTTGGTTTAAACAAACCGGGTTTTTACCTGAGAGAAGGTCCCCTTTATACAGGGAAAATCATAACACTTCCCATAGGTTTTCCCCCAGACTGTTTAAAACCAAACTCCAGGCACACTCATTTTCTTATTACCCCCTCTTTTGTTTCCCCCCTCATTCCAAAAAGAAAAGCTTTTGACCATAAAGCCAAACATGGTCATCTTCTGGTACTGGCGGGAGGAAAAAACCTTTGGGGTTGTGCGGTTCTGACCACAGAGGCAGCTTACCGTATGGGGGCTGGTTATGTCACATGGTCTGCTCACCAGACACCCCCCCTGAAAGTCCCTGATGCCTTAAACCAAAGTGCCTTGTCCCCTTCCCTGTTTCATCAAAAAACCGCTGTGGCTTTGGGTCCCGGCCTGGGTGTAAGCAAAGCCACCTCAAAGCTTTTGCTTCGATTAAAAAAAACCCGGCTGCCTGTGGTGGTGGATGCAGACGCTTTTGTAACCTGTGTGAGGGAAAAACTTTTTCCCCTTCCCTCTCACTGGGTGCTGACCCCTCACAGCGGGGAGCTGGGAAAATTATTTCAAACCACAGGGGGGGAAATAGACAAAGACCGGTGTGGCTTTGCCATAAAGGCCAGTTTAAAAACCGGATCCTTAATTTTGTTAAAGGGGTTTTATTCTGTACTCGCCATGGGGGGGCAGTGCTGGATTATCCCAAAAGGAAATGCCGCCCTGGCAAAGGCGGGTACAGGGGATGTACTGACAGGGTTTATAGGAGCTTTACTGGCGAGAGGTTTAAACCCTTTTGAAGCCACATCTGTTGGTGCCTTCCTGCACGGAAGCCTGGCAGAGGAATGGACCCGCACCAAAAACAGCCAGGAGAGCCTTATGGCACAGGACTTAAAAGATCTCCTTCCCCCCCTGCTTCAAAAAATGACAAAAGCAAATACTTTTTAAATAGGATCAGATGCCACATTACTACAATGCACTATTTTTCCTTTATAACACCTTCTACAGCCACCACCAGTGAAAAATGAGTAAAACAAAAGTTCTTTACCGGGTATCTAATAATTTTCAGATTCTCAAAGTCCAAAAAACATTGAGATTATACTCCAGAAAACCAAAAATCTTCATGTCCATCATGATTTTCCAGCTCTTCCCCAATACGAGATCTTTCAGATGGCAAAAGATCGTTGTGTGCCAGATCAATATAATAAATAGAGGAAAGTCCGGAAAATATCCCCACAGGTAAAGATCTTAAATTATTACTACTCAGATCAATATGTTGCAGAGAGACAAGCCCGGAAAATATCCCAACAGGTAAAGATCTTATCTGATTATACTCTATATGGATATTTACCAGAGAAGACAGTCCGGAAAACAAACCCTCAGGCAAAGTACTTAACTGATTATCATCCAGATCAATAAGTTGCAGGGAGGACAGTCCGGAAAACAAACCCTCAGGCAAAGCACTTAACTTATTATCATCCAGATCAATCTTTTGCAGGGAGGACAACCCGGAAAACAAACCCTCAGGTAAAGCACTTAACTCATTCTTTGTCAGAAAGATTTTTTCCAGAGAAGACAATCCGAAAAACAAATCCTCAGGTAAGGTTCTTAATTTATTATCACTAAGACCAATCCACTGAAGAGAGACAGACACGGGAAACATCTCTATAGGTAAAGAGCTTAATTTATTACTGTAAAGATTAATCCACTCCAGAGAGGGAAGCTCAGAAAATACTCCCTCAGGCAAAGCACTTAATTTATTACCTCTCAAAGTAAGCCCTTTCAAGGCAGGAAGCCCGGAAAATATCCCCTCAGGCAAAGCACTTAACCTGGTAAAATCCAGGTAAAGGTACTCCAGAGAGGAAAGTCCGGAAAATACCCCCACAGATAAAGATATGAAGTCGTTACCAGAAAGCTGAAGCTTCCGAAGAGAGGGAAGCCCGGAAAACACTCCCTCAGGCAAATCATTTAATTTGCTCCTCCAGTTATAAGTCAAGTCAATATCCTTAAGGGAAATAAGCCCTGAAAAATCCCCCACCTTCAACGATTTGATACCACTGCTTTTTAAATATAAATATTGTATCTGATCCAAAAGAACATCTGCCAAAGTACAGTCCATGCTGGAATCAACATTTATTTTAAGCTTTTCCACAATCGCATCCCTTACCTGCTGGGTACGCTCACAAACCGGAATCACTGTCTGCCCATAAGCAAACAGATTAAAAGAAAAAACAGCAAATATAAAAAGCTTCATTTTAAGACTCCTTTTTTAAAGATTGTATTCCTTAACAAACATCTTAAGTTCTTTTTAAGAATTACCTTAAACCCCCCCCCATTTTTTTCAAGCTTTTTATAAAAACTGGACCTTTAGCCCTGCAAAACCTGTAAATCCTCCCTTCACAACATCTTCTTTTGTGGAATCTTCAAGGTTTGAGGGACAAAAGAAAAAAATGGATTTTTCCCTTGCCACAAAGCTTGGAAGTGTGCCACTCTCATACCCTGCGATGAAAAAACAAAGTAACAACCCCTCTCCTCAAACTCCTTCTGATAAAGAAAACCAAAACCCCGCTAAACAAACCAAACCCCCCACTCCCAACAAACCACAAGGCCAACACCACGACATCTTTTTTAAAAGCTTCTTCTCAGACCCCAAACGGGCTCTCGAAATCTTTCAGCTTGTTTTTACAAAAGAAGAACTCTCCCTCCTTAAAACCTCTGAACTCAAAAACGAAAAAGACAGCTTTACAGACAAATACGCAGACCTCATCTTCTCCGCCCCCCTGAAAGACTACCCCAAGGTCCATGTGAAGATCTTTATTATTCTGGAGCATAAATCCCGTTATGATGTGAGTCTGTTCAGCCAGCTTCTTTATTACCAGGCTTATCTCCATGAGCAAACAGTGAAGAAGTACGGAAGGCCCATGCCCATTATACCTGTGGTGTTTTACCATGGGAGGCAGCCCTGGAGGTGGGAGAAGAGCTTTCAGGAGGCTTTTTGGCCTCAGGCAGGGGGTAAAAAAGACAAGAAGTCAAAAACTTCTTTATTGGGACGGGAGAGTATGTTAGACTACCAAGTGAGGGTGTTGGATGTGCAAGACCCTAAGTTGAGGGGTGTTTTTGAGGACAAGGGTGTAAAGAGCCGTGGGGCTTTTTTGTTGTTTAAGAAGGCTTGGGGTTTGAGGAGGATGGGAGAGGTTGAGCTGAAAGGTTTGGTGAGTTTGTTTTGGGGGGTGGCATCGGGAATAAAGAGGGATCAGTTGTTATTAAGTGTGGTACATTATATGAGGTCATTGGGTGTAGGATTTGATGTATGGGGAAAGGTTGAGAGGTTGTTGATGGAGGAGGGACTTTTTAAGAAGGGAGGATATATGGACATCAGGGAACACATAAAGGCAGAGGGTGTCAGAGAGGGTTGGCAGAAGGGTCAGCAGGAAGGTTGGCAAAAAGGCCAACAGGAAGGTTGGCAGAAAGGCCAGCAGGAAGGTTGGCAGAAAGGCCAACAGGAAGGTTGGCAGAAGGGCCAGCAGGAGCTGATTTTAAAGATGTTGGAGGCAAAGGCAGATATGTCTCTTATCTCCAGGGTAACGGGTTTGTCAGAGCAAAAGCTTAAGAAACTCAAGAACGGCTCTAAAAAATAGACGTGGTTGTTTTTCAGGTTATGGTGGGCATTCTGCAGGCGTGGCAAGCTCCACTGCCGGGGATGGACTTGGAACAGGTGGGCTGAGATTATTAAGCCTTCTGACACAGACACACTGCCCTCATAGTGTACTCCGAAACACACTCACACTGGCATAAAGAGGCAAAAAACCAATAAAATTTTACTTGCCCTTTTTCACCTGCTCTTTTAAAGTATGAAAAAATTTCCAATCAACTCCTGCTACTGAAGGGGCATGAAGGCTTTACTATGGGGAAAAAGAAGCTCAAAACCTTTAACAAATCCCAACTCATCTCTGAGATCAGTAAAAAACACAAAAGCTCCAAAGTGGAGGCATCCCTCGTTGTGGAAACAGTGTTAAACTCCATTATACGAACCATAAAACGTGGAGGAAGGGTGGAGATCAGAGGCTTTGGCAGCTTTGAATTACGAAAATACAAAGCCTACCAGGGACGCAACCCCCGCACCGGGGAAAGCATACAAGTGAAGGCAAAAAAAGCCCCTTTCTTTAAAGTGGGCAGACTTCGGGAACAAATCAACAATAAAAAATAAACCCAGCAAAAAAGGCAACATTTTTAGTGTGAAAAACCCCCAAAACCCTTTGCCACCCACAGCCCCTGTGGCTCTCGTTGCCGGGGGAACAGGTTTTATTGGCAAAGAACTGGTAAAAACTTTAAATCAGATGGGTTTTCAGATTGTGATTTTAAATCGAAAAGGAACTCTCAGCCCGTCCCACCTGTTCCCTTTTCCTGTTACTGTTTTATCTTTAAAAAAACTTCAAAATATTTTACAAAATGATTCCTCTTTGAAAATTCTAAGAAATACAAATTTAAACATTCTAAAAAATACAGAAGTAATTTTTAATCTGGCAGGAGCGGGAATAGCCAGTCAAAGGTGGACCAAAGCCTACAGGCAGATTTTATGGAACTCCCGCATAAAAAGTACCAAAGCCCTGGTGAGTCTGGCACGGTTCTTAAGCCCACGGCCAAAAGTTTTTGTATCCACATCCGCAGTGGGTTTTTATGACATACAAAAAGAGGGGGTTTTAACAGAAACCTCACCCTGTGGAACAGGTTTTTTGTCCCAACTCTCACACCAGTGGGAAAAAGAGCTTAACCCTTTGCGTTATATCCCCTCTTTGCGTTCGGTGGTGTTTCGCCTGGGAATGGTTTTGTCCCCTCAAGGAGGAGCCTGGGCGGAAATAAGATCTCTTTTTAAAAAACTCAAGATGGCCACTCCCCTTGGCAGTGGTACGCAATATGTCAGCTGGATAGACTTAAGGGATTTGCTCTCCCTGTATGTGTTTGCCTTAAAAAACCCTCTGAAAGGAGTGTATAACGCCGTCTCTCCAGAACCTGTCAGCCATAAGAAACTGATACAGTCTTTGGCCTCAAAAGAAAACATAACATTTGTTCCCCTGTATGTACCTTCGTGGATTTTAAAACTTTTAAAGGGGGAGCAGGCTCAGATCATGCTGGACAGTGTTAAAGCCTCCTGCCAAAAAATTCAAAAAGAGGGTTTTAAATTTCGCTTTTCCACTTTGGAAAAAAGCCTCACTGGATTTTAAAGGGGAAAAAAGTTTGATACCTCAAAAGAACAGGGTTATTATACGGTTGTGTTTTTTAAAAAATCATTAGGGCGGTCTCTTAAAATGAATCCAAAATTTTCTCAAATATTTGCCGGCAAATGGAAAACCAAAAAAAGTGTGGGATATGGCCTGCTGGTTTTGGTAATTTTGGCGGGCGGCAGTGGGGGAATGTGGTTTTTTTACCCTTCAGAAAGCAAAAAAGCATGTGTGAATCAGCGGGATTCTTCACGAAGGGTGTCTGAGGAGTGCAACAGTGAAAAGAATACAAAACATGGTGAGGAAACCACCCCTCCCGGCTCAGCGGCCCGGTGGAGTTTAAGTGCCTCCCCCAACAACAGGGTCAAAGTGCTTTTAACCCACCCTGCCTCCCCTCTTTATTTTGGTATCAGGTGCAGTAAAAACAAAGCCTTAAAAGCCGCTTTTTTTATTGAATTTTCCCCGGAAAGGGTGGCCTCTTTTAAAGAGGACTTTTCCGCTTCTGAATGGGATGTATTGCTTTACCAATTGCTCAGTTTAAAACTCACCAACACTTATTTTATTCATCACGGCCACCACGACGAAGATGCCCATACTACAGAACAAAGAATAAAAGCTGTTCAAAACCTGCAACACTATCTGGAAAAAGACGGCTACACCTCTCTTTACAAAGCCCTTCAGGCCACTTCAGAAGAGGCACATATCACTATGGCCAACGATGAATACGGATTTAAAAAACCTCTTTTTTGGAAAAAGGAATCCGATCATGTTTTTGTAATGAATACGGCTCAGCTCAATAAAGCGGAGCTTTCCTTCCTCCTGGGAGGGATTTCCGTAGCCTCTGATTCCCTGGAAATGGTGTTCGAAAACCACAAGCACCCCACATGTCTTATTCCCGGGTTTTCCCTGCCAAAAGGTTTAAGCTCCAAAAGCACAAAGCCTGATGAGAACTGCCTTAAAATTACACTTCCCATTTCACAGGCACAAAACACCATACAAACTCTAAGAAGTCAGTGTGGTTTTTAAACGGGGAGGGTTTATTCCTCCAAAAGGCTTTTTAGCATCCAGATGGTTTTTTCATGGGTTTGAATGCGTTGGGTAATGAGATCCAAAGTGGCTTCATCCTGCCTCTGAGAGGCTGTCTGAAAAGCTTTTTTAGCTGTCTGAACGGTAATACGATGTCCCTCTATCAGGTTTTTTACCATATTGCGGGCTTTAGGTGTATGTTCCTCCTCCTGAATGGAACTCAGTTTTTGAAACTGAAGATAAGAACCGGGAGCATAAAGCCCCAAGGTACGTATTCTTTCTGCCACCAGGTCTACGGCCTGAGACAAATCGGTGTATTGATCTTCAAACATCAAATGCAAAGTGTGAAAGTAAGGACCTGTGACATTCCAGTGGTAATTTTGTGTTTTCAGATACAGGGTGTAGGTGTCTGCCAACAGGCAGGACAAGTGACGGGCCACCTGCTGCCTTTGATCTCCTGAAACACCAGGGGAAGCTTCCATTTTACTCTGTTCCTTTTTTATTGTTTTACTGGTGGGCTGCCCTCAGGGGGGTTTTGTGGAGGCTTTTCTTTTTTTTCCTCCCCCTTGGGGGAGGTACTGAGGGTTTGAAGCCTTGCCAGCCGGCCTTTCAGGTTTCTTAAATAGAACAAGCGGGACCTTCTAACTTTGGCCCGGGAGATGAGGTTTATTTTTTGAATCACAGGGGAGGCCAAAGGGAAAGTTCTTTCCACACCCACCCCACTGGCCATCTTTCTCACTGTAATGGACCGGGTGCTTTTTTTGCCCTGTACCTTTAAAACCACACCACTAAAAACCTGCACTCTTTCTTTGCCCGATTCCTGAAAACGGATATGCACATCCACTGTGCTGCCCACCCGGGGAGCCTCTCTTATCGGCTTATGCCTTTTTAACACCAAATTTTCCACAAGATCCATTTACAAAACCTCTCCAGAATCTGGAATTTAAAAGAACCCCTCAAACAGAAGCTAAAAAACCCCTCAAAAGCTCTTAAAACCTTCTGCATTTCGCAAAAAAAGCTGAAGCTTTCTTTGTTTTCAGGGGTCTTAACACCTTTTTTTTGATTATGTCAAAACTTTATTTCCTTTTTGGGGGACTCTCAGGGCAAAACCGGATAAGTTGATAGGGCAGCCAGCCTGTGTTACAACCCTGTTGTGGTGCGGGTTTTATGTAAAAACAGTCCTGCACTTTTTCAAAAAGGGGGCGGTGGTGGATGTTAAAACTTCTTTGGCGTATTTGAGGAGCGAGGGCAAGGCTCATTTACTGGCCCGGAGGGAGGGCCTGTTTGTGATAAAAGCCACAGGGGACAATGCCAACATTATTAACAAACCCAATTTTCAACCCAAAATTTTTTATTAAATTGAAAAACATAAAATGGACTTTAATAATCACTTTAGGGGGCCTTGGCCTGTGGTTTTTTTACCCTTCAGGAACCAAAAACCTCCTTCAAAAACAAACTCTTTACCTGCTTAAAATGGCAAAACCTGTGAGTCCTGGTTCTGACCTCATGATTTTAAGGCGGGTACAGCAAATGGCAGGACATTTTCACTTTGATATTTCAGTAAATATAGAGGTTTTGCACTACCGCCACCACTTAAAATCTTTAAATCACCTTCGTTCCCTTTTGATGTCCTATTTTAAAACCCCTCCCAAAATATCTTTTAAAATCCCTGCCAAAAAAGATATTCAGGTATTTGTCTCACAAAAAAAAGATCAAAGCCCTTTCAGTGCGAACACCATGTTTTCTCTTTTGCTTCTTAAAGATCAGGAACAACTGACCTGCCAGGCCCGTTTAAAATGGATAAAACAAAAGAGCTGGCAGGTTCAAAAAATCCATGTATCAGAATGTATAAAAACAGCCTCTTAGAAAACCTTTTGCATGTGCCAAAGAAAGTTTAAGTGCCAGCTGTACTGCCCTCCCCCATTTTTGGCTGTTTTTTAATGAGACGGGGGCGGTAGCCACCAGGGGGTTTAACCTCTAAAGGTAAATATCACTTGCTTTGGTTACAGGAGCAAACTTCACCTTTAATCTTTACAGGCTTGGCATCAATAAGAACAGGCTTGCCGTCCTTAAAAACAGTCGTCCCACTTACTGTCTGATTCATCATTGAAGGATCCGGGGGAAGCTTTTTACATTCCTCTTCAGCTTTATCCATTAAAGCATCGCATGCTTCAGGATCAGGATCAACAGCAGCTTTATGGATACCTTTTAAGAAAGGCCCGTCATAACAGACCCCCTGTTTTTTTCCCAGCTCATGGGCATCCCCTATCATATTATGGCAGCGAATATCCCCGGGGATTGTTACTGAATGCTCAATGTTACTGTTTCCTCTGGACCGGTTACAGTAATCCTCACAGGAAGCATAATCTTCCTCATCTTTGCAAGACACCAAGACAAAAACTGTTATTAAAAATGTTACTAAAATTTGCATAGTTCTTTATCCAATGCATCCATTTCCAAGGACAAGTCTTCATCCCAAGAGTCCCACCAGCCCCCCTTTTTCATTTCCATGTATAACTCCGGATCACCCTTCCTATTAAGGTAATAAGAATCATGTACAAGGTCACCTTTGGAAGGGTATAGACTTAAAAAAGCAGAAAAATCCTTATGAGTCAAATCACAAATCTCTGCTTTCCCCCCCCTCCTGCAACCAAACCCCTGTGAAGCCATAATATTTGTCTCTTTAGGCTCTAAGTGGGGAATCCCCAAAAGGTGACCCAACTCATGCATCATAACATTGATAAAATGCTCTCTTTTCCAATCTTCTTTATCACTCATAACTATTTCCCCGTAAAACTTCTCAGACCAACGATAGGGGATGATGCCCAAGAACCGGGAGGTCACAAACTTTGGGTTTAATGGCCGGTGATAAGCCAAAACATTATCCCCTGTGGGACCAATCCTTGGATAAACAAGATTTGAAATACTGCCTTTGCATGACCACTGAAGTAATATTGAATTAGGCCAACCTTCTACAGAATAATGATCAAGATCCACCCGCCGACTTACACTCTTTGGAAGCTTCTCAAAAACACGCTTTAAATAATCCCTCTTATAGCAGGTTCTATAATCAAAATATCTCTCATTCCACACTCCCATGGCTTTTTTGGTCCATCTTAGCTGATTTTGTGTAAAATTATGTTTCCCCTTCGGAAAACAAACCCCCCAGGGTAAATCCAAAGGATTATCCAAAAACCACTTCTGCTTATCCTCATAAGAATTATTTTTTACATTAAAACTTTGCATTGTTTTTTTCCCCGGACCACGGGCCTTATCCATTTTATAAACAATACCAGGGCTTTTGAAACAAAACCCGGATAAAAGAAAAAAAGCCATAAGGATTTTCATAGTGGCTCTTTAAATAACACACTTCAGGAAAAATAATAACCCCCCGTGTAAAACTTACATTTTTGTCAAAAAAACAATCAATTAAGGAATCCACCAGGGGGACACACTTCCCCGGTATCCAGGGAAGGTGATCCTTAACCTGGACACTCTGCGGGTGTTGCAGCATTAGGAATCGGTGGAGCTGGAGTTTGAGGCGGCGGACATGAACACATGCTTACCCCGCCACAATTTTTCTTTGCTGTACAATCGGGATAAACACCACAAGGTTTTGTAACATAAGCAGTATTGACACTTTGTAAGTGACAATTAGGACACTGTGCAGGTTCTGCATCATTACAATCACATTTTTTCTTTCCACCAGGGCAAGTTTGCTTTAAAGAAAAGAAGTGAGAGGGCAATTCCCCCCCCCATTTTTTTTCCTGGAAACCTAAAACACCAAGCTTTCATACTTCCCTGTATCGGCAGAACCAAAAAAAAACTTTAATCCCGGCCACCAGGGGGGGGGTTTTTAGATATTTTATTATAACCAGCTGGCAACTCCGCTGAGAGTCACAAACATTTTGCTCTTATCATACCACAGATTTTAAACAACAGGCAGCGACTTATGGGATTTCAGCCCTCAGACGGGAAAGCTGCTCTGCTGTAATACCGCAGGCTTTAACCTCTGAAGGGGAAAGTGTCTGAAACATCTTTAAAGCCTTGGGAAGGTCTTTGTTTTTCACAGCAGGCTGAAGAAGATCAGGTCTCTTGAGGAATGTTATTAAAACAGACATCAGGTGTTTAAAATTTTTGATATTTTTGTGATGGCCGGACAACAGCACAGAGGGTACGGTATAGCCTTTAATCTGACGGGGTTTGGTCCACTGGGGTGCCTCCAGCAGTCCGGTACCCTCAAAGCTTTCTGACTGGGGGGAGCTTTCATTTCCCAAAGCCCCTTTTAAAAACCGGCACACAGAATCCAGTATCACAAGAGCTGCAGGCTCCCCCCCTGTCAGCACATAATCCCCCACGGAAATCTCCTCATCCACATACCCGGCAATAAAACGCTCATCCACCCCACTGTAGCGTCCGCAAATCAAAGTGTAGGTTTTTTTTTCCTCTTTGTCCCCGGGGCTGTTACCATGCACACAGGCACTGCCCCACTCGCGGGCCTTCTTAAAACTCCAGCTTTGCCCCTGCGGGGTAAGAAAAACCACCCGCCCTCTTTCCGGCAAAGAAAGCAGGGCTTTCTTTAAAGGGGCAAACTTCATCACCATCCCCTCTTTACCCCCAAAAGGAGGGGCATCCACACTGTTGTAAGCGTCCGTGGTAAAATCCCGGGGGTTCACAAAAGAAAGCTTAAGAAGACCCTTTTTTAAAGCACGGGCCAATATCCCCACACTCACCGGAGAGGTAAAAAACTCTGGAAAAAGACTGATAATCTGAACACAAACCATAAACCAAAAAAGTTAAGCCCTTCTTAAAGTTTTTTTCTTTTTTGTTCGTAGTCCCTTAAAGCCTGCCGCACTTTCCCGCTCAGAAGCACCACCCCCAACAGATTGGGAAAAGCCATGGCCAAAAACATAAAATCCCCAAAATTCAGAATATGACTGGAACTGGCAATGGCAGAGACAAAAACAATAAACAAAACAATAAACTTGTAAATTATGGACCGGGAATCCCCAAACAAAAAGGCAAAACATCTTTCCCCATAATAAAACCAGGAGATAATGGTGGAGAAAGCAAACAACAACACCACCACAGTCAGCAGGTGAGGAAACCAGCTCACCGCCTGGCTTAAAGCCATGGCCGTAAGGGCCGCCCCCTCCCTGTGCTGTATCAAATGAAAATGCTGGGGGTCTTCATAAACTCCACTCACCACAATAAGAAGAGCTGTCATGGTGCATATTAAAACAGTGTCCACGAAAGGCTCCAAAAGAGCCACTGTCCCCTCCTCCACCGGGTGTTGAACACGGGCCGCTGAGTGGGCAATGGCAGCCCCCCCCAGTCCCGCCTCGTTGGAGAACACAGCCCTTCTGACACCTATAATAAGCACCCCCAAAAAGCCTCCAAAAGCGGCCTGTGGTACAAAAGCACCCTGCACAATACTTACCAAAGCCTGGGGAATTTGCTCATAAAAACAAGCCAGGACATAAAGCACCATGACCACATAAACTGTACACATGAGGGGGACAATACGGCTGGCAGCAGTGGCAATTCTTTTTAAACCCCCCAAAATCACCGCCCCCACACACAAAGCCAAAAGCAGACCATAAACCCACCGGTGGTTTTGAAAAAAAGGAAAAATCTTACCCACAGCTGTTAAAGACTGATTCACCTGAAAGGCTGTACCCCCACCCAAAGCCCCTCCCATACAGGTGACACAAAACACAGCAGACAAAATAAAACCCAATTTTTTAAAGCCCAGGTCTTTAAGACCCCTGTTCAGGTACTCCATGGGGCCACCCATAAGTCTTCCATCTTTTCTGGTTTCCCGGTACATCACCCCCAAAGTGCATTCCACAAACTTGGTACTCATCCCAAAAATACCCATAACAATCATCCAAAAAGCAGCCCCCGGCCCCCCCATGGTGATAGCCAGGGAAACCCCCGCAATATTACCCAAACCCACTGTGCCTGAAAGAGCCGTGGTTAAAGCCTTAAACCGGGATATTTCCCCCTCATGGGATTTTTCTTTTTCCCCGGACCCTCTCACCAGGTGAAGGGCATGCCAAAACAAACGAATATTGACAAACCGCATCTTCAAAGTCAGATAAACACCTGCACCAAACAGCAACAGCACCACCAAAGGAAGCTCAACCTCATTGGTGAAAAACAAAACATCAAAAAAAATCACCCACTCCATAAGCTGATTAACAAAACCAAAAACAATATTAACCCAATAAGTCATTATTCCCACTTTCTGAAATTAAAAAAAGTCCTTTGGATTTTTGGATGGGGTGGCAGGATTCGAACCTGCGAATAACAGAACCAAAATCTGCTGGCTTACCACTTGCCTACACCCCACCTGTGACAATGCAGGAGTGTGGCCTGTTTTTTATAAAAAATCAAGCAGTATATCCGGGCCTTGAAAAATTTAAATTCTTGTGGTAAGCTTTGTCACCTTTTTTATTCCCGTAAAGCTATAAAATAAAGGGCTGTTGATGAAAAAAAACCTGATATTTTTTTGTTTTCTTAACCTCTGTGCCAATGCACAAATGCGGTCTTATTACGCACAAGTGCCTTATGAACCCTGCAGCTGTTTAAACCACAGTTATACACAACAGCTGCTCAATCCCTACCGGGAGCAAATTCAAACCTGGGCAGAGAACACCAGACCAAAATACCACCCCCCCACCTTTACCCGGGAGGTTTGTTATGCTTCTGTTCAGAGGCAGCCACTGGAGGAGGATACACCTGCCAGACCTCACTCTTCCCCTTTGTGGGAGTTTTTGGGATGGCACACAGACACAGAAGAAGAGGAAAAACCTTTATCCCGGCCGGATTTTATTCCCTCCCTGTGTTTTTATGCCAGCAGCAAAATGACCAGATCCCTCCCCCACAGGAAGGGGTATTATGCCTGTCTTTACAATCACTATGCCGGCTCAGAGGCTTTTCCCTCCATGTGCTGGGGTAAAAACACAGAAGCCAAAAAATGCTGGGCCATCCCCCTGCCCTGCGAAGATACACAAAACCCTTATTTAAGCTGTCCGGAAGAGTTTGTGTCCAGGAGAGTCCACCTCCGGGCCAGTGGGTGTAATAAAGGCTCTGTTTACCCCAGAAAGCCCTGCCTCAATCGGGAGTATGTAGCCCTTACAGCAACAGTGTTTCACGATGTGGCCCGTTGTCTGCAAATTCCTTACGGCCTGGCTTTTGCCATTTTTCACCATGAGTCCCGGTTTGTTATCAACTCTCAAAGCCATACAGGGGCTTTATGCTATGGACAGATCACAGGGGCTGCCGCCGCTGATTTCAACTCTTTTTTGGACGAAAAACCCCACTATAAGGACATCAAAGCCCTGCTTCCGGAAAATATCCTGGCCCAATGCCCTGACACATGGAAGCATTTTCAAAGGGTGAAGGTTTTACCCCATGCTTTCCACCGGAGACTGCACATTCCCGCTCAGGACAAATGCCTTCTGACCTTAAACCCCTACACCTGTTTTTTTTACGGATTTGCCTACATTAAAATTTTGCTTCACAAAAGCCAAAAAGCCATAGAGGAGATGAACAACATTGAAGTGGCTGTGTATAAAGATCAAATTTTTATCTTTTGGGGGGAAAAGGAAAAAAGAGTGACAGAAAAAAAACTCAACCACATTTTTCAAACAGAAAAAATAAAAATTTTCAGAAATGAGGAGGCTTTAAAGCACCTGCTTGTAATAGTGGGCTATAATGGAGGTCCCGTTTTATACGGAGTACTTTTTAAGAAATTTATTGCCCGGCTGAAAAAAACACTCTCTGATCCCAAAAATCAGAGCTTGCGTCACTCGCTGATTTACACTGGACTTAAGATTTCTTTTTTTATTGATGAGTTTACCTCTTTTATCAAAGAACACTACCCTTCCCGCAGGTATAAAAGAAGAAAGGAGGTGGCAGAGTATATAAAAAAAGTGCACCAGGATATGGAATTTTTAAATCACTTTTTAAACACTCATTATAGAGGGCTGCCTGAGGATATTTGCTCTTTTCCCCATCTTCTTAAAGCTCTGTAAAGTTTTTTTTTGGCCATCCCCAATAACCCCCCTGTCAGCAGGTCCTGCTAAAAAATTTTACCGGGATTTAAAATACCCTGTGGATCAAAAACCCTCTTAACCCCTTTCATACATTCTATTTCCTCCGGAGAACAGGAATAATGCAGATAAGGTTTTTTTAAAAGCCCCACACCATGCTCGGCCGAAACAGAACCTCCGTGTCTTTTTACCAGTGAAAAAAGCCGGACACTTACCTCAGAGCATTTATTGACAAATATTTTTTGATCCATATCCGAAGGTTTTAAAACATTAATATGAAGGTTGCCGTCCCCCACATGGCCAAAACATGTTAGCTCAAAATGAGGATATTCTTTGCGAAACAACTCTTTTATCTCAAGTAAAAAACCTTTCAAAGAGGAGGGTTTGACAGAGATGTCGTTTTTATAAGGGGAAAAAGCACTTAAGGCTTCACTGATATTTTCCCTGAAAAACCAAAGATTTTTGGCCTGTGTCTCGTTCTCACTGAGAGTCCCGTCCACAACATATTGTTTTTTAAGAGCTTCTTCAAAAAGGCCAAAGGCTTGTTCTGTCACACTTTTGGGGCATTCCACAAGGGCGTAGTAAGGGGATTTTTCCTTCAGGGGAAAAGCCCGGGAGGACAGTTTTTCCACATATTTCAGTGAGCGGTGTTCAAACATTTCAAAAGCATAGAGGGGAATATCCGCTTTCAGGAGGGTATAAATATCCACCAAAGCCTGTAAGTGGGGAATGGCAAACAGAAAAACACATCTGGGGGGGGGAGGCAGGGCCAGCTTCACAGTCACCTGAGTGATGAGGGCCAATGTCCCTTCTGAACCTATTACAAGATTTAAAAAATCATAACCTGCAACATTTTTCACAAGTCCTCTCCCCAGGGTTAAAATATCGCCTTTTCCTGTCACCACCTCCAGACCGGTGATCCACTTCCTTAAAGATCCATAACGAATCACATGCACACCCCCGGCATTGGTTGCCACATTGCCCCCCACCTGGCTGGAGCCTTCTGAAGCAAAAGACAAAGGAAAAAACAAACCCTCCTCCCCGGCCCTGTCCTTCAAAGTCTGGGTCAGCACCCCCGCCCCCACAGTCAAACTCTGATCCATTTTGTTTAAGGGATGTATCTGATTCATTCTTTCAAAGGAAAGTATCACCTCCCCCTGAGTGGCACATGCCGCACCACTTAAGCCTGTACGCCCCCCTGAGGGAACCAAAGGCATTTGGAATTTTAAGGCCCATTTGACAATATCCTGTACATTTTTCGTGCTTTGGGGAAAAAGCACCATCGATGGCTCAGACTCAAACAACTTCAGCCAGTCTGAGCTGTATTTTTGGAGTACTTCTTTTTTTGTGGAAATTTGATCTTCTTTCAGATACTGTCTGAGATCCTGTAAAGCTGCTGCTCTCATGGATAACAAAATCCCTCAACTGGTGGATAAATCATGGTTTTTTTAATCTGAAGCAAAAACTTCAAAAAAAAACTTTTTTTATGTTTATATCCAAATAAAAAAAACCACAAGCCTTATTTATTGCCTCTGTCTGCTTAAACCACCCTCATTTAAGCAGCCTGTTTTGGTGATTTGCGAACAAAAGGAAGATGCATCTCAAAAACACCTGCCCGGGTTTTTAACCCCCCTCCATGGACTTTTACAATCCTTTGCACAAAAAACAGACCCACTTTATGACTCTTTAACCCGGGGAATTTAGTGGAAATAAGATCCCTCAAAGGGGGGGTGGTATGCCCCTCATCCACTTTACCCCCCTGCTCTTTGACCTGTAAAACAAGCCCCCCCTGATTGCCCTCGTCGGGAAATTTTAAGTGCAACTCCACTAAAGAGGCAGAGCTATGCTGCAAAGCATTAAGCAACAAATTAAAAACAGCCTGACGCATAAAAACCGGGTCCATATAAACCTCCACAGAAGGGGAAGGGGTTTTGAGAGTGATTTTTGTGTGTTTTTTAAGGAAAGCCAGCTTTTTTTTTGCCTCTTCCATAAGGGGATAAAAGGGATGCCACTGAAAACAAAGGCTGTGGGGTCTGTTGTTCATTTGCTGAAAATCCAGCATATCACAAACAAACCGGCACATCCACTGAACTTCTTCTGCCATATTTTGAAGAAGCTCTTTATGGTTTTTGTCTTTTCCGTGTTTTTCTTTCAAAATATCCAAAGCAAGGCTCAAAGTGCTTAAAGGTGTTTTTAACTCATGACTTACAAAACTGACAAGGTCTCCATCCCCATTAAAAAACCCCTTTGGAGAAATGTGTTTTAAGTGCTCAACAGTTTTCTTTACAGGAAAAAAGCTCATCTGACGGGCTTTTTTATTCCAAAGCAAAAAATTTTTCTTTTTTAAAGAGTGCATTGTTTTTTACCTCCTGATAATTTTTGTATCGGAAGTTTTAAAAAAAACTTAACACCAAAAATTCACTTTCAGATATTTTACTTAAAACAATTTATGGCAGGGGAAAGCGGGAGCGTTTTTTTGACGCTCTTTTAAATTTACCAGCTCCTTTTGAGATCGGGGAAGAAGGGTGCTGTGAAGAAAGCTCTCCGCCCCCCCTTCCAAAGGAACAGCCTCCAGCTTTTGTGCCACTTCCTGCTGTGATGCCAGATAAGAGGCTCTCACAGATCGGTAAGAGGTTTTAACATCCTCCAGTAAAAGCTCGTAATTCACAAGCCCTTCATTCAAATGATGAGACAACAACGCCTTTGCCTTTTTTTTGATCTGTTTTTTGAATATCCGGGGAAGCGGAAGCTTCTGTTGCCTCCTGGCAGGAGGGTGTACAAAGGTTTTACCCACTGTGGCTTCAGCCCACTGGATATTGGACTTAAAAACCTCAAAAGGGATTTCCAGAACACTAAAGCGGGAATCCCCTTTAAGGGAAAATTTTAAAAAATGAGCAAAAGCTTTCCTGTCTCCTGTATAGTTTTGTAAAAAAGACATAATTTTAAAAACAGAACTTTGAGGGGCAGCAACAGAAACTTCAGGGATTTGCAGTATATTACGGGGATCAGAAAAAAAAGCAACCCACAGGGCTTCAACACTCTGACGGGAAAGCCGGGCAGAAGCCATATACTCTCCAAAAAAATCCAGATTTTTAATCAGCTGCGTGCTGCTGGTGTATTCATAAAGTTCCACAAAAAGATTTTTTTGAGAGGGCAGTACAGTGCTTAATATCTGAGTGCTTTTTCTTTCGCTTAAGTGTTCCTTAAAAAAAGACATCCAGGCTTGAAATTCAGGAGTTTTCCGGTTGATTTTTGAAAGAGGTTTTACCCACTCTGAAAGAGGGGAAGGTTGTGACAAAGAGGAAAAACAAAGCCCCAGACCAATAAAAACAACAAAAGCTCTTCGGATAAAAATTAAAACATCATTGAACACACTTTATCTGCCTCGATAATATGGGAAGTTATTTTTTGCACCTGTTTCTGTGAAATGAAAAGTAAATTTGCTTCAAGAAATTGACGCTTTTGCTCCGGGGTTTTAAGTTTCAAATAATTGTCATCCACTTCTTCCCAGGTGAGCAGAGGACTCTTACTTGACTGTGATGGTGGATACCAGGCCTCTTCTATTACATCACCATTAACAAGTATTACGATTTTTTCAAACTCCAATACCAGGGCATAATTCGCCATGCCCCCTTTTAAGGCCTGTGCCACCAAAGCCTGCACATCCTGTTTGGATGAACGAAAGAGGCCACCTAAAAAAGTGCTGCCCCGCTCCGCCTTTATCACCTGGGCTGTTATTTTTTCCATACGCTGGATATGAGAACGAAACTCCCTGTGTGGTATGCTTAAGACAGAACCCCTTTTCATTTTTTTGGAATAACGAAGCAGATGAAAAAAAGCCTCCTTGCCTCCTGTGTAGTCTTCCAAAAAAGCCATGGTTTTAAAAAGAGGGCTTTTCTTTGTAATCAGGGTCCCGGGCATGTCCTTAAGCTGAGAGGCAGACAACAAAACAGAGGAAATAAAATCTTTGTTTTTTTGTGAAGGGGGATCGTAAGACTGATGCAACTGCAAAGACTTTACAGGTTTTGAACCCCCTGTTTTTACCAGGACAGCATCTCTTACAAAGTATTTAGAAGAGATATATTGACTGAGGAACTTTAAATTCTTAATCACAGTTTCATCTGTGTGTTCATAAAGATCTACAAAATGCATCCGGCCGGAGGGAAGAAGAGTGGTGAGAAGTGAGACAATTTTTTGAGGACCCTGGTATTTATCCAAAAAATCCAACCACATCTTAAACCTCTGGTCTTCCAGATCTGTCATTTTTAACATCTCTGTCACAGCATTTTCATTTTGTATCATAAGAGAAAGCAATGTTTTTTTTGCCTCCTCCCTGGCTGTTTCAAGGGGTAAATCCCCTGCTGTGTAGCGGGATAAAACATCCAAAAACCATTCCACATTTTTGGAGTTTAAGTTATAATTTTTAACCAAAAAAGAGGGAAGCTCATCTTTTCTGTTTAACAACCAGGTTTGAACATCCTTAATTTTCTTGTCTTTTGTTGGTTCCAAAAAATACTTTTCAAAAGGGGAAGGTTCAACCACCCCACCAAGGACAGGTAAAATTCCAGGGCCGGAAACACCTTCCAGACAAAATACCAAACACAATAAAGAAAAAAACCACTTTAAGCTCACCTTCAATGCCTTAATCTGTTTAAAGTGACACATAACTATAGCTCCTTTTTTAAGGTTAAAATCTGTTGCACCAGATTTACAAACTTCAGCTCTGTAAAGAGACCCGGACTATTGAACACATACAAGCCTCAACAAATGCCTGAATATCCGTTACTCATGGCAAATTAAGTTCTTTACGAAACCCGGGCTTCTGTACACAAAATTTCCTGTCAATATAATGATATTTATTGACATTTACAAGTATTTTTTTACTGTATTGGATTATACAGGGCCATAAAGTGTAATATTTACACTTTATTTTACACCCCCACTAAATGCTCCGACAGTAATGACTGACTTCTCCTCTCTTGTGAACCTCCTGGTGTATGTTAACATCACTACCTCCCTCTTCTTTATCGAAAAGTAGCCACCTTTTGGGGGTCACGAACATACGAACAAAATGGTTAAGAAACCTGAGACAGGGAAGAGGAAAAACTCTTGTCCTGAAGTTTGTATTTTTTTAACCGGTAGGCAAAAGCCCTTTCAGAAAGTCCCAAAAGTTTTGCAGCCGGCCCTCTTAAACCCCCGGTCTGTTTTAAAGCCTGTACCATGAGGTTTTTTTCCAAACAGGAGACTTCTTTTTCCAAATCCATGCCTTTTTCTGAAAAAGAAGGCACATTCCCCAAACTTAAGGGCTGTTGTGAGTGTACACCCTCCCCCTGTCCCCCTGTCTGTAAAGCCGGCTCTGCGGTTTTAAACAAAGCTCTTACATCACAGGGACTAACATTATTGTTTAAAACCAAAAGTCTTTCTATGAGGTTTTCCAGCTCTCTGATATTGCCCGGATAGTGGTATTCCAAAAAAGCTTTCCTGACCTCCAAAGGCCACTTCGGGGGCGGGGTTTTCCTACTGTGCTTTTGAACAAAATGCTCCACCAAATTTAAAATATCCTCTTTTCTTTCTCTTAAGGGGGGAAGATGCACATGCACCACATTGATACGATACAACAAATCCTGCCGGAAAAGTCCCTGATCGATCTGATCGGTTAAGTTTTTGTTGGTGGCACAAATCAAACGAACATGGACTTTCCGATCTGCGGTATCCCCTACCGGGCGAATGGTTTTTTCCTGAAGAGCCCTCAAAAGCTTGGGCTGAAGACTTAAGGGAAGTTCTGCAATCTCATCCAAAAACAAAGTTCCCCCGCAAGCCAGCTCAAAAACCCCCACCTTATCCACCACAGCCCCTGTAAAAGCCCCTTTCCTGTGTCCAAACATTTCTGATTCCATTAAACCCTCCGGTATGGCTCCACAATTTACGGGAACAAAAATGTTGTTTTTCACCTGGCTTCTTTGATGAAGCAGGCGGGCCACAATCTCCTTACCCGTACCACTTTCCCCTGTAATCAATACAGAAGCCGAAGAGGAACTGACCTGTTGAATGTCCTTAAGCACTTTTTTCATTACAGGAGACAAAACCTCAGGCACATCCACCACAGGACTGAAGAAACCCGGGGCCCCTGTCCCCGGAGTTTTACTGTTTTCTGCAGAAATTCCCACCGGACTGTCACCACCTGGGAGGGGGGGAAGAGCAGAAAAAATTTTTATCAAACTGGCCTTTACCTCTGTGGCAGAAAAAGGCTTTACCATATAAGTGTAAGCTCCCCTTTCCACAGCCTGAAGTGCGGCTTTGGCCCGATCCACACCAGAGCAAAGCACCACCACCGCAGAGGGATAAAGAGCTTTTACCTCTTTGATAAAAGAAGACCACTCTTCCCCTCCCGGGGCATCAGAGTCCAAAAACACCAAATCAAACTTTTTTTTTCTTATCACATGGGAAGCCTGTTGAAACTCACAAAACTTCAATTCAAAGGAAAAAGCACATGTCAAAGACACCTGCCTTAACAGAACCTCAAAAAACTCATGAAGAGATTTGTCATCATCCACAATTAAGATTTTTTTTTGCATGTTTTCTTAACCTGCTTTTTGAAGCCCCAATCTCTCTTCTTTGGGAAACTCAGGGGACTGAAGGGGAAACCGAAGCACACACAAAGCCCCCCCTTTTGTGTCATCCTTAAAATCCTCAAAACCCACCAAACCCCCGTAGTGGCTGACCCACTTTTGCACCAGGGTCAAACCCAAACCAACAGACCCCGCCTTTGTGGAATAAAAAGGATCAAACACTCTTTGTTTGTCTTTTATCCCCGGGCCTGTATCCCGCACACGCACCACCACCCAGGGTCCGTCATCAAAAGTCTCTATAAAAAGAGAACCTTTTTTATCCCCCATCATGGCCTGAAGACTGTTGGAAACAATATGAGAAAAAATTTTTAAAAACACCACCTGATGGCCTTTCACAAAACCCTCTGCCTTCAGCATCACATGGTAGTTAATGGGAAAATCCCTGCCCTCCCCATCTTTTTGAACCTGCTCCAGAAGATTTTCCAAAACGGTATTAACCCTTAAGTATTCTTCAGAAAGAGAGATCTGCTGAGAGGAAACAGCAGGAGCCAAAAAATCCTCCACCTGTGTCTTCACACGGTCAAAAGAGTCCCCAACCAAATGCTCCTCTTTTGACGGGAAGACATTAAGACCCTTCCCATTTTTGTGACTCCCCCCCTTCTTCCTCAGGTTTTGGAGATGTACAAGCAAAAGATTTAAACTTTTTGCCATATCATAAGCTGTCTGATTTCTCAGAAGCCTTTGTTGCTTTGTCTGCTCTGCGGTTTTAAAAGCCAGCTCCCCGGACACATCCTGAAACCAAATCATACATTTGCCACGGGAGTTTTGTTTTCCCTTTACAGGGCAAAAACCCACTTCAAAAGTTTTTTCCTCACCCGCTATTTGTTTTTTAACTTCAAAAGTGCCGGGGTGGTTTTTTTTCAAAACATCCTCCAGCTCAGGAAAAGCCAGCAAGGTGGGACCTAAAAAATCCGGAGGCAGACCCAAAAGCTTTAACCCCTGTTCGTTGGCATATACAATAAGGTCCTCCTCGTCTGTGATAAAAATTCCCAAGTGAATGTTTTCCACAATCAGATCGTTTAAGTTTTCCATCTGAATCAGGCTGCCCTGTGCATGGCTTAAAAACCAATTAACTTTTTGTGCCTGTGTACCCAAAAAACCCCCCAGCACACAAGCCAGTAAAAACAATGCATTACTGATAACAAAACTCAAAGGCTCAGAAACCACCACCAGATCCGGCATAAAAATCAAAACCCAGGAAAACAACATGGACACCAAAAGCCCGTGACTGAAAGACCACCGGTACCCTCCCACAAAGCCCGCACTGATAATCTGAAGCAAATACACAAAAATCAAAACCTGACTGAGTACGGGAAGAGACAGATACAAAAAACTCGAAGTCATAAGTACAGCATCACTGGCAAAAACCACCCCCTGAAAAAAAGGCCGCCTCTTAAAAAAATCATAAAAATAAAAACTAAAAAAATCTGTGGAAAGAGAAACAAAAAAAAGCAGATACACCGGCACCCACACATCAGCATTTAAAAACAAAGGTTGGGTGAATTGGTACACCAAAAACCCCAACAAAACCGCAGCATGGATAAAAGCCCTTAAAGCCTGTGCAAAAAAGAACTTTTCCTTCAAAGGCTGAAAGTAAAGGGAAGACATGTTTTCTTTTAAAAATTCCATATAAGTATAACCTTTAAAAACACATTAAAGCACTGTAAAAGCCTTAAGCCCCACCAAGAAGCCCCGGCATTTGAATAATGGGCAGATAAATGGCCACCACAATAAACCCCACCACTCCACCAAGAAAAACAATCAAAAAGGGCTGAATAAGCTCCGAAATACTGTTGGCTGTGGTGTTCACCTGCTCTTCGTAATACTCAGCCACTTTGTTTAAAGTGGCATCTATATTTCCCGACTCCTCACCAATGGAGACCATATCCGATAAAAACTGGGGTATGATGGTCTCTGTTCTCAGACACTGGCCCAGGGATCTTCCCTTCAGAACTCTTTTTTTCACCCTTTGTATGGCTTTTTCAATATAATAATTGTTGGTGGTTTCTGAAGCGGATTCAATGGCATCTGTCATTTCCACACCGGAAAAAAGCAGGCAGGACAGGGTTTTTGAAAACCTGACATAGCTGTTTTTGACACATAAAGATCCAATAACGGGAAGAGACATTAAAAACTGATCTTTTAAAGGTCTGCCGGAAGCCGTTTTGCAATACATAATAAAACACACAGGCAAAATCAGACAGAACAAAATAAGGGCCACAAAATGAGCCACCATAAAATCACTGACGGAGAGTAAAATCTGAGTGATAAAGGGAAGGTCGGCGTTCATACTTTGAAAAACCTCCATCATCTTCGGCACCACAAACACCATAATACCCACCACCAGTGCGGTGGCTGCCACAATCACAAAAGAGGGATAAAGCATGGCTTTTTTCACACGGGATTTTATTCTCTCGCTGCTTTCCATGTAATCTGCAAGAGAGATCAGCATGAGGTCCAAATTCCCCCCCATTTCACCCGCCTCCACCATGGTAATAAATATGGAACCAAAAATATTGGAATGAGTCGAAAGGGCTTTTGCAAAAGAATGCCCGGACTCAATATCAGCAATAATATGATCCAGTTTGTTTTTAAAAACTATTGAGGCTGTGGTGGACTGAGTCATCCTTAAGGCATTTAAAATAGACACCCCGCTTTTTACCAAAAAAGCCATGTTACGGGCAAACTTAACCAGCTCCCTGTTTTTAATTCCTGTACCCACAGAGAAGAGTTCTTTTTTATCCTTAACCTCTATGTAAAAAGGTCTTAAATTTTTATCGGCAAGAGTCCTTAAGACATTGTTTCTGGTTTTGGCCAACACATGCCCTGTAATGGTTTTGCCTGCCTGATCTTTGGCTTTAAATACAAAGTGTTTTTTCATTATACCCTTCCTTTACTTTTCCCTGTTTTTAAGCTCCACGCCTTTGGTGTTTTCTTCCCTGAAGAAGGTGGGAAAGCTCTGAAGTGTTGGGACTCATGGCGTAAGCGGTTTCATCATTCACAAAACCTGCTGTCACCAGTTTTTGAAGAGCCTGATTCATGGTTTGCATACCCTGACCTGTGGAGGTTTGAATCACACTGTAAATCTGGTTCAATTTTCCCTCTTTAATCATGTTTCTGACTGCGGGGTTAAAAAGCAGTATTTCCAGAGCGGGTACCCGGCCCTTATTGTTTTTCAGAGGTAAAAGCCTTTGGGATATAATCCCCTGAAGCACTGTACTGAGTTGGGTTTGAATAAGACCTCTTTCATCACCTGAGAACACACCCGTCAGCCGGTCCACAGCCGTGTAAGTGGTGTTGGCATGCAAAGTGCCAAACACCAGGTGACCGGTTTCTGCCACCTGGAGGGCGGCTTTGATGGTCTCTTTATCCCGAAGCTCACCCACCAAAACCACATCCGGATCCATACGCAGCAAAGCTCTTAAGGATTCGTGAAAATCCACCACATCATTACCCACCTCTCTTTGCGTAATAATGCTTTTTTGAGGACTGAAGATATATTCAATAGGGTCTTCAATGGTAATAATATGATGATACTGGGTTTTGTTGATCTCATTAATCATGGAGGCCAAAGTGGTGGTCTTCCCACTCCCGGTGGGGCCTGTTACCAGTACCAAACCATAAGGCTTTCTTAATATCTCATAAAGTACACGGGGAAGGCCCAATTCATTAATTTGTGGAATGTCTGACTGAATATGCCGGAAAGAACCACAAACCTTGTTTTTGTTATAAAACAGGTGAGCACGAAAACGACCCAGCTTATCCACAGAAAAAGAAAAATCCAGGTCTTTTTTCTTCTCAAAAGTGGCTTTTTGATCTGATGTCAATACGGAATAACATATATTTTTGCTTTCCTGGTGAGAAAGAGGGGCCACATTAAGAGTGCATATTTTGCCATCCACCCTTAAGCAGGGGGGGTTGCCACTGGTGATATGTATGTCAGAGGCTTTTTCCCTTACCGCCGTTGTTAAAATTTGTACAATGGATATCATTTATTATCCCCCAGAGTTCCATAAAGAACCTCATTCACACTGGTGATACCTGCCTGTAATTTTTCCAAAGCACTGACACGAAGGGTTTTCATTTTGTTCTCTTCAATGGCCATTTTCTTTAAAACATCCGGTGTAAATTTTTTAAAAATGGAGGATTTGATGTTTTCCTTCATTTCCATGATTTCATACACAGCCACCCTTCCGTTGTAGCCGGTGTCATTGCAGCGGACACAACCCACATTTTTCATGATCTTGTCTGAGACCTCCTCCAGCTGATGCTTTTTAAAGCCTATATCCATGAGAGTGTCGGAAGTGAGTTTTTCCGGCACTTTACAATGCTCACACAGTGTTCTTAAGAGCCTTTGTGCCAGTATGACAGAGGTGTTTTCCGCCACACTGTAGGCTGGCACTCCAATATCCATAAGACGGGTCAGGGTGGAGGCCGTATCATTGGTGTGCAGAGTGGAAAGAACCAGGTGACCTGTGGCAGCCGCCCTGTAGGCCACATCAGCGGTTTCCAAATCCCTTATCTCACCCACCAGTATAATATCCGGATCCTGCCTGAGAAAAGATCTTAAGACAGAGGCAAACTTCAAACCCACTTTGTTATTCACCTGCACCTGGTTGACACCATCCAGTTTATATTCCACAGGGTCTTCCACTGTGGAAATGTTTTTGTCCGGCTGGTTGAGTTCTGTCAGCCCGGAGTAAATGGTGGTGGTCTTCCCACTCCCGGTGGGGCCTGTCATAAGAATAAAGCCCTGGGAGGCATGCAAACTTTTTTTAAAGATGTTCATTTGTCTCTCATCCATACCCAGGCTTTCCATACTGTTGGTGAGGTTTGATGGTCTTAAAGCCCGCATCACCATTTTTTCACCACTCACAACAGGAACAGTGCTGATACGAAAATCCACCACCCCCTCGCTGTATTTCACCTTAAGGCTGCCGTCCTGGGGGATACGCTTTTCACTGATATCCATTTTCGAAAGCACCTTAATACGACTGATGATACCGGAGGCCAGCTTGACAGGCGGCTGGATATGCTCAAAAAGCCTGCCATCCACCCGGAATCTGACACGAAACCTCTTTTCGTAAAGCTCTATATGAATATCAGAACATTTTAACCTTAAGCCCTCTTTAATCATATAATTCACAGCCTGAACCACAGGGTGCAGATCTCTTTTTTCCACATTAAAAACCTGGGGATCCAGCAAAGAATCCACATCCTCGGAAGCTTCCAGAATGGAAAAAGAATGACGAACCTCATCGGCTGCGGAGTAGTGTTTTTCAATCATTTTTTTGATCTCACCCCGTGTTGCCACCACCATTTCCATTTTACTTTTTGCCAGTATGGAAACTGTGTCTTTGGCTTCTGCATCCCCGGGATCACAAAAGGCCACCACAAGCACATCCTCCACCTTCATACAGGGAATGAGAGTGTATTTTTGACACACTTTTTTGGGAATAAGACGAACCACCTTACTGTCTGGTTCAAATTCAGAAAAATCAATTTTTTGAAGTTTGTATATGTCTGCCATCATGGAGGCCATCTCAGATTCAGAAAGCCCCTCCTGGGCAAAAACAGAATGAATCAACTTGTACCGCTCTTTGCTCTTAAGACGGGTGATTTTATCGTTCAGCTTATGTCGGGTGAGTTCTTTGGACTTCTCCCTCAGCTGAATATCGTTTTTCTTTATTGCCCGAACAGCCATAATACCACAACTTTCGTCCTGTTAACTTAAAACACTTTAAGTCTTTGTAAGAGGATCGGAGTTTTTGGCGAAAATCTGAATTTTTTTATCTTTGGAGCTTAAAATGAAGCTTTAAATCCCCCCCTGTTACAAACACAGAGGTGTTTTCACGGATCTTTTGGGATATGAGGTCACAGGCCAAAGGGTTGAGCAGCTCTTTTTGAAGGACTCTTTGTACCGGTCTGGCCCCGTAGTCGGGGTCAAAAGCCCTGCGGGCCAAAAATTTTAGAGCTTTGTCCTCCACCTGCAGGGTGATGTGTTTTCCACTCAGGCGTTTTTGAATGTCCTTAATCTGTATTTTCACAATATCAAAAATATGTTCAGGTTTTAAGGGCTTAAAACTGACAATGCTGTCCAAACGATTTAAAAACTCAGGTTGAAAACACTTTTTTAACTCCCGGGAGGTTTTTTCCCTTTTTTGGCTTTCGCTGAGAGAGGAATCTCTTAAAACAGAAGAGCTGATATTGGAAGTCATAATCAGTATGGTGTTTTTAAAATTGACCCTTCTCCCCTGAGAGCATGTGAGATGTCCGGCATCCATCACCTGAAGCAGAAGATGAAACACCTCGGGGTGGGCTTTTTCTATCTCATCCAGAAGGACGATACTGTAAGGCTTCCGTCTCACGGCTTCGGTAAGCTCGCCTCCCTGCTCATAGCCAATATAACCGGGAGGTGCACCGATAAGACGGGAAACATGGTGTTTTTCTGTATACTCACTCATATCCATGCGAAAAATCTGCTCCGGGGAATCGAACAAAAACTCTGCCAAAGCTTTGGCCGTTTGGGTTTTGCCAACACCTGTTGGACCCAAGAAAAGAAAACTCCCTATGGGGCTTGAGGGATCAGAAAGCCCGGCCCGGGACCTTCTTAAAGATTCTGAGACCACCTGAAGGGCTTGGGGCTGACCCACCACTTTTTCCCCCAGTTTTTGCTCCAGATGAAGAAGCTTGTCCGCTTCTGACTGAAGCATCTTGTGCACAGGAATACCTGTCCACCGAAACACCGCCTGAGCTATCTCCTCCTGCCCCACCTCCTCTTTCAACAGGGAGGGGGCCTCATCCACCACAGGGGTCAGTTTTTTATTTTGAACCGTTGATACAGCAGAAAGAGGAGTGTTTTTTTCATAAAATTTCAGTTTTTTTTGCAAAGCCGGCAAAGTGCTGTATTTGATTTCCGCCACTTCATCCAACCGGCCCTCTCTTTCCAACCTGCTGCTTTTTAATTTTTGAGCCTCCATATCTTTTTTGATTTTCCTGATGGCAGAGATTTTTTCTTTTTCCTTTTTCCACCGGTTTTTTAAAACACCCAGTTTTTGCTCCAGGTCTTTGATTTCCTTTTTTACCTCCTTAAGCCGGGTTTGAGAGGAGGAATCGCTTTCTTTCCCAAGGGCTTTGCCCTCCACCTGAAGGTGAGTGAGTGTTCTTTCCATTTCGTCAATTTCTGCAGGCACACCCTGGATTTCAATACTCAGGCGGCTGGAGGCCTCATCCATTAAATCAATGGCTTTGTCAGGCAAAAACCGGTCGTTAATATAACGGGCGGAAAGTTCAGCTGCCGCCACAAGAGCCTGATCTTTAATTCTCACCCCGTGGTAATTTTCATACTTTTCCTTTAAACCTCTGAGGATGGTTAAAGTGGAGGGAATGTCCGGCTCACACACTTTAACAACCTGAAAACGCCTTTCCAAAGCTTTGTCTTTTTCAATAAAATTTCTATACTCATCCAAAGTGGTGGCCCCTATGGCTCTGAGTTCGCCCCGGGCCAGAGCGGGTTTAAGGATCTGTGCTGCATCCATACTACCCTGGTTTTTTCCCGCACCCACCAAAGTGTGAAGCTCATCAATAAAAAGAATCACTTCCCCCTGGCTGTCACACACCTCCCGGACAAAAGCCTTTAACCGGTTTTCGAAAGCCCCCTGAAAAGAGGCCCCTGCCACCATACTGGCAATATCCAGGGCAATCACTTTTTTACTCCACAAAATTTCCGGGGTGTCTTTATTAAAGATACGAAGGGCCAGCCCCTCGGCAATGGCGGTTTTTCCCACCCCCGGCTCCCCTATCAGAACCGGATTGTTTTTGGTCCGGCGGGAAAGCACCTCTATCACCCGCCGGATTTCCGTATCTCTCCCTATAACAGGGTCCAGCTTTCCCAGCTCAGCCAAAGCTGTTAAGTCCCTTCCGTACCGGCTCAGTACCTCTGTTTTGTATTGAGAGGTTTTTTGATTTAAAGGTGATATTTTTTGTTCCATTGTGTTGTCCTTTAAAGTTTTTAAAAGTTTTTTATTCCCACAGAGGACAAAACATTGACCCTCTTTAACCCCTCCAGCAAATGTATTGACCCACTGTACCATGTGGGCAGTGAGTGGGGACAGGAAAAGCTTTTGCCTGTACTCCAGGCACAAAATCCCCTGGGAAAATCATTTGCCATAAAATCAATGTGTGATCAAAATTTTTATTGTCAAGCCTGGTCCTTAAATATATCCTTGAATTCCCAAAAATTGAGCTAAATTTTTTTGGCAAGGAGGCTGATATTTTCTGTTGTTTTTTGACCGGGTTATTTTTTAAAAACTATGACACTGCCTTCCTTTCAGAAGATTTTTGACAGGACATCTTTGTTTCCAAAAAGTGTTTGTTCTGAAGAATGTCACCATTTTTTGCCCATCATAAAACATATAATTTATATAATGCATCTGAAGAAGATTTACCTCCCAACATTCGTGTTCTGTTTTACAGGTCATGTAATGCCTGTCCTCTTTGCATTCCAGGTTGTCCAAAACTCCTGTTTTTAAACCATCCTCCTCACCGTCTGTGGCATCCCAGGAAAGTGGATCAGGCAAAACCTCCTTCTTTTCACTGGAGGTGCTGTGAGCAGAAAACAACACAATACATAAAAGTAAAAAAAATCTTATTACACACTTCATGATTATATACTTCATGGCAAAAACCCCTTTTTATCTCAAAATATCATTTTAAAATTTTTGGTTGGCAAAGGGGGCTGTTTTTAATAATTTCCAACAGCAAAATATGTTTTTTCCCTGGAACAAAACCTGAAAAAAACAGACAGGCCCACATCACCCGGTCCCAAGGTTTTAACACTCAAGCTCTGAATCACAAAATAATTTGGTTTTTTATTTCATTTTCAAAAAAGAAAAGAGTAAATTTTACAATGTTTTTCAAAATCCCTTATACCATTGGGACAAGAAAACCACTTTTTTATCCCTTACAATGTAATTTTTACAAAGGAGGGGTGTTTATTCACAGGGAACTAGGCATTTTTGATAATGAGTAAATGACAGTCAATCATCAAATACTCATGAGTTTTTGCCACTGTACTACCAAACACTCAGGCTCCGGGACTTTGGAATTTTGCACTGGTCACAATAATTTTAACAAAAGTCCCTGAAGGCAAAAAATTCAGGGTAACAGGCTGGCATACCAGCTTTGGTGTTTTCCATGTCTCTTAAAATGGATTTTGCCCAAATTCCAAGTAAATAAGTTTTGGCTTCTTCCCAGTTTCTGTCTTTTGGATTTTTTATAGCTTCGCTCCAATTGCATTGGAAAGGTTGGTTTTTTGGATTGGGTTTTAATCCACTGATGTTTTTTAAACTGACTATATTGGTTTCTTTGTTGTTCTTGTTTATGATGATATAGAAGAAGTTTCTGTTTTTGTCTGAAACAGTGTTCTCTTTTAAGGATTTAAAAAATGGTTTTTGATGGGGAGATGCTCCTGTTTTTCCAGTTAAAAAATAATAAATAGCATGTTTGGCGTTAGTATTATCATTTCCCTGGCAGTTACTAATCTTTATATCACAATAATAACTATTTACCCGTATATCGTACCATTCCCTGTTGGTCTTTTTTGCTAGGTTGGGAGAAACAAATTTTACCTCATCTCGCAAAGGTGAATTTAATAAAAAAGTCACTATTTTGAATTCGGAATGGGCAGAATCCTGTCTTGGATCATCATTTCCTGCACTTAAAGAAAATTGATTGTTATTTTCATTCAGGTAATTTTTAACTCTCATGAGTTCTGTTGGAATAACAATCACAGGGAGAGCCTGACAGGTGCATTGGCAAGGCTTCTTTGAGAAAAAATCAATCTGCCACCACAAACAAAACCTTTTTTGTGCCAGTCCATTTTATTTAATTTTTCCACCGCCCGGGCCAGGTTAAATTTCCTTTTTGGAAACAGGGCCAAAACCGATCCATCATAAGCCTCCACATCACTCTGAAAAAAGGGATTTGGCCTTCTGGTCCTGCCATTCACATATATCCTTGCTCCTTGCTTTTCATGGTAGCCTCTGCCCCACTCCCACCAGTTGTTTTCGTTAAATTTTTTTATTCTTCTGCCCAGTAAAATCTGTTTGTGCCTGTATAGGGATTTGTGTTTTTGATTGTAGATCATAGTTCGGGTTTGTTGGTCTGTATGGGTGGTGGAGCAGACAAATTTTTTGTTGCCTTTTTTACTGGTAAAAACAAAGTCTGCACCACTGACAGCCCCCACCTTGACATCAAAGTAATCACTGATGCTTTCCCCCATTTTTTGTCTATTGAAAAAAAGTTGCCCGGCTCTGAACATAAAAGATCTTCCATCCGCCATTGTTTTTCCCTTTGCCCCTTTGACCCAACGCCATATTGCACAGTTTGGCGAAAAGTCCTTAAATACCGCTTCATCCCCCAAATCGTAAAAATGCGACATAGCCCCTTCTTTGTATAAACGCTCATTTAATTTTGCAGCACTGGTGGACTTTAAAAAATCCCGGGGGGTGATAAAAATCAGTTCCCCCCCCGGGTTTAAATGCTCCATACATTTTCGGATAAAAAACAAATACAGGTTGGTTCTTTTGTCAAATAAAGACATATTCAGTCTGCTCTTTGTACCGGGACAAATATCCTGAAACCGTATATAAGGCGGGTTTCCTATAATGGTGTCAAATTTGTTTTTTATACTGTAGCTAAAAAAATCCATGTGCAAAACTCTTGCATCTTTAATAAGAGTTTTTGTGATTTCTATCCCTGTGGCCTGAGGCTTAAGCCATTTTAAAAAAGCCCCCTCCCCACAGGAAGGCTCTAACACGGGACCTTTGTTTTTTCTTAAAGCCAGCATTTTTTTCACCACCCACTGGGGGGTAAAAACCTGGCCCAAATGCTTGATACAAAAAAGGTTTTTCATACAACTCAGGATAAAAATGACATAAAATTTAAAACTTAAGGAAAAATATACCACTTAAAAAAATAAGAGTCACAACACAACGCCTTATTGTATATACATTATCCCTCCTAAAGCCCTGCTCTAACTCTGCATGCCACTCTCTTACCTCTTTGCCTGAAGTCCATATCTCTTTTACAGCTTTCCTCACTTAAAAATATCCAGACATTTTTGAAGATTTTTTAATAACGCGGTGAGACAACAGGTAAAGACAAATTATAAAAAAATGCGGAAATAAGGCTTTTTTGAAGTTTTTTTGAATTTTTTTAAAAAAACTTCACTTTTTTGCCCGGATTCCCCTGATCCGGTCCCTATTTTGCATGGGGGAAAGAGTGAAAAACCATTCTCAACCCCCCATGCAGGAGGAAAACCCCCATGAAAAAAACCAACTCTTTTACACCCATAAACCTCACCGAAGACATTGTCTTTCAATACTTCTTCACCAGGTACCAGGGGGCTCTCATCTCACTCCTCCAAGCCCTCCTCCCCCTTCCCCAAAACCACAAAATCACCTCCTTAAAAATCCTCAACCCCAAACTTCACCCCTTAAACAACCCGGAAGAAAAACACTCCATCTGTGACCTTAAACTCACCCTCAACACCGGGGAAAAAGTGAATGTGGAAATGCAAAACTTCCCCGAAAAACACTTCTTTAAAAGAACCCTGTTTTACCTGTCCCGTCTGTACACAGAAGGCTTAAAAAAAGGGGGAGGTTACAACCAGCTGCCAGACACTTATCTGTTGATTTTAACCAATTTTACCCTGTTTCAACAAACCGGGGACTATTACTCCTCTTTTTCTTTCCGGAGGGATGAGAAGCCTCATTTTATGTTCCACCGGGCTTTAAGGGTGGTGACTGTGGAGTTAAACAAGTTCCCCAGAAAGAGGATAAGTGCTTTATTTGACTTAAAAGAGCAGTGGTGTTATATGTTAAAGAGGTCAGACAGGATGAGGGAGGAAGAGCTTAATCATTTGGGGGAGAGGAGTAAGGATATGAAGGAGGTCACGGATCATTTTAAGGAGTTGAGTGCTTCAGAGCAGAGGAGGTTTTTGGAAGAGCATCGTCAGAAGTCTGAGTGGGTTTTTCACAACCAGAAAGAGTATGCACGGGATGAAGGCCGGGCAGAGGGTCTTAAACAAGGTAGAGAAGAAGGCATGGTACAAGGCAGAGAAGAAGGTAGAGAAGAAGGCAGAGTACAAGGTAGAGAAGAAGGTAGAGTACAAGGTATGAAGCAGGCTACAGAACAAAACATGAAGCAGGTGGCTTTACAAATGCTTAAGGAAAACATAGGTATCCATGTAATCTCCAGAGTAACAGGAATCACAAAAAAGAAAGTGTTAAAATTAAAAGCAGAGGTTGATTAAAAAGTGTACTGAAATCACTTTTTATTTTTTTCAGATGCTTGTGGCACCTTTGGTACCAAAGAGGTGTTTTTAAGAACAGAAATCTTTACCTGACTTTCAGGAGACAGGACCTCGTACTGTGCCTGACTTAAAACCCCTGCCTGCTGAAGGGTAAAAGCACTCACCTGCCCGTAAGACAGTGCTTTAATCTGATCCAAAGTCATAGCTTTTAGTTGCTCCAAAGTGATAAAAGGGATCTGTTTTTTGGTAAAAGCCGAAATTTGCCCAAAAACCTCTTTCTTTTCAATCTCTCCCGCCTCAGAGCTTAAATCCTTATTACCCCCTTCCGGAAGAGAAGCCTCTCGTACAACAAGCTTACCAAAGTGGGGAGGAGATATGGCCTGAATTTGCTCTTTGATTAAAACCTGAATTTGCTCTGGCTTTAAGCTTTGAAGTTGTTGAACTGTCAAATAACTCACCTGCTCAGGGCTTAAAGGAACAAAATACGGTGCTTTCCACCGGTGCTTTAAAGACGGAACCTCCCTTAAAAAACCGGCAATTTGCTTAAGACTTAATGCCTGAATTTGCTCTTTTCTGTTAAAAGGCAGCACCCACTCTGTACCCACAGAAACACAACATTCCACAAGATTCAAATTGGGAATCTGATCCAAAACTGAAATCTGCTCTGGTGCCATGGCTTCAAGCTGATCAGAGGTAAAGTACGGCCAATGCAAATAGGAAATCTTTTTTAAAGTGGAAACAGGAATCCATCTTATTTGTTCAGCAGTCAGGTAAGAAAGCAGGCTCTTACCACTTTGAAAACCCACCTCTTCACTGATCTCATTTAAGGGCAAAACCTCTATTTGTGCTTTTGTTAAATAAGGCATCTGATCAGGACTCAAACCCAACATGAAGTCATAGAGTTTTTTGTTGTTGTTTATACCCTGAATTTGTTCTTTGGTTAAATACTTTACTTTTTTATACATCAGAAGTATTCTTACTTGTTCTTTTGTCATGGCTTCAAGTTGGGCAGAGGTCAGCTTGTGTACCTGTTCCTTATTCATATCATAAAAACCCGTTAAAAAAGGGATTTGCTTTTCTGTAAGAAGAGGATAAACAGAGCCTGGCATTCCTTTGTGAGTTAAGCCCTTTATTTGATCTTCTGTCAAAGAGGAAAGCTGTAAAGGAGAGAATTTTTGGTGATGAAAATGCATCATATTGTTCATGTTATTGGGATGAATTTGCTGAATTTGCCATTCGGCAATATGATGAAACTGATCGGGGGATAAATGAGGGGCGGCGTAAAATATCTGCTCCTGATTAAAACCCTGAATCTGATCAGAGGTTAAAGCTCCCACCTGTTCTCTGGAAAGGTTTTTTGTGTCCACCACCTGCATCTGACGAAGAGAAAAAGAGGATACCGGCCAGGCCTTTATGGCATCTGCTTTAATCTGAAGCACCTCTTCAGGCAAAACCGCCTGAAGCTGCTCTGTATTCAGTGCCTGAATTTGTTTGCCGGTAAAACCTCTTGCAGGAAGTTTTTGAATCTGTGCGGGTCTCATGTGTTGCAGCTGGGAAGGTAAAAAATGTGCCATCTGATGGGTTGAAAACCCGTACATTTGATCGGAAGTCATGGATTTTATTTGGACAGGGGTTAAAGCCGGAATCTGATCGGCATGCAACCAGCTTATCTGCTCCACAGTCCAAAACTGTATCTGCTCCTCAGTGAACCAGGAAACCTGTTCAGGACGAAATGCCAAAATTTGCTCCTGACTTAAAACCTCTATAAAATAAGGATTAAGGCTTTGAATCTGCTTCTTATTCATTAAGGGCACATGTTTAACAGATATGCCCTGTATTTCAGATACTGTTTTTATAATATCCGGTAACTTGTAAGGCCCGGGTTTAAAGTTACAGGCTCCAAATAATATAAAAAACCCAACAATCACACTGAGACGAAAACAAAAAAACCAGTTCATAAAAAAACCTCTGCCTTTAAAAAATGATACACTTCACAGTTTAACTCAAAACCTGATTTTTTTCAAAAAAATCCAAAAAAAGAACAAAAACCAGTGAAAAACATTCACTATTGTACATTTAACAGGCAATTCTGAGGCTGGATATGCTGAAAAGCAGAAGCTTTAAGAAAAGCCTGATGCCTCAGATGGGGCCTGCCAAAGCCCACAGTCCGGCCCTTCCATGTCTCTTCCGGTGGTAATGGCAAAACAGGCCATAATTTTCCACTGGCCATCCATTTGAACATCACAAAGCTCTGTCCGTTTTCATTACCTCCCTCCTTTTGAAGTCGATCCTTCAAAGACTGCAAAAGAGTTCGGGAGTTATTTTTTACATGCTCACACAAAGGTTTGAACCGCAAGGCCCTGCACTTGTTGGGAAAAACCCCGGTTTTGTTTCTCTCCATCTTGCACCATATTTCCTGAAATTTTTTCTCCCGGTGATAAAGCTGATCAATAAAACCCTGTTGCTCTTTTTTTGACAGAGCAGGAAGAATTTTGTCATATAATATATTATATATCTCCACACCCAGTCCTCCCAATGAGTCTGGAGATCTCATAACCCACATGATATACTGGCTTAATTCTTTGTTTTGCTCCTGCCAAAAAGAGGCACTGCCAGCTCTGTGCCGGTGCCAGTTGATTCTTTCCACTATACCCTCTTTCTCCTGATGGGCCTTAACCTGCTGATACTTTTGATTCACCATTTTCAATATAGCCCTCAACAGGGAGACTGTACCCGGGACCTCATCCTCCCCGTTCCGGCACTCCGGCCAAAGACTTTTGTTTAACCAGTCCCCGGAAACCTTTTTGCGACCGGAAAGTGTGGATAAAGAACTTAAACCATCACCTTTAAACATACTGCTGAGTGTTTGCAGCTGATGCATATTCATCACCTTATCATACTGCTGATGGGAAGAATCCACACCAAACCTGTTACCGACAATTTTCCCCCCGGGCAGGTTTTTAAGCAAATGATTTAAAAAAACAAGCTCAGGATGAGTGTCTATCAATTTTCCATAACCCACACGGGCCATGGTATCAAGAGCCAACAAGGCTCTTCGGAGTTCCAAAAAAATAAAAAACAGGGACTTTCTGGCATTAAGCAACGGATTCTTATTGGCCCGGCCTCTTGTTCCATAATCCATTTTCTCAGTGGTTTTGTAGTAAATTCTCTCATGGTACCTGGAAGTATTATACCTGGATATATAAATGGCAATCATGTTAAAATAAGCCTTCCACGCCACATGTATATGTGTTCTCATTATTTGTGCCACATCCTCCACATTTTGAGACTGCCGGCATATCCTACCTATGTTTTTATTCAAATGTGACGACTCTTCGCCAGAAGGGGCAATCACCATGGCCAAATTCACAATTTCAGAAAACAACTCATCCTGCAAAAAAGGGTGTACAACATGAGGGGGTGACTGTTTAATTTTATCATCCTGAAAACCCACACGCGGAGGCTGTGTACTGACATGATACATTCCCATCTCTTTCCCAAGAGATATATCGTGGTTGATTTTGTCCTGTAAATAAAGAGACAACTCCTCCACCACTTTATTAAGCCACCGAACCATTGAAGGAATAATTTTTACCCTGTACTCCGGTGGTTGATCAAAATAATGGTTTATTTGCTCATGTGATAAAGAGGAAAAATCCAAACCCTCACCAGATGTGTCCGATTCCAAAACCTCCATCCTGTTGGCTGTTTTCATAATATGCTCCTCCACCCTGAGGGGGTGTTCACTTTCCCCCTTTAATGCTTTACAAAAAGAGGCATCCATCTGGCAAAGAAAGAGGGCTTTTTGTTTTTCCCTTCCTTCATGACTGGAATACTCCATGTAATAAGGTTGATATAAGCTTTTTGTGTCCAGTATCATTTCGTTATAATCCTTCCGATTCTGCCTGTCCTCCATTTTGGAAAAACCATAGATCACATGATGGGTGATTTTGTCCAGTTTTTCCAGAATTTGTTTTTGATTGCCTATAACCTTGTGGTTTAAAATATCTTCTATTCGATTAAGATATCCAATAATTTGTTTTTGATTTTCCCACAAAACCTTTTGATTTTCTATAACCTGACTCATTTGCTGTAATATCATCTGATCCGTACTGGGAGTGGGGGTACCGGATTGAAAAAACCTAATAATACCCTGTAACCCGGAAAGTGATACCAGTAAACCTGCCGGGTTACTGGTAAGGCCAGTCATAACCACCCCACCAACCAGAGCCAAAAAATGGCCAGTCATTGTAGCGAAGTTGGCGGCCTCATCATATCCCAAAGCTTCAGCAATTATGGTAAAACCCTGAACACCCACCTGTGCATAATCATAACCAGTTTTAAAATTTTCGTAATCCTCCAGTTTTTCAGTTTTTTCAATGGCATCGTTTACTTGTATTTTACGGTTTTGCAAATCCAAAATATCCTGTTCACTTAAAGGCTTTCCCGTGGTGGTTTTCAACTCGTTGTCGATATCTTTCAGTTGTGCTTTATAAAACTTTCTTTTATTTTGAAGATCCAAAATCACAGCACTTTTTTGTTGATAAATGGGATCTTGCTCCAACATTTTCTCTATATTGGAGTATTTTTCGTTCTTAATATGTGTTACCCAATTTTCCTGTTTTTTCAGAACATCTGAAGTGTTTTGTGAAATAGTCTTCAATATTTTTTTCTCAGAAGGGGCATTTTTCATTTCATGTACAAGACCGGCCTCTGTAGGAAATTGATGCACCAATGTGTCGAAGTCCATGGCCACGGGCCAGGTGTCACTTTCTTTTTGAGCGTATTCCAGAGCATGGCTTAAACTCTGAGAATCCAGGAAACCCACATTGGTTTGAAACTGAGGACAGTTAAAAGTGCCATCTCCACATATTAAAAGAAGTGTGGCTATGTTTTTTGCCCGGGATTTCAAATGAGGGAGATGAGGTTTAAACTTAAGAAAATCCTTTGTTTTCTGTCTATGTTGTAAAGTTTCCATTTCTGTCAAATCTGGAAGTTGAGTGCCTATAAAAGAACGGGCAACACCAATATTACCCAGGATGCGAAAAGCGTCTCTTGTTAATCTGCCGTTTCTTTCAGAATCCTGAAAAATCTTCCACCCTTCAGGGCCATGGCCTGCAGATTCAAAAGCCCAGTAAATGTTTTGATGTTTTCTGAAAACCTGAAATATACCCATGCTTAAAATGGCATACCTCTCTTTTTCCCCCTCCGTATTATGAGGGAAAACGATGTCTTCCTTACCATTTTTCCCAAAAAGGAAGGAAAAAACACCTCCCCTGCCCTTCCCGGCATTTGCAGAAACAGGGGGTTTTGTATCCACCCCCTGAACCAAAGAAGAGAATAATATTGCACAACTGACAAAAAAACCATTTAACTTAAACACCTTAAAACCACCTTCTTAAAAAAAATCCCCTGAAGCAGGCTGTTTGAGATCACTCCCCGGACCATTTAAAAACAAAAAACTTATAACATTTAAACCCGCTCATCAAGCAGGAATACCAAAAAATCACACCTCAAACCCCACACCATCCCCTAATAAGCTTTGACAAACACCGGGTTTTGTCCCAATATCCGTGGGAGCGTCTGCCCGCCCCCCGGGTAAAGCTCTCAGCGGGATTTGCAAGGGGAGCTGTTATTGACAGGTGATTGTCCCCCATGAGAAGAAAACCTTAACAAAGGAATCTCATAAAGAAAGCCTATAAAATGAACCCCATGCGATACTGGTTAATGAAGTCTGAACCCTCGGTTTATTCCATTTATGATTTAAAAAAATCAAAAAAAGACCTTTGGGACGGGGTTCGAAACTACCAGGCCCGAAACTTCATGATGAAAGACATGCAAGCAGGAGACAAAGCCCTGTTTTATCACTCCAATGCCAACCCCCCCGGTATAGCAGGCCTTATGCATATTTCAAAAATAAAGCAACCAGACTTAACAGCACAGGATCCCAAATCAAAATACCATGACCCCCGTGCCACCAAAGAAAACCCCATCTGGTTTTGTGTGGAGGTACAGTTTCAGGCGGTTTTTAAAAATTTTATACCTTTGGAAGAACTGAGAAAACACAAAAGCTTAAAAAACATGGCTCTTCTTAAAAAAGGCCAAAGGCTTTCTGTTATGCCCCTAACCAAACAGGAATACGGTTACATACTCAAACTGGCACAACATCCCGTTTAAAACTTTTTTTTCAGGTTAAAAGCCCATAAGTAACAACCGCTCCAAAATAAGCCAGCACATTAAAGACCACCAGTTGAGTGAGGGCAAAAAACAAAGAGCCGCTTTCCTTATACACCACCCCGGTTGTGGAAAGACATTGAAGAGAGATCATAAAAAACACCAACAAAGCCAGCACACTGGCCACAGAAAACAAAGGCCCCGCCCCCCCGGCTTTTTGGGCCTGCCTCATGCTCTGCACCAAAGAAACCCCTTTGTTTTGCTCCTCTTCTGTGTTTTTTAAGGTAACAGCCAGCACAGAAACAAAAACCTCTCTGGCAACAAAAGCGGAAATCAAACCCACCCCCACACGCCAGTCCCCTCCTATTTTTTCAAACACAGGTTCTGTGATTTGTCCAAAACGACCGGCATAACTCTCCTTTACCTGTGTATAAGGGTCTTCAGACCGGGGAAAGTGCGTGGCCCCCCACATCAAAAGAGTAAAAAGAAAAATCACAGGGCCTGCTTTTTTTATAAAATGCCTGCTTCTGGACCACGCAGACACCAGCACCTGGGAAAACACCGGCAGACGGTAAAGGGGAAGCTCCATAAGAAAAGAGGATTTGGAATCTGCTTTAAAAAACAAATTTAACACTCCCGCAGCCAGTACTGCCAACACGATGGCCAAAAAATAAAGAACGGCCATAATCAGACCCGGCTTCCAGGGGGAGGAACCATAAAACAAAAAACTCAAAAGCAAAACATAAACCGGAAGCCTTGCCGAGCAGGTCATTAAAGGCAATACAAAAGTGGTGATGGCTCTTTCCCTCTTTGAAGATATTTGACGGGCGGAGAGTACCGCAGGGATGGCACAGGCAAAACCGGAAAGAAAAGGTATCAGCGACCTGCCACTTAAACCTATCCGGGAAAAAGGCCCATCCACCAGTGTGGCAGCCCTTGCCAAATAACCACTGTCCTCCAAAAGATAAATACCCACAAACAAAATATAAACCTGTGGCACAAACACAAAAAAAGCACCAAAACCGGTTAAGACTCCATGGGCCAAAAAATCCACCACCAGGCCATCCCCCCCCCAATGCACAAGCCCCTCCACCGCCAAAGAAAACAAAGCATCCACCTGATCCATAAAAGGGCTTGCCAGCCAAAACAAGGCAGAAAAAAACACAAACAAAATACCACATAAAAAACCAAACCCCAGCACCGGGTGAAGAAGCAAAGAATCTATAAACCGGGTTTTCCGGCCAATTAAAGATTTTGAAACACTCGATACCGGTTTGATTTTTTCAATCAATACCTGTGATTTTTTTAAAAAAGAGGCCTGAAGTTTTTGTAATTTCAAACTGTCTGGAAAACAAAACCCCGCTTCCGCCTTTAGCTTCAAAGAGGAAAAAAGCCTGAACACTGCCTTTAACAAACTTAAAACCCCACCCCCCAATAAACCATCCACAGGAAATACACTCACCCCCAACTCGCTGGAAAGAAGCTTCACATTCAGCGGACCCTCTTTTTTTTGGATGTCACACATAGTCAAAGCCACCACAAAAGGAATACCCAGCTCTTTGAGTTGAAAAGCCAAAGGCAGCTGACGGGGAAGCCGGGTGCTGTCTATCACCAAAATCAAAGCCCTTAAAGTTCCCCGGGCCTTTAAATCCTTTATGACTTTTTTTGCCAGATCGGCCTCATGGGAAGGGGAAAACAAACTGTAAATCCCCGGTGTGTCTATAACGCACCAGGAAAAGCCTGCCTGTTTTTTCTGCACATGGCCAGAGAAGAGTTCCACTGTGGAACCGGGGTAATTGACTGTTTTTCTGTTGTAGCCTGTGATCCAGTTAAAGAGGGTGGTTTTCCCGCTGTTAGGGGGGCCAATCAGGACAAGAGTGTCACCCTGAGACATTGTGCTTCATTTTCCCTCAATACAAAGTGTTCATTTCCAACTTCAACAATGTAGTTGTTTCCAAAAAAAAGACGGCGGATGAGACGAATAAACACCGCCTTTCCAAAGCCCAGGCCCATAAGATGCCGTACCGTATCACCCTCCCCATGGAGACTGACCACACGGGCTTTGCCCCTCTCTGGTAAATCCTTCAAACTGTAGTACATAACAAAACAAACACTATCAAATGCAAATCCCCTCCGGCAAGGTTTTTTATTTTTTATTGCACAGGCAAACTTACTTGAAAGTCAAACGATAAGAAATTGAAAACCACTTAATAAGTTTGAATTTTTTTTTCATCTATGCTCTAAGTGAGCCTTATAAATAAAAAAAGAGTCTAAATTATGCTTTATCAAAACATTCTTCAAAGTATTGGTTCCACCCCTCTGGTAAAATTAAACAAAGTCAGTACTGGCTTAAAATGCCAGGTGTATGCCAAGTGTGAGTTTTTAAATCCCGGGGGTTCTGTAAAAGATCGCATTGCCTACCACATGATCACAAGAGCGGAAAAAAAAGGCCTGATAAAAAAAGGGGACACTCTTATTGAACCCACCAGCGGAAACACAGGGATTGGTATCGCCATGGTGGGGGCGGTTTTGGGCTACAAAGTGATTATTGTTATGCCCCAAAAAATGAGTCAGGAAAAAGAGCTGGTTTTAAAGGCCCTGGGGGCTGAAATTATCCGAACCCCCACCGATGTCCCCTACAACCACAAAGACAGTCATATCAGCCGGGCCAAAAAACTGGCTCAAAGTATGCCCCGGGCTTTTATGCTGGATCAGTATAAAAACCCGGACAACACAGAAGCCCATTTTAAAGGCACAGCTCAGGAGATTTTACAAGATCTCAAACACAAAGTGGATATGGTGGTACTGGGTGCAGGTACAGGAGGCAGTATTACCGGTATCGCCCAAAGAATCAAACAAAGCCAGCCAGACTGCCAGATTATAGGAGTGGATCCTGTGGGTTCCCTTCTGGCTGGAGGCAAAGACACCTTCCCCTACCAGGTTGAAGGTATTGGTTACGATTTTGTACCGGAAGTTTTAAACCCCTCCCTGGTTACAAAATGGATTAAAGTCACCGACACACAGTGTTTTGATATGGCTGCAAGGCTTATCCGGGAGGAGGGGCTTTTGTGTGGAGGCTCCAGCGGAGGGGCTGTATTTGCCACCCTTCAGGCAGCACGCCACCTCAAAGCCCATCAAACATGTGTGGTCCTTTTGCCCGACAGCTTAAGAAACTACATGAGCAAATTCCTAAACCCCCAATGGAGAAAAGCCAAAGGGGTTTAACCATCCCTCCCACCCCTATTTTTCAAAAAAAGCCCCGGAACTTTTTAAAACTCTCTTCTGCACTCCCAATGAGAGCTGCCATCCCCCAAGTCCTTAACATCAATCTGCCAGTTTAAAAGTTTTTGGCGCAAATCATCAGCCTTTTTAAAGTTTCTGACTTTTCGGGCCTGCTCCCGCTGCTTTACCAGCTCTTCCACATCCTCTTTTTTTATGCCCCTGATTTTTAAAAAAATACTGTCCATATTTCTTAAAAAACATGCAGGGTCCTCCTGAAACAAACTCATCACTTTGCCGTATTTTAAAATACAGGATCTGAGACAAAAATCCTGCTTGTCCACCGGGGTTTTTTTGTTTTTTTGTTTTTCATTAAAACCTCTTATCCCCTTAAAAAAAAGAGACAAAACTTTAGGGGTGTTGAAGTCATCGTCCAGAGCCTGTTTGACCAAAAACTGAAAATCCTCTGAAGGCTTTTCTGACACAGAAGCTTCTGGCAGGGGACAGGTGGTGTTTTTTAAAAAAGTGTAAATACGACAAAGAGAGCTTATGGATTGCAGAATACTTTTTTCAGAAATGGATATGGAGGACCTGTAATGAGCCGATAAAACCAAAAACTTAAACACCTCTGCACCGTATTTTTGTAAAAAAGAACGCATGGTAATAAGATTGCCAAGGGATTTTGCCATTTTTTCCCCTTCAAAAGTAAACATATTATGATGTATCCAGTATTTGACAAAAGGGGTGGAGGTTTCTGGCTTTGCTGTATCCAGGGAGGAGTGTTTTTTTTCTGCCAGGTTTTTTGAGGCACTTAAAAAAGAGCTGGCCTCCGCCTGTGCCCTTTCATTTTCATGGTGAGGAAAAATCAGATCTGAACCCCCACCATGAATATCAATGGAAGTCCCCAAAAGGGCGTAAATCATGGTGGTACACTCAATATGCCAGCCCGGCCGGCCCCGGCCCCAGGGGCTGGGCCAGCCCATATCCCCTGGTAAAGCCCTTTTCCATAAGGCAAAATCCCTGATGTCTTTCTTTCTTGCGTCTTTTTCTATACGCATTCCATTTAAAACATCCTCCACAGAAACCCTGCCACTGAGACGACCATAGTCCTCAAAAGAGGGAACATGAAAAAACACATCCCCCCCCTCCACACAATAGGCCCTGCCTTTGTCACAAAGAACTTTTATCAGGTTTGTCATTTCCGATATAAACTCTGTGGCCCGGGGGTTTTTGTCATGTTTTCTTAATTTTAAAGACTGCCAGTCTTTTTGAAATTCCTTAATGTATTTTTGACTTACCTCACTGGGAGTTGTATTTTCTTTTTTGGCCCGGTTCAAAATTTTGTCATCGATGTCTGTAAAATTGTAAATGTAGCGTACCCTGTAACCGGAGTGTTCCAGCCACTGGCATGCCAGGTTATAAAACACCGCCCCCCGAAAGTTACCCACATGAAGCAAATCATACACCGTGGGGCCACACACATACATCTTCACCTCTTTTTTGTGAAGAGGGGTAAAAATCTCCTTCTTACGGGTCAGACTGTTATACACAACAAGAGACATAAAGACACCTGTTTTCCTTATCTTACAATGATGCTGAAAAACCACTTAAAGTTGCTCAATGGCTTCCACCGGGCAGGCTTCAAGAGCCTCTTCACAAAGTTCATACTCTTTTTTATTTTGAGGTTGAAGTGCCACATAAGCCACTGATTTTTCCTCATCGATCTTAAAATGCCGGGGGGCCACCAGTACACAGGCATCACAGGCAATGCAGTCCTCATTCACCCCGTACTGCACAGGTTTTTTTAAAGCAAAGGGTTTGTCTGCTGATTTGTCTTCGGGTTTTTCCATATCTTTGCCCCCTTATTCCCTGTTTATAATAAAAAAACCAGGAGGCCGTCAAAAAAACCATTAAAATATTTTTAAAGTGAAAAACTGTAAGAGGCCATAAGAGACCAAACACTGATTCTATCGTCCAAAAGCAGTATTTCCCTTCGCCCCTGCCTGTCCACCCGGTTCTGGTGAACATAAGCGGCCTGAAGGGTCCACTTCTCAAGGGGTTTAAACCTCAGGGAAAAAGAAATCAGATAATAATGCCTGCCGTAGGTTCTGAGGTAAGGGCTTAAACCGTCCCGTTGAAATCTGGTTTTGTAAGGAAAAATCACCCATCTCCCATAACTGGCAGCCACAGAAAACTTATCATTGACACCAAAATTTAAGCCCATCCTTTTAAGGCCCCACAAAAATTCCGGTAAAGGCTCGCCCCCCCGGCTTTGCATAAAAACTTCCCCCTCCGCACCTTCCCTCCGGGTGGGCGTGGTTGTATAAAAAGAGGTGTAATACCTTCCAAAAGGGTAAATAAAAAAACTCAAGCTCTTAAATTTAAAAGGGTTTTCAAAAAAACTGTCCCATAAAGAGTGCAGCTGAAGTGTCCCATTAAAAAACACCTCACTCACAGTCACCAAACCAAAAACCCGGGATCGGGTGGAAAAAGGCAAAGTGGAGGAAAGCCCCCCCGAAACCCCACTGTGAAAATCAGGCCATTTTTTATAAGCACTGACAGCCAAAACACTGTCCTGTATTTTTATGCCTGTGTCGCGGCTCAAAGGATTTAAAAAATAATGGCGATTCCATGCCTGACTCACAGAGACAGACCATGGGTCCCAGAGCTGCCATGACCCTGAAAAGGCAAAGCGTGTAATGGTGTCTGCACTCTCAATAAAACCACTGATCTGCTGAAGCTGAAAAGCCCCTTTGAACTTTTTTTCCCTCTCCTGTTGAGGGGTGCTTTTGGATTCCTTATAGACCAGGGTTAAGTTGGCTTTTTTAAAATGGGAATTTTTCCCCCCGGCTCCAAAAATCAAAAAAATCAAAAAAAACCGGATTGTAAAAAAAACCGGCCCACTGCAAATCACAGAGTTAAAAACACTTTTTTTTACTGATGACATGTTTTTTATTCCCCATTGTCACAAGTGGATATTTCCCCCTTGTTCTTAAAATACTGATATAAATAAAACATATCATACACATCCTGCTTGTCCTGCCTCAAACTCCGATTGTCAGAGTGGGTCTCCCTCTTCATTTTGTCGATAATGGTAAAAGAGTATTTGTTCAAATTACTGGCTGCCACATAGTAATTGCCATCAAAGAAGGTAATGCCCAATTTTTCGTTGGTACCCATGTAGTAAGGATCTTTTATATCCTTCAGATAAGAACTCATGGAAACCACGCCTGTGTCCAAAAAACCGGCAGGACTGCCCGGACGGGGGCTATAGGCCTGAGGATCCACACCCAAGCGGTTTTTTAACCCCTTCGGGGTGTAACACCGAAGCCCTATTTTCTCCAACAAAGAACCATCTTTGGAGAGGTTGTAGTGGTTGGAGGCACTTTGGGCATAAAGAAACCTTGCCAGATCAATAAACCATGGCTCCATATCCACACGAACTGTGAGGGTGTTTTCCATAATCTCCTCTATCATCTGGCGAAAACCCAACTCGTCAATATAGCTTAAGTAGCTGGCTTTATCCAGGAAATGGTTGGGGTTGTAGACAAATCCCTCATCCCCCATAAGAAAAAGCATGGCAAACAATTTGTCGTGGGCAATACCAATCCTTTCCACTGCACCGGATTCCCGGTTATAAAAAGTCTGCCAGTCCCTGTCTGCCCGGGAAAGCTGAAGCACAGAGTTATAAAAAGCCATACTCAGTTTAATGGCCTGACGAATGTCTTGTCCTATCCGGGAGGTAATCAATGTTTTTTCATAGTCTGTGTAAGATCTGGTGGTTTTGTCCAAAGCTTCTGAAATATAAGTACTCCGGAAGGCTGTTCTCCACATCATCAAAGCTCTTTTAATGTCCCACATATCCCTCAAAATCCACATGGGGTAAGAGCTGGTGTCCCAATAAGCCCTGTTGATGCGAAGGTTTCGAATAAAATAAAACTCCTCGTAGTTTTCAATCAAATTCAACATAATTTCAGAAGGGGTACTTCCTGAATCCCATGAATTACATAAAGCGTTTAAGGGCCGGTGACGATCTGTACAATACAAGTAGGATGTATCCCGGGTACGGGACAAATCCTTCTTACCGCTGGAGTAGGCGTACACAAGAGCGGCTTCATCGTAAGAACCAAACAAAGCCCGCAAAGGCCCCACCCTGGCAGAAAAATCCCTGTAATCCATAACAGAGGAAGTCTCCATAACAGGATTCCCCTCACTGTTCCTGAACCAATGCCTGGTGTCCACACTACCGTAAAAATTATGCCTCAGATTCAAAACATGACCAAACTCATGAACCATAAGTCCAAACAAAATCCGTTTTTTAACTTCTTCCGGTGCCATGCCGTTGGCCAAAAGCCCGGGAAGCTGAGCTATCACCGGCTCCACAGGGTAAATCACATGGCTTGAGGGCTGGTGGGAAGACTTCTCCATATCCTCATGCACATGATTTATGACTTCATTTATGCCATGGCTGTATTCCCCGGGCATATCAGGCACAAATTGAGAAATTTGACCGGTATTAAAAGAAAGTTTCCGGGAAAACAATCCGGAAGCCCGGGTAAAACGGGACCAGGGGGGATAACCAAAAGTGAGTTCTGAAAGCAGATACTCAAACACAGGGCGTAAAGCAGAGTCCCTGTTGATTAAAGAGGATGTTTTTGTCCATGCACTGTGATCATCTTCTTTAAGAGTTTCCTTCATTTCCGAAAACAAAGAGCTTGTCTCCCACTTGGTGGGGTTTTGCTTTACAAGGTTTCCCTTCTCGTCGCGATACTCTTTATGGTCCCGCTTGTAAGGCTCCTGCAGAAGGTACTTGAGATAAAAATCCAAAGCATATACAGACAATATCACATTGCCACTGATGATCTCTCCTGTGGCCGGGTGGGCATCGGAGGGTCCGTAACCCAAAAGAGGAACATTGCTTTCCAGTATCTGAAAAAAGGAATAACGAATGTCACCAAACTTTTGACCTGTGTTTTCATGCAGTTCAAAACAAATCCCCTTGTTACAGGTTTCCCCTTTGCCGGGAAGAGTCATGCCGTCCTCTGTGCATTTTCCATTGAGGGGATAATTGTTTAAACCATGCCGGGCAAACAGCTTGTTGATATGGCATATCACCCCATAAGCCAGAGGCTTGTATTTCTCCGGATACTCTTTGGTAAAATAAAAGATGTGTTTTTTTTCCGGGTTCCATCTGTTCATATAAAAAATGTTCTTGTCTCTGTTGTCACGGGCAATGGCCTCTCTCACAGTACGAAAGTAACCATATTTTTTTAAAAGAGGATCTTGCTCCCCCGTATAAACATAAGGGGTGTAGCCGGGGTCTTTAAGAAGTGGATCAGGCACCCTCTTAAAAGAGTACTTGTAGTGTACTGTATAAACATAATGCCCTCTGGTAAACCTTTTTAAACCTTTGTAGCAGGAGGGCAGCTGCTCGTACTCCACCACCACGGTAAAACTGATGTAATCATCTGTAATCTCCCTGGAGGAATCCTGCACATGAGAGGCTTTTTTACCCCAGCATTCCTCATTGGTGCTGCGTGCATGGGAGGGAAAAGTACTGGACTCTGAAATATCCGCCTTGCTCCAATCAATAGTAAAATAACTTTTTTCGTACCAGGGAATGTATCTGTTTTCCTCCTCTCTGTTGGTGGTGTAACCATCCACTTCGCTTAAGCGATACTCAGAGTGTTTGACACTCCACTTGTTAATCAAATCACTTAAACCTTCAGAAGCCACTTCCGGTTTTTCTATAGAGTGCCTGGTAACGGCATTGTTAAATTTCAGCTTGTCCCTGGTAAATTCAAAATAACCCACCCGGGCCATGCTTTGCAGGCCCTGAAAGGCAAAACCCTCATCACTTCCGGAGTTAAAGCTGTCCTTAACCACTGTCACCTTGGAAATCCAAAATTTGGGGTCTTCTTTGGTGCCAATAAATTTTACTTTTTTCATACGATCCTGGTTTCCGTCCGGTACAGTTAAAACCGGCCGGTCCTTGGCCCACCTGCATGCACTGAAACTCAAAATCTGAACACCCCATATAAAAATTATTAAGATCTTTTTCATAACTCCTCTTCCCTGTTTTTTGTGGGAGGGGGTTGTTTATAGACACGAAAAAAAGAAAGCTCCCGGTTGTTAAAACCCAAAACCAGTTTGTTTTTTGGAAAAAAGTAAAGCCTTTTTACACCGGAAAACAAAGTGTCCTGAGGGGAAATATAGGGACACATATCTTCCGTTTTTTTCGACACACGGGCTTCATGCACGGTTTTCACCAAAAGATCGGTAAAAGACCTGTCGTACATCCCCATGTCCACATTTAAATTATCCACAGAACAAAGATGCTGAACAGGGTTAAAAAACCCATCTGACCGGGCATTAATGGCTATGATCTCATACTCCTCGTGGTCTTTTCCATCCAGGTTTTTTGCCCCTCCTGTGGGGTGAATGTAAAAATCCAGCTCCCCCATCCTTACCCATTCTGAAAGCTGAAAAGTGATATTTTGGTCTCTTCCGCTCTCATACACCACAGAGCTTTCCACTTCATCGCTGTAATCTGCCAAAGTAAAAAGGGTGTTTTTGGAATCCTTACTCACATAAGCCACAATCGCTGTCATGTCCCCTAAGTCTTTGTTTCTTAAATAAAGCTTTTCACCCAAACGAAAGCCCGCCACACTTTTTGGACTTTCCCGTAAATCCAAAGGTTTTTGATTGTTAAGGGCATAAATGGTAAATTCATTATTCAGTAAGTTCAAATAAACCTCCAGGTAACCACTGGCCTCATCCATCATCACATGAAACAATAAAAAACGCCCCCAAGCTTTAAGAATCAACACCCCACGGGCTTTGGGGGCATGCCTGTCATCGTATTTTCCAAACACTCTTTTGTAACTTTTAAACCCCTCTTCAGGCACACTCTCAGAAGAGGCCACAGGGGATGCCTCTTTGGCAAAAGCCAGCTCTCCCGCTTCATAAGCCTGTTGAAAATGCCCCTCCAAAAAGTTTAAAAGCACCTCTATAAAATGATACTGAAGTTTGTAATTCCCTTTTAATACAGACATGTCTGTTGTCAGATAAACAGGAGATTTTGATGGTGAAACAGACTCCTCTGAGGGTGAAACAGATTCTTCAGATGGTGCAGCCGACTTCTCTGAAGAAGATGAAGCCAACTCCTCAGATGGTTTTGAGGAAGGCACATCCCCTGAAACCGGCAAAACCTCTTCCTCTTCAGAAGAGGATGCAAAGTCTTCCAGACTCAAACTTATTTTCTGATTTTGTTTGTCCATATCAAACTTTATCCGCTTTCCATTCACCAGGAAGGGGGATGTGTACTCGTTCCACACAGCCACCAAAGACAAGGGGGTGGAGGGGGGAACAGACTTTTTCTTTTCCTCCCAGTGAATTCTGTCCCAACCCAAAACAGCCACATCTGTTCTCTGAACAAGATAAGTGTTATCGTAAGTGATGGACAGCTGGGAGGGGTTAATGCCGGATTTTTCCACAACTCTTTCATAACTCTCCCCCAAAGTGATATTTTTGGACTCATCTGTCGGATCACAAACAAAAGTGGTTTTTACAATATCCAGGGGCCTGGTGAAGCAGCCGGACGGCTTCTTACTTTGGGGGATAGCCACCTGTGTCAGCTTTCTGCGCTCGTTGTTCCCAAACAACAGTACCATTTTTGGAAACTGAACAAGCACAAAATTGCCCTGGGGATTGATATTTAAATGGCATTTTTTGGTTTGAAAGCAGTCTTCTGTTGTACCTTCCCAGTATTTGTAAGTGGAAACAATAAAGTTTTTGGCCTTTTGGTCCTGTCTGATGTCTTTCACACCGGGGGTAAATTGATCCACAAAAGATTCCCCGATTTTTCTTTTTCTTTTATCCCCCATCCATGGTCCAAAATCCAAAACCCCCTGGTAACTCCCCCCCACAAAAATCATTTTAGGTGTTCGAGGAGGGTCTGACCTCCATACCACCCCCACCCCCTCTTTATAAACAAACAAACCTTTGGGATGAATAAAACTCAGATTGAGCTTTTTTCCCGCCTCCTCATAAGTTGTACTCAAACTCACACCCCCGGCAGAGCTTTCCCCATAGCTGACAGGCAGTAAAGAACGCTTGCGGGTTTGCTGGTCTTTTTCCTCTTCGTTAAGCTCCGGCCTCCTCCCCACAAACTCCCCCCCATGGGGGACACTGGCCTTGTCTGAAATGTCTGGCAGAATATGCCTTTGCCTTTCAAAACCCACCCCACCGGAAGGCTTGTATTGCTCTGGTGTGTCTGAACAGGAGAGCAGACCACTCGTCGCACATAAAAAAAGAACAGTTTTACTGTGTTTCAAAACATTGTATTTCATACACTTAACACCTTGCTTAACTTAAATCACCTCAGGGGATTTTTAACCATTCCCCAAAAAACTTATGTTTGTTGGTCTGGCTGATTTATAACAGGAGTCAAAAAAAAACAAGAAAAAAAACAAAAAGTGTAATTTTTACAGGTTCAAGACTTGACTCTCAAACCCCCACCCCCTAAAATAAAAAATGAGCGGCGAAAAAACACCCAAAACCATGTAGGGTGGTTAAAATACCCTCTCTATAAAAAAACCGGGTTTTCCCGCACAAAAACATAAAGTGTTTTATTTTTCTTCAAGGAGGTTTTGTTATGAAGGTCTTGTTTGTTTTATTTCTCATAAGTGCTTTTGGAGTGTCCTGCACCACCATGAAGGATGCCCCACAAAAATCCAACCTCACCACGGGTGTGATAAAAACCAAAATTAAAAAAGGTATCAGCTCTCAGGCCGAAATTTTAAGCCTCATAGGTTCCCCCAACATTATTACAAAAAACAAAGAGGGGGAGGAGGTATGGACTTACAGCCGCCAGTCTTTTAACTCCCGCTCTGGTGTTTTTGGAGGTGGTCTTATTTTATTTGGAGGATCCAAGGCTTTCTCCTCCTCCTCTTCCGGAAGTTTTGACCTCATTATCACTTTTGATGACAAAAGCATTGTCAAAGACTACTCTTTGGTAAGCTCTCAGTTTTAACCCCTTCACTTTTGTTGAAGTTTTAAACCCTTAAACCCAAAACAAAAAGGAGACATTTATGTTCCATTCAAAAGTTTTAAAACCGGTATTTAAAAACAAAAACTTTTTTCATCCAAAGGGAACATGGATAAAAACTCTTTTACTGGCAGGGGGTTTTGTGGCAGGTTTTTGTGCATGTGTTTCCTCACCCTCTCTTTCCCCCCAGCAAAGAAGGGCTCTTCAGGTGAAAGGTTTTTCAGCCTCTTATAATCATGTCTTCAGAGCTTTTAAAACAGTCCTTCAGGATGAAGGGTACATTATTAAAAACCAGGATATGCAGGGGGGGCTGATTGTGGCCGAAGCCAGCCAGAGAGGCAGTGCTGCCGTGGCTTTTCTTTCCGCACTTTCCTCTTCCGGGCCTTCCATTTATCGTACAGGCACCACTTACAGTGTCTCTGTTAACCTGGAGGCCATTCGAAAAGACTATGTGGAATCCCGTGTGATTATTCAGAAAAAAGATTCCTACAGCATGGGGGGCCAGACAGGAAATGAAATCCTGTCCCCTGCCCTATATAAAAACATTTACTCCAAAGTGCAGGTGGAAATAGCACGCAGAAAAGCCCAAAACAAATAGCTCATTTTTAAAAAATCCCACCACGGTGAGATTTTTTATGCAAAAACCATCCCACCATGGAATAGAAGGTAAAAACCAGGGTTTTGCCGGTGTTTTTTATTCCACCATGGGATAAATAAGGTAATAAAACACATTACAATCAATTTTTATACACTGTATGCCTGTAAAATTTACAAAGAAAACACAATAAAAATATTTTTTTACCAAAACAAATTTGACTTTTATATTTTAATACTTTAAAAGTCAGGGTCCCTTTAAAATTTTTTTGGCGGGTATTAATGAAAGTGTCTAAAACAAGTTCGTTTAAAGTAAAATTCAAAGCTTTTCTTCCACTGCTATGTGTTTTTTCTTTGACTTTCGCAGAAGGTACCCTGCTGGGGAAACACTATTCCATGTACAAAGGGATGCATGAAAGAGAACAGGCATGGAAAGACAAACGATGGGAAGATAAAATAAAAAAATTAAAGGATTTCCAACACCCCTCATCCTCCAGCAGGGAGTATTCTGTTGTATATATGAGAAAGTACCAGGAGATGCAAACCAACCCCAACATTTACTGGGCTTTTCATTCTGCCTTTCAGGGTCTTGATGAATATGGTGATTATGTTCGTGCAAAAAAAAGTGGAAAACTAAAATCATTCATCTTAAAAACGGCATCCCAGTTCAAGATAAGAGCCGGAGTGGGTATTAAAGGTGTGGGGGGTATTGGTGTAAGCTTTCCTCTTATCCCTGAGGAACTGACAGAGAAGTTCTCCAACAGCTGGGCTCTTGATTCGGATCCCTATATGCCTCATTTATCTGAGATGGCCACTTTGGCAACAAATATGTCTTTTGGTGAAGTCAGATGCCAGGATTTGGGAGTCCCATGTCCAGACCCTCAGCAAAAAATAGATTTGTTTGATCCAGAAATATATGGTGGTTTTAATGACAGGGGGGCACTTTTTTCTGCCATGGCTGTCGCCAAAAGAGAATCCAGTACCTGGCCGGAAAGCACAGACCTGCAGTATTTGGAAAAAACATTTCCAAAGGATGTTGCTGTTGTCAGTGCCATGCAGACAGAAAAAAACTCAGAAAAAATCTTAAATATAATGGAAGAACAAACCCGTTTTATGCATGAGGAACGAACAAATCGGGAAGAACAAAAGGCCACCGAAACCCTTATAAAATACAACCCTGCCGTCAGTCAGGAAGACAAAGTCATTTCAGAATTGCAGGCAGCACAAGACACCTTTGAAAAAAGACGGAAAGAGGTAGATACACAAATAAAAGAATTGCCACCCGGTGCAGATGAAAAATCAAAAGAGCTTGTGGCAAAGCGTGAGAGTTTTAAACAAAAAATTGCCGCCACTGAAAAAGCCAAAAAATTTTACAAACATAAAAAAGATTGTGCCAGGGCCTCCGCCTGGGTGGGGGCTGTTACAAGCCTTGGCCAGGCCGTGGGTGCACCTCCTATAGTGATAAAAACGGGAATTGCCACCAATATTGGGATCACAGTGTTTGATGCGGCAAAAAGCATGTTTTTGTCTGGAACCTTGCTGGACCCAACGGGTATCACAACCATTGCCAATGGGGTGAGTGCTTTGGTCAGGATTTTTTCCGGTGTTCCCAGTACAGAAGAAGTGATGATTAAAAAACTGGATGAGATTAGAAAAAACCAGAAGGAAATGCTGGCCAATCAAAAAAAACTTTTGGAAGGACAGCAAAAAATTTTGGCCGGGCAGAGAAAAATACTGGATGGACAAAACAAAATTTTAAAAACACTGGACAAGATGGAAAAAAGAATTTTGGCCAAATTTGATGAGCTGGAAAACATTTTGAGCAAAAACCACCAGGAAATTTTGGCCGGACAACAGGATATACTGGATTCCATTGAAAGCTTACACACAGACATGCTGGCAGGCTTTGAAAGAATTGAACAAAAAGAATACACAAACCGAATCACCACGGCAAAAAGTTTGTATGCCGAATACTATAATAACCCAGGCTCCAGTCTACAGCAAAGCTTATCCCTTTGTCAGAGGGATGATTCTTATTGTGAAAGTGAGTACATGTCACATGACATACATAGTAAAGTAAAGGAACATTTAGGAAACATGGGAATACATTTTAAACACCCTACCAACCAATACTCTGTTACAGACAGGAATTTTTTTAATATTCAAAGTAAGGCATCTTACTCCAAGGATGAAGCTATAAATTACAAAGCCCATGGATACACAAGTATAAAAAAAGAAAAGAAGGCCATCCAAACGCTTTTAAACGCCCCTTTACAGAGCAGAATACCTTACCTTTACTCCATGATGCTGTGGCTGGAGGATCAATTACAAAAATTCAACGAGGAGAGTATAAAGAAAGAAAGTGATACAGATGCTTTTTCTCATGTTGCAAAAACTGCTGTGGCTGGAGGCTTGAACTGGGAAGTGCAGGGGAACCACTTTAATGCCCTTTCCCTGATATGGCAAAACCCGGACTTAAAACCTCTGTATCCTTCAGGAGATTCAAACACTGTGGAAAGCAACACGCCTCTTTCTGACAAAGAAGCTTTCAGACAAACCAAAATCAACAACCCGGCTCTTCAGGATGAGTTATTTGCTGAAGCTGTTAATTTAAACATGGTACTTCCCGACAAAAGGACAGAAATAGTAAAGTCAAAACAAGCCCCTCTCTACGATGATATCCCTCTAAAATTAGAGTATTCTTATATAACACCCATTTGCAAAACCTCACAAGCCACTGACAATATGGCATGGGTGATGAGGGCCAATCTGTCTGCCGCCTGGAAGATTTATATGAAACACCACCTGAAGACCACCATGTTCTTTCAGGACTATAACGAAAACCGCAATCGGGATATCAGACTAAAATTCAAACTTCGAAAAAGATATGCTCCTGAAAGCCACAAAATACCGGGAATATGGCACCGGGAAACCTCAAAGTATTTTATTGTTCAAACCAAAAGTGATTTGGAAAATGTTAAAGAGACATACAAACTCAACAGAAAATGGGGCTACCACCGCACATGCAAACAACCACCTTACTACACACGATATATGAACAGACCTTATAATCCTTCCTATTCCCATCTGTCCAAAAAATATGGTCACTATAAAAAAAGCTTTACAATAGGGGAAAATTCCCGGATTTTTGTGGAGTTACAGCCATCTTCTTCCGGGGAATTTGATATGATATTTACACTTAACCCCTCCGGTGTTTCTGATATTAATCACATTTTAACAAGTGGCAAAACTTACAAGCGGTATATAAAACCTGTATTTGAACATCCCCTGTTTGATTATCTGGCCATAAAACAGGGGTATTATAAAGAAGAACTGGTACAATACAGATATTTTTTACGGGAAAAAGAGGGCTATCATTCTGAAGCAGTCTGTGAAAAAGGTGATCGCAGTCAGCACTGGTTTTTGCTTCCAAGAAAAGAAAAATTTATAAAAGAGCAACGCAGGCATTGGCTGAAACAGGTATGGATGGAGTACCGAAAAACTTTAAGAAAAATGAACAAAAAAAACGACAACGCTTTATTTGTTGATTTTATGAAGGCTCACCTGATGTTTGATACCATGCTCAAAATAGGTTATGGTAAGCTTTTAGACTCTCACCCTGATTTGCAATACTTAAAAAAACTTGTCCGGGGTATGGGTGAAAACATGCAGAAAGTGCCAAAACTAAAAGATATTACAAACACCAAAGATCGTGTGAGGTGGAGAGATATAAAAAATGAGTGGAAAAGCATATCCTCTTTTTTAAAAAAAGGGGAAAAAGTTGGTAATTTTACTTATTATGACTGGCTGGTTAATTTAACAGACACCAAAACAGAGGACTGGGTACATCCACCCTTATGGCCAGAGTGCGAAAGCCACAAGGACCGGTTGGAATTTTTGATCTTACATATCAAAAAGAAGATAAACAGGCTTCAAACCAAAAACCAGAATCTGCAAACCAAGTTTAAAGAAAACATGGTGGGAAAGCCTGCTAAAGCGATTGAAAATGAAGCCCAAATCACCCGGTGGGAAAACACCTTAAACGATCTCTTAGACCAGGACGAAGACTCACCCCTTATTCAGGGGGACCAAAACCAATTGACCAATTTAAATATTTACCACAAATGGAAGCACCCTTTGTGTGGAAGTACAGAAGATAACAATAACATAGAGGATTTTAGAACCATTGTAAAGGCAGAATCAACACTGGACGATTTTTACCTGGAGGCAAATGCGGATTTTAAATACAGGGGTAATAATTTACAACCAGAGCTGCCTCTCATCTCTGAAGAAAACTGGAGGGGGCAGGCAGTGGGCTGGGGAAGGCCTGATATCAGGCAAAAAGCCTTTCAAAAAGCCAGGATGTATGACCATATTAATTTAAAAGAGTGTCATATAATGGAATAAAATGTGTAAAATTTTCACATTTAACAAAAAACCTCTTTACAAAAAAAGTTTAAGAGATTATAAAGTGTTTTTAAAGGAAAGTTTAACAATTATGAAGCTAAAATGTCTTATTTACTGCTGTGGGTTTTTGTTGCTTGTGGCCTGCTCTTCAAAACCAAAAGACGACCCCCCCCTGCCACCCCCTGCCCCGCCCCCTGTGGTCTCCGACACAGATAGAGAAACAGATCAGCAGGACCACCCTCCCACCCCCCCCAGTGATGAGGACGACAGCAGCAAATATGATATTCCCACCTTAAACCGTCTGGAGTTTAAGGAACTGAATCTTCAGGAGCTTTCCCCTGAGCAGATAAGCCAAATTCCCACCATGCATATTCCTTTTCTTAAACGCAGACGTGGGCAAATGTACCATTTCACCACAGAACAGATACAGGCTTTAACCCCTGAACAGGTAAAAGCCCTTACCACAGCACAAATATTTTATAATATAAAAGATTTTACCCCGGAGCAAATCAGCCATTTCACAGCTCATCAAATAAACGAGAACAATGCATCTTTCTTAAAAGAAGACCTGAGGGACAGCCAACTCCATCTTTTAAACCCCAGGCAAATAAAAACTTTGGGAAATGGTTTTTTTACAAAAGAAAGGCTTTTGTTTTTTACTGATAAACTCAACCCGGAGGAGTTTTATGACTTTATTTATCACGAAACAGATGATCTTCTGACCGCCAAAGATCTTGCTCTTATCCCCGAAGAACACTTAAAAGTGTTAAGACAAAAACTGCCTGTTAAAATACCTGCTTTGGAAATGGAAAATGTGGACATCACAAAGGTTACACCTGCCCAAATACCTGAGTTTAACCTGTATCATATTAATGCTTTCACCAAAGAACATATAGAAGCCCTTACCACAGAACAAATACAGAATTTTACCCCGGAGCAACTCAGTACTTTTAACTGGGATCAATGGGGTGTGCTTAATAAAAAACAGATACAGGCTTTTACCAAAGAGCAAATCCAATCCCAAAGTATGGACAGTGATTTTAGTCGTTTGGCACAAAAGTTTTCCGTTGAACAGATGGGTTTTTTAACCAAAGAGCAAATTCGGGAACTGTCTGTTGGTGAATGGGCATGGGCAACAATGGTGCATTTTGCAAATTCCAATTTTCGCGGTATACGGCCGGAGTATGTGAAAGAAATTGAACCCGAGGTAATAAAAGAGATACCATATATGTGCCGGTACAAGTACCTCACTTCTGAAGAAATGGCTGAATTTAAAAAAGATTATGAAGCAAGACAAGTGCCGGAAAAAGAATGGATCCGCCCGGATGAATTTGCACACACCACACCGGAACAAATGAAACACCTTACCCCTGAGCAGGTGGCAGCTTTGGATATCATGCGGTGCAGCCAAAACAGTATTTATGCTTTAACAGAGGAGCAGGTCCCCTTTTTAACGCTGGATCAGATATATACTTTAAGTGCTTTACCGAACCCAAAACTGCTTTCCCCCCAGCAAATACGGTTTGTCACTGTTTCGCAAATCAGGAAGCTGTCTTTAAACATGTTAAGTGCTGAGCATCTGCAGAATATCAGACCGGAGGTTTTTTCCCAAATGCGTTCTTTTCACGCCAACAGAAGAGTGGTGGATGGCAGGGTGGAGGAAACAGACCAGTATTTTCCACAGATTCATACTCTGAAGACTGAAATGATTCCCTTTCTGACAGAAGCTCAAATTCAACACCTCAGTCTGGACCAGACGGCAGACCTTTCGGAAGAGCAGATACAGGCTTTTACACCGGAACAGGCCAGGGTTTTTTCTGAAAAACAAATGCTGGTGCTTTCAGAGGAAGCCCGAAACATTTTAAACACCAAAAGGAATTTATAAACTTGTATTAGGAAGAGGGTAATAAAGATGTCAAAAAGTTTGTTTGGTTTTTTATTGTTGTGCGGGGGGGGGCTGGTTTCCTGCTCTTCTGTTGAAGAAAAACCACCCCAAACCACAACCACCACTCAAAGCCCTCCAAAAACAGGGGGAGGGCAACAGACTTTACCACCTGAGAGTGTAGCAGATTCTTTTGTCTCGTTTCGCGAACTGACAAACGATCAAATTCAGAAACTGCCACTTAAGACCATTAAACAATTGTCTGAGCAGGAATTAAAAGAACTCACCAGTGAAGACACCAGTTTTTTTACCAAAGAGCAAATTCAGGCTTTCAACAAAAAGCAAATTCAAAGTTTGGATTCTCTTAATGATCTGAAACTTCAGGTTTTAACCCCTCAACAGCTTTTATTTTTAACCAAAAAGCAAATTCAAAACCTTTTTCAGGAGGTTGTCAGACACTTTATCAGAAGCAGGAATCACTCTTTTAGCCCTGAGCAAATATCTTTTTTCACCAAAGTGCAAATCACTTACCTGGAACACCCGGAACTTCAACAAATACTCAGCCACTTAAATCCGGAGCAGATGAGGTTTTTAACAAAGTACCAAATACCGTATTTAACAAAAAAAGAGCTTTTGCCTCTTATACACCTGTTAAGTCCTGAGCAGATGAGGTTTTTAACAAAGCACCAAATATCATCTTTAACAAAAGAAGAGCTTTTGCCTCTTATACATCTGTTAAGCCCTGAGCAAATGGTACATTTCCCAAAGAAATATATTTCTGCCATTCCGGTAAAAAATTTAACCCCGCCTTTTTTAAAGCAGTACTCAAAACATTTAACAGAAAAACAAATTCAAAATCTTAACAAAGAACAAATACAGATGTTACCCATCCCTGAACTGAATAAAAACAACATCCGGGGTCTGATCTTAAGGCTTGAGGATTTGACTTCTGATCAGATCAAAAGTTTTACTTTTGCCCAGTTTGATGTGTTGGACAAATTCCATATTGATATGTTACTAAAAGATACATGGCCTGAAAGAATATCTTATTCCCTCTGGACAAATTTTAAAAACAGTTATGTAGAATCTTTAACAAAGGGTATCATTCAACATCAGGATTCTCTGGAAGTCAAAACATACAATCATCTCAGGGGGGATAATTCAAAATATGACATTCCTGCGGAGGCTTTGGCAGGCTTTGTGGGTTATTTCTCCTCAAAGCAATTTTCTCATATTCCCGCAAGGAAGTTCAAAAAATTTAATTTTAAGGATTTGGAAAATATACCGGTGGAGCTTCTTCCTCATCTTACCTTCTCTCAAATACGAAGTGTCTCAGCAAAAAATATCAAATTCTTAAATGCCCAGGGCAAGGCAGAGATCTTAAATCTTGATCAGGTGAAAACTTTTACCCCCAAACAGATACCACATCTTTCTCTTTTGCATTTTACACGGAAGCAGGTACAGGCTTTAACAAAAGAGCAAATACCTCACCTTACAGCAATACAGATACAAACACTTTGGGAAGCCAACTTTACAGAAAAACCTGAAGTCCCAGCGGATCAGATTTTCAGATTACCCATGGCTGAAATCAAAAAACTTGAGGCAGAGTACAACAAACCGGAAAAAATTTACTTAAGCCCGGAACAAATGGCTTACCTCACAGAAGATCAGATGAGGATGTTTTTACCAGAACAAATTCCCAACTTCACAAGAGCGGATATTGAGGCCATAAGCCCCGTTAAGTTCAGTTTTTTTAGCCCAAAAGAGTATATGGATGGTGATCTCAACACTCCTGATTTGTTTAAACAGATACAGGCTTTTACACCGGAGCAGATGGCTCTTCTCTCTAAAGAACAAATTCAGGCCATGAGACTTCAACAAAGCTCTGTCTTAACAGCCGATCAGATAAGGCTTATGGATCCCCTTCAGGTTATGGCTTTTTCTGAAAAACAGATTTTGGTTATGCCACCGCAAACTCAACAGCTTATCACCACCTACCGCCAAAGTTACGAACAAAACCTGCCTCATTAGATTGACACCCCCCCCCTGTTTTTAAGGGGGGTTTAAAAAGAAGAGTGTTTTTTTAACTCTTTGGTGATGTTTTTTTCCAAAGCCTCGTTGGTACCTCCACCAATCTCCAGCAGTTTGGCATCTCTCCAAAAGCGTTCCACATGGTATTCTGCCACATAGCCATAAGCCCCCAGAACCTGCATGGCCCGGTCTGCCACTTTTTTGCCCACAGGGGCTGCCACCCACTTGGCAGCATCGGAGGGCAGCCTTCCCCCCGCCTGATCCCACCGGAGTCCTCTTGCCACATCATATACATAAGTTCTGGCAGCACTGTACTCTGCATAACTCCCGGCCAGGTGCTTTTGAATTTGCCCAAACTCTCTTATGCTCTGGCCAAAGGCCCTTCTCTCACTGGCGTAGCGGTTCATCTCTGTCAGGCATCTTTTGGCAATGCCAAGACTTATGGCGGCAAGGGCTATGCGTTCCAGCTCCAGATTTCTCATCATACCTGTCAGGGCTTTTTTGCCTATACGGTGGCTTAAAGGTATTTCGCAGTGATCAAAAACCAACTCCGCTGTGGTGGAGGCCCGCATACCGGTTTTGTTTTTTATCATCTGCCCCAAACGGTAGCCTTTAAAACCCCTTTCCACCAAAAAGGCACAAATTTCCCCCTCATCAGAAGAAGAGTTTTTTGCATACACAAGCACTCTGTCAGAGGGCAGGGTCTGGTCTTTCCCCTGGCAGGCATTGGTGATCCACATTTTTCTGCCATTTAAGACAAAGCCCGTGGGGTTTTGCTGAAAAGTGGTTTTCATCCCCAGCACATCTGTACCTGCTTCCGCCTCCGACATGGCCATGGCCCCCAAGTGCTTTCCTGAGCAAAGATCTGGTAAAAATTGTTTTTTTTGTTCTGTATCCGCATTCCATGCCACATTGTGCGTACATAAAATGGAATGGGCCAGGTAGGCCAGACACAACCCCGGGTCAGAAAAAGAAAGCTCTTCGTGCACCAAAACCACAGCCAGGGCATCCAGGGCCGCCCCCCCGTACTCCTCCGGCACACTGAGGCCCAAAAGCCCCAGCTTGCCCATTTTTCTCAACAAAGCGAGATCGAAGAACTCTTCCCTGTCTCTTTGAAAAGCCCCTGGTTCAACCTCCTTTTTTACAAAAGAGGCCACCATTTGACGAAGCATCTGATGCTCCTCTGTGGGGGCAAACAAATTGTACTTTTGCCAAAGGGGTTTTTGGTTTTTTTCCAACTTTCTTAAGACCCTCCTCCTCCAGAACCGGAAAATGTACCATAAATTTTTACTGAGAGGGTACCTTTAAAGGCAAAAAAACAAAACATATTTTTATAAATCCCCTGGATACAGAATAGCGGGATCAGGTTCATTTGTGCCGACATGCCCCAGGCCACCAGGGAAACAATCGGGTTTATGGGAGTAATGGCCAGGTGGGAGCGGGAGCAAATCTCAAAGTGGACCAAAGAGAGAAAGAAAAGAAAAAGACAGAGAGAGCTTTTGAAAGAGAAGCAAGATGTAAAACCAAAGCCTTTGAAAAAGAGGGAAAAGAGATTAAGCCAGAGGGAGCTGCACGATTTGAAGGTGGCACCATTATTAAAGGCATTAAAGCACCAGGGAATGACTTTTGAGAAGATAGCTCAGAATTTTAATGAGACTGGAGCGGTGGCCACCAGGTGTTTCTAAATATCACTTGCTTTGGTTACAGGAGCAAACCTCACCTTTAATCTTTACAGGCTTGGCATCAATAAGAAAAGGCTTTCCGTCCTTAAAAACAGTCGTCCCACTCACTTTCTGATCCATCATTGAAGGATCAGGCGGAAGCTTTTTACAATTCTCTTTAGCTTGATCTCCTAAAGCATAGCATGCTTCAGGATCCGGATGAGTTTGATCCTGCCTTACATCTCCTATGTAAAGAGGCCCGTTATAACAATAACCCAGCTCTCTTCCCAATGCATAGGCTTTACTTTCCATTATATGGCAGCGAATATCCCCGGGCATAATGACTGAAGCCTTGATGTTACTCGGTGTCCCTGTACAATAATCCTCACATGAAGCATAAAAAGTCTTATTAAACTTGCAAGACACCAAGACAAAACTGATCATTAAAATTGTTACCAAAATCTTCATTTTACTTCCTCCTTATAAACAAGCGTCCAAAAGTTTATATGGACCTGAATATCCTCCCCCGTTACACGCCCGCAGCTTTTCTGTATCCAATTTTGCTCTCGCTATGCGTGCAGCCTTAACATCTCTTCTTCTTTTTTCCTTTTCCCACCCCTTTAACTCTCTAAACTTTTCCTTTTCACTCCAACTTAACTCTCTGATATGCTTCCCACGGCTTCTGAAAATACTTACAAAAGAATTAAAATCACCTGAAGTTAAAGAACAAATCTTATCTTTCCCCCTTTTTCCACAACCAAACCCATACGAAGTCATGATCTCTGTCTCATCGGGTTTCAGGTGGGGAACCCCCAAAAGGTGTCCCAACTCATGCATCATAACATTGATAAAATGATGTTCTTCCCAAACTTTTATTTTCCCATTTTTTTCTTTTACATTATTGCTCATGACAATACTCCCATAAAAATCACCAAACCATGGGTGTTTTGCATCGTAGTAAGCCAAAGGCTGTATTTTTGTTTTTTCATTAACCTTTGTGGGAGCAAATACCGGATAAACAAGATTGTATTTTTCCTTATCGCAAGACCAAACCAATAATTTGCTTTCAGGATCAGGCCAAGCGACTACAAAATAATCCCTTGGATCAAAGGAAATACGACTTACATCAAAGGGAAATCTTAAAGGTCTAAAGGGAAACAAAGTGTTGTGCTTATGGATGCTGATAAATTTGTCATATTCTTTATTCCACGCTTCCATGGCTGTCCAGGTCCAGTTTAGATGTTTTTGCTCAAAGTTATGTTTCCCCTCCGGAAAACACACCCCCCAGGGATAATCATTATGGTTTTCCAAAAAATAATAATACTCTTTATCATAAGACCGTTTTGATCTATCAAAATCCTGGACTATTTTACCACTTGGATCATAGGCCTTATCCAGTTTATACACAATACCAGGGCTTTTGAAACAAAACCCGGATAAAAGAAAAAGAGCCATAAGGATTTTCATAGTGGCTCTTTAAGTAACACACTTCAGGAAAAATAATAACCCCCCGTGTAAAACTTACAATTTTGTCAAAAAAACAATCAATTAAGAAAGCCACCAGGGGGACACACTTCCCCGGTATCCAGGGAAGGTGATCCTTAACCTGGAGGACACTCTGCGGGTGTTGCTAATTGTTGAGCTGGCTGCGGTGTCTGTGGGGCAGGCTGTGGTGAAGGTGATTGAGGATTTTGCCGGGGCGGACACTCTGAACTTGAGCAAGCTTTTACCCCACTTCCTCCGCACAGGTAAGCAGCGGCCCGGCAATAGGGATGAGTCCCGCATGGTGTTGCTCCACCGCACACTTGTACCTCTGGCTCCGGATCCGGTTCTTCAGGAAGGTTCTCTGGTGTTGGACACAATGAAAGGTCACAGGTTTTAACATTAGATGAAGGACAAGATAATTTATCACTACAATAGGGCTGTTCTCCACAAAGATTTAAAGAAGACCCACAAGGTGAACACTCTGACAAAGAGCAAGCTCTCTCCGTCCCATAACAATAAATTTTTTGCGGGCATTGTGTGAGCTTGCACATTTTCCTTCCACCACAAGGGCAGGTATGCTTTTCATAGCAATCAGGATAATCCCCACATCGTCCATAACATGTGTATGGTGTTTTTTTACATGAATCATCGCAAGTTTTATAAGGATTGTTATCTGATTGTCTGTAACAGGTGTGCTTTGCCCGGCAAGACCCGGGATTGCCGCAAGGTTTTGGATCTGTACAACTTGCCGGTGGGCAGGATACTGTTTCATATACAGAGTTTGTGTTTCCTGTAACTCTACAACAAGGGCGAGTACCACCATTTTTTGGCCAACCCCCATTTTGATTCAAAGCCACCTTACCATTGACGCATACTCTTGTTGGATTATAACCAGCAAGAGCTTCAAAGCTTAAACTGAAAGTGAAAAAGAAAAGAAGTGAGAGGGCAATTCCCCCCCCCCATTTTTTTTCTTAACTCCCTAAAACACCAAGCTTTCATACTTCCCCGCAAAAGAAGGTCGGCCCCAGTAAGTGGTTTTTAATCCTTAATGAAGTTTAGTGTCCCGGGGCCTTCCATGGACCCTTATCGGCTTAGTCTCAAAAAACTTTAATCCCGCCCTCCAGGGGGCTTTTGGGATGCTTCAGAGTGAGACACTTTGGGAACAAACCTGCCTGGCTGGTGTGGCCGGCCACTTACTCCCCGGCCACAAAAGGTATCAAAATAGGGGTTATTCTTTTTTACCTCATGATATTTGTAGCGGACAGCTACTCTCTGTCATCATCATCAAGGGGATCAAAATCAATAATGGTTGTATGAGGCAGCTCTTCTCTTAGGCGGTCTTCTTCCCTTATTGACAAAGAATTATCTCCTAGATTAAGCCACCTAGGTAAAATCTTTCTTATAAAAAAAAAGTTTTTACTGAGTGTCTGCTTCCAAGTGGTCCTGACAAGATAATTCATATTCTTTGAGCATTCGCTCAAGCCTGTGACTAATTATCTTGATCTCCAGTTCCATCTGCATTCTCTGAACAGCACTCAACATTTCGGCATCACTTCTTATCTGCTCACATAGCTGCTCACAAACCTCTTGATCGGTATTGGCTTGAGTGGCAAAACAAAATAACAAAACAAACAAAACCTTTTTCATTCCTTCACTCCTGGTTAAAGATTGTATTCCTTAATAAAAATCTTAGCTTTTTTTTACTTTATCGGTCAAAAAACTTGAGCCTTTAGACAAAACCTGGACCATTCTGGCGGGGGATACCTTCCCAGGGGTAAGGGCTTACCTGGTGGCCAGCCCCGTCCCCTGGCTGATTTACTCAGTCCCCTGGTGGTGGGGCAGCGGGGGTTTCAGAGCAAAACTGGCTGAGAGCCGCATCAGCCTGGTTAAATTCCTCCAGAGCCTGGTCCAGCCTCCCCTGCACTTCAGGAGCCTTCTCAGGGGGGGCAGAGGTCAATTCCTGGTTTAAGTAAAACATCCTGGCAGCCCTTTGCAGGTGATACCTTTGGTTATGCATCCTCTTAAGCTGTTTTTTGCACCACACACCCCCACAGGTGACCACACAAACATCTAAAATGTGCAGGTAGTCTCTGCTATAGACTTCAGACCTGAAACTGAGGTGAAAGCAGTCAAAAAAAGCAAAAGAATTTAAAACTTGCCTTTTTGACCCAAAAAGCCTATCATTTCATTCTGAGGCCTGAACTTTTGCAGTGTAAAAGGGAAAGACAAACAACAAAGGTTTTTTTATGATTAGTATTTCGCAAAAAGCCGCCCGGCAAATCCAACACCTGATAAAGCAGGAGGAGGCAAAACAAAGCAATCCCTTCTTAAGAGTCTCTGTGAAGGAAGGGGGATGTTCCGGGTTTTCTTACAAATTAGATTTTGACACACACAGGCAGGAAAGTGACAAAATTTTTAGCTCCCAAGGGGTGGAACTGGTGGTGGACGGCAAAAGTCTTCTTTACCTTATGGGTATGACACTGGATTTTGACGGAGGGCTTAACGGAAAAGGTTTTACTTTTTCCAATCCCAATGCTTCTAAAACCTGTGGCTGCGGCTTCTCCTTTAATGTCTAAATATCACTTGCTTTGGTTACAGGAGCAAACCTCACCCTTGACTTTAACAGGCTTGGCATCAATAAGAACAGGTTTGCCGTCCTTAAAAACAGTCGTACCACTCACTGTCTGGTCCATCATTGAAGGATCAGGGGGAAGCTTTTTACAATTCTCTTTAGCTTGATCAATTAAAGCTTGGCACGCTTCAGGATTAGGATCATTCATATCAAAACCACAGAGATCCATCTTTCTTCCTAATCTATAAGCTTCCATATACATATTATGGCAGCGAATATCCCCGGGCATTATTACGGAAGCCAAAATGTTACTGTCATCAACTCTGGATCGGTTACAGTAATCCTCACAGGAAGCATAAAAAGTCTTATTAAACTTACAAGACACCAATACAAAACAGGTTATTAAAAATGCTATTAAAAACTTCATTTTAATAATCCTCTCTTATAAAGATAGCTAAAAAATACAATAGGATTTATTCCCACCATGGGGTATGGGTACAAATCTGAAAAAGCCCTAAGATCCTTATAAGTCAAGTCACAAATCTTCCTTTTTCCGCCTGTTTCACAACCAAACCCATGTGAAGTCATGATCTCTGTATCATCGGGTTCCAGGTGGGGAACCCCCAAAAGGTGACCCAACTCATGCATCATAACATTGATAAAATGATCTTTTTCCCAAACTTTTATTTTTCCATTTTTTTCTTTTACATTATTGCTCATGACAATACTCCCATAAAAATCATTAAACCATGGATTGTGTGGCTGGTAATAAGCTAAAGCCTGTGTTCCTGTTTTTTTATCAACCTTTGTGGGAGCAAAAACCGGATAAACAAGATTGTGGTATTCCTTATCGCAAGACCAGACCAGTAATTTAGAAGGCCAGCCGGCTACAAGATAATCCTTTGGATCAATAAAAATACGACTTACATCAAATGGAAAATTTAAATATTCAGAGGGAACCAAAGTGTTGTGCTTATGGATGCTTAAAAAATCATCATATTCTTCATTCCATTCTTCCATAGCTTGCCAGGTCCAGTTTAGATGTTTTTGTTCAAAGTTATGTTTCCCCTTCGGAAAACACACCCCCCAGGGGTAATCATAAGGGTTTTCCAAAATCCACTTCCTCTTATTCTTATAAGACTTGCTGGCTATATCAAAATTTTTTAATGTTATTGTACCCGGACCACGGGCCTTATCCTGTTTATAAAAAACAATGCCAGAGCTGTTGAAACAAAACCCGGATAAAAGAAAAAGAGCCATAAGGATTTTCATAGTGGCTCTTTAAATAACACGTTTAAGAAAAAAAACAAACCCCCCGTGTAAAATTTACAATTTTGTCAAAAAAACAATCATTTAAGGAAGCCACCAAGTGGCTTGTGGGATGTTTCAGAGTGAGACACTTTTGGGAACAAAACTGCCTGGCTGGTGTGGCCGGCCAATTACTTCCCGCGAAATATTACCTTAACACCAGAAGGAACATCTTGTTTTATAGCATCTGCTTTCCTTACTAAGGAAACATCTAAATAAACTTTCTCAAGAGAAACAAGTCCTGAAAATACCCCAGCAGGCAAAGCTCTTAACTCGTTATGCATCAAAACAACCTCCCGAAGAGAAGAAAGTCCTGAAAATACCCCAACAGGCAAATCACTTAAATTGTTACGCCTCAAATCAAGCCATTTAAGAGAAGAAAGCCCGGAAAATACCCCAACAGGCAAATCACTCAACTTGTTACGATCCAAATCAAGCTTATCAAGAGAAACAAGCCCGGAAAATACCCCAACAGGCAAATCACTTAACTCGTTATGCATCAAATCAAGCTTATCAAGAGAAACAAGCCCTGAAAATACTCCAACCGGCAAATCACTTAAATTGTTACGCCCCAAATCAATCCCCTCAAGAGAAGTAAGCCCTGAAAATACCCCAGCAGGCAAAGCTCTTAAATTGTTAGTATTCAAATCAAGCCACTCAAGAAAAGAAAGCCCGGAAAATACCCCAACAGGCAAATCACTTAAATTGTTATGCTTCAAATCAAGCCATTTAAGAGAAGAAAGCCCTGAAAATACCCCAGCAGGCAAATCTTTTAACTCGTTATGCATCAAATCAAGTCCCTTAAGAGAAGGAAGATCTGAAAATACCCCAACAGGCAAAGTTCTTAAATTGTTATTATTCAACCAAAGCCCCTTAAGAGAAGGAAGATCTGAAAATACCTCAACAGGCAAATCTCTTAATCCGTTATGCCTCAAAACAACCTCCCGAAGAGAAGAAAGTCCTGAAAAATCCCCCGCCTTCAGAGATTTGATACCTCTGTCGTCTAAATCCAATAAACCTATTTGATCTACAAGAAAATCTGCCAAAGTACAGTCTATGCTGGAATCCACAGTACCCTTAAGCTTCCCTACGATCGCATCCCTTACCTGCTGGGTACGCTCACAAACCGGTATCACTTTCTCACCATAAGCAAACAAATGAAAAGAAAAAGCAGCAAATATAAAAAACTTCATTTCAAACCCCCATTTTAATTATTTTTAGTCACTTAAAGTGTCTTGATACACAATATTAATACACCCCCTATCAAAAATCAAGTAAAAAGTGTCCTTGACCCCCAAAAAGTGGCTACTTTTCGATAAAGGAGGAAGCATTAGAGATATTGCCCTAATCCCCAGGGAAGCGGTTTTGTGGGGTTTTAAGTCCCGGGGGAAAATGGCGACTCCCCCTTGCCTTAAGATCCTTTATCTGTTTTAACAGGCAGGCTTTATTTGTGATTTGGTGTTCCAGCTGATACTCATAAAGCTTCTGAAGGTTTGAAGCCATATCCTGTTTTTTTATTTTTTTGTATTTTTTTAAATCCTCACCCGTAACCAGAGGTTTTAAAAGGCCCTTTAGTTTTAAAGTCTCAAAAGTTTTACTTAAACGGCTTAAAGAATGAAGGGATTTTCCCTGGCTTTTCAGGTAAGTTTTTAAAAGGTGTAAAGCCTCCCCCCCACCGGGGGAGTTTAAAAGAGCCAGCTTTTTTCCCTTTGAGGTTTTTTCCCGGTCCAAAAAACAAAAAGAAGCAAACAGAACCTGACGCAAAAACTTAAGTGTTTTTAAGGGAAATCTTTTTTCCCTAAAACGCCTGTGCCACACAGAGTTTTTGTGATTCCTTAAAAAAGAATCCAGCTGGGGTTTTTTTATCCCCATACACAAGGGGTAAAGGGCATAAGCCCAGGTTTTTTCCGCTTCATCAAGCCAGCCATCAGGGGGGGGATATCTCCAAAAAACCTGACAGGTTTTTTTGTCTTCACAAAGCTGCCACAAAAAAGAAAACAAACCCAGTTTGTTAAAAAAATAAAAAGCCCGCTCAAACTTTCCCGTTCTTAAAGTTTTCAGACTTTCTTCATAAACTCTCTCCGGGGCCACTTGTGTGTTTAAGCTTTCCTTCATGTCAAACAGGGTTTTTTGTGTTTGTTTTTCTATCCGAAACCCTGTCACCACACTGAAGCGTATGGCACGAATAAGACGCAGTTTGTCCTCTTCAAACTTTTGTAAAGGGGTACCCACTGTGCGTATCAGCTGGCTTGTTAAATCCCTCACCCCACCCACATAGTCCAAAACATCCCCGGTCTTTATATCATAAAACAAAGCGTTGATGGTAAAATCCCTTCTTAAAGCATCTTCTTTTTCAGAACAAAAAGTTACAAACTCCGGCCTTCTGCCGTCCCTGTAAGGGCCGTCCTTTCTAAAAGTGGCTATTTCCACCGATGAGCTTTTTTCTTTCTTAAGGGGGGGAAGTCTTAAAGCTATCACTCCAAAGGACTTGCCCTGCTTTCTGCCTTCAGGGAACAAATTTAACAACTCTTCAGGACGTGCCGAAGTGGCGATGTCAAAATCCTTTGGCACCCGTTTTAACAGGCCATCCCTGATACAACCTCCGGCCAAATAGGCTTTAAAACCTGCACGGTGCAGCTTCCTCAACACAGAACACACCGCAGGCCAGTAAGGATGTTTTTTAAAAAGTAAAACCAAAAAACCTTAACCCCCACCCTGTTGGAATTTCAACTCCCCTGACACGGAAAACAAAAACCATTTTATATGTTTTTTTTCAGCCTGGCAAAAAAGAAGTGAAAAAAGACTTGTCAATTTGACGGTTTTTATAAATTATGGCAGATTAATGAAACAACATTTTGATTTGATTATCAAAGGGGGTAAGGTCCTGGCCCCTCACCTGAAAAACCCCTGTGAGCTGGTGGAGGAGGAAACAGACATAGGGGTTTCAGAGGGAAAAATTACAGAACTGGGACAACTCAACCCCCAAAAGGCCGGGCAGGTTTTTGATGCAAAAAACCTCCACATACTCCCCGGCCTGATAGACAGTCAGGTCCACTTTCGGGAACCAGGTATGGAACACAAAGAAGACCTGAGTACGGGAAGCCAGTCGGCCCTTTTAGGGGGCATGAGTGCTTTTTTGGAGATGCCCAACACCTATCCCCCCACCACCTCTGAAACACTTTTAAAAGACAAACTGAAAAGAGCAAAAAACAGAAGCTGGTGCGATTTTGCCTTTTTTGCAGGGGCTTCACCAGAGAATATCACCCACCTTCCCCACCTGGAGCACCACAAGCACTGCTGCGGAATAAAAGTCTTTATGGGCAGCTCCACAGGCTCTCTTCTCGTGCATAAAGAAGAGCAGCTGAATTATGTGTTTCACACCACCCGGGGGCCTTTGGCCTTTCACAGCGAAGACAACCAAAGGCTGCAGAAAAGAAAAAAGCTTCTTCCCCTCCGCTCGGTCAGAGAACACACAGAGTGGAGAGATTCTCTTTGTGCTTTGCTTTCCACACAAAAACTGGTGGGCCTGGCCCAAAAATTCCAAAGAAGGATACATATTTTGCACCTCAGTACAGCAGAGGAAATAGAGTTTTTATCCCCTTACAAAAACCTCATCAGTGTGGAACTCACCCCCCAGCACTTAAGCCTTGCAAGCCCTGATTGTTACGAACAACTGGGAACTTTATCTCAAATGAATCCCCCTTTACGAAGTAAAAACCACTTAAAGGCCCTGTGGAGGGGACTGCACTCCGGGCTGGTGACCATGCTGGGTTCTGACCACGCCCCCCACCTTTTGAAGGAAAAACAACAAAAATACCCGGGTTCTCCGGCCGGTATGCCTGGCACTCAAACCATGCTCCCTCTTATGCTGGATCATGTGAATAAAAAACGCTTAAGCTTAAAGCACCTGTGCAGCCTGCTGTCCTCAGGCCCCTGTCGTTATTATCAAATCAAAGATCAGGGTTTTATCCGCAAAGGGTTTAAAGCCCATTTCACTGTGGTGGATTTAAAGAAAACAGAGCGTATTCGTAAGGCATGGCTTGCTTCCCGGTGCGGATGGTCCCCTTTTGAAAACAAACAGGTTCAGGGATGGCCTGTGGGGGTTATGCTCAAGGGAAAATGGGCCATGCGGGAGGGGCAGCTTACAGGCCCGCCCAAAGGGGAAGCCCTGTGCTTTAACAAATCTTTTTCACATAATTCTCTTTAAGATTTTTGATTTTATGCCGAATATGTAAATAAAACCTCACAATAAGAAACTTTTAACTTAAAAGAGAGCAAAGCATCACGAGGCCCATGGAAAAAGACAGTTCAAAAAAGAGCAAATTGATTTTTGTCAGCGACAGCCTGGCAGACATACAACAGGTGCAAAAGATTGCTGACCGTTGTGGCTACCCTGTGGAGCATTACTCCACCAGAGAGTGGAACAAGAGGGGCAGGGGCCGGCCAGCCAGGTCTTTCACTTTCCCCCCTTCTGTGATCCCCATTTCCCAGGCTCACAGTCACGCCAGCCCCCACATGAGTTTAAGACAGCTTCAGGGGAAAGCCATAAAACAGGCCTTAACACTCTCCAGAGGAAATGTCTCAAAAGCCTGTGGGTTGCTCAAAGTGGGAAGAGCCACTTTTTACAGAAAAGTCCAGAGCTTAAGATTAAAACCCAACTCTTTTCGCGAAGCCCCTTTAAAAATAAAACCCCGGCGGGTGAAAAAAGCCGCCTAAGCCCTCTTTGCTTGACTGCCCCACCCGGGCAGGGATAAAGCTGTTTTCACCGGATGAAACAAAAAACACTTTATCTTTTGGACACAAGCTCTTTATTTTTCAGAGCTTATTATGCCGTATCCCACCACCTTCAAAGCCCCGGAGGGATGCCCACCAATGCTTTGTATGGCTTTTTATCCATGATCACCAAATTTTTAAAAGATCACCAGCCTGAGTACATGGTTTGCTGTATGGACTCTGAAACCCCCTCTTTTCGCACCAAAATCTACCCTTTATATAAAGCCCACCGGGGGGAGACCCCTGAAGATTTAAAAACACAAATTCCTTACATACAAAAACTCATACAGGCCATGGGGGTACCCATGCTCAAAAAACCAGGTTATGAAGCCGATGACATTATTGGCACCTTAAGCTCTTTGGGTCTGAAACATCAGCTTAAAATTCTGATTGTCAGTGGGGACAAAGACTTTGCCCAGCTGATAGGCCCTGCTGTGTCTCTTTACGACCCCATGAGGAATATCACTTACGATTCCAAAAAAGCTTTTGAAAAATGGGGGGTTTTACCAGAACAAATGACAGACTATCTGTCCCTTGTGGGGGACAGCACAGACAACATTCCCGGTGTCAGGGGCATAGGCCCTAAAAGTGCCCAAAAACTTTTAAAGGAATACAAAAACCTCCCCGCCATTTACGATCATATCAAACAGATCCCTGAAAAACTTGCCAAAAAACTAAGCCAGTCCCAGACAGAAGCTTTTTTGTCGCAAAAACTGGTGCGTATTGTTACTGATATGAGCCTTCCGGAACTTACGCACCGGCAGGCTACCAAAAAATCTGCCCCCCCCACAAAAGAGCAAATGACTCACTTTATACAATACAAAAAGTCCAAAAACACAGAGCTTAAAAACCTGTTGGAGGAGTTGGGCTTTAAAAGCTTTGCTGTCAAACTTTGTGGGGAAAATGCCACCTCTTCCCCTGCCAAACCCTCCACGGATAAAAAAGAAACCTTAAGCCCCTCCAGCCAAGGTGTATTAAAAAAACTCCCGGGCAATTTAAGGGTGCATTTTATGAGTTTTCCGGAGTTAAAAAAATTTATCTGCACTTACCGCCCCGTCTGGTTGTTTCAGGACAGCAACAATGAGTGGTTTTTGGCTCACCAAAACCGCACCATCAGTTTAAAGGGACATAATCTGTCACAAACAGGAAAATGGCTGTCTTATAAAAGGGTCAAGTGGTGTGGTTATGATTTAAAAAACATTTTTACTCAGTTTTCCTGCACACATCCTGTCCCCGGGTGGTGTGCTTTGGTGGCAGCCTACACTTTACAATCCCGCCCCATAAGCTCTTTTGAGTATTTGTGCAAAGGCTATGGTTTTTCTGTTTCCCCCAAAACTTCACCGGGAGAGCTTTATCAAATCCACCAAAAATTAAAAAAGAAACTCACAGAAGACTTACAAACCCAAAATTTGTGGGATATGTACGGGAACACTGAGCTTCCCCTTACTGCTGTACTTTTTGAAATGGAGCAAAAAGGTATTCAGCTCAATTCCCAAAAACTGAAGCAACACTCTCAGCTTATCAACCGGCAGCTTTCTGAAATGGAAAAAGAGATTTTTTCTTATACAGAGGGGCCTTTTAACCTTGCAAGCCCCAAACAAATGTCTTCTGTTTTGTTTCACAAACTGGGCTTAAAGCACGGACGCAAAACCAAAACCGGTTATTCCACAGACATGGATGTTCTGTTAAAACTGAAAAACCAACACCCTGCTATTCCCCTGATTTTAAAATACAGAGAGCTTTTTAAACTGAAAAACACTTATGTGGATGTCTTACCCACTCTGGTCAATAAAACAACAGGCAGGCTTCACACGCATTTCCGGCAGACTTTGACCTCCACAGGAAGGCTTTCCAGTGTAAAACCCAACCTGCAAAACATACCCATCAAAACCTCTCAGGGGCAAAAAGTTCGCACAGCTTTTGAAGCAAAAAAAAACCACAGTCTTATTTCTGCGGACTACTCACAAATTGAGTTGCGTATGCTGGCTCATCTGTCAGGAGACAAAAATCTCATAAAAGCCTTCCATGCGGGAAAAGACATTCACCTTATCACCGCCAGTGAAATTTACGACCTTCCCCTTAAAAAAGTCAGCCCGGCCTTAAGGCACCGGGCCAAGACCATTAATTTTGGCCTCATGTATGGACAGGGGCCTTATACACTTTCCTCAGAGTTGGGAATAAGCACCGGAGAGGCACAAACCATCATAGACAATTATTTTAAAAAATTTGAAGGGGTAAAAAAATACAGAGAGCAGCTTCTCAGGCAGGCGGAAAAACAAGGCTATGTACAAACCCTTTCCGGAAGAAAAAGACAAATCCCTGAGCTGAAAGCGGCAAAATTTCACAATCAACAGGCCGCACGCCGCATAGCTATTAACACTCCTGTACAGGGTTCCGCCTCTGAAATAGTGAAAGAGGTTATGGTGGAGTTACGAAAAAGTGTGTTCTCCCGCCTTCTGCTGCAAATCCACGACGAGCTTCTTTTTGAATGTGAAGATCACCTGGTAAAAGAGGAATGCCTGCACATTCAACACATTATGGAAAAACACCAGACCTTAAAAGTGCCATTGAAAGTTCATATTGCCTGTGGAAAAAACTGGCTTCAGGCCCATCCCCTTTAAACCTGCCTAAACTCACACTCTTTTAATTGCAGACCCAAAATCCAATTTTTATTTTTTTAAAAAACCCCTCGAAAAAAATGGAGGATTATCCTTTTCTACATAAACCGAATTATGGTATCGGGCAAGGCTTTTCTTATGCGGTCTTTTTCAATTTTTGACAAATCATTATCTATATAAAGACTCTTAAGAGAAGAAAGTCCTGAAAATATCCCAACAGGCACAGCACTTAACCAGTTATGACCCAATTCAAGTATCTCCAGAGAAACAAGATCCGAAAAATCCCCCACCTTCAGCGATTTAATCCTTATTTTCTAAATGTAAAAAGTCTATCTGATCCAAAAGCTTATCTGCCAAGGTGCAGTTTATGTTGGAATCCACAACATCCTTAAGCTTCTTTACAATCGCATCTTTGACTTGCGGGGTACGATCACAAACCGGCAGCACTGTCTCACCATAAACAAACAAATTAAAAGAAAAAACAGCAAATATAAAAAACTTCATTGTAAGCCTCCTGGTCTTGGGAAGTGTTTAAGAGTTGTTTTTCATTAAATGGTCCATCAAGCGATCAAGCTTGGTCTCTATCCTGTCCATTCTGCCATTCATACTATTCTTATCTTCTTTTATATGGACTTGAGGCCCCACCTGAATTTTTTAACCCCAATTTATCCTAGCACCCGAAGGCAGTCCTTTTAGTATGAGCTTTAATTCATCTTCTGTCAAAGAATTACCCCCTAGACCAAGCACCTGAAGAGAAGGAAGTCCAGAAAATACCTCGACACCAGGATTTAACCTGTTGTTATCAGACAAACCAAGCCACCGAAGAGAAGTAAGTCCTGCAAATATCCCAACAGGCAAATCACTTAAATTGTTACCACCCAAGCCAAGCTCCTTAAGAGAAGCAAGGCCTGAAAATACCCCAACAGACAAAGCACCTAAATTGTTACCCCACAAATAAAGCTCCTCAAGAGAAGTAAGTCCTGCAAATACCCCAACAGGCAAACCACTTATTTTGTTACCATTCAAGCTAAGCTCCTTAAGAGAAATCAACCCTGAAAAGTCCCCCACCCACAGCGTTTCAATACCCTTACCTCTTATATATAAAAATTGTATCTGATCCAAAAAGTGATCTGCCAAATTGCAGTTTATATTGGAATCAACATTTTCTTTTAGCTTTTCCACAATCGCATCCCTTACCTGCGGGGTACGCTTACAAACTGGAATCACTGTCTGCCCATAAGCAAACAGATTAAAAGAAAAAACAGCAAATATAAAAAACTTCATTTTAAGCCTCCTTTTTTTATTTCTAAATATCAAATAAAGGTTTTTATCCTTAACAGCCCCCTCCCTTAAAAAGTAACCGGGCTGCAAATCTTGTTTTAGAGCTTTAAAAACATCTGTAATGAAGGTTTTGAAGCTCAAAACTGACTTTACCTCCCCCCCATTTTTTTTCAAGCTTTTTCTTCAGAAAAACAAAAACTGGACCTTTGACCCTGAAAAGCTCCGTAAATCCTTCCCTTCACGACATCTTTTTTAAAAACTTCTCAGAGAGAGTTAGCTTTCACAAGTGGAGGGAAGCTCCTGTTTTTTTAAATACTGTTCCCAAAACTCCACAACCCCAGGGGGGGAACCTTGAATCTCTCTTCCCAGTACCGCCTCTGTGTGTGCCAGGTTGGAAATGGTGTTGCGAATGGCTCTTCCTTTCCTTTTTTCCCCACGGGCCATGGCAGAAAGTTTGGTGGCAAAGGAATACACCCTCAGCTGCTCCCAGGTGGGAGGGTTGGGATTATTGATTAAGGCTCTTTTTACTGCATTTTGAGCTCTTATCACATAGAGCTGACCTCCGTTATAAGCAGACACTGCTTTTCGCCACTGATCCCGCTTTGTTTTTCCCATACCTGTCCAGCCGCCTGTACAATTCTGTGGTCTGGTCTCTGGCAGACTTCCGTTGGTGAGCTTGTAAGCATCCCGTAAAATCCGCACCCCATAAAGAGTGTTGTTTGTGATATTCATCAAACATTCCCGGTTGGCAGAGGATTTTTTTTGATGTCCTTTACAGCTATGAACATCTGCATTCACCTGAAAAAGCCCAAGACTGGTTTCATGAGAGCTGTCATTAACACTTCCGCACCGGCCAGAGCTTTCTATACTCATCATGGCCAGCATCACCTCAGGAGGTACACCTCTTTGACAGGAAATACAGTACAGATCAGAAACAAAATCTTTAAACTTCCCTTTACAGCTTCTTTCAAAATTTCTAATAAGTCCTTTCAGACTCTCATGTGGAGTACAGATTTTTTTTAAATACTTCAGTTTTTTTGAATGAGTGGTATGAACAGTGGTCAGAAAATTCTCTATATCCTTCGTATGGCTTCTTAAATCCCCGGAACAATGAAGACATGTGGCCTGAGAGGTGGCAGCCGGGGAGTGGGGTTTGTTAATGGTCACACAGCCCGGGGCCAGCTCTTTGGTTTGAGCAGCCCTGGTACGAACAGCAAAAGTGGGACGGCGGACAGAAAGATTAAACGAATCCTCTGCACCATCCTGTTCATCTGTGTTCTGCGTATTGGCTTCCCCTGCACTGGCTTCCTTTTCACCACTGACTTCCCCGGTACCGGCTTCCTGAGGTTTTGTTTCCTCTGAAGGGGTGGGGGTTGCTGTTGTTGTCTCCTGTCCCTGTGCATTTTCCTGATCCTCATTCTCAGGAGAAAGGGCAGAATCTTTTCTCTCCTCTTTCGCCGGGGAGGTGGAATCTAACTTTTTGTTCTCATCCTCAGGGGGGGGCTCTTCTTTCCTCTCTTCTTCAGAGGAGGCTGCCGCTTCCAAGATCTCTCTTAAGTCCTCAAACACCGGTTGCTCAGAGTCCCCGGCAGAAAGTTTTAAATCTTTTTCCGGCACATAAACCAGTTTGCCTGTACGAATGCGTGTGTTTTCACCACTTCCCCTGACCTCCACCAGGTCGTCATAGCTGTCTTTTTTGTAAAGCCTTCTGGAACTTTGAGCATGAAACCCGGGCATAAGTTTATAGCCCTGGTTTTGAAAGTACATCTCAGAAAGCCCCTGTGCCTCCACCATTTGGTGCAAAACAGGCAGGTAAAGTTCCTGGTTGAGCCTTCCATTTACACTCACATGCGTTAAAGGCTGTGCATAAGAAAGCCATTCCTGAAAACACGAAGCCCCACCACCGGCAGCACACAAAGGGTTAAGCATAGCCCCCGCTCTCAAGGGAATCAAATTGGGGTTGGACAAATTGGGACGGATAAAAAGACCTTGTGCTTTTACTTCACAGACGAAAACAAAAAAAAAACAGGCTTTAAGCACCAGGCCCAACGAAACAAAAAAGACCTTAAGCTCACTGGCAAACACCTCTGGACTTTCCAATACCTTTATTTTTTATATAATCCCGGGATAAGGTTTTAAAAATACACAGCCACATTGACAGAGGCAATCACCCAGTTGGTACGCTCCAAAGTGGAGTTTTGCACATAATGGGTGTTATAGTGGTAAGTGAACCCCTGATATATCATTCGATGATTTCGAAACAAGGCATCGTTGTTGTTGTAAAGATTGCGAACATTTACCAGCACACTTCCCCCCACCCCCACTTTTTTGTTAAACCTGACATCCACTCCGGCCTGCACCCCCACATCAATGGAGTTGGTGGTTTTTCTACTGGTGTTGCAACCACTTTGTCCACTCAGGGCAGGGCAAAAAGAATAACCTGTCAGGTAGTTTTCATCCTCGTTGTCATACATCCACAGGCTGTAAAGCCCCACCAGGGCCACATAGGGTTTTAACCGGCTTTTAAAAGGTGTAAATTTTAAAGACAAGGCACCAGTGAGTTGGTCCACATCAGAGAAAGGGGAAAGATACTGCCCCAGCTGATGATTGTAAAACACCGGGAAACCTCTGTTGGCCCAGCTCCCCGAATACCCACGACTCACCTCATGCAGAGAGTAAAGAAAAGAGGCCTCCACAGACAAACCACTCTCATCATCTGTACCAAGGGAAAACCCGTAGCTTCCGTAGGATTTTTCGATCCGGTTGGTTAAATTGGCAGCCTGGCCAAAATGAAACCGTAAAAAAACCTGGTCCTCTTCCTCCACATCCTCAAGAATGTTTTTCTTATCCACATAAACCACATCACTCTCAGAGGACACCACAGTCTGCTCTCCTGCCACATCCCCAAAAAGCCGTCTTAAACGCTCCTGCTCATCTCTTAAACGGGAACGCTCCAGCTTTTCCACAATTCTTTGTTCTGTTTGAATTTCCGCATTTCTTCTACTATGCATCAAATCGGTGGCTTTATTTTTGATCAGGGGTATCCCCTTGACCTCCACCACCGGCTGCTGGGATATTTTGTTTTTTTGTGCTGAAAGGCTTTGTTCCACTTTTTGATTGTTCATAATAATCACTGGTTTTGCCTTTTGTGCACCAGAGGAATCCTCCTCCACCAAAACCACATCATCCTCATCCACATAAACATTGGTTTGTGCCACAGCACTGATTGTAAAAGAAAGGAAAAATAAAATTCCCACCAAATGGTTTATCTGCTTCTTCATATTCTTAACTCCTCTCAAATCACCTCTCACCTGATTGTCTGTTTTTTTGACACTTAAAATACCTTTTCCCCTTTAAAGACACTCCTTTAAAGGCTATACTTCGTTAATCGGAAAAAATACAAAAAAACCAAAATTTTTTAAAATTTTCAGGCCAAAGGTCCTGATTTTTAAACTCCCTGGAAGGTCAGGGACAGGGTCCTGACTGCATCATATATAAACAGACTGAAGAGAAGCAAAGTTTTGCTTTGCACCGCTGAAAATGCTATTTTTCCAGATTATGCCTCGGTGGCGGAACTGGTAGACGCGTGCGACTCAAAATCGTATGTTCTTACGAGCATGGGAGTTCGACTCTCCCCCGAGGCACCATTAAAAAACAGACCTGTAAAGCAGCATTTTAAGTACTTCAAGTGAGAATGGCCTGTGACATAAGAACTCCCCCCCCCTCGTCCATAAAGACTTCAAAAAAGTGCTGCCACAGTCAATTATTGAACATCTGTAATTGTGGTGCGGGTGAGAGGATTTGAACCTCCACGGAGCCAGGCTCCACCAGAACCTGAATCTGACGCGTCTACCATTCCGCCACACCCGCTCAATAAAAAAATATGCCCGAGGCCAGACTTGAACTGACACGGTTCGTTAGAACCACAGGATTTTAAGTCCTGTGCGTCTACCAGTTTCGCCACTCGGGCCTTTCTTTAAAACTTTTACACTCAAGCTAAAGAAGCCTTAAAAGCCCCCTTAAACTGAAAAAGAGCATACAAGAGGTGTTTTTATCCGGCAAGATCATTAAAAACACTTAAAAAATTCTCTGGACAAACTCTTCAGATCTTTAGTTTAATAAAAACCATGAGTACCTGTGGTGGTAAGCCCCCTTCGAAAAACACTGTTGCTGACCCCCTTCAGGTGTCTGAAGCTGCCCCCTCACCAAACCCCCTGCCCTCAAAGCCTGATATGCCACATCTTGATTCTGGCTTCAGCTCTGCCCCTCTTCTCAAGCGGGCCTTTTATGAAAGCAACAAACACTTTGTGTGGCTTTTGAGAAAAATCAGTTTTATTCTCATTTTGGCTATTGCGGTTTTTGTCCCCTTTCAGCTGGCTTACATCAACACCTTTGGACCTGAGCATTTTATTGTAAAAGCTTTTGAGTTTTGCATGCACGGCTCTTTAGGCGTGTTAGCCATGATTATGACAGGCTTTTATATGTTTGAGCTGACCCATCCGGAGCAGGAAAAGCCAAAATTTCTTCCTTTTACACATGCCACAACTCTGCCTTTGGTGATAGAGGGCTTCAAAGCCCTGATTGTGATTTTGGCAGGGCTGTTTTTGTTTATTGTCCCCGGCCTTATCAAACAAATACATTTTATGTTTCTTCCCTATGTGGTCTGTTTTAACCGCCTTTACCACCAAAGAAAAATCAGTGCCTTAAAACATTCTCAAATGCTGTCCAAAGGGCTTCGGTGGCATTTGTTGTTTTTGTTTATTGTCTTCCCCTTCTTTTTGAGCCTGGGCTTCAACAATATCACAAGCTTTTTAACAGACAAAACTTTTGAGCATGCCTGGTATATAAAATATCCTTTGTTTATGTTTGTACTTTACATGGTCTCAATGGCTATGGTGTATTTGTCCTCTCTGCTTTATCTTTTGTATGCCGCCAAAGACAAAGAGCTTATAACCTCCCCTTATTGAGCAGACCCTGATTCAAAACCTGAAAAAGACTTCCTATTGTTTGCATAATTTCCATACTCCCTCACTATACCACACTCTGTTATACCACCCGGTGTCCACAAAAAGCAACTAAAGGCCCTCTAATAAGGGTTTTTGAGAATTTAAAACTGCCCAAAAATGTATCCCCGGACACCAGGAAGGCGTTTTATCCAGCTTCAGCTTGTGCGGGAGTCTTGATTTTCTCTATGGCCTGGTCGGCCCCAGTCAGGTCCTTGGTGGCCACCGGTAAATCTGATTTTTTTGCCATATTGCTGCGGGGTTTTAACCTCTAAATATCACTTGCTTTGGTTACAGGAACAAACCTCACCCTTGACTTTAACAGGCTTGGCATCAATAAGAACAGGCTTGCCACCTTTAAAAACAGTCGTACCACTCACAGTCTGATCCATCATTGAAGGATCAGGGGGAAGCTTTTTACATTCCTCTTTAGCTTTATCAACTAAAGCATCGCATGCTTCAGGATCCGGGGGAGTTTGAGCCTGCCTTACACCATTTATGCGAAGAGGGCCGTCATAGCAATAACCCAGTTTTTTTCCCAGAGCATAGGCATCCCCTATCATATTATGGCAGCGAATATCCCCGGGCATTATTACTGAAGGTTTGATGTTACTGTCATCAACTTTGGACCGGTTACAGTAATCCTCACATGAAGTATAAAGGGGCTTGTTATCCTCAAGAGGCTTGTTATCCTTACAAGATACTATGACAAAACAGGTTATTAAAAATGTTACAAAAATCTTCATTTTACTTCCTCCTTACTTAAGGGTTTATTCCTTCGGATTTTTGCAAATTCTCTCTCAACGGCTTCTATCCAAATATCCACATTATCATAATAATCTAATATGTGTAGAGTTCTCTTCATTGCAAGGTCAATATCTTTTTCCCTTTCATGTATTTCAATAACTCCCTTATAATACTCCTGACTCTCTTTAAATTTTCTAAAAAAAGGCCAGTTCCTTACAACTTGACCACCATTAGAGAAATTATCTAAAAAAGCATTAAAATCTTTTTTAGTAAAGGCACAAATCTCTCCGTATCCCCCGTCCTTACAACCAAAACCCTGTGAAGCCATAATCTCTGTCTCATCGGGTTCCAGGTGGGGAATCCCCAAAAGGTGACCAAACTCATGCATCATAACATTGATAAAATGCTCTCTTTCCCACTTGTGTTTATTGCTCATAACTATTTGCCCAAAAAAATCCCAGGGCAAATCCCCAGGTCCTGAAATAAGTGTACTGTTGACACCAACAAACAAGTCCCTGTACCAATCTGGGGGGTTTATTGACCTATAGTAAGCCAACACCGTATCCTTTGTGGAACCAAATAACGGATAAACAAGATTGTATTTATCTTTATCGCAAGACCATGTCAATAATTTTCTTTTAGGATTAGGCCAACCTCTTACAAAATAACTCCTGTTATCAACACTATGATACAGGTGACTTCCTGGAAAAGGAAAATCTAAAGGATTTGAAACCAAAGTGTCATACTCGTAGGATTGTACAAAAGCATCATATTCTTCATTCCATTCTTCCATGGCTTGCCAGGTCCAGTTTAGATGTTTTTGTTCAAAGTTATGCTTTCCCTTCGGAAAACACACCCCCCAAGGGTAATCCCCAGGTTTTTCCAAAATAGCATAATGTTCTTTCTTATAAGCCTCGCTTGGTATATGAAAACTTTGGACTATTTTACCACCTGGATTATGGGCCTTATCCTGTTTATAAAAAACAATGCCAGAGCTTTTGAAACAAAACCCGGATAAAAGAAAAAGAGCCATAAGGATTTTCATAGTGGCTCTTTAAATAACACGTTTAAGGAAAAATAATAATCCCCCGTGTAAAACTTACATTTTTGTCAAAAAAAACATCAATTATTTACTCAAAGAGTGATGCTTGTTTCCCCACCACCAGGGGATTCTGATAAACTTTGACCGCCGGGGAGTATAAAATCATTTATCTTACCTGATCCATAAGAAATCTGCTTCCCATCTGGTAAAACCACATTGACCTTCCCATCTGTTTCTATGTTAAGCTTGTTACCATCTGTTTTCGAAACTAAACGACCATCAGGAAATACTGTCATAGTCGACACAGACAAAACATTAGGGACTTGTGCGTCAAACTTGCCATCGGGATATAAAGAAAGAACAGATCCATTATAATTCTGAATATAAACAGACTTTAATCCTTTTGCCTCAACCTTCATTTTCTTTGCAAAAGGTTTAATATATCTGTCCATTAAAGTCTTACTATCTATCTCTGAAGCTTCAAACTTTTCCCAACCTACAGAAAAAGATCCAGATTCTTTTTTAAGAAAAGAAACCAAATCTTTTTTATCCGCTTTTTTGGCACATCCACCTGTGAGTAACAAAACAAACAGCAAGATTTTCATAAACACCTCCGGTATAAAAACTTTATCGGCCCAAGGTTCTGGTGGCTTTAATAAAAAGAAGGGGGGAGTCCCTCAGATTCAAGGCGACCCGTGACCGAGTCGCTATCCTCGACACTTTTTTTGATTGAAAACCGAACAAAAATGCACTTCCGACCACCGGGAAGGTGGTTTATCCAGCTTCAGCTTGGGCGGGAGTCTTGATTTTCTCTATGGCCTGGTCGGCCCTGGTCAAGGTTTTTAAGCCTTATGAAGTGGTGTCACGGGGCCTTCCATGAAACCTTATTCGGCTTAGTCTCAAAAAACTTTAATCCCGGCCAAAGAACCCCAGGATAAGGGTATCAAAACGGAGATTAATGAAATGTTACCTTAACACCAGAAGGAACATCTCGTCTTATAGCATCTGCTTTCCTCGCTAAAGAAACATCTAAATAAAGCTTCTCAAGAGAAGGAAGATCTGAAAATAACCCAACAGGTAAATCACTTAATAATTTGTTATCATCCAAATCAATCCACTCAAGAGAAGAAAGCCCTGAAAATACTCCAACCAGCAAAGCTCTTAAATTGTTATGCTCCAAATCAATCCACTCAAGAGAAGAAAGCCCTGAAAATACTCCAACCGGCAAAGCACTTAACTCGTTATGCCCCAAATCAAGCCTCTCAAGAGAAGGAAGATATGAAAATACTCCAACCGGCAAAGCACTTAAATTGTTACGACTTAAACCAATCCCCTCAAGAGAAGGAAGATCTGAAAATACTCCAACCGGCAAATCACTTAACTTGTTAGTATGCAAACTAAGACTCTTAAGAGAAGAAAGTCCTGAAAAAACCCCAGCAGGCAAAGCACTTAAATTGTTAGTATGCAAACTAAGAATCTTAAGAGAAGGAAGATCTGAAAACACCCCAACAGGCAAATCACTTAACTCGTTATGCTCCAAATCAAGCCTCTCAAGAGAAGGAAGATATGAAAATACTCCAACCGGCAAAGCACTTAACTCGTTATGCTCCAAACCAATCCACTCAAGAGAAGGAAGATCTGAAAATACCCCAGCAGGCAAAGCACTTAACTCGTTATGCTCCAAACCAATCACCTTAAGAGAAGGAAGATCTGAAAACACCCCAACAGGCAAATCACTTAATCCGTTATGCCTCAAAACAACATCCCGAAGAGAAGTAAGTCCTGAAAAGTCCCCCGCCTTCAGAGATTTGATACCTCTGTCGTCTAAATCAAGTAATATTATCTGATCTAAAAGAAAATCTGCCAAAGTACAGTCCATGCTGGAATCCATAGTCTGAAACTTTTCCACAATCGCATCCCTTACCTGCGGGGTACGCTTACAAACTGGAATCACTGTCTCACCATAAGCAAACAAATTAAAAGAAAAAACAGCAAATATAAAAAGCTTCATTTTAAACCTCACATGGTTAAAAGTTAAACATACAGTCTCATCGGCCAAAAATCCGGAGGACTTAAGTCCCTTTTTTATTGTTTGTCTTTTATCAGAATCTCATACAGCCGATCAAAACGGTGGGTAAGATTCTCAATCCTCCGGTTTGTGTCCGTGATGTGATTGCCCAGATCTTTAGAAATCTGACTTATATCTTTGGACATGCCATTCATTTTAAACAGCATATAAATAAGAAGAGCCAGCACAATCAAATCAATGGGCAGACCCTGATTCAAAACCTGAAAAAGACTTCCTATTGTTTGCATAATTTCCATACTCCCTCACTATACCACACTCTGTTATACCACCCGGTGTCCACAAAAAGCAACTAAAAGCCCTCTAATAAGGGTTTTTGAGAATTTAAAAACACCCAAAAATGCACCCCCCGACCCCCCAGACGGCGGTTTTGTAAGATTTTTCTAATGTTTTAGTCCGCACAGACCGATAAAAACCAAGGTGGATACAAAACCTTAAAGGTCCCACAGACAAAAACGGGCTATAGCCCCTTATATTGTAGGGAACACTGTTTGAAATGGAGTAAAAACATGAGAATACGAAGCTTTACCCCCCCCCATTTTTTTCAAAAAACAGCCCTGCTGATTTAAAATCTTTTTTTAAAACCGGCTTTAAAAAATCACCTCACCCCCACAGTGCCTGCTTTGGCTTAAACCCCACTGGAGTTTTTTTTATTCTGTTTTTTCTCACAAGCTTTGAGGCGGCCTGCCAAACCTGTACAAAAGGTGGTCAGTCCTGGAGATCGAAGGGCATTTGCCAGCACCCTCCACAAAGACAGGGCTGCTTTTGTACAGCCGACAGCCAAATTTTAAATGCTGCGGGAACCAGTTGTGTGGATCGCTGCCCCTCTGGTTCCACCTTTCAGTCAGATTGCAGCTGCCGATGTGCATCGGGAGAAACCTGGAGTGCAAAAAACAGCGTATTTAACCGATCAAAAAGATGCACATTTTGCCCATCTCACCAACAATGGAGTACCACCTCCAACAGCTGTGTCAATCGTTGCACAGGAGTGAAGTCCCACTGGAGCACTGCCAAAAGGCAGTGTGTTTGCGATCCTTCCATAAATTGCCTCCACAACAGAATAAATCCCAACACCTGTGAATGCTCAAATTGTACAGTCAGGGGGCAGAGTTACAAATCAGCTTCAGCATGCCATACTTCCAAAATGACCACAGGCTGCAGATGCACAGATAACGATAAAGTTATTTCTGTTTGGCCTGTTATAAATGCGGCTAACACCTACTGCAGAAATCGCTGCCCCAATGGTACTTTCAGATCATCAGATTGCACATGTCACTGTGGCAGCTATAGCAACAAAAGCTGGAGTGTGGTTAATAACAATGATATTGTTGTAACAAATAAAAACGAAAGCTGCTGTGAGAATGAGGCACATAAAACCCGATGGGACGAATCCTCTCAGTCCTGTAAATGCCCAGGGGGCAAAACAGAACATGGCAACCTTTGTTGTAACACCTGCTTCAATGGATATGCCTCTTACGGGTCTTGCACCTGCAGGCAGGTTGTGACCCCCACCACCTGCCCGACAAACAGACCTTGTGGCAGTCCTCCCAACTGCAATGCCAAACTACTCAGCTGCCCGAATGGTGTGACCATGGTCTGCAACACAACAGACTGTCCCACTGTCCCCCCCTGTAGTGGCTCTTTAATCCGTTGTGCTAACTCCTGTGTGACGGGCAAGCTTTGCCCGGGAAGCTCTGAAAAAGTCTGCCCCTCTGTTTCCTGTTCCACAAGCACCCCCACACCCACAGTGGAAGTGGAGCTTGCCACACCCGCCACATGTGAGTGAGCTTTAAGCGGCCCGGGTTTTATCTTTAAGAAGGGTTTTTTTCAGATCTTTGACCCATGAGTTAATTTCTTTGATATGCTTCGACGGCACAGCAGACTGGGAAATACCCATAAAAGCCCCCAACAAATTATCTCCCTCACCATACACAGGCACCAAAGAGATATGCTTGGGCAAAGCATGCTTAAAACCACAGGAGGCAAAAAACTGAATATGAGTTTGATTTTGAACCACCCAGCCATGGTACTCCCTTCGGGAGGTGTACATCAACCGAAAAAGAGAGTTTTCCCTAACAGACACCTCTATGGGGGTACTCAAAGAGTCTGAATACTGAAGAGGTATAAATTTGTCTTTATGAAAACCAAAAACAATCACACAGGAAAAGTATTTTTTTGAAAGTTTAAAAATTCCGTCCCTTTCTGTGGAAACAGAGGAGGTTTTTTTATCTGATTTAAACATTTTTAACAAATTGGTGACTCGTGTAATTTTTGTAACAGAGGCAATAAGGGTTTGAAGCCGGGGGGGGGCAGCGGGGGCTTCATTAAACACCTTTGTCTCTTCCTCTTTGTTCTCCAAAGGGGGCTGAGATTCTTTTTGCAGATCTTGAATTTTCTCCCAACACAGCTCCAATTTTGCAGGATCCACCAAAACAGGCACCAGGTCCTCAGACAGGTGTTCCGCATCAGGGGGTTCCACACAGGCACAAAAAACAGTCCCCTCCCATTGGTATATGGGAACCCATTTTTTACTCCACTTTCCTTTATGCTCCAGGGTTTTCCACATTGAGGAATCCATACTCACATTTTGAAAAAAAGAGTTTTTAAGAATGGGCAGTCCGTAGCGTGTGCTGGCCCATTTTAAATACTTCAGCTTGTCCACCCGTCCCTCCTTCAAAGCCCAGTAAAGGGGGGAACCCTGAGAGGACTTTTCCCATCCCTGAAACACTTTTTCCGGGATACCAAAAAAAACCTGCCACTCTTCCATAAAATGTTCTTCGGCTCCTGGTGGACATTTCTTAAACTTTGCTGTAACAGGTAGAGTACGAGCTTTAAAAATGCCCTCATTTTAAAAAACACCAGGGAAGCTGTTTTGCATGTTTTAAAAGACAAAAAAAGAATTTATCTGGACTACAATGCCACCACTCCCCCGGCCCTGTTTCTTCAGGATAAAATAACCCAGTGGCTGCCTTTGTGGGGGAACCCCTCCTCCATTCACCAAAACGGGCAAACCACAAAAAGCCTTATCTGGTCTGCCAAAAGCACTTTTGCCCGGCTGGTGGGCTGCCACCCCCTGGAGCTGATAGCCCTCAGTGGAGGCAGTGAAGCCAACAACATGGCCCTTAAGGGCCTGTATGAAAAATACTTCCCCCTTCACCCGGAAAGAAATCAAATTCTCATATCCGCTGTGGAGCATCCCAGTGTCAAAGCCCCGGTGGAGTACTTAAAATCCAAAGGGATGAAGGTTTATACCATCCCTGTAAAGAGGGGTGGGGTATTGGACATGGAGGCCTTTACACAGGCTTTAAACGAAAAAACCTTTTTGGTGGCCTGCATGTATGCCAACAACGAGACAGGGCTTATTTTTCCCATAGATCAGATGGCCAGGGAGGCAAAAAAAGTGGGCAGCTTTTTCCACTGTGATGGGGTGCAGGCTTTGGGCAAACTCCCTTTAAACCTTGGGAAGTGGGAGGGGGACACCATGAGTTTTTCCGCCCATAAGTTTTACGCCTTAAAAGGGGTGGGGCTGCTTTACTGCCGAAAAGGCCTTCTGCCCGCAAGCCTCATCGAAGGTGGCCCCCAGGAAAGAAAACGCAGAGCGGGTACAGAAAATGTCCTTGGGATTTTGTCCCTGGGAGCGGTGGCAGAACACGGGGAAGAGATCTTAAAGCAACACCAGAGCCTTAAACCCTTAAGAGACACCATGGAAAAAACCCTGACAAGATCCCTGAAGGGAATAGAGATCATAGGGGAGGGCAATTTGAGGCTTGCCAACACCTCCTGCATGTACATAGAGGGGGTGGATGGTCAAACCCTTCTGATGAATATGGATTTAAAAGGTTATTCTTTCAGTGTGGGTTCCGCCTGTCACTCCGGAAACCTGAACCCTTCTGAAACCTTAAAAAGCATGGGATTTAGCGAAAACCAGTCCCGATCGGTTATCCGTATCAGCCTGGGACTGGGAGTGGAGGCTGGAGAGCTTAAAAACTTTGTAAAAGATTTAACCCATGCGGTAAACCGCATTCGTTCTTTTTCCTCAAAACCCTTAAAGGAAAAACCCTGAAATGCCCTTTTTGTTTTTTAGCCGCACTTCAAAAAAAACCTGTTTTTACTCTGTCTTTTTGGTCACTTTCCTGTTGGTGGGTCTTTATCTTTTAACCGGCAGCGGAAGCCGGAAGAAGGACACCCAAGATTTTACTGTAACTGTGGCTTTGGACTCAGAGCCCAAAAGCCTGGACCCCCGCCACAGCACCGATGCCAACAGCATGAGAGTGGTGGATTTAATTTTTCAGTCCCTGATTCGTTTAAACCAAAAAAACCAGCTGGCCCCTTCCGCTGCTGAAAAATGGCTTTGCCAGTTAAAGAAATGCACCTTTTACATCAACAAAAACATACACTTTTCCAACGGACGGGGGCTTAAGGCCTCTGACATTGTGTTCAGTTTTCAGGAGTTTCAGTCTCCAAAATCCCCTTTTTTTTCCGCTTTTCAGGTTATTCAGTCTTTGAATGTAAAGGAAACCACCTCTCATTTTATACTCACTTTGCTTTTAAAAAAGCCCTCCCCCAAGTTTTTATCTGTCGATCTCCCGGTTTTAAAGCTGCTTCCTGAACAGGAAACACGGGCCGCCCCCCGTCACTTTTATAAAAACCCCATAGGATCTGGTGCCTTTGTACTGGAAAGCCAAAAGCCCGGCTCCCTGGTTTTAAAGGCCTCCCCCTTTCACCACCCCTTAAAAACCCGGGTGGTGTTTAAAATTATTCGGGACGATTTAACACGGTACCAAAAAACCTTAAAAGGTAAGATTGACATTGCCCAGTCTGTTCTGCCTTTTGGAAAAATAAAAAACTTTTCTGACAAAGATTTTCAAATTTTTAAAAATTTAAGCTCTTCTGTCACTTACATACTGATTAACTTCAAAGATCCCTGTTTAAGGCTTAAGCCTTTCAGAAAAATCCTGCTGGAAAGTGTGGACCCTGTGGCTTTAATCCGGCACAAGCTGAAAGGCTTTGCTGTTCCCGCCCGGGGGCTTTTAAACCCCCACCATGCTTTTTTTAACCCCCGCCTGCCGGTGCTTCCCCACCGCCTTAAAGAGGCTCAAAAGCAGTTTCAAAAGCTTTCCCCAAAATGCCAGGCCCACCCCCTGGTTCTCAACACGGGGGGGAGTTTTACCTCCCTTTCTTACGGAAGAGTTTTGTCACAACACATGCGAAACAGTGGGTTAAAAGTGAAATTGAAGAGCTTTGAGTGGGGGACTTTTTATGAGGACTTAAACAAAGGTCGGTTTCAGCTGGCTCTTTTGAAATGGGTGGGGGTTTTGGATCCCGATATTTACCGGCTGGCCTTTCATTCTCACGAACACCCCCCAAAAGGCAGAAACAGAGGTTTTTACAGCCACGCACCACTGGACCGGCTTTTACAAAAAGCCCAGTCCCTTCTCAGCACCAAAAAAAGAAAAAAAATATACCACCAGATACAAAGTATGGTTTATGAGGACATAGCCTTTATCCCTTTGTGGCACGAGGAGCAGGTGGCTGTGGTCAAAAACAACATAAAAAACTATCAGCTAAGCCCCCGGGGCGACTTTTGGTTTCTACACCACATCCGCAGGGAAGGCCCTTAACTTTAAAAAAACCTCTTTTTCTTAAAAATTCCACAAAAAAATAACCGGCACCAGCCCATAAATTTATAGACAGGGCAAAAACATGTGTGTTAAAAGCAAAACATGCCTTTTTTTTGAAAAAGAACCTTTACAGGGCCTTTTGAAAGGGGCAGGATTAAGCATAAAAGGTGTTTTTGACCTGTGAATTGAGGAGTAAAGTTATGGTGATGATGCGACTGGCCCGATGTGGTACAAAGCATAAACCAAAATACCGCATCACTGTGGCAGACAAAAGATGCAGTGTAAAAGGCCGTTTTATTGAAATTATTGGTTCCTACAACCCTTTGGCCAAAGACAAAAAAGCCGCCTTTCACATTAAAAAAGATCGCTACGACAAATGGTTGTCGCAAGGGGCCAGGCCCAGCGAAACCTTAAAGAGTCTGGTTAAAAAACTGCACTCTGTCCAGGAGACAAAACTTAATGAAACAAACAAAACTGTCCAATAAATTTTTTTTGAAAGTAAAGGTGTGAAATGGAAGCTTCAATGTCTGAAATTATTGAAATGTTAATCAAAGCCCTGGTGGATGAACCCGAACAGGTGGAAGTCACAGAAAGCAAGGGGGAAAAAACCACTATTTATGAGGCCAAGGTCTCCAAAAACGACATGGGAAAAGTCATTGGCCGGGGGGGGCGAACCATAGAATCCCTTCGAACCATTGTGGGGGCCTGTGGAGCCAAAAAGAAACAAAGATGTATTTTCCAGGTCATTGACGAGTACGAAGAAAACTAATCTTCAGGGCTTTTTAAAAACAGGCCTTATCACCTCTGCCCATGGTTTAAAGGGCTTTTTATTTGCACAGGTTTTAAGCCCCTTTCCTGAGTCACACACCCGGGAAATGCTCAAGCTCCTGGCGGTAAAAGCCACACAAAGGCCCATTAAAGTGGTAAAACAGAACCAGCTGCTTTTTGAGGGTTTGCCTGAGCAGGTTCAGGTTCATAAAAAAGGTCTGCTTTTAAAACTGCCTCACATTCATTCTTTAAACCAGGCTCTGACCTTAAAATCCAGCTCACTTTGGCTGTCTCAAAAGCTTTTTTTATCCTCTGTGGGGGAAAGCTTTTATTTGTCGGAGACTCTGGGTTTTCAGGTTTATGATCAAAAAACCAAGGCACTTAAGGGGGTGGTGGTGTCCTTCAGTCACAATGGAGCAGACGATATTTTGATCATAAAAAATCAACAGAGGGGAAAGTGGCCCCTGCTGTTGAGAAAAGAATTTGTAAAAAAAACAGATTTTTTAAACCAAAAAATTTTGGTCCGGCTGCCGGAAGACTGGCCGGAAGAGGCATAAACTTAAAAACATTTCATGAATGGATGGTGTCTTTAGCACCAAAAGCTGACATTCAGAAAACACTTTGTACCAGGAGCAGTTATACCCTACATTCTTTTTTTGTGAAGGGGACACTCAGAAAGCCTGAAAAGCGGACCAGTCAGCTTTTTCACCTCACATCTCCTCTCACACTCCATGGCATGGGCAAATCCTGAACACTGCAAAACAAAATGGTTATCCCCTGAAGCAGGGCTGTTGTCACCACCCACAAAATAGGAATTACTGATCATCTGATCCATACTGGCCGGATCAGGGGGCAACTTCTTACACTCTTCTTCAGCCTCATCCTGAAGAGCCTGGCATTTTTCTGGATCCGGATGCCTGCCACCCTCCTCCTCTGTAAGATTACCACCATAACAAACACCCGTCTTGATCCCCTCCCCAATGGCTTCCAATACCTTATTATGGCACCTGATATCCCCCTCCATAATCATAGAGGCAAAAGGCAGATCATCATCATAAGGCAAGCTCTCAGACCTTTTCACCATACATTGCCCCTTACACACACTGGCATGGGCAGGGGAAAGACCAAAACACTCCACAGTAAAATAATCATCTCTTTTGTAATCAGCAGACTTTTGAGTGGCACACCACTTCCGACACTTTGTATCCGGAAAATTATCAACAGCAGGCCTTAACCGACAGGAAATCACCACAAAAGCACCAATAAATAACACCATAATACACTTCATCTCTTAACCCTGGCTTTAAGATCGTTTATCTGTTTTCTTAAAATCAAAAACTCTGTAAGAGCATCCTGAAGCTTCCTGATCTTGTTTTAACTCCACCGCTTCCGGATCATAAGATATCAGAAAAGCTTCAAAGTCAACCTCTTTCAGCTGACAAATTTTGTCTTTCCCCCTATTCCCACACCTAAAATTATGAGAAGTCATAATCTCTGTTTCCTCTCTATCCAAATGAGGTATTCCCAAAGCATGACCCAGCTCATGCATCATTACATTAATAAAATGGGGTTTTCTCCATGAGGTTTTGCTACTCATTTCAACCACTCCATGAAAAGAAGTAGAATCACCCTTTGTACGATACCCCCCCAAAGCACCAGAAGGTAAAATAGCTTTTTGAGGATAAATTATATGAAACAGCTGATTATTGCAAGACTCTGTAAATAACAGAGTGTCCGGTGCAGATAAAAAAAGACAGCTATGTTTTTTGATATACTTCTCATATTCTTTATTCCACCTCCGCATGGCCTCCCTGGTCCATTCTGCTTCTGTAGAGGAGATGTTGTTTGTATTCAGGCAAACCCCCCAAGGGTAATCCATTGCACCTAAAATTCTATGAACTCTTGCCTTAAAACTTTTGTGTTCAGAGTTATAGTGACATCTCAAAACCTCAATCTGAGCATGACCTTTAACAATAAAAGCTGATAAAAGTATCAGTACAATCCATCTGTTCATTACACTGCGTAAAATATCACATCACGCAGATCAGCCGGAAAGATTTTCCCCATCTGTGAAAAACTTACACTATTGTTTAAAAAAGAGACATTATTGGGGACACTCAGAAAGTCTGATCCATACTGGCCGGATCAGGGGGTAACTTCTTACACTAAAACAACAAGCTGTGCATGGCTGTCAAGACCAAAGTCTGGCATATCCCCCGCTCTGTCCAACACTCAAAGATAAAAAATTCAAAAGGTTTTTTTTATAACCGATAAAAAATTTATAAGGTGTACCAGGGAAAAACCTATCCACCTCTCTCCAATAATCAAAAAATGGGAGTAAGGCCGGGATATGGTTTTTCATAATGGTCACGAACAAACAAGCAGAGAACCTTAAATAACATGCAAACATATATGCTTTCATTTTTCTTAATTCTTTTTATTATGGGGTGCAAAACCCAAAATCCTTATTTTACAGAGGAAAGCACACACTTAAGCCAATCCTCATCCACAGAAGAGTGCAAGAAAGAAATCCAGGGTTATTCTCTTTGTGTGGAACACAGCCTCAAAGAGGACTGCCAGGCTGTCAGGCAATCCTTAAACCCCTCTGAAAACAAACCCCTGTTTAAAGAGATGAGAGAGTTTTGCAACATTAAGAAACTCAAATCCCTGTGTGATATGGACAAGCCTGAGTATCAGGATCTGTTTTTTCAGGCCTATCATAAAGGGGCAAGAGCGGTGTTCAGCCACTGCGGCCTTCCATACTCAGAACCCAGACAACCATTTTTTTAAACCCCAAAACCAACCCAACCTAAAGAGAAACCTCATGATAAAATGCTTTTTTGTTTTTTTGTGTATCGTTTTATGGTTTTACTCATGCACTCAAGCCACAGAACAGGCTCACTTTTCCACAGATTTAAAAAAATGGTGGTGGGGGGAGGAAGAGGAAACCTCTCACTCCTCATCCTCTTCGAAAACAAAACGCAAAAAAAGAAGCCGAAGATCAAAATTCAGCAGTTCAAAGGATTACTACCCCTCTGCCAGTGGAGGAGGATCTTCCTCACCCAGTGAAGACTCCTCTTCTGAGGATGAGGAAACCGTTACTTCAAACAGGTTTCAGGATGGCTTAAGGTTTACCACTTATACACAAGACCACTGCCCATCCAATACTGCCTATTCCTTTCAGGCAGAAGAAGAGTTAAGAGATCTCAAATTGAGTGAGATAGAGTTTGCCGTGGATAATACAGATCCTTCAAACCCCATCTACACTTTTGACAAGACAGCAAGCACAGGCAGCGATGATCCAGGACAAAACCTTATCAAAAAAATACAGTTTGCTCGCCATGCAGCCAGTCAATGGAATGTCACTTTGTGGTTTGATGAATCTCTTGTCTCTGCTCTGTCCCGTGGAGATCATGCAGACCATAATTGGTATATATTTATCAAACAGAAAAATGGCATTCGCCTCAATATCAACGAACTGAGAAATATCAGATTTACCCCCAATGTTGTGGTGGAGGATGGGCTTTATAAGTATGACATACGCTCTTCCAAAGGATTTTCTGATGGAGGTCCTTTTAAAGTGTATTTCACCATGGGAAGCTCTGAAACCTGCACCTTTGTTGTGGGAACTTAAAGGTATTTCTTTCAACACCCTGAAAATTTAAGCATTTAAAAAATCACCGGAAAGGATTTTTTGAGCAATCTTATCCGGTACTTTTTCATAAGTTTTCATCTTCATGGAAAAAGAGGCCCGGCCCTGGCTTATCGATCTTAAATCCGTGGCATAACCAAACATGTTCATCAAAGGCACCTGAGCTTTCACCACCTGAAGTTGTTTTTGGGATAAAACCTGTTCAATTTTTGCTCTTTTGGTATTGAGGTGACTTAAAACATCCCCTAAAAAATCCTCAGGACTTAAAACCTCCAAATCAAAGATGGGTTCCAAAAGATGACAGTCCACCTGCTCCAAAGCCCGCAGAAAAGCCTGTGTGCTGCTGACCTTTAAAGCCTGAAGCTGGTCTGCCTCCTTTTCCCCCTCAAGCTTTAAAGAAAGCACACGCACCTTTACACCCAAAAGCCTCCACCCCATAAGTCTTCCCACATAAGAGGCCTCTTTAACTGCCTGCCGGACAACTTCCCTCTGCTCAGACTTAAAAGAATGTGTCTTAAAAAAATCCTCTTCAAACACAAGGGGCTGAAGGGGTTTAAAGGGGCTGATCTCCAAAGTTAGGGAGGCACGGGCCGTTCCCCCTTCTGTTTCAAACACCGCCTCGCCCCGGCCGGTGCTTTGCACACTTTCCCTGAAAGACACTCTGGGAGGGCCTGTTCTTAAATCCAGCTTGTGTTCTTTTTTTAACCGGTTGACCAAAATCTCCAAATGCAGCTCTCCCATACCCATAAGCAGGGTACGCCCTGTTTCCCCCTCCACGGACACAAAACAGGAAGGATCCTCCCGCATCAGAGTTTGAAGAGCCTTATGAAGTTTTTTTTGATCAGAAGCCGCTTTAGGTTCCAGCACCTGGGAAATAACAGGTTCCGGAAAGGCCATGCTTTCCAAAGAGACCAAGTCCCCCCCTCCACAAAGGGTGTCCCCTGTTTTTGTCCACCTTAAACCCAAAACCACCCCAATATCCCCGGCCTTTAAACAATTCACCTCCTGTCTGGCACGGGAGTGCATTTTTAAAAGCCTGCCTATTCTTTCCTTTTTGTTTTCTCTTGCATTCCACACCTGCCCCCCCACTGTTAAAGTTCCGGAGTAGACCCGAATGTAAGTCATATAGCCTGCAAAACTGTCTGCCACCATTTTAAAAGCCAAAGCCACAGCTGGTGCATCAAAATCCGGAAGGCACACAACAGTAGTTTGAGATTTTTTTAAAGCCTCCACGGGTGGCACATCACAGGGAGAGGGAAGGTAGTCCACCACTGCAGAAAGCAGAGGCTGAACCCCTTTGTTCTTAAAAGCTGAACCACAAAACACCGGTGTAATTTTGGCCTTCAACACCGCCTGCCTTAAACCCCTCTTAATATCCTCCACAGAAAGTTTTTCTGTTTTCAGGTATTTGTCCATCACCCCATCATCCCCTTCACAGGCTTTTTCCACCACATGTTGATAAGCTTTCAGGCTTTCCTCCTGAAACTCCTTTGGTACATCCACACAGGAGTACTTAAACCCCAACTCATCCTGATCCCACACAAAAGCTTTTTGCTCCACCAGGTCTATCACTCCCTTAAAACCCTCCTCTTTCCCCATGGGGAGCTGAAGCATAAGGGGTTGTGCATTAAGTTTTTCTTTTAAAGAATGAACACTTTTTTCAAAATCCGCACCCACCCGGTCCATCTTGTTGATAAAACAAAGCCTGGGAATTTTGTATCTGTCCGCCTGCCTCCACACGGTTTCACTTTGCGGCTGAACCCCTTTACCGGCATCAAAAACCACCAAAACCCCATCCAGCACACGAAGGCAGCGCTCCACCTCCACAGTAAAATCCACATGGCCGGGAGTATCGATAATATTGATACGATGTTTTTTCCAAAAACAGGTGGTGGCAGCCGAACTTATGGTAATACCCCTTTGTTGCTCTTCCGGCATCCAGTCCATAACGGCACTGCCTTCGTGCACCTCCCCCATTTTGTAACTGCGTCCTGTGTAAAAAAGTATTCTTTCTGTGAGAGTGGTTTTTCCCGCATCAATATGGGCTATAATCCCTATATTGCGGGTCAGGGATTTGTCCGAAACACTTTGAATGGAAAGACTGAGCTGAGGCATAAAAAACAACAGGGTTTGGTTTTAAAATAAATCACCAGTTGTAGTGAGAGAAAGCCCGGTTGGACTCCGCCATACGGTGCACATCCTCTTTTTTCTTAATGGAGTTTCCTTTGTTATGAAAAGCATCCTCCAGTTCGGCAGCCAGTCTGTCAGACATGGTTTTTTCGCGACGAAGGCGGGCATGGAGAATAATCCACCTTAAAGCCAAAGTGGCTCTTCGGGCCGGACGCACATCCACTGGCACCTGGTAAGTGGCCCCACCCACTCTGCGGCTTCTTACCTCCAGGGCCGGCTTACAGTTGTCCACAGCTTTTTTGAACACAGTCAAAGCTTTTTCGCCAGGGTGTTTTTTACCAAGTTTTTCCAAAGCTTTATAAACAATACCCCGGGCCATTTCTTTTTTCCCATCCCACATTATCTTGTTGATAAAGTAAGACACCTGAGCATCTGCATAAAGAGGATCAGGTGGGGTTTCACGCTTTCGAATTTGCCGGCTTCTTCTGGACATATCTTAAAACCTCTCTTTAGTCTTTCTTTGCTTTTTTTGTGCCGTAAAGGGACCGGCCTCTTTTGCGGTCCTTAACACCCTGGGTGTCCAAATGCCCCCGAACAGTATGATACTTCACCCCCGGCATATCCTGCACCCGTCCACCACGCACCAGTACCACAGAATGCTCCTGCAAATTATGCCCCTCCCCGGGAATATAAGAGTTGATTTCAAAACCGTTGGAAAGCCGGACCCGGGCCACTTTACGAATGGCCGAGTTGGGTTTTTTTGGAGATCGGGTAAAAACACGCACACAAACCCCCCTGCGCTGGGGACAGGCAGTCAGGGCCGGAGACTTGGTCCTAACCCTTTGAGGCTTTCTGTTTTTACGAATCAGCTGATTTAAAGTGGGCATATCCTACCTTTTCTTAAAAGAACCCTGTTTTAAGCTTTCAAAATTACTTTAGTCAAGTGGATTTTATATTTGTCTTAAAAATTGATACCCAAAAGAGCATTGATATTCATCCAGTCCCCATAAGGTTGAAAGGTGCTTTGCATCCCCCCCCCATCCGGCTGAAGGGGAAGGCTTTCCTTTTCCAGCTCCACATAATGAAAAGAGTACTGAAGACCAAAATGAATACCCCGCACAAGCAAAAACTCTATCCCCACCCCAGCGTGTACCCCAAAACCCTTGTCACTGTAGCTGCCCGGTTGATTGGTAAAACGGGCCTGCATGGCGGAAGTGGAACGATAAGCCCCCAAGGCAAAAAAAGGCTGAAACCAGCTAAATCTTTCACTGAAAAGCCTCCGGTTGACAAAATACTTAAAATCCACCCCCATGGAAATCAAATCAGCACCTCCCCGAAACCCCCCCCCTGTGTCTGTATCAACAATCACATTATGGTTACTCATCACCACCTCAAACTGAAGGGCAAACTCTATATTAAAAAAGTAATTTAAATACCCCCCATACATGGGTCCCTGGCGGTAAAGCTGAGCCATTTTTTGTGTAAAAATTCTCCACCCGCCTTTAAACCCCAGTGTCAAAAGCCTGCCATGTTGAAAAAAATGCATATCCTCCCGCTCAGAGTCTGTGTTTTCAAACTCGGCATAATCTGCAAAAGGATCATACATACTGGGATTTGAAGAGGAAGAGGAGGCAGAGCTTTGTGCTGCTGCCACCCACAGTGTTTTTTCCACAGCACTTCCTGCCAGGGCCGGGGGAAACCACCCCCCTCCAAAGCCCCAAAACAGAGCAAAGTAAAAACCCTTTTTGAAATAAAGACACTTTTTGATCATGGACTGCATCCCCTTTAAATACCATAGTTTTTTAAAAAAGAGGTTTTTAAAACTGCTCCAAAAAAGAAATTTGGTTTTCAAAAAACAACCTTATGTTGGGAATTTCATAGTAAATAATTGCCAGTCTTTCCATACCCAGACCAAAAGCCAGACCTTCCCACGCAGAGGGGTCAATATGCGAGAGCTTCAACACCCTGGGATGTATCAGGCCACAGCCTCCAATTTCCACCCAACCACTTTGCTTGCACATGGCACAACCTTTGGCTGCACATATAGGGCAGGAGCAGTCATACTCTGCTGAGGGTTCTGTAAAGGGGAAATAACTGGGACGAAAGCGTACTTTACTCTTTGTTCCAAACATCTCTCTTAAAAAATGAGAGAGCAGGCCCTTCAAGTGAGCCATGGTCACAGATTTATCTATCCACATCCCCTCCATCTGATGAAAAGTGGGGGAATGGGAAATGTCATTGTCTCTTCTGAACACTTTACCAGGGGCCAGGCAGGCCAGGGGGAGAGTGTGCCTGAGCATGCTTCGAACCTGAATGGGGCTGGTATGGGTGCGAAGAACATGGGTGGAGTCGATGTAAAAGGTGTCCTGTTCGTCACGGGCCGGGTGATCAGGAGGGATGTTTAAAGCCTGAAAATTATTCCAATCGCTTTCAATCAAAGGGCCGGTGTGGACGGCAAAACCCAGTTTTTTAAAAATATCCACGGTTTTTTCCATCATCTGCTCCACTGGGTGAAGGCTGGCCATCTTTACAGAGGGGCCAGGCAAACTGAAATCCCAGCTGGTGGATTGAAGGGCCTGGTTGATTTCCTGTGTTTTCAGTGTTTCCCCTCTGGTTTTATACAAAGTCTCCAGAGTGTTTTTCACTTCATTTAAGGATTTGCCAAAAGAGGGCCTGGCTTCAGGCTCCAGATTTTTGATTTCCTTCGTCAGGGCCTGTAAAGGGCTTTTTAAACCCATATATTTGGTTTTCCTCTCATACAGCTGAGAAAAAGAACAAGCCGACTGAAAGGCTTTTTGTGCCTCATCAAACAACTGCTGAAGACGGGCTTTTAAATCCTTAAGAGAGAGCATTATGGGTCCTTTTTTAAAGAAGCGGCTTTGTTTATCATGAGGTCCCGGCCAAAATAACCCCATTGTTTGTAGCAATTTTGAGAATACAAAACTTCTTTTTGCATCCGGGCGGTGGCCGGTTGAAAAAGGTGAAAAAAGAACAAGCTCCCATGGCCCCTTGGTACAGACTTCATAACACACCGGGACCATTTTTGAAACAGAGAGGAAAAATAATTTTTTTGCTGTTTTTGACAATAAAGCGGCACCTGGCTCAACAATACACCAAAAGCACATGGCCAGGCCACCTGCCTTAACAGGCGATTCAGTACACAAGCCTGGTACTGTCTCCAGTACCTTGCGATATGTGCCACCATAAGCTCCCCCAACCGGGGATCCAGCCGGACCCACTGACTGTACCGCACCAAAGATCTGTCTTTCAGCTTTTGTTCTGTACTTTGCAAAATATGGTAAGCTTTCTTCAGGCTCCGTGGAGAAGGGGGATGTTTTAATCCTTTCATAATTTTTGAAAACCTCATTTTAAGTGCTTTATGTTACACTCTTCCATAATATCCTCCAAAAATTCAATGGCCTGATCATCTGGAAGTATTCTCTTCTTCCTTAAAAACTCCAAATGCTTCATAACCATGGAAGAATCGGCGTGGTTTTGAACCAAAGTGCGGGCATGACTGACATCCTTAGCACGATGAGCACAGCATTTCAATATCAACATATCTTCCGGTCCCAATGCAAAAGCCTGAAGTTTTTTTCCTTTAAAAATCTGTTTTAACCGGTGCAAAAACTCTTTGGGCAGGGTATGGGTAAAACTGCTGTACCAGGTGTTTAACCAGTCCCGGGGAAGATGCAGTTGTTTGGACACCTGTTGTATTAAATCCTGAATTTCCGGATAAGAGATTTTCTTTGGTATGGCATCTATGTCCCAGGTTCCCAGTGGGGAACCATAACAATAAAGCATTGCAGCACCACCCCCTATAATTAATTCAAAAGATTTTAAAGAAAGCTCATCCATTTTCTGAAGAGCGGCTTTGATGCTTTTTTTGTTTAGCTTTTCCACATCAAAGAGGGTATCCTGTTTTCTGCTACAGCTTCAATCTTTTTTTGGCCTTAACCGCATCTTAAGAAAGGCTTGGGGGGATGAAAAGAAAATATGTTTTTTTTGTAAAAAAAGAGGCATCGATGGCAGTTACGCTGTGGATCGGGGTAGTGATTTGCGGGCTGGCAGGGCTTATCCTTTGGGATTTAAAAAAAGATCTCCCCTTTATCCTGATGGTGTATGCTCTGATTGGCTGCCCTTTTTTGGTATATGCCTTTAGTGGCAAGAGGGTGGTTATTTTTCCCTATAAAAAAACTCTCATAAGGTCTTTTTGCCTTATGGGTTATTCTTTTTCCAAACAGTCTTTAAAAATAGATATGGAAGAGGTTTTTATTGTTCCACAGTTGATTATTTCCCACAATGAGTACTCGCAGGATGTTTATACACTTCACTACCCTCTTTACATAGGAAGGTTTAAAACCCGGATTTTAAAAGGACTTGAAGAAATGGACCCTCAGGCCGCAGAGAGCTTAAGGGAGGAGGCTCTGTCTTTCCGGCACACAGAGGCTTTTCTTCGAAAACTGGCCCGCAAAGTTTTTTTACCGGCCCGTATTTACTGGGATCACCTGATTCTTAAACATCCTGAACAATTTAAACCCCACTTGAAAAACCTGACACCCCCGGGCAAGGTGGAAAAACTCAGCCACCAGCTCCACACCCCCTTCACCTATCCACCTTATTTAAAAGAATACATGAAACAAAAAAACTCCCTGCTGGAAAACATGATAAACCGCATCACCTCCCAAAACCCCTGAAAAAAGCTTAAAGAATGTAATTTTTACACAGCTAATTATTATGCTTTGCATTAAGCACAAAGCCCTGATAATTTTATTGTAATGCGTTAGTTCCGTGACATTTTAAAAGACTTATTTTATTTTCTGTTTCTTTACATTCAACTTTTGACCTGTCACATAAAGCTTTTCAGAGTAAATAAGGCTTGTAAGAAACAGAAGGCAAAAGAAAGGGAGTTCTTTTGATGAGGAAAACACATTTTGGTTTAACTGCTTCTGTTATTTTTGTTTTCTGCACATGGTTTGTGGAGGCGGACCATGCCCACAAAGCGGTATGGAAGGTACAAAACCCCCTGTCTTATATGGGAACTGGTTTTTTTATAGGAAAAAACCTTTTTGTAACCAATTTTCATGTGGCTTTCTCCTCTAAAAATCCCGGGGATTCTCTTGTTATCACACAGGAAAATCAACAAAAAATCCTTTTAAACCACAGTCAAATTAAAGCTTTTTCGATCCTCAAAGACCTGGTGCTTTTTGAAACAGAACAAACTGTAAGTCATTTTTTAAAAATGCATCCCTCTTCTTTGGCGGAGGACGAAGATCTTTTTCTCATCTCTTATCCTTTGGGGAATTTTCAGGAGATCACCAAAACCAGCCACATTCAATTTCACGGGGATATACACACTTTTGCAGTGGATCATTCTTTATTGGCAGGGGCCAGTGGTTCCCCTGTTTTAAATCTCAATGAGGAGGTTGTGGGCATCGCTTTTGCAGCAGACGGTAATATGTTGAGCATGATACCCGTTACTCATCTGCACCATCTGCTTTCCGGGGAAACGGGGCTTCAATGCAGTACAAAATCTCTTGAAGAATGCTTAAAGCAGGAGACAAACCACTTAAAACAGGCCGCCCGGGAAGGCAACACTTCTGCCCAGTATGTACTGGCCCTGCTCTATGAAAGCGGCTTTGAAGCAAGGAACACCACTCACTACACTTCATCATCCCCCACTTACACCTGGATGGAAAAAGCCGCAAAAGGGGGCTACCGTCTGGCTCAAAATGACTTGGGACTGATGTACTATAACGGAAAAAATCGAAGGGGAAGAAATATCAAAAAAGCTTTTGACCTGCTTTATCAGGCGGCCCACCAGGGCCTGGCCTCTTCCCAACTCAATTTGGGCATTGCTTTTCACCAAAACAGAACATCCCCTTACTTTGACCCGGAAAGAGCTTTTTTTCTGGTGGAGCAGGCGGCCCACCAGGGGTATTCCCGGGCTCAGTTTCACTTAAGTTTAATGCACTACAGGGGTATTGGCACTCCTCACAATATGAAACAAACCTTTTACTATATGGAAAAATCCGCTCAGGCCGGTTTTGCCCCGGCTCAAAACAACCTGGGTCTTATGTACAAAGATGGAAACGGCACAAAAAAGAATTTGCAAAAAGCTCTTATGTGGATCCGGAAAGCCGCCCACCAGGGATGGATACCAGCCCAACACAATCTTTACCGCATCAAAAAAACACCTGTGGTACTGTCCCCTTAGTGAAACAGGTGATGCACCTCTTTCAAAGAGTAAAACAGTAAAAAACAAAAACCTGCACCCAGGGTACAGGTTTTGATTTGCCGGGTTTTAAAAACAACGGGAATAAGATGTACCAAAGCCACATAGATAAAAAGTCCGGTGGCCACAGGTAAAAGCCAGATCTCAAAATGAGAAAAGTCAGACACAAGAACATAAATAAAAGAGCCTCCCAAAAGAGCCAGACCATAAAGAAGCACAATACCCACCAGCACAGAACCCAGCCCGGAAGAAAGAGCCATACCTATCACAGTCACACTCTCAGGCAGGAGGTGGCAAAGCAGGGCAAAAGCTGCTGTTAAACCCGCTTCCGTACCCATAAAAAGAGAGGCACTTAAACGGATACCGTCAAAAAAAGCACACAAAATAAAACATGCCACCACAGAACAACCCACAGAAGAGGGAAGCAGGTGGTAATGGTGAATATGATGACTGTCGTGTTCCCGGCACTGATGCGTTTGAGAGGGTAAAAACCGGTTTAACACTTTTATTCTTGGAAGGATAAAAACTTCCGCCACCCCGTTCAGCAAAAAACCACCCAACAGCAAACTTAAACCCAGCTGCCAACTCAAATCAGGAAGCTCAAAAATATGTGGCAACAGATCATACATCACAAGAACCACCAGCACACCACAGCCAAAAGCCACCCATTTTTCCAAAGAGATTTTAATCTTTTTTTGTATAAGAACCCATGTCAAACACAGGATCAAAAACAAATACATCAATGGAACAAGCAAAATAAGATATTTTTCCCACATATTACATATCCTTTTAAGAAAACTTGGCAGGCTTGTCAAAAGCTGCTACCTTAAAATCTTTCCAGGCGGGGTGGGATGTCTCTAATGATAAAGATATTTTTAAAAAGGGGCTTAATCCTCTTAACAGGTATTTTGCTTTTTATGGGGTTTTTTGTGGCCTGTGGCACTTTTTCCCCTCTGTCTCAAAAACCTCAAAACCAGGTTTCCTGTGCCGCAGGCCATGCATGCGATGAAGTTGTGCCTCCTGCTGCTGAGAAGACCCCTAAAAACTTACCTCCCTCCTCCCGAAATATCAGCTCTGTGGAAAAGTCCACTCCGGACCCCTCCCCACTCAAAATCAGCACCCCCCCCCGCCGGAAAGCACCTTTATCCCCCTCTGTCAAAACAGGCAGCTCTTTTAAAAATCCGTTCCCTGTCAGCCCCACTTTACAGGGGAAAAACCCAGCCCCTAATGGCACAAAGCCTCAGGCCCCCCGGCTTCCTTCTCTTCCCGTTTATAGTGCTTATCCAAAAACTTCTGTAATTTGCGAAGGCAGCCCTGTTCGCACTCTTTATTTTTCCACCTCAAAGGATTTAACAAATTTTCGCTGCCACTTTCAAAAACAAAAACTGAAAGTCCAGTCCCTGCAAGGTTTAATACAGGTACATGCCCCCTTCCGCCTGGGCGGCAGGCCACCGGGTTTTAAAGGGGAAATTGTTTGCCTTGCATCTTCTTCTTCAAAGAGCATAAAAACCAACCCCCACACAAAAACACAGCTTACAGAACAAACACGAAGTTTAAGCTCTTCAGACCCCCAGACACAGCCTTTATTTGAGTACACTTACAAATGGGAAGTGGCGGGAAGGGGAAAAGCTTGTTTTTACCAATAACAAAAACCTTAGGAGGAAAAAGAAAATGAGTGCAAGACAAAAAAACCTGGAGCAAACCTTAAAAAACCTCAGGGTAAATGCTTTTACCACTCCATGCCCCAAGGTGGTATCTCCTGAGGCCACCTTAAAAGAGCTGGAAGAGCTTATGAAAGCCCACAGCATTCGTCATATCCCTGTGGTGGATGACAATCAAAAAATAGTGGGGATTTTGAGCGAAAGGGATATTTACTTTGTTTATCGCCTGGGGCTTACCAAAGACTGTAAGGCCCGGGACATTATGCACAAAAACCCTTACCAGGTGCATTGTGAAACCAAAATTTCTGAAGTGGCTTTTTATATGTCCGAGAACAAATACGGCAGTGCTTTGGTCACAGGCCCCGGGGAAAAAGATCTGGGGGTTTTTACCACAACAGATGCCTTAAATGCTTTGATCGAAATACTCAGAGGTGATATTTTAACAGAAGACTAAAACACTGTAGTTAACCTTTGACAAAGCATTATGCTGAAGGGGTTGTAGCTCAGCTGGGAGAGCGTAGCACTGGCAGTGCTGAGGTCAGGGGTTCGATCCCCCTCAACTCCACCACACTTTAAACCTTAAGAAAGATACCTTTAATCAATATTAATAACATGTGTGTCCGTGTCTATTTTTGCTTCAGTAAAAATTCAGGATTTAAATGTTCTTCAGGAAGAGGTTTTTCCAATGGCAGGTAAATGCAGCTGGGTATATCCATTTGATTTAAATACCGGCACATTAAAGGCCCCACATCCCTCCAGTCCAAACCTCCCAGGCCACAACCCAAAGCTGGCAGGGCCAGGGAGGGAATACCAAGGGCTTTGTAATTTCTCAACAACCACTGCATGCCTTCTTCAATCCCCTTGAGAGGGGATTTGTATTTCCAGTGGACTTTGGTGGGGAACAGTAAAAACCAACGCTCGCCGTTTTCCGTTGTAAGTGCTTCATTATCTTCTGCAAGTATTTCATTATCTTCCATAAGGGTTTTAATAAAATTTACCTCCCTCTTGTGTAAAAAAGGAACACCCATTTTAAGTTTTTTTTGACGACAAAGATCCTGATAAAGAACATACACATCAGGAAACTGATACTTGGCCCGGGAGGCAAGTCCCTTACCCATAATTCCCACTGTGTTTACACTGATTGTAAAAACCTTCATTTCTGAAAAAAACATATCCCCTTGTTTTAAACTGATGTTTTGTGAAATATTTTTTTCTTTATCAGGTAAAAAGAACATATTGGGATTAGGTATACACTTCACTGTTTTTACTGAAGGGTTTATGGTGTATAGAGTGTTTTTCATTTCTTCAGCAGCTTGTTGATGAGCCACATAAACACTCATAATTTTTTCTTTCGGAATGTGATGATAAACCAGGATTTCCGCCATAATTTTTCTTTTGCCATCATCGGTGTCATTCCAATAGGTTTTTTTAAACTGCTCCCCTTTCAGAGTGTTTAAACCCTCGCCAATATCTTCAAAAAGTTTTGTATTGTGAGAGGCTGCATTGCCATCTGCCAATCCCACATCAGGTCCATCAATAATATCTGATTGGATTTGAAGAACAGCAATGTTGCTGGCTTCAAATTTTTTAATGACTGAAAATAACATGGGGTTTCTGGCTTCAAAATACACATTGGCATAATCCCATAAAGAGCGATTTTTGAATTTTCTCTCTTCTCTACGCTTCACCACCTCTTCACTGTGAATGGATTTTGGCTTCCTGTTAAATGGCCACCAGGACCCATGCATTTGAGACCTGCACCATATCCCCTGCTTTAAGAGGGATTTGAGATTGTCTTTATGAGTTATATAATAAAAACACTTGGGTTTATTCATCAATCATGCCTTTTTTGAACAAAATATATTGATTAAGAGGGCTAAAGCAAGCTATATTCAGGGAGTTATGAAAGCACAAGAGAACATATCTCTTCAAAAGGTGAAAAAAATATATCATTTGCCTTTGGCAGACCTGGTTTTTCAGGCCCATCTCACGCATAAAAAGCACTTTCACCCCCTCCATGTACAGACCAGCAAGCTGCTGTCCATAAAAACAGGGGGATGCCCGGAAAATTGTGCCTACTGCCCCCAGTCCGCTCACCACAACACGGAACTGAAGAAAGAAAAGCTTATGGACTTAAAGGAGGTGTTAAAATCTGCCAAAAAGGCCAAAGAGGAGGGGGCCACCCGGTTTTGCATGGGGGCTGCCTGGAGAGATGTCAAAGATGGCCCCTTGTTTGACCGGGTGTGTGAAATGGTCTCTGAGGTCAAAAAACTGGACATGGAGGTGTGCTGCACTCTGGGGATGCTCACATTGGAGCAGGCCAAAAAATTAAAAGCCTGTGGACTTTACGCCTACAACCACAACATTGACTGCTCCAAAAATTTTTACCCCCGTATTATTACCACCCGCACTTACCAGGACCGGCTCAACACCTTACACCATGTCAGAAAAGCCGGCTTAACTGTTTGTACCGGGGGTATTATAGGGATGGGGGAAAGCCACCAGGATCGCATTGAGTTTTTGCATCAGCTGGCAGTCTTTGACCCTCAGCCGGAAAGTGTCACCATTAACAAGCTCATTGCCATACCGGGGACCCCTTTGCAGGATGCAGAGGCTGTTTCCGCCCTTGAAATAGTGCGGGTGATAGCCACAGCCCGTATAGTTATGCCCAAATCCATGATCCGTCTCAGTGCCGGACGGGAAAACATGCCAGCTGCCGACCAATTTTTATGTTTTTTCTCAGGAGCAAATTCTCTTTTTATCGGGGACAGGCTTCTCACTGCCAAAAACGCCAAACTCAAAGATGACCAAAGCCTGTTTCAGCTCTTGGGACTTAGGCCTGTAAAACACCCGGCCCACTCCCACCCGCTATAAATCACCTGATTTTAAAAAATGAAGCTTTTTTACTTATGGACTTACAGCAGAGCTTTTTTACACTGGGGGTGGGTTTTCATCATAACCCTCGCATTTGCACCTCTTGTGTGTGCAGGCTATGTTCTTAAAAAATCCGATTTTGTGTATATGCTGGCCCGGTTCTGGGCCAGGTTTTTGCTCTGGTTTTGTGGAATCAAAGTATATTGTAAAAACCCGAAACATCTGCCTAAAAAAGGCAGCTTTGTTTTACTGTTCAACCACAGAAGCTATGTGGACATACTGGTTTTGTTTGCCTCCACCCACAGGCCTATTTATTTTGGAGCCAAAAAAGAGCTGTTTGCCATACCGCTTTGGGGATGGTTAATTTCTTTGGCGGGGCAGATCCCCATTCACCGGGAAAATGTGAGGCAGGTTCATAAGGTTTTTTATTCCCTTAAAAGCCGGGTAAAAACCGGGGATGGTTTTGCCATGGCCGCAGAGGGAGGTACCAAAAAACAGGCCCATCTCAGCCCTTTTAAGACAGGGCCTTTTCTTCTGGCTTTTATTTACGGATTGCCCGTGGTGCCTGTTGTGATTTCAGGGGCCAGGGAATGTATGCCCAAAGGGTCTTATTTGTGTAATCCATACACTTTAAAAACTGTGGTGAAGGTGGAATTTTTGCCAGCACAAGACACACAGCACTTAAGCAAAACACAAATCCCTGTGTTGAAAAAACAGCTGCACCAAAAAATGAGCCAACTTTCCCAAAGTGAAAGTGCCATTTAATGGCTGCCACCCCATAAACAGAGTATGAAATAAGCTATCATCAAAAACCCCTTCACCTCTCAATGGAGAGTGAAGTTCCCCTGTATTTTGGCACCTGGCAAAAAAGCTTGTTTTATTTTAAAGCCTTGTGTTAATTGAGGGGTATGTTTAAGCCTTACTACCGCAAAGGTGATTTTTGTCTTTATCACGGCAATTGTCTGGATGTGTTGGAGTCTGTTCCAGCGGATTCTGTGGATATGATTTTTGCAGATCCCCCTTATAATTTGTCCAATGGGGGGTTTTCTGTTCATTCAGGGAAGCAGGTGGATGTTTATAAAGGGAATTGGGATCAAAGCCGTGGGATTGAGAAAGACTTTGCTTTTCACTTAAGCTGGATAAAAGCCTGCCGGAGGGTTCTTAAGCCGGAAGGTACCTTATGGATCAGCGGAACTTACCATTCCATTTACCAATGTGGTTTTGCTCTTCAAACCCTGGGTTACAGAATTTTAAACGACATTACATGGTACAAGCCCAACGCTTCGCCCAACATTGGTTGCCGATGTTTTGCTGCCAGTCACGAGACTTTGATTTGGGCCTCAAAAGAGGAAAAATCAAAATACACTTTCCATTATAAAGACATGAAGTTTGGTTTGTGGAACAGGGATTTTATTAAAAAACCGGAAAAACAAATGAGGTCTGTTTGGGCTATCAACACCCCTTTAGCTTCTGAAAAAACTGCTGGAAAGCACCCCACGCAAAAACCCCTGGATCTTTTGATCCGTGTGTTGAAGGCCAGTACAAATAAAAAAGATGTGGTTTTGGATCCTTTTACAGGAAGTTCCACAACAGGGATTGCAGCACATCGTTTAGGCAGGTCATTTATTGGTATTGACAGCCACAGCCCTTTTTTGGACTTATCCATCAAAAGACTAAAAGCAGAATCCCAACCTATGGTTCAATTGGAACTATCCCCTTAGGCAAAAATGGAAAAAATCAGCAATAAATCATGGAATAAGATTTTTGAGGATTATAGTATTCACCAACATACTTTTGACAAAAGCTATTGCATTTTTTCTCAACTTATAAAGGGTATTTGATTAACTGTTGAGTCTTTGCTGTGTTTGTTCTTTTCTGATTTTTTTTATAATGTGAAAGAGTTTTCTGGTTCAGAATGTAGAATTTTCTCTACTGTTTTATGAGGGGATATGCCATAAAATTCATATAAAGATTTTATAAAACAATCTATTTCCTGTTTTGTATTTGAAGAAAATAAAGACACCCGTATGCAGGACCTGGCATAATCCTTGGCTGAAGCACCTTCACAAACACCCAATGCCCTTATAACATGGGAAGGTTCAGGGGAGCCGGCATTACAAGCTGAACCAGCAGAAACACAAATTCCTTTTTTAGCCAGATGAAACAAAACTGATTGGTTGCTCACATTCCCACCGCAATAGATACTGGAGGTGTTTGAAAGTCTGTGGGCTTGTCTGCAATTCACTCTAAAGAAAGAAGATGGTTTTTTTTCCGGGTTGTTTGTTGAAAAGCTAATCCCTTCTCTGTGCGAAGGGTTTAAATCTTTGGATAAGTGTTTATGCATGGGGGTCAATAATGTATTTTCCAGATAATCTCTTAAGTTTTTAATGTATGTTTGTTTGCTTAAATCAATATCCTGTACAGCCAGTTTAAGGGATTGAATAGCCGGGTAGTTATAAGTCCCTGATCGATAGCCTTTTTCCTGTCCACCCCCATACATAAGAGGTGCAAAGGGTGTTTTGGCATACAAAAGCCCTATCCCCTTCATAGCTCCTGTTTTATGGCCCGAAAAGCTTGCAAAATCCACATCCCAGCTTTCCAAATCCACAGGGGTTTTTCCCAAAGACTGAACAGCATCCACATGGATTAAGCAACTGTATTTTTTTGCAATTTGACTTATAGTTTTTACATCTGTTATGACTCCTGTTTCATTATTGGCACTTAAAAAAGACAACAAAGAGCGAGGGTGTTTTGAGCAAAGCTCTTCCAAGTTGTTTAAATCAATCTCCCCCTCTTTATTATTTGATACAAAAAAAGATTTCATACCATAAGGTGAGTCGTATTTTAAAGTGTTGTTTTTTTGAGGGGCATTGAGGGCAAAACCTGATAACGCTTCCACTTTTTTTAAGGTGGCATGATGCTCCAACCGGGAGGTGATAACACTGGATATATGGTTAAGCTTTAAAGTTTCCATGGAAAGCACAGTGTTAATGGATTCTGTCCCCCCACTGGTAAAAAATAGATATTGTGCGGGGCAATTTAAATAATCAGCAATAAATTTTCTGCACTCTTTAATTTCTTGGTCCAGTTTTTGAGACTTGAGACACAGAGAGGATGGATTGTACCAATCCTCTAAAACACCCTGCTCCAAATAACCTCTGACAGAGGGGGAATAAGGAACAGTGGAATTATGATCCAGGTAAATCATTTGCCCCACTTTTTTTCCAAATTTTTAAGATATTTCTTTATTGTATTTGTTATTTCTTTATCTCTTGCTTCTATAAATGTTTTATACAGATTTTCTTTGTCCTGATTGTTTGCGTTTCTTACTTTAATGGAAAAATCATCCCAGGAAAGACTATTAATTGTGTTAGGAATTACAGCTTTATATTCTTTAATTTCCCTATTAGACCAAGAAAACCAACTTTTAGCACGATCCTCCCGGTTAACCGGTTTTGGTAATAAAGCCAAATTAAAAACAGAATTAATATAATGTTTTTTCTTTCTGGTTATTGGTTGTTCTCTATTTTGATTGAAGTCATTTAAGGATATTAAATGTGACTTTTCAAGTTCAGAGTCTTTTAACTTATCTATTACTTTTGAATAATTATTTAAGTTGTTATTCAGTATACCGTAGGTTAAAATAAACTGCAAAATTGGATATTCCAATTTAGGGGTTTCCTGATCTTTCAAAGACTCAGAATCACTGTAGCCTGGATCGTTAAAAACTTTTTCAGATGTTTCTTCTATTACACCTTCAGTTTTCCCTGTATCTAATAATTTTTTTAAATTTTTTATATCCTCTATGGAGCGAGGATTTTGTTTCTCCCTATATCTACCTCCAAACAATGCACTCCAGTACCAATAAAGAATTTTATACATATCTCTTTCACTTAAATTGTTATGTTTATCATATAAATTTTTTGCCATTGGAATAAGCATTAACTCATAAGAAATCTCATTTATATTTGAAACACCACAATATCCGGATAAAAACCTAAAAGCCAAAGCAATAGAAGTTACAGCTTTATCAGTATGTCTATCAATATCTTCTTTTGTAAGAGACAATTTATGTTTTTCTTTAATATGGTCAGAAGCATGATTATTTGAAGAAAAAATACCCAACATATTTAAATATGATTTATGAAATTTTTGTTCATCTTTATCTTTTTTAAAATGATTAAATAATTTTTCAGTATCAATGCTTGGTAAAATATTATGTTTTTTATTACAAGCTTCATTAAATTTATTTTTTATACGATCTTTGAGTAATTCCTCTTTCGTGAAGGCAGAATATTTGGCTGCAATAATGTCAAATGCACTTAAAGGCAGTCCACCTGTATTCATAGCAGTAAAAGCTTCAACAGCTTTTGGAAAGTTGTCTTTATAAGTTATAATAAAAATCTTTCTTCTGTCAGTAAGAAAACGTTGCAAAGTCTCATATATATCATCTGCCCATTGTTGAGAGAGTTTTTCAACTTTATCTCTATCATCCAAGTCAATGGAAATATCATATTCCTTTAGAATATCTATAAATTTATTTTTTTCTTCATGGTTATTTTTTAATGCTAAGAACCACTTGTTTTGGAAAATTTTTTGAGTTGGCTCTTTCAATAACTCCTTATATTTAGAGGATAGATCAGTTCTTTCTATGGTAGACAGAATCAAAAATAATGCTACATATTGATTGTTAATTAAAAAATTTTCAAAGTCCTCTGATCTGTTCCTGATAACATGAGGATGAAATGGTTTTCTTTTCTTTGTTTTTACAATTTTGTTCTGAATAATTAAATCTTTTATATCTGAAATATTTTTATCATCTTTTATTTCTGCATATTTTATGAGATCTAAAATAATTCTTAAATGTGTCTGGTCAATTTTTCCTTTCTTATCAAAAATTCCTAATTTAAAAAACCATCTGCTTTTTAAATTGTTGTATAGTTCATCAAATATCTGATTGTCTCCTTTTTTAAAAAAATCATCAAAAACCCCCTTAATAGTGGTAAGCCTCTGTTGTCCATCCATGAGATAACAATTAGCTTTTTCACCTTCAGAATTATTTGGATTCTTATATCCAATTGTTTTTGTCATCATATTTGTTTCAGTTTCTAAAAATAATAAGCTGCCAATGGGAACATTATAGAAGATGGAAGCAATTAAGCTTTTTTGTTTTTCTTTGTCCCAATTAAAATCTCTTTGAAAATTCGGTAATAATAATTTATTATTATTTATTTCCTTCATTATGTCTTGTATATTTTTTTCTTTGGAATCCATTATACCCTTCCCTCGTTAAAGGTCGCAGATGAGGCAGGCATCTGCCTGTCCATCATCATTTACAACATCTTTAAAAACATCTGTTATGTGTTTTCCGTTTTGATTTAACCGGGCTTTTTGCATCCGGGCCTTATAATCCTGTTTTATTTTTTCCTTGTTTTTTTCCACCTCCTCAAGAGGCATGCCATCCACCCAGGTAAAACTCACATGGTCCCCCTTATAATTCTGTTTCTCGTACCTCTTGGCTTTTTTAAACAGCTTGGGGTGTTTTTCCAAAAGCCCCACCCATTCTATTTTTCTCTGAAAAAAGCAAAAATAACACCCCGACCTGGCCCGCCACTCATAATACTTGGGAAGACCAATGCCCGATTCTTTTAAAATCTGATTAACCCCATTGAGGTCAATGCCCTCCTCCTTAAAAGGGTAGCGGGGAACAATGGTCTCTTTTTGGGAAATGTAACCCTTTCGATGCTCATCCGCCCGTATACCAATATAACTCTCTATCAAATCCTCCCCAATATACCTCTCAAAAGACTTGATTTTCATCTCCATGGTACACCACCTGGCCCGGGGGGATGGTAAATAATCAGAATGCTGCTTAAGTAAGTAATCAAAGTTTTTTTCGCTGTTGAGCCGTACAATCTTTTGAGCCAAAAATGCCTCCAGCTTGTCCAGGTATTCGTAAGTTTCGGGCAATTCACTTCCTGTATCACAAAATACATACTCCAGCCTGGGGATTTTATTTTTCAGAAAGATAGCCATAGCCGTGGAATCCTTACCACCAGACAAAGGACATATCTGCCGTCTTTTTTTATCGTATTTAAGCATGTATTTCCGGCTCCCGGGAATACCCCTCTTCATATTTCATAAACTCTGAGTGTTTTTGATCAAAAGACTCTATAAGAGATAAAATAATTTTTCTTTTGTCTGTTTCATCAAAAGTGTTTAAAATCATTTTTATTTTCTCTAAAGAAGATTTAAGATGTTTGTTCACATCAAATGAAGTACCTAATTTAACAAAGGTCTTTTTATTTTTCCCTTTATCTATAAAAGCCAAAACAGATTGCCCCTTAAAATGAGGGCTGGCTATCTCACATGCCAGTTCAATCTCTGTCTGCACCCTCTTAAGAGCAAACTCAAATCTGGAGTACCCTTTGTTATCCCAATATCTGGGGGATGAACCAGTTAATACATCAGCGATTGTTTCCAAAAAATACTGCTTATAACCGGAAGAATCAAAATTCAACACTCTTCCTGTAAAACGGGCGGTGTGAGAACTCAAAGGAAAATCTTTCACCTGTGAGAGAGTTTTTTGAAAATTTTGAATAAAATTGTCTTTTTCCATAAGTTTAAAAGAATTGTTTAAGCATTTTGTTCTTATAAAATCTATAAAACCTGACAGGTCATTTTGGATTTTTAAAAGCAGATTTTTATAAATGCCTTCAATCTCTATTTGAGTGGCCTGTAGTTTTGACAGCAGCTCTGTTATTTCCTTTTTTTTTGTTTTTAAATGGATGTTTGATTTACCAACACAGCCTGGTATTCCATTAAAAAGAAACTTGTCAGGCTCTTTGGCAGAATCGATTTGAATAAGCAGCTTTCTTCCTGATTGAGACAAGGCAGAGGACAGTTTGGTAGACTCTGGTATTTTTTTTCTCCACCTCAAGAGTGCCTCAATCACAGAGTGTAAAGACACACCCTGGGCTTTAAACATTTGAGCCAGTTTATCCAAAAAATTTTGCTGCACATCATCTATAGTTGTGTAATGGATAAATGTTTTCTTAGGGTACTTCATTAAAAGATCATAATGATCCCCATCCAGCTCTTTGACATAAACCTCATCCAAATAATGGCTGACAGGCTGCTTAAAACACAAATCAGACAGGGCCATAAAAACAGGCATTACTCCCAACCTTAAACCATAAGGGGGGGAAGCCAGTATATCCAACAAATCAGCCCCACAAATACCATGGGGGTATTGAGAGAGAATCTCCTGATAGGCTTCAAAAAACTTATAGTAAGGTGACTTTTGAGACACCTGATAAGTGTTTGTTAAACCATGATATTTAAAATTTGAAAGCCTGAGCATGGCATTAAAAATAACATACTCCGGCCCACGACCCTCTATAAGATGAGCTATATTGTGTGAGGGATTTTTTTTGTGTTTTCTTAAAAGATCAATAAACTTCTTTCGGGCCAGGGTAATACTCCCCGAAACACTGTGTCTGTTCATATACTCCAGATTAAAACTGATGTATTGGTTGTATTCTTTCTCAAAAAGATTGCCCAAATATCTCTGTAGCTCTTTAAAATGAGTGATTTTTCTTAAATTACATCCTGCACTTTTTAAATAACCAGATTTGGGATAAATAACATGGACAGACAACTCCATACAACCAATAAGTGGTCTTAATAAAGAGCTTATGGAGGTCAGTAAAACCTCCTTGTGGCGGTCCAGTTCTTTTTTTACCAAAGGGCTGGCTGATAAAATTTCTTTATTATTGTACAAACAATCCACAGCATTTAACTCTTCAATATCCTTCCTGCATTCTATAAATTTCACAGGCAAAACAAAAACAGTGAGCGAAGAAGGTATGCCACGAATAACAGATTTTGCATAAGTCATCTCATCGTGGCTAAAGGGAACAACATAAAAAACCCTGCCGTCCTCCCTTAAAAAATCAACAATGTTCTTTTTTGTCTTTAAACTTTTTAACTCCTCAACAGAGATCATCTCTGTCCTGTAAAAACGGGTAATGGCATGGTCAAAGTTATACTTTTTGGGAATAATGAAGTTTGTTTTAAAATACCTCTTCAAAATTTGAACAAGGGTTTTTCCCGTTAAGGTTACATTTTTTAACTTTGCAATTTCCTCATCAATATCAACAGGGGTGCCTTCCTGCAAAAGATATTGTTTTGTGGTTTTGTTGTAAAACACCACTCTTTGAGCTTTCAGAAACTTTAAAGATTTTTCAATATCTGATTTTGAAAACACCTGATTAAAACATGAGGTAATAAACCCCGCTGTTAAAGGGGCAAAGTGAGTGTCTTTAATAACAGCACACAAAGCCATAAGGCTTATCACCTGTTTGGAAACCTCGTCTTTTTTGTGAACCCTGTTAAAAGCCTCCTCAGTCATGAGTTGAATTTTATAAGTCCCACCAATACCAATATCTTTTGCAATCAAAAGTTTAAAGTACTGATACAAGTCATAAGGCATTAACAAAGTGGTTTCATTTTTAAAATGTGCCTCTAAAAACCTTTTAAGGGAATGGTTTTCGTCACGGGTTAAGAAGGTGTAAAGAGTTCTCTCATTTTGAGCCACTTTTTTTGACAAATGAGGAAGCAGAGACAAAACACTGGGATGCAGGGGAAAACAATGAAGAAGCAGGGAGTGTATGCCTTGCAAATCAATAAACCCTTCAAAAGCCTCTTCTTTAAACTCTTTCAGGTACTTTTTGATATAGGTTTTATATTTTTTGGCCAAAGCAGGCCGGGTTTGTGAGATGTTTTTTTCAAAAACAGAGGCAATCATCTTATACTCGTCTGCATGTTGATCGTAAAAAGCGGATTCTGGAAAACGACCTTCAATTTTTGCCCATTCCTGCTGAACATGGGTGGGAAGCTGGCTCGCGTACCGGGACACAGACAAATGAGTAATGAGCATCAGGTGGCATTGCTTTTCCCCTGATCTGTCGCAAAATTCAGAAAAATTTTGTAAAAACTGAATATTTAAATCTGTTGGGTTATGAACCCCCTTTTCCAGATATTTTCCAAACTCATCATAGATAACAAACACCCCACTGTAGCACTTGGTTTTTAAAACCTCAAGGGAGGCTCTGTAAAACTGTAAAGTGTCTGAAAAAGTTTTTTTAACTACAATACCTTCCTCTGATAAAGACTCTTTGAGTTTATTTTTAAACACTTGTTCAATATCCCCTTCATAACCACTGATAAAAACAGGCAAAAGTTTTGCGTTTTTCAGATTTTGAAAAGAATTAAAATCAGATCTTAAACTTTTGTTAAACCGGTCAATTAAACTTCCCACCACTTGAGGGTGTTTTTTGGAAAAAATTTGAGCCACCAGCAGGGCAAAGGTGGATTTGCCAAGACCTGGAGAACCACTTAAGACCCTGACCCTGTGTTTTGAATTTTTTTCCAAAACAGAAGAAAAAATCTCTTTTAACCCCTCCTGAAACTTGGAAGACAGGTAAATCTTTTTTAACCGGGTGGGTTCTTTAAAATCCAGCTCCAAGTTGGTGGACCTGTTATAGCTGTCAGAAAGCTTTACCCATCCTTGTAGGGCAGTCTTATAATTTTTTGGTTTTGTCATCATTGTTGAAGTTTGCCTTCCTAAAACATGGTTTTTTTAAATACTCATTTCTTTGTAGTAATTATCCAGGGATTTTTTTAAAGCAGAATTATTAAATTGCACAATCAGATACCCCCCCGAGCGGGAGTAATTTAGGTAATTTGACTGCCTGGAGCAAAGATCGATAAAATCGTTCATCTCTTCCAGAGACAACTGAAAGATACGGCCCGGGGAATTTTCCTTAAGACACAAATCCTCAAGCCTTACCGATTCAGGCTGCTTTAAGTGGTTTGTCCAGAAGAGACCTAAAATGTAAGAAAAAACATGCATATTTAAATCATTGATGTTTAATTTGTTTCGTATAAAGCCTTCACCCCTTTTTTCAATCCAGCCATATTTTGTAAAAGGGGATGGGGTTTCAGTTTCCGGGTTTTTTTTACCTGTGTATTCCACAGCCTGGTACATTCTTAAAAGGCAGTTTAAGTCTTTTTCCAGGGTGGAATCTTTGATCTTTCTTTCTGATTTGATTTGAATATACGAATAAAAAGCATTGGTAAGAGAAAGCTTTTCAAACTCTGTGGCAGAAAAGTGATTAAAAAACCAGTACCATGTTGTGGCTTCCTCTTTGTTTGTGGTGAGCAGATAATGAATTAAAAAAAGGGTGCCGTCCAGTTCAAAATAAGGATCTTTCTGAAGTATTTTATGGGCCTCTTTTGTAAGAACAAATCCCTCTCTGCTGGCTGTTATCAGGTGCGTGGCCCTGAGCCAGTATTTGAGAGAGTCTACCATGTTTTTGCCGATTCCCAACTCCTGCATGGTTTGTTCTGCCTTTGTTTTACTGTTTAAAAGAATTTGAGGAGACTGATTTGCTTGGTAGATCCCCTTGGACAGCCACTGATCCCGAAGATGAAAGCTTTGATGCCCACCGAATTTCATTGGCTGCCTCCCTTTTGGGGAAAGCTTATCCCATTCCCCCAAAAAGGCAAGAGCTTAATTTTGTTTATGATCATACAACAAAATTGACTGGTAAAAACCCTTACCATTCACCCCTTCCTATAACATAATGCTTCATTTATTAAGCCTTTAGTCTGTAACACTCTATAGTGTTATGCGTTAAAATTTTAAATGGTTTTTTCCACAAAAGCTTTTTTGTGAAGAAGCATGTAAGACCCTTTAAGTCCCTCTTCAGAAATATAAACCTGGGCTTCCCCCTCATGATGTAGTTCTTTTAATTGAAAATGCCCCGACCTCAAGCCCCCTAAAAACCACCGCTGGTCTGAAACATAAATCAAATCCCCAACTTTTGCCTTAAGCTCTTTGGCCACTGCGGAAGAAAGCACAAGCTCTTTGCCCTTTAAACCTGAGCTGACTTTTAAAGTCAGGTTTTTGACCGGGCTGCTGAGGTCATAATTGGGCTTTCCACCCTTGAATTTAAAAACAGCCTTGTCCAAAGACTGAACCGTTAAACCCTCCCCTCCACTATTTGCTGCCTCTTTACGAAGCAGGCAGGATACAATCCCCACCGCTGCCGTTAAAATCACACCAAAAATGGCACGAAAAAACACCGGCTCCCCAGCCTCTGGCCCCATAAAAAAATGTCTCAAATAAATCACCGGGGCAGGAAGAGCCACAGTCAGGAAATTCATCCCCCCCCCAATCAAAAGAGCCAGGGCTGCCGAACCAGAATCAAACCGGGGCCAAAACACACCTAAAAAAATAGTGGTCACCACCGGTGGAATAATGGTCATAATGCCCTTGTAGTGAATACTCATTAAAGTTCCCCTCTGGTTAAAAAACCACACCACCAGCAACAAACTCATACCAATAACCAAAACAGAAGTCATACGGGCCACTTTTAAATAGTGCCTCTCACTTTGCCGGGGTTTCATCAAAGGCTTGTAAATATCATAAACCCCGATGGCAGAAGAAGCGTTAACCAAAGTGTCCACTGTAGACATCAAGGCTGCCACAAGGGCTGCCACCACCACCCCCAGTAACCACTCGTGATGTTTTAAAACCATAAAAGCCAGATCAATAAAAACATTGTAACTGTCTGTCACACTTAAAGTGTCATAACCGGGAAGTGTTCCCAGTTTGTTTTGCTTGGTCACAACCGCTTTGGTGATCCAGCCTGCCGCCCCCACTGTCACCGCCGAAAGAGGAAGGCAGACCAGCATGTTAAACAGGGCTGTCTTACGGGCCTGCTTCAGATTCCTCACCGACAAAAACCTCATCAACACCCCCTGGTGGATAAACAAAAAAGCTGCAGAACCAGCCAGAGCATCCCCCCAAAAAACCCCCAAAGAATTAAAATGCGGATCCCCACGGAAGGAGGCAAAAGGCATACGGTGAGCAGGCGGCAGATAAGACCAAAACTCCCCCAATCCCCCCAAAGCATAAAGCCCAAAACCCACCACCAAAAAACCCGCCAGGTAAAGCATCAAACCCTGAAACAGATCTGTTAAAATCACCGCAGTCTGCCCACCAAAAGTTACATAAAAACCCAAAATCACAGTAATAAAAGGCACTGTATAAAGAGGGGAAAGCCCAAACACCCCCTTCATCACCAAACCCATGGTGTAAAGATTGTAACCCATATAATAAAAAATATAAGACAGTATTAAAACCACTGCCATATAACGGGCCGCCCGGTTAAATCTTTTTTCAAAATACTCCGGCACCGATTTTATACGCCCATAGTACAGAATAGGAAGCCATGCAAAAATAAAAACCGGAAGCACAAACCACTCATTCATATACCCCATAGTGGAACTCATGCCTGTGTCATAACCCTGTTGCGAGTACTTTAGGTAACTGTAAGAGCCAATACCTGTGGCCATCATGCTAAAAGCGGGAAGCCACCACGAAAACCTCTGCCCACTAAAGAAAAAATCATTAATATTGGAGCTAAAACGGGAAAAATAAAGCCCCATACACAAAATAAAAACCATATAAAGGCCAATCACACAGCAAATAACCACCACTGTATTAAAAGGTAACTGAAATTCCATAAATCCTCATCTCTTCAAAAAAAAACATCCATAAAAAAATCTGCCTGACTTTAAGTGACTTTTTTCCACTATCTGCCTTTCAAAAAAACACTACCCCTTAAAGGGAAGGGGAAAAGCCACCAAAATCCACAGCCCATGCAAAAGCATACCCCAAAGCACTGATCCGGTAAAAAACAAAAACCATGTTTTCTCACCCGATTTTTTTAAATCAATGGCTTTCGAAGAAAGCAAAAGCCAGATATTAAAAATAAAATACAAAGATCCAAAAAAATAAACATACAGATAAGAAAACAAAAAATGCTCCTCGCCCAGGTATATTTTTAAAACCCGGGGATAAAAATACACACAAAACACCACAAAAACAAAAAATAAAGTTAAACGGTACTTCATTTTAAACTCAAAACATGTTTTTTTAACTGACTGATTTGCTGACTGGCTTTCAGAGTCTTTTTTGCCTGTCGGGATTTTAAGGACAAAAGCTTTTGAGTTAAAGCCGGCCGGCTTATGGACAATATACGGGCGGCCAAAAGAGCTGCATTGTAAGCCGCATCTATAGCCACAGAGGCCACCGGCACCCCCGCAGGCATCTGGGCCACAGAAAGAAGAGAGTCCAAACCTTTTAAAGACTTTGTACTCACCGGAACCCCTATCACCGGCAACACACAAAGGCCTGCCACCATGCCCGGGAGATGGGCAGCCCCCCCCGCTCCTGCAATAATCACCTGAATCCCCTTCCGGCCGCAATCTTTTGCATAAGCGTACATGCGTTCCGGTGTGCGGTGGGCCGATACAATCTGCACCTCATAAGCAATGCTTAAGCTTTTTAAAACCTCCAAAGCTTTTTCCATAACAGGGTAATCGGACCGGGACCCCATAATTACAGAAACCAAAGCTTTTGAAGCTTTATTTTTTGATTTCAGCTTTTTTGAAATCTTTTTTTTTATCAACTTGTTTTTCCCCATCACAATATATCTCAACACTTAAATTTAACAATTTTAAAATCACCCACTAAAAGTTCATTTTCTTTTTAAAGGTCAAAAGAGGGTTTAAAGCTTTAGCGGGGGACTGGTGAGACAAATAACTTAAATGCCCCATTTTGCGTCCCACCCGGCTTTTCCCCTTCCCATACCAATGAAGCTTAACCCCCTGAGGCAGATGAGCATACCAGGTTTTTTTGACTTTCTTAACCCCCAATAAGTTCAACATGGCAAAACCTGAACGATAAACATGAGGGGAATAAAGAGGCATATTCAGCACCGCCTTTAAATGAAGGGTGAATTGATCTTCACTTAAAGCCTCCAAAGAATAATGACCGGAGTTGTGAACCCGTGGGGCCAGCTCATTCACCAATAATTTTCCCTCTTTGGTTTCAAACAGCTCGACAGCCAAAACCCCCACATACTGCACACCTTTCATTAAAATTTTAAGCTTTTTAACCAAAGATTTTAAATTTTTTTGCCGCAAAACCGGACCCTTCACCCACACACAGCAGGCATGCTCTTGAAAAGTTTGCACCAAAGGCAGCTGAACAATCTGTCCCGCTTTGTTTCTGACCAAAATCAAAGCCAGCTCCCTTTTAAAGGGAATCAGCTGCTCTGCAATTACAGAACCACTTTGTTTAACAAACAAGCCCAGGTGTTTATCCTTTAAAACATTTTTGCAAATATAAGTGCCTGAGCCATCATAACCCTGGCGGCATTTTTTAAGTACCACCCCTTCAGGAAAGCCCATTCCCTTTAATTGTTCCAAAGAGCTTACCCGCACCCAGGGGGCAGTGGGTATATTGTACCGATCCAGCAGTTTTTTTTGCCTCCACCGGTCCTGTATAAGAGACATCACCCGCGGATGGGGGCAAACTGTGGTACCCGTCTCCTGGCTCACCTCCTGCAACACTTGGGAATCAAAAAACTCATTTTCAAAAATCACCCGGTCCACAAGGTGAAAAAACTTTTTCAGATCTTTTTTGGAGCTGAGCTTTCCCACACTAAAATGGGCTGCCACCTCCCGGGCAGGTTCCCCTTCAGACAAACCAAACACATAGGGCTTAAGGCCCAGATCATGACTTTTCAGAACCAGCAGGCGGGCCAGCTGCCCCCCACCCAGAATACCAAGCCTTACCTGTGAAAGTTTATTTTCCACTCATCCCACCCCGCAGTTCTTTTAAATCATTATCAAAAAATCATATTTTTAACACACACCTTTTTATGACTTTTTTAATAATGACAGACAAACTAAGCCTTTAAGAGAGCATCCAGCTTTTTGTCTCTGTCCAAAGTCATAAGATCAGAGCAACCTCCAATCAACTCATTGTTGATAAAAATCTGAGGAACGGTTTTCATTCCTGTTTTTTCTATCAAAGCCCTTAGCTCCTCTGGTTTGTCGTCCAAAACCACCTCTTCATAAGAGGCCCCTTTGGACTTTAAAAGCTCTTTCGCCGCCACACAGGCCGGGCAAGTGGTTTTGGAAAATACTTTAATCTGAACCATCTTTCACACTCCTTTTTTTTAATGATTATTCTCACTCTACACAATAATTCAATACTCTGTCCATAAAACAAGCTGTTCTGATTCCACAAAAAAAATTCCCTATGACCAAAAGGTTTTTTCCCCTGTTAATAAACACCCCTAAGCCTGCCAAAAAGCTCCCCCCCCCCTTATACCAAATAAACACTCCTGCGGGCAAAATCAGGTTTTTCATCTCATACATTCAAAAAAATCTTAAGCTTTAAAGTTTTTATTTATAAAGCGGTGTGTTAAAAAGCACTTTATGTATCACCTCGTTTTCAAAACCCCTGTTTTTTAAAAACCTGTGCATTTTTTGAAGCTCAGAGGAAGAGGGCTTTTTTTGTCCTTCAGGAAAGTCAAACTTTTTCCTCAAAGAGGTTTTTGCTTTTTCCTCCTCCTTGTTTTCATCTTTGAGGGTGAGGGGTAAGTTTTTGCTTTTTAATTGGGATTTTATAAAAAGCCAGCCCTTGTTTTTTTTGTGCAAACCTTCTGAAAGGTGCTGGCTGAGTTGTTCTGGTGAAAGCAGCCAGCCTTTGTTTTTGGCACACTCTATGGCCTGATGAATTTCCAGGTCAGAAAAGTTTTTTTTCAGTTTGTTTTTTAACTCATGTTCAGAGTGGGGGCGGCGGCTTAAGTATGTTTGAAGCTTTAAAAGGGCTTTGGTATTTTCCCTGGACATTTTTTTATGCTACTTTGATGAGGGCTTTAAAATCAAGTTTTTTTAAAATTGAACGGGACGCAGCCCTCTTAATTTTTTTGAAAAATAAACCTGGCACTTTTGCAGTCTTGCCCCGCTATCCGCTCCAAAGGCTCTGGATTTTTTATTTCTTAAAATGTAAAAAAGCGGTAATTGTGTCATTTTTGAAGAGTAATGCTTTCTTCTTTTGTTCGCACTTCTTAAATAAGAGGAGGCCAGCTCCTTTATCTCCGGGGGGTATTTTAAAAAAGCCCACTCTTTAAAATGTGGCATGAGTGAAGAAACACTTTCAAGCTCCAAAGCCAATACCGTTAAGGCTTTTTTACGAAGAAACAGAGGGTTTTTTTTGCCCTCCACAATATTTATCAAACTCTGCCTGACATAAGGAAAAAACAAATTGGAGGAATCAGAGGCCACAAAATGGAGGGCTTCCTCCTGAAGCATGGGCAATTTGCTATAAGTTTGGGCAATTTGAATCCAGCGGTGCAGCAATAACATTCTTTTTTCGAAAGAAAACCGGGCAAAAAAATGGTCGTTTTCTTTATTGCTGAATTCTTTATTGCCGGAACCCTCTTTGTTGTCCCCCTCCCCTTCTTTTTCATTGGTTTTCTGAGCGGTTTTTAAAGCTGACTGCACCACACGACCCACCAAAGAGTAAGGGGAACTCATCCTCTCATAATGAAACTGGGCCACATCCAAAAGCTCCAAACGGGCTTCATCCAAAATACCGGTTTGGTGTAAAGCCTCTATAGCTGCTATCTGTGTGGTATGGGAATAGGAGGAAGTGGCCAGCTTCAAAAGCCTGTTCCTTACTTCTGAAGCATGAATGGGGCTGACCCCTGTATCACTTAAAATTTTTAAAGCCTGCTCTCTCAGACCAGCTCCCACCTCTTCATCGGAAGCAAAATACACCAAACGAAGAGCCACATCAGGGGAAAGATCTTTTTGCTCTTTTTTTAAAGTCTCCTGAGCCCGAAGCCTGCTTTTTTTATTTGAATTGAAGAGAGCTGTCTCCAGCTGGGTCTCCAATTTTTTGGAAGTCTCCGGAGTATTGCTCTCCACCTGTGCCGCCCCCACTCCAATGGAAAAAACGAAGATAAAGAGGGTTCTTAATTTTGAAACAAAAAAAACTATATCCATCTGAGCCTCCCAATTCTTTTTAAAATCCCCGGAATGCTGCTACTGTCTGCCTGCCAGCAGAAGTCCCAATAAAAATTCAGGGATTGTTTTTTACTGCTGTTTTTAGCCAAAAATACGCTCTGTGTCAATATCAAGGGGGCCTTTTTACCCCTTTAAGCCCCCAAACAGTGAAAATTTTACATATTTATTTGTGAAAATTTTACATCACAGTGTTGTTTTGTGGAGGGGATAAAAAAAGAACACAGGCAGGCATCACTGTTTAAGAAGAGGTTTAAAAATCCTCACCAGCAATTTTAACCCGGCCAGGCTTTCTCAGTTGATTTTGGCTTGGTGGCAGAAGGTGGATCAGGATTGCATCGTTAATCGATGAATTCCACAGAAACCAAACAAAACAGCCAAAACCACACCTGTTGTTTTAATGATTGTTGTTTTCATAAGCCTCAAAACCTCCCGTTAATAAATGGTTATTTTTTTAAGTTCAACCTCTAAACTTTTCACCAATAGACCTTATAACCTTCACATTTTGAACCTGTCTTAAGTCACTTTACCCCCCCCCCATTTTTTGTCAAGTACCCGGGTTAAAAAAAATATGCAGCCTAAAGTCGTTATTTAACTGAAGCTTCTCTGGTTTTTAGGGGTTTTTTGCAGCCCGTCAAAACAACATCCCCTGCCAGCAGGTTTTATGTTTGACCTGTAGCAGGCGTATTTAGCCCAAGAATACTTTCCTTGAGCTTAAGAAAAACATAATGTATCAAAAAAAAGGAGGTATAAGGATTTGTGGCTAAAAGGAGAGTTCAAATTGACGGAAGTGATGATGTATCAGCCTTAACACAGCGTTATGCACAAAGTGTGCAAAAACTTTTATGCCAAAGGGGGCAGACTCTTTGTGTGGCAGAAAGCCTGACAGGGGGCGGCCTTTCCCGTGCCTTGACAGAGCAGAAAGGGGCCAGCCGGTTTTTTTCTGGCTCGGTGGTGGCTTATTCTTATCAGGTGAAAACAGAACAACTGGCTGTCAGCTCTTTGCTGCTCAAAAAAAAAGGGGCGGTTTGTGAAGAAGTGGCACAGCAAATGGCCCGGGGGGTAAAAAAAACTCTTGGTGGCATTTGGGGGCTTTCTGTCACCGGGGTGGCAGGTCCCTCTTTAATGCCGAAAGACCCTCCTGTGGGAACTGTGTTTATCGCCCTGGCAACTCACAAAAAAATTGCAGACCCCTCTTTGAAAAAGAAAGGGTTTTTTAAAGAAAAAACCAGGTGCCTGTCAAACAAAGACCTTGTGTTTTTCGTCAAAAAACTTCAGATGCTGAAACACCCCCTGATCCAAAAAAAAAACACAACCTCACAAACAGGGGAAAACAGGGTAAAAACCCAAAAAACTGCTCTTCCTTCGGAGCGTGAGGGTGATTTTCAGAACAACATCTCCTCTTTGTTCAGTGAAGATTTTATGCGTCAAAGTGTTAGAGAGCAAACAGTGCTTTATGCTTTAAAATTTTTAGATCAGGTGTTAAAGCTTTGTGAGCGGAAAAAAAATTAAAAAAATAGGTTTTTCAAAAAGTGGTTGTTTTTTTTGCATAAAGCTGGTGACTAAGCCACCAAAATTTAAATTTAAGGGGTTTTGAGTGTGACATCTGATTTTGTGGACAAAAAAAATCCTTTGCTTTGCCTTAAGGAATGGATGAGAGAGGCCAAAGAGGCCAGGGTTAAAGAGCCTGAAGCTGCTGTTTTATCCACAGTGGCCTGGAGGAAAAGTACAAGCTTGTGGGAAACTTTTTTTATGCTTTTAAGCTATGGGGCATGGTTACCTCTCAGGCCCACCTCCCGGGTGGTTCTGATTAAGGAAATTCGTGATCAGGATTTGATTTTTTATACCAATTACAAAAGCTTAAAAGGGCAACAGATAAAACGCCAAAACTGTGTGGCTTTAAATTTTTACTGGGAGGTTTTAGGGAGGCAGGTTCGCCTGGAGGGCCGGGTTAAAAAAACATCCCCTGAGCATTCTCTGAAGTACTGGAATACCAGATCTTTTAAGAGCCAGATCAGTCAATATGTTTCCCACCAGTCTCAGGTGTTAAAGAGTAAAACTGAGCTGGAAAAACTTTGGCAGGAGGCTTATAAAAAGTTTTTTGCTTCACAAAAAGTACCATGTCCTGCTTATTGGGGGGGGTACTTTTTTACCCCTCATCTTATGGAGTTTTGGACAGCTCACACTCACCGTTTGCACAAAAGAGTGCAGTTTAAGAGGAAAAAAAGTGTTTTTTCCAAAACTGGTAATGACTGGTGCAGCTCAAATCTGTATCCTTAAAACCTGCGGGCAGGGGGTGTTTTTTTGACGGGCTGCAAAAAAGTCTCTAAAGCCCAGAAAAGCCCCCAATGGATAAATGATGATTCCCGGCCTGCATGTTTTTTTTTAACCCCGGAAGCTTGACAAAAAATGGGGGGGAGGGTAAATTGACTAACAATAACAATTTATTAACGGGAGGTTTTGAGGCTTATGAAAACAACAATCATTAAAACAACAGGTGTGGTTTTGACTGTTTTGTTTGGTTTCCGTACCCTGGCCCAGGAGGAGATTGTTATCACCTCTGTTTGCAGCAGACACCCGGTGATTCAAGAGCGAATTCTTTTTAAAGCCTCCAAAACAGACTGTACCCAAGTCACTCGTGAGGAGTTAAATGCCATAACATTTATGAACGAGTTGCGTGTGAAAGAGGGGACACTTCAATCTGAAGATTTTTCCGGTCTCTTTAGTCTGGAAAGCCTGAATCTTTATTTTTATAATGATGGGTATTTTGAAGAAGGGCTTTTTGGAGAATTATCCCACTTAAAGGTGCTTACATTTGAGGTGCATAAGATGAATAATAGAAACATATCGCCAATTCTACTTATCCCTCTAATTTCTTTAAAGAAACTTAAGATGAATCTGGGATATGATGTACAAACTCTACCGGCCTATATGTTTTTCTCTATGGCTTCTTTGGAAGAGCTTGATTTGTCCAGTCATAATTTTTCACACTGGCCAGATGGTATATTTGCCGGTTTGCCCTCTTTAAAAAAGCTTGATCTTGGGAATGACCTTAGTCGGCCAGATGATCCCTTAGAGACTCTTCCGGAAGGGATATTTTCCGGGTTGTCCTCTCTGGAGTGGCTTAGATTGAAACGAAATGGTTTAAGAAGTCTTCCGGAAAGTATTTTTCAGGGGCTTTTCTCTTTGAAAACACTTATTTTAGAAATAAACGGATTAGGTCACTTGCCTGTTGGCTTGTTCGCCGGGTTGTCTTCTTTGGAAATACTCAATTTAAGCATAAATTTGTTAAAGACTTTACCAGTGGGCCTGTTTTCTGATTTATCCTCTTTAAAGGAGATAAATCTGGAGCATAACTCCATTGCTTATTTACCAGAGGGTTTTTTTGAGGGCATCTCAGATCTACATGAGCTTAATCTTAATTACAATTGTTTTCCCAAAAAGGAACAGGGCCGTATTATTCAAGAGGTAAGAAGCCTGTTTCCTGGATTAAAATTTTTTGGACGACCCACTTACTACTCAAAAGAACAATGTAATCCTGACCCACCCAACTCTGAGAAAGCCTGGCCGGGTTAAAATTGCTGGTGAAGATTTTATAGACCGCTTAAGTCCCTTAAACCATGGTTTATTGGTTTTCTTTGGAGGGTGAGGGAGGTTTTTCCACTTTGGGAGGTCTTTCCTCTTCCAGGCCTTTTCGAAAGTCCCTTAAAGCTTCGCCCAAGGCTTTACCCAGCTCCCGAATCCGCTTATGCCCAAAAAGCAAAAGCACCACCAGCAAAACCAGCAAAATCTGCCAAAAAGAAGGATACATAAAAAACCCCCTGTAATGCCTCAGCCTGAAGCCTTAATAACACAAATGCCTGAATGGCCCTAAAACCTGTTCTTTATACATAGGCAGACCCCGGTTTGTCAATACCCAAAATCCCTGTTTTTTTCTCTTGACAAAAAATGGGGGGGGGGGATTTATAGGTGTTCTTTCAAACCAACCTCTATGAAAAGGATAAAGCTATGAAATTTATTTTTATTTTGGTATTTTTTATGTGTGGATGTCAGCATACAAAAAATAAAGACAAAACAACAGACCACCAAGACAAAGCAGAAATTTACAACATCAGGCATTTCAAAAAAAGAGCAGAAAAAACCAAAAAATACTGCCATTTTATAGCCCAGCAGGCAGGGTATACAAAAACAGATACTGTACCAAAGAAACTTGTGGCGGAATGTCTTTTAAAAACCAACCTGAATGACCAAGCCGGCAGCATGAGAGAACTGGGGATTTTAGTCCTTCTCACCAGTATTTTGGCTGGGGTGTTCCTGTAGGTAAAAAACCTGAAAATCCTTTAAAAATTTAATATTTCTGCCGGCCCTTCCGAAAAAGCCATAAAAAGCTTTATCCAAAAGAAAAAGGGAAAAAAGCGGAACAACAAACCCACAGGACTTTAAGGGTATGCTGAATTTAACCTCTTTACTCACCAAACTGGCACAGCAAAAAGGCAGTGATTTGCATTTAAAAATCAATGCCCCCCCCATTATGAGGAAAAACAGTATGCTCTCTGTGCTGCAGCCCGATATTCCCCCTCTTACATCAGAGCAGATGCAAAGTATTATCAAACCGGTTCTGAACGAAGCCAATATAGAAAAACTAAAAAACACAGGCTCTGTGGACATAGGTTACGGGGTAAAAAATGTGGGCCGGTTTCGCCTGAATGTGTTTTTCCAAAGAGGCAGCCTGCGGCTGGTGAGCCGGTATATCCCCTCCTCCATCCCCAGCTTTGAAGAGCTTAACCTGCCAGCGAAAAATATCATACAAATTATTGAAAACAATATAGAAACAGGAGGGATGATTCTTGTTACAGGAGCCACAGGTACGGGCAAATCCACCACCCTGGCGGGTATCATAAACCATATCAACAAAACCTATAACAAGCATATTTTAACACTGGAGGATCCTATTGAGTTTCTGATCCGGGATTACCACAGTCTTATCACCCAGGTGGAGTTGGGAGTGGATTGCCACGACCCTGTGGTGGCCTTAAAATCCGCCCTCAGGCAGGACCCCGACATTATATTGTTTTCTGAGCTGCGGCTGGCAGACATTATATCCACCTCTTTAAAACTGGCAGAGACAGGGCATCTCGTTCTTTCCACCCTGCACACCCAGGACGCTGCAGAAACCATAAACCGGATCATCAACTCTTTACCTCCCAACCACCAGGAAATCACCCGATCCATTTTGTCTCAAACTTTAAAAGCTGTTATCTCACAACGCCTGCTGACAAAAAAAGAGGGGGAGGGACTTATCCCCGCAACAGAAATACTCATCAACTCCCCCCAGGTCCGAAAAGCCATACAGGACAAAGCCAGCACAGAGGAAATTCGAACCATCATGAAGAAAAGTAAAACCCACTGGGGTATGCACACCTTCGATTACAGCCTGATTAAACTGCTGAAAAATAACCTGATTTCTGAAAAAGAGGCCCTGTCTTATTCCTCCTCCCCGGAAAATATCAAAGCCACCCTGGCCGGGGTACAAAACCAGGATATCAGCTGGATGCAGTCTGAAGAGGCTGAAAACCCCATCCCCATAAAAAAACCGGCTTAAACCCCACCCCCCCCCCATTAAAATACCACCTTTGATAGCTCACCAAGTCATTTTTTGAAAAAAACCATTAAAAGCTTGTTTTATCTATAAAAACATCCTACTTTGAGAGCTTGTAAAGCCTATAAACAGGCTATAAAAAATGTACTGTCCCCCATTTTTGGCTACTTTCATTGAAAAATAACCACCTTTTGGGGGTCACAAACAAAACAAACAAAAACCATTTTTAAGGAAGGTATAAAATGAAGAACAAACTAATATTATTACTCACTGTCAGTCTGTGTGCTTTGATTTTGTGTTCCTGCAAAAATAAGGACAAGGGAGACAAAGACGCAAAAGACACAAAAACAGGAGAAAAGACAGAAACTCCTGAAGAAAAAGCAGAAAGAGATGCTGCTAAAGAACGCGAAGACAACAATTTCAAGGCCCTTCAGGGGAAAACCGGAACCCCCCTGGGAACGGCTGGCATTGTATGCACCAAAGGCCCGGACGGCAAAATAAACTGCCCCTCCTCATCCACCGGCACCAAACCAACAACCACCACAACCACAACTCCTCCTGCCACACCCGCTGCCCCACAATAACAGGGCAGTTAAAAAGCCGTCTTTAAGGTCTTCTTTATTTTAATTCCTGAACTTTTTGATAGTGCAGTGAGTTATTTTAAGTATTTTAGTGGTCATCCCTTTACCTGACATGCTACTGAAGGGTCTTAAGATAAAGGGTTTTTATCCCATAAACGGTGGAGGGTTTTACAATGATGACAGAAAAATCAAAGGCTTTGGAACTGGCTATCACATCTATTGAGAAGCAGTTTGGCAAAGGTTCCATTATGAAGTTGGGGGGTGGGCGTTCCCTTTACGAAAATGTCCCGGTTTATAGCACAGGTTCTTTGGGCCTGGATATTGCTCTTGGTATTGGAGGTCTTCCCAAGGGCCGGGTGGTGGAAATTTTTGGACCGGAAAGCTCTGGTAAAACCACTTTGGCTCTTTCCACAGCGGCACAGGCACAAAAAGCAGGAGGTACAGTGGCTTTTGTGGATGCAGAACATGCTCTGGATATTAACTATGCCTCCAAATTGGGTGTCAAAGTCCCCGACATGCTGATCTCCCAACCCGATGCGGGGGAACAGGCCCTGGAAATTACAGAAACCCTGGTACGCTCCGGGGCCATTGATGTACTGATTGTAGATTCTGTGGCGGCTCTGACTCCAAAAGCGGAAATTGAAGGCGATATGGGGGATTCCCACATGGGTCTACAGGCCCGTCTTATGTCACAGGCTTTAAGAAAACTCACTGCCGCCATTAACCGAAGCGGCACTTTGGTGATTTTTATTAACCAAATTCGTATGAAAATCGGCATCATGTTCGGCAATCCCGAAACCACCACAGGGGGTAATGCCCTAAAATTTTACTCCTCCATTCGACTGGATGTCAGACGGATCGCTGCCATTAAAAAAGGAGAGCAGGTGACGGGAAACAAAACCCTTGTGAAAGTGGTAAAAAACAAAATGGCACCTCCTTTTGCCCGGGCCGAGTTTGATCTCATGTATGGGGACGGTATTTCCCAGGAGGCCGAACTTCTCGATCTCGCCTGCAAAAAAGACATCATCAAAAAAACAGGTGCCTGGTACAGTTTTGAAGGTAAAAAAATAGGGCAGGGCAGGGATTTGGCCCGGCTTTACCTCAAAGAGCAACACCTCGTGTGCAACAAAATCAAACAAATGGTTTTAAAAAGTTATGGGTTAAAAATCCCTTCCACCCCGGCCATAAAAAACACCACAGGCGGCAACAAAACACTTAAGCACAGCAATTAAAAAAGCTCCGGGGAAAGCATTTTTAAGAAGGGTTTTTGTTTAAGCAGTTGTCGCACTGGCCACAGGGGGCAGTGTTTTCCTCCCCAAAATAACGGCAGATGTACAAACTGCGGCACTCCCTGCTTTTAACATACTTCAACATCTCATAAAACAACCGGGTTTGGTGGTGTTTTTTTTGCTCTATTAAATGGGGGGCCGGCCACACCGCAGAGGGTGATGAAGCCACTTCCATCCCTAATCTCCTGGGATGCCGTACCAGAAAACCCAAATGGCTCAACAGGTTAAGAGCAGTGTCCACACGAAAGTCCCTTCTGTTGTAAAAATTCATCTGCTCACGCAGAAAAGACAAACCCCCACTTCTCACTTTGTCTTTTTGGTTTTTCAGTAAATCGTACACTGAGCGGATAAAAGACAAAGAGGGGTTGGCCCACTTTATAAAATCCATCCCGATACTCAAATCGTCTGCATCATAAAGCAGGTGACAGGCAGCGGGTTTTTGATCTCTTCCGGCCCGCCCGGCCTCCTGGTAATAAGCCTCCACACTCAGAGGGGTTTCAAAATGCACCACAAAACGGATGTCTTTTTTGTCCACCCCCAGGCCAAAAGCCGGTGTGGCAAGCATCACAGAAGCTTTGCCATTTAAAAAATCCTCACTGTTTTTGTGCCGCACTGAAGGGGCCAGCTCGCTGTGATAAACACACACTGTGTCCAAAACCTTTAAAGAATTTAGTTTTTCCGCCACTTTCTGCAAAGTGCGAATCAGGGAAAAATACACTATCCCCTTTTTATGTTTTTTTATAATTTTTTGAAGCTCAAGCAGTTTGTTTTCCCCTCCCACTGTGTGCAAAACATTTAAGGAAAGCTCTTTTCTCTCCACACTGGCTTTAAAAACAGAAGTGCCTGAGGGCAAACACAGGGATTTTAAAATATCCGCCCTTGTGGAGGGAGGGGCTGTGGCTGTTAAAGCCACTGTGACCGGATGATTTAAATCTGAGCGTACGGCTCCCAAACGGGAGTACTCCAAACGAAAATCATGCCCCCATTGGGAAATACAGTGAGCCTCGTCTATGGCCATAAAATTTAACTTCTGCTCTTTCAGTAAAGACAAAAAAGAAGGCTGTGCCAGCCGCTCCGGGGTGACATACAAAAGACACAAACGCTTTAAAGACAAATCTTTTAAAATTTTTTGTTTTTCTTTTTTTGTCAGGGCGGAGTGCAGACTTTCTGCAGGGATTTGCTTTTGCTTCAAACGCTGGCTTTGATCCCTCATGAGGGCAATTAAAGGGGACACCACCACAGTCAGACCGGAACACATAAGGGCTGGCACCTGATAACACAGGCTCTTCCCCCAACCCGTGGGCATGAGAACCAAAGCATGCCGGCCCTTCAACAAATGATCTATCACTTCCTGTTGAAGGGGTTTTAAGTTTTTAACCCCCAAAGCCCGGCAGGCTTTTGTGCAGCTGCTCACTGCCCCGGTTCTGCAGAAACCAAAGAAGAAGGATCTTGAGTTAAAGAGAAAAAGCTCTTGTATTCACATCCCCGGGACTTTATATCCTCCGAAACAAAATCCCAGAGAGGATCGCTGGGGTCCAGCTCACAATAGGCCAAACGCACACAATCGGCATTTCCCCCACAGGCATCCTGCAACAGATCATGGGCTGCCATAACAGCACTGATGTTTTTTGCCTCTGCCGCCACCTGGGAAAAAGTTTTTGAAGAATCCTCAAAGCACTTTTTCATAAAACCCATAAACAAAGGCAGGTGAAGATAGCCACTCTGATCTTCTGCAGCAATAGTTTTATACTCCACAGGCAGTGTCAGACTTAAGCCTGCTGAGGGAGGAGGAGGCTCATCAACCTTTTGCTCCTGCTTCCCTGCGGAAAGCACCTCTTCTTCTCCAGGATCATCATGCTCCACTGTATCCCCCGCTGCTGCGGCCATCAAAGAGCTTTGTTCCTCTTTGGTCCCCTCCTCTTCTTGCGAAGAATCCTCTGAACTCTCCCATTTTATCTGATCCCCCCCTTCAAAATTCTCTTCACTCCCGTTGCTTAAAGCCAGTGATTCCTCCTCATTATTCTCCTCCTGATTGGCTTCTGCTTCCAGGGCCTGAGACGACAGATCCTCTTGATCTGCTGCAGTGGCTGCTGCTGTTTCCAGAGCTTGAGATGGCAGCTCCCCCTGATCTATGTTGGTGAATTCCACTTCCAGGCCCTGGGCCGCCAACAGATCACTCTGGTCTGTAAGAGGAGTGGCTTCTTCTCCCCCATCCTCCTCTGAGGAGGAGGCCAAAGGCAAACCCCGCCCCAAACGCAGCACAGGATAAGGCTCAAATGCCATTTCCACATTTTGCCTTACAAAAGAGGGGCAGCCTTGCGAAGAGCTTGCGTGAGTGGTCAAAGCCGCCAACACATAATGGTGAGTGTCTGAAGCCTCCAAAAAATTGGCCACCTCTGTATCTTCAGCAATCCACTTCAAATCCCCATGGGCCTCTTCGGGATTTTTATAGCTGTTGATACGGTTTAACCAAAACCGCAAAACCTCCGAAGTGGATATCTCCTCACACCCTCTGTGTTCGATGTGCTGGCACACACGAAGGCAGGCTTTGATGTTCTTACAAACAAAATCTATACGGCGGTTGATATTGGCTTTTCTAAAAATCACCATTTTTGGTATCGCCAAAAAACCGGAACGCACCGGTGGCGGCACTGGCCGGGAGGAAACCACTCTTCTTCCCCCTCTTTTTTTACCATCCCTGCCATCCTTGCCCGAAAAAGGATTACGGGTACAGGACACAGAAAAACACAAAAAAAGCAAAACACAAATTCGTAACATCTAACACCCCCACTTTTGTTTGGATTTAAACAAGTTTAGCCTCTTACCCCCCACTCCGTCAAACCCTAAAAAATGAAAGCCTCTTAAAGAGCTTTTACTGCCTGGGAACCTTCAAATGAAGCGGGAGTGCATTTTTGGCCGCTTTTACATTCTCAAAACCTCTCACTTAGAGGGGGCCTTTTTGGTTGATTTTGATACTCACCGGATGTATGGCGGATTGATCAAAAGCTGGATAATCATATCACAGACACAAACAAAAAGATTGAGAGGCTGGCTGATCGTGTCGATAAACTGTCTGACCGTTTTGATCGTCAAAATGATCAGTTTGTGCGACTGTATGAGATTCTGATAAAAAACAAAAAATAACAGAGGGCAACATATCACTGCCACCCCCTCATTAATGGGTAAGGTTTTCTTATTGATTAGATACCTGACAATGCTGGCCATCAAGCCAGTTTTCAGGTAAACAATAAAAAGAGTTCCTTTCCCAGCCACTGTTTAGTAAGCGTACATGCATTCTACCATGCCTATACAAGATTCTCTGGATCGAGCTTGATTGAACTTCCACACAACCAACAGAAAAAAATTCAAAGAACCCTCTCACTTCTCTCTCTAAACAGGTTTTCCATTCAGCGTTTTGGTTTTGAGAATACGCACTGAAACCAAAACACAAAACCCCCATAAATAGTATGTTGCAAAAAAAGTTTTTCATAATAACCTCCCATTAAATAAATTTTATTTAATCATCAAACATAAAACCCACTTTACCCCCCCCCATTTTTTTTCAAGCTTTTTCTTTGAAAAAGCAAAAACTGGACCTTACTTTCATGTGGCCATTCCATCTCTTGTAAATACGAAAAACCTGCTTGGCAGACCACTTCCCCCCTGCCTGGTGGCTACCGCCCCCGTCTCATTAAAATTCTGAGCAATCTTCTCAAAAGATAAACCCTGATGTTTAAAAGCCAGCCAGGCTGGATAAAATGCCTTCCCGGGGAAGGGAGTGCATTTTTGGGCAGTTTTAAACTCTCAAAAGACTTCATCAGAGGAGCTTTTTGTTGATTTTGAGGTACCAGGTGATGTGATAGAGTGTGGTATAGTAATGGAGTATGGAAACAATAGGAAGTCTTTTAATCTCTTTGGAAAAGAAGGTCCCTGTTACATGGATTGTTCTTGTGGGGGTGATTTATCTGGGGTTTAAAGTGCATCAGATTGATCATAAGCTTGGCAATCATATCACAGACACAAACAAAAAGATTGAGAAGCTGTCTGATCGGTTTTATAAGATGTCCGACCGTTTTTATCGTCAAAATGATCAGTTTGTGCGACTATATGAGATTCTGATAAAAAACAAAAAATAAAACCTGTTAAATAGGAGGCTTAAAATTTGCCCCGGGCAATCCTGCCAAGCTAAAAAAACTTGTCCGGACGAATCGCAAGTTTGCCCCGGGTATTCATGTCCTGTAGTGCATACTCCAGAACCAGAAGAACCCCGGCAGATCCGGAGCCTGAAGAGGAGCAAAGGTGCGGAGGTACAAAATACTGTGGAACTCATCTTCATTGCAAACTGCCCACCAATTGCGGAAATGGACAACAAGTTTGCGATGCTTCTTTATGCTCTAATTAACCAAAAGCCCTTCACCACACCCGCCAACACCACAGTCTAATCAGCAATTAGCCACACCCGCTGAGTATCCGACTTAAAAAGAGATTGTATGTGGCTTCTCACAATTCTCATGTTACATCACTGGATTCCCGTTTTCGCGGGGCAATGACGACTTACAATTAGGAAGGGTAAGTCATAAATAAACAAACCTGAAAAGCAACCACGCCTATTTTTGAGAGCCGTTTTTGAGTTTCTTAAGCTTTTGCTCTGACAAACCCGTCACCCTGGAGATAAGAGACATATCTGCCTTTGCCTCCAACATCTTCAAAATCAGCTCCTGCTGACCTTTCTGCCAACCCTCTCTGATACCCTCTGCCTTTATGTGTTCCCTGATGTCCATATATCCTCCCTTCTTAAAAAGCCCCTCATTTACCAGTAACCTCTCCACCTTTCCCCATACATCAAATCCTACACCCAATGACCTCATATAATGTACCACACTTAATAACAACTGATCCCTCTTTATTCCCGATGCCACCCCCCAAAACAAACTCACCAAACCTTTCAGCTCAACCTCTCCCATCCTCCTCAAACCCCAGGCCTTCTTAAACAACAAAAAAGCCCCACGACTCTTTACACCCTTGTCCTCAAAAACACCCCTCAACTTAGGATCTTGCACATCCAACACCCTTACCCGATAGTCTAACATACTCTCCCGTCCCAATAAAGAAGTTTTTGACTTCTTGTCTTTTTTACCCCCTGCCTGTGGCCAAAAAGCCTCCTGAAAGCTCTTCTCCCACCTCCAGGGCTGCTTCCCATGGTAGAACACCACAGGTATAATGGGCATGGGCCTTCCGTACTTCTTCACTGTCTGCTCATGGAGATAAGCTTGGTAGTAAAGAAGCTGGCTGAACAGACTCACATCATAACGGGATTTATGCTCCAGAATAATAAAGATCTTCACATGGACCTTGGGATAGTCTTTCAGGGGGGCGGAGAAGATGAGGTCTGCGTATTTATCAGTAAAGCTGTCTTTTTCGTTTTTGAGTTCAGAGGTTTTGAGGAGGGAGAGTTCTTCTTTGGTAAAAACGAGCTGAAAGATCTCGAGAGCCCGTTTGGGGTCTGAGAAGAAGCTTTTAAAGAAGATGTCGTGGTGTTGGCCTTGTGGTTTTTTGGGAGTGGGGGTTTTGGTTTGTTGAGCGGGGTTGTTGTTTTCTTTATCAGAAGAGGTTTGAGGAGAGGGGTTGTTACTTTGTTTTTTCATTGCAGGGTATGAGGGTGGCACACTCTTGAGCTTTGTGGCAAGAGAAAAGTTAAGGTTTTTTTCTGAATCAGTTTGTTTGGCTTGCCCGCAGGTTTTGGCCGATTTTTTGGGTGATCAGGGTTTTAAGTACTGCAAGGTGATCGGTGAAGCTTACAGAGATAATGATAATGAAGACAACAGGAAGTTATGGAAATATAATTTAACCACTTTGCATTCCAGTAATGACTGGTTTTCAAATAATTATAAGAGATGGCAATGTGTTTTTTATATAAAAGAATCTGCTCATTCTCCCCCTCAGGTAATTAGATAAGTGAGAACTGGCCATAAAATCTATGAAAAAAGAGGTCCCCGGAACAGCAGGGTGTTAACTTGAAGAATCAAAAACTTCACTAGTTCAACGTATCTGGAGTTTTTTATATTCAGCTGGACTGACAATCAGTAAGTGATCATTAGGAAATGAACAGATTTGTCGGCATGGACTGATGCACCTTGCATAGAAGATTTCTACTTCGATGAATCTTCTTTTTGACGAAATAAAATTTCTTGCCTGTGCATTGCACCTTCTTCTACAAATTGCATAATTCTCTTGAGCCATACAGTAAGACTTGGTTCGCATATTACTCATCTCACCGTTAGTATCAGCATTGGACACTTCCGGTTCATCAGCCGATGCATACAATGAAAACATCAATCCCAAAACACATAAAAACTTCATAATTTACCTCCAATCTGAGTGGGTTAAATAAAAAAGTAAGCACTGGCCATAATAAACTGATTGCTTATGGGGTTGTTTCTCATATTTAAAACTGATTTTACCCCCCCCCCATTTTTTTTCAAGCTTTTTCTTTGAAAAAGCAAAAACTGGACCTTACTTTCATGTGGCCATTCCATCTCTTGTAAATACGAAAAACCTGCTTGGCAGACCACTTCCCCCCTGCCTGGTGGCTACCGCCCCCGTCTCTTTTCCCCAAAGCACACAAGATTTTCTGAATGAAGGGAAAATAAAAAGCCTTGCCTCACAACAAAAAACAAGCTAAATTTCGCCATAAGGAATGGAAAGGGTGTTATCCCATGTGCGTCAAAACGGGTCTTAAAAAAATAAAAACTTTTGTGTTCAGCACAAATGCCTGTCTGCAACAGGCCGGAGAGCTGGTTTTCCGCCTGATTTTGTCTCTGTTTATTATCACCCATGGCTGGGCCAAACTGGCCTCTTTTTCTGAAAAAGCAGAGGTTTTTCCCGATCCTTTTGGCTTTTTGGGTTCCTGCCTCAGCCTGGGACTTATTGTTTTTGCAGAGTTTTTTTGCGGGCTTTTTTTGCTGACGGGTTTTTTAACCCGCTTTGCCAGCCTGACCCTCTTAACAGCCCTGCTGGTGGCAGGTCTGATTTTTCACTTTGATGATCCTTTTTCCAAAAAAGAACTGGCCCTTCTTTATGCCGCGGGCTTCTTTTACTTCTTAATGGCCGGGGGAGGTAAATACAGTGTGGATGCCGTTTTGAAAAAAAGGTTTTTCAGCTCTTAAGTTGCCCCTTCCACCAGGACAAAAACCCCTTTTCCCCTTTTAAAACAGGTACAAACACAATACAGGGTGTTTGATAGCTGTGATGCTTTTTAATCAGGGTACACAGAGGGGAAAAAAGATCTTCCCGGGTTTTTAAGATCACAACCACTTCTTTTTCCTCCACATGTTTTTTGTTCCATTCATAAATGGACAAAACCGAAGGGTAAATATTGGCACAGGCGGCCACTTTTTGAGTGAGACAGGCACGGGCCAAAACCCCTGCCTCCTTCATACTGGAAGCTGTCACATAAGCCAGGCCATGTTTTTTTCTCTGAGTTTTGTTCATCTTAAAACACCCCCTTCTCTGATATTTCCAACATACATTAAAAAAACCTTGACCGGCAGGAAAAAAATTACTTAAAACCTTTACTGCATTCCAGCAAAATAACAAAAAACAGGTGATTTTATTTACCTTCAGGTGGTAATCCCCTATTTGTCTAAAAAAACCTTTGTGGTGGCTGGGGAAGGAGAAGTCAAGAAAATGTCTCAGACAATGATGTATGTGGAGTATCTCTGGCTGGATGGTAAAAAACCCACTCAGGAATTGAGGTCAAAAACACGCCTTTTACCTTATGTTCCTGCTTCCAAAATCCATCTTTTAAGCTTTCCCACCTGGAGTTTTGATGGTTCCTCCACAGCTCAGGCTGAGGGAAAAAGCTCAGATTTGATTTTAAAACCGGTTTGTTTCTGCAAAGATTTTTTAAGAAAAACCTCTACCCCTGTGGGCAGCAGCACAGATCCCAGGGCTTATGTGGTGATGTGCGAGGTTTTTGATCCCCGGGGAAGGCCGCACAGTACCAATCAGCGTCACACACTTCAGCAGCTGATGAGCTATGTTTCTGAAGAGGAAATATGGATAGGTTTTGAACAGGAATACACCTTCTTTAAAAATACGCGTCCTTTGGGCTGGCCCAAAAAAACCACCCCGGCACCCCAGGGTCCTTATTACTGCGGGGTGGGGGCAGGCAAAGTTTTTGGAAGAGATATTGTGGAGACACATCTTCGTATCTGCGAGCAGGCCGGGCTTTACATCTATGGGATCAATGCCGAGGTGATGCCGGCACAATGGGAATTTCAAATAGGTTACAGAAACCACTCTCAGGAGGTCCCTGACCCTTTAACCATTTCAGACCATGTATGGATGGCCCGGTGGTTTTTACACCGTGTGGCAGAGCAATATGGGGTTCGTGTCTCTTTGGACAACAAACCCATTCCCGGAGATTGGAATGGTGCGGGAATGCACACCAACTTTTCCAACAAAGCCATGCGCAGGGAAGGGGGGATAAAGTTTATTGAACAGGCCATTGAGCGATTGTCTCAAACCCACAACGAGCATATTGCTGTTTATGGAGATAAATTGAAAGAGCGTCTTACGGGAAAGCACGAAACCTGTGCCATTGATGAGTTTAAATCAGGGGTTTCGCACCGGGGAGCCTCCATTCGTATCCCCGCCCAAGTGGCTGAAAAGGGGTGCGGGTACTTTGAAGACAGAAGGCCAGGGGCCAACGCCAACCCTTATCAGGTGGCCCGGCAACTCATCACCACCATTTACATGATGAACACAAAAGGAAAAACACTCAATCCCCCGGCCGCGGAAAACCCCTGCACCTACTAAAAAAAAACATGTTTTCAGATCAACACATGGAACCTGAAATATGATTCCTTTGACAAACAGGTCTCAAAAACTTTTTTCTTACACAGGTCAAAGCCCCCGGTATTACCAGGATGTCACTTCCCAGAAAGGTACAAAGTTAAAACTTGCTGATCCGGATTTTAACCGTATCGCCCTGGCTCTCATGAATATGGAGGCCGTTCAGGGTGGGGCAGCAGCCCACTGGGGGGGACCATCCGCTTTTGCAGAACTGGTCTCTGCCCTTTATGGAGTGGTGTTTCACCTCTCAGAACTTTATCAAAAACCCTGGTACGATTTGTTTCACCTGATTAACGATGCAGGGCATTGTGAAAACGGCCTTTATGTTTTAAAAGCCAATTACGGACTTGGGGGCTTAAACTTTAAAACACTTAAGGGTTTCAGGTCTTTAAACAGTCACTTGACCGGACACGGAGAGGCTCATCTTTTCCCGGAAGGGGTTTATTTAAGCAATGGTCCCTTGGGTTCCACCCTGGCACAGGCTCAGGGTTTGTGTATGGCCGACAAACTTCAAAACAATCCCCACAGAAAAACAGTGGTCTTAATGTCTGATGGGGCATGTATGGAAGGGGAAGTGAAAGAGGCTCTTGCCTCCCTGACTGGCCTCAGCCAAAAGCAGCAAATAAACCCTTTGATTGTGGCTGTCAGTGATAACGACACCAAGCTCAGCGGCCGGATCAGCAAAGACAGCTTCCCCATGGATCCTTTTTTTGAATCTTTAAAAGCTCTGGGGTGGGAGAGCCTTCCCCTCCAGGATGCCCACAATCTCAAAGCCTGTGTGGATGTATGGGAGGAGGTTTTAACAAGACCACCGGCAAGTTTTAAAAAACCGGTCTTTATTCGTGCAAAAACCCTGAAAGGCTATGGGGTAAAAGCCACAGAGAACTTAAGAAACGGGGGGCATGGATTTCCTTTAAAAAACACAGCCTCTTTGTCTGCTTTTATCCACGAGATTTGCGGAGAAAAAAAACTGCCTTTGGAGTTTAAAAACTGGTGCAAAGACCTGCAAAAATCAGATGCTTTAAGCTCTTCCGGTCCTAAAAGCCCCTCCTCTTCTTCCGGAGAGGGAGGTAAAAAAAGAATCAAAATCCAAAAGGGGGTGTCAGAGGCTCTTATTCAGGCCAAAGACAAAGAGGCTTTGCCTTTGGTCTCTGTCAGCTCAGATCTTATGGGTTCCACAGGTGTGGGGGATTTTAGAAAAAAATTCCCTGAGTGCAGCTTTGATATGGGGGTGGCGGAAGCCAATATGATCTCTGTGGCAGCGGGTTTTTCCAAGCAGGGTTTTATTCCCGTGGTGGACACTTTTGCACAATTTGGTATCACCAAAGGGGCTTTGCCTTTGTTTATGGCCTCTTTGTCTGAAGCTCCTGTGGTGGCTTTTTTTTCCCACACAGGCTTTCAGGATGCAGCCGATGGGGCTTCCCACCAAACCTTAAACTATCTGGCTCAAACCCAGGCCCTGCCCCGCACAGAGGTGTATTGTCTCAGCTGTGCCGAAGAGGCTTACGCCCTCACCCTTCAGGCTTTAAGGGCTTTTGTCCAAAACCGAAAAGAGGGAAAAGTCCCCCCCAGTTTTATTTTTTTCCTGGGAAGGGAAAACTTTCCCCCTTCGTTTCTGCCTTCCGGGTACCATTATCAGCTGGCAAAAGCCCAAATTATACCTCCTCACACAGAAAACAAAGGGGGAGCAGACTTCCCTGTTCAGGAACTCAGCCTTGTAACCTGTGGCCCCTTGTTGGAAGAGGTGTTAAAGGCCCGTCAAATTCTGGCTCAAAACAAAATCAAAGCCCTGGTGGTGAATTTGCCTCTGGTTAACAGGCCGGATTTAAAGACCTTAAAAACCTGCCTTCAGCAAAGCCAGGGGCGTATTCTTACTGTGGAGGATCACAAACTCCTTGGGGGTATGGGGCAAATTTTGGCTCACCAGCTGCTTCTGGAAGGGGTGAAAACAGATATGTGTTCTTTGGGGGTAAAGCAGGATTTTGGCAGAAGTGCTTACCGCTCCCACGATCTGTATGAAAAATCAGGACTCACAGCCCCTCATATTGTAAAAGCGGTTTTCAAAAAATGGCCCTTTTTAAAAAACCACTAAAGTTTGACGAATCCCCCCTTCTCTGGCAAAATCTCTTTGAGTTCATTTTTATTTCCAAAGCGGGTTCCCTTTTAAAATGCAGGCCAGCACTTTTTTCAGTGGTTATGAGAAAACCAAAGAACAGGCCCAGCTGCTTTGCCTGTTGCGTGTTGTTCCCAAAGATTCTTTAAAAAACCCTGCCACAAACCAGAAAGCAAAAAACTTTATCACCTCCCATTTAAGGGCTGGTACCGAAGGGTGGGTGGTTTTTAACAAAACCTGTTTTTACCCGGAGGGGGGAGGCCCCCTGGGCGAAAAAGGCAGCTTAAAAACTCTTTCTTTAAAACCCCTGCCCCCCCTGTCTGAGGAGGGGGAGCAAGACTTTGCCTTGGTACTGGACACACAAAAAAGAGCCGATTTGATTTTTCATCGTATTAAAGTCTTAAAGGGTGTTTTTAAAGAAGGGGTTTTGTGTGAAATGGAAGTGGATAAAAAAACCAGACAGGCTGTAGCGGGTGCACATTCCGCCACTCATCTTCTTCATCAGGCTTTAAGGCAAACTTTGGGTTCTTCTGTGAGGCAAATGGGCTCTTTGGTCCGGCCCTGTGAGCTGCGTTTTGATTTTAGCTGGCAGGAAGGCCCCCTCAGTTCTGAAAAGCTAAAAACCCTGCTGGCCTGTGTGACAAAACTGATCACACAAAAGCACAGTGTGGAGGTACGCCTGAGTTCCAAAGAACAGGCTTTAAAACAGGGAGCCTTGTGCATGGCCGGGGAAAACTACCCACAAAATGTACGCACCATTCGTATGGGAAAAAGCTTTGAGTTTTGTGGAGGTATCCATGTCAAAAACACAGCGGAAATCAAAGGCTTTAAAATCATATCAGAAACCGGTGTACGGTCCGGTGTACGGCGTATCACAGCTTACACCGGTGATTTGCTTAAGGCATATCAACACCTTCTGGTGCAACAAATCAACCACCTCACACGCCACTTAAAAACACACAGCCCTTTTTTGCTTCCCCAAAAAAACAATGTTTTTATATCCTGGCTTCAGGCGGCACAGGACTTAAAAAATCAGTATGAAAACCATTTAAAAAATTTAAAACCTCTGCCACCCACAAAAAAAACCCCCACCCCCGAAAAACAAACCTCACTGTCTGATTCACAAAAGGCCCACGGCAATGAAGAGCTGAGAGCCTACTTAAAACAACCTTTACTTAGGGTACAAATGGAGGAAAAAAACCTGCAAGACCCTGCCTGTTTTGAAGGTCTCACCTCTCAGCTTATGGGAAAGAAAAACCCTAAATCCGGGGGTTTTTCTTTTGAGGAAAGTGCTGATTTTTTTATTCCCCTGTTTGAAAAAAAAATCAAAGAACTCCAAAATCTCCACCACCAGGTGAGCCGGCTGAAAGAAGCCTCCTGCTTTAAAGAGCTTTTAAAAAACACAAAAACCATTTCCCTCCAGGGAAAAACTTTAAAAATTTTAACGGTATCTGTTCCCATTCAGGACAGAAAAATACTGGCAGAGGTGGCCGATCGATTCAAAAACCAAATCCCGGGAGATGCAGTTTTGATTATCTTAAGAGGAGATTCCTCCGACAGGGAAGAATCTTACCCTCTGATTGTGTCTTTAAAAGACTCTTCTGAACACTTCCATGCCCACCGCATATTTCAACAGATAGCCCGGGAACTGAAGGGCCGTGGAGGGGGAAAAAAACACTTTGCCCAGGGAAGCATAAAAACCAAAGAAAAGTTTTTAAGTATTGCCTCTTTTTTAAACCAGGCTTCCTAACAGAAAAAAATCTTATAACCTCTTAAGAGGATTTTTTATGAAATTTAAAGAAAACAAACTCCGGCATTTTTCTGTCCATCTGTTTTGAGGGGAATCCAGCACCACATCCTCCTGAGGGGGGGAAAGTGCCAGGGGGCTTGCCAATAAATCCCAGGAGAGAGGGGAATTTTGAAAAGAGGATTTTTTGTGAATGCGATCCCTGTAAGTCATCTTCATATAATGAAGTTGAACAAGAGCCTCTTTGTGTCCCAAATCCTGTGCCTTTTTATACAAAAAAGCCGTTAAAAGCACTTTTAAATCCTCCTTGTGATCGGCAAACAAACGGGAAAAGGCATTTGCAGTTTGCATTTCATAAAAAGAGGCTGGTGCCAAAGAACTCAGCACACCGGGAATTCCCACAGCCGCCCCCCATTCCCTAAAGTTTGTTTTTGTGGTACCTTTTAAAGCTTTATCCAAAGGTATTTTACTGTGAGCAACCATTTGCCCCAAACGATAAAAAGCATCTGCTTTGGCCTCTTTGACAGGAAGAGGTGCAAGCCTCCAAACTTCGTAATCGGGAGAGGTCAAAGGCACCTGAGTGAGTTTTGAAAACCATTCATAAGCTCCCTGAATGTCGTCCCTTTTGTAAGAAAGCAGGGCTTTTTGGTATTGTGCCAAAGGGTGGCCCTTCTCAGCAGCTGTCACAAGATAACCGGACAAATAGGGGCTGAATTTGGATTTTTGATACTGCATTTGATATATCATACCTGGTGCCAACCGGTGCTGGTTTCTGTCTGCGTATTGAAACCAACTCAAAGCTCTTTTTGGATCCGGTTTTACCAAAGGACTGTGATCAATGTCTTTTGTTTGATCTGTGGGGGAGCGAAGCTCCAAACCCCTCAAATCGTAATAAACGGGAAAGGCATACATCAGACCCAGATAAAAAGCCCCCTGGGCCCGTTGAGATCTTACATCGGTATTTTTTATCCATCTGGCCTGGACAAAGTGATCCCCTTTTTTGGCATTCAGGGTCAGCAGAGTGTAAAACCAGTAAAAAGCTTTATCAAAACTCTCGCTGGAAAAAAACAATTCACCCAACTCATACTGGGCCAGCGGATGATCTTTTAAGGCTGCCTGCTCCAGGTGATACTCTATAGACATGGAAGCTGTGTGCTTGCGTACAAGGGGAATGGCACTCATACCCCGGGTCTTAAAAATTTGAATCATTTTTGCCAACCGGTAATGAGCATGGGCTGTACGCATGTCCTTAAAAAGAGGAGAGGGGAAAGTCCATATTGGTTTTCTGGAGATTTTTAAAAAATCAGAAAACAGGGGCAAGGCCTCCAGGTAGCGTTTTTTTTGAAAATACCTTTCCCCCAAATCAAACAAAGCCAGGGGGTGTTTGTTATCCGCGGATTTCTGAAGCCAATAAAACCCATGAATATGGGCTTGATGGGCATGGGCCAAAGAGCTTAGGGACTGCTCCCCTTTTTTATCCGAAGTATGGGAAAGTAAAAGAGGATGAGTGCCAAAAAAATTATGCTCAACAAAAGCAGGTTTTGAAAAAAACCGGCTCAGTTCATACTGAGCAGCAGCAGAATAAAAATTATGAGCCGGAGAGACCAATTTATCTCTCCTGCCCGCATACTTTAAAAAATAAAGAGCCTCTTTGTTGCTGGGATGAGAGGTCTGTTTTTTCCAATGCATGATTCCCATATAATAAGCCGCCCGAATTTGAGTGAGAGGGGGAGCATCCACAAAAAGCCTCCGGAAACGCAAAAAAGCTTTTTCGTAATTTTGTAGTTCGTATTGCCGGCGGGCGACCTCAAACTCCTCTTCTTTAAAATCCCCGGACCACTGGTAAGGATTCCACTTCAGAGAATAAAGCCCATCAGGCATCTTTGCAGAATCTGTCAGGCCGTAAGCTCCTTCAGCTAAACCCCCGGCATGGAACAAAAACAGAAAAACAACCAAAAACCAGTTTTTCATCACCCTCCCCTTTCCTTGAAATAAGCTTTCTGATTAAATCAGGACTGTTAAAAAAAATCAAGCTTAAAAATAAAGAACAAAAAAACTGCCTTTTTTTAAAAAACCTGTGTAATATTTTCACTGTGTCAGGGTGGGAAAGAACAAAACCCCTGAGAAAAACATCTTTAAAAACTTAAGGATAAATACTTTAATGCTTCCCCGTGAGAGTCAAAAACTTACCAGGTGGTACAAAAAAAACTTAAGGGACCTCCCATGGAGGAGGCAAAAAAACCCTTATACAATATGGGTTTCAGAAGTGATGCTGCAACAAACCACAGTGCAGGCCGTGATTCCCTATTACAAAAAATTTATCCAAAAATTTCCAAGCCTTTCCTCTTTGGCCAAAACCCCTTTCCAGCAGGTTTTGCCTTATTGGTCGGGCCTGGGATATTACTCGCGGGTTAAAAACCTGCACAGGGCGGCTCAAATTCTTTACAAAAAAAAAGTTTTTCCCCGCACTTATAAAGAACTTTTAAAACTCCCGGGCTTTGGACCCTATACCGCCCGGGCGGTTAGCTCTCTGGCTTTTGAAGAACCCGTGGGAGTGTTGGACAGCAATGTAATAAGGCTGATGTGCCGGTACAAAAACTGGCCTGTCCCCTACTGGAAAAACCCTATACGAAAAAAACTACAGTCAGAAGTGGACCTTTGGCTGTCTGCCCCCTGCCCCCCCTCCATAATGAATCAGGCTCTCATGGAGTTGGGATCCAAAGTTTGTACAGCTCAAAAACCTGCCTGCCTGCTTTGCCCCTTACAAGGCACATGCCAAGCTCTTAAAAAAGGCCAGGTCTTAAACCTTCCCCTAAAAAAAAGAATCCCAAAAAAAACACTGTGGCTTTTTAAAGTTTTGCTTCTGACAAAAAAAACAGGCTCCACCCCTTTAAAGGTGGCCCTTTGCACCTCTCACACTTTACCGGTTTTAAAAAACTACCCCTTTTTTCCCGGAACAGTACTCAAGATAAAAACCCCACCAACAGAATACGACTTTTCCCATTCCATTACCAAACATATTATTTATGTGAAGGTTTTTCAGGAAACATTTAAAGGTTCTTTAAAGCCTTTAAAAAAGCACCCCCTTTCCCCTTCTTTAAAACTCACAGATTTAAAATGGCAGGAGCTTTCCAAACTGAAAGAGCATAACCCCTCCAGTCTGCTGAAAAAAATCACACAGATTTTAAAACAATAACTTTATTTTTACTCCAGAACAGACTCCTGGCTGTCAAAAGGGACCCATGGCAGTATGTTGTTTTTGTACATATACTCCCCTAAAGTTTTTAAGCCCCCCCGGCTTTGAGGTATGACAGGGCTTTTAAAATAAAAATGCTCATTGTCCGGGCGTACATGGTACACCCCGGGGTAAAAGCCCGTTTTATCCCAAAGTTTGGCCTGCCTAATGGCCCTTCTTGTCCCGTCAAAGACCCTTGAGTTTTTTTTCCACTGGCTGGTCATGGGGGCTTCCGGGTGGGAATCCTCTATCCCCTCCTCCTGGTCGGCCTCCACAAAAGAACGCATCAGAAACATCAACTTTTCATAATCTGTCACTCCCCGCACAGTAAGAATATAAGGTCGGTTCCTCATGCTTAAATGCCTTAAAAATTCACTCGGGTCCCCTTGGGCCGGCTGGTAAATATAAAAGTAATCCTCTACGATACTGAAATCCTGATCCCTTTGGTTTTTGCCCTGGCTGGGGGAACACAAAAGCAGACCGGATTTAATGTAAGGCAGCTGAGCTGCCACATTGTCTTTATACTCCGGTTTAAAGATATGATGCCTCCCCTGGTATTCCTGAAAAGACAAATTCTGAGGACGAATCACCAAACAATGCCGAAATTCCTTTAAACGAATGGAAACAGAAGAGTGGGACACAGCCAGCTCAATGGGCTGGGCAAAACGCAAAGTCTGTTGCCGGCGGGAACTCTCCTGAGTGGATGCCCCGGAAGACCAATCCCCCCCCAGCTTGACTCCATTCCAGGTAAAAAACGGATTGATTAGCTTCAAAGGATTAAGATCACCTAAAAAAGTAAACCCCGAACCTAAAGAAGCAGAAAAAGATTTCGACATGGACCAGTTTAAAGCATAAGAAAAATCAAAACTGGTCTGCATGGCGAGTCTTCGGGATTCTCCATAATTGTACTTTAAGTCAGAATAACCCGTTCCAATATCCCCCACAATCACCTTTTTTTCTATATGAAAAAACCTCAAAGGGTTATTGAAACATTTAAAGTAAGGATGCCGGTAAGCATGTGGTGTCTGTAACAGGGACGGAAAAAGCCCCATGGGACGATACCTGTTCACATGAGAGTAGGCAAACTCCATAACCCCTCCCAGTTTGGAGATCTCAGGGTAATAAAAGGGGTTTGTGGGTTTTAACCCCCTCACCTCATAAGGGGTGAGGCCCTGTGCCTTCATCACAGAAAGCAAATTCCCATAATCCACCGGGGACAGGCTTGCCTCCCCGGCACTCTTTCCATTTAAAATATCTCTTGCGTAACTTTTCAGCCACTGCTCCCCGGTACCCAGGTAGTAGTTGAGATGATCTTTGTGCTTGTTGGAAATGGTCTGAATTTGCCGAAAATCCAAATACTCATCATAAAACTTGTCAAACCAAAATCCACACATCAGGTGCAAAAACTGAGACACTTCATGGGTGTCTATATTTCCTTTATGCACACCACCTGCAATCACCTGGTTTATTTCCTCTTCAGAAAGAGGAAAAAGATGCACCCTGGAATTCTTGATGGTAAAATTCAGTTCATTGTCATCTCTGTAAAGGGGAAAATGATTTTCCCAGACTTTCTGATGGTTTTCAATTTCTGAAACAAAATGTTGCCTCTCCTCTGCGTTTTGAAGGGGGGCCTTTTGAATCCACTCCGCTTTTTGCTTTTGACTGAAAAGAGGGGGGAAGGATTCTTCAGTGGCGGCGGGAGCAAAGGGGATGTATTTGCTTCTGTAATCCCGGTATTTTCGGGCTATTTCCCCAAGGTCTTCCAAAAATTTATTTTTATCCTCTTCAGAGTCCATAAGCACAGGCTTTAAAGCTTCGTGAGCGGAAAACTCACACAATCTTTTTGTGGAGTTGAGGTTTTTCCCCTCTGCACCTTCTGCACAAACTCTCTTAAGGGAATCCTTTTCCTCTGAAGTGTCCGGATTTAAAAAATCAACAGGGGAAAAAGGCTTTCCCCTCTTTCCCGGGGAGCTTATGCTTTTTACAGGTAAAAACCGGCCCAACAAATCACGCAGATTTTGTGTGGCAGCCTGCATGCTCTCAAAAGACATCTCCTCACTGTCCATTTCTTTTCGAAGCTGTTTTAAAAACCTGTGGGTGCGAAAAAAGTCCTTTTCCCCGGTTTTTCCCTGATAGGCCCCCCGGCTGATGACTTCGTCCATAAACTGGGAAGTTTTATCTATCAGCTCTGTCAGTTTGTTTTTTTGATGGTGGAGAACAAACCGAACATCCCTCTTCCCTCCTTTAAGAAGTTTAAAGGATTTTTGAAAAGCCCACATTTGGCGGTAAAGACTTTCCCACTGCCGGGCCACACTCTCCTGCTGAATTTGAACCTGTGAAAAGGGACTCCAGCCCGACACACTGACATTCAAACCTCTGTGAAAAGACTTTAAAAATTCTTTCTTACCTTTCAGCTGCTCCCGGGATTTTGCAATCAACTCATCTGTTCCCTCATGATCCAAAGACAAAAAAGGCATACTTTGGTACATTTTGGATTCTTCTGTATCCACCACTCTAAAAATATTCCAGTTTCTTAAATCCTTTGGCACAAAAGAACCAAAAAAAGGTTTGGAGATCAGATCATGTTTGGTTCTCTTCAAAGGCACAAAACGGGAGGCCTGAGGGTCCACTTCACAACTCCCCTCTTTATAAACATAGTGTTCCGGATCGGTGGGCAAAAGCTCCACAATCACCCGGGAATTGGAACCAATAAAAGCAAACTGCTCCATATCAAACAAAAAATTAATATAAGCATTCACTGTTCCATCACGAACCTGCACATAAGTGTCAAAATGTGTGATATAGTCAAAAGTGGTGTTCATCATTTGCCCTGTACGGGCCGGGGTTTGTTTGCCCAAAGTCCATCCCCGGTTAAGCTCATTCCACCTGAGGTTCAGGCTGTTTGCATATTGCTGAACAAATTCTCCGTGGTGGTGGACCTGGTTTCCGGCCCCTCCGTCTTCATCGGTATGGGATTTCATCAGTATAAACCTTAAGAGGTAGTATCCCCTTCTTAAGGGCCGGGCGGAGGGACGCTTTCCCCCCTGGCCAGTGGCCACATCATCCGGCCTCTGCACCATCACTCTAAACAAAAAAAGCAGGTTTTGAAAAATATGAATACCCAGGGAGTTGTCCACTGTATAGACCGGTTCCACAAACAGACTTCTGAAATCATGAAGAGCCAGCTGGGGTTTTTCCACATGCTCTGTACGGGTACGCACAGAGGAAAGCCCCAGCTGAGTGATATCCTGAAAAAACACAAAACCATAATGCCATGGATTGATAGCTATAATTTTTTCCCCTTCAAAACCCCACTCCTCTTTGGAAAACACCATACGGCGAACAAAATACCTTTCCCTGTCGTACCACTGATGTTCCATGGTATCCACCCATTGCACACAGCCCTGAGTGTTGGACCAATGATGAGGCCCCTGTATTTTTTGATCAGAGGGGGAAAAAGAGGAGCTGTTTTTTTGAGAGCTGGGATGGTGAATATAAGACTCATCCACCCCCTCCACAAAATGAGACCATTTGAGCGAAGAGGGGGGTAAAATGTTTTTTCCCTGTGAGTCCACAACTGCCCCTTTTTCCCCTTTTAAAAACTCCACATCCTGTCTTAAAATTTTAATCTGCGTATTGGATACAGGCTCCCCCGTTAAGGGATCCACAACACAGGCCTCCCCCACATAGCGAATATGTCTGCTGACCGGGGTGGGGCATTTTCCCTCCTCCATTAAAATGTCAGAAAACCTGAGCCTCTTCAGCTGCACATCCCACCCGGCACTTCTAAATCCCAGCTGTTCCCTCAACACAGGTTGGTCCAATAAGGCAGAACTCATGTTCATCTCGGATAAAATAAAACTCTTGTCCTGGTTTAAGGGGTTTTCATAAAAATCCTCCACTCTTTTGGCCAAATTCAGTGAATTTTTACCCCGAACAGTGGATAAAAACTCAGGAAAATGAAACACCCCCTCAAACTGTTTAAATTTGTCCTCTTCTGATTTTATGTTTAAAGACAGCGATGCCGCCAACCCATAATGCTCATAAGGCAAATGCAGATAAAACACCGATCGAAAATGCGATTCCTCTGATCCGGCAGCTGGAGAGGCCAGCACACCTGACAAATCCCTGTGCAGCTGCCACTGTTTTTGCCCCTTGTCCCCGGACAGGTAAAGCCGGGCATCCACAGAGTACCTCCCCCGCTTTAAAGGCAAAAGATTGGTTTCCCCCTGAAAGTTTTTCACCTTAATTCTTAAAGGCATTTCCAGCTGCACTTTAAAAAAACGCCCGGCTGGATCGCAATTCTGTATTTGCCCCTGATAACAAACCTGAAATTGTTTTAAAATCCTCTGATGAAGTACAGTGGGGTTTTGTAAGTTGATATGTTCCTGATTAATATTGGAGCTTAAGTGATTGAGCCATAACCGGGGTTTTTGCCCGTTAAAGTATTTGTTCATCACACGGGACAAACTTTTGGTTTTATACTCACAGGCCTGGCACACAGAAGATGGTGGCTTATTCTTCCGGCACTTTTCACATCCTTTTATATCCCTGTAAGTGAGCTGACCTAACAAAACCTCTTCCTCTGAAGAAGAGGGAGCTGCTGCCCCCTGAGAGGCACTTAAAGTGGCCGTGGAGTCTGCCTTAAGGTTTTCGCCTATTTTGTGATAACGACTGTCCATCAGCTGCAAAGAACTCTCAGAACCAGAGGGATCCAAAGACAACCACGGATTGACAGCCAGGGGAATGCTCCTCATCCCATGGTAAAGCCCTGTGCCTTCAAAACCTCTTTCGTAAGCCAGCCACCGGGACTGATGAAAACTTTTGACCGGGTAAATCTCTGTCCAGTTAAAGCAACCGCTGGCATCTGTACGAATCCTCAGGCAGCGGGGAACAGAAGACTTTTTTTTGGAAGGGTTTTGAAAAACAAACTCCTCACCCTCCCCGCATTTTTGTGTGTCCTCATCAGGGGAAGGGGGCGGGCTTTCAAAAAAATGCACATTAAAAAAACTGTTTTGAAGGGCGTTGTCCTGATAAGACTGATCTTTAAAACAGGCCTTGTAGGCGATGCGAATCTCCTCCGGCAGACCATTGGCTTTGGTCTCCACCACTTTTCCCTCTATTTCACTGACAATAAAATTGGCCTCACCCCCCAGGTTGCCGGAGGGTGCAGGCACATCCTTAAAAAAAGAACAGGAGAGCAGGCCCCCACAAAAAAACAAAACCAAAAATTTAAAATAAAAAAACATTTTTTTATTTCCCATTGTTCCACTCCAGGAGTGTCGTCACTTTAAACCATTTCCACCACAAATAAAAAACAAAAAAAGAGACTTTGTAAAAAATACACTCCAGGGGATGAGGTAAAAACAGGCCCAAAACAATGTAAAGGAAAATTCTCTTAAAAAACAAGCCGGGTTTTAAAAACTTAAAGGGAATTTAACAAAGAACTAACACAACCTTAACCTCTTTAAGAGACAAGGCAACACACTCTCAAAAAAGTGCTTTTTACGACTTATGGGAAGAAACTTAAATCTTCTGATAGCGGGAGCTGATAAAGAAAAGAAAAGAGCTGTTTTTTAAGGAGGAGGAGTTGATTAAATTTTTTGTAATGGGTTGAGACCACACATACCTTAAGCCCCATTCCAAATTCCCTTTGGGAACAAAAGTTTTAAGCTCAAACAACAGACCTTTTCTGTTGTTATGACCATATACAGAACTGTTAAAATAAGCCGGTGCGGTATCGGATTCGTTGTAAAAATACTCCATACGACCCAGAAGTTTAAGCCACTTCAGGTAGTCCATATCCATGACAGTGTAGATGGTCTCTGCCCAGTTTTTACCCGCAGGGGCTGCCATATTGAAAATCCCACTGTAACCCAAAGACAGATACAGGCGGGAGCTGATACGCCACTGAGAACTGACATCAAAGTTGGCACCATAGTAACGGTGCAAAAAACGGGAGCTGGATTTTTCCCCCCCTCAATACTGTTGCCATAAAGCCGGCTTTCGTTGGCTATCACCCCCGGAAGAGGGGTAAAATAAAAACCCGTGGCATGCCCCTTAAAAGAATAAAGGTCAGAGGGAAGCCACTCCCCATAAGCAAAAAGAGAGGTAAAAAACGGAAGACGTGCTATTTCACCATACCTTCTGAAAGAGTTTTCAAAAGAGAGCATACTTTGCTGGGCCACCAGCTGCCATTCATAATTTTCACGGATGTGCAGGTAACCCGCCAAAAGGGACAAAGCGGGATCATCGTCCATCAGTAAGGGGGCGTTTAAAAAGCCCTGGTTAATAGCCCCGGCCTGAAGGCTAAAGCCCTCAAAAGGACGAAAGTGAAGAAAGCCCTGGTACATTTGCACAAAACCCGTATCCTGATCGTTAAAACGCCTCAGGTGTTCCATCTGAACAGGCCCCTCTGTCAAAACCAGATAAGGCTCAAACTCCACCCTGAGACGGGGTGCAAGCTTCAGATCCATCTTGCCATACATCTTAAATCTCAGGGTTTGAGATGTCTGCTCCCGGACTTTTAACAAAGAACCTTCCACATGGACTTTCCACAAACTGTTGAGCTGAAAGGGGGAGGAAATATCCTCCTCCGCCACCTTGTAAAAGTGACTGTCCTGAAGCTGGGCAAAACCCCACAAAGGAAGAAAAAAGAAAAAAACAAAAAACCATCGTATGCCCAAAATGTTTAAACCTCCATGATTAAAGTTCTTAAAAAAACCACTATGTGCTTTAAAAAGTCTGCCTCCAATAAACCAAAAATCCTTAAAAAAACTGCCTGATACCCTCAGAAATTCTGCCACCCATAAAGCACAGGGCCTTTAAGCCCAGGCCCATACCTTTAAGCTATATCCCACAGGTCAAATAATAAAGGGGGAAATCAAACCTTAACAAAGACCTAACATTGCACCCTGCATCCATTACGACTATACGCATAATCATCCGCACACTTTAACATAATCTTAACATTTACAGTTTGACACTTGGGCTATAGCCTGTCTTTCACACCTTAACATGAAGATTTGAGGTTTCACACAAGTGGGGTACGGCCTCCCGCTCCATTATCTATGTGCATTGTCATCCCCGCGAACGCGGGGACCCACACCCTTTGTTTCTGTAAAAGTGTAAGGTCAAAAGTCCAGTTTTTCTTTTTCAAACAAAACCCGCTTGAAAAAAAATGGGGGGGGGTAAAACTTAATTAAAAGTGGGTTTAAAGCCTATTATTAAACTTTAAGACCAAATTTTGAGAAATCAATCGTTAAAGAAAAAGGAGAGAAAAAATGAAAAATTTAATGTCTTTATTGTTTGTTTTAACTTTCTGGTCTTCTTACAGCTCAGCAAACTATTTGGATGATCAGGTGCTTAAATACTGTAAAACCTTTATGGCAAAGTACTTAGGCTCAGATTCAAAAAATTTTACTTACAGACTAAAATCTACTTTTCGTAAAACCAAGAAGAGCAACAGTTTTGAGTCAGTTGCAAATTATGAAAAGTGGTGTGTTGTTAATAACGAAACAAAGGAATACTCTGTAAAAATATTTGGATGGAAGAGTGGCATAAACCACAGGGGTGGTTCACATTTAGGTGGTCGAATAGATGCCCATAGGAAAGCTGAAAAGTGGCACAACGCTGATAAATTCATACCAGTAGGAGCTATAGAGTATACCCAAAATGTATTTCATTTAACAAAAAGACATCTTATTATGTATGTTGCTATTAATCGCGTTAAAGCTCCAATAGATCCCAAATTTGATCAGAAATTGGGAGCTCATTCAGTCAATTAATTAGGGAACTTATAATTATTGAGGTGAAAGCCAGCATCTTTAAAATGAATAAGCCCTGTACAATGAGACAACTTTTTGGTTTCAACATTGGAGATCACATAAGCCGCCTCTATTTTAGGGTGAATTTTTTTAATCTTATTTAAGGAGCTGCTTAAAGATGGTGTGTAAGTGGAAGTGGCCTTTATCTCAAATGCAAAAAGATGGCGACCTTTAACCAATAACAAATCTATTTCATTGTGATTGCTGTCCTGAAAAAAGTAAAACTTTCCCAAGTGGCCTTTATTCCACCAGGTTTTGATACAGTCCATAACCACCAGATTTTCAAAAAGACTTCCCATGAGAGGGTCCCTTAAAACCTGCTCAGGACTTTGAAGACCCAAAAGGTAAGATAAAAGCCCCACTTCTGTAAAATAATACTTGGGGGATTTTATAACTCTTTTTCCAAAGTTTTCAAAATAAGGGTTAAGTTTATAAATAATAAAGGAAGCTTCCAACACGGAACACCAATGTTTAATGGTTTTGGCACTCACTCCTGTGTCTTTACACAAAGAATGATAATTCATGGTTTGTCCCACCCGTCCGGCCATGAGTTTTATAAAATTTTCAAACAGGGACTGATCTTTAATGTTAATTTGCTTTCGAACATCCCTTTCCACGTATGTGCGGTAGTAGTTGGCATAAGATGGCAGGGGACGTTGGTTTTGACTGTAAATCCTTGGTAAAAACCCTTTGTGAATAAAGTACTCAAAACTGTTTTTTTTGACACCAAAGCGTTTTAACTCACTGATGGAAAAAGTCAGCAGGTTTAGCAGCCCCACCCGTCCGGCCAGGGATTGTGTAACTTTTTCCATAAGCTCCACCTGGCCTGAACCTGTTAAAACAAACTGCCCGTTTTGGTGTTTCTCATCCACTATAACCTGTATCCAGCTAAACAAAGAGGGAGTGGTTTGAATTTCATCCAAAATAACAGGCTGATTTTTAAAAGAGGCAAAAAAAGCTTTGGGATCTTCCAGAGCCAAAGACCGGGTTTCCGGGTTTTCCAAATTCCGGTACTGATACCCCTTTAGAGTTTTTACCAAAGTGGTTTTGCCCGACTGCCGGGGACCGGAAATCAGAACCACAGGATACTCTTTTAAAAGCACCTTAAATTCTGCGGAAATATCTCTCTTTAAAATCTTCATAGTGGGATAATAATACTTTATGTAAATCAGGACTTCAACTCCCGATTTACATAAAAATAAGGGCCAGGGACCTGTTTTGAAGGTTTTTTTTTAGTGAAGGGAGCTTTATTCAAAGCTCCTCACCTGCAGAATATTCCACTCCGAAAAAGTCACTTTTTGACAAAAACCCCCTGGCAGACGGGAACCCTACCCAGTGCTTTCTGTAAAACACAAGATCAAAAGTCCAGTTTTTCTGTTTTAAAAAAAAACCGCTTGCAAAAAAATGGGGGGGGGTAAAGTGGTTTTAAAGCCGGTTTTGAAGTTTCAAAACCAAAAAAACACACACATAAAAAAAGGAGAGAAAAAATGAAAAATTCACTTTTCATGTCTTTGTTGTTTGTTTTAACTTTCTGGTCTTCTTACAGCTCAGCAAACTATTTGGATGATCAGGTGCTTAAATACTGTAAAACCTTTATGGTAAAACGCTTCGGTTCAAATTTCAAAAACTTTACTTACAGCTTGGAATTTCCTTTGCGTAAAACCAAGAAAGTTGGTAGACCCTTTGCTACCCTTGCAGATTATGAATGTTGGTGTGTTGTTAATAACGAGACAACGGAATACATTGTAAACATATGGGGATGGAAGAGTTCCAAAAACCACATCGGTGATTCATGGAGTGGTCGAATACAAGCCCATAATACAGCTGAACTGTATCACTCAGCTGATAAGTTCATACCAGTAGGAGCTATAGAGTATACCCAAAATGTATTTTATTTAACAAAAAGACATCTTATTATGTATGTTGCTATTGTTCACATTGAAACTCCAAATCATCTCAAATTTGATCAGGGAACTCATTCGGTCAATTAATCATTGGAAGAAAAAACATTTACCAGTCCATTAACCAGTCCAGGGATCTTATTTCCACCCCATCGGGAAATGTTTTTTCTCTTTTAATGTTCTTAACCAGCTGAATTTTTTTGATATGGGGAAAGTCCTTCACAATAAGCCGGAAGTTTTTTGATACCACCGTGCTGGACATTTTAACCTCAACAGCCACATGGGGAATATCATCTTTGACAATAAGAAAGTCTATTTCCCCACCCCCTTTTTTCCCCATGTAAAAAAGTGTCCAATCCTCACCCAGGCAGTCCTGCCGAAAGTGACACTCCTTTAGCAAAGAGCAGGCTACAAGGTTTTCCAGCCTGGCCCCCTCATCCGCCACCCGGGCCATATCATAAAAATAAAACTTGGGTCGTTTAAGATTGGCCCGGGCCACATTTTTATGAAAAGGCATAACTTTAAAAATAACATACATGTTTTCCAAAATATTTAACCATTTTTTAATGGTTTTATCAGTGGATTGCATATCCCGTGCCAAAGAAGAGTAAGAGACCGGGCTGGCCACTCTTTTTTTAAGCAGATCAATTAAAACCTCCACAGATTTTATATCTTTCAGGTTTTCATAATAAATCAGGTCTTGTTTAAGAATAATATCCAGGTGAGTTTTTTTCCAAAGATTGTAAAATTTTTGGCTGCCTTCTATAAAAGGTTCGGGAAAGCCGCTATACTTCATCAGCTTTTCTACAATGGATTTTGTGGAGGATTGTCTGTTTAAGGTTTTAAGTTCTCTTAAATCCAGGGGATGAGTGCGGTAGTGCAAATACCGGCCGGCCAGAGAATCTCCAAATTTTTTATAAATATGGAGGGAGGCACTACCAGTCACCACAAGACTGGGAACACTGCCCTCTGTGTCAAATACACCTTTAAGCCATCTTTTCCAGTTTTTCATTTTATGAAGCTCATCAAAAATAATGAAATCTTTTTTTCTGTTCCATGATTTTTCTGCATAAATTTGACGATCCTCCTCACTGTCATAATTTAAATGAGACCAGCTTCCAGAAAACATTTTTGTTATGGTGGTTTTGCCCGACTGCCGGGGACCGGTGATGAGTACAATTTTTTTATGGGCATACTCCTGAAAATAAGGTGTGTATATTCTTTTCATCACTTTGTTGCTTTCCCTTTTAAAGCTTTTCTGGCTGTTTCTTCAAGGCAGAGTATGGTACTCCACTCCGAAAAAGTCAAGACTTTTTCGGAGTAAAGGGCGAAAAAGTCATTTTTTGACAAAAAAGCCCTGGCAGGTGGGAGCCTGTTAGGCACCTTCTGTCTGTAAAACACAAGGTCAAAAGTCCAGTTTTTACAAAAAGCTTGAAAAAAAATGGGGGGGGGTAAAGTGGATTTAAAGCCGGTTTTAAATTTCAAAACAAAGGGAATGAGAAAGTTTTTGGAATTTGTTATCTTGAACCTAAAAATAAGGAGAAAAAATGAAAAATTCACTTTTCATGTCTTTATTGTTTGTTTTAACTTTCTGGTCTTCCTACAGCTCAGCTGGTTATGTGGATGATCAGGTTCTTAAATACTGTAAAGCCTTTATGGAAAAACATGATGATTCCGTACATGAGTTTGCAATTGAAGACGTTTCAAAGATTCTGGGTGCTTATGACCAGTGGAAGTGTCATGCAAGAAGCACAGAGAAAAACAAAGTATACACTGTTCATGTAGATGGGCGTACATTGAGTGCAACACTTTCCAAAAGCGAACAAGCCAAAGAGTATAATACAGTTTCTTCACGACACACCCAAAGTGTTTTCATACCAGTGGGTGCTTTGGAATATACATCCATGTTTGGTCTTAAAAAGCATATTTTATACATTGCCATTACGAAGATTCAGGAGAGATCGGGGGTTGATCAAATTTATCGACTCAACGATTAAGAAAGGAAGGGAAAAGATATAAAAATCCGCCCACCCTGTCCTGCCTGGTTTTAATCCAGAGACTTCGGGTCCAGGGCATCACGCAAAACATCCCCCAGCAAGTTAAAGGCCATCATGGTCAAAAACAAAGCAGAGGCGGGAGCCAGCATTAAGTGAGGGTAAGGTTTTAAAAACTGCCAGCCTTCCGCAGCCAAAACCCCCCAGGAGCTGTAAGGGGGCTGAAGCCCCAGGCCCAAAAAGCTTAAAAAACTTTCAAACAAAATATTGGCAGGAATTTGAAAAGTCAGAAGCACAATCACAGGCCCTGTGATATTGGGTAAAATATGCAGGCACACTATTCTGGCATCCCCTGCCCCCAGGGAGCGGGCCTGCTCCACATAAGGCCTTTGCTTCATTTTTAAAACCTCCCCCCTCACCACCCGGGCCAGACTGACCCAACCCACCAAACTTAAAGCCACCAAAATACCACTCAAAGACTTTAACTCCGGATGATCCCAAACCCACACCGAATCAAAAATCACTTTCACCAAAATAAGAAGCACCAAAGTGGGAAGGGAGTACAAAACATCCATGGATCGCATCATCAAAGCATCCACCCGCCCCCCAAACCATCCGGAAACAGCTCCGTAAAAAATTCCCAAAAACAAAGCCAAAGCTGAGCTGAAAATCCCCACCGCCATGGAAACCCGCCCGCCATAAATTAAACGGGAAAGCAGATCCCTTCCCAGGCTGTCTGTTCCCAACCAATACCGCCCATTAGGGGAGGCCAGCACATCCCCCATCTGCTCATCAAAAGAATAAGGAGCCACCCATGGAGCCAAAACACTGAGTACACACATCAGCAAAATAAAACCCATACACCAAAGAGCTGTTTTGCTTTTGCTTAAACGCACACAGGCCTTCCACAACAAACTTTCTGACTTCATAAACCTATCCCTTAAAAATTCCCAAAAACAATTTCACCCCACCTTTTAAAAAAAACCGGTCATCCATCCCCCAGGCCCGCTGACAAATGAATACGGGGATCAAAATAACTGTAAAGCAGATCGACAATCAGGTTACACAAAACCAGAGCCAAAGAATAAAGCAGAGTCACCCCTATAATCAGAGGGTAATCCCTGTTTACCACAGAACTTACCAAATGCCCCGCCATACCGGGAAGGGCAAACATATACTCCACAATAAAAGAACCCGTCAGCACTCCTGCCACCAAAGGACCTGAAAAAGTCAAAACAGGAAGAAAAGCATTTTTTAACACATGTTTATAAAGCACTGTGGGGAAGTTTAAGCCCTTGGCCCGGGCTGTGCGAACATAATCAGCATTCATCACCTCCAGCACACTGGCACGGGTGAGCCGGGCCAGTACAGCGGCCGGACGCACCCCCAGCACCACCACCGGCAGTATGTAATAAGAGGGACCATACCAAAAAGCCACTTCCAGCCAATTCAAATAAAAACCAAAAAACAAAATAAGAAGAGGAGCCACCAAAAAACTGGGTAAAGACACTCCGCTAATGGCACATATCATGGCCGACCGGTCTGTGAGTGTGTTTCTTCTTGTGGCAGCCAAAACCCCACAGGGAATACCTATCAGGTAAGACAAAATCAAAGCCCATATCCCCAGCTGAAAAGACACGGGCCAGGTGTCGGCTATAATGTCTGTCACATTCCTGTTTAAGTACTTGTAAGATTCCCCCAGCTGACCTTTAAAAAGCCCCTTAAGATAAAGCACATACTGGGAGAAAAGAGGCTGGTTAAGCTGGTATTTCTCCTCAATATGGGCTTTGATTTCCGGGGGCAGGGCTTTTTCCCGGTCAAAAGGTCCGCCCGGCAGCACTCTTAAGAGTACAAAAGTTAAACTGGCAATCACCAGCAAAGTGACAAACACCCCCGCCAGCCTCTGACACACATAAAGCACCATTTTTTTGGCAAAAGTGTAATACACAAAAACACACAAAAGGCCCAACCCGTTGATCCACCATAAAACCGGGGGAATCTCGTAGTAAAAAAAACTTAAGAGCATTGTGAAAAGCCAGGATACCGGCACCAACCAAAAAATAATGGAAAATAAAAGCTTCAAACACCAACCACCTTAAAAAATAAAACCTGCTGCCAAGTAAAAAACTCCATGTACCCACCCTCCCTCACATCTGGCAACCAAAAACTTAAAACCTCCTCCATTTAAAAATGAGTGTGGAGACTTAAACCCCAAAAAGCAAAGTCCCGGCGGGGCCTGCCCCCTCCCCCTTCACCTGCAGAATGCTTTTTCTGAAAACTCTTACCCTTTGTGGAGGAGGTGTTTTTACTCCAGCCATAATACAGGCCCACAGATACAGGTGTCCTGTGGTGAGCCACAAACCTTAAGGTGGCCCCCACACTGTACTCCCAATAACCCGGGTGAGCCTGTTTATTTGCCCATTTCAGGTACTGAAGCTTAAAAACAGGAGCTATCCTGCTGAGAGACACAGGGTAACGGGAAAAATAAAAATCCAAATCCCATGATTTTTGAACCCGAAGTCCGGTCTTAAACAACCGGCTGGCACTCATGACAGCACTGTCCCGAAGACGAAAATCCCAACGGGTCTGGCTTAAAAACCCCACGGGTTGAAAAATCACAAAATCAAACAAAGACCGGGGATGGGCAGCACTCTTGTACTGAACAAAAGGGGACAGATAAAACTCCCTTCCCATGTTCATTGTATAACGGGAGAACAAATACCACTCCGAATTGGACTCTGTATGAGAAAACCGTGAGATATGCTTAAAAGAGCCTTCCATTATAAATTCCCGGTAAGGCTTAAAATTTTCCCCGTAAGTTCTTTGATACACAAAACGAAAAGACGGCATAAAACGATACAGGTAATCGGAGGGGATGTTTTTTTTAAAAGATCGGTGAGACAAAGTGCCTGTGAGATCCAGAGAGGAAAACCAATACCCTTTTTTAAGAAGAGGCAGGGTCAGCTTCAGGCTGGCTGTGTGAATATAAGCGTAAGCCCGCTCCCCACCCAGTAAAAGCTCCATACCCTGCTTGTAAAAATACCCTGTTTGCCATTTTAAAAAACTTTTGTTGTTTTGATAAGTGGTGGAAAACACCCCATACTCTGCAGAAATTCCATAACTCATTTCCACTTGAGAGTATTCCATGGGATCAGTGAAATTTACATATAAAGCCGTCTGGTAGTGTACCGACGGATCCTGAAGAAAAGAAAAACTCAAACCACTAAAGCCCATCTCCTTAAAATGGTTGTAAGGTTTATAGGGAACATTTTGAAAGTAATCCTCTCCGGCACGGGGGGGGGGGTAAGTCATGTGGGATTCCCCGCCCTCCTGTTTTTTTGCCACAAAATCTTTTAAACCCTGCCGGAAGGGATGGCTGTCCCGGTCAAAAGAGTAGGTGTAAGATACAGGTTTTTGGTGAATAACCTTTGTCTGAATATATTTATAGGAATAGTGTTTGCCTGCCATTTCACAAACCAAAAAACGACCATCCATACCCTTCACCGCATCCACAATCACATCAGAATCAGAAAGCCTGTAAATCCCCGTCTTTTTGGAATAAGCAAACAGGGATGAGCCTCTACGCACAGCTGCTGTAAAATAAACCACGGGTTCCTGCTGAACATAGCTCACCCCCACAGGTTTTCCGTAAAAACCCCGGAATTTAAACAAAGGCAACTTGTTTTTGTACAACACTCTAAAATCTTTTTGCTGTTTAAAGTAATAAACACCACCCTGGGGGCCAAACAGAGCCGGGGAATGAGTGGTGTCGTAAAATTTTCCATCCCGAAGCAGGGGAAAATTATTGGTGATTTTGGTGGTGTCCAAAGAAAGCAGGCCACTGTCCTGAATATCCTGTACATTTTGTGACTTGTATTTTTCCAACAGATGCATCCCTTCAGAAAACAAACCCCACACGCTCTCATAGGGGTTTATGGCATGCTCCTGAGAGGTGTAATACCTCCCCTTAATTTTAAAAACCCTGCCCATCTTCAGGTTTTTTTGTTCCTCACTCCACTGGTCAGTAACAAGGTTGAGTGTCCTCAGCACGGGCGTGCTTCTGGCATCAGAGGTTAAAAACATCACCTCCCCATCCTGCACACGAAAGGGGGGGCAAAACTTACTGGTAAACAAGACCGGCTCCGTGGCAGTTTTTTGTGCCTGTGCCTCGTACCAGTACTTCTGCACATAACCATGCACCAGGCTTTCAAAACTGGTTTCAAAGCTTTCCTCAAACACTTTTTTTACAGAGATAAAAGACAAAGGGGCTATAAAATACCGGGCATGTTTTTGAAAAACAGACTGGATACGATCCAGGTTGTACCTTTCCATAAGATAGGAAAAAAAATAAGCTCCGTGGCTGTATTTTTCCAACCGGGAAAAAGAATGCGTTCCCAAATTCACAAGCTCTCTTCCAATAAATGAGTCTGTTGTATGAAAATAATTCTTAATCTGCGACAACACAAGGGCCCTTGTAAAACCACTTCTTAACCTCCCCCCCGGGGAAAAAAGAGATTCCATCAGTACGGCATGTCCCTCCAAAAAAAACAGAGACATTACAGTATTGGGATTTAAAAACAGGGGGAGGGGAATAAACACAAGAGGCAAAAAAGGCAGATCAAAAAACAGGGGAAGAGGAACAAAAATCACATTTAAATTTTTAAACAGGGATTTTAAAAACTTTGTTCTCCGTGAAGTCTGACCCCACTGATACACATGGGCCATCTCATGAGCTATAGAGGTGTTTAACCACTGTACAATGCCCATCTTCTGAGCTACACGCCCATCTCCCGTGGGAAAATACACCGCCCTCAAAAAAGGGGAATTAAAAACTATGGCATTGGTAACCTGAGTTCGTGAAGAGGAAAAAATATAAACCGGCCGGATTTTTAAAAGACTTGAAAAATATTTGTCATAAACACCACTGTAGTAAGAAAGACTCTCATAAGAGGAAATAAAACCTTTTTTGGAATCCTTTAAAAAATCCTCACTAAAAACCATGGAAAAAGAAGAGCTTTTGTGTATAAAATAATCTTTATCGAAGGAAGGCAAAAACTGTGGATAAACCACCTTATGCCCCACACACAAAAGCAGTGCTGTAACAAGCTTCAACAGCTTTAAAGTGTATTTCAAAGCCATAAACCTTTTAGCAGTGGGGGTGATCTTTTTATAGCTTTAAGGGGATCTTTTCAGACCGGGCCAAAAACAGGGCCGCCACCGAGTCTCCTGTCACATTGATCACTGTGCGACACATGTCCAAAAGCCGGTCCACTCCCAAAATCAGGGCAATACCCTCCACGGGAATACCCAGGGTGGCCATAGCCGCCATCAAAATGGGAAGCGACCCCCCTGGCACACCAGCCACTCCAATGGAAGTCACCATCACCAAAACCACCAAAGTAATATGCTGCATCAGCGACAGCTCCACCCCAAACACCTGTGCGATAAAAAGAGCAGCCATCACCTCAAAAAGAGCTGTGCCGTCCATGTTAATGGTGACACCCAGGGGGATACTGAAAGTGGTAATGCTGTCGGGGACATGGAATTCTTTTTCCAGAGTGCGAATGGTCACCGGCATGGTGGCGGCAGAAGAGCTGGTACCAAAAGCTGTCATAAAAATGGTGCTGGCTTTTTTATAAAATTTCAGAGGGGATATTTTGAGAATAACCTTTAAAATAAAGCCATAAACAACAAGAAACTGAAGAAGCAGGGCCCCTATCACAGTCAATACAAACCAGATCAGGTTTTTAACCACAATATCAATGCCAAAGCTGGCCACTGTATTGATCATCAGGGCCCCTATGGCGTAAGGGGCTATTTTCATCACCCAGCCCACAATTTTTATGGAAGCCTCAGACAGGACAGAAAAAAAGTCCACAAAAGTCTCGCGGGCCCGGCCCGGCCTCATCCCCAAAAGACTGATTCCAAACAACAGGGACACAAAAATAATGGCCAGCATGTTTTGCTCACTGTAATCCCTTAAAATATTTTTGGGGATAATTTTATTGATAATGTCCGGCCAAAGGGATTTGCCCACCCAGGAGCTTTTTTCCTTTAAAGATTCCACCTGACCACTGGAGGCCTCCATGGCCCTTTCCGCCAGCTCCTGAGGGATACCCCCCCCTGGCTCCAGGGTGTTGATTAAGGTCTGCCCTATAAGAGTGGCACACAAGGTGGTGGAAAGATAAAACAGAACCACCTTCCAGCCCAGCTTTCTCAACAAAGCCCCGGTCCCCAAATTTACAATCCCCACCAGTAAAGAACCTGCCACCAAAGGCACAATCACCATAAACAAAAGACGCAGGAACACAGTCCCCATGGGCTGCACAAAATGAACCAAAAACCACTGCAGATTTTCATGCTGATTGGTGTGGCTGGCATAAACATTGAAAAGCCAGCCGATGAGGGCCCCCACCACCAAACCAATAAAGATACCCCAACCGGAAAGATGCCTGTTAGGGGAAGAATGGGAATTTTCGCTCATGACCATAAAAGATTTACAAAATTCAGACCCCAAATCAACTGTTTTGAAAGAAACTGGACCTTATTTCAGATCAAACCTTGACAAAAAACCCCTGTTTGTGGTTTTAATATATTTAACACTCTGTTACATACCCTTTTAAAGGAGGTTTTTTGTGAGTTCAATACCAAACCCTGGTCTTTCCCCTAAAATCAACGAGCAAAAAGCCCCCCTTCCACCACCCCCTCAGTTTAACTCGGTGATGGAAGATGCTGATATTGTTCAGCTGAACAATATCAAAAACATACTGGATGTGGAAGAATCGCAATATCCCCGTTTTGTGCTGGCCAAAAACAAAGCCCGCTTTCGAAAAAAACTGGTATGGTACAAAGCAAAAAAAGACTGGCTGGATGTGGCACCCCAGCACAAAGTCAACAAGCTCTTTAAGCAGCAATCCAAAGAGCTGGAGATCATCCGTGCCAACAAGCTGGACTATGAGATGGAATTGGAAACCTGTGCTTTAACCCCCTCCCAGAAAATCCACAGGAAGGATGAGCTTAAAATGTGCCGTGTGCATGAGAAAATGGCTGTTCAGCTCATCACCAAAATTCAGCTGAAATTTAAAATGTCCCGATAAATCGCAAAAAAACTATAGTGATAAAGCAAAACACCCACAAGAGAGCTTTATAGAGGTTTGCTGTTTTGTGTTTTCAATGGCTGTGGCCTTCCTCTCATTAGAAAACTTAAGCTTTTTTCTTAAAACCAGGAAGCTCTTTTTTTAGGACGGGGATGAGGGTTTCTTTTGATATGGTTTTTTGTTCCTGTGTGTCCATGTTTTTAATGGCCAGTGTGTTGTTTTTTAACTCCTCTGGTCCAAAAATAATGGCATAAAGGGAGCGAAGCTGGCTGGCTTTTTTCATCTTCTTCCCCAAACCGGCCGGCCGGGGGTGAAAGACGCAAAAGCCTGCCTGCCTCAGCTGCCAGGCCAGTTTTAAAGCCTCCCGTTCTGCCTCCTCGCCCAAAGGAACAAGGGTAATGGGTCTTGGTTTTTTATAGGGATTTTGAATCAGGAAACAAAGCCGCTCCACACCACAGGCCCAGCCCAGCCCGGGGGTTCTTTCCCCCCCTCCGGCAATGGTTTCCACCAGGGTGTCATAGCGACCCCCGGCCAAAACGGTGTTTTGACTTCCCAAGACCCCCTCCTCAGAACACTGAAACTCAAACACACAGTGGCTGTAGTAATCCAAACCCCGTACCAGAAGAGGATTGATTTGAAAGCTGATACCCAAATCCTGCAAAGTGGTTAACACATGCTGAAAAAAAGTTTTTGACCGCGGGTTTAAGAAATCACTGATTAAAGGGGCTTTTTTAAGAAGTTTTTTGTCTTCCGCCTCTTTGGAATCCAAAATACGAAGAGGGTTGGTGTTTAAGCGTTCCTGGCTGGTCTCGCTCAGCTGTTTTTTTAAAGGCTTAAGGTAGTTCAGAAAAGCTTTTAAGTAGTTTTCCCTGCTTTCCTTATCCCCAATGCTGTTGATTTGTAAAGTCAGGCGGCCCTCCTCCACACCAGCTTTTTTAAGAAACAAAGAGGCCAGGGACAAACACTCCCCTTCTCCGCGGAAGGATTCTTCCCCTAAAAGCTCCACCCCCACAGTATGAAACTGCCTGAGCCTTCCCTTCTGCGGACGCTCGTACCGAAACATAGGTCCCTGGTACATAAAACGCAAAGGCAGTCCGTGTTTTTTGTTTTCCACCAAAAAGTGACGGGCAATACCGGCTGTGCCTTCCGGTCTTAAAGTCAGGCTTTCTTTTCCACGGCTTTCAAAGGTAAACATTTCCTTCTGAACCAAATCCGTATGCAGACCCAGGGGCCGGGCAAAAACCTCTGTATATTCCAAAAGAGGGGTGGATATTTCCTCATAACCAAAAAGAGAGGCCTGCTCCCTTAAGCAATTTGTAATGTAAAGGTGTTTTTGCTGCTCCTCACCGGCAAGGTCTTCCATCCCTCTGGGTTTTTTGACTTCAGACATTGTGTTTAACTTCAGACATTGTGTTTAACTTCAGACATTGTGAAAGACTCTCAACATCACTTATGTGTTCGAAAACCGGAAAGGGGAATCAAGGTTTTTTTCCACAAACTCCCAGTGGACAATCTCCCAGAAGGCTTTTAGGTACTCTGGTCTTTTGTTTCTGTAATCAATGTAATAGGCATGCTCCCACACATCACAGGTCAAAAGGGGTCTGTCTTCAGAAGTTAAGGGAGTGTCTGCATTGGCAGTGGAACAGATTTTTAATTTGCCCTCAGGGGTTTTCACCAGCCAGGCCCAGCCCGATCCAAACTGCCCCAAAGCCACTTGGGTAAATTGTTTTTTAAACTCCTCCACAGAACCAAAATGCTTTTCCAAAAGAGAGCTTAAGTGGGAAGAGGGGGCAAGCCCATGTTTTTCAGACAAACTGTTCCAGTAAAAAGTGTGATTAAACACCTGTGCGGCATTGTTAAACAGGGGGCCTTTGGACTCTCTGATAATGTCCTCCAAAGAGGCTTTTTGAAGATCAGATCTGGCCTCCAGCAGGGCGTTGAGTTTGTCCACATAAGTTTTATGGTGTTTTCCGTAGTGAAAATCCAGAGTCTCCTCTGAAATGTGGGGGGACAAAGCTTTTTTGGAATAAGGCAGATCTGGCAAACGAACAGACATTAAAATCTCCTCTTTATTTATTTACAGGAACCACGCATTACCGACAAAATTGGTGAAAGTCTCAATATTTTACGAAAACCACCATATCCCTTTACGGGAACCAGTAACAATAAAACACCACAATGGTTTGGCTGTCAAGATTTTATGAAAAATAAAATTGGAGCTACAGGCTTTGCTGCCATGACCAGACAAAAACCTGTTTATAAGGCTGGGGCGATCGACGGGACTTGAACCCGCGACAGCCAGATCCACAATCTGGAGCTCTACCGGCTGAGCTACGACCGCCATTGTTTTCCCCTTACTTTACGCTATAAAGCAGTAAAAAACAACTCTTAAGCCCTTATTGTGGGGCAGAACTGCTTGTTTTTCACCAGCAGTCCTGATACAAAATTTTTGACTGCTGCTCCTCTTAAAGTTCGGACCGTGGCGCAGCCCGGTAGCGCGCCACCTTGGGGTGGTGGAGGTCGCTGGTTCAAATCCAGTCGGTCCGACCATTTCTCAAAAGTGGGGCTTTTCAGAGGTTTCAGCGGCTTGCTCTATAAAATCCTGCACACCGGTTGAAGACTGAAAGACAAACAATAAAAACAACATGGCATGGTTTTCTGTGTTTTGATGCATTCTGTCATTACCGCCGGGTTTTATTCTTAAGGTCTTTTAATGACAGGAAAGAAAACACTGTACCTGTTGGCTGTCTAAAAATGATAAAAATAACCCTCTTTAAAATATCCTAAACCATGTTAAAGTACCCCTCTCCCCCTTTTTAAAATAAAGATCCTGAATCATGATTAAACCCATTTAAGTCACCAAAGAGTTTATCTTTATTCTTGTCCATTCTGTTAAACTATGTTTTTCTGTAAGAAAACCTTTCCCTTAACTCCCTATAAGGTTAAAAAATCAACTATGTTGCAACAAGAGTTCTTCGATTACAAACAGCATTTTCTCAATTTAGAGGATAGAAAACGGCATTTTTTACACTGTTTGTCCAGCCCGGGAAAAAACAAATACAAAAGATACATAGGCACACCCTTGCGTTATGCCGGGGGCAAAAGTCTGGCTGTAGGCTTGATTACAGAGCTAATACCTGAAAATGTGAAAAAGATTGTGTCCCCATTTATTGGCGGAGGTTCTGTCGAAACAGCCTGTTCCAATGAATTACAAATTCCGGTGATTTCGTATGATATATTTGATATTCTCGTAAATTATTGGCAAATCCAGTTAAAAGAACCAGCGGCCCTTTACCTCAGATTAAAAAAATTCAAACCCAACAGGGAAGAATTTAAACGGGTAAAAAATCGTTTAAAAACACACTGGTCTAAAAATAACAAACTGGGAAAAAGAGATTTGGCAGCGTATTATTATTTCAACCACAATACCTCTTACGGCCCTCATTTCCTGGGCTGGCCATCGGATGTTTATCTTCAAAGGCGAAGATATGACATTATGATAGAAAAAGTAAAAAATTTTCGTGCACCTTTAATGAGTGTTAACTGCCTTCCTTTTGAGCAATCCATTCCATTACACAAAAAAGATTTTCTTTACTGTGATCCCCCCTATTATTTGGGGGATGACAGCAAGACTTTTGTTGGCATGTACCCGCACCGTAATTTTCCCATTCATCATAAAGGTTTTAAGCATGCATTACTGAGAGATTATTTATTGTCTCATCGTGGAGGGTTTATATTATCATATAACGATTGCCCCACCATTAGAAAATGGTACTCCTCCTGTAATATGATAACACCCAGCTGGCAATACACTTTTGGGCAGGGGGATACCCGTATCGGTCTGAACAGAGCAAAACTCAACGGTGGCAGTCATATTAAAAAATCCCATGAGTTGATCATCTGGAAACCGCCCCGATGAAACCAAAGAAAACAAGAGCCTCCACTCCAACCGCCGCCAGAAAATACAACCTCTTTTAAAGTATCTTAAATCTATTTCTATCTTTTTTGTTATGACTCATGTTTTATCTCTGAGAAATCCTCAGTCATATTTAAAATTCTTTTTGCTCTATCTAAAATATGATCATAGGTCATAATTGTTAAATTATGATAGCAGGAGTTCAATATTCTATACGCCCTGTGGTGTTCGTCTCGCCAATCATGTGATTTTCCACAAATCAAAGTGCAGCGGGGTTTTATAATCTTGATCCCTTGTGTGCGTTCTTGAAATTTGTCACTATTCATTTCTCTCTCCAAATCATAAATATAGATCGTGGCCTGAGTTATAGCTTTTATTAAATCCATTGAAGGAACAATATTATTGTGATCTGTGGTATTTGTCCAAAATGACATGTCCGGTTTTTTTATTTCTATAATATCTAAAAACCCATCATACGCCTTCGCCAAATAATCGGGAATATTTTTTATATCTATTTTTCTTTCATCTAAAATTTTTGCAAATTCATTACCTAAAATCCAGCTATTGCCTTTAAACCATTTTTGCCATTTATATTCACTGTGATTTTGTGTAAGTTTTTCTTCGAATTGAGTAATAGCTCTTTGTTTATTTTTTGTTTGCAAACCCAACAGCAAAGCTTCAGAAAGATTGTTACTATCATCAAATTTTTCCAAAGCTTGAATGATTGAATCTGTATTTTGTAAAATCACTAATTGTTGAATAACAGAAGGGATACTTTCATCTGTAATACGGAAATATGATTCTCCCCAAGGAATACCATGTTTTTTATAAAATTCTTTTAATAATGGCAATTTATCAAGTAATTTTTTAATTTCAGCTGACTTCAATTCCAGTTTAACCCACTCTCCACCTTTTAACTTACTTAATAGAAGGCTATTACAATCCTCCCAGTTTTCTGATGGTTTTTTCTTTTGAAAAATAAATTGACCTCTTACAGAAGCTTCAGGGTCACTTTGGTTTTTTATAATGCTTGGTTTAAAAATCAACCGAGTTGTTTTTGTGACTCGAAGTGTTATATCACTAACTTCTGCAGAAGAAAGTGAAGTGGATTTTATTTGTATTGATTCTTCCATAGGATTTTATTTCTCTTTTTTTACCTTCTTATCCTGTTTTGAAGATGCTGTTTAAGTCCTGCTTCCATTCATCTTCCAGTATAAGATCAAAAGTCATTTTTTGATCCTGAATTTCAATAGTGCCAGCATCCATGGATTTTTTGGAGTATTCACTAAATAAATCAAACAACTTCTGTTTATAACAGGTATCAGGGTTTCCCAAAAGGTGCTGGCCCTTTGTCTCCAAAACAGAAAAAGAGGCATTTCCATTTTTAGAGGCTTTGAGGCAAACCAGAAAATCAGGATAAATTCTGTTTTTCTGCCAACCCTGCAAATGCCAGTCATGCCTTTCTATAATTCTGTGCCACCATTTTATCACTGAATCTTTATCATCCAAATACCAGGCAATGCTTTTCTCCAAATTGTTAAACTTAAGCTCTTCTTCATAAAGATCTTCAAATAAGGAAAACTGCAAATCTTTATTATTTCTCTTTCTTAAAATCCTGCTGTCTTCAGATACAGACAAGTTTAAAGTTTCAGCCATTTCCCAGTTGAGTTTAGGGTCGCCGGCACTTACCAGTTTAAATAAAATTTCATTGTTTTTTAATTTTCTTCTAAAAATATTTTCTGTTTTGCAGCTGATTTGTTTTTGAAAATCATTCCTCATACAGTCCAGGATAAAAAACTTATTTGAATAAACTTTTTCTTTCCCATATTTTTTTTTTAGAGAAGATAAAATTTTATTCACAATAACATAAGCATTCCAGGAATTGGGAATCACATCAGAAAGCCTTTGGCACATAAACCCCACATCCAAAGGAGTGTTTTCGGCAATATTTTTTGATCTGCCCTGATAAGAGGAAACAAGCCCCAGCTGCTCTTTAATATCCAATTGTGTGTGTGACATATCCAGTGTTTTGTTATCCAAATCAGGACTGTAGCTCATTTTTAACTGAGACCAGTCAATACAGGAAAGCAAATCCCTGAAATAACTTAACTCTCTGAGTTGTTTTCCCGACCTGTGTAAAACTTTTGGTAAAAAGATTTTAACACCTCTAAAAGGTTTTCTTCTTTTGACTTGAATATTTTTTATTGTTTTATTTTTGTCTGCCAAAGTTTTTATATCCCCGGCAAGACCATCCATACCTTCGTTTTGAAGACCTTTCTTAACACCCTCCACAGCCTCTCTGACATCGGAATCCATACACACAATATAGCACTGATTCAGTGATTCTATACCCGTTCTTTGTGTATGAGGTTGTCTTAAAACTCTGCCAATCATTTGCTCAATAGCTACAGGGGCTTTGGTTTTGGACAGAATGGTTAAAACATACGCAAAAGGGCAATCCCAGCCTTCTTTAAGAGCCTCTTTGGTAATAATGTACTTGACCTGAGAGTATTCAGACAACAAATCTTCATTCCCCAGTTCATCTCTGGAGGCGGATTTTACTCTAATTTCTTCAGAAGAGATGCCAAAGTTTTTTATTAAATACTCCCTGACATCCTCAGAGTGAATAAATTTCCTGTCTCTTTGATCTTTTCCTGTTCTCTCCACCCGCACCAGCATAATGGGACGAACATGGCGTTTTTCTCTTCGCTTGAGTTTTACTGTGTCTTGTGTTAATTTTTCCAAAACTTCACAGCCTTTGGATAAAGCTTTTTTCCAGTCTTTGCTGTTCAGGTTAAAAATATTAATGGGTAGTTTAATCATTTCCTCTTTTTTCAGCTCTCCCCCTGAAACAGAAACCAGCACATTACTATGATGTTCTTTCTTATTGGGTGTGGCCGACAGCTCTAAAATAAAACAGGGGTTAAAATCCATTAAAGTGTTTTTTGCTTTTTCTGTATAAGCTCTGTGACCTTCGTCAATAACAATTATGGGCTGAACCAGTTTTAAAACATTACCCAAGCTGTGCTTTATATAACTCTTATGGTTTTTGTAAGTGTCCAGGTTGCAACATATTTTGAGAAGTTTTTGGTTTTTATGACGGTTTTCAGCAGATGGAAAAAAATAGGGGAATTTTCCGGAATTTTTAAACATTCGCAAAGTTTCTTTGGATTCACGACCAGCCGATTGAAGCATCAACAACATAACACACAAGTAATTTTCCACATCCTGCGGGGTAAAACTGCTTGTTTTTTGCAAAATTTTAACTTTACCACAACTGGCCCGGTCCAAAATTTGTCTGTAAAGGCTCTCTCTGTCAGACAAAGCTTTTAAGGTTTGTTTATAAATGGCATCACTGGGGACCACCCACAAAACAAACCCTGTGTTTTTTTCAAAAAAATCGGTGTTGATTCTCTCTGTTCCAGCGGCTCCCAGTAAAGTTTTACCCCCACCTGTGGGAACTTTAAGACAAATATTGGGAACAGGGTGCTTCAAACCACTGATGCGGTTTTTATAGGGAGCTGTGCTTTCCCCATGTTTGGTGGATATGAGAGGGAGAAGCTTTTGTTTATTAAGAGTGTTCCATACTTTTTCACAAAAATTAAAATCTTCAGAATCCCACTCTATAGGGCGTTTGTTTTTTTTCTTAACCTCAGCCAGGTCCAAAGTGTCCTGTTTTTTCTCTTTAAGTGTATTGAGATAAACAGACAGTCTGTCCAAAACACCTTCCTGATAGTCCTTTAATTCCAATTTCTCTCTCCTGTTGTGTATTAAAACCCCATAATTTTGTGAATGGCATAAGGAAGCTGGCAAAACACCATGTTGTAGTCTTTTTTCAGCTCTTTTTGTTCTAGGTATGTTTCTGGAGCAAAAACAAAAACAGTTTTCCTGGATCCGGAATGAAATGCTTTTATCTTTTCTATCATATCCAGGTTTAAAGCACTTTTTTTGCTTCTTAAAAATTGAACATCAGGTTGATAAACAAGATGAAAAGCACAAAGCTCTGTTTCACCAATAAACCATGCCGGGTTTTCTTTTACCGGTTTATTTAAGCTTTTTCCTGTGGCGGTATAAAAAACATACTCAGCCAGCTGTTTGTAGTCTGGCAGGTTTTTGCCTTTTAACAGGTTGATTGTATTGATTTCGTCCCCAAGAGTGCAGTAGGTAAAAGACCCCCCCAGGCCTTTTTTAAGTTTGTCTTTTGCACGAGGTACACCTTTTATGACTCTGCGAACACGCTCTGCTGTAATGTTATCTGCATAATCTTCACATTCCACAAGAATAAATTTACGGTTGCCTCCGTCTTCTTTGTTAAGGTCAAGTACGGCCTGAGCTGTTGTACCGGAACCTGCAAAAGAATCCAAAATAACAGAATTTTTATCCACCCCTATTTGAATGAGACGATATATCAACCTGGAAGGTTTTGGATTATCAAACGGATTTTTTTTATCATGGAATATTTCTTTAATCTCTTTTCGTGCAGAATCTGTGTGGCCAACTTCATCATAAGTCCATACAGTTAAAGGAACAACCCCATGTTGCACCTCTTTTAAATATCTTTTTAATTGTGGAACACCTTTTCCGTCATGTCCAAAAAAGACACGATTTTCCTGTATCCATAATTGCATTTTTCTTTTTGTGACTCTCCAACAGGTACCTTGAGGAGGATGGTGTTTTTGCCCTGTATTAGAGTTAATGATGGGATAATCATACTCAGAGGAATAAGATTTCACACTTAAATCTCCTAACCTATAAGGACCTCTTCCATCCTGATCATTATACTTATAAAATTTGTCTTGTTTTTCTGTACGGGGTAGCAGTTTTCTCTTCCATGCTTGCGAGCCATTGTTTGTATTTTTTGCATAACACAGAATAAAGTCATGATTGTCGGAAAAGTATTTTGCATCATTGGCTGGAGCATATTTTTTTTGCCAAATGATATTTGTAATAAAATTTTCTTTTCCAAAAATTTCATCCATTATTGTTCGCAAACGATGCTGCTCATTATCATCAATACTGATAAAAATAACACCATCATCAGCAAGAAGCTCTTTTAGTAACTGTAGCCGGGGCCACATCATGCAAAGCCATTTGTCGTGTCTTTCCAGATCATCTGTACCTACAGTTTGATTTAACCATTCTTTTATCATGGGGCTATTGACTTTGTCGTTATATTTCCAACCTTCATTGCCTGTATTATAAGGAGGATCAATGTAGATACATTTTATTTTGCCGGAATATCTTGGCAGTAAAGCCTTTAAAGCATGAAGGTTATCCCCGTGGATAATAAGATTATCATCCAAAGACGGGTGATCTTTTTTGCCGCCCCGGGAAGAGGAAAAAGATTTTTTCTTATTCACCTGCAAAGAACGAAAAGGCACCCTTAAGTGGTGGGAGGCAATAATGCCCTTTCCTTCAAAATCCAAAAATGGCATAAACCACCTGCTCCATTATACTACAAGACTTTTGTCTTTAAACAGGTGCCAACCCATGTGTTGATCTTCTAAAAAACTTAAGACACCTAATAATAAACGGGATAACCTCTATGACTTTATGGGATTTTTTATCCCCAGTCTATGGCAGGATACCCCATTTTCAGGTCAAAAACCCGCTTTTCTTTATGACACTCCCCGTCAATTCGATCTGGTCCGACCATTTCTAAAAAACGGGGCTTTTCAGGGAGTGAAGCAGGGGATGATTAAAAAAAGAGTCCTGACCTCTAACTCAAATCCCAGGTAAAAAAAGCTTGACAAAAAATGGGGGGGGGTAAAAATGGTATCTCTACACAAAAGGTGAAATTATGATGTTTGGTTTTTTTCTTCCCCTGGCACTTGCTGGCTTTACTGCTCTGTCTTTTGCACAAAACCCCCCATCCCATGCAGCAGCAGTGCTTTGTCGATGTACACTGCAAGTGACAAAAACTAAAGAGGAAAGCCCCCATTCACAAAACCTTACAAAGGCTCAGGAGTGGTGTGTAAATTATGTTAACACCCTTTTAAAGGCAAAAGGCCACACCGGGGAATCCCAGCTCACGGCACAAGCCAGCTTTCATAGTTTCCAACCCGATCAGGATGTCTATGTGTGTGAAGCCAAAAGCCAGGAGCATTTTGCCAGTTTTGGATCTTCCCATGAAGAGGCAAAAAAAAATGCCTACCAATCATGTCTCACCTTAATGGAACAACATTTTAATGTTTTCACTCCGGATATGGAATACCAGGTCCACCCACCGGATGTTTTGCTCGAAGACTGCCACCCTGTAAATCCACAAACCACAATGCCCTAAAAAACCACAAAAACAAAGCTTCCCAATACCTCAATACTTGGCGGAGAGAGAGGGATTCGAACCCTCGAGGTGCGGTTTAGACACCTACACGCTTTCCAAGCGTGCGCCTTCAACCACTCGGCCACCTCTCCCTCTGGTAGGAATGGAAAACACAAACTATATCACTCTTCAGGTCCCATAACAACTTTTCCCACCCCCCTATCACTTGATACACCGCTTTATTCGCCATGAGGATAAAGATTCCACAGATTCTACAACACACAAGCCAAAGCTTTCTCTAAAGAGAAAGCTCAGGAAATACCCTCACCTTATCCTCATCCTCCCCCTCCCCTTCCACAAAAAAACCTTCTTTTCTGTTTTTACTTTATTTTCTTTTCTGTTTTTTTAGTGTTTAATAAGCTTATGAGCAAAGCTTCTTTTGTACATCTGCATACACACACACATTATTCTCTGTTAAAATCCTCATGCACGGTGTCCCATTTGGTGGATCAGTGTATCAAACACCAGCAGCCCGCTTTGGCCATTACTGACTATGGCAATATGTTTGGGGTTTTGGATATGTATTTTTCTGCCATGGACAAGGGTGTTAAACCCATCCTGGGTTTGGACATTTGTTTATCGCTTCAGCCCTTAAAGCACAGAGAATCAAAACCTGTCCAGCAAAAATACTGTAACCTGGTGCTTTTGGCCCAAAATCAGGAAGGTTATAAAAATCTTTGTAAAATCAACACCATAGCTTATAAAGAGGGTTTTTATTATGTGCCACGGATCGATTTAAAAAATCTGGAACAACACAACCAGGGTGTGATAGCTCTCACAGGGGGTTTTTCTGGAGTCTTAAACAGTACTTATTTGAAATCCGGACCTGATGCAGCACTTAAAATTCTTTCCTCACTAAAAAGTATTTATAAAGACCGCCTTTATATGGAAATCAACCGAATAAACAGCCCGGAGTGGGACAGAGCCAACACTTTCTTAATGGAAACCGGCAAGAAAGAAAACATACCCCTGATAGCCACCAACAATGTACATTATTTAAACAGGAAAGACCGCATGGTGCAGGATGTGCTTCACTGTATTGGTATCAACCGCACCTTACATGATCGAAGCCGTGAGCGTCTTCCCTCTGATCAACTATACTTTAAAAGCTCTGAGGAAATGAAAGAGCTGTTCCACGATTTGCCCGAAGCCTGTGAAGGCACCTTACACTGTCACGAACGCTGCAACCTTCAATTTACCGTTCAAAAAGGGGGAAGGCCCATTTACCACCTGCCCCGGCTCAAACTTTCTGAAGGGGCCAAAAACCCCAAAACCACACTTAAGGAATTAAGCTTTAAGGGGCTTCAGAAAAGGTGGGAGGAGTTAAAAAAGCAAAATAAAAACCTTTCAGAAACAGACAAAAACACTTACAAAGACCGGCTGGAAAAAGAGCTGAAGATTATCACCACCCGGGGCTTTTCTGATTACTTTCTTATTATTTACGACTTTGTCCATTGGGCCAAAGAGCAGGGTATCCCTGTGGGGCCGGGCCGGGGGTCCGGGGCCAGCTCTTTGGTGGCCTATTGTCTGGAAATTACAGATTTAAACCCCATGCCTTACCACCTGCTTTTTGAAAGATTTTTAAACCCGGAGCGTATTTCTCTTCCTGATTTTGATGTGGATTTTTGCCAGGAAAACCGCGGACGGGTGATTGAGTATGTTACAGAAAAATACGGAGAGGATTATGTGGCCCAGGTGATGACTTACGGACGGCTTCAGGCCCGGGCTGCCACCCGGGATGTGGGCCGTGTGATGGGCATGAGTTATACAGAGGTGGATCGTGTCGCCAAGCTCATACCTGAAAAATTAGGCATCACTTTAAAGCAGGCCGTGGAAAGCAACACTCAGCTGAAAGAGCTTATGGACACCGACCCCCAGGTAAAAACCCTTATCACTTTGGCCCGTCAAATTGAGGGACTTATCCGCCATGCCAGCATCCATGCCGCAGGGGTTATTATTGCCAACCATCCCATTAGGGACTATGCCCCTCTTTACCCGGGAGCACAGAGGGAAAATGTTATTCAAAGCGATTTGTATCACACAAAAAAAATAGGACTCGTTAAATTTGATTTTTTGGGTTTAAAAACTCTGACCCATATCCGCCAGGCCCTTCAACTCATCAATAAAAAAAACCATTCCCACCTTTCAGAAAAAAATATTTCTCTGCAAGATCCGGGGATTTACGAAATTATGTGCCGGGGAGACACCAAGGGGGTTTTTCAGTTTGAGGGGGAAGGTATCACAGACCTTTTAAAAAAGGCCCAGCCCTCATGTTTTGAGGACATTGTGGCCATTAATGCCCTTTACCGGCCGGGACCTATGGAAATGATCCCCTCTTATCTGGAGCGTAAAAAGGGGCTTATTAAAGTGGAGTATTTGTTTTCAGAGCTGGAGTTTATTTTAAAGGAAACCTACGGTGTGATTGTGTATCAGGAGCAGGTCCTTTTGATTGCGGCCCGTATTGCCGGTTACAGTTATGGGGAGGCGGATGTACTTCGCCGGGCCATGGGGGAAAAAAAGACCTCTGTGATGAAGAAACAAAAAACCCGTTTTCTGACAGGGGCCAAAAAAAACAACTTTGATTTAAAGAAATCAGAAAAACTTTTTGATTTGGTGGCTGAGTTTGCCAAGTATGGATTTAACAAATCCCATGCTGCGGCCTATTGTGTTTTGGCCGCTCAAACCGCTTATTTAAAAAAATACCACCCGGTGGAGTTTTTTGCCTCTTTACTCACAGTGGAGATCAACAACACCGACAAAATGATAAAATATGTGGCAGACACAAAAGCCCATGGCATTAAGGTTTTACCCCCTCATATTAATCATTCAGAATATCTTTTCACCACGGGGGAAAACTGTATTTACTTTTCCCTGGGAGCCATTAAGGGAGTGGGAAGACCTGCTGTGGATGCCATACAAAAAGCCAAAAACACTTTAAAAGACAAAAAATTTAAATCTGTGATGGAGTTTTTTGAAACTATGGATACAAAAAAAGTCACCAAAAAAACCATAGAATCCCTGGTAAAGGCCGGAGCTTTTTCAGGTATGGATATCAACGAATCAGGGATTTTATCCAATTACGAAAATCTTCTCAAACAGGTGGAACAAAAAAAACAGGACAAAGCCAGCGGACAAATCACTTTGTTTCAAAAAACACACCTGACACCTGTCTTAAAATCCTCCACCCTGTGGTCAGAAGAACAAAAACTGGAATACGAAAAATCTGTCATGGGTTTTTATTTAAGCCAGCATCCTTTAAATCGCATGGAGTATTTAAGGGAAAGCTTAAAAGTTATACCCATAGCCTCTCTTTCGCATCAAAAACACAAAAGCAGTTGTTTTACATGGGGGCTTTTGGAGGAGTTAAGGGAAATCACAACCAAAAAGGGAAACACAATGGCCTTTGGAAAACTGGAGGACAACACAGGAAGTGTGGAAGTGGTGTTTTTTTCTGATGTATATGAAAAATTTGAACAGCACATTAAAACAAAAAAAGCTCTTCTGGTGAAAGCCACTTTGGAAAAAAACACCCGGTCCAATGGAAACAAACTGATAGCCGGAACCATACAACCTGTGGAGGAGAGAATACATCACTGCCAAAGAGTGGTGATTTACCTGACAGACAAAGAGCAGGACAAACTGCACACTTTAAAAAGTATTTTAATGCAATACACAGGGGAGGTGCCTCTTTATTTTTCTGTTCAGGTGAAAAACAAAAACATCCCCCTAAAACTGAACATGACAAGAGGGGTACGGGTGAATTTGGAGTTTTTAAGTCAAATAAGCAAAGTGGTGGGGGATCACAAAAAGGTGAGGATTTTTTAAAGAATGAAAAAACTTTATCGATTTATTTTACAGTTTTTACATCGTCCGGTCTGGGTTATTATAGCCTGTGGTATTTTAATGTCTGCACATATTGTTTTTGATGGCACGCTTTGGCAAATTTACAGCCTTTCAAAAAACCGAAAAGTTCTGGAGTTGAGGATAGACATGATACACAAAAAAAACAAAGAGGTGGAAGGCAATTTAAAAAAACTCTCTTCTGATTCCTCTTTTTTGGAAAAAGAGGCCAGGGACCGACTCAACCTGGCCGGCGAAAACGACTTAATCTTCCTCTTCCCGGAAGAGGAAGAACTCACACCCCCCCGGGAATAAAGTTTTTAGGATTCAAAAAAAATTCCCGGGCCTGGTGAGTGTCTTTTTGAATTTGAAGGGTAAGTTTTTCCACCGTGGGGAATTTTTTTTCTTTCCTGAGGGGTTTTAAAACCTCCACCTCACACCACTGCCCGGTTTTCCACAAATCGCCACCCTTTAACAAATGCACTTCTATCTGGTAAGATTTTTTATTCCCATCCAAAGAGGAAAAAGTGGGTCGCCAGCCAATATTCATCACGGCAGGCAAAACAGCTTTGTTTCTTTTGACACGGGTCAGGTACACCCCTCTTTGAGGTAAAATTTGCTCTCTGGCACATTTTAAATTCAAAGTGGGAAAGCCCATTTTTTTGCCTCTTCCTTTTCCTCTCACCACCTTCCCCTGAAAAGCAAAAAACCTTCCCAGAAGGGCAGACACCAAATCCCATTTCCCTTTTGCAATACCCTGCCTCACCTGTGAGCTGGAAATTCTTTTCCCCTTATACTCACAACCTCTCACCATATTCACTTTAAAGTGACCAGCCCGTGCAGTATGCTTTAAAAGCTCTTTGTCGCCCCTTCCCTGAAAACCAAAGCGAAAATTCTCCCCCACACAAAACACAGAAGGTTTGTATTTTTTTACAATATAATCCTCAATAAACTCCTGTGGGGAAAGTTTTGCAAAAGCTTTTGTAAAGGGTTGAATGATGACATAATCCAAACCCCATTTTTTTAAGAGCTGTTTTTTTTGTTCATACAGGGGAAATAACAGGGGGACCGGCTTTAAAGAGGCCAGAACATAAGAGGGATGGGGCCAAAAAGTCAAAAGACAGGATTTTTTTTTGTACCTGCGGGCCAGGCTTACCACCTTTTGGATTAAAAACTGATGCCCTCTATGAAGCCCATCAAAGTTACCCACAGTTAAAATCATTTTCCCGATCCCAACAGGGACTTCGCCCTCTGAAAGTTAACAGTTACACCAACCGGGAAAACACAATATGGGCTATGATATCGGCCCGGGCCGCAAGCTCAGAGTCCACATAAGCCTCCCCCCTTCCCCAGTAAAAGTGGTTTTTTTGACGCTTCATCTCCACTTGCAGTTTTAAAACATCTCCAGGTACCACAGGCTTTTTAAATCGCACATGTTCGGCCCCCACAAAAAAAATTTCTTTCATGGGAGGGTCCGAAGGCAAAGCCCCGCAACACAAAGCCCCGGCCTGGGCAATAGCCTCTAAAATTAAAACCCCCGGCATAACAGCTTTGTGGGGAAAATGCCCCGGGAAAAAAAAATCTCCACTGGTGACATTCTTCACAGCCTTTAAAACACGGCCCACCACCTGCCCCGGATCTTTGGCCTCAAGAGACAAGACCTTATCCACCAGCAAAAAAGGGTGCCTGTGGGGAAGTCGCTTTTTTATCTCCTCCACATCCAAAGGGGCTTGTAATTTTGTCATTTGCCCTTAATTTTTTTGTAAGCCCGTACCACCTGGGCAGTCAGGTCCATCTTTGGATTCACCCATATCAGGCTGTCACGGTTTTTAATCAGGTCCACTTTTTCCTCAGCCGCCACAAGGGCCGCAGCTTTTTGTATTTTTTTCATGACTGTTTTTCTCAACTCCGTCTCTTTTTTTTGAAACTTCATCTCCTGCTCTCTGGCAAATTGCTCAATACGCATCTGCATCTGTTGTATCTCCTCGTATTTCTTCATTTTCTCCTCTTCAGACAAAATGGCCATACCTTTCTTGATTTCCTCCACTTCCTCTCTGAATTTTTTGCTTCGGTTCTGAATGTTTTGTTGGATTTTGTTTTTATCCGCCTCCAAAATTTTGCGAATACGCTTTTGCTCCCCTGTTCGCTCCACGGCTTCATTCACGCTGATATAGGCCATTTTGTGAGAAGCCACCTCCTCCAGAGACTTTTTGGCCTGAACCTCCCCCACCAGCATAAGCCAGAGGCAAAAAAAGCTTAAGCCCGTTTTTAAACCCGTATAATGTTGTGTTGTTCTTTTCATTTTTTTCTCCTTCCGGTTGAGATCATACTTTGTTTTTTATAACTCGATGTTTGTGCTTTTGTCACCTCCTGATTTTTTTTTACTTCATTTAAAAGGGAAAACCCAGGGTAAAATTCATACGGGAGGGGGGTTCCATATCCTTTGCCCGGGGATTGAGGGGAAAGCCCCACTCCAGGCGAATGGGTCCCATAGGGGTCAGCACCCTTAAACCCAGGCCCCAATTGGACCTCAGGTCCAAAGAGGACCACCTGTCGTAAGCAGAACCTGTATCAAAAAATAAAACTCCCATAAACTGGTTTTTCCCCAAAAGGGGAATTTGAAGCTCCACATTTATCAAAGCCTCTTTTAAGCCCCCTTCCACACGCCAGGCCAGAGCCTCCGGGTTTTCGTACCCGTATTGTGTGGCTTTCTCCAACAGAAGCTGAGACCTCTTCCTTGGCCCTATGGAGAAGTAATCAAAACCTCTTAAAGAGTCTATCCCCCCCAGGCGAAATTTTTCGTCCATGGGGACAAAACTCTGCTTTCCCAGACCGGTGTGGTGTCCATACCTGGTATTTAAGCGAAACACCATACCCCAAAAAAGCTCCTGATAAAAACGCATATTGGCAGTCCATGTGATGTAATTAAATTTGCTGAACAAAGGGCTGTTGTAACGAAGGGAGGACAATATGTAAAAACCGGATTTTGGAAACATTCTGTCGTCTCTTCCATCGTATTCCAAAGTGAGTTTTAAGGGGTTTCTGAACCCGCTGGATTTTTGACTCAAATCTTTGTCCAAATCATCATAAATTTTTATATACCCCCACCGGGAGGACACTTTTCCACTCCATGTGTCTGAAAACGACCTCCCCAAAATAAAACCAGCATCTGTTTTTTGCTCTGAAAAACTTCTAAACCGCAGATCAGGAAACACCCGCTGGCATTCACGAAGCAGCTTTCCCGCTTCCATCTGGTTGTCCAGTTTTTTAAGGGCTTCCTCGTACTCCTGACAGTGAGCCAGCCCACTGATTCGATCGTAATTCCAATAGTCCACCTGAAAATCAGTGCCAAAAAACCAGGGAGAGTCCAAAAGGTAAGGTTCTGTAAAACTCAAATTCACATACTGTCTGTTAAAATTCAAATCCCCCATAACAGATATGTTTTGGCCCCGTCCAAACAAGTTCATCCTCTGCACTTTCAAATGACCGGAAATACCATAAGGCCCCCCCACCTGCACACCCGCTGTAAACATACCCGTCATTTCCCTCTCTTTAACCTCTATCTCCATATCCACCACACCATCCCTTTGGGGAATGGTTTTGGTTCCCACTTTAACTTCATCAAAAAAACCCAGCCTTTGTATGTTTTGCCGGGAACGCTCTTTGTCCCCCTCGTGGTAAAATTCGTTTTCATACACTCTCACCTCTCTTCTTATCACTTTGTCCCGGGTGTGAGAGTTTCCTGTGATGTCAATCCTTCTGATTTTCACTTTTTTGCCTTTTTGTATTTCAAAACGCAGGTGTACCAGCCCTTTGCCAGCCACAGCCATACGGGGTATCACATTGCAAAAGGCATAGCCCTCATCTCCATATCTTTTTTGGATATACTCCATATCCCTGCCCAACTTTCCATAAGAAAGTACCTTCCCCTCCTCACTTTGCAGATGATCGGTTAAAGCCCCCACCACCTCCTGCCCATCCAAAAGCACATCAGTATCCCCTGCAAAACTGATCTGTGACACCTCAAAAACATCCCCCTCCTGAATGGGAACATGGATGGAAACATTTTTTTTGTCCTGGGAGATAAACACCTTTGGCTCCCCCACCTGCACCTGAAAATACCCCCGATCCATATACAAAAATTTTATTCGTTCTCTGTCATGCTCCAGCACCTTCCGGTTGTAAACCCCCTGTGAGGAGGAAAACAAACCAAACAGGCTTTGCTCTTTGGTCAGCATAAAAGCCTTGATCTCAGAACTTTTAATGGACCGGTTACCCTGAAACTCAATTCTTTTCACTATGGTTTTGTTGTTCTCCCTGATTTGAAGAAGAAGATCCACCTTCCCTTTGTCCTTGGGGTTTTTGGCCTCCACCCGGTAGGATATATCAGCAAGATAGTAACCTTTTTTACTGTACTCCTCTTTTAAATTCTCTATAGCCTGTTTGATTTTCTTATGGTCCAAAAACTCATACTGGGAAACCAAAAACAATTTATCCATCTCTTTTTTACTGATGTTTTTATTGCCTTTGTAAGAAACTTTTTCCACAATGGGGTTTTCTTTCACTGCGTAGGTTAAAATAATTTTTTTGGATTTTGTTTTTTTAAAATCCACTTCAATATGGGAAAACCACCCCGTCTCAAAAAGTTTTTTGACATCTTTTCGAACCTGGTTTAACTGATAGGCCCTGGCAGGGCGGGAGGATATCTTTGCCAAAATTGCCCCCGTTTCAATAATACGATTACCCTTCACCACAATTTTATGAATACGGTCGGCATAAGAGGGTATTACCACAGACACCACAAACAAAAGTAAAATTATTTTCATAAATTTCAAACCCTGAAAACCTTGTAATTTTCTTTATTTTGATTGACCAAAAAGATCACCCCTGCACTTAAGGGTAAGGCTTTATATCAGGGGAGAAGCAGAGATGTCAAATCCCTTTTAAAAAAGGGGTTTAAAAGGATTCCGAAAGGCCGTAACACACAGCAAAGGCCAGGCCTGTAAGAACAACCCCATACCCTCTAAAGTACCATTTTAAAAACGACTCCTTTTTACCATATAAACAAGTGCAGCACTTTCTTAAAATCTGCGGCCAAAGAACCAAAGCCAAAGATTTTGCAAGAAGAATCCAAACGGCTACAGTAACAATGAGGGAAAAACTTAAAAACCAGTCATTATGCACCAAAACCAAGGCCACAGCCCAGGGTAACATCAAAACCCCTGAAACCAAAAAAACCATGTTTTGTGTCTGCTGCTCCTGTGCATACAATTTTTTAACCAGGCGAATATAGACAGAGGTCTGACAAATCAAAGACAAACCCCCTATTAAAAAAACCCAGCAAAACACCCTTTCCACCAAAAAAAACAAATCGCTTTCCATAAGACCCTCCCCCTGTAAAAGTTGATAAAGACCATTTTACGACAACACAACATTTTTTTAAAGATGCACCGCATAGCTTTCTTCTGCCTCATCAAAAACCCATTAATGAGGGGTTTTCCCCCTCAAAAAAGCCCCTTTTTTAAGTTTTTGTGTGGACATGTGAGGATAAAGACCCACCACCACGGACACGTCGTGTGTGCCACCAATGGCACCAGCCAGGTCATAACCACCAGCTGAACTCATACCTCTTCAAATGCATGTCAAAGGTCCAGTTTTTGTGTTTCCAAAGAAAAACCCTTGAAAAAAAATGGGGGGGGGGTAAAGTCAGTTTTAAATCAGATATTTTGGCTGGTTTGATATTAAAAACATTAAATAAAACTTATCTAATGGGAGGTTATTATGAAAAACTTTTTTTGCACTATACTATTTATGGGGGTTTTGTGCTTTGGATTTAGCACATATTCTCAAAACCAAAACACTGAATGGAAAACCTGCTTAGAGACACTTGGTGGCTGGTTTTCCGGGGGTGAGTGTATAGAACACCCAATACAATCCATCATTGGAGTTAAGTATGACGGGAATACAGTGGATGTAACTCTTGAAATGATTCGTTTCAGGTGTTTAATTAATAACTGGATTGATGGCCGGCATTGTTCAACCAATGATCAGTAAGCAAATTTTACCCATTTGACTATGGGGGACCTGTTTGCCCCGGGCAATCCTGTCCGGGGAGTAAAACCATACGTTTTTTTAACAGAGGGGAGGCTCTCAGATTCAAGGCCACCTGTGACCGGGTCACTGCCCCCGGTTCTTTTTTTGATGGAAAACTGCCAAAAAATCCACAGAAAAATCAGGGGAAAGTGTTTAAGCCTTATTTTTAATTAAGTGATCCATTAACCGATCAAGCTTGGAATCGAGTTTATCTATTTTGGTATTCATGTCATTTTTAAAACCATCAAATCTGGTATTCATATCATTCTTAAAACCATCAAATCTGGTATTCATATCATTCTTAATACCATCAAATCTGGTATTCATGTCATTCTTAATACCATCAAATCTGGCATTCATGTCATCCTTAAGATCATCAATCTTTTTGTTTGTGTCTGTGACATGATTATTCAGTTTTTCATCTATATACCCAATCTTCCAGCTAACTCTGAGAAGGTAAACCACCAAAAAAACCACCCCAATCGGGACAGTCGGTTCAAAAAAGTTTAAAATGGATACCACACTCATAACCCCACTATATCACACCAAAAATCGCCGGGATACCCCTTTTTTAAGTTTTTTTTGGGCATGATACCAAAGAGGGCTGAAAAACCACCGATTTTGAGAAACACACCACAGATGCACAAAAAAACCTCATTTAAAGCTTGTTAAGAAGCCCAAAACGATTATGAACACCACCACCCCCCCCCAGCCAGCCATTAGGGCATTATCCAGGTCATAAATAGCAAAAAAATCACATTATCTGTATGGTTTTTTGTATGGCTTTTTGTCTGGCTCTGTTCTAATGATCCTAACATTATCAGGATCAGGAAGATTCATTCTTAGTTTCTTTTCTGGTATATCAGTTTGTATATAAAGTATCTGAAGAGAATCAAGTCCTGAAAATACTCCATAAGGTATCTTTAAATTGTTACCAAACAATCTAAGCATCCTAAGAGAATGAAGATCCGAAAATATCCCGGAAGGTAAAGTACTTAACTTGTTCCTCTCCAAATCAAGCTTTATAAGAGAAGTAAGACCCGAAAATACCCCAACAAGCAACTCTCTTAAGTTGTTATTATCCAGATCAAGCGTCTCAAGAGAAGTAAGAGCCGAAAAGTCACCCACCTTCAAAGATTCGATACTTCTACCTCTTAAATATAAGGTTTTTATCTGATCCAAAAGATAATCTGCCAAATTACAGTCTATTCTGGAATCCACATTTTCTTTAAGCTTTTTCACAATCGCATCCCTTACCTGCGAGGTACGACCACAAACTGGAATAAATATCTCACCATAAGCAAAAAAATTAAAAGAAAAAGCAGCCATTATAAAAAACTTCATTTTAAGACTCCTAACCCTTCTTGGTTTTGTGCCATGCATTAAACCTCTCTTAAAGATGTTTAAGACTTTTTTAAAAGCTCTTGAATACTTTCTTTTACTTCCTTTATCTCTTCTTTTATCTCTGATCTGAAGGCATCAATCTTCTTATTTGTGTCTGTTATATGGTTAGTTAAAAGATGTTCAATGGGAGAAATTTTGGCATCAATCATCCAGGCCATCCCACCTAAAAGCATCCCCGTATAAACAACTAAAAAAGTGGCCGCCGACCATAAAGATTTTTTGTCCATAGCCCCATTATACCACACTAAAAACCGCCCGGATACCCTTTTTTTTGGGACATGATACCAAAGAAGGCTGAAAAATCACCGATTTTGAGGCACCACGCCACAGATGCACAAAAAAACCTCATTTAAAGCCTGTTAAGCAGCCCAAAACGATATTATGACCACACACACACCCCCCACAGCCATTAGGGCATCAGTCAGGTCATAAAACACCAAAAGAATGCAAATTATAATGGCTCTTTAAATAACACGTTTAAGGAAAAATAATAACCCCCCTGTAAATTTTACATTGTTGTCACAAAAAACTGCATTAAAAGAAAGCCACCAGGGGGACACATTTCCCCAGTATCCAGAGAAGGTGATCCTTAACCTGGAAGACACTCAGCCGGTGTGGCTAATTGTTGAGTTGGCTGCGGTGTGGGGGAAGGTGTTTGAGGGGAAGGACTTGGCCTTCGGGGACACTCTGAACTTGAGCAATACCTTGATCCATTCCAACACGAATAAGCAGGTCTTGTGCAATGCGGGGGATTCCCACAGGACCGGGGGGATGTACAAGCTTGAGGTGTTGGTGGAGGTGGGGGAGGAGGCGGCGGGGGTGGGGAATTACACTTGCAGGTGGTGGAATTTTGTCCATAAGCACAGTGTTTTGCCGGACATTCACAGGGGCAGCCAGACTTTGAAGTGTTGAGGAATGTTTTGACTGTTTCCCCTTGTACAACACATCGGTTTTCGCATTGCCCGGAAGAGTTAGGTATTGTCCCACTTGGGCAGCGGCAGGCTTTGCCTCTTGGATAGTTAGGGTTACAGGTGAGGACATCCCTCCACACTCTGCCGGAAGGGCAAGCTATACACTGAGAGCCGTCCCATTTAGGTTTGTTTGAAGGGCAAGAGCAGTCTGGCCAGGTACCAGCCGTTTTCCCCCCTTCCCCGTCTGCACTACATGTATATTTTGTTTTCTTGCATGAATCATCGCAAGACTTTTCAGTGGTGTTGTCTGTCCTGTAACAAGTGTGCTTTGCCTTACAACTCCCTAGCTCACCACATGGTTTTGGATCTGTACAGTCTTGTTGGGAACAAGCTCCTCTTGTCCAAGATCCACCTGAACCACAACAAGGGCCACCACCAGAGCCACGTCTCTGCTCATAACAGTTAAGAGTGTGACCTTGTCTTCCTCCAAAGTTATGTACCTTTATATGGGGTGGAGTTATGATGTTACTTCTCTCCCGGTACTGCAAACAGAAACCTTTCCATTTACACATCCTATCCCCACGTTTGGGCCATTTCCTGACGGCATATTTAGACTGAAGCTATGAGAGAAGTTTAAAAATAGACTGAAAAAGAAAAGAAGTGAGAGGGCAATTTCCCCCCCCCCCATTTTTTTTCCTGGAAACCTAAAAAACAAAGTCTTCATACTTCCCCGCAAAAAAAGGTCGGCCCCAGTAAGGTTTTTAATCCTTTGAAAGCTTTGTGTCCCGGGGGCTTCCATGGGACCTTATCGGATTAGTCTCAAAAAACTTTAATCCCGGCCACCAGGGGGCTTGTGGGATGTTTCAGAGTGAGACACTTTTGGGAACAAACCTGCCTACTTGGTGTGGCCGGCCACTTACTCCCCGGCCACAAAAGGTATCAAAATAGGGGTTATTCTTTTTTACCTCATGATATTTGTAGCGGACAGCTACTCTCTGTCATCATCATCATCAAGGGGATCAAAATCAATAATGGTTGTATGAGGCAGCTCTTCTCTTAGGCGGCCTTCTTCCCTTATTGACAAAGAATTATCTCCTAGATTAAGCCACCTAAGAGAAGTAAGTCCCGAAAATATTCCAACAGGTAAATTACTTAAATCATTATTCTCCAAATAAAGCGAAAAGAGAGAAGTAAGTCCTGAAAAGACCCCCACAGGTAAATTACTTAATTTGTTATTATCCAAATAAAGCTTCCGAAGAGAAACAAGTCCTGAAAAGATCCCCACAGGTAAATTACTTAATTTGTTATTATCCAAATAAAGCCACCTAAGAGAAGTAAGTCCTGAAAAATCCCCCACCTTCAGCGATTCAATACCTCTCTCACTTAAAAATAAAACTCTTATCTGATCCAAAAAGTGATCTGCCAAATTGCAGTTTATGTTGGAATCCACATTTCCTTTAAGCTTTTCCACAATCGCATCTTTTACCTGCGGGGTACGAAGACAAACCGTCGGAAATCGGACGTACGATTCCTGTCCGTAAGCAAACAAATTAAAAGAAAAAACTGCCATTATAAAAAACTTCATTTTAAGACTCCTGGTTAAAATTAAACATACAGTCTTATCGGTTCAAAGTCCGGGGGAATTGAGACAGCACCAGTAAAATAAAATCAATGGGCAGGCCCTGATTCAAAGCCTGACAAAGACTTCCTATTGTTTGCATACTCCCTCACTATACCACCCGGAGGCCACCAAAAACAAGGGTTTTTGAAAAAACCTGCCAAAAAGTGCATCCCCGGAACACGGGAAGACGGTTTATCCAGCCTATTTCATTCTTTGAGAGAAAAATGTAGAAAGTCAAAAGACTTGTGTCCAGCTCCCATTTAAGTTTTTTTGGGCATGATGCCAAAGAGGGCTGAAAAACACCGATACAGAGGGATTATTCGCGGAGGTACCCATCTGTCATATTCAACACTCTGGGAAAATGTTTGGCGAACACAGGATCGTGGCTGGCAACAATTAAAGTGATACCAAAGCGGATACGCAGTTCAGAAAAAATATTCAAAATATGGGTGGAGTTGTCCGCATCCAGGTTTCCTGTGGGTTCGTCAGCCAAAACAATTTCCGGTTTATTCATTAAGGCCCGGGCTATAGCCACCCTTTGTTGCTCCCCCCCGCTCAGCTCAGAGGGAAAATGAGTGGATCGGTGAGACAGGCCCACCAGGTCAATCAAATACCTGGCCCTTTTTTGTGATTCTTTAAAGGGCTGGCCTGCAATTTGGGCTGCCAGCATAATATTTTCCATGGCGTTAAACTCATTAAACAGATAATGAAACTGAAAAATAAAGCCCATTTTTTGACTTCGAAACTGGCAAAGACGGGCCTCATCCGCCTGGCTTAAATTATCCTTATAGTACCACACCTGCCCTTTGGTGGGGCGATCCAGGGTCCCTACCATATAAAGAAAAGTGCTTTTGCCAGCCCCTGAACCTCCTGTAATGCACAAAGCCTCCCCTCTTCTCACACTCAGGTTGATGTCTTTTAACACCTCCACCTCTGAGCTTCCCCTGGAAAAACTTTTATAAAGAGACTTCACATACAGTATGTCCATTGTTTTATTGCCTCTTGACTTTCCCCGGGAATTTCAACAACCAAGCTAAACTCATACTCTCTGAAAGGCAAAGTGTCAAAAAGAAAAAAACTCTTGACAAAAAATGGGGGGGGTAAAACTCTTGATATAAAGTGATACAACTACAAGCTTTCCCCACAAAAGTGGGATAAAAAAAGGAGTTACCAATGAAAAATTACTTTTATATTTTGTTATTTTTTGGAGTTTTGCCTTTTCAGAGTCTTGCCCGGAATGCAGAGATGGAGAACCTTCTGGACGGTATCTGCTATCTTTTTAGCACCCGTATAGGGGATCAGAAACTTGCTCACATGGATCAGTGGGAAATCCGGGCGACCTTTTACCCCAACCTTGAGGGCTGGAAATCAAATTTGGAGGATCTTCAGGGGCAGTGCCAGGTGATTTTTAGAAGAGGAATAATGGATCCCGGAAATCCTTTGCAAACACATGGCATGACTATACATGTTGTAAAGATTTTTACAGACAAAGCAGAGGCTGAAAACATCCATGGACTAAGCACCCCCATACCCGCCATTGTTTATGATGGAGAAAACTATCGTTTAAAAACAACCACAGACGGGGAAAACCACCCCACTTATTATGTGGCGGCAAAAAATTTGGAGTTCCTTTTTAACATCCAGTAATAACAAACATTCCCGTTCTTGTTATTCCGGCTTTCAGGGAAGTATAAAGCCCAAAAAAACGATGGGGAACATCAGCTGCTTTGAAGACCATCTGTTAAAGGCATTTTAAAAACTTTTAAGGCTGGTCCCACACAAGCCAAAAAACACACCACCTGGGAACAGGCAAGTACCAGCAAAAGGTCTGTGGACCTGACATCTGTTACAATAGTCCCCACATGGTAAATTTCCTGAGGCACAATGTTCCAAAAATTTTGCAGCCACACCAGTCCCCTGGACAACATCAACCCTGCTGCAACACCCAACACACTGCCCACAAGACCCACAATCAGCCCCTGAATAAGAAACAGACGTACAATAAAAAAAGACCTGGCCCCCATAGCCCTTAACACACTGATCTCCCTCATCTGATTTAAAACAGAAATAGACAGATGAGAGGCCACATTAAAACAACCTGCAAGTACCAAAATCATGAGAATAAAAAAAATAATAAACTTTTCCCTTTTGACTGTTTGCATATAGCTGTCACTGATACTTCCCACGATATGCCCCCAGGGGCTGATTCGGTAAGAGACCCCCAGCTTTTTTTTAACCCGCATGCTCCATTTTTGCACATCCTGTGGAGCAAACTGAGGGGGCATAAGCAGCCTGAGACCAGACAGTGCCTGCCCCACAGAGGTCAAACCTCTGGCAGTTTTTAAAGACACCAAAACCTGGCGGGCATTAAACTCATAAAATCCAAAATCCAAAATCCCCACCACAAAAAGCTCTTTATGACGGGAGTGCAGAGTGGAAGACCTTGCTGACAGATTTTGCGGCACAATAATATGAAATTTATCCCCTGTTTTTAAATGAAATTTTTTTGCCAGACTTTTCCCAATCACCGCAGCCCCCTTGGGGTTTAAATCAAAAGTCCCTTCCACCAAACGCCTCTTAAGAGGAAGAACAGAAAACACTGTTTGTAAATCCACACCCTCCAAAAGCACTCCGGAAAGCCTTCCCTCATAAGCCAGCAGGGATTTTAAATGCAAAAAACCAGAGTGGACCCGGGCCTGCTTTATCTCTTTTTGAATCCTCCCCATCAGCTGAAATTCCGAGACCGGTTGAGACCGGCTAAGCACCAAATCACCTGTCATATCCTTAATGGCCTTATTGACAGTGGTTTCATAACCACTATAAACAGACATACCCAAAACCAGGCAGGAGACTGCCAAAATCAAACTCACAATACTCACCAAAGGGGTGAAAGAGATAAAATGTACGGGGGATAAAAAAAATCTTCTGAACCATAATAAAAAATACATTTGTTTTTTAATCCTTTACCCATTCTTTGAGTTTTACACAATACATTAGTTTTTACTTTTGAGCCATGCAGAAATAAAAGGATTGAGTTCCCCATTAAGTACAGAGGAAACATCCCCCGTTTCCCATTGTGTTCTGTGATCTTTGACTTTGCGGTAAGGGTGCAGAATATAGGATCGGATTTGAGAACCCCATTCGTTGGCTTTTTGCGAAGACTGGGCGGAGGATTTTTCCGCTTTTTGTTTTTCCTCCTCTTTGTGGACCAGTGCAGACTGAAGCATCTTCATGGCCTGGTGCCGGTTGGCGTGCTGGCTTCTTTGATTTTGACACTGTACCACCAATTTTGTGGGCAGGTGGGTAATTCTCACCGCACTGTCTGTTTTGTTGATGTGTTGGCCTCCGGCCCCACTGGCTCTGTAGGTGTCTACCCGAATGTCCTCGTCTTTAATTTGTACTGTGATGTTTTCCTCCACTTCAGGCCATACAAAAACACTGGCAAAGCTGGTGTGCCTTCTGGAACCCGCATCAAAGGGACTGATACGCACCAGGCGGTGCACTCCCACCTCAGACTTCAGATACCCGTAAGAGCAAAAACCTTTGACCAAAAACTGCACAGAGCGAATGCCCGCCTCCTCCCCCGGACTTAAAGAGATAAGCTCCACAGCAAAGCCCTGCCCGCCCGCCCACCGGAAATACATTCTTTGAAGAATAAGGGCCCAGTCCTGTGCCTCTGTACCACCTGCCCCGGCATGGATGGACACATAAGAGTTTTTTTTGTCATAAGTGCCACTTAAAAAACTCTTAAGTTCCAGGTCTTTCAGCTGCCTTAAGGTCTGTGTAAAATCCCTCTTCAGATCAGAAAACAGGGCCTCATCCGCCTCCTCTTCCAGAAGATGTGCCAGCTCCTCACTTTCCTTCAGTTTTTGGTGCAAGCTCCCCCACTCCGTGAGGGATTTTTCCAGCAGGGATTTTTCCCTGGATATTTGATTTAACTTTTGATGATTTTTCCACACTTCCGGATGGGTGCTTTCGGAAGCCAGTTCCTTCAAACGCCTCTTTGATTGATCCAAATCAAAGATACCTCCAAAGCTCATTCAGTTTTTTTTGAGCTTCCAGAATTTGATTTTTTATTTCGTCAAGTGGGAGGGGTGTTTTCATTTTCTTAAATCCTCATGGTTTTTTTGGGGGTAAAGACCAGACTTTAGCAAAAAAAACCTTAAGGGGTAAGAGATATTTCACTGACCACACCAAAATGATCAGAACCTATCAGCCCATGTGCATTGGCTTTGTCCCCAAAAAGAGCAGAAGAGGAAAAATCCACCCCCGGGCTGACAAAAATATAATCAATGCGTCGGGGTTCCAGCAGGTAATGGGTCTGAAACCAGCTTTTGACCTCTGGTTTTCCAAATACAGGCAGAGGAAGGCTTAAATGTTTTGTGTATTGGTGATTGATCTGGTTGGCGTGGATATTAAAAGTAAAGGGTTTTAAGGGATCGGCACTGTCCATGACATCTCTCAGATTCTGAGCCAAGACTCTTTGGTAAGCCGGAGAGCTGGGTTTAAAGTTAAAATCCCCTGCCAAAATCAGGGGTTTTTTCGAAATGCCGGACAGTTTATCCATGTGTTGAAACAACATATTTAATTCCTTGTCTCTTCGCTGAGCGGATTTTTCAACAGCCTGCGTGATTTCCAATTTTTGCTTAAGATTTAAAACCCCTTCTTGTTCCCACTTTGTGAGCTGGTTTTTTATGTTTTCTGAAAGCTCAGGACCATGGTGCAGATGGGTGAGGACTCCATAAAAAGAACCAAAAGAGGGGTGAAAAATATCAACAAACAAAGCATAGCGAAACTCCGCATACTGAAAAGTAAAAGCCCCATCACAATCCCCTAAAGGCCCGCTGAGTTTTAAAGCGGTAATTTTTCTTAACTGAAGAGGCTTTTTGGCAAAAACCACCAAACCACTGTTTAAATTCACCGGAAGCCCCACATTAAAAAGGGAAATTCCACAGTTGTCCCGGTGATACACGTAGGAATAAGAGTTTCCCAGGGCCCGGCCAATATGTTGAGCCAGCTTTTGAACAGGATTCACCTCCTGAAGGAAAATCAAATCCGGCTGAAGAGCTTTTAACCGGGAGATCTGAAGCTCAACCCTTTGGTTTTTTCTCCCCTCAGGTTCCAGCTCTTTCATTTTAAATGTGGAAGTACTTAAACCATGCCACACATTATAGGTAAGAGCTTTGAGATCAATCTTTTTGGGGTGAGGAACCGGGGGAAAAGGTGCTGGCTGACAGGCAGTAAGAAACAAGCCTGTGAAAAGTAAAAAAACCTTCATTTCCCACCCAAGGCAAGACTTTTAAAAAAAAACAAACCACTGTCCCCGCCCATGTCAGAGTCTATGGCTCTTTCCGGATGAGGCATAAGCCCTGCCACATGCCCTGTTTTACTTTTTACACCTGCAATGCTTTGAAGAGATCCATTGGGGTTTTTTAAGTAAGTGAGCCAAATTCCCCCTGTGTCCTGAAGCTCTTTGATTTGATCCCCGGAGGCATAAAACCGGCCCTCTTTGTGTGCTATGGGAATTGAAAAATTTTGCCCGACTGAAGAAAAATCCCCTCCCCAGGCTTGAGATCCCCGTTGAATCTGAAGCCGAACCCACTTATGAATAAATTTTAAATGATGATTGATCTGAAGAGTGCCAGGCAAAAGCCCCACTTCACACAAAATTTGAAAGCCATTACAAATACCTAAAATGGGCCAGCCTTTTCGGGCCGCTGCCTGTACATCCTTTAAGGCCGGTGTGCGGGCCGCTAAAGCCCCGGCCCTTAAATAATCCCCGTAAGAAAAACCCCCTGGAAGAATCACAGCCCCAAAATCCCGGTACTCAAACCGGTCCCTGCCGTCCATCACCTGCGCAGGAATGCTTAAAAACTTAAAAGCCCTCACCACATCTTTTTCACACTGTGTACCTGGAAAGCGTAAAACAGCAACAGCTTTCAATCCAGGGCCTCAAGCGTCTCATCCAAGCCTAAAAGCTCTTCCTCTGTGAAAGGTTTTGTTGTTATAATCTCCTCACTGAAATCGGGATAAATCACTTTGATAACCAAAACTTTCCTGGCGGGGACAAACCAGTACTCCCTTTGTGTTTGATCTTCCATCTGCCGGGAACCCAGCAGCACATAGCTTTCCCCTTCTGAAACCCCCTCCCCTTCACTGAAAACCTGAAGAGAAAGACACAAAGCACACAAAATCAGTATCTTCTTCACCATAAACATTGTAATAAAAACCACCCTCTGTATCAACTTTACATTCCGTTTATGACCCTTTTAGTCAGGAGCATGAATATGAATATCTTTTAAAATAAAGGGAATGTTTCTCCCCCTCACAGATGGGGGCTTTGCGGTGACACGGGCGGGGGGCTTTGTTTTTTGATCCTGAAGGGCTTCACTCAGCTGCCTGTTGAGTTTTTGCAGGCTTAAAACCTGTTTTTGGTACTGCTCTATATGCGGCTTTTGCCTGTCACAAAGATTTTCCAGCTCTGTCACCTGGTTTTGCAGTTTATGGTGGGTGCGGGTTAAAGAATCTTTTTCCTGAAGAAGGCTCGCTTTCTGAGTTTGCAGGCTATGGATTTTAAAGCTTTTAAGCTCCCCCTCCGCCTGAAGCTGCTTAAATTCTTTTTGAAGCTTAAAGACCTCTTCGGTGTGAGAATGGTGCAGGGCCTGGGAGTTTCTTTTTTCTGCAATCAGATCATTTTCCATCTCCACCCGCAAGGTGTGTAAAGCATCCTCGTGCATCTCTTTCAATTCCCCTATACGGGCTTCAAGCTCCTCCTCTTTTTGCTTTCTTTTTAAATCATACTGCTTTTTTATCTCCTGCCACTTGTGCCTTAAGGAGTCCTCTTTTTCCTCCAGCATAAGGTGGTATTTTTTCTCCATCTGCTGAAGCTCTTTTTGTTTCTCAAGGTTGAGTTCTTTTTGCCACCTGGTAAAGCGTCCGTCCCATTTGACTTCCAGGGTCTCCTGGTAATCGATATAGTTTTTGTTCAGGTTTTCCACCTCATTGTTTAAAGACAAAATCAAATCCTCTTTGTTCTGAAGCTTAAGCTGTAGGGCCTGCTGACGGGTGGTCAGGGTGTTTTGATGCTGCTTTCTGATGTCAGTTATCATTTGGCGAAAATAAGCCTCTTTTTTTAAGAGTTCCTGGTGGTGGTCCTTCTTCATTTTTTGACTTTTGACCTGAGCCTGAACAGCCAGCCCCCTGATACGGTTTTCAAACTCCCCCTTTAAGCGGTTTTGAACCTCTTTTTGTTGTTGTTTGTATTTTAGAAGGTTTTGGTTTTGTTTTTGCATCACCCGCTGAATCCTCTGATGCCATTGGGTTTTAAGGTTTTTATATTTTTTAAAGAGCCTGTGGGTGATGTCCCGATGACCAGCCAGTATCTGATTTTGTTTTTTTAATTTTAACCATTTTTCAGTACTCTCTTTGATTTTTTGTGAATGGTGGCGGTTTAACCTTTGAATTAAAGAGCTGTAATGCCTGCGGGTTTGAAGGATGCCTTCCCTGTGGGAGTTTTCCATCTGTGTTTTTTGTTTTTCAAATTTTTGCTGAAGGATGTTAAATTGTTTCTCTTTTTGCCGGAGTGTGTTTTTGTGCCAGGCCTCAAACATAAGGCTTTGTTTTTGAAAAACCTCCATTTGTTTGTTCATCATAAGATGGATCTGATAAGTTTGCTCTATTTCCTGATGAAGCCTGAGACGCAAAGTGCTTTGCTGTTTTTTTAACTGAAGGGTGTTGTTTGCACTTTGTTGTTCTTTGTGTTTTAAAGCCCCCCTTAACATACAAATGTTTTGCCCCTGTATTTTTTTAAACCGCAGATGGGTGTTTATTTTTTTCACCTGGATTTGGTTTTGTTTTTTGTGTTCCTGAATTTCCACCTGGGCCTGCCGGTTTTTTTGTATCTCTTCACGAATTTGATTTTGCAGGTGGTGATTAAGGCGGCTCAGCCGGTGTTCCGCCTCTTTTTTCAGCTTCAGGTCTTTTTGCAGAAGATCTATACAGGTTTTTATTTTTTCTGCCTCCTGGTTGTAGTGTTTAATACTTTGCTGAAAGTGTGTGTTGGCGGTTAAAAGGTTTTCGTGTTCTTTTTTTATTTTCAGAGATTCCTGCTCAAGAGCATTGTGCTTTTGAACCAGGTCAAGGTTTTCCTGTTTTAAAGACTGAATGCGGGACACCAAAAACATGTTTTTTCTTAAAGAAAGAGAGTATTCCTTACGAAGTTGAATCTGGCTTAAAGCCTCATCAGACAGGACAGGTATTTGTGAAACCCGGTCAAAATCCTCTGACCCCTCTTCCCGTAAGCGGGCTTTTTTTAAAAGTGAAGAATCCATTCTTTACGACACCCTTTAATCAATACCTTTAGAAGCACTGTCTCAAAGTGTGTCTCTGTCTTTGTGTTTTTGTCAAAATAATTTAAAGAATTTAATCTCTACGACCCACCACAAAATAAACTCTTTTTTTGGACCAAAGTCTGGTTTTTAAACCCTTCACCCGGAAAACAGTGAGGGCCTTTTATGAGATGGTGGTGACAGAGATTTCAATCTCCTGGGAGACCTCGTTTTGCAGCCTGCGGGAGTTTTCGGGGTCCCGGCCCACGCCAAAATACACCATCTGGGGGGAAAAAGCATTCTTTAAGGTCTGAAGCCCCTCCACCAAACTCCCCGGTAAAATCTTAACAGTCAAAATAATATGCAGGTTTTGAAACTGGGGAGCCACCTGTTGAGAGACCACCCTTTGTAACAACTCATAAAAAACCTCACTGCTGGAGGTGGACTCTTCACTTTCTGCATAAAACAAAATCAGCTCAAAAGCCCCGGGATGTTTTTTGGAAATAAACTCCAGGGTGGAGGATATCAGCCTTCGAACCCGATGCTCCCCCACACACAAAATGTATTTGGGTAAATTTTCCGGAAGTTCCCCCATGGTACGCATAAATTTGCCAAAACCCAGTCGGAGATCAGTATGGGTTTTTAGACGATTTTCCAAAACCCCCCAACGGTAGTAAGTCATAAGCATCAGAGTTACAAAAATAAGAAAAGTCAGCATAAACTTAACATTGGAGTCTGCATTCACAAACAAAATCCATACGGCCCCACTCAAAATCAGGGCGGTCCATAAGGGGGGGGCGGCAATAACGGCCCGGCCCACCTGTAAAGTACTCTGAGACAAATACTCTTTGGGAGCCGACTTTCTAAACCCCTTGTTTCTCATAAAAATAGCCCCCAGGGCAAAGCTCACCATCACACCCAAAAAAGCAATCTCATAAACTTTGGCAGCCACATCCACTTCCCCTGCCACCATGGCAGACATAAACATAACAATCACCATTAATCCCAGACAGATAATGGGATAGCCCTCCACCTGAGGAAGAAAATGAGAAATTCTTTTCAGGCAGATTTGTGGCAGGTTTCCATGTTTGGCCATTGTGGTGGCCAGGCCAATAAAGCCCACAAATGCCGTATTGGTGGCGGCAAACAAAGTCAGCGTGGCATCTATAACAATCACAGTGAGGAGAAATTTGCCTCCTATTTTTTCTGACAGGCCGGAAAGCAGGTAGTTGAGATTATAATGCACCTCCTCCGGGGTCAAAATGGTTAAGCACAACAAAGAGATGGCAGGGGCTGTGACAGAAACCATAATAATCACCACCTTGTAAAGCCTTCGAACGGTATACAAAGTCGGATGTTTTAAAGTCTCCACAATTTGAGCTGCTGACTCAAAACCGGTAATACCCAAAAATGCCGCAGAAAAACCATAGGCCAAAGTGGCAAGGCTTAAAGTCCTTGGGAAAGCTCCAAAATCCATAAACTTTGAAAAACGAATCTCTGACCAGTGAAAACCAATATAAATCAAACCCCACAAGGTGATCAACATCAGAAGTCCAAAATGAAAGATGGCAACCCCTGTGACCAGCCGGGCAGGTTCTTTAATACCCTTAATGTTCAACACACCAAAAAAAATCACCGGTATAAAAGAGACCAGCACCACAGTGGTGGTGTCGCTCATCTGAGCGGGAAACAAAGAGGACAGGTAAAAACTCCCGGAAAGAGAGCTGACAGCAGCTGTTGCCAGGTAAGAAACAAAAGTCAAAGCCCCTGCAAAAATGGCAGCCCTCTTACCCACGCTTCTTAAGATCATGGAGTAAGCCCCACCATTGTAGGGACTCATGGCCAGCCCCTCCTCGTAGGTTCTCTTAAAAAGCCACATGGCCAGGCAGGCGGTGAGTACAAACAAAGGGGCCAAATGCCCCACAATGGGGAACAAAATCCCCGTACCGTAAAAGACAGAAGTCCCTATATCCGCCCCAACCACACCCGCGGCGATGAGCCAGTTGAGTTCTGATTTGTGCTTACCATTCTGATCCAACGCTGCTTAACCTTTCCCCTTATACCAAAACAAACGCCCACAAAGAATTATTAAACATCTATAATCAATGACAAGAGTTTTCTTTACTCTTTACAAGGGATGGCCGGCAAGAAATAAACGATTTTTTACAATAACGCAAAGCTTTATTTTGTGGGGCTGCATTTTTTAAAGGACTTGGACAGTTTTTGGCATCTTTCTGTGGCTTTTGCCTGTACATCCGGAAGGCCTTTGCCCTCCAGGATAAAAGTGGTTTCTGTATTGTCCGGGTTCAGGCAGTGGCATAAGAAACTTTTTTGCCCCCCGCTGGTGGGCTGGGCCTGGGGCGTGGTTTTACCACTTTGCCCATCACTCTGTGGGGGTGATGGGCTTGGCTGCACGGGAGAACCTCCCTTTGGCGGGGTTTTTGGGGAGCAACAAAGCATGCCTGTACAAGCAATTAGGGCCACAAAAAATGTTTTCATTCGTACTTTACCTCCCATTTTTAATTTTACATAATATACCTGTAAGCGGAAGTCAAATTTATGAAAAAGCTTTTTTTTATTTTTATTTTGCTTTTTGTTTATTATGTGTGGTCTCACCCGCTTTTTAATCATCCTGTACATTTTATGGCAGCCTTTGTGCCTTTTCCGCCAGTGGTGGCGTTGTTGTTATCCCCTGAAGCTTTAAGCAGGAGGGGTAAAGATTTTGGAGTGGCCCTTCACTACGCCGCCCGGTTTAACCCCAACCCCCGGGTGCTAAATCTTTTGTTGAAAAAGGGGGCAGATCCCAATGCCCGGGACAAATACGGCAGGGGGGCTGTTCATTTATCCCTCAACAGCTTAAAAAAATTTCAAATCCTGATACGGCACAAAGCCGATACAGGCTTAAAAACCAAAACCGGGGACAACCCCCTGCACTACCTAATGACCCAATCCCATAATTTAAAGTTTTTAAAATTCCTTTTAAAACAGGGGGGTCTTGGGCTTTTTACAAAAAATCACAAGGGGGATACACCTTTGCACACAGCCGCTGCCCATAACCCGGACCCTGCACTTATGGAGTATCTGCTCTCTTACCTGCAAAAAAACTCACAACAGAAAGCAGGCCTTCCTCAAAAAAATAACTGGGTGAATATCAAAAACTTTAATGGTTTAAGTCTGCTGCACAAAGCTGCTGCCCAAAATCCAAAGCCCAAAAAAATGATAGATTTTCTTATTCAAAAAGGGGCTGAGCTGGAAGCTTATGACAAAGAGGGCAGCCGTCCCCTGCACTGGGCTGCGGGCTTTAACCCCTCCCCTGAGGCTGCAAAGGCTTTGATACTCCACGGGGCGGATGTCAATGCTTTAAACCGGTACCAGGCCCCGCCCCTGTTATGGGGGGCCATGCACAACACCCATCCGGAGGTTTTAAAAGTGATTGTTTTTTCCAAAAACTTTAACCCGGGCCTGACAGGTCGAAGTAAAAGCAATGCACTTCATAAGGCCGCAGCCATGAATAAAAACCCTGCTGTTTCAGAGTTTTTAATTCAGATGGGATTTCAGGTAAATATGCCCGATGAAGACGGCAACACCCCCCTTCATTATGCTGCTTCCGAAAACCCTCACCTTTCTGTGTTAAAGGTGCTGCTTAAGGCGGGGGCCAGGCCCAATCAGACCGACCACTACGAAGGCATAGCCCTGCACCTGGCTGCCAAACAAAACCCCAACCCCCAAGTGTTTAAAACCCTGCGGGACTTAACCCACGATCTCAACAAAAAAAACTCAGACGGAAACACAGCTCTTCATTTTGCCTCAGCCCGAAGTTTTTTACCCGCCCTTAAGTTTTTGACAGAAAAAAAAGTGGAGGTGAATATCAAAAACAAACAAAAACAAACAGCTCTTCATTGGGCGGCCTCTTTTAACACAGGCCCTGTGGTCACAAACATTTTGTTAAAAGCGGGGGCTGATCCCAACACACAGGATCAGCAAAAACAAAGCCCTTTGCACAAGGCTGTTTTGCAGGGCTATAGAAGTGAGATTGTGGCAGCTCTTTTAAAAGGGGGGGCTGATCCCTGCCTGAAAGATCAAAAGGATTATCTGCCCGTGGATTATGCAGACCAATACAAGGGGCTTTCAAAAATCCCCTCTTATCAAAAACTCAAATCCTTAAGCCTGAAATGCACGCATTTACACGAGAAATAAAAACTTTTTGTGTTCCTTATGGCTTTGAACAAATACAACCCGGTGGTTTTTTATTAACATGGGCAGGTGTGTTACTGGTGGGACAATAAACAACCTCATTAATAAGAATGCAGTTTTTATTGGTAAATGTGTCCTGACCTCCGGAAAAATCAGACTCACTGGCTGTCTGATCCACATACTTCGGATCTGGATGGGGATACAGCTTTTTGCACTTCCTCTGTGCTTCATCAATTAAGGCCTGACATTGTTCAGGATCGGGATCAATCGCCTCCTCTTCAGGTCCGTAAGAGTATTTTCCAGTTTTGCGATTTGTCTTCGTTTTGATCTCCTGAAAGAGAGGGGTATCGTAACAAAAACCCCTTTTTTTTCCTTCCACTCGTGCTTTTTGTCTCATATTAAAACATCTGATATCCCCCGGTATCACTGTGGAAGCCAAAGGGCTTGAAGAAGAAACTTTAACAGAAGTACACCACTTTTTGCACTCTTCAGAAACACCAGAATCCTTCAAAGAATCAGAATCTTTTACAGAACGGGAGTTTAATCTGCAAGACGCTGTAAAAAACACACTGATAAGAAAAATACCCATTATTTTCACTTTACCACCTCCATTTTTTAAGAAAGCTCCTCTATCAAAATAGCTAAAACTTCATCCAATGTTGAATCAAATTTTATCTCTGTTTTTGAACTATAAGGTTTTAAAAAAGATTCAAAATCTGCATCCTGTAACTCGCAAATCTTATCATTTTTCCCCGGCGTTCCACATCCAAAACCATGAGAACTCATAATCTCTGTTTGCTCAGGTCTTAAATGGGAAAGTCCCAAAGCATGACCCAACTCATGCATCATCACATTAATAAAATGTTCTTTGTCCCAAAATACCTGTTTATTCATTTTGATTATACCATAAAGAGGGAGATAATCTACTGCCCTGCGAGAAACAGAGATATAACCATCTGCTGTGTTATGTGTTCCCCATATATTTAAAGGTAAAATGGCTTTTTGAGGATAAATAATGTTGTGTTTTTCCTTATTGCAAGACTCCACAAATAAAGGACCATCTGGAACTCCCCACATACCACAAAACCCTCCATGTTTCCTTTTTTGATATCTTTCATATCCTTTATTCCATCTCTGCATAGCTTCCCTTGTCCATTCATCTTCCACACGAGAGGTGTTGGCTGTTTTTAAACACACCCCCCAAGGGTAATCCCTTTTATCCAAAATCCTGTTGGTTCTTGAACGATATTTCTTTTGTTCAATATTGTAGCTGCACCTCATTACACTTTCATTAAGCGTTACAGCATGAGTCACAGCATATAAAGCATAACTGTGAAAGTAAAATAAAAAAATTATAATTAAATGTTTCATTATGACGCTTTATATCATAATTCAACAGAATCCCAGTAAGAGTTTTTAAAGTTGTGAAAAAATTACACTCTGTAACCAAGAGATAAATGAAAAATTTACACACTTGTTCGTGACCCCCGAAAGGTGACTGCTTTTCCCTAAGAAAATCTGATAAAAATAGCCCTTCTTTGGCAGCTGACCCAAGATGTTCTGGATTTACAAAAGAAGCTGTGAAATTTTGTAAGGATCTTGGGGTTTGGTTTGAGGATGAAAGGTGTTGGAAAAAAATTAATGAATCAGAGGCCAAATGCCGGGAGTTAACGGGAACAGATCCTGGACCTCAGGATGTTATTTCTGAAAGACCTCCTTTTTTTATAAGGGTATTTGGCAATATAATATGCAGAGACAAAAAAATCAAAAAAGTTAAAAAATAAAACTTTTTTTTCCTTATGGCTTTGAACAAATACAACCCGGTGGTTTTTTATTAACATGGGCAGGTGTGTTACTGGTGGGACAATAAACAACCTCATTAATAAGAATGCAGTTTTTATTGGTAAGTGTGTCCTGACCTCCGGAAAAATCAGACTCACTGGCTGTCTGATCCATGTACTTCGGATCTGGATGGGGATACAACTTTTTGCACTTCCTCTGTGCTTCATCAATTAAGGCATGGCATTTATCCGGGTCCGGATGATTTCCTCCATCAGATCTGAGATGAAAGGGCAAATCAGAAGGAGGATCTTTTTCACAAAAACCTTTTTGTTTCCCTTCTTCAAGAGCTTTTTGTCTCATATTAAAACATCTGATATCCCCCGGTATCACTGTGGAAGCCGAAAGGCTTGAAGAAGAACCCTTAACAGAAGCACACCACTTTTTGCACTCTTCAGAAATACCAGAATCCTTCAAAGAATCAGAATCTTTTACAGAACGGGAGTTTAATCTGCAAGACGCTGTAAAAAACACACTGATAAGAAAAATACCCATTATTTTCACTTTACCACCTCCATTTTTTAAAAAAGCTCTCTGCTATCACCCCCGCTTGTGGATCGAGCAAAGGGTATGTAAGGATCTCATACATTTCTAAAAAAAACTACAATAAAGAGAGCAGGAGTGAAAGCTATTTTTTAACTTTTTTGATTTTTTTGTCCCTGCATATTATATTGCCAAATACCCTTATAAAAAAGGGTGGTCTTTCAGAAATAACATCCTGAGGTCCAGGCTCTGTTCCCGTTACCTCCCGGCATTTGGCTTCTGATTCATTAATTTTTTTCCAACACCTTTCATCCTCAAACCAAACTCCAAGATCCTTACAAAATTTCACAGCTTCTTTTGTAAATCCAGAACATCTTGGGTCAGCTGCCAATGAAGGGTTGTTTTTGTCAGTATCAGAGGAATCCTCATAACAGGCACAAGCTCCACAGAACCACAAAATCCATATTAAAATAATTACTTTTTTCATTTTTTTAACTCCCCTTCTTGTTACCTTAAAAGCATACGTCGGTTTTGGCCACCGAGGCTGCCACCGCCACCCCCGCTTGTGGATCGAGCAGGTGTATAAGGATCATACATCTTTAAAAAAAACTACAATAAAGAGAGCAGGAGTGAAAGCTATTTTTTAACTTTTTTGATTTTTTTGTCCCTGCATATTATATTGCCAAATACCCTTATAAAAAAGGGTGGTCTTTCAGAAATAACATCCTGAGGTCCAGGCTCTGTTCCCGTTACCTCCCGGCATTTGTTTATTGCTTCATCCCATTCTTTTTTACATCTTTCATCCTCAAACCAAACTCCAAGATTCTTACAAAATTTAAAAGTCTCGTCATAAAATTTATCACATCTTGGGTCAGCCGCCAATGAAGGGTTGTTTTTATCAGTATCAGAGGAGTCCTCATAACAGGCACAAGCTCCACAGAACCACAAAATCCATATTAAAATAATTACTTTTTTCATTTTGTTTAACTCCCCTTCTTGTTACCTTAAAAGCATACGTCGGTTTTGGCCACCGAGGCTGCCACCCCCACCACCACCTGTGGATTGAGCAGGTATATAAGGATCATACATCTCCAAGAAAGATTCAAAATGAAAAGAGTTGGGAAGGCACTTATCCAAATTTTTGTTACACGACTCTTGAGTGGGAAACATTAAATCATCATATTTAAAATGAGGAATACCCAAAACATGGCCCAGTTCATGCATAACAACAGCAACCAAAAAGTTATTCCCCGGGCTGGAAAGGCTAAAATCAAAATCCCTGTCTTCATCTATCACTATACTTGTCCCCTGATAACCCCCACAAAAAAAGCTCCATGGACGGCTCACGCGTGCCAAAGTTTTTCCCTTAATATTTTTCTTATAAATATCAATAACATCATATTTCCTTTTTGTATAGTCTGATTTACATCCAAAAGTAAATAAAGCCCCCTTTGGTATCCCCTTTAAGCGTTTCAGTTGATTTCCCCACTTATTTTTGATATACTCTGTGTACCTATAGTTCTATTCTGCAGCAGCATGAATAATCAGATAACTTTCATCTTCTGAAAAATTCTCACTATCATAGCAAAGATACAAGGGAAATACATCCCAGTCATGCTTAATAACATATGATTGAAAATAATGATTTGTTCTATGATTGTAAGTAAGCCTTTTTCTCCACTCATAAGCTTTTGTGGAAAGGCTTAAGAAAAACAACATAAAAAGCAGTATTATTTTTGTCATATAAAGTATTTTTATAAATATACTGCATTGTGTCAATAAAAAGCTTATCAGGGTTTGTTTTTTTTCTCTGTGTGTGAAAAAATTACACACATTGGAATAAAGTTGGCTGTTTTGTGGCGGGCATAGTCACTGATGCAGTTTTTAAGCTGTTATTGAATATTCCCCTGGGGGTATTATGGTTTTCTTTTTCTCATAGTGTAACAGCACTTTTCCTATACCAATTCAATGGGAGGTAAGTAAGAATGAAAAAAATTTTATGTATTTTTGGAGTATTTTGCTTTTGTTTTTTGGTTTCAGCTCAAGAGTTTTTTTATTACCTCTATTTGTGACAGAACCCCACAGATTGCGGCGGCTATCTTAAGGAAAGCGGAGAGAAAAGATTGTGCAAAAGTCACTGTGGAGGAGTTGGGAGTGATAGAGACAATGAGTTTAATGGAAGAGGACATAACTTCGCTTAAACCTGGTGATTTTTCTGGTTTATTCTCTTTAACAATGATTCTTCTGGGTTATAATAAGTTAAGAATCCTTAAGGAAGGGGTATTTTTTGGTTTGCAGAAATTGGAAATACTTCGTCTTAACAGCAATCAGCTTCACAGTTTGCCAGCGGGGGTGTTTTCCGGTTTGGTTTCTTTAAAGAAACTGAGCCTTGAGGGGAATCAGATAAGTACTTTGCCAGTGGGGATCTTTTCCCGTTTAAGCTCTCTGAGCTGGCTTGATTTGAGAAACAATCCACTGCCAAAAAAAGAGATTCTGCGTATTTATAGAGAAGTAAACAGATAATTTCCTTACTTTGGTTTGAGTTTGTTAAACACAGTGTCTTGCAGCTGATACATTTTTTTGGCCTCTGCTTTGCTTTTTTCATGATCAAAACCCAAAAGATGAAGCAGGCCATGTAAAACCAAATACTCCAGCCAAAAATCCAACCTGTCCTTTTTTGATTTTCTTTGAATCACAGGCAGGCAAAGGGCTATTTCACCCAAGGAACCCTCCTCTGAAGGGGCAAAACTTAAAATATCTGTCGCTTTGTCATGCTTTCTGTGGCTTTTGTTCAAATTTCGCATACGCTCTTCTGTAACAAAAACCAAATTCACACTTTTAAAGGCCTCAGGCTTTGACACCACCCCCATGGCAACAAGCTCTTTAAATACACTCCTCACCCATAACAAAAGAGAAGCTTTACCTGGTAAAGCCCCCTGAGTGTTTAAAATCCGAACTTTCATTTTCTTTGTTGTCACTCATTAAATTTATAAAAAAGTTTTCTTTTAAAAGCATTAAAAAACACAAGAGCCTCAGAAAGTTTTAACCACCAGCACACACACAAATACCAGGCAAAAGCAAAAGCCAGTAAAAACAAAAACCCACACAGGTAAAGCCAAAAATTATTTTTTAAACCCTCTGTAAAAAACCCCAAACCCCAATGAAAAACAACTGCCATACATAAAAGCCCGGGCAGGAGAGCAAAAACCTTTTTCAGAGTACGCCACACATAAAGTGGCCCCACACAGAAAGGATAAGCCAGCAAAAGCAAAGCCATAAAAAACAGATGAGAGAGTACTGTGGCCCACACCAGCCCCGGCAAATCAAAACCCCTGACCATGTAAGGGGTCCATAAAGCATGAAACAACACATAAAGACACACACACAGGGCCGGGTACCAGGTGTTTTTTACAGCATAAAAAGCGGTGGAAAGCACATAAGTCACAGAGCTTAGCACAAGCAGGGCTGAGTGGATTTTCACCACCACGGCGGTTTGCAGCACAGCGGCCTCGTCAAAAAAACCTCTTTGAAACAAAAGCCCAACCACATACTCCCCCCCAAACACAAACACCACCGCACAGGGAAGGGTTAAAAACAAAAGCATATCCAGGTTCTCAGCCGCTTTGTCAGAAACCTTAAACTGCTTTCCCTTTGCCACCATTTGAGAAAGCGAGGTAAGCAAGGCTGTACCCAGGCTGACAGCTATCAGGGACCGGGGAAGCTCCAACAAACGATCCCCGTAATAAATAAAAGTGTGAGTGCCTTCCGGAAGCCAGCCGGCAAAATACAAATTCAGCATTCCCACAAGACTTAAACCCCCCACCCCCAAAAGCCCCGGGAAAAAACGACTGTAAAACAATTTTAACTCCGGGGTAAAAAAACAAAACCTGAATTTTGGAAAAAACCCCATACGGCCCAATGCAAAAGCTGTCAGTATCATTTGAAAAAAACCCCCCACCAAAACCCCAAAACAAAGCAGCATCGATGGCACAGGCACCCATGAGGGGGGAAGAAAAGCAAACGCAATAACAAAAGCATTTAAAACAGCAGGAGCCAGAGCCGGAACAAAAAACCTCCCCAAAGCATTGCACACACCCATAAAATACGCATACAAAGTCACTAAAAACAAATACACAAACATAAGCCGGGAAAGAAGAATCACAGTGTCCAGCTTCCCCTCAACCTGCGAAAAAGCACTGCCCTCAAACATGGCGTAAAACACATACTCCATCATCAAAACCCCCACCACCACCAAAATCCCCACCACCACCAAAAGCAGAGTATAAACACTGTTCATAAAATTTTTAGCTTTTTCCTCAGCAGAAGGGGGTGAAGACAAAAGATGCACAAACACCGGGATAAAACTTATGGACAAAGCCCCCTCCCCCAAAAACTTTCGAAAAAAATTAGGGATTCGAAAAGCCACAAAAAAAATATCCGTCTGGGTGCGGGAAAAAAAGGCCCCCACCGCCACATCCCGAAACAAACCCAAAACCCGGGAGATAAAAGTCCCTGAGGACATAAAAAAGGCCCTTTTCACCACTTTATGGCGTTCCTGCTGAGAAGTGGACAATGTAAAATCCCCTGTGATATAAAAAAGTTGAAACCAGAAATTTTATATGCAAAAGTACATTTATAAGAAAATACACCACAGAAAGCTTAAAAAGAGCAAGAAAGTTTAAAAATTTTTAAAACCGGAAGGGGTTATTTAAAATGGCCAATCACAAGTCTGCAAAAAAAAGAATCCGTCAAACAGCCAGAAGGCTTCAGACCTCAAAACCGGTCAGAAGCCATCTGAAAAGTGCTGAAAAAACTCTCAAAAACCTCTTAAGCCAGGGGGAAAAACACAAAGCAGAAGGGCTAAAAAACAAGCTCAGTGCTTTTTACACTCTTATGGACCAGGCCGTAAGGAAAGGCATTCAACACAAAAACAAAGCCATGCGTAAAAAATCTCAAATGGCCCGCCTTATCAACCAGCACTTCAGCAAAAACAAGGAGAAAAGCCCATCCCCGCCATCCGCATAAAACAACATTCCATATTGTACAGTGTGGTTTTAGCCCTGTTGCTTTTTCCCTTAAAAAGCCAGGCTCTGCTTTCCAGCTGCCAGGTGGCAAATATCTTATGGAACCAGGGGCAAAAACAGGGGGCCTGCAAGCTGGCCCGGCAATTTAACTGCCAACAGATTAGCAAACAGTGCGGACCACCTGCACCTCCCTCCCCTCCCGTATCCCACACAGAAGAGGCAGAGGAAAGCACACCACCCCCACCACCAAAACCTCCACAAGTACCTCCACCTTCACCTTCAACTTCCCCAAAAAGCCAGGTGCTTAATATGGGCAACCTGATAAAGGCAAGGCTCCCCAAAGGCAACCTGCCACCTTCCGCTCACCCTATTCCTGCCGCAGGAAAACCAGGCATCACCCTTCAGGGCCGGTTAAAAGTTATGGTCAAAAACTTTGATGACTTAAAAGTCTGTGACAAATCCGGCAGATGTCAAAAGGTGTGTTATGAGGATGGTACAAACTGCATGGGGCAGGAAAAAAAGGGAGGGTGCAACTCCCACACCACCTGTACAGAGCTTTGTGCCAGAAGGTCCACCAAGCTTTGCCGGTTTAAAAAATGCCATCCCCCTTTGAAGGAGGAGGAGTTAAACTCCCTCACTGTTTTAAAGGAATTATGCTCCCCCTCCAGCACCAGATGCCAGACCGACAGAAGAAGATGGCATTACACCAAGCACACCGGAAGCCCCAGCAGTGTGGGGGGCCACAGTCATGACATGTGGACGGGAGGATTTACCACCTGTATGAGAACACAAATCACCAACAAAAAATGTCAAGAACCGGAATGCCAAAAATGCACAGACTGTATCAATAAAATTAAACCGGGAAGAAAACACAAACGGATTTGGAGAAAAGCAGGTGGGAAAGCCGCTCTTTACGCCTGTGACCCCGTATGTGCCAATGTGTGGCAAAAGGTTATTCCACCGGATTACCCGGAGGGTTAATCACACTTAAGAACAGGTTTTTAAAATCAGATTTTCCAGCCAGATGTGAGAGGGCAGGGGCGAAGACTTTAAAGCCTTGTCTGTCAGATACAAAGTCTGAAGGGTGGAAGTGATTTTTTTATCCTGCCACATGTCTGCCTCCAAAATATACTCTCTCACAAAAAATAAGGGAAGCCCCGTTCTTTGTGCCAAAGTACGCTCTGTATAACCTTTTTTTACCCCTTCCTTGATACGGGCCAGGATGCGAATATGACGCAAAACCAAAGACAAAACCCCTATTTCACTCTGGTTGTCCTCCAACAAACGGGACAGGCAGCACAAAGCCTCTGAGAGTTTTTGAGTGGCAATGGCCTTGGAAAGAGCAAAAATATTTTCCGGACGAATTCTGGGTACCACCTTTAACACATCCTCTGCCCCAATCACATGGCCCCTGTCAAAAACCTGGCTGAGTTTTTGCAACTCATGCTCTATGCTCATAAGATCGTAACCGGCGTACTGTCTGAGAACAGACACAGCCGCCCCGGAGAGTTTAATCCCCTGTTGTTTGGCCATCTCATCCACCCACAGGGACCACTCACTGTCCTTGGGCCGCCCGGCAGACATCGTCTCACAGAATTGCATAAGGGTTTTGATGGCTTTTTTTCGCTTGTCAGGGGCGGAGGAGACAAACACCAACACACAAGCGGGGGCTGGCTCTTCCATAAGAGTTTTTAAGAGCTTAAGATCTTTTTCATTAAATCGCTCAGCCTGCTCACAAAGCACCATTCTTTTTTCAGAAAACACGGGCAGGGTTTGAACAGTCTCTTTCAGTTTTTCCACCTCGCATTCCCCGGCCCGAAACACATGGTAATTAAAATCCTCTGAAGCTCCCTTTAAACTGTGTTTTTTGATTTCTTTAAGAGCCTCCCTGATGAGATAAGTCTCCTCCCCCATAAGAAAATACAGGTTTTTTACCGGCTTTTCGAAAAGCTTGGTTTTTAAACTCTTCAGTGTTAAAGACATGAAAACTGCATTGTGTAAAAAGTCATAAACCCCTTATAAGGAACTTTAAAAAATGCCCCCACCCCCCTCTTATTACCCCAAGGCAAAAGACCAGGTCAAGGCTCATCCCCACTTAAGGCCAAACAAAACCCCGGAGGCAAAAAAACCTTTGCTTTTAACCCCCGGACCTGTGTGTATGCCCCAAAGGGTTTTAAAGCAGCTGGCCCAACCTATGATTCACCACAGAAGCAAAGGGGCCAAAGAGTTGATATTAAAAGTACAGGTTTTACTGAAAAAGTTTTTTCAAACCTCTCAGCCGGTATTGATTTTGAATGCCAACGGCACGGGGGCTATGGCAGCAGCTCTTTTAAACACCCTGTCACCCAAAGACAAAGTGATAGCCTTGTGCGCCGGCCGGTTTGCCGCCCGCTGGGCGGATATGGCAAAAGCTTACCGCTTAAAAGTTTTGCCCGTCCATGTCCCCTGGGGAAAAGCCATCAATCCTAATCTGCTGAAAACCCAGCTGCAAAAACACCCCGACACCAAAGCCGTTTTGTGCCAGGCCTGTGAAACCAGCACCGGTGTTTTGCATCCTGTAAGAGAGCTGGCCCGCTTAACCAAAAACAAACCCGGCACTTTGTTTTTAGTGGATGCCATATCGGCCCTGGGTGCGGTGTCTTTACCCATGGACCGATGGGGAATAGATGCTCTCATTGGGGGTTCACAAAAATCTTTCAGCCTGCCTGCGGGTATGTCTTTTATTGCTTTGTCCAAAAAAGCATGGCGTTTTAATCAAGGGGCAAAAATGCCGGTCTTTTACCTGAATTTAAAAAAAGAGCTTCAGGTTCAACAGCAGGGGCAAACCGCCTTTAGCACCAATATCAGTTTTTTAAAAGCTCTTTACGCTTCTCTTTATCCCTTAAAAACCCACAGGCTTTCTTATTTTCAAAGCAAATCTTTAAAACTTTCCCGCATGACTTTAAAGTTTTGCCAGTGCATGGGGCTTAAAGTTTTTTCGCAAAACCCCTCCCCTTCTGTAACGGCCTTTCAGCTGCCAGATCATATCGACGGCACTCAACTAAAAGACGATATAGAAAAAAAACATTGTATTACTTTTGGGGGAGGTATGGAGCATCTGAAGGGAAAAATCCTGCGGGTGGGGCATTTGGGGGAAATCCCCCCCTCCCGGCTTTTAAAAAGCTTAAAAATTTTATCCCTGGCCCTTCACAAAAAAGATCCCCGTTTGTTTACCAAAGAAAAAATCAAAACCACTTTTCAGAAAATTACTGGGGAAAAACCCCACAAGTGGCAATTTTAAACTGCCCCAACACCCCTTTTAGGCCGGCAGTAAACTCTTCATAACCGTCATCATCCAGAGCCACCAGTTGTTTTTCATTGTCAAAAGAGGCCTGGCCTGTAAAAGTCCCTGAAGCAAAAGACCCCTCCAAAGTTACAGAGCCTTTACTGTCTGCAAACACCAAAACCACCTGGGTTCCACTCACATACCCCCTGTGGCCATTGAGTGTGACCGGGAGCTGATTTTCCGGCTCCTCCAGAGAATGCACCCGTATTTCCATTTGAGAGGCGGGGGCATCCAAAGTCACATTCTGGTTGTCACCATACAGATTGACTTTCCCCTTAAATTTTAAATTTAACTTGAATAACACCCCTTTACCATTCCCCGGCTCACAGGATATGGAATCCGATTCAGCATAAGGCTCAATCAAAGTGCCTGAAGAAATAAAATTTTTAAAACTTTGATCAGAGCCTCCCACGCAGGTTATCCCCCCCCAAACCTCCTGATCGTTGTGGGCGGGACAATCTGTTTGAGATCTGAGGTACACTTCATCCACCCCATACCTGTTGTCTGAGGCAAAGGGCAGGGAAAGAGAGGGGGGCTGGCAGCTAAACAGGCACCAAATCCCACCCAAAATCATCAATAAAAACAGACCAGGCTTCCACATGCCCCTCTTTTCGGCCTTTAACCTTAAAAAACTTTAGTTTTTGATATTTACACTTCTGCTGTTTTGAGCTAAAACATTTAAAATTCCAGACTAAAGAATGAAAAATCATGAAAAAAAAACCCACTTCCCCCCCGCCTCAGCGGTCAGATAAAAAAAACCTTTACAGGGCGGCTTTAAACTTTCACAAAAAAGAACCCCGGGGGAAAATCTCTGTACAGGCCTCCAAGCCTGTGGACACCGACTATGAGCTGTCCCTGGCTTATAGTCCCGGTGTGGCAGCCCCCTGCCTCAGCATTGCCAAAAACCCTGCACAGGTTTACGACTACACAACCAAGGGAAACCTTGTGGCTGTGGTCAGCAACGGAAGTGCGGTACTCGGCCTGGGCAATATTGGCCCTTTGGCAGCCAAGCCGGTGATGGAGGGCAAAGGGGTTTTATTCAAGCAGTTTGCTGGCATTCATGTGTTTGACATAGAGTTAAAGGTCAAAACCCCTGAGGAGTTTATCTCTGTCTGTAAGGCCCTGGAGCCCACCTTTGGTGGTATCAACCTGGAGGACATTGCAGCCCCCCACTGCTTTGAAATTGAAAAAAAGCTGGAGGCTGCACTCAATATCCCTGTTTTTCACGATGATCAGCACGGCACAGCCATTATTACAGCAGCGGCCCTTTTAAACGCCTGTCACTTAAGAGGCAAAAAACTCAGTCAAATCCAAATTGTGTTTAACGGGGCGGGGGCGGCTGCCATTGCCTGTGCCAAATTGCTCTTAACCCTGGGGGTGAAAAAAAACCATATTGTCATGTGTGATTCCAAAGGGGTTATTCACGCAGGAAGAAAAGACATTAACACCTACAAGCAGCAGTTTGCTTTAAAAACCCCTCACAGAACTTTAAAGGCTGCCTTAAAAAACGCGGATGTGTTTATTGGTCTTTCTGTGGGCAACACACTGACACCCCTAATGTTGAAAAGCATGGGCAAAAGTCCCATTGTGTTTGCTTTGGCCAATCCTGATCCGGAGATCAGGCCCGAGCTGGCCAAAAAAACAGTACCTGATGTGATTATTGCCACAGGCCGGAGTGATTACCCCAATCAGGTCAACAATGTACTTGGGTTTCCCTTTATTTTCCGGGGGGCTTTGGATGTGGGGGCCACCCATATTAACGAGGCTATGAAGAAAGCTGCTGTGTTTGCCCTGGCCCGCCTGGCCCGGGAGAATGTTCCCGACAATGTTTTAAGGGCCTATCAAAGTGAAAAATTTCACTTCGGCCCGGACTACATACTTCCCAAGCCCTTTGACATGAGAGTGCTGACCACCCTGGCCCCTGCGGTGGCACAGGCAGCCATGGACTCAGGCGTGGCAAGAAGGCCCATCAGGGATTTTGAAAAATATAAGCAAACTCTGGCAGGTTTTCAGAGTCGAAAACGGGGTTTTATCCGGCAAACTTTAAATCGTATCAAAAACTCTCAAAACTCTTTGCCTAAAATTGTATTTCCCGAAGGAACCTCTCACAGGATTTTAAAAGCCCTTAACACCCTTCATGAGGAAAACATCATAAGCCCCATCCTTTTGGGGGACAAAGAGGAAATACGCCAAACAATAAAAAGCAAAGACTTGGACAATATGGACCGTGTGCAAATTGTGGACCCCATACATTCCCCCTCTTTTGAGGCTTATGCCCAAAAATTTTACAGTATGAAAAAACGCAAAGGGATTTTAAAAAAAGAGGCTCTTCGTCTGATGAAAGATCCCAATTACTTTGCCTCCATGATGGTGCACTCAGGAGCTGCTGATGCTCTGATCACCGGGGCCACTGTGAATTATGCAGACAGTGTAAGGCCCATTTTACAGATTATTGGCACCGGGAAAAGAAAAATCGCCTCTGGTACAAACATTGTACTGATTAAGAATCAAATGTTGTTTTTTGCAGACACCACAGTGAATATTAACCCCACAGCAGAAGACATTGCCCACATTGCGGTACACACGGCCCGGGTGGCCCAGTGGATGAACAAAAAACCCCGTATTGCCATGCTAAGTTTTTCCAACTTTACAGGTAAAAAAGACAACCCCAAAAAAATGAGTGAGGCAGCGGCTCTTGTCAGAAGCTGGTATCCAAGCTGGACAGTGGATGGGGAAATGCAGGCGGACACAGCGGTCAACCCTCACATTGTGAAACACATTTTTCCCTTTTGCCGTATTCAAACCGGGGCCAATGTTTTAATATTTCCCAACCTGGACTCTGGCAACATTGCCTACAAACTGGTTCAACAGCTGGGATCGGGAGAGGTCCTGGGGCCTTTCCTTATGGGGGTTAAAAAACCTGCCAATGTTTTACAGCGAACCTGCACCACCGAAGAGGTGGCAGGCATGGTGGTTATGACATGCCTTAAAATCCAGGCTTATAAAGAGTTTCAAAAAAAACAAAAAAAGTGACCACCCTTAGTTGATCTGATAAGGTGCTTGTTGCGATTCAATTTCAGTAATAGCAACATACATAATCCACAGATGCCGCTCTTTTGCTCTGGCGGAGAATAAAGGTGCAAAAGTGGGAGGGCTTCTGTATTCTACGGTACCTACTGGTATGAGATGACTTTGGGTGTGTATTGACAGAGCTTCACTATACGCTTCCTCTTTATCGCTTCGAGCAGCGGCATTAATGATTGAAACCCCAGAGATATGAACAGTGTATTTTTCCATTGCTCTCTCTTTATTTCTGGCATAACATGTCCAGTTATTAGTAAAGTGAGGACTGTCCAATGTGTAGCTTAAATTTTTTGAATTTTTACCTAAGAATTTTGACATAACCACTTTACAGTACTTACGCACCTGCTCATCCAAATAACCGGGAGCCCATCCTCCGGAACCATAAGAACACCAAAGGCAGGTTAAGCAAACAACTAAAGACATGAGACGGGTTTTCATTTTACTCCTCCTTTTTTTTGATTTAAGTACTTCAAAACACCTAATATAAGGATTTTGAAACTTAAACCCACTTTACCCCCCCCCCATTTTTTTTCAAGGGTTTTTATAAAAGCTGGACCTTTGACCTTAAATTTTCCAGGGGATGGGGATAATGGAAGTCTCATTCCCCTTTAGAGGTTCCGTCACTCTTTCTGGGGAGGTCCCATTGTCCTTTAGAAGTTCCGTCACCCCCGCCCACTTTGCGGGGGTTCAGAACAAAAATACCACATTTTAAGAAAACGCCTTTTCTATAAGTAATAATGGTTTTTAATGCCGCAATGTATAATAACTTTCCAGAAGGTTCAAGATACTTTAAGTTGACTAAAAGGTGAGTTAACTTATTTTAATAACTCCCTCTAAGGTGTCTTGAGCCTTCCAGAATAAAAATCTTAAGGCTTGTCTTTAAGTAGCCACCTTTCGGAGATCACAAACATAAGGGGGAATGGACTAATGAAATTTAATATTAAAAAAATGTGTTTTGGTTTGTTGTGTTTGTTTTCTTTTATAGCAGCTTCTCATGCTGCTCCACTTCCACTTCATTTTATTAATACAGGGTCCAGTGTGGAAGCAGGCAAGCACTTTGTGGCAATGGATGTGGGATTAAATCCGAAAAGACTCTCTTACAAAACTGTTCCTTTCTCTTTAGCTTATGCCTTTGGTTTTAAAAAATGGGACTTGGGTTTGTCTGCATCTTATGCTCTGTCGTATGCTTATCAGGTTTCTCTGATTTCAAAATACCATGTTTTTTCCAAAAACACTTTTAATTTGGGAGTTGCAGGTGCGGCAGGGGCTGCACATATCGGGATGCTGATTCCAGTTCCTTTTCTGAGTGCTTTTTTGGTTGGCAGTTCCCGGTGGGGGGCTTACGAAGCTGCTTTGTTTTTGGGTGTCAGCCACCTTTTAATAGGACAAAAAGTTTCGGGAGGTTCCACAGCTGATCAAAAAAATAAAAACCTTGAGGGAGAGAAATTTTTCCGGTGGTCTGCTGTTCAGGTGGGGACTTCTCATACCTACCACTGGACATCTGATTTTTTCACCACATTGGTTCTCCGCACAAAACTGAAGAAGGTCCAAAATTTTGCACTTAGCCTACAGGCCCGCCATCTTTTTTAAGTTTCTTTATTTTTCTTGGAAAATTTTAGTAATAGCTAAATACGTAGTATAATTCCCGCTGCGGTCAAATAACGTGGGTAGGAGATTATCCATTACATACAAGGGGCTATGTTCGAGTGAATACTCTACACCAGCTACTTCTATGAGATGACCTTGGGTGTGCATTGACAGAGCTTCACTATACGCTGCTTTTATACTGTTTTGGGAGTCTTCTTTTTTGGCTTGAAATCCAGTTATTTCAGCAATGTATGTTTTTTCTGTATTTTGTTTTTGTTCCACTAAAGTACACATCCAGATTGTTTTATTGGGATTCATAGATTTCTTATTTCTGAATTTTTTAATTGTAGTTTTATAAGTAAAATTTTTTATATCTGCCTCTAAATACTTTGCCATAAAAGCCTTACAGTACTTCAAAACCTGATCATCCACATAATCGGCTGTACTATAAGAAGACCAAAGGCTGAAGCCAAGACAGGCAACTAAAGACATTAAATGGTTTTTCATTTTACTCCTCCTTTTTTGTTTTTAAATATCAAAAATAAGACTTAAAATTGATTTTACCCCCCCCCATTTTTTTTCAAGCTTTTTTTTCAGAAAAACAAAAACTGGACTTTTGACCCGTGCATTTAGGCACCTATTGGAGAATATTGAGTGAGATAGAGGCAAAGGCTTAAAACTGGGACTTCAAAAAGGCCGCAAAGAAGGCCAACAGGAGCTGATTTTAAAGATGTTGGAGGAAAGGTGGATTTGTCTCTTATCTCCAAGGTAACGGGTTTGTCAGCACAGGAGCTTAAAAAACTGAAAAATGGCTCCAAAAAATAATACCTGTTGCCTGAAAATCACTAAAAATACCCATTAAGGCAAGTATCCTGAACTTTAAATATTACAGATGATGGGGATATTTCAGGCTTTTTAACCAAATTGACAATCTTTCTGTACCGCATACAAACTTGGCAGTTCTGGCTGGTTTTTGGCTTCCTGAAAAGCAGACCTTACAATGTGAGTATTTTTGGCTTAAGTCCAAAATACTCGTGAGTAAAATGGACTCTTGTCAAAAAAACTCAGATTTGTTAAATCAGGTGTATGAGCGTTAAAACACCACATATTAAAAGGTATCTGAAGCATCCCATTGCCAGGGATTTAAGGGACAAGATGGTTTTTATCAGCGGTCCCCGGCAGGCAGGTAAAACCACTTTGGCACTTCCTTTTCTAAAAAAACCGGAACCTTCCCATCCTGCTTATTTGAATTATGATCACCCGGCGGATCAGGATATGATTGTAAAGGGTCTTTTCCCATCCGGGCAAAAAATAATTGTTTTGGATGAAGTTCATAAGTATCCCCGATGGCGGAATCTGATTAAGGGTTTTTACGATAAACAAAAAACCTACCGGCGATTTTTGGTAACGGGTTCTGCCAGATTGTCCCATTACAGCCGGGGAGGCGATTCCCTGCAAGGTCGTTACTACTCTTATCGCTTGCATCCTTTGTCTTTAAGAGAGTTAAACTCCAGCCCCAAAGTGGGGGATTTAAAAGATTTGTTAAAGTGGGGTGGTTTTCCTGAACCTTTTTTAAAAGGTTCTTTAAAGACTTTAAAACGCTGGCATAAAAACTTCAGGGAACGACTGGTGCAAGAGGACATCAGAACCCTGGAAAACATTAAAACTCTTTATTTAATGGACTTGTTGGTTCAGGCTTTGCCAGAACGAGTGGGGTCTCCTTTGTCTTTGAAAAATCTTATGGAGGATCTTCAGGTCTCTCACAAAACAGTGGAACAATGGATTTATATTTTGGAAAATATGTATTTTTGTTTTCGTATTCCCCCTTTTGATTCACCTCAAATTCGGGCGGTTAAAAAAGAGCAAAAACTTTATTTGTTTGACTGGTCAGCGGTGCCAGAAGAGGGTGGGCAGAGGTTTGAAAACCTGGTGGCCTGCCAGCTTCTGAAGTACTGTCATTTTGAAGAGGACACAGAGGGCCACACCATGGAGCTTCGTTTTTTAAGGGACACGGATAAAAGAGAGGTGGATTTTGTGGTGTTGAAAAACAAAAAACCTGTGTTTGCAGTGGAGTGCAAATCCGGGGACAGGGGGCTGGCCCCTGCCATTTCTTATTTTAAGCAGAGAACAAACATTCCTCAGTTTTATCAGGTTCATTTAAAAGAAAAAGATGTGGAAACTTTATCCGGGGACAGAATTTTACCTTTTACCACTTTTTGCCAGGCACTCAAAATGCCTTGAGTTTTTTTTAAGGGGACCATATTTTTTATCCGGCATCTCGTCCCAAGGTTTTTCCTGTAATGAGGTGAAGAGTGTGAATCCACTGTTTTTTTCATTAAGTTAGTTTTTGTTTCAGTTTTTTGTATTCTGTATGGCTTTCTATTTGAGGGTGTTTTTCTTTTAACTTGTTCAAAACTTTTTCAATATTATTTCTTTGATAAGATTCTATATTTTTTAAGGGAAAATTTAAATTTAAAAGCTTGAGTAGTGTATCGGGATAATTAAAAATATGTTGTAATTTGGTTTGTTTATTTAAGTCCTTTGAATTTTTTTGAGAGTTTTCAGATAATGCTCTAAAATATATTTCATCAGCAATAGAATATCTACGGGGTTTTGGTGTGAAATAATTTTTGATTGTATCTTTTAAAGTTTCAAAAGCATCTGGAAAATTATTTTCACAATACAAAACAGCCAAAGATAAGTAAAGAGCTGTTTCAGAGTTATTTTTATTTTTTTGTTGTAGCCAAAATGTTTTTATCCAGGGTTTTATTTTATTGGACCATAAAACAGCAGATTTTCCTGGTTCTGCATCTCTCAAAAGCATAAACATCTTTCTGGTAAGAGATTCAAAAATATCCACATCCATTTTTCGGATAAGGCTTTCGCTTTCTTTCTCTGTAAAAGTGGCCGCTATATCCTTACCACCGGTGAGGATCAAAAACAAATTAGAAATAACCCCAATATATTGATTATGTTCATTTTTTAAATCGAGTAATTTTTTATAATTTAAAAACAACTGAGAAAACTCTTCTTTAAAATCAGATAAAAAATCTGAACTGTAACTTGGGTTATAAAAAACACCCTGCCATAAAGATTTATAAACACTTTCAGGTTGTTTGTGCCAATCCATTAAAGGCCTTATATTTTTGATGGTCCAAGCCTTGTCCAAAAACCAAAGTTGCCACAAATTATGACCAAAGTGATACAAAACTGAAGGTTCTTTATTTAAACCCTGAGCAATAATATCCTGAAAATAATTTTTTATATCTTCCGGTATTTTTCCATTTTTTGTAATTTTTTGATCAGGCATACTGTTCCATAAGGCCTTAAATATACACCACGACAACCTTCCCAAATTTGAGTTTAAGGCTGTAATTGCTGAAGGTGGGGTTTTTCTACATTCTTTAACACTTAAATTCCATAGTCTTTTCCACCACTTTTGAAAGCGTGATTTATCCTTAAAGTATATCAAACCTCCTTTCATGTTCAACATAAATATCAATGATCCCAGACATCCTTTAAAAAAATCATCATTAAAGTTTTCTGCTTTTTCAACAATTTTAAAAAACCATTCATTGCTTTTTTTGGCATCAGTCATCATGGAAGTCTCACCAATAAAAACACTCCAATAAGGAATGCCTGTTTTATCGTGATCTGAAAACATGGATAAAACTTTAAAACCCCTGTCAGGAAAACCTTTACAAAAAGTTCTAAATTCACTTATTTTGTTTATAATATTTTTTTTGTTTACCACATAGAAATCATCGTTTTGTTTGATGTCATTAAAAATTTGTTCATCAGTCATGTTATGGTAATACTTTTCAAGTCCTGAGCGTCTCACCCCTGTATGAAAAACAGGAAAATTATCGGAATCATCTACCTTGTTTGGAAGACTGTATTTTGATTGTATACTGTTATAACGCCTTTCTATATCTTTGGGAAGTGGAGTGCCTGAAGCTTTCATGCGATTTAACTTTTGATATATCTCTCTTTCTTTTAACTCCACAAATATTTTGTCATTAATATTCTCGTATAAATGGCGGGGTGGCCCTTTTATAATTAAAGAAAAGAGTTGTTTGGCTGCCTGGGGGGCGTGTTGCCTGCCCTTTAAATATCTTAACATCTCATTTTGGCACGATACAGACCATAAAATATTTTCATTTTTTGATAGTAAATCAATAACAATGGTTTCATCCAGTATATCTGGATACTTTGTAACAGCATATAAAATAAGTCTATAAAACAAAGAATAAGGATATAAACTCCATTTATTGAGCAAAAACCTGGCAAGTGTTTTATCTTTTTTTATAGCCATATCAAAACTGTCCCGGGCTAAAACAATTAAATAAGTCCAGGGATAAAAAGTTGTATTTTGACTGTCAGGAGAAATAGAAGGTCTTTTAAGAAAGAAATTATCACGCCCATCTTCTTCAATAAGTCCCACCCACTTTGCCAGCTCCATTGCTTCTTTTAGTAAATTTGTCCAATCTTCCGCATGGAGTAAAAGAGCTTTCTCATTATTTTCCAAGGATCCAAATAAAGAAGGATCAAACTGCATATTTATTGTCAATTTAGGCTCATAAATAGGATCATCTGCAACAGGTTTTTGTTCCCCAGGGAATTTGAAATTATATGGTAAACGTGTCTCAAATCCAATATAAGGTTTTAACCAATAAAACAGCTCTTTAATTTTTGACTGCGAGTAGCTTGTGCTTAAATCCCTTATCAGGGATGAACCATTAAAAGAAGATATTAAAACTTCTGAAGAAGTGTCTTGAGTGGTAACAATTTGCCAAAACAAAGCAACCCTTTTACTTAATTGTGGGTTTTCATTATTAGATAATATATTTTCTAATTTTCGTTTAATGCAATATTTAAATTCAGGATGTAAAGAAATAACACCTGTTTGAGGATGAGAGCATTCTGTTATAACCTGGTGGATTAATTTTTCGTTATCCAAATGATGCATCAGCCAATGCATCATACATCGTTCCATATTGGACAAAGGTTCCCATAAAGGGGTACGGGAAACATAGTAAGTGGGGAAAGAGAGTTTTTTTAGTAGTGTGTTTTCATACTGTGGCACATCATCACTTGTTTTAGCAGAGGTTTGTTTTTCCTTTAAAAAAGCTTTTAACCAGGTAATATCCACAGGCTTATATTTGTGTGGATCAGAAGATAAATTTATTTCAGGAAAATACTCTGCCAGTTTTTCGTTCACTTTAATTGCAGAAAACATATTTTTTGCATTTATTTTATCTCTTCCTTCTTCATAAGGAATGCTAACCAACTTCTTCAGCCACTGTTTTTTACCTGTCAGTCCAAGTGTTTTTAATTCAGCCCATTTTTTTATGGTACCATATAACAGTGAATGATCTTCATTGTCTTTAATTTTATATACAATAGGCTTAACTCCAATGGATTTCCATTTATTTTCTATTTTGTTTTTTTCATTTTCCCTGTATCCGGCGAAAGCATATATGGAAGGTTTAATATTATTTTTATCAATTTTTTTTGCTTGTGTGTCAATAGTTTCAGAGTAATGTATGTTATTTTCTTTTCTTCTGTGATTTACGTAACTAATGGCTGAAACCAGATAATTCATTACAGGGTCATTAACTTCGTATCCAATAAAAAATACCGTAAAATCCTGAAACAGCTGGATAACAAATCGAGCTGTCCAATTATCATGCAAGTAGGCCAAACCAAAATCCCTTCTTGTGAGAACCAAATTATCTCCAGAAGGATCATAAGATTCATCAATAAGACCATGTAAAAATGTCAGATTTTTCCATGTTTCCTTTCTGGATGGTGCAAGCTTTGGAGCGGAATCTGAAAGCTTAAGATCAAGCCCTGCCTCAAAAAATAATCTGTCAAAGTTGGTGGTTACCAGCCTGTAACCTTTTTTATCTGGCAAAACAGACAAATCCAAAAGGGCTTTATGAATATCAGGGTTATTTTTGTACTGGCTTAAAATTTTTATCACTTTTTCTCTTAAAACTTTTCTTGAAACAGAAAATGACTGATTTCCCTCTATCATATCCAAAACACTGCTATAATCTTTTCTGTCCCAGGCTTCTTTTAAAAGAGGTTCTTCTTTAAGAGATATATTGAGGTTTTGACAAATCTGTTCGACCAAGCCTTTGAACACAGGCAGACCATTATCTACAGAAATACCGGAACCACAAAACAAAACCAAATTGTCTTGTCTAAGGGCGTATTCCACTTCTTCGGGTATATCAGGGCCATCTTTAATGTATTGCATAATCGTAGCATATTATGAGAACAAACCACAGTTTGTCAAATACCTAAAAAAAGAAGATGTTGAATATGAAACATATAATTCTTGTTTTCCACTTTACCCCTACTACTCTCGTTTTCAAAAAGGAATGAATATGTATTTAAATTATGCTGAAAAGCATTAGACCCTCAAAGGGGAAAATCCCCCTTAAGGTACCCTTGAACCTTACAAAATCAAGGGTGTTTTATGTGCAAGACCTGAAGCTAAAGCACGCTTGACCTCTTAAGTCATTAAAATACCACCAGTATATTAGGGCTTTTTTTTATTTTCAAAAAACTTGAGAAAAAATAGTGACACCTCCCTTTTACATACGGTAAAAGAACAAAACCATGCATCAAAACAAAAAAACCAGAAAAACCTCTCTACACGACATCTTCTTTAAGGAGGTTTATTCCCACCTCCCTTACAGTCTGGATATTTTTCGTCTTATCCTCACCCCTTCAGAGTTTAAGCTCTTTGACTTCAAGACTCTGAAACTGGAACTTAACTCTTTTGTGGACAAAGAGTTTAAAGAGAAGAGAATGGACCTGCTGTTTTCTGTAAAAAAGCGTGGTTCAAAAAAAAGCACCCGTATTTTGTTTTTGCTGGAACATAAATCCTACCAAGACGAAGGTCTTTTAAGGCAGATACTAAATTACCAGACAGGGATATACGGCAAAATCAGGGAGCCGGTGATACCTGTGGTGGTCTACCATGGAAGCAAGAGGTGGAGGGGTGTTTTAAGCTTTCATGAGTATTTGAGTGATTTTAGTGGGGTTTTGAAGAGGTGTTTTGGTAAGAATGTCTTGAATTTTAAGTGCCGGTTGTTAAATCTTCAGGATTTGGGCAAAAATGGAAAAAAGTTAAAGAGCTTGACAAGCTACCCGGCTCTGTATATTATGAGTCATATATGGGATTTGAATGAGGGGGTTATGAGGTCCCTGTTTGTAATCGGCAGAAGGTTGTCGGTCAAGGATCGTATGAGGTTGATAAAGAAGGCTGTGGATTATGTGCGTCATTACAACCCGGGATTTAGTTGGAGGATTATTGAGTGAGATAGAGGCAAGGGCTGTTCATAAAGAGGAGGAAAGAGTTATGCCACCATTACAGATATCACTGGATGAGGAGAGGTCCAAGGGCTTAAAACTGGGGCTTCAAAAAGGCCGCCAGGAAGGACTTCAAAAGGGACTTCAAAAAGGGCTTCAAAAGGGACTTCAAAAAGGCCGTCTGGAGGGCCAACAGGAGGGCCGCAAAGAAGGTCAGCAGGAGCTGATTTTAAAGATGTTGCGAAAGAAGGCTGACCTGTCTTTTATCTCTGAAGTAACAGGCTTGTCAGAACAGGAGCTTAAAAAACTGAAAAATGGCTCTAAAAAATAATATTTGTTGCCTGAAAATCACTAAAAATACCCATTAAGGCAAGTATCCTGAGCTTTAAATATTACAGGTGATGGGGATATTTCAGGTTTTTTAACCAATATTGACAGTCTTTCTGTACCGCATGCAAACTTGGCAGTTCTGGCTGGGGTTTTTGACTGGTCAGCAGTGCCGGAAAAGGGGGAAAAAAGAGGTTTGAAAACCTAATGGCCTGCCAGCTTCTGAAGTACTGTCATTGTGAAGAGGACACAGAGGGCCACACCATAGAGCTTCGTTTTTTAAGGGGACCACATTTTTTTATCCGGCATCTCGTCCCAGGTTTTTCCTTTAAACAACCTCCCGGTCTTGTGTTTTTTTACTCCCCCCCACTGTTTGAAAAAAAAAGCTGTTTTTGTTTTTATACATCGAAGTTGAATTTGCTTTACCCATTCAGGTTTTATGACTCTGGCTTTAGGTCCGGATTCCCCTCCCACAATAACCCAATCAATGCCTTTTAATTTCAAATCAGGTAGAGAACCTAAAAGTGGTTCCAATGACAAAAATTTTATATAAGCTGGTGTTTGCAGAAGGTGTGGAATGCGAAACATATAATTTTTGTTTTCCACGCTAACCCCCATCCATATATTTTTAGTCCAAGTTAGCTTGCAGGACAACTCTTCCAGCCTCTCAGCCCTTTTTGTTAAAACCTGGAAATGATGCTGAGGACATGAGTTCATGACTTCAAATACTTTTTTGATAAATGAAACAGGTACTTTATTATGAAACAAATCACTCATGGAGTTAACAAAAATCATTTTTGGTTTTTTCCATTTCAGGGGAATGCTTAGGGCATGGTGATGTAAGGTTAAGTTAAAACCATTTCTGTAATTATATTGGCCCATTTTCTGAAGACGATGGGATAATTTTTCTGCATAACAGTTTTTACATCCCGGGCTGATTTTATTACAACCAGTTAGTGGATTCCATGTGGCTTCTGTCCACTCTATGGTAGATAATGTTGCCATAGTTAAGGTTTTCCTAAAATATGCTGACTATATTCAAATTTTTATGCAATACATTATATTTTTATTAAAAAGCCCGCTTCTTAGGTTTTTCCACTTTTTGAGTAGTCTCTAAGTGAAAGTACAATATACATCAGTATAAAATCAAGCTTTTCCATGTATTGCACTTTTAAGATTTTTGCTTTACCCTTTGAGACTTAAAATAGTATTATTACAACCACTTATTGGGAAACAGGAAGAAAAGAATTGTGAAAATGGAACAAAAAGGTAAACACCGGGCAGAATATGGAGAGAAAATTATACAAAAAATAGCAGTAGATTTAACAAAAAGTTTTGAAAGAGGATTTAGTGAAAGAAAATTAGAAAAATATCGCCAATTTTATCTCTGCTACTCTTATTTTCAAAAAGAGCTGACGGTGTCGGCCAAATCTTATAAGTATTTGAAAATAAAAGATTTTTTGAACACAGCAAAAAACTACTCAACTTTTTGGTGCTAACAGGCCCAGCTATATCACAACACCTGTATAATATTTATAAAGCCAGGGAATTGGATAAAAAATTACCTGTACATTTTGCTGCCTAAAGCGACAGATTATATGCCTCTTTGCTGATGCCCTGCAAGAAAGCAAAGCTTAAGATTCTGTACAGCTATATCATCCTTAAAATCAGAAAAAACATGTTTGAAAAAATATAGTGACATCCCCCTTTTACATACGATAAAAGAACAAAACCATGCATCAAAACAAAAAAACCAGAAAAACCTCTCTACACGACATCTTCTTTATTTGGGCAAAAACGGAAAAAAGTTAAAGGGCTTGACAAGCTACCCGGCTCTCGTATATTATGAGTCATATATGGGATTTGAATGAGGGGGTTATGAGGTCCCTGTTTGTAATCGGCAGAAGGCTGTCGGTCAAGGATCGTATGAGGTTGATAAAGAAGGCTGTGGATTATGTGCGTCATTACAGCCCGGGATTTAGTTGGAGGATATTGAGTGAGATAGAGGCCAGGGCTATTGATAAGGAGGAGGAGAGAGTTATGCCACCATTACAGATATCATTGGATGAGGAAAGAGCCAAGGGTTTAAAACTGGGGCTTCAAAAGGGCCGCCAAGAAGGACTTCAAAAGGGACTTCAAAAAGGCCGTCTGGAGGGCCAACAGGAGGGCCGCAAAGAAGGTCAGCAGGAGTTGATTTTAAAGATGTTGCGAAAGAAGGCTGACCTGTCTTTTATCTCTGAAGTAACAGGCTTGTCAGAACAGGAGCTTAAAAAACTGAAAAATGGCTCCAAAAAATAATACCTGTTGCCTGAAAATCACTAAAAATACCCCGTAAGGCAGATATCTTGAACCATGCTTATTTAGAGCTTTATGGTTTTTTTCTTTGGAACACATCTCATTCTTACACTTTTTCTTTTCTGGTGGTGGTGGTTTGCCTTGTAAAGCTTATTTAGTTTTCCATTAAGCCAGACAATCTTTGCCCTTTGTTCATAAGCCACAAAAGCCACAAAACCATGCAGTGAAACCATACTCACAATCACAAAACCTTTAAAAAAAGTCACTTTACCCACTTATTTTGAATAATCCAGCTTTGGATAATCCTCACTTGTGGCAGTCCAGTCATCCGCATCCTGCATGTCGTTACATTGACGGTCTTCCAATTTATAATCCTCATCCTGTTCATAATAATCACAATCACCTCCGGCTTCCCCTACAACATCAGAATCTCCATTATTCCCCTGGCTGTCTTTAAAGTCCCTAAATTCCTCTTGGGAATTCCATTCCCTGATAATCAGGTGAATACGATGTTTTATTTCATAAGCCTGATCCTTACATGAAAGAGTGATGTAAGGGTATCCGTCTTGAAGATGCTTTCTTCCGTAATAAGGGGGATCGGGATCGGCTTTATAAAATCTTGGGGTATCTGTCCCGTCTTCTATACCCGTCCAATAATTTGCTGTGATAAAACTTCTTTGTTTAGGATGAAATTTTCTCTCACTTTCTGTGTCTTTATATTTTGTGACTAAACTGTCAATAATAGCGGGAACACTGTATGTTTTTCTTAAACCCGCTTTTGAGTTTTCTATTAGGATAGAGGGGAAGCCGTCTGGTGAGTAACCTATTTCATCCGTTGCAAAGCGTCCCAAACCACCGATACATTGCCTTAAATCACCACCCCAAGGTATATCCTCTCTTTCTGGATCTCCGTCTGGATTTTCCGCATCATAAAGGTCATAGTCACCAATACAACAATTTGCACCTTCCTCTTCAATATTTGTTTTATTATATCTTTCACATACATCTTCTGCATTTTCTTTACAAGACTCTAAAGTATCACTAGGAAACTCACAATACCTCACATCTTCTGATAAATAACATTTTGTTTTTGTTTTCGATCCATCCCCAGGGTCTTCTGTACTACAGTCTGCTGCTTCATATTCTGATGTATAGGCCAAACACATGCCGGTGGGGGGATTTGTACACCAATGGTCTAATGCTGACGACAATTTAGGAAAGGATTTTTTAAAAACATTTTTTGGACCATAACCTGCTTTCCTGTTATAATGCCAGTGGGTTTGCAAAAACACAAAATCACACATCCCGGGCGGGGCATTGTACTCAAACTCCAACTTGTGAAAAAATAAATCCCCTTCCAATACATCAAACATGCAGTACATATCCGCTGTGGAAGACTCCTCATTTACGGATATTTTACAGTCATACCCGGGGCCATTGATACTTTCGTACATCTCATAATCCAGGAGATCAAACCCATGGGTCCCCCTATAATAAGCTTCAGAGATTTTTATATAGAAAAAGTCTTTAGAAGGTATATTGTTACTTTCCCCTTCCACACTTGGCAGGGAAGAAAAAAGTGAAGTGGAATTTAAAAAAGCTCCCCCACAGCTTGAAAGCATGTAAGTACAAAACACACAAACCCCGGCGAAAATAACAATCCACCTTTTCATAAACTCTAAGTTTTACTTTCTTTGTTGTTATAGTTCTAAATTTCACTTTGTTTGCCATTTTACCCCCCCCCATTTTTTTTCAAGCTTTTTTAAAGAAAAAACAAAAACAGGACCTTCAACCTGGGAAGGACTTCAAAAAGGCCGTCTGGAGGGCCACAGCAAAAGGGCTGTTTGGAAGGGCTTCAAGAGGGCCGTCTGGAGGGTCCCCAGCAAGAAGGTCGCTAAGAAGACCAGCAGGAGCTGATTTTAAAGATGTTTTTTTTAAAATCCCTCTTGACAAAAAATGGGGGGGGGGTAAAGTGGGTTTAATGCCCCTTTTTTAAAAGGAGAAAACTTACAACAGGTACATACCTTAAATAACCAGAGGAGGTTGAAAATGAAAACTTTAATTGTGTGCAGTTTGTTTTTAGTGCAGGCCGGTCTTGCTTACGGACAAAATACACTTCCGGTTTGTGAGCGTACTCCACAGGTACGGGATGCCATTGTAGCCAAATTAAAAAAAGCATATACACCCATGACCTGTGTCCTGGCCAATGAGATGTTGGATACAATACAGATTTTAAGTTTAATGAACAAAAATATAACGAGTTTGAAGGAAGGAGATTTTTCCGGCCTTACTTCTCTGAAACACCTTGAACTGAGAAGGAATCAATTAAGTGCTTTACCGGAAAAGATTTTTTGGGAGCTTCCTCTGGTTGAAGCAATTGATCTGGACAATAATCAATTAAGTACTTTGCCAGATGGGGTTTTTCAAAATCTTAACTCTCTTAAGCTGGTGCATTTGTATGAAAATAATTTTTCTGAAGATGAAGAAAGACGTATCAAAGACATGTATCCTTTTGAACAGACTTCAATACTACTTGTATTTGATGTGACAGTGTATAACTGGGTACCCTCCTACTCCAAAAGACTCCGGCTCCGGCAAAGAATGCTTCAAGAATTACTACGAAAACACATAAAATAAAACAATTTCATTTTATAAAGGGCAGGCTTTATGGTAAGCCTCCCTTAAATCAGACAGGGGAAGAGCCACACAGTCATTGATATACAAAGAGGGGAGTTTTTTAAGCTCTTCGTGGATGGCATGGATGCTTTGTGAGCGGGATGAAAGTGGTTTGTCCGTGTTTTTCTGTTGTGGCAAAATGTGCTAAAACTGGCATAAATAGCCAACGCATTAAAGCTTAAGCAAGAAAGCCCAAAGAAAAGAAGTGAGAGGGCAAAAACCCCCCCCCCCGTTTTTTTCCTGGAACCCTAAAAAACAAAGCCTTCATACTTCCCTGTATCGGCAGAAAACCAAAAAAGCTTTAATAATAAAAGGTGCCTGGGTTAGCTATACTACAAATAAGATAACCACGGCCGGGACTACACACGTGATAAATGGCAATATACCCAATTACTTCATAGGAGTCTCCTAATGGAGGATTGTAATTAAACTCAACAACACCGACTGGTATTATATGATCTTCACGATGCTTTGAAATAGCAGTTTTATAGGCCAATTTTTTTAATCTTTCGCTTTGTGGTACAGCTGAATGGATGGCCATCCTAACTTTATATTCTTTTGTTTTCTCTTTGTGTTTTACTCTACAAGTAGAGAAGGATACAATTTTTTCACTCAAAGGATTCCAACCTTCCAAACGGTTTATAGGGTCAATTTCATAACTAAAATCTTGTGAATCTTTTCTTAATAAGCTTACCATATATTCTTTACAGTATTTAAGAAGCTGATCTTTCAAATAACCCGCTGAACCATAAGAAGACCAAAAACAAGCCAGACAAACAGCTAAAGACATCAAGTGATTTTTCATTTTTATCCTCCTTTTTTAGTTTCTTTGGTGATTTTACCCCCCCCTTTTTTTTTCAAGCTTTTTGTTTCAGAAAAACAAAAACTGGACCTTTAGCCTTATATTTAAAGAAGTATGAATTTAAATTCAGTTACAGGAAAGCAAACATGTACATAATGTTGCCTGAAAACCATTAAAACAACCCCCTTAACCCCCTTCATGAGCTGTCATTTGACAGACAAGCTGTGGAATACAAAAGGTAAAACCACCAAAAAGGCCAGTTGTGATCTTTTTTTAAAATCCCTCTTGACAAAAAATGGGGGGGGGTAAAGTGGGTTTAATGCCCCTTTTTTAAAAGGAGAAAACTTACAACAGGTACATACCTTAAATAACCAGAGGAGGTTGAAAATGAAAACTTTAATTGTGTGCAGTTTGTTTTTAGTGCAGGCCGGTCTTGCTTACGGACAAAATATACTTCCGGTTTGTGAGCGTACTCCACAGGTACGGGATGCCATTGTAGCCAAATTAAAAAAAGCGTACGCACCCATAACCTGTGTCCTGGCAAATGAGATGTTGGATACAATACAGACTTTAAGTTTAATGAACGAAAATATAACGAGTTTGAAGGCAGGAGATTTTTCCGGCCTTACTTCTCTTAAACACCTTGAACTGAGAAGGAATCAGTTAAGTGCTTTACCGAAAGGGATTTTTCAGGGGCTTCCTCTGGTTGAAGTAATTGCTCTTGACAATAATCAATTAAGTTCTTTGCCGGATAGAGTGTTTTTCGGTCTTCACTCTCTTGAGTTGGTTACTTTACACGACAATAATTTTTCTGAAGATAAAAGACGTAGTATCAGAAGAATATACCCATTTAGCGTGTATTCAATACATCTTGTATTTGATAAAAAAACTTTTAGATTATTGATAGATTCCTTTATCAGCAACAAATCTTCCCACGACAAAATTATCATACATAAAGAACATAAAGAGAAAGAGTAAGTATGCAACTTACAAAAAAATACTTGCGATAACTAAAATAACTTCACCAGTTATAAAGGACAGACTTTATGGTAGGCCTCCCTTAAATCAGACAGGGGAAGAGCCACACAGTCATTGATATACAAAGAGGGATTTTTGTCCCGGGAGAGTAAAGTTCCCAGTTTTTGCAAACGAAACACCGAAGAGAAAGCAGGCCCTGTCTTTAAACCAGAAGGGGGCTGAGACAGAATCGTTTGCCAGCTTTTGGCTTGGTGGTCTGTCAACAGCACAATCACTTCGTAAAGCCGTTCCTGAAACAAGGGGTAAGAGGTTTGAACCTTTAAGCTTTTTTTGGAAAACATGGCAAAAAGAGCCAGATGATAAGCCAGCCCCAATTTACTCACCAAACGTATCGCTTTGGGAGGACAACAAGAATGTAAATACAAAAGCAGTTTTTGAAACTGCCGGCACACCTCCCCTTTCAGGGTGCCGTGAAACAAAGGGGATTTTCCCTCATATTGTGCAAACAAACCCCGACACACCATTTGCTGTGCACTTAGCAAATACACTCCCAAAGAGGGGGAGGTACCTTCTTCTGCGTACTCTTTAATATTGCTGCCTATATGATTGCAAACCACCGGCAAAGTTTTTTTTACACCCACCATTGCTGTCACAGGGGTGGGAGTTACACCCACTCCACAGGTTTCGTTATACAAACTCACATTGCCACTCACCACAGGAGTGTTAAGACTTAAAGCCCCTTCAGAAATGCCTGTGACACAAGCTACAAACTCACTCATCACCTCTTTGTTTTCCGGACTTCCAAAGTTTAACCCATCGGTTAAAGCCAGAGGTGAAAATCCAAAAGCCGCCAGCTGAAGGGCCGGCTTAAACACAGCGTCTTTTCCCCCCTCGTAAGCATCCATCTGCATGAGATAGGGCCTGCCCCCCATGCAAACTGCCAAAGCCCTTCCGGAATGAGGCAGTTTTAAAACCCCAAAGGGAAAAGAACTGCCTTTGACTGTCGCCCCACCCACACTCTGATCGTATTGCTGATACACAAACTCACGGTGAGAGGATCTCAAATCCCGCATCATACTGAGAAGGTGTGTTTCCTCCTGGCTCAAAGAGGATTTGTTGTTTTTTGAAGAGACAGTAGCACTGTGCAGATGATGAAGCGTGGATTCCCGCTTTCGCGGGAATGACAAATTTTCAGAAGATGTGCGGTGTTTGGCTTTCCAGGGAGTGAAGGGGCGGTGAGCCTGAGGGGATTTTTCTGTCAGCAGGAGAGGGTCTATACACACTTCGCATTTGTCTTTCCAAAAAAGTTTTGCTTTCCTGTGAGAGGTTAAAGTCCCTATACAGGCCACCGGCAGGTTCCATTTTTCAAACACAGATTTTAAAGCCTGCCAACAGGAGGGATGCACCACAAAAAGCACTCTTTCCTGGGTTTCAGAAAGCAGTATGTCCTCCAAAGTCATGGTGGCATCCCTTAAAGGCACTTTGTCCACATGGAGATCCATTCCCAACCGGGCTTTTGAAATCATCTCAAAACTGGAGCTGACAAGTCCCGCAGCCCCCATATCCTGAGCTGCTGTCACCAGGTTTTTCCCTATAGCTTCCAGACAGGCCTCCATAAGGAGCTTGCCGTAAAAAGGATCTCCAATCTGCACACAGGTTGTTTTATCCTCCTGTTTGTTAAAAGACTCACTGGCCATGGAAGCCCCGTGAATACCATCCCTGCCCGTTAAAGCCCCTCCATAAACCAACAAAGAACCCACATCCTGAGTACCCGGTTGAGAGGTCATCACCGGATCCTGTGGTCCCAAATACCCCACCGCCAAAGCATTCACCACCACATTGTTTTCGTAAGAGGGGTGAAACTCCACCTGCCCCGTCACAGTGGGAATACCCATGCAGTTTCCATAATCCCCTATACCCTGTACCACTCCCCCCAAAAGCTCTTTCCACCTTCCGCCTCCTCCTCTGTTGTTTCTGTCAACAAAAGAGGAGTTTTTTTTAGAGAAACCAAATAGTTTTTTTTCAGAAGAACCACTTTCTTTCTCAGAAGCAGCAGGAGGAAGGCCAAAGCACAAATAATTGGCCAGAGCCAGAGGGCGTGCATTCATCACAAAAATATCCCTTAAAATACCACCCACACCTGTTAAAGCCCCCTGGTAAGGAGTGATAAAAGAAGGGTGATTGTGGCTTTCCACTTTAAAGGCCACTTTTTCCCCTTCCCCCAAGTCCACCACACCCGCATTTTCCCCAAAACCTTTCACCACCCGGGGATGCTTTATCCTCAACTTTTTTAAATGCTCACGGGAACTTTTATAGGAACAGTGCTCACTCCACATGGCAGAGAACAAAGCCAGCTCTCCCCGGGAGGGCTTGTGTCCCAAAAGCCTGACAATGTTTTGATACTCTTCAAAACTTAAGCGATAGTGCTTGAGTGTTTCTTTCATTCCTCTGAAACTTTACACAAAGTAAAAAAGCATTTAAAAAAGCAACCACAGCAAGCCCAGCAACATACAAACAAACCCGGCCCTTATCAAAAACTCCCTGTGGCTATAGTACTTCAAAAGCTTTTTTATACGATAAACAAAGCCATCCCTCCACCGAAGCTCCACCTCATAAGGAAAAAGAAGAGCCTTCATACGACCTATCATCTCTTTGGCTTTTGTGTTTTTGGAATCCTCTTTTAAAATACGACCATAACAGGACATACCGTAAATCAATTTATTTTGACTGTGACAGGTACTGATAAAATCGTTGTGGCTTTGATGGTTTTGCCACTGTTTTAATACAAGTTCCCATAAAGACCGGAGCCTGACCTCTTCGGGGTTTTGCCTGGCCCATTTTTCAAACACCACACCACAATAGACACACTCTGTATCTCCCAATTTGCATTTGTGAAGACAGCGGGGACACATTTTATAAGACTCACGACCCATAGTACGCACTGTATGAGAAGGTATTTTTACAGCACTGGGGGGGTAACCCTGGGCTATCCCTCCCGCCCGGGCCGCCACAGAATCAATCCAAAACTCACCCTGACACACAGAGCAACAAAAATCCGGATACTCCTCTTCAAACTCATGTCGAAAGGTTTTAAACACCTGAAAGCAATGGGGACAGCGAATTTTCAGACTCTGTGCCTGTTTTTGTGTGTCAGAACCTGGGGAAGAGGTAATCATTATGAACCTCCTATACAAAAAAACCGGAAAAAAATCCATTTTTTTTTACCTTCCGCTGTTTTTTTACTCCCCATGTACAAGCTTTCTGATTTTTTCTTTTGAAACCATGGGCTTTAAGTGTAGTTTTTAAAACCAGCATGGTGAAAAAAGCCCTTTTTTTTCTGTCCCGGTACAAATGGGCCTGTTTAACGGGCCTGCTGGTATCTGTTTCCTATATCCCCTTTCCACCCTTTGCGGTGGTGTTCTGCTTTGTTCCCCTTTGGCTTTTTGCACTCCAGCAAAAGCGGCTCAAGCATCTGCTTATAGGGGGCTGGCTTTGCCAGATGCTCATAACCTGGGGGGGAGGCTATTGGATAGCCTATACCATTAAAGAGTTTGGAGGGTTTTCCTGGCCTCAGGCCAGTTTGCTGTTTGCTCTTTTTTCCTGTGGAGCCAACCTTCAAATACCCCTGGCCCTTTTGCTTTGGTTTATGTGTCACAAAATTTTACTTTCTCATCTTCCCTCTTCAAAAACCAAAAACAGCCTGCTGCTTTTACTGCTGCCCACCACACAGGCTCTTTGCATGATGTACTTCCCCAACTTGTTCAAATGGCATTTGGGTTACACATGGTTTTATGCGGGCCTGCCCCTTTTTCAAACCGCAGAGCTGTGGGGTTTTTCTTTTCTAAACACTTTAACTTTGTTTTCCAATCTTCTTTTTCTCGTTCTGTGGCAAAAGATAAAACCCCTGCACCCCCCACCTCTTTTTGGTGTTTTTAAATCTCTGTGTGAGAGTTTAAAGAAATTAAATTCTTTTTCCACAGGAGGGCTGGTCATACTCTGGCTGGTGATTTTTTTGAGCTTAAACCTATTGGGGCTTTACTTAAAAAACAGATGGCCTGAACCCACCCACCAGCTCTCAGCCCTGATTGTGCAACCCAATATCAAACCCCCTTCCTCCTCCCATGTTTTACGAAGCAAAAAAAATCAAATGCACACACTTTTTCAGGAGAGTGTAAAGGGAATAAAATCCACATCTGATCCTGTGGATTTTATTTTGTGGCCGGAAGGCAGCTTCCCTTACATCATAAAAGACCATCCCGGGTTTTCTTTTGGCAGAAGCCAGGCAGCCTCTTCCGCCCGCCTTTTCGACACCTCTTTAATACTCTCTGCCATCCGCAAACAAAAAGAAGGACACAGCAACTCTCTTTTTATTTTTAATGCGGAGGGGAAAGAGCAAGCCCCCCCTTACGACAAAATACACCTGATTGCTTTTGGGGAATACTGGCCAAAAAGCATGCAATGGCTGCCTTTTATAAAGAAAATCTATCCCAACTTTGGATACTCTTTTTTAAAAGGGCTTAAAGAGTCCTCCACAGCCTATGTTTTTCAAACTCAGGTGGGGTTTCAAATCTGCTACGAGGGCCTGTTTGACTCCTTCTCCCGAAAGCTGGCCCAAAAAGGGGCCCGTATCCTCATCAACACCTCCAACGACAGATGGTTTGGCAAAACCAGCCAGCCCCACCAGCACCTCTACATGACTTTGGCAAGAGGTATTGAAAACAGACTCCCCGTTTTAAGAGGAACAAACTCCGGCTTTTCTGCTGTGATGACAGCCAAAGGCCAGATCCTTTACCAATCCCCTCTGTGGCAAAAAAGCCATAAAACACAAATTTTACCCTTTAATAAAGAGGTAAAACTCAGTTTTTTTAGCTCTTACGGACACTACATCAACCCCATCTTACTTCTTGGCTTTTTGGTTCTCACTTTATTGCTTGGACTTAAGTCTTTATTTTAAGCATACAAAAACACCAGGGTATCTTTTTTTTAAAACCAAAGCCTTAATCTTCCGATAAATCAGGTGATGAAGATATGCAAAACTGTACTTATTTTTGGCTTTTTATCCCTGTATATTGCAGGCTGTGCTTTTGATTTTTTTGGCGGTGGCCCTGCATGGGAGGAGGAAAGCTACAGCAGTCTTTCTGAAGATGCCCCCCCATGGAACTCCCCCGATGACCACTCGGAGTTTTTAGCCTATTGCAACAAATTTAACGATCAGGATTTTAGCGGCATTTTAACCACCTACTACAACTGGGAGGAAGACCGCTTTAACACCAATAAAATCTGGCTTTACCTGAGAAGTGTACCCTACGAGCTTAAAAACTCTTCCAATTATATGCAGCTGCACACTTTTAACATGGAAGACAACCGCGAAGTCTATAATAAAAAAGAACCTGTGTCCATGGAGATTGTCAAAGACTCCCTGTCTGAAAAAATCAACACTGTCACTGTTGTGGATCAACAACTTTTAAAAGATATTGGGTATTTGTCTTTGGACGATTTTGTTAAAAATTACGGGCTGCTGCTCCATGATATGGACGGATGGCATGGAGTGGCTCTTTCCATATTTAACGAAAAAGACCGGCCTGTAAAAACCACAAAAGTTTTAATTCCCCCCTTTACGGCCCACCCCAACAGCTTTGTCAGTCAAAACAACAATGAACAACGCTTACTCAAACTTCATCCTTTTGGTGTACTCTCTGCAAAATCCCATACCGAATCCATGTTTTATAAAAAAGCCCGGGCCATCTGCACACACTCGCCCCGGGATATACCTGTTCCCCGGGCGGAAGACATACACAAAGAAAGAGAAGAAGCCATCTCAGAGGAAATCACAAAAGGTATTTCCATACTTCCTGATCAAATATAAATAACTAAAAAACCCCCGCTTGATCCTCAAAAACCCTCAAAGGCCCCCGGGAAAACAGGTAAATAGTCATAACTCACTGCAACACATATCAGACCAATTACAGATAGAAGTCGGGTGTCATGCTGTGGAATCTGGACTTGATTGTTTCTTTAAAATGCAATCTATTGAAGGTTATACACTGAAAAAGTGCTTATGTCTTTTACTTTAAAGAGGGGGAACTCACCATGCTTGAGATCAAACAAAAGGATTTACATGAGATTGAGCTGCTTTTGAATCAATCTGCCAAAGGGCATCATTTTTTATTTGATCACAAAAAAGTGATTCCCATACTAAAAACCCCCACAGAAAACATCGATTTTTTTAGCAAAAACAATATCCACAAGATTCAACAGCTTATGACGGCCCTGCTTTCAAAAAAATCTTTTCAGCAGAAGCAGTGTTACTTAAACTCACTGGACAACAGAAATTTTGAAATCGTGGTTCGAACTTATTTTCACATTGTGGACAGTGCTGTTTTGGCCTCTGTCACCCGCTTTCACTAACATTCCCTTTTCTGCTGTGCTGAATGCTTACCACATTTTTTATTTCTGAAATGATATAATTCAACTGATGAGTTTGTTCTTTTAAAGAATCCATGTGCTGGTTTAAAAGATTAAGAGGTTTTTCTTTCTCAGACCCTTTCTTTTCCTCCCCTAACTTCCCATTCAAAGAGAAGGGTTTTGTTTTTTGACTGCTGTGGCCCATTAGTAAGATTCTCCACCATAAACACAGCCGAGGCTGCTAAGCTCTGTATCCCTGATATTTCTTCTGAGATCCCCCACGGTGAGTACGGGATACATGACACTCTTTCGGGACTCTTCCACATGCATCAAACCAGCCACATGTCCTAATTCATGCAGGGCGAAGCTGATAAAATCGGTTTGGTTTCTGGAAATACGTGTTTTTTTTGAAGCTGGTGTTCTTCCCGGTTTTTTAAAAAAGAACTCCACAACAAAATAAAACATGCCCACAAAACGGGACCAAAGTGAGGGTTTTTCTGCCAGGCTGGCCAGCCCCCGGGATGCCACTTTGGAGCTGCTGGTATAAACAGAATAATCGTAATCATCTGGCTCATAGTAAAAATGATGATCCACTTCATTAACAATAATATCGGCATCATAGATGGCTCCCCCCCAGGGACTGCTGCGGAGGAAAGTCGCCCCCTGCTCACCAGGAAGAAGCAAACCCTCGCTTTCATCCACAAACACTGTGTTTACGGCATCCCGGGCGGATTGCCTGCTTTTTGGAGACACAGGAGAATCGTAGTCCCCTATAAACTCAAACAACCTCCCCCCCCCTTTGGTGTAATAATTCCATTCCTCATTCCACATATCCACCGCATGAGAGATGTTGTGATAAACAGCAGAGTCCACGCTCTTATGTACATAGATGGAAATGGGAGTCTTCTTCCATTTAATGACATTGTCGTTTTTAACCTGAAAGTTGCATTCATTTTTTTGCATGGGACCGGAAGACGGCATGGGGAGAACACCACAGCCGGCTTGCAAAATCAAAAAAATACCCAAGAGGATGTTCTTCACAGGCCCTGTCCCTTTTAAAATTCTTTTTTGAGATGTAAAGACAACAACCTTCCTTCTGAATCTTTTGTCACCTCCACCATTGATACTGTCTGATCTGTTTTATCCAAAAGGGCATACACCACAGTGCCAGGTAAAACCGGGTTTTGTTTTTTTATCTTATGGTGAGCGGGAAACAAAGAGGAAAAATTTTTAATCAAAACAGGAAGGCGGGGTAAAACCAGTGGAATTTCACCCTCCCGTATTTCCACAGAATCCAGTTTGCGGGAAGACAAACTTTTGACCTTGTACCGGGATTTTAAAACTTCAAACGAAAAAACCTCAAGCAAAGTGGGGGAAGAGCCAATGCTGGCAATCTTTCTGTGACCGGTGTGTATCATGTGCATGGTACGCCTTTCCTTAAACTGTTGTTTTCTCTTGCGTTTGCTTTGAAGTTGCATCCACACTTCGGCCTCGCAGTTCTGGTTTGTGCTGTTTTTACATTTTTTACGCACCTCCCTTTTGCATCTAAAGTCCTGGGGGGGGCAGCCGGGGAAAGAGGCAATGCCCCTTGCTTCCGAGTTATCAAAGTACCTGGGCAGCAAAGGAGCCACGATTAAAAGCAGACAGGCGGCAGCTCCGGAAGAGATTAAAGGCAGAAAATCTTTCCAGGGAGAGGGCTTTGGCCCCCCTTCCACAAAAGCTTCCTGTGGAGAAGGTTTGTTAAGAGGGTTTTGCTCTTTTCCCGATCTGTCTTTGGTCTGGCCTTTAAACCACCCTTTATTGGCAATAATATTATGAGTTTTTGTGGACTCCTGTTTTAAGGCCTGCTCTTTGGGAGCTGAAGTTTTAAAAAACACACCCCCTTCTGTCCCGGTGGGGGGAAGGGGTTTTACACCACCTGATGGGGAAACAACATTTTCCCCTTTTTGAGGGGGTTTTTTGGAATCAGGTGTGTTGGAATACAAGCCCTTAAACCCGGGACCTGCAATAATGTTTTTGAAGATGTGTTTTTTACTGTTTTTCAACTTTATTGTCCTTTTCCAGCCCCGATGAGAAACAAATATTTTTTTATCTGGTCTATTAAGAAAATTCGGAAAAAACCGGCAGGATATTAAATGTTTTTCCCTGTTTTTAATGGAAACCCTTACATGCACTTAAAAAGCCAGTGGCAAACCCTTTAAAAAAACAGGCCCGGGTTTGTTTTTGGGCTTTGGTCGGTGGGCCTGGTTTTCCTTTATGAGGTTTTGCTTTATCATCCAAACTGAGGTTTTGCCTTTTCCACCAAAAACGAAGGCCAAGAAAAAATGATTTTTTTTAAACTTTTTTGCCTTTTGGGATTTTATCTGGCTACTGCTTCAACCGCCTCAGCTGCAAAAAACCAAAACCGCACTCAAACACCCTCTGTTGACCCGTTTTCCCATCTTTCAGACAAGCTCAAAAAACTGAACCCCAACGCAAAATCAGACACTGTAAAAGAGGGGGAGGTTTCCCCCAACCCTTTACATGCCCCTCAAAAACCCTCTCCATCTGAAAAAAAAGACATCCCCTCCCAGCCTTCCCTCAAAATTTTGGCACAGGCTTACGCACAAAAAAACGATTACAAAAATCATATTCGTATTTTAAGATTACAGGCCCAAAAAGAGGAGGGAAATACAAAAGCTTTTTTTCTTCTGATACAGAATTTACGAAGAGCCTACTTTAAAACCTTCCAGGCAGAGTACCAGGAGGAGGCCCTTGCCACCATAAACACTCTCCTGGAGCAAGAGGGCAAACACAACAAAGAAGCCCTTTACATGGAAATGTTTAAACTCTTGTCCCATAAATCTGAAATGGAAAAAAACAAGTCTGTCCTCCTGGAGCTTATCCAAAAAATGGTACGTATTTTTGGTGAAAAAAAACCTTACAAAAAGTATTTGTGTAAATATTTTCACTTAAATGAATATCACCGCGAAAGCCTGAAAGTGTGCGGAGAGTTTATAAAATCTTACCCTCAGGAGGCTTCCGGATATGTGTACTATGCCTTGTCTTTAAGAAACCAGAAAGAGGTTGAAGAAAAACTTAAAATCGCTGCAAAAAAATTTCCCCGGTCTGTTTTGGCTCAGCTGAAGGCAGGAGATTTTTTTGCCACCAAAGAGGATTTTAAATCCGCCCTTCCTTATTTTCAAACTGCGGTACAAATTCGACCCAACTGGATAGATATACAGTCCCGCCTGGCACAGGCTTTGTTTTATTCCGGGAAAATTAAAGAATCCTACACTCACTTTCTAAAGGCATGCCTTATGGACAAATCCCGTATGCTATGGCCTTTTAAGCAGGCCAAATCCATTTTAAACCAAAGAAGCCAGTTTAAAACTGCAGAGTTTTTTGAAACCGGCATTAACCAATGCTTCACAGGCAGGCTTGCGGATTCTCAAAAAACCTGATGCCTGAAAATATTTTCTGCTGCCACTCCTGTTGAAAATCTTTTGATTCTCCTTTTTTGTTCTTCAGGGGGTAAAAATAAAAGGGGCTTTTTTATTTATTTGCCGGGCCATGCTTACAAAATCCTCTGCCACCTGTTTAAAATGATTTTCGATGGATTTGAAAGAGTAAAAATCCACAGAATAAGGCAACAGTTTTTTTAAATAGTTGTTACTCATATTCCCAAACTCCACTTCAGAAAGTTTTAGTGACACCTGCTTAAAATCCAGATAGCTGCTGAGGGTGGAGTGTATGTTTTCGTGTGTAAAGTAAAAATAAGCCACCTCTATACGCTGTCTTTGTTCCACAGGCAGGTTTTTAACATATTCTTTATAGTGTGTATGAAACAACAAAGAGGCTTTTTTGTACCGGGGCCTTAAGTGGTGTTTTAAAGCCTCCTGCCCATGTTCCATGTCATGGGCAAAAAACCATCTGGGGTTAACAGGATACCCATTAATCTCTTCCATTTTCCGGCTGAGGCCCAAAGGTATAACCCCTTCCATAAAACTCCTGTTAACGGCTATAATCCCCAAGGTTTTTATTGTGGGCAGGTAAATCACATCTTTAAAGGAGTTTGGGTTTAACTGTTTTTCAATCACTCTTAAATAGTGATGGGAAAAGGCTTTAACATCCCCCTGGTTGAGTTTTTCCCTGATGTTTGTATTATGGTAGTAAAATTTTTCTATGGAGTTTACAGCAGATATATCGGTTAAAGCCATCAGGTCCATATTCCACCTCATCCACCAATGATAAGTCACCTGCCGGTTTTGCTTTCTTAAGCGGGCCTCCTGAATTAGGAGACGAAAAAACTTTAACCCCGTATCTGTGTTTTGCTGATTTAAGAAAGCTTTTTGAAAAAAAACAATATGCTCTTCCATAGAATTTGCAAAATCTGCAATATGGGTTTTCAGAGGGTGAGCGACCCTTTCCCTTAAAGCTTTTGACAAAGTTTTTAACCGGTGCATCTCGTCCACACCCACGGTATAGGCAGAGGGAAACCCCATGCCTCTTAAACTTTCCTCGTTTTCCAAAACCTCAGGGATATAAAGAGCAGGCAATTCTTTTTGAAAAAAAGACACATTTTTGAATTGCTGTGTCTTTAAAACAGAAGAGGGATCTCTGTTTGAAGAAAAGTCAGAATAAAAAACAAAGCGACAGGGGGTTTTATTTTCAAAAGAAAGACCTGATGCTTGTTTTAAGGCAGGTAAATCTGAAGCCTGTTTTAACACAGGAAGGGCTGAAGCCTGCTTTAAAAAAAGAGTACTCAAAACAAACAATAAACACAAAAAACCCTGCATACAAAAGTCTTCTTTACAACAGTCTTTTAAAGCCTGTCAACCAGAAGATGGGTCATCCACAAAAGCCCCACACACGCTTTTTTTCCACTTAATCGGAAAAACAGTAACAATCTTTCAAAAAAATACAAGAACATAACTGCTTCCCCTTTTTTAATGGTTTTTAAATTTTTCTTTAGCCATTTTACCCCCCCCCATTTTTTTCAAGCTTTTTCTTTGGAAAAACAAAAACTGGACTTTTGACCCTACTGCCTTTAAAAAGAGTGGTTAAGAGGTCATAGGGCTTTTTTTGTTATTTTTCAAAAAACTTAAGAGAAAGATAGTGACACCCCCCTTTTACATACGATAAAAAAACAAAATTATGCATCAAAACAACAAACCCCGTAAAACCTCTCTACACGACATCTTCTTTAAGGAGGTTTATTCTCACCTCCCTTACAGCCTGGATATTTTTCGTCTTATCCTCACTCCTTTAGAATTTAAACTCTTTGACTTCAAGACTCTAAAACTGGAGCTTAACTCTTTTGTGGACAAGGAATTTAAGGAGAAGAGAATGGACCTGCTCTTTTCTGTGAAAAAGCGTGGTTCAAAAAAAAGCACCCGTATTTTGTTTTTACTGGAACATAAATCCTACCAGGACGAAGGTCTTTTAAGGCAGATACTGAATTACCAGACAGGGATATACGACAAGGTAAAAGAGCCTGTGATACCTGTGGTGGTCTACCATGGAAGCAAGAGGTGGAGGGGGGTTTTGAGCTTTCATGAGTATTTGAGTGATTTTAAGGGTGTTTTGAAGAAGTATTTTGGTAAGAATGTCTTGAATTTTAAGTGCCGGTTGTTAAATCTTCAGGATTTGGGCAAAAATGGGAAAAAGCTAAAAAGCTTGACAAGCTACCCGGCTCTGTATATTATGAGCCATATATGGAATTTGAATGAGAGGGTTATGAGGTCCTTGTTTGTAGTCGGCAGGAAATTGTCGGTCAAGGATCGTATGAGGTTGATAAAGAAGGCTGTGGATTATGTGCGTCATTACAGCCCGGGATTTAGTTGGAGGATATTGAGTGAGATAGAAGCAAAGGCCATTGATAAGGAGGAGGAAAGAGTTATGCCACCATTACAGATATCCTTGGATGAGGAAAGGTCCAAGGGCTTAAAACAAGGTCGCTTGGAAGGACTTCAAAAGGGGCTTCAAAAAGGCCGTCTGGAGGGCCAACAGGAGGGCCGCAAAGAAGGCCAGAAGGAGCTGATTTTAAAGATGTTGAGCAAAAAAGCAGATCTGTCTTTTATCTCTGAGGTAACGGGCTTGTCAGAGAGAGAGCTTAAAAAACTGAAAAACGGCTCCAAAAAATAACTACTACTGTGAAACAGGATACTTTCTCAGGAGGACAAGCACTATGGCTCTGCAAAATACCAGACTAAATCTTTCTTTGGATAAACAACTGTATAAAACAGTTAAGCAATTAGCAAAGAAAGAGAATAAATCTGTAGCAGAAATGGTAAGAAAACTTACAAGAACCGCTATTGATCAACATGAGGATTTGCTTTTGTCCATAGAAATCAAAAAGCGGGAAAACCTCTCAAAAAAAACAGTATCTCATAATGAAGCATGGAAATAGTACATATAGTATTCAGTATTTGGATTATGTATCTCAAATAGATATAAAAATTTTACCAAAAATCATAAAAATTCGGATCAAGGAAGCTATTGAAAATCGTTTCCCCGGAAACAAACTCTGAATAAAAAAAGACCTCAAATTGAGGTCTAAAGTACCAGGCAGCCTAAGTGTGCGGTTTTTCTTTATTTCCTTAACTGTACCACACAAAAAAGCAAGTCTTTTTTCTCATTCACTCATTGTGAGACAATAACACGGGGAAAGTAAAGCCTTATTAAGGCAGAGCCACTTTTCCAAATTTTTCAAGAGCTTCTTTCAGGTCTTTAAAAGCTTTTTCCCAATTTTCATGAGGTGGCCCTTCTTTTTTTGTTTTATAAAAAACTGCATTGTCCAGTTTTGCAAAACTCTTTTGTAATTCAAGAACTGATTTTTGTACTTCATCCATTTTTTGACTCCTTTGTTAAAAGACTCCCGTTTATTCAGGAGCAAAAACCAAATATGCTGTTTTTTTACATAATTTGTCAAGATATTTTTAATAAAAACATTGATTTTTCTGCCATATTTAAAGCTGTATGGCTTTTTTTTTGGGGACACATCTCATTCTCACACTTTTTCTTTTCTGGTGGTGGTTTGCCTGGTAAAGCTTATTTAGTTTTCCATTAAGCCACCTGATTTTGGCCCTTTGTTCAAAAGCCACAAAAGCCACAAAACTATGCAGTGAAATAATACCTGCAATCACAAAAACTTTAAAAGAATTCACTTTATCCACTTTCCTTATACTCCAGCTCGGGATGAGACTCATCAGTGTCCATCCAGTCATCCACATCGTCCATGTCGTTACACTTTGATTCACCTGCACGAACATTATCATTATCATCTTCATAATAATCACAATCACTCCCAGAAGCTCCCACAACATCCGGGTCTCCATTATCCCCCTGGCTGTCTTTAAAATCCATAAATTCCTCTACAGAATTCCACTCCCTGATAATCAGGTGAATACGATGCTTCACCTCTTCAGCCCGATCTTCACAGGAAAAAGTGATATAAGGATACCCATCACCAATTCTCTCATGGAAATCAGGTGTACCTTTTTCAGAAACAGATTCATAAAAACTTGGGGATTCAGAGTTATCTGTTACACCTTCCCAATAATTTGCTGTGACAAAACTGTTTTTTTCTGTTTTTAATCCATTTATTTTTTCTTTTCTATCCAAGACTTTTATAATAGCGGGGATCCTATAAGTATCTCTCAAACCATCGAGTGTCCTTCTTATTAAAATTGCTGGAAGACCATCTTTTGTATAATTGTCCCAGGAAACACGGCCCAAACCACCAATACATTTCCTTAAGTCCCCCCCCCAACTCCCTTCACTTGGTTTTTTTTCACCTGCATTTGCTCTGTTATAAATTTTGTACTCACCAACACAGCAGTTTTCATTATCCGGGGCATCATTAAACTCGCACAAGTGTTCTTTAACAGAACTCCTAACTATTCTGTCCGTGCCTTTTCCATAGAAACATGGTACTCTTTTCTGCTTACCTTCTTCTTCCTCATCCACACAATCAGAGTAATCGTTATGACTACAAAGGTTATACGCTTGGGCTTCTGAATCATCAGCACAAAACTTAATTTTTCTATTCGGTCCTATAATGTATTCCACTCCAGACTCCTTCAAACACGAAACAAAAGATAAACCATCTTCTTGAGATTCCTTACAAGCATCTGTACATGCATTCCCGTCAGTGAAATCTGATGGGCAATATCTGGATACCATTTCAAATTTTGTGCGTGTAAAAACCTCTGTGGGACCTTTACCGGATGGCTGGTTATAATGCCAGTGGGTTTGAAAAGAAAGATAATCACACATCCCGGGCGGTGTATTGTATTCAAAAACCAAATCATGTAAAAATAAATCCCCTTCCAGTATATCAAACATGCAGTACATATCCTCTGTGGAAGACTCCTCATTTTTGGATATTTTACAGTCATACCCCGGGCCACTTTTCAGCTCGTACATCTCATAATCCAGCAAATCAAAACCATGCTGCCCCCTATAAAAGGAATTAGAGATATTGACATAAAAAAACTCATTATTAGGAATTTGACGACTTTCACCATCTGCATCCGGAAGGGAAGAGAAAAGATTAGTGGAATTTAAAAAAGCTCCCCCACAGCTTGAAAGCATGTAAGGAAAAAAACCACAAACAAAAGAAATTATCAGAATCCACTTTTTCATAAGTTTTAAGCTTTACCTTCCCTGTCATAGCTCTAAATTTCACTTTGTTTGCCATTTTACCCCCCCCCATTTTTTTTCAAGCTTTTTATAAAAACTGGACCTTTAACCCTGCTTTTAAAGAAGCATGAGTTTGGTTTCAATAACAGGACAAAGAACACCCACACATTTTGCTGCCTAAAATGACGAATTATATGTGCCTCTTTCTGATGCCCTGTAAGAAAGCAAAGCTTAAGATTCTATATGCTATATCATCCTTAAAATCAGAAAAAACATGTTTGAAAAAAGATAGTGACACCCCCTCCTTACATACGGTAAAAGAACAAAACCATGTCTCAAAACAAAAAAGCCAAAAAAACCTCTCTACACGACATCTTCTTTAAGGAGGTCTATTCCCACCTCCCTTACAGCCTGGATATTTTTCGCCTTATCCTCACCCCTTTAGAGTTTAAACTCTTTAATTTCAAGACTCTAAAACTGGAGCTTAACTCTTTTGTGGACAAGGAGTTTAAAGAGAAGAGAATGGACCTGCTGTTTTCTGTAAAAAGGCGTGGTTCAAAAAAAAGCACCCGTATTTTGTTTTTACTGGAACATAAGAGCTATCAGGACGAAGGTCTTTTAAGGCAGATACTGAATTATCAGACAGGGATATACGACAAGACAAAAGAACCGGTAATACCCGTGGTGGTCTACCATGGAAGCAAGAGGTGGAGGGGGGTTTTAAGCTTCCATGAGTATTTGAGTGATTTTAGTGGGGTTTTGAGGAAGTGTTTTGGTAAGAATGTCTTGAATTTTAAGTGCCGTTTGTTAAATCTTCAGGATTTGGGCAAAAATGGGAAAAAGTTAAAGGGCTTGACAAGTTACCCGGCCCTGTATATTATGAGTCATATATGGAATTTGAATGAGGGGGTTATGAGGTCCCTGTTTGTAATCGGCAGGGGTTTAAGCTTTAAGGATCGTGTGAGGTTGATAAAGAAGGCTGTGGATTATGTGCGTCATTACAGCCCGGGATTTAGTTGGAGGATATTAAGTGAGATAGAGGCCAGGGCCATTGATAAGGAGGAGGAGAGAGTTATGCCACCATTACAGATATCATTGGATGAGGAAAGAGCCAAGGGTTTAAAACTGGGGCTTCAAAAAGGGCTTCAGAAGGGACTTCAAAAGGGGCTTCAAAAAGGCCGTAAAGAAGGCCAGCAGGAAGGCTGGCAGAAATGTCAGCAGGAGCTGATTTTAAAGATGTTGAACAAAAAAGCAGACCTGTCTTTTATCTCTGAGGTAACGGGCTTATCCAAGCAGGAACTTAAAAAACTGAAAAACGGTTCCAAAAAATAATACTTATTGCCTAAAAATCATAAAATACCCACTGTAGGCAGGGGCATACAGACCCTAACTGCTCTCATCAAGCTCTTTAAAACCAGCCAGTCTCAGCCCACCTCCCCACCAAAAACCCTCAAAACCACCGACCTCTGCCCGACCTCCCCACTAAAAACCCCCAAAACCGCCGACCTCTGCCCGACCTCCCCGCTAAAAATGCCTCTCATGTATTGAAAAACACCAAAAATCACCATAAAATGGACTTCCCCTAACGCAAAAATGAGGAATAATGTGAATCCTGTTGTTATCAACCCTTTTCAGCCAGGCCAGCCAGTCCCACCTGGGGTTTTTGCAGGAAGAACACACCAGCTCAACGACATCTCCACCTGTATTTACCAAACAGCAGCTTTGAACCCTCAAAATGTACTCATCACAGGCGAAAGAGGTATTGGAAAAACCTCCATTGCCATGTTCACAAAAGCCATAGCAAAGAAAGAAATAATATGGAAAGAGGTTTTTTTAAACGATCCCTTTTTAGTCATTCATGTCAGTGTTCAGCAAAACACTCCCTGTGAAATTGTTATTGCACAGGTAATTAAAGAGCTGAAACTTGCCATTCACCCCTCATTAACAAACATCAAAAAATTATTTCAAAACATACTGGGAATGTTTAGTGAATTAAAACTGTTTGGCAGCGGATACACAATCAAAGACAAAATTAATGGTTCTAAAAACAGTATTTATCTGGAGGCGGAAAAATGCATCAGAAAAACCGCACAAGCTTTAAAAGAAAACAATCAGGGTGCAAAAACTATATGCATTATATTGGATGAGTTGGACAAAATGGGGGATTTTGACAACTTCTCCTCTTTTTGGAAAGTGGTACAGGAAAACCTGGCCTACGACAATTGCCGTAACCTGATGCTGGTGATGGCAGGTATGCCAGACATTATTAACAAACTTTCAGAAAGTCATGAATCTTTTTTACGAATGTTTACGCCTGTTACACTCGATAAAATGCCTGATGAAGAGGCGAAAATGATTATTGAAAAAGCTCTTAAAAATGGCAAACCAAAAAGGAATGTCTCTCATGATGCCGTACAAGAGATTTTATCTTATTCTGAAAATTATCCGCATCTTATTCAGGAGTTGGCTTATTCTGCCTTTCAGGTTTGCCAGGGAGGTGAAATAACAAAACATGATGTTGAAGTGGGCCTTGAAGGAAATGAATTTTATGCAGGTTCTGTTAAAAAATTAGGACAGTTGTTTTTCAGTAAAATGTACAACACTGTCAGAAAAAACCAAAACTACAAAGAAGTTTTAAAAATTATTGCAGACTTGTCGGGTAAAGAAGACAAGTGGGTTTTAAGGAAAGATATTTTGGCAAAATCATCCAAAAAACGCACTTCATTGGGAGGTGCCATTTCGGACTTAACCAATAAAAAACTTATTGTAAAAAACCCGGATAAATCTGGTGAGTATAAAATACATTCCAAAATGTTTCAGGTTTATATTTCCAAAATCCTTCCTTAAACATTGCACATCAAACAAATCAAATAACACCCAATCCAATGAGGAGTTTATTTTTCTGGGCCACAGCTACACTCATGCAAAAAAACACTTGCGGGATGAAGTTGATACTGCACATCCGTTGTGGAGACATTAAGATGCTGCCGCATTACATAACGACAGGTTTTAAGAGCATCTTTTTGTGCCTCCTCTTCTGAAGCACCAAAACCCACGACACCCCCACTTTTTATGGCCTCACACATATAGAGTTCGTATGTAGGAAAATAGTGTTGAAAGACCGCCCGGCCCACCACTTGTTGCTCTTTTAAGTCATTGGCCATTAAGATATTATTCACATAATTTGTACACCACGGGGCAGCCTGTCTGGCATCTTGCAAAAAAGGCTCATTGTCAATTGGCATACCACCTCTGATCCACATTTGTTCCACCTGAGCCTTGCACTGGCAACTACATCCATACTCTGAAAACGCAGTATAAGAGAAAAAAATTATTAAAGGCAAAAAAGAATACTTGAAAATCATAGCCATTGCTCCTTTTTTGAGAGTGTTTAAATTGTTTATTAAAACCACTTTACCCCCCCCCATTTTTTTTCAAGCTTTTAAAAAGATAAAGACCTAAATCTGGACCTTTATCTTGATTCTCTAATAGAAAATCATGCAGGGAAAAAAAGAAGCCACAGTATCTTCACTCAAACCTCATAAAACCACCCCCTACATCCCAATCTGACCTCCAACCGACCTCTCTTCAAAACCTCACAAAACCTTCTCACCTGTTTATTGAGCTTATTTTTATGGTAATGACCTGGCGGAACCTCCTGAACCATAAATCAATTCTTTAAAATTGGGGAGGTGTTTCAGCTCTTCATTATAGAGGCGGTGTACAGCAATCGGAGTGTTATATAATCCAAGCGTCTCCAGGCTAATCAAATCAGAGAAGAGACCGGGAGGAAAATAAGTTAACTTCCTCTGCCAGTTCAGCTCAATAACTCTCAAATTAGGCAGGCCGGAGAAGATACCCAAAGGCAGACTGTTTAAGACACCACCATGCAAATTAAGCTCTTCCAGGTTAGAAAGTCCGTTAAAGATATTTGCGGGCAGGTGAGTGCGTGAATACAAACCATTCATTTTAAGCTCCCGCAAGTTATGTAAGTTTGAGAAGATATTTTCAGGTAAGCCCTCAAGGTCATCATTACCTTTAATAGAAAGAACCTCCAGAGCAACCAAATCAGAGAAGAGACCAGGAGGGAAATAAGTGAATTCATTGGAATCCAATTCTAAATTTTTCAAGTTAAACAAGCCAGAGAAGATATCTGAAGGCAGGCTTTTTATTCCCTGAACACTCAAATTAAGTATCTCCAAAGAAAACAAGCCGGAAAAATCACCGGTTTTAAATCCGACTCCGTATGTTTTTAATTCTGTTTCCCTATAAGCTTTGTAGAAATCCAAAACCTTTATGGCATTTAACTCCTCTTGAGTAACATCTTCACAATTTTTCTTTTCTGTTTTTTTAAGTATCTGCTCTTTAACAAAATCTGTTCTATAACAAACAGAGGTGATAACAAATTCCTCCTGGGCCAGTGCAGTAAGAGCAAAAGAAACAGTTAAAATTAAACATGTTGCTTGCATTATTATCTTTGTCTTCATTAAGTAAACTCCTCTGGTAAAATGATTTTTAAATGTGTTCCTCTTAACTCATTGAAGTTTTACCCCCCCCCATTTTTTTTCAAGCTTTTTAAAAAGATAAAAACCTAAATCTGGACTTTCATCTTGATTCGTGGGAATCCACACTTCTTTAAAAGAGTGAGTATTGCGGGGTTTTGTCTTCTGCTGAAAGCAATGGGTTGTTGAGCTCCCTGTCCAGCTCTTTAAAATTGGGAACATGGATACTCATTAAAGCCTGAAAAAGCCTGCCGTGGTTGGGAACCTTAAGGTGCAAAAGCTCATGCACAATCACATAAATCTGAAGCTCTTTTCTTTTAAATAACAGGCTTTGGTTGAAGCCCACCACCCCGTCTGAGGTGCAGTACCCCCATTTTTTCATCTCCTCCACCCGCACATCACAGGGAAAAACCTTAAGCCTCCTGCACCATACTTTAACTTCTTTTTTAAAGTCTGTTATTTTCTCATCTGGTTTCATTTTTTTGTTGCCTCAACAGAAGTGATAATCTCTTCGGTGAGTTTTACAATTTTGTCTTCTGGTACGGTTTTCAGAAGAATTTGATAAAGGTCCATTTTGAGTTGGCGTTTTTCTTCTGAGCTGCTGTAAAAATGAGTAAATTTATCAAAACTTTCAGACATTTGTACGGCCAAATCTTCAAACTGCTTAAGTTTTTGCTTTTTAAGGGGCCAGGCGATGGTGGCCTCCTGAAGAGACAACGAGCTGTTTTGTGCAAGCTTTTCCGCTTCCCGGGCTTCATCCACAAGCTTTAGGGTGTGCTTAAGAGCTTCAGAGGAGCTTTGCTGGCTTTCTTCAAAATTCTGCATAATCTGATCTGCTCTTTCAGAGATGGAAATCAAGTGGGGTTTTTCCCTACTGTGTTCCTCTGTTTCTTTTCTTATGGACTGTATAAGGTCTATCACTTTCTTACTGTCCAGGTCATTACTGCTCTTAACATGTTTTAAGGTGTGTTCATCAATGGAATAGATTTTCACAATACCTTTAAAAAACTTTAAGTGGGCTGTGTTTTGTATCAGTGCCTGTGTTTTTTTGGTGACTTCTGCAATAAAGTCTGTTTTTTTCCGGTAAGCTTTTTGAACAATCAGGTAAAGATCCACAATATGCTGATAGGGTTTTATGTAAGGTCTGAGTTCCGCATCGGGGGAAAGTATTTCATACAAAGCTTGCAGTTTTTGAAACTGATCGGAAAACCGTTGTCTTTTTTGCGGATCCCGCATTTTTTCATAAACAAATTGCTCCAAAAGTTTGTCATAAGTTTTCAGATGGAAAGTGAGATAGGGTTTTAAGTCTTTTGTTATCATGGATTTAAATTTTTGCATCATCACATTTAAGTCTTCGATCACCGCATTTACTTCACCGGAGTCAAAAGTGAGGGCTTTTTTCATGGATTTAAAAACTCCCACAAAATCCACAATCAGGCCACAGGGTTTTTGTATGCCTTGTGCATCTTCATAAGGCCTGTTGACCCGGGCCATAGCCTGAAGCAACACATGGTCCCGCATGGGTTTATCCATATACATACAGTAAAGGAGGGGGGCATCGTAACCGGTGAGCAGTTTATCGGTCACAATCAAAATCTCAGGGTCACAGGCAGGTTTTTTAAAAAGTTTTCGGACACTGTGTTCTTCTTCTGTGTTGATGTGATATTTTTTTAACAGTGCTGAGTCATTGTGACTTTTGGTATAAACCACTTGTGACGCTTCCGGGGCAAGGTGTTGGTCCAGTTCTTTTTTATAAAAGGCACAGGCTTCCCTGTCCACAGCCACCAAAAAAGCTTTGTAACCAAGGGGTTTTACATTTTCTTTAAAGTGATGGGCCACAAACCGGGATACAGCTTTTATACGATCAACTGATTTTAAAAAAGTTCTTAGATTCACAGACCGGGTTAAAATTTTGTTAAGTGTTTCTATATCACTAATGCCTTCTGTATCTGTGATGTTAAAAAATTCTTTTTCCAAAAGCTGATCTTTCACTGTAAGTGTGTTGGGTGCCAGTGAGTATTTGATTTTTAATGTGGTGCCGTCCTCTATAGACTCGGCAATGGAGTATTTGTCCAAATAGCCTTCTTTGTCATATTTTCCAAAAACTTTAAAAGTGCCTTGTCCCTGGTTGGTTTTATCTATAGGGGTACCGGTGAAGCCAATCAGTGTGGCTTTTGGCAAGGCACCGGTGAGGTAATTGCCCAGGTCTCCTTCTACAGATCTGTGGGCTTCGTCCATAAAAACATAAAAATTATCTCTGGTACAGATGTTGGCTGGTATGTCTTTAAATTTATGTATCATGGATATAATCAGTCCTCTAAAATCACTTTTGAGAATGTGGAGCAGGTCTGTTTTGGAATAAGCTTTTTTAATGGCAATGGAGGTGTTTTTCATTTCTGTAATTATTCTTTCGATCCACTCGTAAAGCTGCCCTTCCAGCTCGTTTCGATCTACGATCATCAGTACTGTTGAATTTGCTTGCGATTGAAGGATAAGCCTTGCGGCTGTAATCATGGTAAAGGTTTTGCCAGATCCTTGGGTGTGCCACACCAAGCCTCTGTTTTTGGAAGGGGTTTTGCATCTTTGGTTGATTTTTTCAACTGCTCTGGTTTGGTGTTGCCTGAGGATGGTTTTTTGAAGCTCCCCCTCTTTAAGGTAAAACAACACCCACTGGTTTATCATTTTAAGAAAGTGAGTTTTGTTAAAAAAACTCAAAACTGCCTGTTCAAAACTAAGGCTTTCGTTCCCCTGCACACTACCCTTCGCGTATACATCAGCACCTCCGCTAACACCGTCAATTTTATTAGTAGCACCGTCATTTCCGCTATTAGCATCATCATTCCCGCTAACACCGTCATTTCTGTGTGCAGTGTCTTTTCCACCAGCACCTTCATTGCTGCTAATATCGTCATTCCCATGAAGCTTCTTACTACTGTTAGCATTGTTATTTTTATGAAGCACGTCATTCCCGCGAAAGCGGGAATCCACTTTCCAGTTAAAAACATTTTTCCGTGTGTAATTCCATGTCACTCCATAAAAATACTCAAAAGCATCGGTAATATTAAAAACTTGTGTGCAGGATAAAATTTCTGGGGTTTCACTTTCAAGTCTTTTAATCTGAGCAAGAGCTTGTTCCATGCTGTCTGTAACACCTGGTTTTTTGTTTTCCACAAGAGCCAGGGGAAGGCCATTGATGAGAAACATAACATCGGGCCGGTTGGTTTTATGGGGATTTGTAAAAGTCCACTCTTCGGTGACCTGAAAAGTATTGTTTTCAGCATTTTCAAAATCAATCATTTTCACTTGGCAGTGGCGTTTTTCTTTCGCGTCAAAATAAGTTTGATGGCCTTTAATCCAGTTTAAGTGAGCTTTGTTGCCTTCAATGGTATCTGGCAAACTGTTTATTTGACGCAACAACTCTTCCACATTGTTTGAGGTTAAAAAACCGGGATTCAATTTTATGAGAGAGAGTTTTAAGATGTCATAAAAAAACTTTCCAGTGGGGCCTTTTCTTAAAGCAAGAGCTTGTTGCGGGGGTACATACTCCCACCCGGCTTTCTCTGCATATTTGAGAAGTGGTTTTTGTACCACTTGTTTTTCCGTCAAACCCATCACCCACCTTATCCTTATTTCAGAATTATAAAACAACAACCTGCACACTATACTCTTAAACCACCCGATTTTATCAGCAAATTATCAAACATCTACATTCCCACAAACACCATCATTCCCGTAAATCCCGTCACCCCAGCAAGCACCACCATTTTCACAAACACCGTCATTCCCGCGAAAGCGGGAATCCAGTTAAATTAATTTTATTCTTTTTTGCATAAATACCTTTTTCCAGCATAAAAATTATATTATCTGCAAATAGTTTTTCAAGGTGACTTATATCCCCCGCATCTGAAAACTGAACAGCTTTAATATACTCCTCCCGATGATTAAAAACCATAGGTAAAAAGTCCAGGCGAATTAAAATATAGTTCATTAAAAGTCTTATCACCCGGCCATTACCATCATCAAAAGGATGAATAAGGATAAATCTTTTATGAAGTCCAGCCAAAAAAGAAACAAGACTTTTATGTTTATCTGCTTCTTTTTTTTTGAGCCAGTTTTGTATCCATTGGGTGAGGTTTGCCATAAAAGCAGGTGTTTCCTCTGGAGTGGCAAACCGAAAAAGTGTTCCCGTTTTTGTTAAAACATGGTTGGGGCTTGTTTTGTATTTACCGGGGATAATTTTTTTTCTTGTTGGCTCGCCCTCAGAGGTTTGAGCTATTTTATAAAAAGGCTCTTTAAGGCAAATTTTGTTAAGGTCTCTTATATCCCCTTCGGTGATAAGCCGTTTATCTTTGGCTGTTTTGCGGATATATTCAAAGGCTACATCATGGGCTTTCATTTCTTCATACTCTCTGATTTCATGATCACCAGTGGTGCGGCCATGGATAAGCAGCAGCTGTGTTTCACTATAAGAGAGTGTATTGCCTTCAAAATTATTAGACAGATGATTAAAATTTATACGAATCCACTGCCACAAGGATTGATAATTTTCCGTTGGAAGGGGCTGACAAGCTCGCCAAGTTTTATAAAGCTCAAAAATCTTATTTACATTATTTATTTGCATCATTCTTCCTTATTGAATTTAAAATCTTTTTTTTAATTTGCTACTTTTATATTAAAATTTTATTTTTTATAAAATCTTTAAACTGATCCACATCTTCCTTTGTTAAATTACTCATCACTTTTTTACTTAAAAAATTCTTTAACTTATTTATAGATTCAGTATCTTTTTTGGAGTAACTATAGTCTCCATTTTTATTTTTTGATAGAATTCTTGAAAATAGCTCCATATTGAAAGCATCTTTTAAGAATCTTAAAGGATATAAACTCTCAATACCCTTTAAGTTTTTTGATCTATCATTTACTAAATTTTTTGGCCACTGAACAATTGATACACCATTAATATTATTGATCATATTCCATTTTTGATTGTCTACATCCCAATCTAATAAAATAATAATTCTTGTGTTATAGATGCTGAATCGATCTTTAATTAAGTTTTTATTATTTTTTATATACCTCTGAATAGTATCCTTACCCCCAGAGTCTCTATCACCTTCTAGATCTGAAAGACATGTGATATGAGTATTCAACTGATCTAAATCTAAAACAGTTACTATTCGTTTAAAAAAATTAACATCTGTTTTTCCTTCACATAAAACAATACTTTTTCTTGGAAAAAAAAGCAACGGATGGGTATAATGACTTATACCTAATTGGGTAGCTTTTCTATGTACATTTTCTGGAGCAACATCTTCACAATGAGTAGTATTATCTATCTTTTTAAGGAACACAGATTTTTGTGAATGATCTGCAAACATGGTTGAGTGGGTGGTACAGAAGATCTGTAATCGACTTATTTTTTCTGTTACCATTTTGAATAAAAAATGTGCTAAATGAGCCTCAAGATCAGAATGTAAGGAGGATTCAGGTTCTTCCACAGCCCATATAGTGGCTTGCTTCCATCCAAACTTTTGTGCATAGTCTTTGTCAATTAGATTCAACGTGTGAAACATTAAGAAACTCTGGATTCCTGATCCTTGATAAGTATCTTTTATTCTAATATTGTCAGTACTTATAAAATAACCAGAAGTTGAGATCAGATCCTCTATTAAAGATGGGGTAACCAACTCAACAGAATGATTACCTTTATACACTTGTTTAAAAGCATCAGATACAGGTTTAATTAATTCGTTTGCAGATTTTTTTATTGATTCTGATAAATTATTAGCAGCTCTTTTTATTTTTTTCTTGTCTTTTCTTTGTATATTGAATTTTCTTATAACAGCTTTTCTTATATTATTTGTTTCTTTTTTCATAATCTCTACAGGGAGTACTCTATTTGGAATATACCTGAAATTTATCAGTGCCAAGAACCGTCCTATATGTTTGAAGTCATTATCTTTAACTGGTTTATCGTTAAGATTTATTTTATTATCATGGTTTTCTCTTCTAAATATTTTTCTTATTTTTATTTGTCCATTTTTACTATCTTTTAAAATAAAATTTCTAATATAGGTCATTCTTTTCTGAAATTTAAAATTTTCTGGTAAAACAAAGGTGACAGATATCCTAATTTCTTGTCTTTTTTTGGTTTTTTTGGAAGATATATGAAAATCTGTATCAAAATCAAAGTCTGTTCCCTCATCAGTTTTATTATTAAAAAATAGATTTAAAGCTCTTAATATATTTGATTTTCCTGAATTGTTTAATCCATATAAAGAGTTAAAATCTTTTATATTAGAAATTTTACATTCTTTTATTGATCTAAAATTTTTTATTTCTACTTCAGTAATCAGTTTCATTTTTTATTCTCCTTATTTTTTATATATTTTGATCAGAAAAATGTATAAATTCATTTAAACCTTTATCATTCATTTTATTGCTCCATCAACTTGGTATTAATTTTTAGATTATGAATGCGTGTTTGACCAGTCATAAGTTGGGTGAGAGTGGTTTTAAACAGGTCTTCCAAAGTGGATTTTTTATTCCTGTGGTTTGTGATTTTTTGATCTATTTTTTGAAAAATTAAAGCAATTCTTTCTTGCTCTCCCAGCGGTGGCACCGGGACTCTAAACTGAAGTAATCTTTGACTAGATAAATTAGGAATGGTGGTTCGGTTCCCAAAAGTCCCATAGATATTTAAAATGCGAATAGCACAGTCCATCCAATACATATAAAACAACGGGATACTTGTGGCATTCTTTGCTCTAAGTCTATGAATATGGTTTTGATAATAACATTCTGAGAGCTCATTATTCCAAATAGCTGTACGACCTATATCTCCACCTTCACAAACTAATAGGTCATTTTTTTTCAATGCAAGTGATTCTCTGTCTTTATTAGGAATATCCATTTTATCTACTTTTGATAAATCTAAATAACCCCAAAATACATTGGCAGTTCTGAGAAATGGCTTTAAATATAACCCAGTTTGATTCTTTGCCGATAAAGACTTACCTTGTTTTAGGTAGAATAAATCTTCAATACATTTTATATCCCAGTACGGAGGAAAGAAACCAATTGCAGTTTGCTTTGTGGTGAGTGGATTCCCGCTTTCACGGGAATGACGAGCCTTCTGAGGAGAACGACTTGCAGTACCTCTTATGCCGTAAGTGAAGAGGTACTTCATGGTGGATTTTTTGAGTTCCTGTGTAACCTTGATCAACCTGTTTTGAGCCTCTATGGCCTTTTGTATGCAGGATAAAACTCCTGCAATTTTCTTTTGCTCTCCCAACGGCGGCACCGGAACTCTTAAGCTTTTTAACTTTCCTTGATTTATGGATGACTGATTTACCGCTCTTCCAGAAATTCTAATAAACAATTTTTTTTCTTTATAGAAATTAAAAGTATAGTTTAAAAAATACGGATTAAGAACATTCAGATTAGTACGGAATAAAAGTAAATTCATCCCATGTAGTAAATATCTATAATTTTTATTAGATATACCTGTTTTACCAAGGTGAGGTTCACTGTTGATATGACTAAACAATATATCACCTTTTTTAATCAAATACTTTCTAAATTTATCTGTTGAAATATTTGACACAAAACGAGTTTTTTCAATATTCAAGTACCCATCACTAATTGTTTCAATCCTGGTAATACGATACTCACCACTGAATCTATTTTGTTTATCTGTTAACCCATTTCCCATATGTAATAACAACTGTGGTTTTTTTTGACCAAGAGATGCTATGTTCCAATGTGAGGGAAAGGTGTCAATTTCGGTCTGCTTTGTAATTGAAGGCTGAAAATAGAGTGTGGATTCCCGCTTTTGTGGAAATGACAAACCTTGCGGAGTTGAGGGATACACATTCCTTAACCCAATTACTGGCCAAGTATTATTTATTTTTTTAACTTCTTTTTTCACTGTTCAACCTTTTATTATACTGATTTTAAATTTTATTTTTTATCTTTCTTTTTTAAAGTGACAGGTTTGGATTTAACTTTTTTACTGCCTTTCAGTAAAACAACATAGTTCTTTTTTATTTCCTTATGGAAACTTTTAGGTAACATAGTCCAATCTCTCGCCTCCATCAAAAAAGGAATGTTGGACTCTGTTAAATCCTCCTTTAATTCATAAAGTTTTACAAGATCAATTTTTTTTAATTTAGGAGTCCTTAGTACTAAATCCAAGTCGCTCCCAGAATGACTTTTACCACTTACCCGGCTGCCATAAGTCCATACATCCACTTCTGACAGATGCTTTTTAAAAAGTATCTCTAACTGCCTCCTGTGCTTGGACAATAAATGAATCTTTTTATTCATTTTAACCTCTTTTTTTGTTTTAGTTTTCCGGGCTTATCATATTTTTATGACCTCCAACACCCTGTTAGGATATTTGATAGGGTAGTGATAAATGTCAAAACTGGGAGATATTTCTTTATAAATAAAGATAAATGATTTTTGTTTTTTTCTTTTTGAATCTTATCAAAACCTTTTGGGGTAATTTGAACACTTACTGCTATTAAAGAGGGATGAGGTAAACTTGAAGATGATCGAGGGTTTTTGTTAGAAAGTTGAATTAATTCTTCCTTTTCCAAATAATCAAATAACAAAAACCTAAATTCTTTCCAATTATGACAATAAGATAAAGCCCATAAAAATGGAGCTGGATTATTTCTCATGTAATCTCCTAAATCCTTAACCTGACTAAAAAATAAATCAACCCATTCTCCTTCTTTAGAATATAAAGTTACCAAACCCTTTAATAGTAAAAGAGCTCTTCTTTCTGTATCTTTTTGTGTCTTCTTCATCTTTGTTTGATTTTCCATTATCTTATCTAAAGAAGGAATATGTCCTTTTAGATTCTCCTGAGCAATGTAGCCAGATAAGTAAATTTTTTCCTCTTTACTAAGACGAAGCGTATTAGTATCATCTTCAGTAAGTGGAAACATAGCAGTATCATTATTTGAGGTTTCTATACCTCCAGTTTTACATAACCCTTCTGATAATTTATAATATCCACCTGCCCACGGATTGTATATTATGTATTCTGGTAGAATGGAATTATTATTATCATTATAATATATACAAGGATGATAGTGTCCATCTGTAATTTGCTTTTTAAGAGTTTTTAACCCTGAGTAATGTTTATTTGACCAAGGAGGCATAAAGTCTCTTCCTGTTGGTTCGTCCTTCTGAGAAGGATAACTTAAATTTGGATCTAAAAAATCCCCCCATATTACACATCTGTTTGGTGTACTCATTTTATTACCTATCCTCTCTTGTTTTTTAAAAATTACATTGTAAAACATACTATTATTACCATACTTAATATCCAATGTGACTTTATTTTTATGATTTTTAATAGCTTGCTTTATGCGGTTAATACCTGTACCAGCTTTTTCTATATAATTTGCCCTGTGGAGCATGGAGGCAATTAAAAAATTACGGGGTACACTTTTTGTGCCGAATGTTTTTTTATCCAAGCCACTGGGTAATCCCCCCGGGTTATAAATCTCCACCCTGTCCGAAAATACATCCACAACAACATGGCCTCTTTTTTCAAAATAATCTCTGTGACAAACAGCGTTGACAATAGCCTCCCGTAAAGCTACTTCTGGGTAATCAGGGATTTCCTCCCGGCGGGGGTTACCTGTAATCACATACTCTGTATTTGTGTGTCTTTGAACAAAAGCCAAAGCATTGTTAATATTTTCAATAATATTCCCCTTATATTGCTTTCTATCCAAGACTTTGACCTTATCTGTACCTTTAAATAAAATACAATCCACAAGGGCATGATTCATAATAAAATCCAGATCTTTGGCAAAAAACAAAACACCTAAATTAGTAAGCTTGTTATTATCTGCCAAACAGTCCAGGTTTTTAAGAAGAGCCTCCTGTGCAATAGATTGACTGATACCTGAAAGTTTTAAAAAATTTTTAAAAGCCTGTGGATCAAAATCTTTTTCAAAATCAGATTTTTCATTAATTAGCTCTTCAAAATGAACCCGGCCCTCTTTTTTAAAGCATTGTATAACCTCGTCTCTGGTCATTTTTTGAGAATTAGCCCCCACCCTCATAAAAAAACCTTTGGGACACTCATAAGGTTTTTCCTTACCTTCAGGCACATGGATTGCAATCAAATTTTCTTTAACCTCAACTGATATATCCAGTTTGGGTTGCAGTGTATTTAATATATCCTGTACTCTGGAACGGAAACGATTGCTTGTATCAATGCCTTTTATTGTGTTATCATCAGCCACTCCCATTAAAATGTCACCACCAGAAGAGTTGGCAAAAGCACATGCCTCTTCAACAAGGGTTGAATTTAGAGATTCTTTAAACTCTATATGGTATCCCTCACCAGTTAAAATCAGATTTTTAATTTCTTGATCTTTCATTGGAATATCCTTATTTTAAGATGTTTACAATTTTGTGTCCGTCCATAAGGTTTTATGAATGCCTTAATACAACGACTTAAACACTCAGCTTTGATATTACTTTTATTTTTCATTTTTTTATTCCTTTAAAACCACCATATAACAGTTAGTAGGACGATCTGCAAATACATAGTACTTTTTCCACCTGTCCCTTTATTTTTTGTTTTCCTTCTGATGTAAAAGGTACATCCAAGTGCTTTCCCTCATAAGAATGCCTGCCACCACTGTTGAGTATAACCTCTGTAACAGTCAAATTATCTGGATCCACATCGTCCCAGCCGTCCTCATATCCACTAACCACCACTTTCATGGTATCTGGATATTTCTTTAGCATATTTTTAAGTTCTTTAACAATCATAGCATATATCCTTTCTTTATTGTATGGTACCTTTAATTTTATCCTTCAATTTTTTTATAAAATCTTCCATATTATTTTTTTCCCAAAAAATAATGGGATACTGGCGAATGTCAAAAGCCATTTCTTTTTCTAGTGCTTTATTACAGGTAAAAATAACATCTCTGCCTATTCCTTTGGCATAACCGGCTTCAAAATAAACACTGCCACGGGGCTTCCCAGATTCTGAAGTAAGATCGCAGATGATAAATCGGGATTCTTTAATTTCAGAAAGAATCTCATCACAAATTTTATTGTTATGAGATTTATCATCAATTCTTAAAGGCTTGTATCCAGCTTCTTTTATTGCTTTTTGGATACTTGTCTTTACAGTATCTACTGAAGAATCAATCCACATGGCAATAAAAGCCTGTTGTGAGTTTTGATTAGGTGTCCTATTTTGTATATTTTTAATTTTTCTCAAACCTTTTGGAGTAATTCTAATATGTACTTCTTTTATAGGTTGTAGTGGATGTATAGGTGGAAGATCTATTGGTTCAGAAGCGTTAATAAATTCTTTTTGCTTTAAATCAAATAACAAAAAATCAAATTCGGTTACATTACAACAATAAGATACAGCCCATAAAAATGGAGCTGTAAATACACCTCTATAACCCCCTACACTTCGATCCTGAATAATACATGAGGGTATCTCCTCTCCGAGGCCAGGTTCCAAAACCTTTAAACTTTTTAATAACATAAAAGCTCGCTCTTCTTCATCTGGAATATCAGGTAAATTGCTCAGCCAATCATCGCCTTTCATTATTGCATCAATAGAAGGTGTTTTATTGTTTAAATTTTCCTGAGCAACGTAGCCAGACAAGCGGATTCTTTCCTCCTCTGAAATACTAAACCTTCCACCTCCTACAAAAGAAAATGTTTTGCGTGAGAGAGTGTACTTTCCACCTGCCCATGGATTATATATTATGTAGTTACCAAATAACGGACGATTCTGATAAATAAACGGACGTTGGTGTATCAGATCTTTTATACCTTGATTCGGATGAAAGCGAGTATCCTCATTAGCAAGTTCTATCGCATTAGTAAGTGCTGTTCCCCATATCACGCATTTGTTTTGTGTACTCATTAGTATTACCTCATTTTACTTTTAAATTTTCTTTTGTGTTGAATGTTATGATTTTTTGGATTGTCGCTTTCGCGGGAATGGTGGTGCTTGCGGGAAGGGTTTGCTCCCCGGGAAAGGCCAGGGATGAGTTGCTTCATTATACGGTTCAGTTCTTTATCGGTTTGTTGCTCCTGTTTTTGCACCTTGGCCAGCTCAGACAGGATTTCAGGAATGGGGCGATAAACCACATCCTCCGAAAGACTGATGTAACGGGAGGGGGACAGATTATAATCGTTTTGCCTTGCCTCCTCCCTTGTAATCACCTTCACAAAACGCTTTACATTTTTGCCAGTCAAAAAAGCTTTCACAATTTTACCAATACTCTCTTCTGAAATATGGTTTTTGGGCTTTCCCTTGTAAAACTCCTGACTGGCATTGAGCAAAATAATTTGCCCCTTTCTTTCCGCCACTTTGTTTTTGTTCAAAAAAACAATCAGCCCCGCAGCCGTGGTGTTATAAAAAAGATTATCCGGCAGGAGAATAATCCCCTCAATCACATCCTGCTCCAAAAACCATTTTCGGATTTTTTTCTCTTTGTCCTCATGCGTGCTACCGCTGCCTCTGGTAACCGCCCCTGTGTCCAACACCACCGCAGCCCTTCCGCTGTCCTTCAAACAAGCCAGGGTGTGTTGCAACCAGGCCCAGTCTGCCTTGCCCGTTGTAATACCACCCTGGGATTCAAAACGATTAAAAGGATCGTTTTCATAAACCGAAGAAGAAAAAACCTGATTCCACATGGGATTGGCCACAATGATGTCAAACTTTTTAAGCCTGCCAGCCCTGCTTCTGAATTTGGGGTTTTCCATCGAGTTTCCCCGCTCCACCCTTCCCTCCATATCGTGAATAATCCTGTTCATACAGGCAATGGCAAAACTTTCCGCATTAAGCTCCTGGCCATTTAACTGAAGAGGTTTTTTGTTCAAAGGATCCATCTGCTTTAACACCAGCTGAAGTTTAATCAACAAACCAAAAGACCCGCAAGCGTAATCGTAAGCCGTCTCACCCCCCTGGGGCTGCATAATGTGAGCCATAATAAAACCCACTTCACGAGGGGTAAAAAACTCCCCGGAACTTTGCCCCTGCCCCTCTGCAAACTTCCTCAAAAGATACTCATAAGACCTACCCAAAAAATCCGGTTCCACATCGTTTAAACCCAAACGGTAGCGGGAGTCTGAAAAAGTCTCAATTAAAGCCCTGAGTTTGTCATCTTTGATTTCTCTTTCCCCGCCGCTGGTTTGGTTATAGTCCACAGTGTCAATCACCCCGCTCAAATTTGTGTCGGGATTGGCCTTGGCAATAGAACGCATGGTGAGGGTGAGCTGTTCTCCCAAAGACCGGGGTTTTTCGCCCAAAGGCCACTCCTGCCGGCCACTCACCACTGCCCACCGGGCCTCAGGGGGCAGGTAAAACCGCACCAAGGAACGATCCCGCTCCAGCATGTTAAGAGCCACTTTCCGGTTCCCAAACTTCTTCACCAGCCTGGCTATCTCATCGTCAAACACATCAGAAAGCCGCTTGATGAACAACAAAGGCAAAATGTAGTCCTTAAACTTGGGGGCATCTTTTTCGCCCCGGATTTGACAGGCTGCCCGCCAAAGCATCTGCTCCATATCACTGTGGGCCAAAACCCCCTTCTTCCCCTGCCGGCTGCTGTAAGGGATTTTAGATCTTTTTTTGGAAGTTTTTGGAAAGCCTGCCGGCTGCCCACCAGCCCCAGCTTTTTGGGCCTTCTCGTAAAGCTCCTCAATCGCCTCTCTGACAGCTTTTTGGGGAAGAGAATGGCCGTTTTCCCACCGGTTAACTGTGGCAAACGACACCCCCAGCTTGTGAGCCAGCTCTGCCTGAGACAGCAGCAGTTTTTGCCGTATCTTTAACAGTTTAAATGAGAGTTCACTGGACAAATTAATCTCCTGAATGGCATAATTCTCTTTAATAAAATGATGCAAAACACCATTACTGAGGCATTTTACCCAAATCACCCACTTTTTATCATGCTCTTTTCTGCAAAGTCAAGAATAATTTTGTTATAAAATGCTATATTTGATAACAAAAATACATATTTTTAAAAGAAATTACCTAAAATAATGAGAAAAAAAGCGATTTTTGCCATAATTTAGATTTTCATAAAAATTTTGTTGATTTACTATAAAAGTTAATATATATACTAACTATCTGTAATACAAGAAATGCGGTTTGATATGCCAGCACAAGTGAATTTTACCATGATTTGGAATGTGAGTGATTTTGAAGGACAGGATGTATGCCAGTACAAGTGAGCTTCATCAACATTTGGGAAGGACAAAATAAAATTATTAAAGCTGCTCAGCTTGGTACTCGGTGTCCAGCTAAAGATTTTATAGATAAATTGGAAGAAAAAGAACAAAAAAAATTATATGTATTATTTGACAAGTTTGATATGCAAAACGGGAGGGTTTGTAACACGCAAAAATTAAGAAAACTGCATACTTCCTGTGAAGGATGCTTTGAATTAAAACCAACTGCACAAGATCGTATAAGCTTTATTTACTTAAAGTATCCACCAAATTGTATTTGCTTATTGGATGGATTTAAAAAGAAACAAAAAAAATGGCCACAGAATAAAATAAAAAAAACCATAAGGTTATGCAAAGAAGTTCAACAATATAAACAAGGAGTTACACAATGACTAAAAAAAATCAATATCCAAAAAGTATTGAGGATTTTAAAGATGATCCTTTGTTTTATGAAGAAGTGGCTGTATTAAGTGCTCAAGAAACTATTGCTGAGTTGATGCAAAACAGTAAAACAACCAGAACACAGCTGGCTAAACTTTTAAACCGATCCAAAGCTCATGTGACAGGGTTATTATCAAACGGGCGTAATCTGACTTTGAGAACTTTTGCCCGTGTGTGTTTCCACTTGGGCATGGAAGTGGATTTTAAAACCCGAAAGATTGGTACAATGTATGATACGAGATCATTTGATACTTACCCCAGTAAAGAAGATCAGGCTTTAAAAGAAATTACTACATTCCATGGTATAAGTAGTACTTATACACCTAACAAAAATGGCTTCAGAGAACCACAAATAAGTGATATCCGTAATAAAAAATACCCAAGTACCAACACAGAAAATGCCTTTGCTGCTTAGGAGTTATTAAGGTGGATAAAATTGAATTTCAAAAAGTGATTGAAGCAGTGAAACTCCGTGAGGTGTTTCTGGAAGAGACTCATAACACACTTCATGTTCATCACTCTCAAGTTAACCCTCAACACACAGATTTAATTCTCAAAAAAAACAAAGCCAAGTATCATATTATTCCAAAAAAATCCAACAAAGAGGGAGCTATTTTTTCCAAAATAGTTTTTATGATTGAAGGTGTATCACAAAAAGATATCATAGGCAAGGACAATCAAGTTATCAAAAAAAAAGGGGAGGCTTTATTTACCATATCGGCCTCCTATGTTGTAACTTATACAGTGAATAATTTGAATCTACTAAACAAAGAAGCTATAGAATACTTTGGAACACAAAACGCTTATTTTAATGTTTATCCTTATCTCAGAGAGTTTATTACCAATATAAGCCAAAGAATGAATTTAAACCCTGTTGTGATTCCTCTTCTTAAACTAAATAAACAGCTTGTACAATCTAAAGAAAAAAAATAATTACTCAATAGCAGATCACAAGCTTTCTTTACCTTATAAAGGTTTTTTATTTATTTGTGTTTTTAAAAATTTTTCAACAAAATGGGCTGATTTTTCATGCAGCTTGACCTTTGTTTTTTGTATCTGACGAAGGGTCCATTCCGGATCATCTTTATACTGTTTTATCTTTTTTAAAATCTGCCGGCCAGAGCTTTTGTTATTCTCAATCCTGTGAACTATGGCAAAAGACACATCAAAGAGCTCTGCAAACTCCCGCAAAGAAAGCCTTAACTGCTTTCGAAACTGTTTTAAATCCTCTGCGGAAAAACCATCTCGATCTGTGATGAGTGTGCAAATAAAGGAAGAAGGACCTTTTTGTCCCAAAGCCCCCAGTAAAATAAAAGGATCTTTTTCCAGTGGGCTAATACCCACAACCTGACAGTACTCTTCATAAGCCGGGTTTTGCCTGGAAGGAATACGATCCACAAAAGAGGGAAAAAGCCTCAAACTCTTGTGTGTTTTTTGAGTCACCAGTAGGTCTGGCCCAATAGCCAAAGGGTATTTGCTGTATAGGTAAGCATCATCGTACTCGAACACAAAGTGTCGTTTTTGTTTTGTGAGCCTTCCCACATACTGCCTTCGGCTGCGTTTTTCAAAATACACATCTATGGCTTTACTCATTTTAAAAATCCTCTTTCAAAGACAGCTTAACACTGTTTAGCTGCTTGGTTAAAAATTTTATAAAGGCCTGTTTTCGTTTTTCAGATATTTCGCTGTCATTAACTTTATTTATAATGTGTTGAAACCGAACAATAACTTTGTTGACAAAAAGAAAACAGACTTTTTGAAACCCAAGTTTTTTAAATTCCTTTATGTAGTCTTTTAATATGGGTTCTTTGGAGTGGGAAGTCCATATACAGCCACTGGGGTTAAAATCTGCCCCTAACAACACTTCTGTTCCTATAAAAGAGGGGTTGTCGTACATGGGAGCTAATCGCTTAGTGCCTGTTGTATCCACTATGCCCAAGTTTCTGCCATGACGATCGCCGTTGCCAATAAAAGTGTCAAACAAACAAATTTTAATAAAACTCTCTATATCACTTAAACAAGCCGTTTGTTGTTTGATCACTTGTATAATGTTGAAACAGTTATAATTCTTATCACCTTTTGGCAAATATTTGTAGATGTGATTTAGAGTTCCTGTTTTGTTTTGCATAAAATTTTTTGTTACGAATGCCATATATGATGAGGTGGCTTCTTTATTTTGATCACTTAAGATGTTAGTCTTACTTGTTTTTGGTTGATCTGGTATCTCTTCTGTGTACCGAATGAGATAATACTCTGGTACTTTTATGCCTAAAAGAGAAGCTATTTGATTACAGATGTACTCTGTAGCTGGTAAGTCAGGATATTTGCTCTCCTGTAATTTAATGATGTATTGTGTAGAACCCAAGCGGGCTGAGTATTTACGATACTTACCATGATAAAAGCTGTCTTTTGATTTTGTGATGGAAGGATGACTGTCTGAATAAGAAGCTGATTTTTTTAAATCCAGATCAGTAAATGAAACAGACCTGCCATCTTCCTTCAAAGAAAACCAGTTTAAAAAACAAGCCCTGTGCAGGCCGTAAAGACATGGACTGTTAAGAAGTTTTTGGCATTTCAAACATCTCATAATATAGCTTTTTTACTACAATTAAAATTTGTTGTCAATATACTACAATAATGAAAAAATCGGGCTTGTAATAAACTTCCACAGGATTTAGCTATATAACCACTCTGCTGAAATCTGTCACACAGAAAAAACCAGGTATTTTAGTCGTATTTTGAGGTTAACCTGTTTATCAGTACCAGCCAAATTATGGTATTTTATCCATTTCTTTGGTAATTTTTTGAAAATACCCTGTTTTTAGCCACTTTTATCATCATTATTCCATTAAACGGGGTAATATCTTTGTTGTTGACATTACCCCGTTTAATTTTTATAATTACCCCATTATGTTGTCATTTAATCAAAAATTTATTGATTCTCTAAAATTTACTGGTTTTCATTTATCAGTTTTAAGACAATTAGGGGAGTACAGAGGTCGCCAGCTTGTATTTCGAAAAAAATCACAAGAGGTGTTAAAGACCCTAAAACAACACGCCATGATTTCTTCTGTGGAATCCTCCAACCGCCTGGAACAAATTACCGCTCCATACAAACGAATTAAGGGGATTGTTACTCAATTTATAAAACCTGATACCCGCTCAGAGAAGGAAATTGCAGGATATAAAGATGCCCTGTCTTTAGTTCACGAGTCTTACCCGGATATGCATGTTTCAGTGAATCATATCAAACAACTCCATACGATTCTTTATCGTCCACTTCCTGAAGATGGGGGGTACTTTAAATCCACAGACAACAGTATTGTGGAGCGTGACGAAAAAGGCAAAATTTTGCGAAAACGCTTTGTCACTGTTCCGGCAGTTCAAACATCTGATTTTATGGATCAACTGTGCCATTCCTACCAAGATCTTATAAACGAAGGACAAACAGACCCTCTGATTCTTATTCCACTTTTGATTTTGGATTTTTTGTGTATTCATCCCTTTAAAGATGGAAATGGCCGTATTTCCCGCCTGTTGACTTTGTTGGTACTGTACCAGCATGGTTATGAAGTGGGAAAGTACATAAGCCTGGAGCGTATATTTGAAGATTCCAAAGAGGACTATTACAAAACTCTGGAACAAAGCTCACAACACTGGCACGAATCCCAACACAATCCTTTTTACTGGATAGAGTATTTTTGGTCTGTAATGATAAGGGCCTATAAAGAGTTTGAGAGTAAAATGGAATCCATGAAGCATATTAAAACAGGTAAAGGTACAAAAACAGATCAAATCAAAAAGCTTGTAAAAAACAAGACAGGGCCTTTTGCAATATCAGAGATTGAGAAAGACCTGCCCCACATTGGTAAAGATATGATCAAAAATGTTTTAAAGCAGCTGAAAGCGGATGGAAGTATAATGCTTGGGGGAGTGGGCAGAAATGCAAAATGGATCAACGTTATGTTGAAAGAGGCTTCATCGGAAATGAAAATTTTTATAAAAGAGCGAAGAAGTAAAATTTTATCCAATACAGGTCCGGTTAAGTTACAAACAAACCCCAAATTAGTACTGCACATTATACCTGCAAAATTTTTTAACCATTCCCAGGCCCTGAATGTGCAAAAGCTTAACCAGCTTCCTGTCAAATCAGAAGTGGAGTCTGGTGTAAGTGGTGAAACCCATGCTTTTGATTTTTGTCCTGTTAATACATTTATGCACATTTTACATGGACAATCACCGGGAAGCTGGAATGATAAAATTAATTTTGATGGCAGGGTTTTTTATTCTCCTTATGCCGGCGGGAGGGATTTTTCTTTTTCCTATACTCAGGTATTCCATAATGCAGTGATTGAGGTTGTGGACACCTATACAGTGGCTGTGGAAAAAAAACACGGCCTGTTTTTAACCCCTCAAAATTATGAAATAGTCCTTATTGAGGCTCTTAATCGTTATGCAAAAGGGCTGACTAAAAACAATATTGACGGTTCCATGTTTGTTTTTCCTGCTCTTTTGAATGTCAAAGGATACAAAATTCACAGTCCCCAACAACTTTATCCAAGGGAGACAAACACCCCCATTGACAGAGATCATTTAACTCTTCCAGAGGTGTATATAGAGGATATTAAAAGTTTTTCTGCTCAAAATCTGATGAAACCCGCTTTTGACAGAGTGTGGAATGCATGTGCTTATACGGGATCTGGCAATTACAAAAATAATACATGGAATCCCCGTTCTGATTAAAAATACTTATTTCTCCCACCAGTGTCTCTGGTTGGATATGTGTATAAGAATTCCCGGGTTGGTGGTTTTTACCTCTTCCACAATACGTTTTACCTCTTTATTTGAAAGCTTGTTATTGTCCAGCCTAATCCATTTTAAATCAGAAAGTGCGGAAAACACCCCTAATGGTAAAGCTGTAAGCTCGTTAGCACTCAAATCAAGGATTTGCAAATGAGGAACCTCTTTCAACATATCCGATGACAAATGTGTGAGTTCATTGCCCCTCAAATTAAGAGTTGTAAGATGAGAAAGCCCATTAAACATCCCTGACGACTTTAAAGCTGTTAAATCATTGCCACTTAAATTAAGAGTTGTGAGATGAGAAAGACTTTTAAACACCCCAGGGGGCAAATCTGTTAAATCATTCCCACTCAGATCAAGAATTTTTAACCCGGAAAGCCCGTTAAATACCCCTAATTTTAAAGCTGTTAATTTATTTCGACTTAAATCAAGTGCTTTAAGATGAGAAAGGTCTTTGAACACCTCCGGATTCAAATGTGCCAGCTCATTATAAGACAAATTAAGCCGCCTTAACCGGGTAAGCCCATCAAACACCCCCGCCTGCAAAGCTGTCAAGCCATTACCAGACAAATTCATCCCTGATAAATCAACAAGACCTTTAAATACCCCTGCCTGCAAATGTGTCAGCTCGTTATAAGACAAATTAAGCCGCCTTAACCGGGTAAGCCCATCAAACACCCCCACTGGCAAATCTGTTAATTGATCGTAACTGATTATCAGAGTCCTTAAACCGGAAAGGCCCGAAAAATCCCCCGCTTTTAACACAATATTGGTTTTTTCAACAAACTCTATATTAAAGTGAAAAGATTCAATGTGATGAAGGAGTATATCTGCCAAATGGCATTTTTTTTCCCCCCATTCCTCCTCGCCAACAATATTAAACTGAATACCTAAAATACCTGTTATCATATCCTGCACTTGTTGAGTTCTCTCACAAACCGGCACCACCACCTGCTTTTCTGAAAAATGGCTGTCACCAAAAGCATGGTGAGAGTACACCCATACAGGCAGGAGGCAAAAAACAAAAGATATTAAAAATCCCATACCAAATCCTTTAACAGGGGTACCTTTATTATTCCCCATCACTTTTGTCAAAGATTTTATGCTCTTTTTGAGCTTGACCTGGCTAAATGATGTTGTATAAAAAGGCCAATTTAAGGAGTCTTGAAGATGATAAAGCTGTTTTATACTGCTCTTTTTGCGTTTTTAGCAGCCGGGGCTGTGATTTTTGACACTGCTGCCGACAAAGAATTGCCGCTGACCCCAAAAAACCTGAAAAACAAATGCTTAACCCGTGAGTATGAAAAATACCCCCCTCCGGCAGACACCAACCAGCTTCCTGTGCCAATTAAAAGCTGTGTACAAATGATTGAAAACCTGTGCAAAACAAACAAAAATGTTGAGATGCCCATTATTGAACAAATACCCCCTTTAATGGCTGCCTTAAACAGTTTAAGAAAAGCTATCCCCTATTATCAAAAATTTGAAAAAGCAGAATTCCTTATTGATGATATGGATATGTTATTTGATCACAGGCACCTGGCTGTATTTTGGCAGTATATTGATACAAAGTGGAGGGTTGATGTGGCACACCATTTTTTACGGGAGAGAATTATGCTGTATAACTGGGAAGGTGAAACCGGGCCAGAGCGTTTTACCAGATACTGGCAATGTCAAATTTACAAAGGACTTTACTGTATTTCCAAAGGAAAAAGACCACCCCTGCCCCTTTCCAAAAACTGCAATAAAATGGAACAAAACAACTTAAGCTTTCTATAAAGCTTAAGAAGGACCCATTACAAAAAATTGCATCTCCAGGTTTTGGCCCGCCATGTAATAAGTTTCACCTCTATGCTTAAAGGTGAGAACAGGCTGCTGTTTTAAATTCATAAAATTTTCAGCTTTTTCCCTGTCTTTGGATACCAAAATATCAATACCTGCTCTGTGAGTATTTTTCCCCACAGTTATAAGATACCTGCAAACACTATTATAACTAGCAGAGATGATTTTTTTGTAGTTTATTAAAGGAACAGGAGGAATCGCCCACACCACCCTTGCTTTAAAGTCGTAGGGATCAGGAAACATACTGTCCCCAACAGGCTTAAATAAACCAGCACACCCCACTGCCACCTCATCTTTCCATAACTTATAAGGATCTTGTGCCAAAGAAACATGCTGAAAACACACAGCAGTTATAAAATACAAACAAGCAATAAATGATTTCATTTTTTTAACCTCCTGCAATTTGTAAATTGTTCTTGAACCTCCAAAAAAAGGGAGGGGTATAAACCCTTTTTACCCCCCCCCATTTTTTTGTCTAATGAAGATTCAAACAATATCACAAAACTGGACTTTTGGTAAGATTTTTTTGCACTTAAGCTCATAATTATTCTCTTACCCGTTAAAGAGATTCTTTTAACCCCATCCGGAAGTGAAAAATTCGAATCACCTCCCCGGCACTTTCCTCCAAAGCCCTGTCTGTCACATTCACCACAGGCCATCTGTGTTTTTCAAAAACCTCCCGGGCATAGTGCATTTCGTTTAAAATGTGTTCTTTCCCTGTGTATTCCCGGCTCGCCTCCCAGCGAAGTTTTTTTATTCTGTTTTTTCGGATACGAATAAGATGATCGGCATCAATCGTAAGACCAACAATACGCCTGTGGTCCACCTGAGACAGATTCTCCGGTAAAGGGATACCCAAAACCAAAGGCACATTGGCCACCTTCCACCCCTTAAAACTTAAGTAAATGGACAAAGGGGTTTTGCTGGTCCGGCTTACCCCCACCAGCACAATGTCTGCCTCTTTGAGCTGACTCAAAGACTGCCCATCATCATGTTTGAGAGAAAACTCCGTGGCCTCAATACGCTTAAAATAATCCTCATCCACACTTCTTAAAAGGCCCGGCTTTTTTTCCTGGTTGGTCTCCAGCCGGGTGTTAAATTTTTGAAGTAAAGGCCCTAAAACATCCACCGCCGCAATACCCTGCCTGCTGCATATCTTCTGAAGGGTGGTACGCATCTCCGGCAGTATAAGGGTGTAGATCAGAAGACTGTCTTTTTTGTCTATTGTGGCGAGTAGAGAGTGGATTTGTTTTTCTGATCGCACATTTTGATAACGAATTTGGCGTACCTGCTCGTGACGATACTGCACCAAAGCAGCTTTTGCCACCAGGGCTGCTGTTTCCCCTGTGCCATCAGACAGAATGTAGAGTTTTAAAGCTTTGCTCATTATAAACTTAAGGGCCTCCAAAAAGACTCTGATATTGTTAATCCCTGACCCACTGAATGGGGATGGTTTTATCCTTAAAAACCTGCTGAAGGCCTGCCTCATCCAAAGGGGAGGGTAAAAAAATTTTTAACCCGGGTTTTTTAAGACGGTACCATATAGAGTGAAGGGAGTTCAACCACCCGGAATGAAAACCCAAAACCAACACCATTTCAGCTGGCAAATAAGTGCTGCTTTTTATAAGAAGGGGTTTTTTGGATGATGTTTTTGACTCAAAGGCACTGATTTGAAAATGCAGATACCAATCCACCACCCGGTTCCATTTTTGGCTGAAGGGTTTAGGCCCCAAAGCCCACATGCAGCTTTTCCCGCTAAAAATCTGTTCTTCTGATCTTAACAGTTGAAGATGGTTTTTTAAAAAAGTCATACCGACCTTCAGGAGGAAGAGGTTAAAAGTTTTAATTTTTGAGCCACAGAGTCCAGAAGTCCGTTGACAAAAGCCGGGGATTCTGGAGTGCCGTAAAGTTTTGCCACCTCCACCGCCTCGTTCATACACACCTTGGGAGGTGTGGGCCGGGAGGAGTAAAACATCTCGTAAATGGCAATCCGGAGAATATTCAAATCAATGAGGGACATTCTTTTCAGGCTCCAGGCATGGCTGGCCTCCTGTATCAGATGATCAATTTGTGTTTTTTTGCCCTGTATGCCTTCAAAAATTTTTTGAGAGTGCTGCTGAATCTCCTTAAGGTGTGAAAACCCATTTTGATCCGAAAAATCCCGAAACTGACCAGAGCGGGTGGTTTTTTGATAGTGAAACTCCTGCTCATAAAGGGCTTTTAAGGCTGCAATACGGGCCTGTCTTTTGTTTTTGTTGGAAGGAGTGGAAGACTGAGGGGGGTTTTTCATTTTGTGTGAGTGTTCCTTATAGGTGAGGGTTACAGGTGGTAGTCGATTCCCATCCGGAGGGCTGCCTGACTTTCCAGCCGCTTGTGGTAACGGGCCTTTAAACCCCACTGAAAGTAAAGCCTGCCCCTAAGGTGGGAAGGTCCCAAAATACGGGTACACCATATTTGAATCTCCAGGGGAATACGAAATTTAAAGGGAGAGCTTAAGGAAAAAGACCCTCCCACCAAAAAATCCACATAAAAAGTGCTTAAATCATGGCTCTTCGGATGCCTGATGCCAGTCAAAGCGTAGATTCTTTGGGATTTTTTTCTGTGAGCCTCATAACCTAAAGAAAAAATCACCGGAAGACGCTTTTTCAAACCCTGCCATTTTTCTCTCCGGTAATTAAAATGCAACATCAGAGGAAAAGTGCTGGCTTTAAAAGGATAAAGATTTAAAACGGAAGTCCCTGCCCCTATGTCTAAAAAATGGGGAAGAGGTCTTTTTCTCTCCTGAAAATGACGCTGAGCCTTTTGATAAGCCCCCTCCGTTACCACACTCCATAAAGAGGCAACAAGCAGGCCCGCCCCCATAAGAGAATACAAACCAAAGAGCAAAAACAAGCTGTGACTTTTTAACATTTTATACGACACACATTCCCCCTTATTATTTTAAAATAACAAGCCCTTTATTTTATAAAACACGAGGCTCTTTTGTTGCTTTTATCATATAAAACTGCCAAACACACTGAAAAATCCCCCCTTATACCCCACTTTGTGACGGAATTTAAGCCTTTTTAAGGCAGAGATAACTTAATGAAGAGCAAAAAAAGAGCTTATAACAGCAGCCTGTTTTTCCAATAAGATTTGTGAAGCCTGCCAGCTTATCTGAAGAAGATGATTTAACTGTTTTGTACTGAAATTTTGTTTTTCCGCACTGCCCTGTATCTCGATCAGGTGGCCTGTGGAGTCAAACACCACATTTAAGTCAGCATCAGCACTCTGATCCTCCCTGTAACAGGGGTCCAGAAGGATTTTCTGATTTTTTAAAACCGCACTAACGGCACACACATAGTGCTTAAGGGGTATTTCCTCTATAAGAACCTCTTTTTTTAAATGCTGGCAGGCCAGGGCCATGGCTACAAAACCTCCTGTAATGGCAGCGGTACGGCTTCCCCCATCGGCTTCAATCACATCACAATCCACATGGATTTGCCTTTCACCCAGTTTTTTTAAATCCATGCCTGCTCTTAAAGCCCTTCCCACCAGGCGTGAAATCTCCTGCGAACGCCCGGAGCTGCTGGTTCTTTCCCTCTTCATACGGGTGTAAGTGGAACGGGGAAGCATGCCATACTCTGCTGTAACCCACCCGGTATTGGGGCTTCGTATCCACTTGGGAACCACAGGATCCACAGAGGCTGTACAAATCACTCTGGTTTTTCCAAAAAAAACCTCTGCACTGCCTTCCGCATGGCTGAGAACATGAGGCGTGATTTTTATTTCCCTCATCTGGTGAGGCTCTCTTTTGTCTGGTCTCAATGTCTTTTAAGCTCCACAAAAAGGTTTTATGTTTTTAAGGGGGGAGGAGGGGGGGGCATGCTTTCCACATGGAGGCTTTGGGTGGGGAAGGCAAACTGTACTTTTTCTCTCCGGGCCAGTTTTAAAATTTCCATAAAAATATTTTGCCTTTCCCTCAGCTCACTCTCCCAGTCTTTGACTATAAGAAAAAAGTTGGTAATGATTTTTAGCTCTGAGGGGCCAAACTCTGTAAAATACACCTGAAAGTAATCTTTCTTTGTGGCAGAGTTCTTTTTAATAACCTGCTTGATACCCTCTATAAAAGACTCCAACCTCTCTGGTGAGGTGTCGTACTGCACACCCAGGAACACACGGGTCCTGCGGGCCTGCCGTTTTCCCATATTGTCGATGTTGGTGGTTGCCAGTGTGTTGTTGGGAACTGTTACAATGGAGTCGTAAAAAGTTTTGACTTTGCAGGATCTTAAGCCCACCTCCGTAACAGTACCCTCTATACCATCGGGAAAGCAAACCCAGTCCCCCACAGAAAAGGGCCTGTCCAGCATAATGTTGATATAGGCCAGTATGTTGGAGGCGGAATCCTTTGCCGCAAGGGCAATCGCCACCCCACCCAGCCCCAGGCCTGCCAGCATGGAAGAGACATTAATCCCCATATTTTGAAGCAGAACAAGCCCCCCAAGAAGAACAACCAGAATTTTACTAAAATGAGTAAGAAAAGGAATAAAGTGGGTTTTAACCCCTTCGCCCGCCTTTCGCCCTATACGCTTTATAATCAGCTCCACAAGGAGGTCTACCAGATTGTAACCCATGGCGATCAGGGAAACACCCAAAGACACCTTAAGCCCAATGGATAAAGCAGAAACAATAAAACGGGACAAAATAAGAGGATGCAACTCGCCTGACCAGTCCCACACCTGAGGCAACAGATAAAGAACCATCCCCCAAAGCCCGGTGACACTCAAAAGGTAAAGCGGCTTTTGAATACGGGGGGAAATATGGGTTTTAAAAAAAACAAACCGGTTTAAACTCTGGGACAAAAGCTTTTGTACCAGATAATAAAAGGGCCTGTGAGTGACAAAAGCAAAAATAAAAACCAGAGCTGTAATCAGTAAAGGTGTCATAATACAAAAAACTTTGCTCAAAAAGAGCTTTTTAGTCAAGCCCCTTCAAAAAAAGGCTGTCAGTTTCCATATACTCTGAAAAAAACCCCTTTTTGCCATGGTTGAAAAAAGTCAATGAAAAAGATTATAATGCATAGAGTAAAAAAATATTATGGCTTTAATATGTTGTGAAAATAAATAACTGAATGCGGCAATTATGGACATCAGTATAAGAATTTGGATAACTTCAGAAACTGTCAGATATAAAGTCTTGTGTGTGGAGGGTTTTTTCAGAGGCTGTGGATTTTTAAGTTAAACCTTTTGTCGGTGTTTTTCCCGCTCTAAGGATAAAAAGGTTAAATTTTGTTGTCACAACAGCTCAACGGGGTACAAGATGGGGAGTAAAAGGGCTTTATATTTGGGTAAAAAAAAGGCTGTTCAGTCTGAAAGATATCAGTTGAAGGGGAAGAGGTAAATTCCATGGAAAATCCTGAAAAGGATCTGCTGCCTTTGAGGCAGGGGGAGTTGGAGGACGAGGCAGGTCCCAAGGTCATGAGGGTTTGTAAGAGAAACGGTGACCTGGAGCCTGTAAATGTCAATAAAATCATTAATGTGGTGCTGGCCTGTGCCTCCCACCTCAAAGAAGTGGACCCCATGCGGGTGGCCACCAAGGTTATCAGCGGCCTTTACGATGGGGCCACCACCAAAGAGCTGGACAAACTGTGCATTCAAACAGCGGCCCTTCTCATAGGGGAAGACCCTAACTATTCCCGCTTGGCCTCCCGCCTTATGACCCGCTATATTGATGAAGAGGTGCAAAACCAGAACATCCAAAACTTTTTTGCATCCATAAAAGTGGGCTATAAAACCGGTCTCATTTCAGAGAGCAGTTACAAATTTGTAAAAGAACACAAAGAGCCTTTGAACATTATTGTGGACCGGGGAAGGTCTTTAAAACTGGAGTATTTTGGAGTTCGCACACTTTACGACAGGTATTTGTTAAAGCATCCGGAAAGCCGGGAGGTGACAGAAACCCCGCAGTACTTTTTTCTTCGGGTGGCTTGTGGTTTGTCACGGACTTTTCAGGAGGCCAAGGAGTTTTACGATCTTATTTCCCAGCTGGACTATTTGCCCAGCTCCCCCACTTTGTTTAACTCTGCCTCTTTAAGACCTCAGCTTTCCTCATGTTACCTACTGGATTCCCCCAAAGACAGCCTGTCCTCCATTTACGACAAATACAAAGACATTGCCATGCTTTCGAAGTTTGCAGGGGGTATTGGGGTTTCTTTCAGTCGCATCAGATCACGGGGATCTTTGATTAAGGGGACCAACGGGCATTCCAAAGGCATTATTCCCTTTTTAAAGACCATGGATTCTTCTGTGGCTGCCGTCAATCAGGGAGGCAGAAGAAAGGGGGCGGCATGCATTTATTTGGAGTCCTGGCATGCGGATATTGAAGAGTTTTTGGAATTAAGAAACAACACAGGGGATGAAAATCAAAGAACACACAATTTGAATTTGGCCAACTGGGTGCCTGATCTTTTTATGGAAAGAGTGAAAACCAACGCAATGTGGTCTCTTTTTGATCCCAAAGAGGTGCCAGAGCTGGTGGACAGCTTTGGAACAGAGTTTAAGAAGCTTTATGAGCAGGCAGAGGCCCGCGGTTTGGCTCTCAGACAGGTAAGAGCCCAGGACCTTTACCATCGTATGATGCGGACTTTGGCAGAAACCGGCAACGGGTGGATGACTTTTAAAGATCACAGCAACAACAAATCCAACCAAACTTTAAAAAAAGAAAATGTGATTCACCTGTCCAATTTATGCACAGAGATTTTGGAGGTGACCTCTCACGATCAAACAGCCGTTTGTAATTTGGGATCCATTAACATTGCCAGCCACCACCATGCCAAAGAGGGTGTGGATTGGGGCAAACTTCAGCACACAGTGGAAAAGGCTGTTGTGTTTTTGGACCGGGTGATTGACATTAATTTTTATCCTGTACGCCAGGCACAGTCCTCCAATAAAAAATGGCGGCCTGTGGGCCTGGGCCTTATGGGGCTTCAGGATTTGTTTTTCAGGCTTCGCTGGCCTTTTGATTCTCAGGAGGCTTTAAAGCTTTCGGGGCGTATTCAGGAGGAAATTTACTACCATGCCCTTAACACCTCCTGCCAGCTGAGTGAAAAATACGGACCTCACCCCGGCTTTGAGGACACAAGAGCTTTTGAAGGACAGCTGCAATTTGATTTGTGGAAAAACCCACAGCTGGCTTTCCCCGAACGATTTAAAACTTTAAAGAAAAAAATAAAAAAACATGGCTTAAGAAACTCCCTGATGATTGCCATTGCCCCAACAGCCACCATTGCCTCTTTGGCGGGGGTTCAGGAGTCCATTGAACCACAGGTCTCCAACCTGTTTAAAAGGGAAACCTTAAGTGGTGAGTTTATACAGATTAACAAATATCTGGTGGAGGAGCTGAGGTCCAAAGGTTTATGGACCGAAACAACAAGAAAAGCCATTAAGGCCTGTGAGGGATCGATACAGGGTATTCAGGAGATTCCAGAGGATCTCCGTCAAATTTACCGCACAGCCTGGGAGCTTTCTCAAAAGTCCCTTATCGACCTTTGTGCCGCCCGGGGGCCTTTTGTGGATCAGAGTCAGTCTTTAAATTTGTTTATTGAAAACCCCTCCATAGGCAAGCTTTCCAGCATGTACATGTACTGTTGGCAAAAGGGGGTTAAGACCTCTTATTATTTAAGGTCAAGGCCTGCCACACAGATCAGCAAAGTGACTTTACAGGACTCTCATTCCTTATCCAACGGGAGAGGAGGGTCTAAAGATTTGGAAAACCCTGAAATTTGTGAGTCCTGCCAATGATACTGGATCCTGGTTTTGAGCTGACTTTGCGTCCGATGAAGTACCCGGAGTTTTACGACATGTACCGGGCTGCCATTAAAAACACCTGGACGGTGGATGAGGTGGACTTAAGCCCCGATGTGGCGGATTTAAAACAAAAACTCACCCCTCCTGAGATTTTTTTAATTCAAAGGCTGGTGGCTTTTTTTGCCACAGGGGACACCATTGTGGGCAACAATCTGGTTTTAAATCTTTACAGGCATATTAATTCTCCGGAAGCCCGTATGTATTTGGGTCGCCAGCTTTATGAGGAAATGCTCCATGTGCAGTTTTATTTGACTTTGTTGGACACTTACATTCCTGAGCATAAAGAAAGAGCCAAAGCTTTTTCGGCCATTCAGGAGATTCCATCGATAAAGAAAAAAGCGGATTTTAGTTTTAAATGGATGGATTCCATCAACCAGATGGAAAGTCTGAAAACCCTGGAGGACAAAAAAAAATTTTTAATGAACCTGATTTGTTTTGCAGGGGCTATTGAGGGCTTGTTCTTCTTTGCAGCTTTTGCTTATGTGTATTTTTTAAGATCGAAGGGGCTTTTAAATGGCCTGGCAACGGGTACCAATTGGGTGTTCAGGGATGAGAGCTGCCACATTCGTTTTGCTTTTAAGGTGATTGAGGTGGCAAGGAGGGAGGAACCAGATATTTTTCACCCGGGAATGAAGAACATGATAAAAGCCATGTTTGCAGAGGCTATTGACTGTGAGCTGGCTTTTGCCAGCGAGATTTTGGACAAGGGGGTGGCGGGCTTAAGTTTAAGGGATATGCGAACTTATCTCAGATACATTGCCGATCAGCGGCTGGTGGAATTGGGCATTGCCCCTGTTTATAAGGTGCGAAACCCTTTTGGTTTTATGGAACTCCAGGACACACAGGAGCTGACCAACTTTTTTGAAAGAAAACCCTCTGCTTACCAGGTGGGTGTACCTGGCCAGGTCTCTTTTGAAGAGTCTTTTTAATCCCTTATTTATGGCCCCCACTTTTTGGAGGGTACAATAAAATGCCCGGTTTCTTAACGCTATGGTACAAGAAAAACCCCTTGACACTTCCCCTTTAGGCTGTGGTACAAAAGGGGCTGAAATAAAACCTACACCTTAATTTTCAAAAGGAGATTATTATGAAATTTCTAACAATTTTTGCTCTTGGCTGTGTTTTGTCTTTACTCAGCTGTACGGGAGGAAAAAAAGACACCACCACTTCCAATGGAAAAGATGACAACACTGCTAAAGAGACCCCTGAAGTGGATCCCGAGTTGTTACAACAGGAAGCATCAAATCTGACATCCCTTGGGAACTGCATCAGGGCAAAGAAAAAAGCCACTGGTGCCACAAAACCCACAAAACTGATTATTACAGAATGCAAAAAACAGCTGGCGGGGGGAGCTGCGACAAGCACTGCTGGACAGCAGCAGGCAGGAGGCAACACCGGGGCTGGAGCTGCAGCAGGGGCTGCTGGACAGCAACAACAGACAGGTGGCAATACAGGCACGGGTGCTGCCACTACTACCGGTGGTGGAGCTTCCACCAACTAAAAAAAGTGAAAAACCCAAGGTTTCCTTATTCCATTGACAGGCTTTTTTAAGCTGTTGCTTTGATTAGGGATGAGAAGGATTATTTGGCTGTTGACAAACCATGTCGGCATAGAGCCAGTTTATGACCTTTTTAACTCTTACTCTCTGGTGTGTTTATGAAATTTTTCTCCCTGTTATCTGTTTTATTATTCAGCCTGCTGAACGCAGATGCCCATTTTTGTGACAGGATATTTCATCTTTTTCCCAGTCACAAACCGTCGTCATCACACACAGGTTTAAAGGCAGAACTCAGCAAACCTTTTACAGAAGTCAGCACGGGGATACAGATCAGGTATCCGCACAAAAGGGGTTCCGTTATATATGGAGATGGAATTATGACAGCTCTTCCGGAAAACCCTGTGCCAGCAGAAGAGGAGCAAATTCACTATGGCAGCAAATACGAGCTGGGCCACAGCATGTTTGTGCTTTTTTTAAATGCTCACCTTGAGGAGCCACAACCACACAAGCACTTTAAGCCCTTTGGGGTAAAAAAACCTTCTTTTGTGGTTTATACTCATTTTATTTACTGGCCCTCCAAAATTAATGGCAATGCTGCTTTGGACACTCAGACTGTAAAAAAAGTATTTCAAAATTTATATGGCCAGGATCCTCTTTTAACCATTAAAGAGGTTTTAAACAAACAACTACTGAAACCCCGCAGTAAAAACCACTCCCCCCATACACAAAACCCTTACTACAGGCAGGCCGGTCTGCAGCCCTCCTCTGAAGTTGTGCCACAAACCACTTCAGAGGAGGGGGAGGGGAAGCCAAAAGATGCTCAGGAAGAAGTCCTGCCTGAAAACCCCCTGGAGCCTTTTTTATGCACCACAAGATGCGAAAAAGACAAATTAAAACATATTGTTATTAAAACCCTGTCCCACCCCGCCTGATTGATAAAAAAACCTATTGACAAAAAATGGGGGGGGGTAAAGTGGGGTGGATTTAAGACATTCTGAAATTATTGACTTAAATGATTGAGCTAATTTATTTTCAAACTTAAAAGGAGGTGAACAATGTTACATTTTTTTATCTTTTTTGTTATGCCTTTCATTGGTTTTTGTGTACACGGACAACCTGAAGACTTGCCTGCTTTGCCTGCACATATATTTTCTGACAAACCACAACAAATTCATTCTTTGCCTGCACATATATTCGAAGGCTTGTATGCCCTGGAGGAGAGTAAGCACGGACCATTCAATGTGTGTAAACGAACTCCCCAGGTGAAAGAAGAAATAATGAAAAAGATTCGTAAAACAGACCCCACAACAGATTGTGGGTTGGCATCATTTCTATTGGATCAAATTTTAGTTCTCAAACTTACCAATAAGGGAATACAGTCACTGAAGAGAGGAGACTTTTCAGGCCTCACAAATCTTAAAGAACTATGGCTTGACAACAATCAAATAAAACTTCTTCAAAAAGAAGTATTTACATATATGCCTAATCTTCGTTCTCTTGTACTTACCAATAACCTCATCAGTGAAGTGCAGCCATGGGCTTTTGCAGGGCTTCGCTCTTTAACTCATCTGCACCTGAATGGAAATCAAATTAATACTTTACCACAAGGTTTGTTTACTAAAAACCCCAAAGGCCAGCCTTTATCTTCTCTGCAATATGTTTGGATTTATGACAACCCTCTGTTTAAAAATCATCCTGCACAAGGTTCGCCTGTTGAACAAGAGCTAAAAACTTTAAATCCCAATATGCACATTCAATAGGAAAATAAAATGAAGTCACAATAGCTTGAATATGCACATTAATACAACAAGAGACATACTTGTACCAACTCCTGAATACTATATAGAAAAATAATCCGGTGAAATCACACCAAATTTTTTTTATAAGAAAACACAGATACTATTTTTTTACAGATTGGTTTTGGTCTATGCCTAAAACTTCCATAATGACTTGCTTTAACTGGCTTTTTTCTTTTTCTGTTCGAAATAAAAAAGGTTCCAACACACCATTTTTACCTCTTTTTGTGAGGTCGTTGGAATGCGGAAAATATGTCTTAACCTTCTCTCCACTTCCCCCATAGTGCCACACATTACCTCGAGAGTCCTGATACACAGCATGGGGATCCTGAGTTTTGACCTCATTTAAAGCAGCATTTTCTTTTTGCATCAAAAGTTCTTTGACTTTTTGCAGAGGGTTTTTTCCATAAAATTTTTCAAAAATCTGTTTTACAGTTTCCGGCTCCCATGTCATATCACGAGACTTGGAATTCCAATAAATATAGTGGGTGTAAATTGTGGGGGGAACAGATGATTCCCCCACCTCGCTTTCCACACTGGCACTGAAGATCAAAGCAAAAAAACGATGGTCCAAAGAGTATTGACTGCCGTAGTAAGTTTTTTCCCCCTCCTTTACAAAGTTTCTGGATACAAGTGCTATTCCATCTCCATAAACTTTATAACCACCCTGATGAGGATATTGCACCTGCATCCCTATGTGCATTTTTCCATAAGAGAGTTTTTTAACCTCCCCTTCCAGATGTACAGCAGGAGGGGTATGGGAGGAGGAGGGAAAAAGACGAAAAAACCTTTCACAAAACTGAGCCTCAGCAGAAACCACAGACAATAGCAAAACCCCTAAAAACCAGGCACTTAAAAAACCCATACCATATACCTCTTTTATAAATTAAAAAAGTTAAAAACTCTTGAAAAAAGACACTCAAATGGAGTGTCTTTAAATCAACTCTTAAAAATGTGGAATCTATCCCATAAATGGAAAAAAATCAAAAAATTGAACCAAAAAAAGCGGGGCAGCCTCTCAAGTGTGAAAAATATACACACTCGCCCGTGCTGTTGTGGGAATGATATTTTACAGGGTATCATCTTAATTTATCAGATATTTTATTGACTTCCCCCATTATTTATCTTAAACCCTTTAGCAATAACAGGGAGCTGGAAATGGTCAAAAGACTGCAAAAATTAAGCAAAAATCACAGTTTTTTTCTCTTTGGAGCGAGAGGGACAGGTAAAACCACTTTGTTAAAGCAGGTGTTTGGCGGCAGCTCCCCTCAAACCCTGTGGATTGACCTGCTGGCCTTTAAGGAGGAAAATCGTTTTGGTCACAATCCGGACCTTCTGACAGAACTGCTTCAGGAAGGCTCTTATCAGAGAGTTATTATTGATGAAGTGCAAAAAATTCCCAAGCTTTTGGATGTTGTCCACAAAGAAAAAGAAAACAACAAAAAAACACAGTTTATTTTAACCGGTTCTTCCTCAAGAAAGCTGAAAAGAGGAGGAGGCAATATGCTGGCTGGCAGGCTTTTTTATTTTACCATCCACCCTCTCACTCACACAGAATGGGGAAAAAGTTTTAACACCCGGGAGGCGATGCAAACCGGCACCCTTCCCGCTCTTAAAAACTACACCCGCTTGAAGGACAAGGCACGATACCTGGATTCTTACATACAAACTTACCTGAAAGAGGAAATTTTGGTGGAGCAACTCATTCGCAAAATTCATCCCTTTAAAAACTTCCTCAGAGTGGCTGCAGCATGTAGTGGAGATATTATCAATTACTCAAAGCTGGCAAGAAGTATGGGCATGGACGGCACCACTGTTCAAAACTATTTTGAAATTTTGTCTGACACTCATTTAGGGTTTTACTTACACAGCTTTCATCGCTCTATCCGCAAACAACAAAACCAGGCTCCCAAGTTTTTTCTTTTTGACACAGGAGTGACACAGGCCCTTCAGGGAAAAACACAAACCCCTCTGAGGGAGGGCAGCTACGAATATGGAAAAATTTTTGAACACTTTGTAATTTTGGAATTTTTAAGACTGAACACTTACAGGGAAAAAAGATTCCATGTGTTCTACCTGCGTGACAAAGACGGTCACGAAGTGGATCTGGTGATTCAAAAACCCAATGGGCAGGAAATTTTGGTTGAGATCAAATCCACCAAAGAAAGCATGAAAGAACACGGAAAAAATGTGCGGTGGTTTTTAAAACACTGGGACAGACCATGTGTTGGGCAAGTGTGGTCTCAAGACAACAAAAATCGCAAAGTGGGTTCTGTATATCACTACCACTGGCAAACCGCCCTCAAAAAATTGATCTGATTTGTACCCTCCCCTTTTTTTGCACCTGCTGTTATTCCAAATGGGGCCATTGGCCCAGGTACTTCACTTCCGGCTCAAGCCACACCCCAAACTGCTTTTTCACTTTTTGTTGCACCTTTTGAATAAGCCTGTGAATATCTTCTGCCTGAGCTGCCCCGGTATTGACAATAAAATTGGCGTGCTTTTCAGACACTTCAGCCCCCCCCACTTTTAACCCCTTAAGCCCGCTCTTTTCAATCAAAGCTCCGGCTCCCAAACCTTCATGTGGGTTTTTAAAGACCGAACCACAGCTGGCAGATTTTAACGGCTGGCTAAAAGCCCGCCTCATGGCCAAAGCTTTTAGCTTGTCTTTAAATCCGGGAAGAGACTTTAAAGGCCAACTCACACTGACTTCAAAAATTACTCCAGGCCCCCATCCTTCGCTCTTTCGGTACTTCCAATGGATTTGATTTTTTGTAATTTTTTTGATCTGCCCGGAGGGGCTTATCACACAAACCTCATCCACAATATCCTTAAACTCCCGGGGGATGTTTTGATCTTCCTCTCCTCCGGCCACAGAAGAAGTTTTTGTGTGTGAAACACCAGATGTTTTATCAGCTGGGGGTATACCCTTTTGTCCCCAGCCTGCATTCATCACCACTCCTCCCCCCATTTGTCCTGGCAGGCCACATAAAAACAAAGCAGGTGCCAGCTGGTAACGCACAAAAACCTGCATCACCTCTGCCTTTCTGGCACCACTGAAAGCACGGATACGAAGCCTGCCTCCGGACTCTGAATACTCAAGATCTTTCAACTTATTGATGTTGATAACCAGACCTCTTACACCTTTGTCACTGATTAACACATTGGTGCCACCACCCAGAAGGTTTATCTTCACCCTCTGTTGGCTGGCCCACTTTAAGCAGGACAACAAATCGTTTAAACCGCAGGGCTGACAAAAAAATTCTGCCTCACCACCCACCTTCCAGCTGTTAAAGGATTTTAAATTTTTGTTTTTTTCTATCTTCATCATTTGTATTCCTTATAAAGGCTCCAAAAGAATGGCAGTACAGATTCAAAAACACCTTTCAATACAAAAGTCCTGAAATATATTTTTTAGTTCTCAAATATATTACCAACTGCTAACCTAAAAGCCAAACCCATTTTGAGAAAGAAGGTTTTAACCATGAAAGCTTATACAGTACTTGCTTTTTCTTTAATAACCGGGTGGGCCTCAAGCCAGCAGGATGTGCTTTCCGTATGTGAAAGAACACCTCAGGTTAAGGACAGGATAGTTACAAAACTTCAGGAAAAAGTCAGTCCCGATATAGACTGTGAGCTTGCCAATAATCTTCTCAATACTATTGCAACTCTTAATTTAAGATACCAAAACATATCTCAGCTGAAGAGGGGGGATTTTTCAGGTCTTTCCTCTTTGAAAACACTTTGGCTCGGTGAAAATAACATAAAAAATTTGCCACAAGGTATATTTTCCGGTCTTTTGTATATTGAACAAATTGACCTTGGAGAAAATCAACTGAGCAGTTTACCGGAAGGGATATTTTCCGGACTTCTCCATCTTACAGCTATTTACCTGAGAGAAAACAAGTTAAGCAGCCTGTCAGAAGATCTGTTTTCAGGACTTTCTCTTCTTACTTACATTTGGCTTAATGGAAATAACCTGAGCGACTTACCTCAAAGGATATTTTATTGGCAACATGATTTAGAGTATCTTCAGCTTAACCATAACAAATTAAAAACCCTGCCAGAAGAGGTGTTTGCAAATCTTTCCTCTTTGGAAACTCTTAATTTGGGTGACAATCAATTAAAAAGATTGCCAGAGGGTATGTTTTCCGGACTGAAATCTCTGAAAAATATTTCACTTTATAACAATCAGTTTTCAGATCTGGAAGAGCTGCGTATCTACAAACAAATAAAATCCCAATATCCTGGACGAACTGTTGATATTAGTTTTTAATTAAAATCTGATACATTTTAAAAATAAAGTATGCCCCCAGGAAAGAACAGTTTTTATCAGCGGGACTGGTCTTTTGAAAACAAGTGGTTGTATATTTTTGTCAGGGTGTTTTGAATCTCTGTTTGTTTTTGGTCTATTCTCAAAATCTCTTTTTCCATACTCCTCTGCTTTTCAGAAATTTCCTTTATTCCATTCTTTAAGAGGTCTTGGTTTTCTTTTAAAAGCACTTGATTTTCCTTTACAGGGTTTAAAAGCCAGTTAAATATCACTCCCAGAACAGAAATCAGGGCTGCAAAAGCTATAATGGCTGATAAAAAAACCTGAAGATAAGTGTCTATAGCTGACTCTCCTTTATGATTGTGAGTTTACTGCTTAAAGCACTATATACCCTTTTTTGAGCTTTGTAAAACAAAAAAACCTCACCTTGACCTGATTCCTTACAGAAGGGAGATACCTTGAACCTTAGTTTTTAGGTTGTTCCATACCAAAAAGACCCTTCATAACCGCATTAACAGAGGTAAAAACCCCGGTGGCTATACTGCCAATCAGAGCCACCAAAACCCAGTCTCCAAAAACAAAAGCCTCGCCCGCATTTTCACCCACAATCTTCTGCCAAATATACACAACCACCTGTATTACCAGAATTACAAAAACTCCGATTGTGTACCAATTTAAATACTTAAAAATTCTATCAACATATTTTTCCTTTAACTTCCTGTCCTGCTGGCGGCTTTTGATATCTTCGGATAGCTGTTCATTCTGCAAACGTTTTGCTTCATCATCCAGATTTTGGTCATAACGTTCTGCCTTCTTTTTTTCTTCGTTTTCCCTCAAGAGGTGATAAGATTTTCTGCTTAACCATTCATCTAAATCTCGAAGTCTCTGGTGATCCGATTTGTCATCCATTTATATTTTCCTCTTTTTCAGGGTTTTTAAGAATTTCCAAATAATACTTTTTGATGAGATCATTATTTATAGAAAATTCTCTGCTACGCTTGCCCTCTTCCCAGGCTTCACTCCAGGGAGTGCCTTTTTTGTGAGTGATAACTGAGAGTTCCCAACCTTCCAAGTGACCATATTTGTTATATACCCCACTTATAATTTTTTTCTCATTGTCAGAAAAATCTGCTGTCCAATCCTCCACTGTACTTATTTGGGGATTAAACCTTTGAGCTTTTTTCCTGATAAAACCAGGTTGAGCCTTAAACTCATGGTATATACTGGGAAATACAGGGCCATACTTCCAGGCCTCTACATATTCATTGGCTAAAAGCCAATCTTTATTTGGCCTGCTTAACACAGCCAAAGTCACTCCATGTGCAATGTACGAAAGCTTTAAAAGCTGCATTAAAGTCAAACCCTGATCACTTCTTAATCCTATAAAATAATTGGCTATTGTTACCGGATTGTATCCTTTTCCATTACCTTCTTCCATTGGTTATCCCTCCCCTTTTGTTTATCAATATTTACCTGTTTAAAAGCCTCAGCAGCCATACAAAATCCAATAACCACTATGGTTCATTTAGACCAGAATCTGCAAAAATAACCTGAAAACCCCACACCCCACTGTAGTATAACACTATACATCAAAGTCAAGTCCATAAGCATCAAAAAAAGCCACTTTTTGGGGGGTCAGGGGAAAAAAACTGCCTCTTTTTTGATAAAAAACAACTGGACCACAAAGTAAAAAGATACTAACTTATGACATAGTATCTCTTTTAAAAAAAACCGATACTAACTTTTCAAACCCTGGTTTAAGGAGAAGATTTTTATGGATTTGAAGATAGGCAGGCAAGTTCGGCAAAAAGCGGGATTTTCAGCTTTTGTATTAGTGTTCGTGACCCCCAAAAGTGGCTACTTTTCGATTAGGGGGATGAGTGACTAAGATACGCCAAGAGGTTCACAAGAGAGAAGAAGTCGGTCACTCTTTGTTCTTCAAATAAAAATAGTTTTTAGTGCTATGCGTTATTAAAAATTCATAAGTTATTTCAATATATTATATAAAAAATGGGGGGGGGTAAAAAAACTTGCCAATGTGACAGAATACAACATACTTTTAAATACAAAGTAAAAAAAATGGCCACTGTTTAGAGGTTTTTAAGAAGTTGTACCGGCACCATTTTTGGTGGTTTTTTTACTTTATGTAAAACTGTCTCTTAAAGAAAAAAGTGTTCGTGACCCCCAAAAAGTGGCTACTTTTCTCTAAAGGAGGGAGTAGCGATGTTAAAATATGCCAAGAGGTTCACAAGAGAGCAAAAATCGGTCATTCTGTCGGAGCATTTAGAGGGCGGTGTAAGTATCTCTGAGCTGTCTCGGAAGTACCAGGTCAGCCCTCATACCATTTATATTTGGAGGAGGGCTATGAAGAAGGAGGATGTGGTGTCATTAGAGCCTGCGGAGCTATTGAGTGAGATAGAGAAGCTGAAGAGGGAGAACTCACTTTTGAAGCACCGGGTGGCGGATCAGGCTTTGGATATAGAGACTTTAAAGGGGTGGAATGATTTTATAAAAAAAAAGCTGAGGGAAGGACGACTGAGTTTGCAAAAGAGTTCGTTGGGGGAGGAGGGTGTCTCAGGGTCACGAAAAAAAGGTTCAGTGAGTTAGTGGGTTTTCATGTGAAGTCTTTATACAAGAGGAGGAGAGAGAGGGGGAAGAAGAGTGGAGGAAGAGGGGGTAAAGTGAAAGGTGCCAAATGGTCAGAGGATCGTGGTATTTTACTGTCTTTAAAGAGGCTTTTGCAGGATCGTGCCACTTATGGATATAAGAGGATCACAGCCATGTATAACAGAGAGAGGACAGAGTTGGGTTTGCCGGTGTATAACAGGAAGCGTATTTATCGCATTATGAAGGCTCATGGTCTTCTTTTGCCCTCCTCTGTCCAGAGGAGAGGTTTGGGGGTAAAGGGGACAGGTCAGATTATCACGAAGGACTCAGACAGACGTTGGTGTTCAGATTGTTTTGAAGTTCATTGTTTTAATGGGGAGAAGGTGTATGTTTCATTTGTTTTGGATTGCCATGACAGGGAGCTTATCAGTTTTGTGGCTTTTGCACGTCCTCTGGGGGCAGGGGATATAAAGGATTTGATGATTTTGGCTGTGGAAAGACGATTCGGTGGTACTTTGCGAACAAAAAGAGAGATTGAGTTTTTAACAGACAGAGGAAGTATTTACAGAGCTTATGAGGTTCAACAACTGGCCAGAAGGCTGGGGTTAAAGTCTTGTTTTACCCGGGCTTACAGCCCACAGAGCAATGGAATGGCAGAAGCTTTTGTGAAGACAATAAAGAGGGATTATGTGTATGTGAGGGATTGTGTGTCAGCGGACAGGACTTTGAAGCTCTTGGGGGCTTGGATGGAGGATTATAATACCAAAGCTCCCCATTCGGGATTGGGGATGAGGAGTCCTTTGGAGTACAGGAAGAGTAAGGAGAGGAGCTGTGAGGGTAATAATTTTAACAGGGAGCTGGAGGCCAGGTCATCCCTAAAACCTTACAAATACCTAAAAAAAGGGTTTTGTCTGTACAAAGGATTTAAAATATGAAAAATAAACCCACAAATGGGCAGTTTTATACAAACCAGAAAAGTAGCCAAAAATGGGGGCCAGTACAAAAGGAGGAACTTCAATGATAAAATCTTTAATACATGTCGCATTAGTTTTCAGTTTTTTTGCTTACGGAACACAAGACATTCTTCCCGTGTGTGAAAGAACTCCACAGGTACAGGAAGCCATTGTAAAAAAATTTCGTGAAAAAGTAAGCACTGATATAGATTGTAAGCTGGCAGATACACTGCTGGATCAAATTCTTGAATTGTCGTTGTATGATCAGGGTTTGACTTCTTTAAAAGTGGGGGATTTTTCAGGTCTCACTGATCTAAGAGGACTCGTTTTAACAGAAAATAAACTCAGTGTTCTACCACAAAATGTATTTTCCGGACTTTCAAAACTCAATGAACTTAATCTTTCAAACAATAAATTCACAGAGTTGCCTAAAGGAATGTTTTCAGGACTTTCCTCTCTAACTGCACTCTTCGTTAGTAACAATAGTATAAGCAGTATTAATCCACAGGATATAATGACAGGTATTCCCACTCTGGGAGCATTTTTTTTTGATAATAATAATCTTTCATTAAAAGAAGAAAAAGATATCAAACAAGCATTCAGAGCTCTCCGTCCCGGGATGAAAATGGACAGAACGTCTCTCAAATGGAAGCATCCAAGCTATGACATTTTGATGGAAATGCTGCTCGAAAAAGATTAAAGTTTTTTTTAACTTCAGACGATAAAGAGCTGTGGAAGGACAAAAAAACAAAATATTTCAGTGTTTTCCATAGTTTAAAACAGGAGGTTTGATAATGAAAATAATAAAGCTAAAACTCGCAATCGGTCTCTTATTCACATTCATAATGGGTTGGTCTTTGAGTGTTCAGGGGGTTGTTCACCACCTGGCAGCACCTGTTATAGCCACAGAGAGTGCAGCCCAGGCTTTGGAGCAAAAAAAACAGGCCACCCGCCTTATTCAACAAATTCAAAACCAACAATCACAAAGAAGGCGGCAGATGGACAACATTCTTAACAACAACGGCAATAACAACTGCCCCGCTGGTGAGAGCTGCCCCCCCTCCTCCCATTAAGAGGATACTCCATTTTAAGTCGGGGGATTTTTCAGGTCTCACCTCACCAAAATATAACAACGATGCATTTCAGGGATTAAAGCCATTCGATGGTGCCAGGGGGTTTTGAAGTCACATCATACACCACCCGGTTAATACCCTTAACCTCGTTTGTAATACGATCGGAAACTTTATGAAGAAAGCCTGCTTCAAAAGCAAACCAGTCGGCTGTCATGCCGTCCCGGGAGGTGATGGCCCGTAAAGCCAACACTTCATCGTAACTGCGGCTGTCCCCCTGTACCCCCACAGACCTGGTATCCAGCAAGACACAAAAAGCCTGCCAAATTTTACCATAAAGACCGGAAAGCCTAAGCTCTTCCATAAAAATGGCATCTGCCTTTCTGAGTTTTTCCACACGGGAAGGGCTTAGCTCCCCCACTATCCGGACAGCCAGGCCAGGCCCTGGAAAAGGATGCCGGTTTAAAAACTTCTCCGGTACACAAAGCTCTTGCCCTAAAAGCCTGACCTCATCTTTAAACAGCTCCCTTAAAGGTTCCACCAATTTAAAAGGCAAAGCCTTGGGCAGGCCCCCCACATTATGGTGAGATTTGATAGTCACACCTGCCCCTTCAGGTGACAAGCTCTCAATCACATCCGGGTACAAAGTCCCCTGAGCCAAACAATTCAAGCACGGGTGTTGAGATGCATATTTTTTAAAAATATCAATAAATTTTTTGCCTATGATTTTTCTTTTTTGTTCCGGATCACTGACCCCCTTTAATACATTTAAAAACTCCTCACTGGCCTGCACACCCTTAACATTTAAATTTAACTTTTTATAAAGTAGCAAAACCTCTTTAAACTCCCCCTGCCTTAAAAGCCCTGTGTCCACAAACACACACTGCACCTTTTTTTTACCCATCACATGAGTAAGCAGCACTGCTGTGACTGTGGAATCCACACCCCCACTTAAAGCACAAAGAATTTGATCTTCTGCCTTCAGAGTTTTTTGAACCTGAGATTTTACATGATCCAACATGGCAGAGGGAGTCCAAGAACCTTTTTTAACCCCGCATATCTGCCGGGCAAAATAGAGTATGATGTTTTGTCCCCTGTCTGTGTGCGAAACCTCCGGGTGAAACTGAACAGCCAGAATCTTCTTTATACCACCATCCCCTTTATGGAATAAAATGGCAGGCACTCCCTTGTCTGTTTTGGCCCACACATGAAAATTAGGGGGAATTTTGGATACAAAATCCCCATGACTCATCCACACCCATAAAGATTGTTTTTCTTTGTTCGATGAATGTTGCATTTCTGGATTCCCGCCTTCAAGGGACTTGAAGTCACGATGTGACTTCAAGAAACTTCCTCGGGAATAATGCGGCACCTCATGAAAATGCAACACTCCAGGAAACAGTGACAAAGCCCGGGCCATATCCTTCCCCTCCTCTGTCCACAAAATGCGGCTTTTGCCATAAGCACGAAGGCCACTGCCTGCCTTTACCTCCCCCCCCCACTGATGACAAAGCATCTGAAACCCATAACAAACCCCCAACAAAGGGGCAGTTTCAGCCAACTCCTTTAAAGACCTCGAAGGGGAACTGTTGTCCCACACAGAAGCCGGCCCCCCACTGATCACAATACCCGAAGGCTTAAGGTTTTTTATCTTCTCCAAAGGAAAATCAAAGCCCTTCACCAGACAGTAAAAACCCAACTCCCTGAAAGTTCTGGCTATTAACCAGGTGTACTGAGAACCAAAATCCAATATAAGAAAAACACCACCACCTTTAGCCAAACTCACACACCTTTTTAGGAATGTCCGTCCGCACTTTCACCATCACCTCCATGCGGATCTTCTTTGTGCAACTCATCACCCTGGCCTTGCTCCATTAAGGGATTTCTCACTTTCACTGTGTAGCGTACCGCCGGTTGAGTGTTTAGCTCCTCAAGCAAAGAATAAGCATCCTCCCGCTTAAAATGCCTGGACACCCGGGAATGAGGATCCTTTAAATCTCCAAAAATAATAGCCCCCGCAGGGCATGACTGCTGACAGGCCGTCTGCACATCCCCGTCCTTTAAAGGCCTGCCATCCAGCTTGGCTTCAGCCTGTGCCGCCCTAATCCGGTGCAAACAAAAAGTGCATTTTTCCATAACCCCACGAGACCTCACAGTCACCTCCGGGTTTAAAGCCATATTCAGGGGAGGTTTTATGTTTTTTTCATAATTAAACCAGTTAAACCTTCTCACCTTGTAAGGGCAATTGTTGGCACAATAACGGGTTCCCACACAACGATTGTAAATCATATCGTTGGTACCCTCATCACTATGAACAGTCGCCACCACCGGGCAAACCGTCTCACAAGGAGCATTGTCACAGTGCTGACACACCACCGGCTGGTGCACTGTTTTGGGAGAAGTGGGAGAACCTTTGTAGTATCTGTCAATTCGCATCCAGTGCATCTCCCTGCCCTGTAACACCAAATCCTTACCCACAGTGGGGGTGTTGTTTTCTGACTGGCAGGCCGTTACACAGGCCGAACAACCCGTACAGGAGTTTAAATCAATCACCATGGCCCACTTGTGTTTGGGGTACTTATGCTCAGACCACAAACTGAACATTTTATGCCTGTGAATGGCCCCTCCAGGGTTTTTTAAATACTGCTTTAAAGTGGTTTCCACCACAATTTGCCTGCCCTCCATGGAATGATGCCCCTGCACCGAAGCCAAAGGAACTGTCTCCCCAGTGGCCTTCATGGTTACAGGCAGTGCGGAAAACACCATAAAACCCTCCTTTGACACCTCTGCCAAAGCAAAAGCATTAACCCCCACATGAGAGGCCACTTCACCAGCCCCCCGGCCCCTTCCATATCCCATAGCCAAAGCCACAACCCCCTCAGCCTGACCCGGCTGAATATGCACAGGCACTTTCACCGATGTGTTGTTTTTCCCCTGAAGGGTAACTATCTGCCCCTCTTTCAAACTTAAAGCCTGTGCCTCTTTGGGAGAAAGGCACACATAGTTGTCCCAGCAAATCTTTGTGACCGGATCGGGAAACTCCTGAAGCCAGGACACATTGGCCAAAGTGCCATCCTTAAGTCCACTGGTGGGGTAAACAATCATTTCATACTCCCCCGCCCTCATTTTTTGAGAAAGAGGCTGTTGAATATGAGACAAAACATGAGGCTTTAAGGAGCGTACAGGCTTTAAGGATTCACTGTCTTTTACATTCCGCTTTATTACCCCCGTTTGAAGAAGGTGGTGCCACTCCTGCACCCCATACCTCTTTTTTAAGTACGCATACCAGGAGGAGGACTGATTTAAAAAAGAGGTTTTTTTGCCCCCCCCCGCCCATTGAACAAGAGCCTCTTCAAAAGCCCTGCTTTTGTAAAGAGGACGAATGGTGGGCTGAGAAATACTCACAACACCTTTTTGAAACTCCCAGTCCTGCCATTTTTCCAAAGGATGATGATCAGGCAAAATGTAATGAGCAAACCTGCCTGTCTCATCCTCCCTGTCGCCTGTATAAACCACCAGCCGGGCCTTTCTTAAAGCCTCTGTGAGCCGCTTTGTGTCCGGATAAGAATAAAGAGGGTTGCTCTTGTGAATAATCACTGTGTCGATTTTGTTGTTTTCCAAATCAGAAAGAAAACTCTCTATACCCGGGCCTTCGTGCATGTCTGTCAGATAAGGATGTGTGTAGTCTTTGGTCCACCCGTCATTTTGGAGCAAAAAATTAAGCCACTCCACAGCCACATAAAGGCTTTTCATCTGAGAGCTTTGTGAGCCCGCCCCTCCTGCCAACACCAGACTTTGCCCCCTGTGATTCCATAAATCCTCCACCAGTTTGTCCCAAAGGGAAGGTGCGATTGAAAACTTTTCCCATGGACGGGTGGCAGGTCTTGCCAAATGAGAGGGCCAGGGATACTTTAAACGGGCCTTGCTTATCAGAGAGGATATTAAAGCCAAAACCAAATCCAGCTGCTGGGAAGGTTTAATCCTTATTCTTACATCTGCATTGGTACCAGTTAAAGACAAAAGAGATTCAAAAACCACCAAACGGTTTTGGTTTTGATGGATTTTTTTTGCCTGACTGTACATACGGTTAAAATCTGTGGGGTAAAGCCAGGTTCCCAAAAAATCACAGTTTATGGAAAGCACCAGCCGGGCCCGGTCTATCCGGTACCTGGGAATCTGAGCTGCTTTTCCATAGCAAAGCTTTTGAGCCTGAAGCAAAGCCCTGTGACTTAAGGGGTGAAACACATAATGGGAACAGGAAAAAGCCCTGCAAAAATCCCTCATAAGGCGGTGAGAGGTGGGGGAAGGCTCAGAGCCTGTCAAAAAAGCCACTTTGCCTTTTTTGAGGTGTTGGACAATTACAGAGTCGGCCTCTTCATAAGAGGCACGGATGGATTCTTTATTGGTTTTATCCTTGTTAAACAGATTTTGGCGGGGGTGTTTAAGCCTTTCCGGATCGTAAAGAGAAAGCAGATGAGAATGTGCCCTGGCAGACAAAGCCCCCTGGTTTAAGGGATGGTTTTTGTTGCCTTCAATTTTAATGGGCCTCCCTTCACGGGTTTTTACCAAAATACCAAAACCCTCCTCCCCATCATAATAAGAGGAAGAGTAAAACTGAGCCTTCCCCAAAGGGGTGTCGTCTGGTCTTTTCACATAAGGAACAATTTTTTCTGTGGGTCTTCGGACACAACCAAAAGTGGCCAAAGCCACCGAAGCCCCCATAAGTTTTAAAAACTCTCTCCTGTGCCAGCCCTCCTGCTCCGCCTCTGAAGGCAAAGGGGAGGAAAACTCACCACTCGCAAGCTTTTTAAAATTCCCGTCCTGTTTCCAGTCCTCAAGACTCATCCAATATTTTTCAGTTTTTTTCATCCCTGCTTAAACTCCTTATTGTTTAATAATGGCATGTGCTACAGTTTAAAGGAGCTTTATGCTCCTCTTTTCTGTGGCACTCCACACACCACCCCATGGAAAGGGATTCTTTTTGGTACATCACCTCCATGTTTTCCACCCGCCCGTGGCAAGTGGTGCAAGCCGCCCTTATCTCCTCACCAGCCGGGGGCAGCTCGCCCTCCACAAACCCGGTGAGAGCCTTAATGTGCAGGGCATGGTTAAATTTTACAAAATCCGGCATCAGATGCACCTTCTCCCACATAAGAGGCTGGCCCTTTTCATAAGCCGTTCTCACTTTTTTAATATGAGGGCTGTTGACCTTAACAGTTAAGTGGCAGTTCATACAAATATTCAGGCTGGGAACAGTGGCCATACGCCCTGTTTCCACCTCTGTGTGGCAGTACCTGCAATCCATACCATACTCCCCCACATGCAGCTTATGGGAAAAAGGCACCGGCTGCTCCGGCTGGTAACCTGTGTTGTAGGCCACACTCACACGATTGGTGGAAATCAAATACACAAAAACACTGAGGCTTAAAAAAGCAAAACCAAAAAATACAGCAGCGGATTTTTTAACACGGCGATTCATTTTTTACCTTCTGTTTTAAAAACAAAAAACCTTCTTCCCAGGCAGACACTCCCTTGCCTTACAATCCACACTCTGTAAAAGTTTTTCACCCACGGGAAAAAAATTGCTTTTTTGACCTGTGATTATAAAACACTTAAACAACGGGTGGCAAGAGGAGTTTTGAAGCAGGAAGGCCAAAACAGCAGTGCGTTAGATTGGTTGTTTTACCCCATTGCAGCAGGCCCACCACTTGCGGAAATGGACAACAGGTTTGCGATGCTTCTTTATATGCTCTAATCAGCCAAGCCCTTCACCACAGCCTGCCCCACAGACACCACAACCTTCTCAACAATTAGCCACACCGGCTGAGTGTCCTCCAGGTTAAGGATCACTTTCCCTGGACACCAGGGAAGTGTGTCCCCCGGGGGGCCAGGGTTAAGCCTTACTTCCCATTCTCTTTCAAGTGGCCATTCAGTCTCTTGTAAAAGTGAAAAGAGACAAAGATTCTCATTATTTTGACCACCCCATGAACGGGTTTCAGGTACAGGATGGCCTTTTTATCCAATTCTTGCAAAAAAAAAAGAGCCGGGGGCAGCAACTCGGTCACGGGGGGTCTTAACTCTGAGGGACTCCCCCATCTTTTATTTGAAACCACCAAGACTTTGACCGATAATACTGTATAGTTAACTTTAACCAAAGGAATTTAAAATGAAGTTTTTTATATTTGTTGTTTTTCTTAGTCACTGCTTTGTTTATGGGCAGACAGTGGTGCCGGTGTGTGAGCGAACCTCGCAGATAAGAGATGCGATTGTGGAGAAGCTTCAGCCCATAGATTCCAACATGAACTGTACTTTGGCAGATGAGTTTTTAGATCAGATACAATTTTTGTATTTAAAAAACAATGGTATAAAATCGTTGAAGGTGGGGGACTTTTCAGGACTCAGCTCCCTTAAAGAACTTGGTCTGTCTGATACCAGCTTAAGATCTTTGCCTGTTGGGATATTTTCCGGGCTGCACTCTCTTGTTAATCTTTTTCTGAGCAATAATCCCAAACTAAGTGTCTTGCCTGTTGGAGCGTTTTCCGGGCTTGACTATCTTATTACTCTTGCTCTGCATAATACCAACTTAAGTGTTTTACCTGTTGGGGTGTTCTCGGGACCTGACCGTATTGATACTCTTTTGCTAACAGGCAGTTCGTTTTCACAACCTGAAAGAGATCGCTTAAAAAAAGAGCTGCCATGGACTGAGATTGGTTACTGTACAAGACGACACCGCTCCTGTGAATGGGAAAGCGGTACTTTTTGAAAGCATCGTCAAATAAAAAAAGAAACTTACAAAGCTTCAATACGCAGAAATGTTTTTAAGAATCTATAGCTTTTTTGTATGAAGCAGCCAGGCCAACCCGACATATATCAGGTGAGCCACAACAAAAGCAGACACATACTCCACACCTCCGGCACCAAAGCCATAAGAATGAAGCCCCTGCCCCAACACATAATTTACTCCATACCAGGCCATAAGAACCAAAAAAAACACCAACACAGACCCTACAGCCAGTCCAAACTCCTTAAGCCACCCGGCAAGCCTCCCATGCAAAAGGGCTATATAACCCAGAAGAGTGATTAAAGCCCAGGTTTCCTTGGGATCCCATCCCCAAAACCTTCCCCAGGAGTAATCTGCCCACACCCCTCCCAAAACCGTACCTGCTGCCAAAAGCACCACTCCCACCTGAATACACCGGTCAATAGATCGAATGTAAAACGGCACACTGGCTCTCCCCCTGGATGTCATAAAGAAAAACAAAAGCACATCCCCCAAAACAAAAGCCAAAAAGAAGGCGGCATAACTCATGGTAATAACCAGAACATGAGTGGAAAGCCAAAAATTGGATCTTAAAACAGCCTCCAAAGGCTGAAGGCTTTTGTCCAAAAGATGAGAGGGGGTGCTGTCGGCCAAAAGCAGACAAAACAGGGCCAACAGACAGGCACAGATGATGGCTGCAAAAAACTTTTGAAAACGCCAAAGCAAAGCTCCCATAATAACAGAAACCCATGGGACCCATATCAGGGTTTCGTACATGTTTGTGACCGGTGGCCGCCCCATAACCCACGACCTCAAAAGCATACCATAGCCATGCAATAAAAAAGCCCCACTTAAGGACAGTACGGAAGACCAAACATAAATACTCTTCACCCATCTGTTTTGCGTGGACCATCTTTTTATCACAGGTACAAAAAACAACAATACAACCAAAAGCCCCAGCAGATACAAAACCCAGGCCTTGCGAAAAGGGTTAAGATTTTGGTAATGAGCCTCCACCTTCACTTTAACAAGATGTTTTTTATATTCAGAATTTTTACCTTTTACAAAGTTTTGAAAATTTTCAACGGCCTGAGACAGGTTTTTTTCAGAAGAAACCAAAGGAGTGTTTTTTACCTCTGTTTGATTTTTATCCTGAAGCAAGGGGTGAGGTTTTACGGAAGACCTGCCAGTTAAAGGGGGAGGCTTTAAAGCTCCCTCTTTTTGATTTAAAGACTGCTTTTCCAAAACCCTGATGTAGGCAAAGATTATGCGGCTTAAGGCTTTACGGGCCTGCTGAAGATAGGGATCGGGTTTTTTTGAAAGAGCAACATGTTGAGCCAGCCCGGTTAAAGACCACCACAGGTTGTTGTGCACCAAAGAGGATGGTGTTGGCAGGGCAAGGTTTTTTTCAGAAACAGAACTCTTGTCAGAAGACTTCTGCTTTTGCCCTGAGGAAGCCAAAGGGGGAAGCAGCCCCGGCAGATGCCCCCGGGCCACTGCCTGAAAAAGTGTCAACCGGTTTTGCAGTCGGTTTAAGGATTTAAAATAAGAATTTAAAGACACCTTGTTTTGTGTTTTAGTTTTAAGTTTTTGAAGCTCCTGAACCAAAGAGGGATGGTTTAAAAGCTGGTCAGGGGAAAACAGGTTTTGCTTTAAATTCAGATTTAATTTTTGTTTTAAACCGGCTTCAGGAATCACCACAAAGCTTTGTTTTCCCCAAAACTCAGGAATCAATATCCAGGACAACACAATATCCCGGGCCGGCTGCCCGTAAAAATATTTTTTTCCGTAAATAAAATAAAGACTTTCCTGTGCAAAAACCCCAAAAGGCTGTACCCTCCCTCCATATTGAACAGGAAGAGCGCTGAGGCTGTCTGTTTTTTTGTCTTTGTCAAAGATGCCACAACCGGTACAACACAAAGCCAAAAAAAACACCACTCCTGAAAAACACCACAACCGGGGCAGTTTTTCTGAAGTTTGATTTTTTATCAGTAACATAAAAAAACACTCCTGCTTTCTTTTACATCTTTTATAGTAACCCCTTTTTGAGGGTCAAGAACAAAAATGATTGACAAATTTCAAAAAACCCTTCATAATCCCCCCTGAAAACCTTCATCAGGGAGTATTTTATATGCCACAAATGTCTTCAAAACTTCAAAACAGCCCTTTTAAAAACGAAATTGCAGAAGTCTGGAAGCTTTTTAAGGAAGCACGTCTTCAAATGCAGGAGGAAAGACGGGAGGCCAAACGCCAAAGACAGGAAGAACAAAAAGAGGCCAAACGCCAAAGACAGGAAGAACAAAAAGAAAGCAAAGCAAGAAAGAAGGAAATAGACTGTTTAATGAAGGATAATGCCATTGAAATGAAGAAGATTCAACAGTCTTTAAAAGAAGCCAAAGAGCTTTTTACCGGGCAGTGGGGGGCTTTGATTGAAAGTCTGGTGGAGGGCCGCCTTTTAAACCTGCTTCAAAAAAGGGGGATTGATGTACAAAGAACGGCTCAAAGGGAAGAGGGTTTAATGGTGTATAAGAACAAAAAAGGTCAAAGGTGCGAAAAGAGGTGTGAGATCGATATTACGGCAAAAAATGGTACGGATGTGGTGGCCGTGGAGGTAAAAACCACTTTAACAGCAAGGGGTGTAAAGAGGTTTTTGGAAGTTTTAAAGGAGCTTAAGAGGTACTTTCCTGAATTTAAGGGGAAAAAGGTATATGGAGCTTTAGCCTTTTTGAGACACAGGGGGGAGGCCTTAAACCTGTCAGAGGAGTCCGGTTTGTTTTTGATAAAAGCCACAGGGGACAGTGCCAGTATTATCAATAAAACTCATTTTAAACCCAAGGTGTTCTCTTAAAAATTAAGAAGTCAGGCTTAAAAAGTTTTACATAAAAAAACTTTTGATGTACTCCACAGAGGTATCCAAATCGTTGGGGTTTGCCCCTTTGTCCAACAGCAACTCCACCACGGCAGTATAACCGGCCTGGCTGGCTTTGTTTAAAGCGGTCTTACCATTTGTGTCTTTTGTGTTGGGATCTGCACCGTACTCCAGAAGAAGCTTTGCAGTTTCTGTATGTCCGTTGCGGCTGGCCTGCATTAAAGCATTTTCCCCGTCTGGCCGGGGGGTGTGAATATCTGCTCCCACCTCCAGTAACAGCTTTGCAACTTCCGTATGTCCTTTGCGACTGGCCCATAAGAGGCTGTTCCACCCGTCTTTGTCAGCAGCCTGGAAGTTGGCTTTGTTTTCCAGTAAAAGTTGAACAATCTCTTTATCCCCCTGCAGACTGGCCCACATTAAAGCGGTTTCCTGATGAGAGTTTTGCACATTGGGATCGGCCCCCTGATTTAAAAAAAGCTCCACCATATCTTTGTGACTGTGCTGCACAGCCTGCATAAAAGCGTTGCTGTCTCCATACATGTTTGTTGCCATGGGATCCCCACCTGCCTTTAAAAGCAGCTTTGCAATTTCTGTATGACCATATATGCTGGCATACATTAAAGCATCAGGAGCCTGGGATTTATAAGGATCTTCCGGTAAAAATTTACGCTGCTCTCTGGGATAGGCAGGAGGGTTAAACTGGCTGGTGTTAAACACCTGTGAATCGGCACCGTGCTGCAGGAGCAGCTTAACAACTTCTGTATGTCCGTTGCGGCTGGCCTGCATTACAGCCGTGGGGGCCATTTTGCCACGGGGTTTGTTGGGGTCTGCCCCCCATGTAAGAAGCAGCCTTACAATGTCTGTATAGCCATCTCTGCTGGCATGAGATAAAGCCGTTTCACCATTATGATCAGACAGATTGGGATTGGCCCCTCCTTTTTCAAGAAGAATCCGAAGAGATTCAGAGTCTTCCTGTCTGTATCTGATAAACTTCATTAAAGGGGTCCATCCATACCTGTCTGCAAGATTGGGATCCCCTCCCCCCTCTATAAGAAGCCTTACCATGGCTGCTGTGTTTTTACTCCACATCAGGGCAGTTTGCCCCTCAGTGTCCTGTTGGTTGGGATTGGCCCCGTATTCCAAAAGCAGCTTTGCCATTTTTGTATTGCCATCCAGGCTGGCCCACATTAAAGCAGTGCTGCCCCGGGCAGTGGACACATTAGGATCCCCCTTTGCAGCCAAAATCTTTTTTACAGATGAAGTATTGTTTTCTGTCACAAACTCAATAAGAGGGGGAAACTTATTGACAGGAGTCGCTTCTCGCTCCGAAACACTTAAATAAGGCATAAATACCTCCCCCAAACCATCTTCGTGGTATTGAGCCATGCCAGGGAAGCAAAAACTAAAAATAAAGAAAAACCATCTCATAATTTTAATCCTCTATATTGTGATTCAAAACACCTTGGGGGAGTCCTCAAAACCTCCAATTAAAGAGGTCACTTTCCCAAAGTTTCCAAATCGTATTTTTATTCTTACCTCATAATGGGTCAAAAAACAATCTTTGAGGGAAAATTGTTCGTGACCCCCAAAAAGTGGCTACTTTTCTCTAAAGGAGGGAGTAGCGATGTTAAAATATGCCAAGAGGTTCACAAGAGAGCAAAAATCGGTCATTCTGTCGGAGCATTTAGAGGGCGGTGTAAGTATCTCTGAGCTGTCTCGGAAGTACCAGGTCAGCCCTCATACCATTTATATTTGGAGGAGGGCTATGAAGAAGGAGGATGTGGTGTCATTAGAGCCTGCGGAGCTATTGAGTGAGATAGAGAAGCTGAAGAGGGAGAACTCACTTTTGAAGCACCGGGTGGCGGATCAGGCTTTGGATATAGAGACTTTAAAGGGGTGGAATGATTTTATAAAAAAAAAGCTGAGGGAAGGACGACTGAGTTTGCAAAAGAGTTCGTTGGGGGAGGAGGGTGTCTCAGGGTCACGAAAAAAAGGTTCAGTGAGTTAGTGGGTTTTCATGTGAAGTCTTTATACAAGAGGAGGAGAGAGAGGGGGAAGAAGAGTGGAGGAAGAGGGGGTAAAGTGAAAGGTGCCAAATGGTCAGAGGATCGTGGTATTTTACTGTCTTTAAAGAGGCTTTTGCAGGATCGTGCCACTTATGGATATAAGAGGATCACAGCCATGTATAACAGAGAGAGGACAGAGTTGGGTTTGCCGGTGTATAACAGGAAGCGTATTTATCGCATTATGAAGGCTCATGGTCTTCTTTTGCCCTCCTCTGTCCAGAGGAGAGGTTTGGGGGTAAAGGGGACAGGTCAGATTATCACGAAGGACTCAGACAGACGTTGGTGTTCAGATTGTTTTGAAGTTCATTGTTTTAATGGGGAGAAGGTGTATGTTTCATTTGTTTTGGATTGCCATGACAGGGAGCTTATCAGTTTTGTGGCTTTTGCACGTCCTCTGGGGGCAGGGGATATAAAGGATTTGATGATTTTGGCTGTGGAAAGACGATTCGGTGGTACTTTGCGAACAAAAAGAGAGATTGAGTTTTTAACAGACAGAGGAAGTATTTACAGAGCTTATGAGGTTCAACAACTGGCCAGAAGGCTGGGGTTAAAGTCTTGTTTTACCCGGGCTTACAGCCCACAGAGCAATGGAATGGCAGAAGCTTTTGTGAAGACAATAAAGAGGGATTATGTGTATGTGAGGGATTGTGTGTCAGCGGACAGGACTTTGAAGCTCTTGGGGGCTTGGATGGAGGATTATAATACCAAAGCTCCCCATTCGGGATTGGGGATGAGGAGTCCTTTGGAGTACAGGAAGAGTAAGGAGAGGAGCTGTGAGGGTAATAATTTTAACAGGGAGCTGGAGGCCAGGTCATCCCTAAAACCTTACAAATACCTAAAAAAAGGGTTTTGTCTGTACAAAGGATTTAAAATATGAAAAATAAACCCACAAATGGGCAGTTTTATACAAACCAGAAAAGTAGCCAAAAATGGGGGCCAGTACAAAATTTAAATGTTTTAACTTAACAAGTGTGTAAATTTTTCACTGATTATCTTAAAAGTTCTGATATTTTTGAAGAAGAATAAAAAATGGTGGGGCTTCTGTTAAGGTTTTTTTTCAAACCCTTCAGCTTCCACAGTGATACCGGGGATATAAGGTGATTTTAATATTGAGACAAAAAGCACGAATGAAAGGAAAAAAAAGTTTTCTGTCCCTCACTACACAGTAAAAAACAGATAACATTTTTTTAAATGACAATAACAAATTTAATCGTAAAAAATAATATTGGCGGATGGTAATGCTTTTTTAAGGCGATAAATATAAAAAACCGCATTTTCCACCTCCTTTTTTAAGGATAACCCCTAAATTATATAACATCTCACTCTTGAATGGTTTGTCAACACTGTTTTAAATTCCAGACTCCAGCTGAAGTAAAAAACGCTTCACCTTTAAGCCCAGGGCAAAACCCCCCAGGCCTTTTTGGGCCACCACCCGGTGACAAGGCACCACTATCAAAAAAGGGTTTTTTCCACAGGCCTGACCCACAGCTCTGCTGCCCCCACCAACACCTATTCGCTTTGCCACCTCTGTATAAGACAAAGTGCTGCCATAAGGAATGTTACCCAATGCACGCCACACCTTCTGTTGAAAATCCGTTCCCCTTGCACAGATATGAATTTTTTTTCTTAAACCCTTATCCCATACCCCTTTTGAAAAATACCGATCCAAAAACACACAAAGAGGTTTTACCTGGCGGGGAATACTGTGACTTCCTGGCTTCAGGAGCAATGTTTTGTTTTTATATGGCCTGTGAGAACGGGAACCGATGGGTGGTGGCTTTACCTTGGATAAAGAGTAAAGCCCCCCCTCCTGAAAATCCATTTGCAAACAACCTATGGGAGAATCATAAAAACACTTGAAAGAAAAACCCTGAGACAAAAACCTGCTCCCTTTTCGGAATAAAAAACCTATTCTTTTCGGCCTCTCAGACGGGCTGGCAGGATACCCATCCCCTCCCGGTTTTTAGCCACCCATCTTCTGTTGAGCTGCACTCCAAAATCCCGGTAAAGACGATCTGTAATATCCTGATCAGAAAGCTTGGAGTTTTTATGCTCTTTTTCAATATAAGACTTCATGTGAAGTTTTAATTTTTCTATACTAATCATCTCACCTTTTTCATTCTCCATGGCCAGATTAAAAAAATACTTAAGCTCATAAAGCCCATGCGGGGTGTATACATATTTGTTGGTGCTGACCCGGCTGACTGTGGACGGGTGAATCCCCACATCCTCTGCCACCTGCTTTAACACCAAAGGTTTTATACCCATAGGCCCTTTATCAAAAAACTCCTTTTGCCGATTCACAACAGAGCAGGTGACTTTATAAATGGTCCTTTGCCTCTGGTTTAAAGATCGTATTAACCATAAAGCAGAATTCATTTTGTGTCGCAAATACCTGTGCGTGGAATAATCCACCAAAGAGGAAGTCTCAACCTCTTCGGTATTCAGTTTCTTCAACATATCCTGATACATGGGAGCCACCCGCAGATGCGGCAGTCCCTCTTCGTTCAAAGACACCCTGTAATCGTTGCCGTTTTTAACCACATACACATCCGGTGTCACATAAGGTATGGGGGCATCACTGAACAAACGACCAGGCTTTGGTTCCATAGCCGTAATAATTTTATAAAGATCCATCACCTCCTCTTCCTGAATATCCAGGGAATCCGCAATCAGGCTGTAGTTTTTTCTCTCCAAATCAGGCAGGTGATTCTGAATCATCTGAATCAGATAAGGATTTCCCTTTTGATGCTGATGAGCCTGAATCAAAAGGCACTCTTTTAAATCCCTGGCCCCCACTCCACTGGGATCCATAGTGTGAAGGGTCTGAAGAGCCTCTTTTAAATTTTTATATTCCACATCAATCTCATTGGTGATTTGCTCAAGAGGGGTTTTTAAATACCCGTTGTTGTCCAAATGATCCACCAAAATATTCAAATGAGCTTTTAACTGATTGGAAAAACCACTCATCTGAATTTGCCACATCAGATGATCGTACAGGCTTTTTTCTGTACTGACAGCATTTTCCACATTAAACACTCCTGTGGAACCCCTGGTTTTTTGATTCACCCGGGGAAGACGAATAGACCCGGAATCCGTATACTCCGCCCAAGTGGGGCGATCTGGTGGCTCCTCCTCAAGAGCTGCACGCTCCTCCTGAGTGGTCTCCTCCACGGTTTCACCCGCCTCTTCCAGGACCGGGTTTTCCAGCATCTCCTCTCTCACCACACGCTCCAGCTCCATTAAAGGAAGAGCGAGAAGTTTGATGGACTGCTGAAGCTGGGGAGTCATTTGCAGCCTTTGTGCCAGCTTAAGCCCCATTTTTAACTGACCCGACAAAACTCACCTCCCCACAACACTTTAAAGCACTCCGTACTTGTCTTCTTTTCTAACTTTTATAACAGCAAAATTAATTTCCTGCAAACCCGCCTCTGTTAATGTGTACAAAACTTTTTTAACAGATAGAAAATCAATATCCTTGTCCACCTGCAAAGTCATTTTGTATTGCCTGGGAATTTTACTCTGCCCGTCCTGAGCCTGAAATGCCTCCCGGCTTTCTTTGTTGAGATTTTCCATGGCAGCTTTCACCGGATTTAACAAAGCATGCAAAAGCCACTGCGAGCTTTTTTGAATCTGCTCAAAACGCATCAGTCGTTTTTCATCAAAAGACAAATAATCTTTTGATAAAACCACCACCAAAGAGGGTTTAAGCTCTTTTACAGAGGTGGCCTGCGGCAGGGCTATCTGATCAGAAATGGGTAAAATCTGGTTGGTGGAGGCATAATTTTGCAACAAAAAAACCACCAATACAGTAAACATATCCACCATGGCCGTTAGTTGTAAAACCGCCACGGCACTTCTTTTTTTGGATCCCCTTTGGTTTCTTTTGTATCTTTTTCCTGGTACATAAATAGCCATATCACATCTCCCCGGTGGCTACGGATATTTCCGGAAAGCCCCCCACCAGCAACACATCCATGGCCTCTATTAAAAACTCATACTTGACTTTGTTGCGGGCCGCCACCACCACATCTTTTTTTTCCGGATAAATCTCTTTCACCTTCTGCACCTGAGTCAAAAGGGCTTTTTCGTCATACCGGCCCTTCACTTTTGCAATAGTGAGTTTTTTTTTCCCCACCAAAAGCTCAAAGCCGGTCTCCATCACTGAAACCCGAAAAGGCACTTCTGCAAAAGGCGGGGGGGTGGGAGGAGAAACCTGGGAATCCGACTGTTTGGCATAAAGAGAGCTTCCCAGCTGAATCATGGACACCTGTGTCCACACCGCCGTTATCAACAAAAAAATAATACACACACTCATGAGGTCAATAAAAGGTACCAGGTTCAGCTCCACAGCTATATTTTTTTTATCTCCCCCATCATCTATATGAGCCATCTTTTTTGTCCTTTCTCTTTCTTATTTTTCAGCCTTGTTTTTCAGCATAAATTTTATCTCTGTTGGAGACCACACAGTTCATTAAATTCATGGAGCTTTCCAAAAGATCATTGGTGGCACGCCCTATACGAATTTGAAAAAAACCATAAGCCACAATAGCCACAATAGCCACCGCCAGGCCAAAAGCCGTACAGTTTAAAGCCTCTGAAATACCTTTAGAAAGCACAGCCGCCTTGGTGGCGGCATCCACCTCACTCACCCCTCCAAAAGAGGTGATAAGACCTATAATGGTTCCCAAAAGTCCTATCAGAACACTCACATTGCCAAACACCGCCAAAAAAGAGGCCCATCCCTCAAGCTTGGGAGTCTCCCTTAAAACCGCAGCATCCATGGCCACCTGCACCTCTTCATCCGGTCTTTTGTTAAGCACCTGCACAAGCCCCGCCTTCATCGTATGAGTTAAAGGGGCCGGATTGGTGTCACAAAAAGAGATCGCCTGGCGAATGCTCCCCTGAAGAAGCATACCAAACAGATTCTCACTGACATGACTTTTGTCCAGAGTTAAAGTTCTTAAACTGAAAAATCTTTCGATAATCAGAAAAATCACCATAATACCCACCAGAGCAATAAAATACATGGCAAAACCCCCTTCACAAAAAGCCTTGCTGATAAAATTGCCACTGGCTTCACATTTGTGTAAAACCTCCAAAGCATTGTTTTCCAAAGTAACACCTCCTCAAAAAAAGATTAAACTTCCATTTGTTAATAACCAAGCTTTATTTTTAAAACCATACACAGCTTTTGTTTTTCTCCAAACCCCACTCTCTGTTTTTTTACCCCTTTTTAACATTGTCAGCGTTTTTGAAAGGTAAAAGGAATACTAATGTCTGCTATTTGACCGGCTTTTAAACCTGTACGAAGAAATGTAATGTCCTGAATGTGCTTTTTTAGACAACGGACAAAAGCCTTGCCCCCCCCCACGGTATTGCTGACAATTTGTATCTTTCGGGCTTTGTTCCCAAAAATCTCCCACTGCATAAGCACTTTGCCTCTCACATTGGGAGATTGGTTTAAAATGGTGTTGTAGCAGGATTCCATACGGGGTTTTTTGCGTCTGATGGCTCTGTAAATGGCATTTTTGTCCACTCCCCCATCCACATCCCAGTCTTCTGTACTGAGGACCAGCTGTATACCGCCACGGCTTCCCAGGCTTCCGCCCCGTCCGTAACCACGACCTCCACCTCCCCGGCCTTTGGTCTTAATACCACCTGATACACCAATGATATTGCTTCCCTGCCCCCCGGCCCCCACATTTTTAAACTGAGTGCCTATGCCCTTGCCTGCATAGGATTCTTTTTGCCCGGCATGGCCTGTCACTTCTTCGGCCAGGCCAGCCAGCTCACCGGCCCCTGAATAAGCTTTGTCCAGTTCGGTTTGTGTACCTTTTGTGCCAAAGGCACCCAGCAGGCCCACCTTGGTGGGATCGGGCCGCGGACTTCGGGCCGAACCCCCTCTTTTGCCTGTGGTTAAAGAGCCTCCGGGTTTGGCGGAAGTTACAGTTTTCTTTTTGCTTTTGCTCTTCTTTTTGGAAGCCACCTGCCCCAGTTTGCCGGCCCGCCCTCTTTTTTTCACTCCCGCTTTTTTGGATTTTTTGGCTTTCTTAACAGGTAAAGACATGGATTTTTTTCTCACATTTTTAGCCATCTTCAACCGCACTTTTCTTTGTGGTTTTTTAAATTCAATGGTGGCTTTTTGCAGATGGGCCTCTTCCCATTTGTCCTCCTCCAAAAGCACCGGAGGGGAAAGCAGATAAAGATAAAACAAAAGCCCCGACATAAAAACAAAGGACATCATAATGCCCACCATCTCTGAGAAATTAAAATCAAAAAAAGAGGCCAGGGCCGCTTTTTGCACCTGTTGTGTGTAGCGTACATACACCCGCACAGCTGGGGAAAAATCCAGCCTCACCAGCTGCTGCATCCCCAAAACAATCCCCTCCCCGGAACCCTGCTTTACCAAAAGGGATTTTTTTCTCATATCCTCTGCCCCGTAGCGGCTTTTTCTGGTGATAATACAGGGCTTAACCCCTTTTAAAACATGCACCATAATTTGAGATCCCAAAGTCAAAAGGCGGTAACTTTGAGTCCCCACCATATTGGGCAGAAAAATACTGGCCCGGGAGTGAGAACCAAAGGTAATGGTACGGGGGGTTTTGCTGTCAAAATGAGAAACAGAAAGGATACGGTTTTTCCACGACACAATCACTTCCACCATGGGACCTGTGGCTGAGGAGGGCAGAGTTTTTTCCAAAGAATCCGATTCGTCTTTTTTGACAACAAAACTCCGTGTCACAGACAAATCCTGCTCTTTTTCGCTTTCCAGACTTAAGTCTGTCACAGAAGGGGTTTTTGTCTCACTTAAAGGGGGTGTGGAAGACTTGTCCCAATTGGAAAAAGAAGTGTCCTCCTCCTCATCCGGTATGTCTTCAGGAACCGCGGGCAAAGCAGGTTCTTCAGAAGGACGAGTGGGAGAAGCCGGGCCTGAAGCCACGGGCTGCTTCTGAAGCAGGGAAGAGGTTTTTTTCTCAAAATCCCCACCGGAGGGAATGTCCAGGTCCTGTGAAGAAGCATCCCCCACGAAAATGGTTTTTTTTTCAAGCTCTTCAGGCGGTATAACCTCCTGTGTGGGCAGGGGCTTCACCCCCGTATGTTCCTCTGCCACCACTTCTGTTTTTTCCTCAACAACAAAATCCTCTTCAAGCCCCTCACTGTCAGATGCTGCACCTTCATGTTTTTCAGGTGTCAAATCTTTTGGTTTTAAAGCCTTCTTTGCCTTCATGGGGGAAGCACCAAAAAAAGGCAGCCCCACCAAAAACTGAAAACGAAACTCCCCTACGGTGATCTCATCCCCATGGTGAAGAACATGCTCCAGGACCGGCTTCCCCTTAAGCATTGTTCCCTTGGGGGAACCCAGGTCAGAAATGTAAAACTTCTGATCCTCTCTCCATTCGATAAGAGCATGCCAGGGGTGCACGGAAGAGTGCTTGAGCTGGACAGAAGTCCCCTCAGCACTTCCCACACTGATTTGCAGGTCAGAAAACTGCCGGGTGGCTTTTAAAACCCCACGATGATAGATTTTTAAGAACACTCTTTTTTTTTCAGACAATAATCCTCTCCTGTATCAGGTTCTTATCCCTTATTAAAAGCCACCTGGCCCCAACTTGTGTAGCTTTAAAAGCTTTTTTTGATTTTTCAGGACTTTTAAAGCTCCCCGGCAGTTCTTCGCATCTCAGGCAAGAAATCTTTTCTCATTTTGATTAAGCGGCCATAGCTGATTTGCTTCTTATGAAACAAATGAAAAATATTGGGATTGGACACATTGCCCTCCAAAAGCTCATCCTCAAAGTTAATTTTTACCCTTTTCTTTCTCCGTGTTTTGTTTTTCACCTCCCCCACAGCCACCCCGCTGAGACCAAACAACACCAAACCCATGATAAAAAGTTTAAAAAACTGTTTAAAATTTTTCATGTTTTCCCCCCTCCCCTGATTTTTAATGATTCTTTTTTGCAGAAGTTTTGTCCATCCATTTTCTGACAGCCTGTACCTGGTGCGAAAAAACACCACGGTGATCCATAAGATCGGCTTTTCTTAAAATCTGAAGAGCTTTGTTTTTGTTTTTTATATCCCGGGCCAGAAGGCGGGCATAGTTTAACACCACATCGGTTTTCTTAACGGGGGTGTCAATCACTTCCTGAAACACTCTTTGTGCCTTCTTAAACTGCCCCGACCAGGCCAAAGCCACAGCATAATTATTCGCCAGATGCACCACCTGAGGATCTTTTAGGGAAAGATGTTTTTTCGAAAGCCGGTAAGCCACTTTCAGGTATTTTAAGGCATTTTGGTACTCATAAGCCTTCATATACAAAGCACTGAGATTGGCTGCAGCACTGTAGTGCCGGGGCTGATAATCCAGACTTTTTAAAAAAGAGGCCTGGGCCTCTTTTTCCCTACCCTCCTTTAAATAACTTAACCCCATATTGTTGTGAAGAGCTGCATTTTTTGGATATTTTTTTAAACCCCGGGAAAAAATAATACGGGCCAGGTGAGTCTGGCCTCTTTCCATATAAAAAACCCCAAGAATGTTCAGGGCCTGTAAGTTTTCAGGCTCGTAATTTAAAATCTGAGACACAAGAGAAACCACCTGCCGGGGTTTTTTATTGGGGTTTTTTATCCGGCTCAGATCTTTTAACCACTGCCGGACCTGGGATTTTCTCTCTTTGGCAATCTCTTTTAAGCTCACTTCTTTGGCCGGGGGGGAAGTTTTTTTTTCTTTTGCCAAAGCCGTACCCATCAGCATACAGATAAAAAAGCCAGTATAAAAATTATGTATCCATCTCCTCATTGGGCACTCCAGGAAGGCAGCTGAACAGAAAAAACTGTTTTTCTCATTGAAGGGTCCGGAGCCAAAGAAACTTTTTTAAATTTGGCCAGCCTTTTTACAGCGGTTTGAAGCCACTGGGTGTTGTAAGCCTTAAGCTCACCGGCCCTTCTCACCGCCAGCTCATAATTATTGATGGCCGCTGTTTTAAAGGGAATGGCTGTTTTTTTAAGACCTTCCCGATACTTCTTTTTTTCCCCCCTGTTAAGCCCCTTGGGCAAAGGGGAATGATAAATGGCATCCCCTAAATGTTCTGCAGCCCGGCCAATTAAAGTTAAAGAGGCCACCACCTGGTCACCACTGTCGTAACGAAGCACCTGCTTCAGATCATTTTTTAATTGGTTAAACAGTTTTAATTTTTTTTGCATGGCCTGCTGCTGCCGGGCGGGATGAGAGGGGATTTTTATTTTTTTTAACTCATCATAAATTTTTGACACCAGATAAAACTGAGCCTGTGCCGCATAAAACACCCCCACCCCACTTCGCCGGTAAAGAGGGGGAATTTTCTTATACCATATATCCGCTTTGGCCTTTTGCCCTCGTACTCTGTAAATTTCTGCCACATAAAAGGTGGCCTCCACCGCATGGGGACTGGAGGGAGGGGCCTGATTTAAAAACTGAATGTAGTAAGTCAGGGCTTTTGTGGACTGCCCACTTCGCCGGAACATTTCTGCCAGCAGGAAAAACACCTGGTGTCCGGATTTTTTTTTGCTCCTGTGAAAATACTCTTTATAGGATTTTTCCGCATCTGAATAACGGTTTAGACCATCATAGACCAAAGCGGCATTGTACCAAAAATCCACAGCATCTTTGTCTTTGGGAAAACTTTTGGCATAATGTGCAAAAGCCGCTGCCGCCTCTTTGTACTGGCCTGTTTTTTGATACAGGGAGGGTCTCTCTTTAAAAATGGTTTTTCTTAACTCAGCCCCACTCCGGGATCGGGCCAGTGCCCTGGAATAAAAAGACAAAGCCTGAAGAGTGTCGCCACTTTTTTTGAACTGCACACCGGCATTATAATAGGCCACAGCCCTTAAAGGGGAAGAGGTGTGCCGGTCGGCAAAATCACTGTACATTTTGGCACTGGAAATGTATTTTTTTTCTGCAGCCAGCCTTTCTGCCGATTTGAGTGAGATTTGACTTAAAATTTTGTGCATCTCAGAAGCCGAAGGGGACCGGGCAATCAAACGGTTCTGCAACAAACGCTGAGCCGCGGTTTTAAGTTTTTCAAAATCCTTTTTTAAATTGTGAATATCCAAAATCAGGTGGGCTGAGTACTCAGTGTATTGGTGGGAGGGGTATTTTTCTATCAGATTCCAAAACTGCTTTAAAGCCTGATCGTAATGGTTAAACTCATAACTGAGAGAGGCCACCTTATAAAGTATGGCCGGCACATTGGGTTTTCCCGGAAAATGCTTCGCATAGGCCAAGGCCTGTTTTTGAAATTGCAACACCGTGGGGGGGGGATCTACAGCCCTTCTGCTGCCTCTCACCTGCTTTCGAATCTGTGCAGATGAGGGTAAAGTTTTTTCCAAAGTCAAAACACTGTTGAGGCTGGAAGGTTCGTACCACTTGCTGTCTTTAAAATGGGTGACCACATAAAGATACTGGGCCGCCGCCTCTTTGTATTTTTTTAAATCAAACAGAAGTTCGGCATAAAAAAACCGCATTTCATCAGAGAGGGGAAAATACTCGTTATAAAGCCCGTAGGTGATCAGAGCCTGGTTTTTTGCACTCAAAGCTTTGGTTTTCCTGAAAGACTGATGCATTTGAAGAGCGTAATTTCTTACTGTATGACTCATAAGAGCTTTTGCTTTTTTCAAAAGTTCCACCTGGTTTTTGTTTTTCTTAACCCACACACTTCGAGGTCCATAATGATTGAGCCAAAGCTTAAGCTCTCTTAAAAAATGGGAGCTTAAGCCAGAGTAAGTGTAAGACTGCACCACCTGGGACTGGTATTCGTAAGCTTCCGGAGAATCGGGGCTGTCCTCAATCAGCTGCTTAAAAACAGACCTCATATTTGCAAACCTTCCATGGTCCAAATAAGTGTAAGCCAGGTTTTTAAGCATTTTTCCGGCTTTTTTTGAACTCCCGGACAGGCTTTCAAAGTACCTGAGAGCCTCTGTGGGTCTTCTTCGGGATCTGCTGAAAAAAAGCACCACATCAGTTAAGGCCTCCTGGGCAAAGTGAACTTTTCCCCCTTTGTTTTTTTGTCTCACCCCTTCGCGGATCACAGCCTCCAGGTGAGCCATGGCCCTTCCCACCCGGTTTTGCTTAAACTCACACCATGCCAGTTTGTAAAGGGCAAAAGGATAAAGCCTCAAAGACCTGTGAGGTATAATTTTTTTATAATAGGTGCTGGCCTGCCTCCACCGGGCCAGTCCAAAATAATACTCGCCCAACTCAAAATGAGCATCATGCACATGATCACTCCCGGGGAATCTTTTTACCAAAGCCTCATAATGTTTTTTGCCCTGTTTGGTGTTGCCTTTTTTAAAATAACTCACCCCCAGAAAATACAACACCCGATCCAAATTTCTGTCTTTCGGGTACTGACGAAGGTAGGTTTCAAACAAAGCAATGGCCTTGTTGGTAAAAACAAAAGTGGGGCGGAGATTGAGACGGGGTTTGACTTTGGTTCTTCCTTTTTCAAACCGCTCCATTTGCTGATCGTATTTTTCGTATATCCGGTATTCTATAAACCGGGCTTTTTCCACATAAAGGCTCCCCAGCCTGAGACGCAAATCTTTTCTTTGAGTGGTTTTCAGCAGGTTAAAAAGCTGATCAATCTCCTGATTGATGACCGATTCCAGCTCGGCCTCATCTGTTCCCGCTTCAAAATACCTTCTGAGCTGCCGGGGGGGCTTGGCCACCTTTATCACCTGTTTTTGAATTTTTTTTGCCGACACTTTAGCTTTTGGCACACGGATTTTTTTCTTTTTGATCCTGATCTGCTGCACTCTGTTTTTTCTGCGTACCGAAGAGGGAGCTCTCTCTCCTTCCAAAGCACTGCCCTCAAAAGAAGAGGTGACAGGTTTTTCCTCACCCCCGCCAAAGCCCTCCTGTGAAGCCTGTGCAGACACTTCGTTCCACAGACTTAAGGCCAGAATCAAAAACCCCAGGGGCCAACCCTGTCTATTTTTTACAGCTTTCCATACCCACATAATGATAGTTCCCCAATTCATCCAACCAGTATTCCCCCTGAAAGGGCCAATACTCGTATCCGTTTTGAATATAAAAACTTCGCCCAAAATCTTCAACAGTGGTGCCAGTTTGCTCCCGACCGGCAATTTTCTTCTTAAGAAAAAACCTCCGGCTCCTCAGCATCTCGTACCGGATAAACTGCTCCTGGGAAAAAAAATCCTTCAACTCCTTTCGGATGGATTTTAAATGCCCTATTATCAGACGACCAGCCTTTCTCTGGGCCTTATCCAGTCTTTTTTGCACCAGTGCAGAAGAATATCTCCCCACAGAGGAGTTTCTCCACCCATAAGGCAGATCATAAATCAGGTTCTGCTCCTTTTGCAACTGGTTGACATAATGGTGGTGGGTGGCAAAGCCCCCCTCCCTGCGGATTCTCCGAAGCACAACAGGGGGATATTGAATCAGCCCATTTTCCGAAGGGGAGTTTAGAGCATTGTAATAGGATTTTAAAGAATGGGGGGTGCGAAGCAGGCGGGCTGCACGATTATAAACCGGCCGGTAAATTTTCCCAAACAACTCCAGCACCTTCTCCATCTCATAGTACTTGCAGATATACAAATAAACAATGGCACGAAGAAGCAAAGACTCCGGCTGATAGTGGTTTTCATAATAAGCAGAGTGCAGAGTGTGAAAATTACTGAGTGTTGATCGAAACCGGCCACTTCTTAACAAAGCCCAGCTTCTTTCCAACAGGGTGTCGTGCCAAAAGGGGGAATCTTTGGGTACTTTTTGGTAATGCTCAATAGAGCGATCCCATTTTTTCGCCTGATAGTACGCACGGGCCTTGCCCATAACAGCCGCCACACGCACATTGTCTGTCACACCTGAGCGTCTGTGTTCCAGCTGATGAAAGATCTGTATGGCCCGGTTGGCCCGGCCCATCTCTGCATGGGCCAAACCCAGCTGGTAAAGAGCTTTGTGAAAAAAGGGACTGGTGGACTTCACCCGGGAGAACTGAGCTATGGCCTGGCGAAATTTTTTTCTCCTCATCCAGTATTCCCCAAAATGATAGTACAGGTCCTGTTTTTCCCGGGAGGACAGATATTTTAAACTTCCCTGGGAAAGGGCATAGTGAAGAAGCCGGTCAGAACGCAAAGAAGTGGCACTTAAAGCTATCTTTTTTAAACTGCCCCTTCGGTAACCTTTGGCTTTGTTTTTAATCAGATACTGAAACTGGGCTATCGCCGGGTGGTAAAGCTTCATCTCATAAAGGCTTAAAGCCAGGTGATAACGAATGGCATTTCTTTGGGATTTCAGGTAAGGCTTTTTCAAAAGAGAGAAAAAACTCTGAGTGGCTTCTATATGCCTTCCCACAGAGGCCCGCCTTTTGGCTTTCTCAAAGATTCGGTTTTTTTTACCTTCCCCGGTAAAGGGAAAGCTCACGAGCAGGCACAGAAAAAAAGTTTTAAAGTTCATCATCTCAACCCCGCAGAAGGAAAATACTGAACAAAGCCCAAAGACAATAAGAAATGATTGGAAAACGAGTACTTGTCCCGGGTTTTAATGGTAAAATGTCCTTTTAAATCCCAGCGAAAACCAAAATCCCGGCTAAAGGCAAACACCTGTCCCACCCCGGTCATAAGGGTGGGTTCCCACACAATCAGGGAGGTTCCCTTACTTTTCGAACCTTTGGTGATATGGCTCATCCCCCCCCCTATACTGAAAAAAGTGTCGAAAGATAAAATTTTATCATTAAACAAAGCCATTTTGCCATAAACCGGCATCCACTTATAACTGAAGCCCGCAAACTTTTTTAAACGATAAACATCATTACTCACATTTACCTCCACCAGTTTTAAATCCTTTATCACATGTCTTTCAAAATCAAACACATAAGAACCACTGAGTTCCACACCATGCTTTTCCAAAAAATGAAAAGCCAGGCAGCCCTCCACTCCAGAGTGAAGAAAGTACTCGCTGCTGAGTACAAAACTGGAAACCAAAGAGGCAGAAACCCGGCTGGTTTTGGGCATAAACCTTCTTTGGATAACAGACACATCTGAAAAGGGGGAAAGTACTGCCAGATCGGTAAACTTCTCCGGGCGAAGCTCTTTAACCTTCTCCAAAAAATCCTCATTCTCCATGATTTCCACCTGATCGGGATCCAGATTTTCCCCCTCTGAGGCTGCAGCAGCACAAACAAACCAAAAAAGGAAAACCCCCTTCACAGACCACATTATAAAAATACACTTCACTATGTTGTTACCCCTTAATTTTTAAAACAAAAAGGTTAAGCTTCCCTGTGCCAGAAGACGGAAAAACAAATCCTTTTTAAAGCGGGAAAACTCAGGTTTTTGTGGTTTTGGCTCATTGGGTTTGTATTTTAAACCCTCCACGATGGGAGAAGGACCATGGTAAAAGAGCAAGTCCACACCCCCCTCCACAGCCACATAACGGCTTAAATAAAACCTCTGACCTATACCCCAATGAGCCGCAGGAGTGTAGGTCAAAGGATTTTTGCCATGCTTATAACCCAAAGCCCCACCTCCCAGAGAGGAGGACAAAGCAAAATTAAACACCATTTTTTTTGTAATACTGATTTTGCCGTAAAGGGGTGTAAATTGATAGTTCAAAAAAACCGCCAACATCGGTACAGGGGCAAGCTCCACCCCCACAAAAAAATCCACCACCCCTTCTTTTCCCTCCTGCTCTATGCCATCCTGAAGTTTTCTGCCATTTTTGGAAAAACCAGGGAGAAAAAACAAACCCGACACACCTATCCCACTAAATTCTGTAAAATAAAAAGACAGGGAGCCTCCCAAGCTGCTTTTTTGATAGATAGGCTCATCGGCTCTTAAACCTCCAAACATTTTCAATTCAAACCGGTGTTTTAAGCTGACATTACGCCTCAACACCGCCTGTGTCTGATCAAAAACAGGGAACACATAGTCAGAAGCCAGCTCCTCATCAGGAAACTGAATAACATCCTTTGCCTCTGAGCATCCGGACACTAACACCGCCGCCAACAGAAAGTACCTTCTGAGTGGAAAAAACCATAAGGAATAAAAAGACAAAGTCCCCATCTCCTCCCTGAGATATGCCACAAGCCCTTTGAAAACAAAGGGGTTTAAAATCCAACAGGATCCCACCTGAATTTTCAGGCACTTCCCCTTGATTTGACAAGATTTAAATAAACTGACGCATAGCCATATAAAGACATCCAGACTTCAACCTGCGACACATATTTTTCTTTAAAAAAGTACAGTTCTTTTAAGAAATTGTTTAAAATCATGACACTTTACAGGAGTAAAAATGAGAATAAAAATCCTGAGACAGACATGGTTTTTATCAGAAGTATGGAAGAAAATCACTTATAAAAAGAAAATTTTACACTCCACAAGCCTTCCCTATATTACGCTGTATGTAATAATTACAGCTCTGTGAGCAGAAAATTTTTGTTTTTTTATTTTTTTCTGGATTTTTTCTCCCGATACTTTATAAAGAAAATTTATTTTTTAAGAGGAGGTTTTGGAATGCGGACAGGAATTATGATAGTGGTTTTGACATGGAGCTTCCATGTTTTTGGATCAGACTCCGCATCCACGGCGGTTAAAAAGAAGAAGGTCTTAAAATATCTGAACAGCTCAGAGTATTGGACTCAGGTGACTGCCATGCATGATATCAAAGATCTCCAATTAAAAGACAAGGTTTTTGAACTCAGGCTTTTGGACATAGCAGCTTTGGGCAAATATGAACCCGGGGCCAGGATTAAGGCCGCTTACACAATAGGTTATATGCAAACAGACAATGTACAAACCCACATGAGGCTTGGCACCATATCCCAGTATTCTGAGTTGGAAGGGGTCAGGGAGGCTGCTCTTTGGTCTTTGGGGGAAAGCCGGAATGTGGACTGGAGTACACAGCTGCAAATCACCCGATCTGCCATAAGAGACCCTCATTTTTATGTGAGACTCCAGGCTCTTCAGTCTTTAAAAAAGATCAAACCCACAGACAGCTTTATTCAGGCCCAGGTGGTTAAAGTGGCTGTGTTTTCCAAAAACACCCGCTTACAAAAAATGGCCCTGGAGGTTTTGGAAGAGGTGGGAAAAGACACAAACAGCCGTATTATTAACCTGATTCGCCAGATCATTTTTACAGAAAAAAACCAGAAGGTTAAACTCAAAGCGGAGCAGGTTTTACTTCATATTTTATCCACAAGAAAAGAAAAAAACTGCAAATCCCTTTTTGCCTTTACCTGATTTTACAGGTCAGGCTGTAAAAAAAGTAAAGTGTTTTGAACATCCAGCCGATGAGGGTAATATAAGAGCTTTTTAAAATATCGGGTATTTAGGGGGGGTGTGGATAATGAGTAAATTTCTTCAAAAAATGGGGGGGGGTAATTGCCCTTACATGTGTATGTAACACCCCACCTGATAATCCATGCCCTAACCCAGAAAGACCATGTAGCGTCCCCCCTTTTTGTGGTCCAAAGCACACCTGTTACAATACAGACAACACCACTTTTAAATCGTGTGGCTCATGCAGAATTATACCTTACACTCAATGTGCATCCCCCCGGTCCTGTGGGATTCCTCCTCATTGCTCAAGACCTGCTCACCGGTGTTCGGATAATACAAAAGTTTGTTCTGCTTCAGACTGTCCCCGGCAAAACCCTCAAACACCTGCCCCACCGCAGCCTTCTCAACAATTAGCCACACCCGCAGAGTGTCCAGAATAAACTACTGTTTTTTTGAGCCGTTTTTCAGTTTTTTAAGCTCCCTCTCTGATAAACCCGTCACCTCAGAGATAAAAGACAGGTCTGCTTTTTTGCTCAACATCTTTAAAATCAGCTCCTGCTGGCATTTCTGCCAACCTTCCTGCTGACCCTTCTGCCAACCTTCTCTGATACCCTCTGCCTTTATGTGTTCCCTGATGTCCATATATCCTCCTTTCTTAAAAAGTCCCTCCTCCATCAACAACCTCTCCACCTTTCCCCATACATCAAATCCTACACCCAATGACCTCATATAATGTACCACACTTAATAACAACTGATCCCTCTTCACTCCCTCCGACGATACACCCCAAAACAAACTCACCAAACCTTTCAGCTCAACCTCTCCCATCCTCCTCAAACCCCAGGCCTTCTTAAACAACAAAAAAGCCCCACGACTCTTTACCCCCTTGTCCTCAAAAACACCCCTCAAATTGGGATCTTGCACATCCAACACCCTCACTTGGTAGTCTAACATACTCTCCCGTCCCAATAAAGAAGTTTTTGACTTCTTGTCTTTTTTACCCCCTGCCTGTGGCCAAAAAGCCTCCTGAAAGCTCTTCTCCCACCTCCAGGGCTGCTTTCCATTAAAATACCACCGGTATAATGGGCATGGGCCTTCCGTACTTCTTCACCGTTTGCTCATGGAGATAAGCCTGGTAATAAAGAAGCTGGCTGAACAAACTCACATCATAATGGGATTTATGCTCCAGAATAATAAAGATCTTCACATGGACCTTGGGTTGGTCTTTCAGGGGGGCGGAGAAGATGAGGTCTGCGTATTTATCAGTAAAGCTGTCTTTTTCGTTTTTGAGTTCAGAGGTTTTAAGGAGGGATAGTTCCTCTTTGGTAAAAACGAGTTGAAAGATCTCGAGAGCCAGTTTGGGGTCTGAGAAGAAGCTTTTAAAGAAGATGTCGTGGTGTTGGCCTTGTGGTTTGTTGAGCCTTTGTTTGTCAATGTTTTTGGATTCTTTATTATCAGACGGAGTTTGAAGGGAAGGACTTAGTTGTTTTTTCATCGCAAGGTATCAGAATGACACACTTCCAAGACTTGTGGCAAGGGAAAAATCCATTTTTTTCTGAAAAGGTCTTCCTCTCAAAGTCACTGCTACAGGTAATGGTTTTTCTTTGAGAGCGTGGGTACTGTTTTTTGTTCAGTTAGGAGTTTTCTCAGAATGAGGCTTGTCATTTTGGCATAAAATACAAAGTGTCTTATTCTGAAACACTTTTTTTAAAAGCCACTTGGTGATGAGGGGCAAGTTTTTTTTATTTGCAGCCGATGAATGAAAAACAAAGGATTAAAGCTTAAAAAAGTAAAGTTTTTTTGTTTTCTGCCGATACAGGAAAGTATGAAGGCTTGGTGTTTTAGGGAGTTAAGAAAAAAAATGGGGGGGGGTAATTGCCCTCTCACTTCTCTTATTTTTCACTTTCAGTTTAAGCTTTGAAGTTTTTGGAAGAGATTTTTGTGCATTATATAATATAAACTGTGTAAATGGAAGAGAGGTGGCAGCCGGACCGGGGGCCAGATGTCACGGAAGATATAATGCAGCAAAACGAAGATATGAAACAGGACGATCATGCTGCACACCAAGACCAACTTCTCTTAATAACGTTCTTTGTTCCTGTACAGGAAACACACCTTGCGGGAGTCCCGGCTCATGCACGGCCAAGCCCAAGTGTTACAACCGGCAAAACCGGAAAGTGACTGCCAGCACTTGCAACCCCTCCTCCTGCAGAACAACACCATACACCTGTAGTGCAGACGGCACAGGGGGAAAAACCACTGGCACCTGGCCCAGCTGCCGATGCCCCACCAACAAACCTCATTGGAACGGAAGCCAGTGTGTGAGCTGTACCTCTTCTCAAAGATGGAACAACAGAACCAAAAGATGTGAAAACCGCTGTACCTCCCCGAAAGTATGGCGGGGTGGCAGGTGTGTTTGCCCCTCTTCATGCAGTGCCAGTCAAACTCAAAACTCCAACACCTGTGCCTGTACCAATCGCTGTACCACACCCCCCAGAACCCGATGGTCCGCAAGCCTCAACCGTTGTATCAGTATATGCACCCACTCCCAAAGGTGGAATGGCAACCAGTGTGTCGCACGCTGTACCTCCCCAAAAACCTGGAACGGCTCAATCTGTGTCTGCCCCACAAGATCCTGCACTTACGGACAAAATACCACCACCTGTGCATGTAATCCTGCTCCTCCTCCCACCCTCACCTGTAGAAATAACGGCCCTTCAGGCAGAAAATGTGGCTCTTACGGAACCAACGGAAACTCCTGCGTCAGATGCTCATGCCGCACCCACGGAAAGAGAACAGATGGCAGAACAGCCTGCACATGCCCCACCGATGGCTACAGTGGAAGCACCTATTGCACATGCTCTGCCCATGGTTACAACGGTAGAACCCGTTGCTCCACTGTGCGGTGTTCAGCCCCTAAAACCAGAAAAGTGGGCAATATATGTTATTGCCCTTTAAGTCCCTCATGTGCAGGTACAGGGAAGAGAAAAAACTCCACCACCTGCCAGTGTGAGTGTGTTGCAGGGTACACCATGAGTGGCAGTGTCTGTGTCAGGAGGCTTAACCCCAGCCCACCCACTCCCAGTCCATCCCCGGCTGTGGAGCTTGCCACACCCGCAGAGTGTCCAGAATAAACTACTGTTTTTTTGAGCCGTTTTTCAGTTTTTTAAGCTCCCTCTCTGATAAACCCGTCACCTCAGAGATAAAAGACAGGTCTGCTTTTTTGCTCAACATCTTTAAAATCAGCTCCTGTTGGCACTCCTGACGACCCTCTTGACGACCTGCCATACGCCCTTTCTGCCACCCCTCTCTGGATACCCTCTGCCTTTATATGTTCCCCTATGCCCATATATCCTCCTTTCTTATAAAAGCCCCTCACATTCATCAATAACCTCAAAGAAGATATTGTAAAGGGAGGATTTACAGGTTTTTTAGGGTCTAAGGTCCAGTTTTTGTGTTTCCAAAGAAAAAGCTTGAAAAAAAATGGGGGGGGGTAAAATCAATTTTAAGTCAGATATTTTGGCTATACAAAGGTTTTTAATATGGAAACCCCATAAGCAAACAATTTTCTATAAGCCAGGAAAGTAGCCAAAAAAAGTGTGCCAGCTCAAACAGTATTTAACAACAAAAATAAGGAGGAGAAAAATGAAAAATTGTTTTATGTCTTTGGTTGCTTGCCTGAGTCTTGGTTTTTGGTCTTCTTATGGTGGAGCTAATTATTTTGAAGATCAGGTTTTAAAATACTGTAAAGCATATATGGAAAAAGTCTTAAAAAAAGATTCACAAGATTTTAGCTATGGAATCGAACGGACAAGTAAAAAAAATTTTTCTCCTTATTACAACATGAAAACCTTCGTTTCTTGTGTTGCATATCACAAAGAAAAAACAAAAGAATACACTGTTCAGATGATAGTCTATTCATCTAAAGCACAAACTGACAGTGTAACAACTTTTGCCTATGCAAAAGCCACTTCAAGGCACAGGAAGGATCATATAGTACCAGTCGGTGCTTTTGAGTTTATGACAACATACCATGGAGGACACTATAAAGGTATTTCGTATAAAGGTATTGCGTATATTGCTATTACTAAATTGTGTAGTGGTCCCGGCTTTTATTATCGTATGTGTAGAAATCTCACAGATGTCCCTGGGGATTAAAGTTTTTTGGCTCAGGAGGCTTCAGGAGGACGGTTGCCATGGGATATACAATGAAGCCATTTTTTTATGCTTTTTTAAGAAAAAACCAGTTACTAAATATTTTACAGGCATTGAGGAATTTCCCCCGGAGGCTGCAAACTTATCACATGCCTGACAGGTTTTCACAAGCGGCGATGTATTTTGCCAGAACCCGGCTTTTGCTTTAAGGGCGGTAGATCAGAGCTTCTTTTGCTTTGAAAAAATTTTTTTAAAATTTGAGAGCTTTCTTTGGCCAGCACACCCCCTGACACCTCCACCTGGTGATTAAGCCGTTTATCCTGTGTAATATGATAAAGCGAAGAAACCGCACCCGCTTTTAAGTCCCTGGCCCCATAAACAAGGCGACACACACGAGCTGCCACAAGGGCTGCTGCACACATGGGGCAGGGCTCTAAAGTGACATATAAAGTGCAGTCTTCAAGCCTCCATCGTTTTAAGTGCTCTGAGGCCTGCTCTATGGCCAAAATTTCTGCATGAGCGGTGGCTTTTTTTAAAGTTTCTTTCCGGTTACAGGCCAAAGCCACAAGAGACAGCCCGGGAAAAGGAGCTTGAGGCCCGTTTTTTTTAAAAAAAACCTTGTCAGAAGGGGATGGATTTTCCTGCACCATCACCGCACCTACGGGAACCTCCCCCTGCTCCTGAGCCTGAAGAGCCATTTTAAAGGCCATTTTCATAAAAAACACATCTTTTTCTGTTGTATAAGGCATAAATTCTTCCCTGGCTTTAAGCAAACAGGCCCTGTTTTTTCCGCTCACCGGTTTTTAGAGATATTATGTTCCCCTGCCCTTGACAAGGTTTCATCCGCTAAAGTATAAGGGAGTGCCTGTTAACATTATGCCAAAAAATTGGTACTACAAAAAAAGGAAAATTTTTGAAAACCTGTATTTCACTGGCTTTGTTTTTACTCACCACTTATACAGCAGTAGTGGCGGCAAAAACCACTCCTCATACAAATCTTCAAACGCTGGAAGAGAGCCAAAAACAATGGCTGCACCATGCCCTGGATTCCTCTTACGGCGGCCCGGAAAGTGAATGGACCCTTCTTATGGAGGCCCGTTGGGAATACACCCACCACTTAAAAAACCTGATGCAAAAAGAACAGGCTAAAAAACACCCTGTCTTGGCAAATTTAAAAGACACTTACCTGGCCCATAAAAATGCCAACCACACATGTGGCAGGGGAAAGATGATCGTCATGCCCTCTTTTGGTTCTGTTTTGTTGTTTAACCCCGTATCCAATTACACTTATGTAAAATCACAAAAAACACAAAACTGCCACCGGGAGCTGGAAAACCAGTGGAAAACGGCCCAAAGCCAGTTTGAAGAATACAACTTCAATGACAACACAGCCCTTCTGCACGCCATCACCGCACTGAAGGAGGCCAAATCCCATTGGGACAAAACTCACCAAAATTTTTATGAATCCATAACGGGTCACCACACCTCACAAAAGAGATAAAAAAGAAGGGGAGGTGATGACTTATGCCTCAAATTAAAATTCGTGAAGGGGAGGGGCTGGAACAGGCCCTCAGGAGATTTAAAAAAACATGCGAAAAATTTGGTATGCTTTCTGAAATCAAAAAAAGGGAGTTTTACGAAAAACCCAGTGTGTATCGGAAAAAAAAATCTTTATCTGCCAGAAGGAGATCTTTAAAAAAAGTTCGCCGTTATGCTTAAAAAAAACTATAAAAACAGGACTTAACTTCAGATGAAAGCTTTAAGAGAGCAAATAAACCTGGACATCAAAGAGGCTATGAAGAGGAAAGATGTACTCAGGCTTCAGGCTTTAAGGTTGGTGTCTTCAGACCTTAAAAACAGGGAGATTGAGCAAAAAAAACCACTTCAGCAGGCTCAGGTGATCTCACTCCTGCAAAAACACATCAAACAATACAAAGAGAGCCTTCAGCAATACCAAAAGGCTGGCCGAAGCGAAGGGGTTAAAGAACAGACAGCAAAATTACAAATTATTCAGTCTTACCTGCCGGAACCTCTGTCTGAAAAAGCACTCCTGTCTCTCATTGACAAAGCTCTCAACACAGACACAGTACGCTCTGCCCCACAAACCGGTGTGCTTATCAGGGAAGTCAGGTCCCATTTGCCTGAAGGGGCGGTGGTGGATGGTTCCCAGCTGGCCCGCCTGGTGAAAGAAAGACTTAAAAATACATGAGGAGGTTTTCTTCCGATCTTATTGAACAGGTACGCCTGGCCAATGACATTGTCGATCTTATAGGAGAGGACACTTTTTTAAAAAAATCGGGGGACCAGCGTTTTGTGGGACTTTGTCCTTTTCCCTCCCACCAGGAAAAAACCCCCAGTTTTTCTGTCTCCTCCGCCAAGCAGCTGTACCATTGTTTTGGTTGTGGAGAGTCGGGAACTCTTTACACTTACCTACAAACCAGAAGAGGTTTGAGCTTTCCTGAAGCCGTAAAGTTTTTGGCAAAAAGAGCAGGCATTCCCCTGCCTCAGGAAGACAAAACACAGGACAGCTCTTTTGCAGATCACAGAACATGGATAGAGATCAACCAAAAAGCCCTTCAGTGGTACAAAAACTGCCTGAACAGACTGGAAGCCACTCACAGGGCCAAAGTGTTTTTACACAAGAGGGGTTTTAAACAGGCCACAGTGAAAGAGTTTCACCTGGGTTATGCCCCTGCAGGATGGGAGGGGCTTTGCCAGCACCTTCAAAAGCAGGGCTGCTCTCTGAAAAAGGCTGCCGGACTGGGCCTGGTGAAAGAAAAAGAGGGCGGCCGGTTTTACGATGTGTTCAGAGATCGGGTGATGTTCCCCATTTTTTCCAAAAACGGCAAAGATGTCACAGGTTTTGGGGGCAGAACAGTCAGCAACACAGAAAAACAAAGCCCCAAATACATTAACAGTGCAGATTCGAAGATTTTTCACAAAGGAAAAAACTTTTACGGCTTAAACCTCTCAGGAACTTTTATGAGGGAGCAGGGAACAGCTTTGGTGGTGGAGGGCTATACAGATTTGATAAGCCTTTACCAGGCGGGGGTCAAAAATGTGGTGGCTCCCCTGGGGACAGCTTTGACAGCAGAGCAGGTGCAAAAGCTTTCCTGGTATGTGGAAGAGGTGATCCTGTTTTTTGATGGGGACGAAGCGGGAAGCAAAGCCATGGACAGAAGCCTCAGTCTGCTTTTGGCCCGGGGACTGGTGCCAAAAAGATTAAACCTGGAGCCGGGTTATGATCCAGACAGTTTTGTAAGAAAACAGGGGGCAAAAGCCCTGAAACAAAAACTGAGGGATGCCGAAGATCTTTTTTTACACCATCTTCACAAAGAGGTTGGCAAAGCCCGTTCTGAGTGGGACCGGTTTGCACTGTTGGAAAAACTGTCCACCCTGTTGGCCCAAACCCATAAGGAAACCCTGAAGGATTACTACATACAAAGAGTGCTGGATGTTTTTGGTTCAGATGCAGGAATTGCCCAAAAAGCTTTAAAAAAAGCCCTTCAAAAAAACAAAATTGCAAATTTAAAAACCCACTTCCACAGAGAGACTTTTACCCCCTCTTCTTCACAGAGAGAACAAACCAGCTTCATCTCTTTGCTGACAGCCCCCAAACCAGAGCTCTATCTGCTGGTTTTGTCTCTTCAGAGTGTGAATTTTTACCTACAGGTTAAAAAATCTGGTATTTTACCTTATATGTCGCATCAGGGCATAAAGAAATTGTTTGATTTATTGGAGGGGTTTGATTCTTTATCCAATACAAGGTACTTTGGTGTCCAGGTTGAAAAGCTCACCTCTTGTGTCCAGCAGCCCCGGTTGCTGAGCAGGGAGTGTCATCCTTCACTAAAACACTTAAACCTGGAGAAAACCAACATTTTTATTAAAGATTGTGTGGATAAAATCGAAAAGAGAGGGAGACAGTTAAAAATTAAAAACCTCACCCAACAGCTGCGGCGGGGGGGGGATGAAAAACAACATTTAAAAGAGATCGTAAAACTCACTCAAAAAAAGTAAAAGGAGACAAGGGGTATGAGTACAAAAAAAACGGCTTTGGATTTTACTGCACATAAAAAACAGATTGAGATAATGTTGTCTGCCCAGATGAAGGATCAGGTGCAAAAAGAGACCCTCAAGCTTATGGAACTCGCCAAAAAACAGGGGGGAGTGGTGCATGCAGAAGATCTTCATGAAATCCTCACCCCGGATTTGGTGGAGCCTGAAGCCCTGGATCAAATCATGTGGAATATGGAACAAAACAATATAGACATTAAGTTTCCCCGCAGGGAGACATCACCCAAAAAAAACCAGGGAGGGAATACCAATGTGGAGGAGGTCCTGTTCCATATTGATGAAGAGGAAAACCTGAAAGAGGAAACAGACTTAAAGGATTTTAAAAACAACGATCCTGTGCGTCTTTATCTTCGCAAAATGGGCAGTGTGTCTCTTTTGGACCGGGAGGGGGAGGTGGATATTGCCCAACGGATTGAAAAATGGGAAAGATCCATCATCCACGCCATTTTAATGTGTCCCACAGGTACCAATGAGATTATCCAGCTGGGGGATCACCTCAAAAAGGGACGCTTAAAGGTGAAGTCCATTTTTCGTGGACTGGAGGACGAAGAACACCGCTACAACGAAAAAGAATACATAGATAAAATTTTTGAACTGATTGATCATGTAAAAAAATATCAAAACCAGAGCAAAAATCACTTTACACAGCTGAGGGACAGGCAGGGTCTGAAAACAGATATCAACAGGCATTTGATGAAATTAAGCACAGCACTGATGAAGAAGTTTAAGCATATCAATTTTAACCGCAAAATTATCAACCGAATTACTTTTAAGTTTCACAATTTACTGAAGAGGATGGAAGAGCTTCAAAACCGCATTAAGATGGCGGTGGAAAAAACTTTCTGCCGGGATCGGGAGGATTTAAAACAGCACTACCAGGCCATGTACAACAGTGAAAAAGAGGCTTCGCGTATTCAGGAGGAGACGGGTTTAAGTTTTAAGCAGATGAGGGAGTTTTATCTTTCCGCAGAGGATGCCCATTTACGGCTTCAGCGGCTTTACAAAGACACCTGGATGGATCACCAATGGATAAAGGACACCTGCACTCTTATCTGGCAGGGGGAAAAAGAGGCCGACAAAGCCAAGGCCAAGCTGGTAAGGGCCAACCTGCGTTTGGTGGTCTCCATTGCCAAAAAGTATACCAACCGGGGGCTTCAGTTTCTGGATCTTATTCAGGAGGGCAATATGGGGCTTATGAAGGCGGTGGACAAATTTGAATACCGGAGGGGGTATAAGTTTTCCACTTATGCCACCTGGTGGATCAGGCAGGCCATTACCCGGGCGATTGCCGATCAGGCCCGTACCATTCGTATTCCTGTGCATATGATTGAGACCATTAACAAATTGGTCAGGACCAACCGGCAGCTGATTCAGGAACTGGGGCGGGAGCCAAGTCCAAAGGAGATTGCAGAAAAAATGGCTCTCCCTGTGGACAAGGTAAGAAAAGTGCTTCGTATTGCCAAAGAACCTATCAGTCTGGAAACCCCTGTAGGGGAGGAGGACGATTCTCACCTTGGGGATTTTATTGAGGACAAAATGGTGATCAACCCCTCTTCAGCGATTGTGAATTTGAATTTGATAGAACAAACCCGAAGGGTGTTGGCCACCCTCACTCCCCGGGAGGAGCGGGTTTTAAGAATGCGCTTTGGCATTGGAGAGGAAAGCGATCACACACTGGAGGAGGTGGGGCAGGATTTTAATGTCACCCGGGAGAGAATCCGGCAGATTGAGGCCAAGGCCTTAAGAAAGCTGAGGCATCCCAGCAGATCGGGCAAATTAAAAACCTTTGTAGAATCAGACGATAAACTGGACAATGAGGCAGAGGAGACTTAAGTTTTTCCATTGTATGTGGGGGCTTAGCTTAGTTGGTTAAAGCACCCGGCTCATAACCGGGGTATCGAAGGTTCGAGTCCTTCAGCCCCTACCATTTTCATTTAACTAATAGAAGATGTTTTCCCTCCTATATCCACACTCAAAAGCACCACAGTCTTGCATACCTTTGAGTCATTGTCTGCTGTGTCTGACCAAGACTGGCTCAATATTTCTTCATTTCACAAAAGAGAGTGTGAAATTTCAAAGACTCTGAAAAATCCTCTTCATTTCTTACATACTTATCATATAAACGATTCCAAAAATTTTTCTCCACACTTTTTATAAAAGACAAATACCCTTGGATATGCAAAGCTTTTTCCCGGTTTTTCCCTTTTTTATAATCTCTTAAAAGTTTTTTAATATAATTTTTTTTAGTTCTCCCTATAGAAATTGTTCCAGAAGGAGTGATAAACAGGCCTGTAATTGTTCTTCGCCCTTTTTTTGACATATGTAAAGTTTTTCTGTCGTTAATTTGTAACTCTGATGGATAAGGCAACTCTCTTAAAATCTTCAAAACTTTGTTTTTTACATCACATAACCTGCCTGATTCATTATGAGAAAAAGTGAGATCATCAGCATATCTTGTATAAGTGATACTCATTGAATAACAATATTCTGATATGCGTTCATCAAAATAATAAAGTAACATATTTGAAATAGCTGGAGAACTACTAGATCCTATTGGTAAAGGAGAGTCTACTTCCGTTAAAGCATCGTCTCTAAAAGCTATATCACAAATAAATTTGTGGTAATCATTGAAAATATGATCTCTATCTTTCAGATATTCAATAAAATCTGATCTTTTTATAGAATAAAAAAACTTTTTAAAATCTAATCTTAATATAAATTGATTTTTAATATGCTGTTCTGCATTTTGTCTTATACCTCTTGTTTTCATAAAAGCCATAGCCGATTTATGAACAGGAAAAATATGATGATTACCAAGTATTCTGGTTTTTAATATTTTCTGTAATGTGTCTAACTGTTCGTTTGGAACTTTATATTTCTGAAGTTTATACAATCTTTTATATGAGTATGAAAAATGATTTTCATCAGAAAATATTTTCATGTATTTTAATAAAACTAAGTCACTTTTGGTTTGGTTTGCTACTTGATTAAAAATATCTTTTTCATGGAAGAGATTTCTTGAGGCTAAGCTCCAAACACTCAACGTACAATCTCCTCTTAGCAAACTGAGAAATTTTCTTTCTGTGAAGTTTGGTTCTTCAATTATAAAACCTAAAGCTTTTAATATCTTTAAATGATTATCTATTTCCTCTGTGTATTTTCTTAATTCATTTTTTTTATCTAACTCTCTGATTATTTCTTTTTTGGTTTTCCACTCACAAAGAACTTTCAAGAGAAAAAATATTAAATTGTTAGGGTTACCTTCTGAGGTTTGTATTTGGTGGCCTATTAAATTTTGTCTAAAATCAAAGATTGTTTTAAATATTTCTCTTAAATTATGAGACTGATTATCATAATATATCACTCTCTCATGCTTAGATAAATTTTGTAAAATTGCTTTATCTATAAATGAATCATTATTAAATCGCTTTTTTTCTATGATAATCAATAGCTTTTCTCTTAAAATTTTTTTGGAAAAAAAATACCCAGCCTCTAAAATAGACCCAGGACTTTCTAAAAAAACAGGAATGACAGCAGCCAGTTCAGCAATATCAGTTTCAAACTCCAGAAGATTGTCATAACCAGCATTTTCCTCTATTAAACACCTTTGCCACAAACGTTCTGCTTCCTCTGCAATGATAATTCTCTCATTAGAAAAAATATTTTTTGTTGCTTCACTGCTAATAAAAACATGTTTATATTCAGATTTTACATACTCAATAAATTTGGAACGCATTGATTCCTGTTTTTTGCCTCCACATAAAAAAGCTATATTTGGCAATCTGCTTAAAATATATTTTTGTTTCATTTTTTGAATCCCGCCTTTTAAAATATAAATCCCCCGTTAAAACCGGGGGAAATATATGGAAACATGAAGTATTTGCAACTGTTTGCAGATATATTCTGCAAACATGATTATAATATCACATTACAGAGACCTCAATCAAGTTACTTTATTTTTAAAAAGCATATCAATCCCCCAGCTTGAAGCTACCTATGAACCGGAAAACCCGCCACTTACCAATATTATATGTAAAAAGTACTGATTTATAGCAGAGTGGCTTTAATGCATAGCGTTAAGACACGCTTAAAAAGGTTTACAAGAGAGAAAAAACCTGTCATTAATCTGTATTGTTCAGTAATTTTATCTGTGCATTCCGAGTTGTTTCGGAAGTACCAATTTGTGAGGAGGGCCTGTGAAGAAGGTAGATATATTTTTTAGTGTGGGGTTGTTTATCACATTTTTTGCTTCCGCACAATTTTATATTCCCCCCACTGATTTACATTCTGCCGTTAAGCATGGTCTTTTTCGTGATGTTCAAAAATTTATTGAAAAAGGTACAGATGTCAATGAAAGAGATTCAGAAGGCCGGACTCCTCTTCATATTGCTTGCGATTCCCCTGCATGGGAAAGTAATCTTTCCAAAATTCATTACCTGGTGGAACATGGAGCAAAAGCTCATCTCACTGATAATGAGGGAAAAGTCCCTTTAGAGTACTGGACATCACTTCTGGCACCTCCTGAAGTTTTATTAAAAAACAGCCCTTTAAACATTGCTCAAAAATATAAGGAACTGTACAAATATCAGGAAAAACAGAAAATATCACTTTTAAAAGCCTCTCAAAAATCCAAAGAGTTGTACGAATCAAAAGTTACAAATTCACAAAGTGAATCTTTTGTTGAACAATCCTGTCAAAAGAGTTTTTGAAAAAATCTCTTTCGTGTTTGAGGCATCCAAGCATAGCAGGTCAGGCAAATTAAAAACCATAGCTGAAAAACATCTACAGTAATTTGACACAAATTCAATGCCTGTCTCTTCATAAAGTAAATCAGCTATTTTATGAAATTCCCTTAAGAGAAATTGTTTGTTAAAGTGGATTGGATCGGATAATGTAAAATCCAAGTCTTCTGAAAATCTAAAAGTTTCAAAAAAGCATTTCTTGAGACTTGTTCCGCCTTTAAACATCCATTTTTCCCTCAGGTTTTGATTGGCGTTGACACCAAACAGCATCCAACTCAGAACATAATCCTTTTCAACAGTTTCCGGCCTCAAGTTGAGAGATTTGGCCAATCTCAAAACTTCATTTTTTGCTATCATATTCTTTTTTCCAGGAGCGGGAGATTTTTAAATTCCATCTTCTAAGAACACAAACTCCTTCTATGGAAGGATCAAATTTGGAATAACCGGAAGAAATGCTTTTCTTTAACTGCTTAATGGTTTTAGAATCAGCAATTTCTTTGATTTCCAACAAGAATCCCAATCTTTTGAAAATGGTTTTGTTGTGCATTCTCCGTGCATATTTAATCAGCAAATCAATGTTTTTATATTCTGAATTCCAATATTCCATAAAAAAGTCCATTACAACTCTCATTCATCCTCCAAAAGGAGGGTCGTCCAAAAGATCAATGATTGTCTTTGACGGATCGGAAACCGGAATTTTAACAGAGTTCCGCCATACTGTCTTTGTTCCAAAAACTTTATACGGCTTTATGGTTTTCAGTTTGAACTTGGTACCGCTGAATACCATTTCCCTTTTCGCAATCGGTTTGACTGTCAAATACACAACAGACTCAAAAATTTGTTCAGAAAAATCCCAATGCTTAACCGCACTGAATCCCCCCATATACCCCGGAGCAAAAAGGCTGTTGGCAATCAGCCAGGGATATTCTATAGCTGTTTCATCGGGGTCTTCTTCCAGCTGAACAGGCCAATAGACCCCTCTCTTGACTCTCTTCAGCCAGCCAGCATTGTGCCAGCGGGACAGCAATCGAGCAGCTTCAAGACGGGACAGGGCCACGGACACGGGAGGCCGACTGAGCCGTTAACACACTGTTTGAGACTGAAATAAGCGTTTTCAGCCTCTTTCTGGATTTGCCACTGGTGCCGGATATTTTTCTCATGGTATATCTATTATATTGTTATTTCTGTAAAATGGCAAAAATAAAATATATACCAAAAAAATTTCAGGACTTTTTCCCGTTTTTGATCTCTGAACAAAAAAACCCGGTGAAGGAAGGATAATGCCCCGAAAGACAGAACTCAGTCTTTTTGCCCATCATTGATGCAAATAATAAACATAAATAATGCAGGGAGTTGTATATAAATACCTGTAATTACTGTATAAAAAAACATATTGACAAAAAAATGGGGGGGGGTAACATGACCTCAAACTTTAACAATCCACCACAAAAAGGAGAAAAAAATGAAAAAACTTATAATAATGGCAGCCCTGCTTTTTGCTTCAACTTTTGCTTCTGCAAGCAGATTTCCCGCCTCCATTCAGGAGCTGGAAAAGGATTATACAAAAAGAAACATTGCCTCTGTTTTAACAAAACATCACACAGCATTGGATATTGTCAGCAAAGATTTGGTGGAAAAACATTTAAAAGTTTTTAAAAAAACCAAAAGACCCTCTCATGCGGATTTTAATGCTCTCGAAGAGGATTTAAAGCACTTTTTAAAGGCGAATGCCCTTGTGAAATCGGAATCCACAAAAGACAAAGTCGAAGTACATTCTACTGTTATGAATGTTTTCAGTGATTCTCAAAAAAAAGAGGTTGCAAGGTTTGTAGAGGATTTTAATTCAAATATTTTTCCTCCTTTGTACACGGCTGTGATTACAAAAAATAAAAAAGCGGTGGTCTCCAATCTTCAAAAATGGAAAACCATCAATAAAAAATATTCCCAGTTTCTTAGAGCATGCCTGAAAAAATATCAAAAAATGCAAAGCTAAAAACACACACAACTTTGACTTTATTATAATGTGCATCAGCTTGGGCTGATGCACATTATTGAAGTAAAAATACTCCGGGATGTAAAATTAAAGAATTTGAAGAAGTCGATTATTGGCTATTTCTCCATAAATTGTAAAATAAATTTCCCTTACAGTCTCCGGATGTCGTATGTCATTACGATTATTCTGCAAAAACTCCACGATTTCTTTTTGATTCTTTTCGGAAAACTTAAGTATAACTCTTACAGAGTCTAAAACATATGTTTGTTTATGATTCCTGAAAAGCAGGCTACCTTTTTCCCTCTCTTTAGCTAAAATTTTTACAAGATTATCAAAAATAAAAAGGAATTTTTCAGGATATTTTTCAGATAATTTAAAAGAATAATCAGTCAAACTACCAAAAAGGGGATCTTCTAATTTCATAATAATCTCATTCCATTTGTCTATGGCCTGATAAGCCACATCCCTGTTAGTTACTTTAAATGTTATCATGGCCAGGGATTTCAAAATTAATTCCTGGCTGTCTAAACCCTTACTACCTTCTTTCAAAAGAGCATCTGATAAAATAAGAAATATTTCCTGAAAATACACTTCTCTTTTATCGGAAATGGTAGTTAAGAACTTAATAGCCAGCTCTCGTTCTGCCTGTGTGGATTGCGGGTGAAAAACAATGCTTTTTAACTCCTCTATCATTGAGGGGATATCTTTTTTTTTATTTTTTACATCTTCTATAGCACCCATAATATCCACACATCGGGGGGTGGCATAAGACCACCCCGGCAGGGCTACAAAAACAAACCAGACCAAAATATGTAAAATAATTCTTTTTTTCATTTTATACATCCCTTAGGAAAAAGTGTTTTTACATAATTTTTGTGAAGAGGATTTCAAACGATTTAAAATATCAGCTGCTGTTCGTTTTTTTTGTATGTCCCTGTGTTGATCTTTGGCTTTGGTTAAAACCGCCTCCACCTCAGGGTGGGTTTTACTCACATGTTGCAACGCACGAAGAGCTGCCTGCTGTATAGAATAAGTGTCCTCAAAAAAAGCCACCATCACCAAATGCTTTTGAATATCCTCTTCATTATACACACTTAAGGGAATTTTTTTAAAATCATAAGCCAAAGTTCTTATAATCTTCCTGTTAATATAAAAATTCCTGCTCTTCAAAGCTGCCAGAATTGCAGATGTCTGATGATCCAGATTATCAAAATAAGGTATAAAAGAGATAAGGGCCTCTTTAAGATAAGGATTGGTTTCAGAAGAGGAAATAAGCTGAATGGTCTGGGCCTGAAAATTTGAAGTTACTACAAGAGACCCAACCAGAGAACAGGCCTTTAAAAGCACTTTCAGCATTTCGACCTTTAAAGCCTTCTTCCTTGCTGTAAAAAACACCTGCTCCACCAACATCTTAAGTGTTGGTGGATGGGTATAAAGACTGCCTGAGGTCAGTGGTATGGTACCAAAAGCCTTCAGCATGGCCTCTACCAACTTAAAGCTTTCAATGTTTGAAAGAACAAGTTGAACCATGGAAATCTGAAGAGAAAGGGGCAGGCGGGGCAAAAACGAAAGAGCATGCACACGGCTAAAAAAAGAATAATTGGTGTCTTGTATGATGGCTACAAGAGCCTCCTGCACGGAAGGATGTATTTCAGTGGCTTTTCCCAAAATTTCAAAAATCCTTTTGTGGTAGTTAATATTGGTTTCCTTCCTGAGGGAAGCTGCCAAAACCCTTTGAAGCTCTGGATGATTGTAATGGTTCAAAAAAGAGGGGGGATTTTGCTCCAAAGAATAAAGAGCGGCATCTTTGACATAATTATTGGGTGTCAAAAAAGCCCCCTCCAAAAGCTGGAAAAAAAGAACAGGATCGTGAATATGATGCATAAAGCTGACAGATACCGATTTGAGGTAAAACAAATTATTGGTTTCTGATCCCACAAATTTATGAGAAGGTTCCTGCACAACATCCATTAAAACCTGGTGAAAATCAGCGGGCGGGTGGGGCAAATTCCCCAGCAGAACCAAGGCCGCCTTACGGATATGAACCGGCCGACTTTTAGCCCGCACAAGATCCTTTAAAGAGGAATGAATCCCCTCATGCACAGGAGTTCTTTCCAACAGCTGAAGAGCTTTTTTTTTGACATGAAAAGAGGTCTGCACCCCTACCAAACCAAGCATGCCCTTTTGTATATTGGGGCTGTCCAGGTGAAACTCCTCCACCAGGTTTAAAAGCCCCATCTGAACTTCCGGAGGCAGGTTTTCAGGTAAAAGCCTTTCCACAATAAACTCCCGGTTGAAATCAGAGAGTTTTTGATTAAGGGGAGGTAAAATCTCTTCTTTGGAAGCCCTTAAACTCTGAACTTCCTGAATTTGTTCCCATTTTGAAGGTAAAGACAGAAAATCTTTAACATACCTCTCCTCCTTTTTGGCAGGGTGGGCCAAAGCATAAACAGAAGTCAAAAAAACTAAAAAGGCTGTTCCTGATGACATGGTTTGAAAATAAAACCTCATTTGTGCTTTAAAGTCCACCAAAAGCAGAAAAAACACACAAAATCACAAACATGGAGGTGTAAAATTTACACAAAACTATAAAGACCCCCGTTAAAAACCCCAATCCTGGCTTTTTCACTATTTAACTTCCCCACTTCTAAAAAGACAACTGAACAAGCTTGTTCTGCCTTGGTTTTTCCAACTCTTCCAAAAGTGAGGGAAGCAGGACTGTGTCCTCTTCAGAACGCAAATAACTTAGCAGTTGACCATATTTTATTATTTTTTTATCGCTTTCAGAAAGAGAAAACCCGGATACCTGAAGCCGGTTTACCTTTTTTTCCGCTGTTTGAATAATACTTTCCCATCCCTGTCTTCTGGTTTTGAATTTATTTTTTCGACATACAATGATAATATCCAGCTGAATAGGATTTTTTGCCTGAGATTTAGGGGTTGCAACAGACATCTCCGATTTGACAGGATGTGAGTTCACGATAAAAAATCCTCCTCCCAAAACCGCTTTTGCAACAGACTGCCACCCTTCTATTCTGGAATGATGATAAGTGAAAATGAGTAACCCATTATCTTTCAAAACCCGGTGACACTCACGAAATACAGCTTGTAGTTTCCTTGTAAAATAAACATGGTTTTGATCTTGTACCTCTTTACCTGGATACCTTGTCGTTTTATTGCCATTTATAAAACCTCGAGGAACAAGTCTTTGCCATGAATAAAAAAAATCAGCCAGCTCTGAATAATGAACATTATCAAAAAACGGTGGATCGGTAACAACAAGATCAATACTTTTTGCCGGCAACCGGCTGTTGGATGAATCTCCAATAGACAGATAAATTTTTCTGGATAATGAGATTTTTTTTGTTGGCCATTCTGTATTGACTTCACCAGAAAATATGGAAGATGAGTTTAAGCTTTTGACACCATGAACAGGGTATATTTCTTTTGGTTTCTCGCGATAAGCTATAGCCCTCTTTATTCTGTTTTGAAACAAATTAAAAAATGAACCAGAGCTTTTAGCTGTTCCCCATATATTGGCTTCAATTGGAGTTCGCTCTGGTTTAAGGATATGATGCGAAAATATATGCCTGACTGCTCCTGTTCCCTCACCCTTATACGAGGTGAATATATTGTTAAATTCCAACACACTGGAAAAAGACAAAAGAAACAGATCACGGATATTCTGATCTTTAATATCTGTAATTGATTTGTTCAGCCACCCAAGGCCGAGCAGTTGCCTGTCATTAAAAAAATCCCTCCAGGATTCAAACCCATAATTTATTACCTGATTGGTGTTATAGCCGCTCTTTAATTTGAGATCAGGCAAATCAATCAATCCTTCTTTAATTTCTTTTTTTAGACATTCTTTAGCTTCATTAAAATAAGATAAATCTTTGGCTTCAGTTTTTAAGTATTCTTTTTTTCCCTCTTTTGTAAGAACAAGCTTTCCATAAAGTCTAAATCCTGGTTTTTTATTTTTTCCAAAAACAGAAATTACAGGAAAAACATAACGGCAGGAATGGCATATTGCTTTTGAACGATCAACATTTCCCGCATTTGGCAAAAAAGCCGAATGACAGGCAGAGCATATAACTTTCTCTGAGTTTTTAACGCCGGGAAATATATTGCCGCAATCGGGACAAAGAATTTGCACTACCGGTTTTAAATTGGAATATACATTTTTTGCAATAACACGAGAAGAGAACAGATCAACTGATTCAAAGCATTTTGGACAGTTCGCCTGCATGACCCAAAAATAATACAATACATCGCATGGAGAACCTCTGGCATCAAGAGATTGGTACAGCTTGAGGATTCTTTGTCCAACAGTTTTTTTTAAATTTTCCATCTCATGGTCTATTTTTTGTTTATCCATGGGACCGAAAGCAACTCTTGTGGATTCAGCAGCCACTGGGTTAATATCTCTCCCTAAAGCGGTCAACCCCAATTTATGAGCTTCCCCTATAGTAACACCGGAACCCATAAAGGGATCAAAAACATTTGCATAAGGAAAACTGAGCGAAGAATAAAAGTTATCAGACAGATTTTCTTTTTCCGGGAGCATGCTACCAAGTAGAATGCCTCGAAAAACAGAACCCAACCTTTTTGCCCACCATTTATGCAAATAATAAACCGGGCGATGAATTTCTTTTCGCCAACTTTCCCTTTCTGCAAGTCGGGAGAGGAACTCAAAATCAAATTTATCTGTCTCAATAAGTCGCATTTTAACCTTCTTTTAAGGCAATTTTATTAATAGGGGAAAGATTTGTCCTCCAGACTTGAAAAACATGTTCTTTCCCCGCTAACGGATTTACAATTTTTTTCTGGATAATTTTACTTGTTCTCAAATTAAAGGAATAACTGACTATCAGTTTAGAAGATTCTTTTCTTATGAGACTTCCTATAGACACCATATTTGTTTTAACTTTCATTTGTGAGGGAAGAATGAGAGTTTTCTGATGAGCCAGGCCCTTTACCAAATGAAAAGGAGTGGGTGCAACATACATTTTTCTGTCACGAATCATAATATCGCCATAACTGCCGAATCCTTTTATACTTTTATTTTCATGAGTGTATTCGTGGTCAATATTAAGAAAATCCCCATGACACATCACAAGATCAATAACAGGATAACTGTTTTCATCAGGATTGGCAGGGTATCTGCCAAAAACATAATAAATACTTCTCCCATTATGAAAGCCTGTGGGAACTTGACTGTTGCTGTCAAAACTGGCATCACGGCCGGGGTAAGACAGTCCCTTTAATTCATAACCTTCTGTTGAACTGACCATTCTGAAATCCGGATAGCTGTTTCTTCCGCCAATCTCAAAATTTAATCCAGTTTCCCTCAAACGATCCGCAAACCAGTTTTGAAAATGAAATTCTTTATCAGTCCGGCTGGCACGCTTAATAAGCTCGCCTCTTTCTATTGCCGCCACACATTTTTTAAATACAATACTGATGGTTTGTTTCATGATCTCATTCTCATCTAAAATAATGCTTCTTGAACTGTAAAGAACCTTACATTTTCCTCACCTGGAAAATAACAAAGTCTTAAGCAGCCTGGACACTATTTTTTCAAAATAATGCAGTGGGTTACATATAAATACTTATAATTACTGTATAAAAAAATCTATTGACAAAAAATGGGGGGGGGGGGGGAGTAAAATGACCTCAAACCTTTAACAATCCACTAAAAGGAGATAACAAATGACGATCCTTGCAGTCAATAAAAATTCCCTGGCTTTGTCACTTTATTAAGGATTTTAAAGACTGGCCTTCAATGAGAATATCCTTTGCCAAAATATGGCCTTTTTTTGTGACAGACAAAACCACATTCTTCTCTTTTGCCTTTAAAAAAATCTGCTCCAGCCCGGGGGCTTTTTTCTCTGGAATATAATAACGATGATAAGTCCTCACCTGAAAGGCACCCCCCACACAAAAACCCTTAATAAAAAGTGAACAATTTGCAAGAGGTTTTAAAGTGGCCACATAAGCTTCCGGTTCAAAACACATATAAGCTTTTTGACGAATACTTTTAACAGCCGCCGGACACTTTAATGCATACTGTATCCGGTATCTTAAAAAATGACCCGATAAAAAATCCCTGGGATCAAAACCCTCTATAGGTAAAACCAACTCACGACTGGTCAGAAGATGATATTCATTAAATCCCACAAACCCCAAAAGACATAAAACAGGAAACACAAAAACCATCTTCACCATGTTATTTTTTAATCGAAACGCTTTATCCATAACAAAAATCTCTCCCGGTTTTTTTTAAAAATATACACCATCCCCACAATCACCACACCAAATAAAATAAGAACAAACCCTGTTAGAGTCAGGCTTTTAAAAACAGCCATGTAAAAAAACAAAATTCTAAAAATCAAAGCCGCCACAAAAAATAAAAACAAGGACTTTTTCCCCAAAGAGGCAAAAAGAAGAGCCACCACCGAAAGCTTTAAAGAACTAAAAATCATTAAAGCCAGGCTGTTTAATGGGAACAAAAAACGGGACAAATAAAAAACAAAAAACAGGCACAACAAAGCCTGTATAATGATTTTGGAAACTCTCTTAAAATCCCCCATCCAAACTGCAAAAGACACACAACCAATAACGCAGGCCAAAACAAAAATCTCCACAAAAGAAAGATCAACGCCTTTGGGATCCCCATGAAAAAAAGCCAGACTTACCAGTCCCGTTATTAAAGTCCACTCCCCTAAAACCTCCCGCTTAAGCTTCAAAAAAGAAGACAAACTCCCAACCCAACGGTTATGCAGAACCAAAAACAAAAACAAAAAAGCCAAAGGGTGCAGCAAAACCATTTTATAAACCCAGCTCTCACTCCACACAGAAATACCCCATGTGGAAACAGCAATAAACACCCCACCCAGCCACAAGTGATCCACCAAAGGCCATCGGTTTAAAAACAAAAGCCCTGTTGTCATCACAGACCACAGAAAAAAGACCTCGTAAGGCTCTCCCCTGATATTGTAAATTTGAGAGATAAGACCAATGCCTGCCAGGCACAAAATCATAAAAAAAACCAAAAGGCTTTCAAAATAAACAGAATGGTTTTTTCTGGTTTGAAATGCAAAAAACCCTGTACCACTGAGAATCAAAAAATAGCCTGCAAGTTTAAAAACCGGGGAAATGACATGCCAGTTGGCAGCAACAAGAGCTATAAACCCTATACCAGCAGAGAACACCGCCACCAAAAGAAAGCCGGAAAGTGACCACTGCGGGGGGCCTGCTTTTAAAAACTTTTCCCTCTTTAAAATGGCTTCTGCCTGCTCCGGACCAATAAGACCCTCCGCAAGCCATTTTTCCACTTTGTTTTTTGTACCCACATTTTACCTCTCAAAGTAATTTCCCCTCACACCCCCTGAAGCTTAACCCGTATAAACCAAAGAAACAATTCCCAACACATCCCCCCAATAATGATCTTGCACCCATTAGGGACTGAATTTTGCCCTTTTTGAAAACAAAAAAACCAGGCACCTCTGAAAACCATTTTTAAAAAAATAATGCAGGGAGTTATATATAAATATATGTAATTACTATATAAAAAAACCTATTGACAAAAAATAGGGGGGGTAAAAATGTTTAATGTTTGAACAATCAAAAAGGAGAATAAAAATGAAAATTTTTTATTTGGTACTGTTTATCCCATTTTTTACTCTTGCACAACTTGTACCTCCTCATTCTGGTGATAAAGATGGCTTAAAATTCACGGGCTTTTTACCTGTCCCCATCCCTCGTGAGGCCAGAGACTTACATTCTGCCATTTATATGGGTAGTTTTTACCATGTTAAAAAGCTTGTTGAAGAAGGGGCAGATGTAAATGAAAAAAATCGCAGGGGCGAAACCCCTCTTCACTGGGCTTGTAGAGATTCTTTTTTCGACAACAACCGTAAAAGTGTTCTTTATCTGATAGAGAATGGAGCAAAAATTGATATCCCCAACAATTCAGGCAAAGCCCCTTTAGAGTACTGGTCGTCCCACGAGGAGATACCTCCTGACATTTTATTGGATAACACCCCTTCCCACATGGTTTCAGAATATAAAACATCAAAGTATTACTGGTTGCTAAGAAACTATTTCTTTTCAATTAAAAAATATTGTCGAAAGATCTTTTAGAAAAAAATAAATCTTTAATTCTTATCAGGGGAAATAAAAGATTTTTTAAGGTACTGTGTGAGATCAGCATCCGGCCCCCACTCTCCCAATTTTTTAAGAAAGTCCTCCGGTTTTACACCCTCCCCCTCTTTTAAGTACACACCACCTACAGGCTTTTTGTCCAAAGAATGCACTCCGGGTACACTTCCCGTGGAGTGAAAAGTTTTGGGGAAATTAAAACCCTTTCTTAAATTGTCGGAAAACTCAAACCTTTGATTTAAAAGATACTTAAACCTTCTTTTGGTGTCCCTGCAGGATACATCCCATTGTTCATGCTCCGGTGCATCGGCCATATAGCAGCTGATATCCTCTTTAAATTTGTGAAAAGCCTCTTTACCCCTTATGTTAATGGCAAAGGGTTTGTTTCTGAAACTGGCAGGGTCTTGAGATCTTCCGTCCTGAGCTGTGTAGTCCGGACTGATGTAATAGTAATGCTCTTCTATGGTTTTATCTTCCTTTTTACCTGGAGTGCAAAGCAGCATGCCGGATTTTGCATACAGGGATCGAAGGTAAGGGGCCACATCGTTTTTCCAAATATGACGATAAGGGTTTATACGATTTGCTGTTTTAAAACCAAAAGCGGAAAACCGGGGACGCACCACCAAACAATGACGATAATCTTTAAGGCCCAGCTGAATATGGCTCTCCTCTGCCCGTAAATTCACACCCTGCTCCACAATAAAACTAATCAGTCTTCTGGCTCCTGTCCCCTCATAACCCCGGTAAGCGTAGTTATGCCCCACAATGGGTTGAGCACTTAAAGTGGCCAATAACAGCCCGGCCCCAACCCCTATGCCCAAAGGACCAGCTGCCGCCCCACCTACTGCAGCTGCAGCCAACACACCTGCTTTTTTATAAAGAGCCGCATAAGCCAGGGTGGTCAGAGCGGGAATCACTGCCACAGAGGTGTTAAACCCCATATTTGTCTCTGAACCCTGATTGGCCCCCTGATCCCTTTGTGTGTTCATAAAAAAGTTTTCAGACACACGAAAAGTCTGGGGAACACCTTTTTTATATTTATGGATTTTGCTGGAATCAGATACCTCACCCACTATAATTTTGTTTTCAAAAGCAAAAAAATGTGTGGGGTTTTTTAAACATTTTAAAACGGGGTGAGAACCCGGTAAATTCTCCAAAACAGGAGGAGGAATCTTCCCCTCAGGTGTCCAGCCAAAAGAGGAAACCGATTTAAAAGGGGTTTTACCCACCTGGGAAATGAGGTGATTTTCCAACCGGGCGGGAAGAGAACCTTCAGCACCCCTTCTCCCACTTATCCAGTCATGGATATTCCACAAATGACCACTCTGGTCCTGCTCCTTTTGAAAACGATTTAAAGCCTCTTTTACACTCTCTATACCTTCTTTTAAATTTTCCGCCCATAAGGGGGAATCCTCATGGCTTGCCTGTCCACCCTCCCACTGAGCCACCAAACCTTTATGCCCTGCCGGAGCAGTGATACCTCTCATCTGATAGTATATGTCGGTTTTGGCCTTCTCTCTAAACCCATCAATGAGCAGTTGAGGGGGCATATAAGAGGAATAAAACTGATCAAACCAAAAACCACATAAAGCCTGTGTAAAAGCCTGTGTTTTAAAATCGGTCCGGAAAGTTTGCGGACGAACCCCCCGGGTGATAATCTGTTCCACATCCTTATGGCTTAATTCGGTGACCTCTTTATCACCACTGGGAACCAAACCTTTCCTCCCCATATCCAAACGATAAGAGTAATCAGAAACAGAATAACCGGGAATCATATAACCTGCAAAACCCGTGGGTGCCATCCCCGGAAAATTTGCCGGATAAGTGGTGTTCTTTTTGGCATGAATTAAGGCTATCTGGCTGTTAATATAAGTTATAAAATCGTTTTGGTTTTTTCGGCATTGCCTGATCTGAGCTTCCTCATTGCCACGGGAAAGAGAGGCATTTTGTGAATCCACATTTAAAATACACAAAGCATTTTCACTGGCCAGGCGGGCGATATGAAAATCCCCCCTGTTTTTACTGTCTGCCATGGCCCTACGGCACACGCCGCCTATACCTTTCCTTTGAGAAGCAAGGGGAACACGATACAATCTTCCATCCGTACTCACAGAAGCACAAGCCTTGTTTAAAACAGATGAACTTTTAACATGTTTTTTAATTTGATTGAGAAGGTCAGGTTCCACCATACGGATATTCTTCAGTTTCATCATCTGAGAAGTCCCCTCCTCTGCGGAAGCACTTAAACTCTCCATCTCTTCTGAAAACTTTTGTGTTCCCTCTTTATGGTTGGTATCCAAAGCACCAAACTTATCCACAAAAAGATTGTCTATCTGACCCAGCTTTTCCTGTTTTTTGGCTTCCAGCTTCTGAAGAAGGCTTTGCACCTTCTTTGCCTGTTTATTTGCCAGCTGAGGGGGAGGCTGTGAATCACTGTGTTTTGCCACTTCCAGGGCAGGATCAGGGATTTGAACTTCTGCCAGCTGAGAATTTAGTTTCTGTATCGTTTGTGTGTAAAAATGATGGAGCAGGTGTTTTTGTTCTTCCAAAAAATACTTATGGGAAAGCTGGTCAAAACTCTCCCTCATTTCACTGGTGATGGTCCAGTTGGCCCACCGGGATAAAATAAAGGGGGCCCGCCAGGTGCTGATTGCCATATCAGAGTAAGGGTTGTTTTCCAGATCAATGGCTTTCAAAGAGGCTGCACTTTTTTCCCAATCCATATTGGCCAGATAAGCACTTCCGGCATAACCGGAATCAGCCTCACTGCCTGTAATGGCACATTGGCTGGTGCCATCCTTACACACCACACTTGTGGGATCTGCAGGTACAATTCTGAAAACCATAACACTTTTGGAATCTGAAAACAAAAACTGCTCCTGAGTTAAGGGCAGCTTAAACTCTGTTCGCACCATACCATCCCGTACCAAAACAGGCACATTTACAGGAGGGAGAATAAAATCCACATTACTTAAACAATCGTGAAGACCGCCCCCCTTCTCACATAAAGAGGTGGTGTGTCCCAGTGGCACCTGCAGGGCCTCATCAGACATTTTTTTCACCATGGTGTAATCCCCATTCCATCTTTCCTGTTTGTTTTTCAGTACCGCAAGCTGAAAGATATAAACACCATCCCTTAAAGGACCTTTGTTTTGCTGCCCTCTGGCCAAATCATCATGGCGAACCACACGGGGAGTGAGTTTAAAAGACATATTAAACCTCAAGTCCCTGTTTAAGGAATTATCAATGGTGTAATCCGGAAAAGTGGTGATAGACCTCAACAAATGAATGTATAAAGAGGCCGGGTGTGCTTTTTTTGAAGTTTCAAATTTGGTATATAAAAACTCTGTTTGCCTCTTTTCCCTGTCTGTTGGACCAAGGCCCTTTGCCATACCCTCCTGCTCAAAAACCTGTTTTAACAGGTGTTTAAACTGTACAAACAAATCCGGAAGCTTTAAAAAGCTACTACCTTTGTCTTTTGGCATATTGTAAAAATCCCTTAAAGAGGGATCATAACAAAAAAGATTTTGGATAAGGTTTTTGGCCTTTAAAGCCTCTTCTGTTTTGTTATCAAACTGTAAAAGGGAAGAGGATTTTTTTAAATCTGTCAGAAGGGTTTGAAGACTTGTCTTTTCGTTTTTGGTTTCATTAAGACATGTGACCCGGTTGTTGGTGGGACCCTCTATCTCAAACCCGTGGGTAAAACCATAATCCCAGGGGTTTATCATAATCAAACGGGTAACATTCATTTGTTGACCATAAAAAAACCTGAGTTTTTTTAAAAAATACCTCTGCCTTTTATACCAGTGCTGCTTTGTAAATATATTAAAAGAAAATATCCCTTCCTCTTTGGTGTCCACATTCTCAATCCTGTTAACCTCCCCTGTGGTAAAATCTGTAACTTCAATATTAATTTTTTGGCCGGGAAGAGCCATATTGTTACTGTCTTTTAAAGACCCCTCCACCACGGTTTTCACCTTACGGGAAAGCCAATGTTCTTTCACCACATTATTGTGCCTGAAAAACAACCGGCTGATAGGCCAGGAAACCCCCGTAGCCCCTGAATCATGAGGGCTTAAACCCTGAAGGCTGCATTCCCTGTTGCCGTTTGTTTTGGTTCGCACACAGTCTATAAATGCCTGGGGTCCTTTTTTCGTATGACTCTCAGAAAGAGCAGAGGTTTTTGAAGAGCTTTGCTTTGAAGAGGATGTCTTTTTATCTGTTTTATTGTGCTTGTCCTCCTGCGTTTTTAATGCTTGAGACAGGCCATTATGGTAGTTGTTCAGCAATGTAATATATTTACCTCTTAAAGAATCCTCCAAATAAATTTTTTGGGACAAAGAATCTGTGATGTTGTGGAAAGACTTTAAACTGATACTGTAAATCCCTTCAAAAGGTTTAACTCTTTTTGCTGTTTCCCCCCGGGGAAAGAGTTTAAAATGCAAATAAACCGGCTGATTGGTGGTTTTATACTCGTATATCCACTGAAAAGTCTCACTCTTCAGCTTGGGAGTTTTGGAATCTGTATCCGCTTCAAAATTCACTTTTGGTTTGTTGGTGACATTTTGTGTGTTATTTTTTTGTGGTATAATGTTAATTCGTCGCATGTTCTCCGGATCTTCCTCCGGATCTTCTTTATCCGTATTTATCCGGGTTAACAAATTGAGTTCCACAGAAAAATCACCAGTGGTGATATCGTTGTGCTGATACTTCCCGTTAATGCTTTTGATACTGTACTGAAGGGGGGCCTCTATTTTACCTTTCAGGATTTTTCTCAACACCGGTTGATGGGTGGAGGGATCTGTCCTGTGGGGAATGGACCGGACATCAGAAATATGAAGGATGATATTATCCACCATAATGTTGGCTTTTTCTGATCTTTCAAACTCTTTGGCTGTTTTTAAAAAATCAAGTCCCGGTATATTATACTTCATGCTTCCCTGTATGAGATTAACATTTTTCCGGTGCTTGATTCTGAAATCCCTTACCTTATAATCGTTATAATCCTGTTCATCAATCTTCTGAAGCCAGGGGTTGATAACCAACTCGATGGGAAACCCCCCCGGAAACTGGGGAGACAAACTGATAATATGCCTTGTGGTTTTCACCCATTGGGATTCCGTCACATAAACATAACCATACTCCTCACCCCATGTAATACACCCATTGGTATCAGCCGTTACTTTTATAACTTTGTTTTCTTTACCAGCCCTGGCACTGAGCTTGCCAGACAGGCAGGGTCGTGGTTTATCTTCATTTGTGGTTTCCGGATCTTTGTCTGTTTTTGCCGACCAAAGGAACCTGAAGGTGAAAAGATCAAAAATATGGGAAAAAAGGCTTTTGGATTTTTTTTTGTCCTCCTGACATGTACTCACCCCTTCTCTGTATTTTTTAAACTCACTATTCAGTAACCCCTCCTCCAAAGAGAGCAGATACTCTGTATCATGCAAAGCTGTACCCGGGTCGGTTTGTGCAACCAAACAAGCTTTTAAAGAAAGAGTAAAACTCTCCGGAAGGGAACTGCCGCTTTCCTGATTGATACTCAAAGAGGATGAACTGTCCAGCTCCTGAACAGTAAACAAAGCCCGTTTTTCCGCTTCACCAGGGCTTAAATTTTTTTCAGGTGTGCCAAAACATGCCGTGAGAACTCCACACAGCAGTACAAGTATAATATTTTTATATTTTAATTTTTGCATAATTACTCCTTACAAAAAACAACCAATAATACTCACTGGACACCAAAGAACGATCCTCCACCACCGGCTTGCTGCGATGGTAACGAAACCCCACCTGCAGGTTCCTCTTGTAAATATCCATCAAAACCTCCCCATTAAAGCCACTTCTGTTGTTATGGGCATACCTGGCACCACTGTAAGCCGCCACAGAGGAATCAGACTGATTAAAAAAATACTCTGCAACAGTGGTCACCCTCAGGTTTTCATTCACATCGGCAGGAATTTGAAGATTAAAAAGTATGCCCTGGTCATGGCCGGTCTCAGCCAGCATATTCCATATATAATGAACATTAAAATCCAAACCCACATTGGGAAACACCTGCCAGGAGTTACCCCATCTTGTATAAACCCCTGCAAAATTGTATCTGAAGATTTGCCCCTGATCCCCTTCAGTGGTGTTACCATACCTCTTACTGAAGGAAGCCACACTCTCCGGCAAACGGGTAAAATGAAACAAAGTGGCATGGGCCTGGGATTTATAATAACTCTCGGAATCGTAATCAAAAAACATGGACCCTGTGGAAAGCCACGGGGTGGTGTTATACTCCCAGCTCAGAACAAGCTTGTCACTGGAGGACACCGTATGAGGTATGGCCTGCTGCACATTGAAAGAAAGAGAGATGTTTTTACTTTTCCATTTTTGCACATGCATATCCCCCATCATGGAAATAAATGGAATATCATCCAAAAACAAAGGGGAGTTTAAAAATTCCTGATTGATAACCCCCATTTTAAATGTCAGCCAGTCTTTTGCTGTCCAAAGCAGCACCATTTCCTTAAGACCACTCACATCCGCTGCACTGGTAAAAACCTCCTGTTTTGAACCCACCTCCATTAAAAACTGAAGCTCCACCGTGGCGTAAATAAAATCTGTTATTTGGGCCAGAAATTTTACACGGGGCCTTCCACTCACAATAGTGTTGTTTCTGGCCTCACTTCCCTGGTGGGATCCGGAAATGTAAAAACTCCACCACCCCTCCCAAAGTGTGGAGTGAGAACCCACAATTTGATTTCTTCTTTTAAGGATATTACTATCATGAAGCCACATTAAAGTGCTGGATTTTTTAAGATCCTGAGACCCGGTTGTAAACAAAGTGGTGTTAAACATACGGGCCAAAGGGGTGTAACCTGATTTTTTTCTGGTCAGCCGGTCCTGCAATTCCAAAGGCTTGAGACGGGAGCGGATTTTTACTGATTTTTTACCCCTTGTGTTCTTAACCAAAGAGATTTTTTTAACATCGCCCCTGCTCCAGGCAACAGACACAAAAAGGGATGGCAAAAACCCCACAGCCTGCCACAAAAAAAGACACATGGACAGCGTGAGTACTTTGTTTAAAATTCCTGCTTTAATCATTCCTGTTCCTTAATTTCATTCATGTTAAAAAAGTTAATGTTCTTAAATTTTGAAAATCAGATTTTTTTCAAAATTGTTTTTAAAGTTTAAACTTAAATGTACTATTTACTTTTTAAGTTAAGACATCACACTTGGTGCCATTGATGCCAGTCTTACATTTTTTATTTACGCCAGGCTCTCACAGGTTTTTTTGCACACATTGTTTTTAAAAGTACACAAAGAGGCTTGTTATTTCTTAAGAGCTGTATTTTTTATGCAAACTTTCGGCCCCTCAAGGTATAAAACAAACAAAAAAAACAGTCAACTTTTTTTGAATATATAGGAATTTTTATGCTTAAAGTGTGAAAATTTTTCATTTTTAGACAAAAAACCTGCAATTTTTCAAAAAAACCTCCCTTTTTTTCAAGAACCTGTGGCACCATCAGAGGAAACGAAAGCCTCCCCACTTCCGCCGCCAGCCCTGTTCCAGAATAAAGGGGAGGAGAAAATCAAGCCCCCCGGCCGTTCTTTAAGAAAGATCACTACACCACCCCCCGTGGTGCGAATAAGAAATAAAAAGTGGTGGTGGGTGATTGATAACAGGGTATTTTTATTGTAGCCGGCTGCAATGTATGGAATTGGCTCCAGCAGAATTACCGGGAACAAAAGTGTATTTCCACTCATCACGCTTTAAGAGGCAAAAACCCGGGCAATCATTGGCAATTTTCAGAATAAAAGAACCAGCCATCCCATTGGGGGTACATTTTGAATAAGTGGGGGAGGGGGCAAAATTATGACACACCGCCTGTTCTTTTTTGGAATTTTCCACTTCAAAATCCATGAGTACAGACAGAGAGGAAAAATCCTCCTTCTTCAATAACACACACTGGGAGTCTTGGGAGTTGATCTGAAGCAGGGCATTTTTAGTAGCCCCTTTTTTACCATAAGCCATAAACCATATGGAGTGAAGAAGACCACTGTCTGTGGTATCCTGAACAGTGATAGTGTAGGTTTCTTTTGATCTTTTTCCTTTTCCTGAAGGTGTATTACCCTCTGAGGAGGAAAGCCCTCCCGCTGCCGCATGCAAAGCTCCTCTTTTTATCCTTCTGTTGTTTCTTCCTCTTAAGGAAGTCCCTCTTTCCTCATTATTTAAGCTGGTGTTTCCAGGGCTGGATGGTTCCCCCTCTTCATCCTCTTCTGTGTCGTCATCAGTGTCTTCTTCTTCGTCGTCGTCTTCTTCTTCCTCGTCTTCGTGTTCGTCATCCTCCTCTTCTGTTTCCTCCTCCCATCTGTCGCGGGAGTTGGTATCTGCTGCATCTTCCTGCTGTGAGGAATCTTTTCGCATTTTTGAACAGGAAACCACAAATAACAAAAGCCAAAACCATTTCATAATTCTTAACCCTCCTTAAAGTGGAAATTATAACCACAAGTCCCCTGCCAGTCAATTTTGTTAATAAAACACCTGAAAGTCTGTTTTTTTACCTGAAAAAACAGACTTTGGACCTGATAAATTCCCCCCCACGGGCAGGGGATGTGCTACACTCCCCCTCACCATGCGTGACAAAACCCTCTATTCATCTCTTTCAGACAAAAAACTTTTTACCCCCAAAGTGCAGGTGCATTTTATAGGTGTGGGGGGAATTGGAATGAGTGGGCTGGCAGAACTCTTACACTCCTCTGGTGTGGGGGTTACTGGCAGCGACCTGCATGAAAACCAACAAACCAGAAGACTAAAAAGCCTGGGTCTGGTTATCTTTAAAGGGCATAAAAAGAACCATATTGGCCCGGCAAATATTGTCATTTATTCCAGTGCCATTCCTTCAGACAATATAGAAATAAAAACAGCCAAAAACCTTCATCTCCCGGTGATGAGCAGGTCACAGGCTCTTTCGGAAGTGATGAGACTGAAACGGGGACTGGTTGTGGCCGGCACTCACGGCAAAACCACCACCACCAGTTTGCTGGCCCATATTTTTATCCATAACAGGCAGGATCCCACGGTTATGATTGGTGGAAGACCCCTTACCATGAAGTCCACCGCCCGCATCGGAAAGGGAAAATGGTTTATTGCCGAATCTGATGAAAGCGATGGGGGGTTTCAACATCTGTTTCCGGAAGTGGCTGTTATCACCAATATCGACAAAGATCATGAAGAACACTACGGCGGGTTTAAAAAACTCAAAGAGGCTTTTTTTGAGTTTGCCTCAAAAATCCCTTTTTATGGTCGTATTATAGCCTGCGGAGACCAAAAATTATTAAAAGAAATGTTAAAGCCACTCAGCGGAAAAGTTATTTTTTATGGATTTAAAAAAACAAACCATTTTGTTCTGGAAAAAACAAAGTCCTCCCGGTACCAGGTTTTTTTTAATAAAAAAAACCTGGGCTTTTTGAATCCCCCTTTATATGGAGATATGAACGGACTCAACACCCTGGCTGCCATAGCCACATCCATCAGTACGGGGATGAGTTTTTCCAGCTGTGTAAAAGCCCTTAAAAATTTTAAAGGGGTGCAGCGCAGGATGCAAAAAACAGGACAGGCAAAAGGAATTACATTTTACGATGATTACGCTCATCATCCCACAGAAATAAGAGCTGTGCTTTCCGCTTTCCGGGAGCAGTGTGGAAAAAAAAACCTTGTGGTGCTTTTTCAACCCCACAGGTTTTCCCGCACGGCTCAATGCTGGAACAATTTTTTAACCTGCTTTCAGCCGGCACATAAAGTGTTTTTAACAGATATTTACCCGGCCGGTGAAAGCCCTCTCAGACACATAAACTCCAGGACACTGGCCCAAAAAATCCAGCATGCCCACTGCCATTATGTACAAAAAAATATCCCCCGGACTTTGCTGAAAAACCTGAAAAAAGGGGATGTGTTTATCACCATGGGGGCAGGAAATGTGGACAGGTATGGAACACAAATTTTAAAAATTTTAAAAAAACCACTTTAAATTTTTTATCAGTGTTTGCCGTAACTTATACCCGCCCGCCAGACACACGGGTGAGGGGATATAAAGAAAAATCATGCCTGTTGTTTTTTAACAACAGGGTTTAATTTTTTAGAATCCATGTAAGACATGTAAAAAGCCAGCTCTCTGACACTCTCACGAATGTCGTCCAAAGCCCGGTGTTTGTTTTCTTTTTTAAATACCACTCCATGTGCAGCAAAAATAATTTTCCATGCAGAAACATCCAGCATACGGTAATGAAGTCTTTGTGCAAACCTTACCAGGTGTTTTTTGATAAACAAACGATCCTGATAAATGGAATTGCCAGCCAGGATAATTTTTTCCCCACCAAAGTGTTTGTCTGCAAGATCCATTAAATCTTTTTCCATTTGAAGGGGGGTGATGCCTGTGGAGACCATATTATAAAGACCTGATTTTTTATGCTGTCTGGTGTTCCATTTGTCCATGTTTTCCAAATAGCGACGATCCTGTTTAACCACTTTGTGATAAATGTCCATCTCTTTGTGATGGGAGTCTGTTACAAGAGCAGCCACCTCTATAATTACTTCGGAGTCGGGATCCAGTCCCGTCATTTCCATATCCAACCATAAAAATTTGGATTGAGTATCCTGGTTTTCCATTACAGATTTAAAATAGACCAAAGAATTTTTAAATACAATCATTAAATAGTGAAAAAATTACACAAATTCTTTTTTTCCCGGCCTCTGCCTGTAAAAAAAAGGGTTTTAACTTGATTTTTATTAAGAATTTTGGAAAAATAAGGGGGTATCGTAAAGAAATCCTGCAAGGGGGTTTAGAGAGTGATGAAAGTCAGATGGTTTATATTTTTTATATTCCTTGTCAGTGGAGTTAAAGCCCACACCCATACAGAGGATGTGCCACAAGTACCCCCAAAAAATTCCATCTGTCCGGCATGTTACGCCCCTTTTCCCACCAAAGATGCAGGGCCACCTCCGGAAAACCCCGGCCCCTCAGAAAAAACATTCTCTCCACAAAAACATGATAAAACAAAACCACTGCCCTCAGAGTCCCCTTCCAAAGAGGCTTCCTCATCCACGGAAACTCAGAAAACAAAAGACCTGAGTGCGGATGACCCTTCCCCAAAAAAAACCCTTCCCAAAATCCGGCTTCCGGTTGTGCCTTTAGATCCCAAAAAAATAAAACTGCCGGAAATACCTCCTCCCCCCACAAAGAAAGAAGAGCCTTCCCCCTCTGACACCACTCCAAAAACAAGTACTCCCCCGCCGGAGAAGGCAAGCAAAGACAAAGCCACTCAGGCGGGTGGGGAAGACACAACACCACCCCCTACCACACAACCAGACAATGCACCACCCCCGTCGCAAACAGAAAGTGCATCACCGTCCCCACAAGAAAATACAGCACCCCCTCCCTCGCAGGAAGACACACCACAACCTGCCACAGAGGAAAAAACAAACACAACCCCGGCTGCCAAAGAAAGCCCGCCTCCACAACCAAAGAAAGAAAAAACATCTTCTGATGCTCCGAAAGATGTCACAAAAAAACCACCACCACCCAAAAAACCCCAGCCCAAAAAGAAAGGTCCCACTTTTTTATCCTGCAAAAGCAAAAATTACAGGGACTTTATTTACAATCCTGAAAAAACCAACAAACTTATTCAGCAAAACCAAAGTGGCTGCCTTCTGCCAAATATATATCTGACAAGAGAGAGTTTTCAGGGGGCTTTTTTCACGCGGGCTTATCTTCAGGGGGCCACTCTGGAATATCTGGATCTCCGTCAGTCTGATTTTCAAAACGCCCGTATAGACCAGTCCATGATTCGCCAGGTGGATTTTTATGAAGCCAGGCTACAGGGGGCCGACTTCAGCGGCAGCACTTTTACCTCCACCACCTCTTTAAAGAAAACCCAGCTACAGGGGGCCAACTTAAGCCGTACCTCTTTAATAGAGGTCGACTTAAGTTTTTCTGATTTCAGTGGGGCTTTTTTAACAGAGGCTGACCTCAGTGGGTCCAACCTGCATGCCTCAGTGTTTTTGTTTGCTCATTTAAAAAAAATCAAACTGGGGGGATCGGTTTTATCAGACACCAACTTTATGGAAGCCGACCTTAGGGGGGCCTATCTGAGATACGCACAAATGAATCGATCAGCACTTTTTAAGGCCCGGTTAAATGGAGCCAACCTCAGAGGGGTCAATTTAGAAGAGGCCAATTTAAACCATGCGGATTTAAGACCTCTTGATCCGGACTCTCCAACAATTTTAATCCATGCCCAAATGAAAAAAGCCAAAATGATGGGGGTTCAGGCAGAAGAAGCTATCTTAAGCCATACAGATTTAAGGGGGGCCAACTTAAAAGGGGCAAATTTAAGGGGAGCCAACCTGGTGGGGGCAAAAATGGACAAAGACACCAACCTGGAGGATGCTGTTTTAAAGGAAGCGGTTTTAATGGGTGTGAAGTTTAACGGAGCCAACCTGAAGGGGGTCGATTTAAGGGGGGCTTATATAAAAAATGCAGACTTTACAGGCTCAAACCTTCAGGGTGTTTTGCACTCACAGTGATTTTTCCCCGTCAAAAAGTACAGCCAGCTGCTTTAAAACACTTTGTTTGATATCCCGGGTGTCATTTTTTAAAGTGGCACCCGCAGCGTTTTTATGCCCCCCCCCTCCAAAAAAAGAGGCCAGCTGACATATATCTTTCCCCTTGCTTCTAAAGCTGAGTTTGTAATGAGACAGAGCGGTTTTTAAAATCAGAACAGCCACCTCCACCTCTTTGATTTCGTGGATTCGGTCAATAAAATCACAGGCTTCTGTGGCCTCCAGCCCGGCATTTAAAAACTCCTCTTTATGCATCTCCAAAAAAACCACCCTCCCTTTGTAAAAAAACTCCACCCTCTGTATGGCTTTTGCAAACAGATCCAGCTTGGCCCGGGAGGTAAAACAAAAAAGCTGGTTATAAACATCCTCTGGCTGTTTCATATAAGGGTAGATTTCAGCACATATTTGGTAAGAGGAGGCTTTGCCTCTTAAAAACTGAAACCGATGTGTATCAAAAAGCACGCTGGTGTAAAGAGCAGAGGCTATGGAGTGATTCCACTTCACCTTCATCTGCTTTAAAATGTGGTAAACTATTTCTCCTGTGCTGGCAGCTTTCACATCTGTCACAGAAAAAGGCATAATGTCTTTTTCCCCTTGCGGGGGAAGGTGATGATCCACAAAACCTATCTGCCGGCAGTGCTTGTGAAGCTCCTGGTACAAAGGCCCCACCATTTGAGGATCATTGGTGTCAAAAACAAGGGCCAAATCTGTGGCACACAGAGGAGTCTTTAAACGGGAAAAATTCTCCACATACCTGTCAGTGGATAAAAAATGATATTTTTTTGACAGGGAATCCACAGTAATCATACGTACTTTCTTACCCTGCTGAATGAGGGCATGGTAAAAAGCCACCATAGCCCCCACACCATCTCCATCCCCCGATTTGTGGGTGGTCAGCACAATGTGTTTGGCAGCAGACAGGTTTTGAATAAACTCTTTTATCTGTATGTCCATGGGAAAAACACCCTTGTTGTGGCCTCCTCCAGCCCATGGTGTAGCACATTTCCCAGCCACCCCCAAACAACAAAAAAACCCCCCTCAAAAGGAAAAAACCACAGCCTGCTGCCCCGTAATATTTTTCCCTTGCCAAACAGAACAAACCATGAAAATAAGGTATGTTTTTAAAAGTTCTTAACAGGAAAGAACTATAAGAGAGGGACCCATGAACACAAAACCCATTACCTTAAATGGTAAAAATTTATTGGAAAAAGAGCTTAAGCGCTTAATGGAGGTGGAAAGACCCAAAGTGATTGCTGCCATTGAAACCGCCCGGGGACACGGAGATTTGAGTGAAAATGCCGACTATGCAGCCGCCAAAGAAAGACAGGGGCATATTGAAGGGCGTATTGCCAGCATTACCCGCACCCTCAGTGAAGCGGAAGTGATTGATACCTCGCAAATTCAGTCCCAAAAAATCACCTTTGGAGCCCATGTCAAACTGACAGACGAAAACAAAAAAACAGTGACTTACCAGATTGTTGGGGAAGACGAAGCCGATGTCAGTCAGGGCAAAATATCTGTAAAATCCCCGCTGGCCCGGCAGCTCATTGGGAAAACCAAAGACGAGGAGTTTGAGTTCCACACCACCAAAGGGGAAAAAATCTACCACATACGGAATTTTTACTTCAAATAAAGTCTGGCACAGAATTTATATGCAGAGCATTATAATCAACTTTCCAAAGTTATTTCAATACCTTACAGAAAAAAATGGGGGGGGGTAAAAGAGGCTTGACAAAGTTTCCACAAGCTTCAAAGATAATACTCTCAAACCAACCAATATATAAAAAAAAGGAGTTTATAATGAAAATAACGCTTTCGGTACTGTTTTTTCTCACCCTTCAGGCTTTTGCCGACCGGTTTCCGGCTTCCATAAAGTCTGCTGAACAGTCTTTTAAGCTTCAGCATGAAGCTCACTCTTTGGAACACAACTCCAACATTACAAACACAGTCAGAAAAGAGCTGATTGCCAGACACTTAAGCCAGTTTAAAAAGGCAAAATCACCTTCTGCAGCAGACTTTAAAGCTCTTCAGGATGATCTGGAGGCTTTTTTAAGAGTGGACAGCATTGTCAAAAAAGTGGAGAAAAAACAAAAAAGGCAGGTCCTTATACCTCAAAAAGTGGCTGCTGTTCTGGATGAAGTTCAACAAACAGAGATGCAAAAATACTTTGATGAGTACAATCAACAAATCCTCCCTCAGCTTTACAGAGGTATTGTGGATAAGGACAAAGCGGCTGTGGTGTCTGCTTTGGAAAAATGGGATAAAAACAACCAAGCTTATGTGAGTATGGTTCGTAAGTTTGCAGCGGTCAAAAAAGCACAAATCAAAAACAAAAAAATTTGATTGCTCTCATTATCTTCAATACACAAAAACACAATCCTTGAGCCTCTCTCTTTTCTTATGAGAAAGAGGCTCAAAGGATTTTTGATTCCCTGAAGAAGATCTTTTATTTATTTTTAATGCGAAGCATAATAAAATAAAATTTTTATAGCTATTGTATGTCATTATGTTATAGCTGTTTTCAGCTTTTACACATTGTATATAAAAAAGGAAGGGGGAAGTGATGTTTGGAATTAACAAGGTTATGCTGGTGGGTAATTTGGGGGCAGACCCTGAGGTGAGAAAAACCAGCAATCAGCAAACTTTTTCTCAGTTTAGCCTGGCCACCAGCGAAAGCTGGGTGAACCGGGATGGAGAGAGGCAGGAAAAAACAGAATGGCACCGTATTGTTGTATGGGGCAAACTGGCTGAAACCTGTGCCAAGCACCTGAGCAAGGGAAGACAGGTTTTTATAGAGGGCCGGCTGCAAACCCGATCCTGGGAGACAGAGCAGGGAGGCAAACGCTTTACAACAGAAATTGTAGCCACACAGGTCTTGTTTCTTGGTGGAAAAGGTTCTCACTCTTCTTTTGACAGGGAGGAAAGCTCAACTTCCTCACAACAAGCAGGTACCGGTAACAACAATCATTTTCAAAAAGAGCCTGCCTTTCAGGCCAATAACAACAACTCCTCCACAACAACAAGTGGTACCACCAAAGAGGAAGACCTGCCTTTTTAATTTATGGGGTTCAGGGGGAATTTGGCTTAACTGACAAGGCTTAAGAAAAAGCTCTGCCCCTAATCTTAATAAATTTCAAGAAAGGGGAGGCTTAAACCCACAGTGAGGCTGATGTAGAAGGGTTTAAGTTCCCGGGATTTTTCACTAACAGCACGGGGGGAGGCCGGGTTAATCCAATTCACATCCACCTGCACGGGAATATAAAAATTTTTAAAATGAAAATCCATGCCTAAGGCGGCTATGGCAGCTCCGTGGATGCTGTCAAAGCTTTTTTTGTCCAGGCCCAGATCGTACTTTTTATCCGGGAAGGGCCAAAAAAATGAAAGCCCCACTCCTGTCCAGGGGTTAAAGTTTTTTGATTTCAAAAAAACCACTCTCACCAAAGCACTCAAAAAAGGATAATCAATACGCAGACGGCATGTTCTGATACGGCTTCCACAGTCCTCCCCCCCGGCCACCAAAGTTTGATAACCGGCCCCCACTCTCAGGCTGAAATCCTCTAAAAAAAAGCTGTCCCACACAAGACGGGCTTTCCAGCTGGTACCACTGATTTTGGTTTTTTTTGAAATACGTATGGAGTTAAAATGTGCACCTGCCATAAACCCCAGACCCTGAAAGGAGTAAATATACTCTTTGTTCTGAGGCATCACACCATAGCTCCCATCCTCATAAACCAAATCCTCATAAGAGGAATCTACAGAGGCCAAAGCCCTTCGCCTTCTCCCCTGTTTGTTGATGCCCCCCCTCCTCCGGTGAGAGTATCTGCCTGTTGAACTCTCTGGCCTGCCAGATCTTTGGCGGTGATACCTCCCCCCCTTCCTTTTGTAAGAGGCGGAGGTTTTATAGCGACCTGGATTTTTTCCTCTTTGAGAATCCCTGTACCTTCTGCCCCCCCCATCATCTCTTCTATAGGCCCTAATTTTATTTTTTTTCTGTGCCGGGGGGGGGTGGGATTTTGCTTTTGCCCTGTGGTGAGTGCTGGCCACACTCCTTCCAGGTAAAGCATGTTGGGCAGGCTCCAAAATCCACTGGGCATTCATCTGACCCTTAAGCAAAACGGCAATCGCTTTGTTGTTTTTAACCTTCTGAATCTCCAAAAGCCCCAAAGCCCGGCCGTACAGGTTTAAGGCTTCAAACCGATCCCCGGGGTGAGCCTTCATTCCCTCCAGGTTAATAAAAGCCTTTCGATCTTTGACCTTTACAATCACAGCAGAGTCTGCAAAGAAAGCAAAAACCAAAACACCAAACAATAAGATATAAGCTCTCTTCATATACAGAAAAACCCCAGGAAAAATTTCATTTCCCTTTTATTTCACTATATTATATTTCAAATTATCAATGATTTTTTTTAAACAGGGCAGGGAAAAATGAAGTCTTTTAAAGCCAAAGCACAGTTTGTCTGTCAGGAATGCGGTGCCATAAGCCTCAAATGGCAGGGACAGTGTGGAGCTTGTGGCAGGTGGAACTCACTGGCAGAAGAGCCAAGTCCAGCAAAATCCCTCCGGCAAAGCCCTGCACAAAAACCTGCCAGGCTGTATGAAGAAGCAGCAAGTCAAACTTTAAGAATCTCCACCGGCATCAAAGAACTGAACCGGGTATTGGGCGAAGGTCTGGTTTGTGGTTCTTATGTTCTCCTGGGCGGTGCACCTGGTGTGGGTAAAAGCACCCTGCTTTTGCAAATGGCTTACGGACTTTGTAAAGAAGGCTTAAAGGTTTTCTTTGTTTCTGCAGAGGAAAGTTTAAACCAAACCCGGCTGAGAGCAAAAAGACTGGGCATAAAAAACACAGAAAAAATTTTTTTACTCAACGAAACCTCTCTGGAAAACATTTTACACCATACAGAAAAAATAAAGCCGGATGTTTTAATTGTGGATTCCATACAAACTGTGGAGCTTTTGGAAAAAGGCTACGGATCGGGTACAATTTCCCAGGTCAGGGAGTGTGCCGCCCGTCTGATGAGTTTTGCAAAAAGTACATCCACCTCTGTGTTTGCCATAGGGCATATCACCAAAGAGGGGGGGCTGGCAGGGCCGCGTGTACTGGAGCATTTGGTGGACACAGTGCTTTCCTTTGAAGGGGATGCTCACCACAGTTTTAGAATTTTAAGAGCTTTAAAAAATCGTTTTGGTGCCACCAATGAGATTGGCGTGTTTCAGATGTCCTCTGATGGGTTAAGGGAGGTGCTTAACCCCTCTGAGCTTTTTTTGGAGGAAAGAGGAAAACCCAAACCCGGCTCTGTGGTCTTTACCACTGTGGAGGGTTTAAGACCCCTGCTTTGCGAAATACAGGCCCTGTCGCTAACAAGTTATTTGAGTATGCCAAGGCGTACAGCCGTGGGGGTGGACTTAAATCGCCTGCATATTATTTTGGCCGTTTTGGATCGGTACCTTAACACCAGCTTAAGCAAGTGTGATATTTTTGTTAACCTGGTGGGGGGCTTAAAAATTACAGAACCCGCAGCAGACATGGCCATAGCCAAAGCTTTGCTTTCTGCTCACAAGGGGACACCTGTGCAAAATCTCAGCTGCTTTTTTGGGGAAATTGGCTTAACGGGAGAGATCAGAGCCTCCAACTTTGCAGAGGAAAGAATCAAAGAGGCCCACAAGCTGGGCTTTAAACATATTTACCTTCCTTCAGGAAACAAAAAACACCTTAAAGCTCTGGATGGAAAAAAAGACATCAGTTTTCACTGGCTCTCCTCTGTCCACGATCTTATGTAAGTTTTACACACATGGAAAAAGCAAAACCACTTTTTCTGTCCCCATGATACAATTTTATTGACAGGGTTTTAAAACAATGATAGCATGCCCGGAGGTACATTATGAAACCACGAAGTACAGTTTATCTTTTTCTTCTTTTACAGGCAGGGTTTGTTTTTGCTGACAGCCCCACCATGCCAGAATGTAAACACTTTATTAATACACAAATATCGTTCTTAAAAGAGACTATGGCACACAAAATATGCAGGAATGATCTCAGCACATATAACCCAAGAAAATGTCTATCTGTTATATCTAAAACCTTAACAAAAATACTAACAGAAACACCGGAACAGTGTCCTGTCACCGCAAGCAGCAAGGTTCTTGACTTATCCGAATACATTACACTGTATCAAGAAGTAATACAAGAATTCTTGTTTCAGTCAAAGCCTTTAGACCATTATGAAGCACAACAAATCGATCTTGGTAAAGCCTTTCATGAATTAAGAAAAATATTCAGGTATGTTGATGATAATTTTCATTAATACCGGTAAGTGTCGGGTTTAAAAGGTCCTTCAGGGTTTAGCCCCAGGTAGCGGGCCTGAGGGGGTGAGAGCTGAGTAAGCTTTACGCCCAAGTGGCTTAAGTGCAGGCGGGCAATTTTCTCATCCAGTTTTTTGGGCAAAACATAGACCCCGGGTTTGTATTTTCCTCTGTTTTGCCACAGATCGATTTGTGCCAAAACCTGACCGGAGAAAGAATTACTCATTACAAAAGAGGGATGCCCTGTGGCACATCCCAAATTCACCAGCCTTCCCTGAGCCAGTACAATAATATCCCTTCCATCAGAAAACACATGCCGGTCCACCTGTGGTTTGACAGCAACTCTTTTTGTGTTCTGATTCAACCACTTCATATCCACTTCCAGATCAAAATGCCCAATGTTGCAAACAATGGCCCCGGGCTTCATCTTTAAAAAATGCTCTTTCACCAAAATATCCCTGCAACCTGTGGCCGTTACAAAAATATCTGTCTCACTGGCCACATCCTCTGAACGCACCACCTGATAACCCTCCTGGCTGGCCTGAAGTGCACAGATGGGGTCAATCTCTGAAATCAAAACCCTGGCCCCATAAGATCTTAAGCTTTGTGCCGAACCCTTGCCCACATCCCCAAAGCCTGCCACCAAAGCGGTTTTCCCCGCTATCATAACATCTGTGGCCCTTTTGATACCATCCACCAAAGACTCCCTGCAGCCGTAAAGATTATCAAACTTCGACTTGGTGACCGCATCATTGACATTTATGGCAGGAACCTTCAAAAGCCCCTGCTTGTGAAGACGCTGCAGTGTTCTGACCCCTGTGGTGGTCTCCTCTGAAATACCCACCACCTGGTTCATAAGATCTGCATACTCCTCCCGGTGCATAAGCTCTGTGAGGTCACCCCCATCGTCCAAAATCAAATCAAAACCCCCACCATTAACAGGAGCAGACACATGGCTTTTCCCACTGTGAGGGCCCCGCTCCGGCCAACCGGTGATCACCTTTTTTATACACTCCAGGTATTCGTCTTCGCTCTCCCCCTTCCATGCAAAAACAGGAATACCGGCACAGGCCATGGCCACAGCGGCCGTATCCTGTGTGGAAAAAATATTGCACGAAGACCAGCGCAGTTCAGCACCCAGGGCCTTTAAAGTCTCCATCAGCACCGCCGTTTGAATGGTCATGTGAAGGCAGCCGGCAATCCTGGCCCCTTTTAAAGGCTGGGAAGCGGCATACTCCCTCCTTAAAGCCATAAGACCTGGCATCTCACGCTCCGCCAGGGCTATCTCAGCCCTTCCCAAACGATTAAGCTCCTCCCTCTTTTTGGGATCATCCATAGCCTCCCTGCACACACGGTAGTCCGCAGCAGAGGGCCTGTGTTTTTCCTTCATAAGCTCCATAATCCTCACCACTCCCTGTTTAATATCGAAAATAAGACAGAGGGACTTTTATCCAGTTAAAAACATCCCCATAAACCCCGGAGTATATCAGACAGGTCCCGCATAAACAAAGAGAATTTATCTTCATTTATTAAGACCCATATAAATAAAGCATCCCCCCACAACACCTGAAACAAGCAAAGAAAATTTATCTTTAATATGCCATTTCCCTTGTAAGTCTTATTACTGTTTGTTATTTATCAGTCATTATGGTTTTTCGGGAGGAGAGCGACAGCCTTGGCACTTTAAACATCCCACAGGATAAAATGTGGGGCAGCCAGACACAAAGGGCGATAAAAAACTTCCCCATAGGGGGAAGCTCAGAGCGTATGCCCCTGCAAATTATTTATGCCCTGGCACTGATTAAAAAATGTGCAGCCCTCACCCACCTTAAACTCTCCCTTCTGGAAGAAAAAAAAGCAAAGGCCATTGTACAGGCCGCCACCGAAGTGCAGGCAGGAAAATGGGACAAACACTTCCCTCTTCCCGTATGGCAAACCGGAAGCGGTACAGGCACCAATATGAATGTGAATGAAGTGATTGCCAACAGGGCCATACAGCTCACAGGAGGGCGGCCCGGGGACAAAAGCATACATCCCAATGACGATGTCAATAAGTGTCAATCCTCCAACGATGTGTTTCCCACAGCCATGCACATTGCCACTGTAAAAGAAATTCACACAAAACTTCTTCCCTCCCTTAAGAACCTGAAAATGGCTTTAGGGCAAAAAGTAAAAGCTTTTTCCCCCCTTATAAAGATGGGGCGTACCCACATGATGGATGCCACCCCTTTAAGTCTGGGGCAGGAGTTTTCCGCTTACACAGAGCAGCTTTTGTCTGATGAGGGCCGGGTGCAAAACAATTTGCAAAAACTTTATTTTTTGCCTTTGGGGGGAAGTGCCGTAGGCACAGGCTTAAACACAGACCCCCAGTTTGCACAAACAGCCATATCCCTTATTGCCAAAGAAAGTGCATATCCTTTTCAACCGGCACCCAACAAATTTGCTTTAATGGCAGCTCATGATGACCTGGTGGAGCTGAGCGGGGTACTAAAAACCCTAAGCTGTACACTTATGAAAATAGCCAGTGATATTCGCCTTATGGTGAGTGGCCCCCGGGCAGGGCTGAACGAAATACATATCCCGGTGAATGAACCCGGCAGCTCCATTATGCCAGGCAAAACCAACCCCACACAATGCGAAGCCTTAACCATGATCTGTACAGAGGTCATGGGTTGTGACAATACAGTGGGACTGGCCGGCTCTCAGGGACACTTTCAGCTGAATGTGTTTAAGCCCGTGTTGATATTCAATATTTTACGGGCTATACAATTGCTGGCTGACGGGATGCATAGCTTTACAGAATACTGCGTCAAAGGCTTAAAAGCCAATAAAGAGCAGCTTCAAAAATACAAAGACAGCTCTTTAATGCTGGTCACAGCCTTAAATCCCCATATAGGCTATGACAAAGCCGCACAAATTGCCAAAGCCGCTTACCAAAACGGCACCACCCTTAAAGAAGAGGCTTTAAAGTCGGGATTTGTAACAGAAAAAGAATTTGACCGTATTGTGCAACCGGAAAACATGACAGGCCCCGCCCCTTTAAGCAAAAAGACTTAAAAGCCCTCCCCCATAAACGGATACAATAATTGCCATTTCCCAAAAAAATGATGTATAAGGGCTTTTGCTTCACCATACATTCAAGGGGGAAAAACCACTATGACCATGGAAGATCAAATACGACACAAACTGAAAGCTCACTTTAAAATCCACCTGCTGGAGGTTATCAACGAAAGTGCCAGACACTTTCCACCGGAAAAAACCAATACCCACTTCAGAGTGCTGATAGTGTCAGACGATTTTAAAGGACTTGATACTGTAAAGCGTCATCAAAAAGTCTATCAGACACTTAAGCAAGAGCTAAAAGGTCCTGTTCATGCTTTTTCGCAGCAGACTTTTACTCCTGAAGAGTGGAAAGCAGCCACTCAGGTCCCCTCCCCTCCCTGTCATCATAAAAACTAACTCCTTGGTATAAAATACTTTTTGTGCTTAAAGCCAGAGTGGCAGGGGCCAAAGCCCCCCTCTCTACAAAACACCTTTTAATGCTTTGTGTTTTAAGAGGGGGACCCTTCTAAAAACATCCTGATTTGCGTAAAAACCTGGACCTTATGGGTCAGATACAATATTTTTTTTATTTTTCTTTTGATCCTGAGAGGGTTTTATGGCTACCATATAAAGAAGTTGAATTAACGTCTGCCTTGGCAGTTACACAATTGGGAGGTCAACAATGGCAAAAAAAAAGAAAAAATCCAAAAAAAAAGTAGTTAAAAGAAAAGCAGCAGGCAGGAAGACTGCAAAAAGAAAGCCTGCAAAAAGGAAAAAAGTGGTGAAAAAAGCTGCTAAAAAGAAGAAAAAAAGAAAGCTCAACCCGGCTCTTATGAGGAGCTTTGCCGCCAGTGACAAATTGGCTTCCGTTGTAGGTGCCAAAAAAATCACAAGGCAACAGGCTATTAAAAAAATCTGGGACTATGTGAAGAAGCACAAGCTTCAGGACACAAGAAACAGAAGAAATATCAACCTGGATGACAAGCTGAAACAGCTTTTTGGCAACAAAAGACAAGTCACCATGTTTGATGTTCCAAAAGCAGTAAGTAAAAACCTTAGTTAATTCAGTTAGAAAATTAAAAAGCAAAAGGGCCAGCTTTATACAAAGACTGGCCCTTATTGTTTTAAGAGCCTTGTTTTAGGGCCGGGGGCTTGCCTTCAAAGCCTAACTCAGAGTAGCATGGCACTCTCATGACACCACTCAATAAATCTGAAATTGCAGGTATGCGTCTGGCAGGAAAAACAGCATCCCATATACTGGCCTGTGTGGGAAAACAGGTCAAAGTGGGGGTCAGCACAGAAGAGTTAAACCTTATAGCCCACCAGATAACAGAGGAGCAGGGGGCCACATCCGCCCCCTTAAACTATAAGGGGTATCCCAAATCTATATGCACCTCTGTTAATCATTGTATCTGCCACGGCCTTCCAGGGGGCTACAGGCTGAAAGAGGGGGATATTGTCAACATTGACATCACTTGTGTAAAAGCGGGCTTTCACGGGGACACCTCCCGAACTTTCTATGTGGGGGAGGTGTCCCATAAAGCCAAATCACTTACGGAGTGTGCCTATCAGGCCATGCTCAAGGGGATTGAAAAAGTGAAAGCACAGGGTACCACCGGGGATATTGGTTTTGCCATTAACAAATATGTTACCCGAAGGGGTTTTTACCCGGTCAAGGAAATAGGTGGCCATGGTATTGGAAAAAACTTTCATCAGGAGCCTTTTGTACCCTCTTCAGGTAAAAAAAGACAGGGGACCATACTTCCGGCAGGATATTGCATTACAGTGGAACCTATGGTGAATGAGACCAATGCACCTGTAAAAGAATGTGAGATTAAAGGCTCTGAAATCAAGTATTACGAAACCTCTGACAGGAGTCTGTCTGCTCAGTTTGAGCATACCGTACTGATCACAGAAGAGGGGTGTGAGATTTTAACTCAAGCCGAAGAAGAGTTTGAAGTGGGCTATTAAACCCTGGTTTTTAATTTCTGAACTTCCTGCTCAGAAAGCCCTGTCACTTTACAAATAAAACTCATATCTGCTTTGTTTTGCAACATACTTAATACAATCTGTTGTACTCCCTGCTTCATCCCCTGTTGTACTCCCTGCTTCATCCCCCGTTGTACTCCCTGCTCTATCCCCTGTTGTACCCCTTGTTCTATCCCCTGTTCTATCCCTTCCTGCAGGCCCCGTTGACGACCTTCTTTCAGTCCTTCCTGGATGGCAGCCTGTTTAATTTCTCTCATCTTCTTTTGTTTAACGTATTCCAGCAGTCCCATATTTCCTCCTTTTCTCAAAATCCCTGTTTGTAAGGCTTCAAGTTCCAATGCCTCCAGATTTTCCTGGCTCACTCCGCATACATCCTTTATATACTCACTTCCAAACAACAGCAACCGATCCTGATCTTTTTCACTTAACCCCTCCACCCATTTCATCATCTCTCTTCCATCTTCGGGCCATTTAAAACTCCAGATTTTCCTCAATAAATAAAAAGCCAGGCCACTTTTTAAGTTTTTAAGCTTCTGAAACCTGCCAGCATCAAAAGATTGAATATCCAGTACCTTGGCATGAAAGTTTAACACATTTTCTTTGAAAAAAGCTTTAAATTTTGTGGGGAATACATTTTTTTTAAACATATTTTGAAAAAATGTCAGTTTTTGCCCCCAAACCTCTTTTCCATGATAAAAAATAATGGGAATAATGGGTACAATACAACCTGTGTGTTCGAGGTAATGGGAGTAAAGAAGTGCCTGATATCTCAGAAGCTGAACCAAAACAGCTCCATCTTTTTGAGATTTATGCTCCAAAATAAGAAAAATAAAAGCCTTTTGCAGTATTGAGGAGGATGTCTCTTTTTTGTGTCGTAACAAACGACTGGCTTCAATAGAATGGTCCAGGCCACTTTTTCTCTTCACAGTGGAAGTTTTTTTATAAGGAACCCTGGAATGCTTTAACCCTGAAGAGGCTGTGGAGGCAGTGAATTCCAGAGAAAAAATGAGATCGGCTTTATGGGATTTAAACAAGGTTTTTTCGCCTTTTAAAGTGCTGAAGTTAAAAAGTTTTTGCTCTTCGGGGGAAAAAACAAGTTTTAAGAGTTCAATGGCAAATCTTTTTTGAGAGAAAATATCTTTGAAAAACAAATCATGGGGAGTGTTTGTGCTGCGAAGGGATGGTTTTGGTTTGTAGGAGTTTGAAGTTTTCATAAAAAATCTCTTTTCTTAAGCAAAAGGGTTAAAAAAATTCACACACCTCTTTTTTTAAGAGAGAGTGCTTAATAAACCCCTTAGCAAAAACCGGACCAAATGGGGGTAGGGGGGCCAGATTTTTAAAATAAGTATTTAAAATTACTTGATAAAAATTTTTTAAAAAATTCTGCCAAAAAAAACTTTGAATTTATAAGGCGTTGCGTTATTTTTAAAATCTCACCAATATTTTCATAAAGAGATTTAAGCACATTTAAACCGGGAAACAAGCCAATGAAGCTGAAAAGAGATTTTTTTCAAAAACCCACTATTGAAGTGGCCAAAAGGCTTTTGGGGAAAAACCTGGTTCGCATCACAGATAAAGGGGTGAGGTTGAAGGGAAGGATTTTGGAAACAGAGGCTTACCTGGGCTTAAAAGATCCCTGTTGCCACAGCTTTAACGGGAAAAAAACCAAAAGAACACAGGCGATGTACCAACCCGGTGGGGTGGCTTATGTGTATTTTATTTATGGCATGCACTTTTGCTTTAATGTGGTAACAGCCCTGAAAGGGCAGCCGGAAGCTGTTTTAATTCGGGCCTTAAAGCCTTTGGAAGGCTTGTCTGTGTTACAAAAAAACAGAGGCAAAGCCTGTTCTGCTCACAATCTGCTGAATGGTCCGGCCAAAATTTGCCAGGCTATGGAAATCAACACATCGTTTTCCGGTCAAAAACTGACAAGCTCCCCCCGCCTGTATATTGAAAAGGGAATCCGGGTCCCAAAAAACCAGATTACCACCACCCGTAGAGTGGGCTTAAATCTATCTCAGCCCGCCAGGCTTTGGCCCCTCAGATTTTATATATCAGATAAAAGCCAAATATCCTGTATTTTAAAAAAATAACTATTTTGAAGATGCAGGGCAAAAAAAACTTGCCATGAGGTAAAAAAAATAGCACTTTGGTGCAAGCGTACACATCCACCAAAAACCAAAAAACAGGGGGTTGTTTTTAAATGAAAGCTTTTACCGTTACTTTGTTCGTTTATGTTCTGTGTTTGTCTTTTTTTGCACAGGCTCACTGTGGAAGCTGTGGTGTGGGGGAAAAGAAAAAACACTCCCATGATGATCATGCCCACACAAACAATCAGAAAGACAAATCTGATGCAACAGTTAAGGCAAAAAAACAAAAAACCTCAGACAAAGACAAAAAAACCTCAGATCAAAAAGAAAATACCAAAACCAAAGCAGACGAATCCACTTCCACTCAAGAAGAATCCCCTACTGAGGGGCAAACAAGCCCTGCTGAGGAAGGTTCCGCTCAAAAGAAAAGCGATAAACCAGCATCCACCCCTCCCAAAGGTACCACAACAGACAGTACTTCGAAATGAAGTGGTCCCATACAGGTGTTAAAACACTCAGGGAAGCTCCTGCAGATGCTTCCCTTCCCAGCCATGCTCTTTTGGTACGGGCAGGCTTTATTCATAAGCTGTCTTCCGGGATATTCACTTACAGCCCACTGATGTTACGGTCCATTAACAAATTACAAACTTTGATACGGGAAGAGCTTAACCTCACAGGTTGTGCTGAGATTTTAATGCCCATGGTACAAAGCAAAGAGATTTGGCAACAGAGTGGCCGGTGGGAGTTGTATCAGGGGCTTTTGCAAAAAATAACCAACAGGCAGGGCCGCGAGTTTTGTTTGGGTCCCACTCACGAGGAAGTGGTCTCTCTTTACGGCAAAGCACTTGTAAAAAGTTACAAAGACCTCCCTTTTACCCTGTATCAAATTCAAACCAAGTTTCGGGATGAAATCCGCCCCCGTTTTGGACTCTTAAGGGCCAAAGAATTTATTATGAAAGATGCCTACAGCTTTGACACTGATGAAGGCTCCGCTCAAAAAAGTTATCAAAAAATGCGTCAGGTGTATCAAAATATTTTTAGCAAAGCCGGGGTGGATTTTCGTATTGTGGCGGCAGACAGTGGTGAGATCGGTGGCAGTTTGTCTGAGGAATTTCACATTCTGGCTCAAAACGGGGAAGACGAGCTTTTGGTGGCCGAAAATTTTGCCACCAATAAAAACAGGGAGGAGTTTAAGGACACCAAAGAGGGAGATCCTGCCCCAAAGGGTGGTACTTTTAAAAGCTTCAGAGGTATTGAGGTGGGGCATATTTTTTACCTGGGCGAGAAGTACTCCCATAAAATGGGAGTGTTTTATTTGGACAGGCAGGGACAAAAGCAGGCGGTGCAAATGGGATGTTACGGCATTGGTGTCAGCCGCACCCTTCAGGCCACTATAGAGCAAAACTTTGACAAAGAGGGTATGGTATGGCCGGCCTCTTTAGCCCCTTTTCGTGTGCATATTTGCCTGCTGGACCCACAAGACACACAAAGTTTTGAAAAAGCCCACACACTTTACCACTCCCTGTGGGAAAGTGGCATAGACAGCTTCCTGGATGACAGAAAAAACCTCCCCCCCGGGGTCAAATTTAAAGATGCAGACCTTATGGGTTTTCCCCTCAGAGTTGATATAGGAAGCAGAAACAAAAACTCTGCCACACTGGTACAGCGAAAAACCAAAGAAAAAACAACACTCCCCCACGGGGAGGTCCTAAAAAAAATCACCTCTTTGCTTGAAACAGAAGTGTGATTTAGCCCTTTTTTTAGATTTTTTAAAAAAATCTTGCTTTCCAGAGGGCATTTCTTTAAGAAAAACCATTATGACAAAATATGAACTTTATCAAATTTCTCAGGAAATACGACAAATCAGTCGCAGGCTTAAAATTTTGGACTCAGACAATCCCATTGAATGTCAACAAAGGGACAGGCTTTTGAATCGATGGGATTTTTTGGACCACAAAGTGGCCATGGCTTTGAGAAAAGCTAAAAAACACCAGCTTCGCATTGTGGCCTGAGGATGTGCCTGATGAAACCATGGTTAATATGTAGTTTGTTTTTTAGTGCAGCAGGTGTCTATGGGCAAACCAGTCCTGTGGTCCCTGTCTGTAAGAGGTCACTTATTGTTCAGAGAGCAATAACTTATAAGGGACTTTGTCTGGTCTTACATCCCTTGAAAGTATTGCTCTTTTTGATAGCAGGATAACGAAACTTCCGGAAGGTTTGTTTGAAGGATTAAACTCTCTTGAGGTTATATCGTTTAACAGGATAGAACTAAAAAGCTTGCCGGAAGGAATATTTTCCGGACTTGTTCCTCTAAAGTGGGTTAGTTTAGCCAACAACAGGCTATCAAACCTGCCTCCCGGCCTGTTCTCTGACACTGCTGTTCTTGGTTACCTTGATTTGCCGGGGCAATCCTTTGGAAAAGGAGGAGTTTACCCGTCTAAGAGAAGAATTATTGACTGTATACACCGATCCAGATTTAAACCTTCGCATGTAGTTACCCCACCCCTGCCTTGTGACAGGTTCTGCACAGGGAGTGGCTTGCTTTTCTCACCCTGCCATGTTAGCATCCCACAGCTGGTACATAAAAGCGGCTTTAAAAGCATAACCGTGTTATAAAGGCCTGGTAAGGTCAAGGGGTTTTGAAGTGATGAAAAATACAAAAAAGCGTGTTCTGGTGGCCATGAGCGGTGGGGTGGACAGCAGTGTGGCGGCCCTGCTTCTTAAAAAGCAGGGCTATGATGTGGTGGGTATGACCATGCAGGTGTGGGATCACTCCCGCCCCTCTTCTGACATTCAGGAGGGTTATGGAACATGCTGCTCCAGCCTGGATGTGGAAGATGCCAGGGAAGTGGCAAAAAAACTCACCATACCTTTTTATGTTTTAAACTGTGAAGCCCGTTTTAAAGAACAGGTTATCAACAAATTTTTAAACTCTTATACGGAAGGCAAAACCCCCTCCCCCTGCGTGGATTGCAACACTTATTTAAAATTTGATCACCTGATAAAAAAAATGAAAGAGCTGGAATGCGATTTTTTGGCCACCGGGCATTACGCCCAAATCAAAAAAAGACATGGCAAGCACTTTATCTGTAAAAGCCAGGACGGATGGAAAGACCAAACTTACTTCTTATTCACCATCCCACCCCATGTCTTACCCCGTTTGCTCTTCCCTGTGGGGGGAATAAACAAAGACGAAGTCAGAAAAATCGCCTTTCAGGAAGGCCTGAAAGTGGCCCGTAAAAAAGATTCCACAGGGCTTTGCTTTATTGGCAAGTCGGGCTATGCAAAATTTATCAGAGAACAAATACCGGAAAAAAACCTTAAAGCAGGTCCCATAAAATTTTTCCCCTCCGGGGAAGTTATGGGGCAGCACACAGGGCTTTACCAATACACTTACGGGCAAAGAAAGGGCCTGGGGGTGGCCTCTTTACTCCCCCTGTATGTGGTAAAAATGGATATGGCCAAAAACACCTTATGGGTGGGGGAGGAAAAATCCCTTTACAGTAAAACAACAAAGCTCACCGATCTGCACTGGCTGGACGAAGTCCACGATGGGGAAGAGCTGGATGTTAAAATACGCTTTCATCACCAGCCATGCAAAAGCCGCTTCCACAAAGACTCCAAAGAGGGCGTGTGGCTGAAGTTTCAAACTCCGCAAAAATCTCTCACCCCCGGGCAGGCCGCTGTGTTATACAGAGGGGATCACCTTGTGGGGGGGGGACGTATTATTTCCTAAAACCATAAAGAAAAACCAATATGCTGTATTCCATAAAAACTTTTGGGTGTAAGGTAAACACTTACGACACAGCTCTTCTTCAAAAGCATCTGGAGGAAAAGGGTTTTAAAAGAATGGACAAAGGTTGTGTTTCCAAAGACTCACCGGATGTTCATATCATCAACACATGTGCTGTGACACAACAGGCTGTTCAGGAGGCCAAACGCTGGATTCGAAGGCAGCACAGAAAACACCCCCACAGTTCTTTGGTGGTCACCGGGTGTGCGGCCCAGGTGGAAACAGAACAATTTACACAGCTTAAAGAAGTGGATCAAATTATTGCCAACTCCCACAAACACAGGCTGGCCCACTTGTTACCCGCCCCTTCTTCTCCCCACCAAAGAAACAAAGAAACCACACCGGTATTTAAATCCTCCATTTTTAAAGTTTCAAACATGGGGCTTGGAGGAGGGGTGGAAAGCCAGCATTCCCGCCTGTTTTTAAAAATACAGGATGGATGCAACAGTTTTTGTACTTTTTGTGTTATTCCTTTTGCCAGGGGAAAAAGCAAAAGCCTGCCATGTAAAGATCTCATCGATTCTGTTAACAGGCATTATGACCAGGGGGTAAGAGAACTGGTACTCACCGGGGTTCATATTGGAGATTACCGCATGCCGGAATCCCCTGCCAGGGGACTTAAGTCTTTGGTGGAGGCTTTATTAAAAAAAACACAAATGCCCCGCATACGACTCTCCAGTCTGGAACCACCGGAACTCACCGAAGAGCTTTTAGACCTTTACCACTCTGAAAGAATGTGTCCCCACTTTCACCTCAGTGTGCAAAGCTTAAGCTCCCCTGTTCTTAAACACATGAAGAGAACTTATCAGGCCAGGGATGTCACCAAAGCCCTTCAAAACATTTACAGGCAACACCCCAGGGCTTTTGTGGGGATGGATGTGATTGCCGGGTTTTCCGGAGAGGGAAAAAAAGAATTTGAAGACACTTACTTTCGCCTGAAAGACAACCCATGGACCAAAATCCATGTCTTTCCCTATAGCTCAAGACCACACACTTACGCTTCAAAAAAACTTCCCACTCTTCCTCAGGCCACTGTGGTGAAAAGAGCCAGCCTGCTCAGGCACTTAAGCCAGCTTCGCTATGAAAAAGCAGGTTTCAAACAAACCGGCTGTGTGAAAACCGTGCTTCCTTTAAAATACCGTTCCCCGGCACCCCACATAAGGCAGGGCTTAAGTAAAGATTTTTGGAAAATCCAGTGGAAGTCTGAACTTCCCCCGGATTACACCAAAGAATACCAGGTGCTGATCCACTCCTTTGACTCTCAAAAAGAAAGCCTGCTTGGAGAACCAAAAATGCCCTCTCTTTAAAAGAGACTGTTCATAAGCCAGTTTATAGCTTGTTTTGCTTAAACCCTCCTATAGTCAGGAATCTTAGAACAAAGCAGCCTCTTTATTGACACCCCCCTCTGGAAAGTGCAAAAAAAACTCATGAATACCAAAAAAAAATTACAGACATGGTTCAGTAGAATCAGAGGTAAAAACTTCTGCGATTTGGAAAACCAGATCGGCTACCGGTTTAAAAACCAGAATCTAAAAAACATGGCTTTAACCCATAAGAGCATAACAGGCCGTGAGAGGGTGGAAGAACATAACGAAAGGCTGGAATTTTTGGGAGATTCTGTTTTTGACCTGTGTGTGAGTGATTTGCTGATGAATAAGTACCCTGAGGCCGACGAGGGGGATTTATCCAAAATGAGATCCTCTTTGGTGAATACGGAGGAGTTGGCCAACCTGGCTCTTTCCATAAAACTGGATCAGTATTTAAAATTAAGGGTTCCGGAAGAACAGGAACGGGAGCAGCTCACACCCCGCCTTTTAGCCTGTGTCATGGAGGCTTTGATAGGAGCTGTGTATAAAGATGGCGGCTTTACAAAGACACAAAAAGTCATCACCCGCCTTTTAAATCCCCGAATTAACAAAGGTATTATAAACAGGGACTACAAGAGTATTTTACAGGAATTTACACAAAAAAAGTTTCGAAAAATTCCCTCATACAACATTGTCCATATCAAAGGCCCCCCTCATGATAAAGTGTTTCTTATGGAGGTTAAGGTGGGGGTGAAGTCCCTGGGCGAGGGGGAGGGCAAAAGCAAAAAACAGGCCACTCAGTCAGCAGCCCTTCAGGCTTTAAAAAAACTGGCTGTTATACCCTATCTCAGGTAAAAGCAACAAGTTAGGTGGAGGAGTGCTTCCCTCCACAGGGAATTATGATGAAAAAAGTTTTAATTTTGGGCCGGCCCAATGTGGGAAAATCCTCTCTGTTTAACCGGCTGATACGAAAAAAAAAAGCACTGGTCATCAATCAACCGGGAGTCACCAGGGATATTTTAAAAGCAAAAGCCTCCTGGTGGGGAAAAGAATTTGAAGTGTGGGACTCCGGCGGCCTGTGGATGAAAACCCCAATGTGGAACAAATCCATACAGCTGCAAGTGGAAGGGGCTGCCTCAAAAGCGGATCTTTTGATCTTGGTTATGGACGGAAGAGCAGGCCTTACCGGGGAGGACAAACAAACTTTAAAACTGGTTAAAAAATCGTCAAAACCTTTTTTGGTTTTGGTCAACAAAGTGGATGACTTAAAACAAACCGACCTCCTTTTAAGTGATTTTTATCAGCTGGGGGTAAGTATTCTTCCCTGTGCCTTTGAAAAAGACAAAGGAATAGTGGAAACCATAGAGTGGATTTTGCCCTTTTGCCACGCGTCCCCTCTCCCCTCAGGAGCATCTGTCCGCTCAAAAAACATTTGTGTTTTTGTGATTGGAAAAACCAATGCCGGAAAAAGCACCCTGTGTAACGCCTTACTCAGGCAGGAACGAATGCTCAGCTCGCCGGAGGCCGGCACCACCACAGATGTCGTGGAGGAAACACTGACTTTTAAAGATCAAACCTTCACACTGTGCGATACCGCGGGATTAAGAAAGGCTGCCACCCTGAAAAGCAAAACAGAAGATCTTTCTCTTTTTAAAACCCACCAAAATTTTAAGCAGGCCCATCTGGCATGGCTTTTAATGGATGCTTCACTGCCAGAAGGTCCCGGTCGCCAGGAGGCCAGACTTCTGAAAATGTGCATTGAACAACACAAAACTGTTATCATGGTTGTCAGTAAATGGGACAAAGCTTTAAAAACCACCACAAAAGATCAGCTCCGAAAGCAAATTCAGGAGTGTTTTCACTTTTACCCGGATTTACCGGTGGTTTTCACCAGTGCCTTAAACCAAAAAGGTCTTCACACTCTTTTAAGCACCACTTACCGGATTTATACAAAGATGGGTTTTCGTGTTTCCACAGCGGTGCTTAACCGGTTTTTTAATCGTATCACACACACTTCCCCGGCTCCTGTTTATGGCTCAAAAGATGTCAAATTTTATTACCTGACACAAAAACATGGGACACCTCCCTCTTTTATTGTCTTTGCCAACCACCCGGAGGGGGTCAGACCCGCTTACCGGCGGTTTCTTATTCGAAGCATTCAAAAACAATGGAACTTACAGGGCATTCCCATCCGCATAAACATTCTTCCCAAAAACCGGGTTTAAGTTTTTTCCATTTTTTTAAAAAGAAGAACCACTTTTTGCTTTAAAGATTTAAGCTCCCTCCGGGTGCAGAGCTTTTGTGTTTCTTTGGCAGGGGAAAAACCCATTTTTTCCAGCTGAAGGGCCAGCTCTTTGATTTCCGCTTCATGGCGAAGTTTTAAATGCAGGGGAAGTTTTTGAATTAAAGAACTTAAACTGTGGGAAGGTACAAAATGCTCCGTATAGGCTGTTATATTCTCCGAAGAGGTGTTAAGGGAAAGGTCCGGGTGAGTGAGCTCAGAAAGAAACACATAAATTAAGCGGCAAAGATCCTGGCTGGCCTCTTTATATTGTTTTTTTTGTATTTTTTTATCCACCTCTTTAAGTGATGCATCCACTCTCATATAAGCATGAGATTTTTTTACCCCTTTGCGGATCCACAGCACCAAAAACACAACCAACAGGATGAAAAAAGCAAGCAACCACAACATGTTTGTGTTTTTAAAAAACCAGGAGGGAGGCTGAAAACCCTGAAGAGGGTTTGTCATCTGTGAGTTGTCCCTCTTCTGAGACACAGGAGGGGTTTTTGCCGACTGGTCAGGAGGTAAAGCAGGTTTTTCCCCCTCCAAAGGTTGCTGGGGGGAAGGCAAAAAAGCACTGACCTCTTTTTTATTTGTGGGTAAAGAAGTTCTTTCTTGCTTTTTATTATCTGTAACAGGAATAACAAACTGAGGAAGGATGTGGGTTTTATACACAGCCAAACCGGGATCAAAGGTGCTGAGTTCAAAAGGCGGGATTTTTAAATCCCCCACTTCCCGGGCTATCAGTATCACCTCAAAATCTTTTTGACTGGCTTTTAAATCAAATTGAGAGGTTTCTGTGGTGTCATAAACCTTCCATGCCGGGCCAAAAGGCAAAGCAGGGAGCTTTATCAGCCGGGGATGCCCTTGCCCTTTAAAACGAACTTTGTAAATTAAAGGATCCCCTTTGGTTAAAGTTCCCCCTTTAACATGTGCAGAGAGGGTAAAATCCCCCACAGTGCCTGTAAAAAATTTGGTTTTTCCCTTTTCTGGCAGGGGTAAAACAACAAGGCTGCCTTCAGAGCTTTGCCTTTCCACCGAAGAAGAGGAGGGGAAAAAAGCCCTGGCTCTAAAACGGGCTTTTAAAGCACCTGTTTTTAAAGTGCCCGAACGCAAAGGGAAGGCCGCCACCGAGTAAAGCTCTTCTTTGAGGTAGGTTTTGCCTTGTTTTTCCTCATATTGGGGTTGGATAAACAAAGGGGAGGATCGGGGTGTGGGGCTTTCCAACCAAAAATCGTTCAGCACGGGGGGATTTTCCACACTAAAATTGAAAATCCGCCCCTGGCCTTTTTCTCTCAGCAGATAAGCAAACCACCGGAGAAGGATCATCTCCCCCACATAAAGTTTTTTATTGTTAAAATGAAAATCCACAAACAAATCCTTTTTCCCGGGATTTCCCAACGGCGGGGAGGGGGAAAAAGGGGAAAAGGGATCAGCTTCAAAAAAAGGGGAAAAAAAACCTTTAAAACCCCCTGGGGAAGAAGGGGGGGGCTTAATCCGGGAGGACACCTCCACCCTCAGCTCTTCTGTTTTATGTTCTTTTCCATCAATAGTGATTTTTATGGGGCCAATACTTAACCCGCCCTCTTTTTTGGCCTTCAGCCTGTAATGGTATTTTTTTGTGCTTTTTGAAAAACCAGATTGAATTTGATAGCTTTGCGACACACTCTCGCTTTCCATGTGAAAATCCGGCAGGGGGGGTAAGACAGGACCCAGGATCTCAGGACTGCCTTCGTATTCAATAACAAGGGTAAGAGTTAAAGAAGCCTGGGGCGGAAGGGCTTTGGGTACCACCTCTGCACGCACACTGACCTGTGCAGAAAGAAAAGAGCAAAACCCTGAAATCAGCATCAGGGTTAAAAACAAACACCACTTCATCGGCCTGAAAAAAACAAAGCCCCCCTGTCAGTCTATTTCAAAAGGAACAGCTGATATTTGTGAGGGAAAACCAAAACCATCATAAGCCACTGTGCTGGAAGGTATTAAAGACAAAGCTCTGGCTTTTTTGACAGCCTTTTTCAGCTGCCTTTGCTGAGAGTGCATCAGACCTGTTAAACGGGCCGGGTGAATTTTACCTCCCTCTGTAATAAACTGATACAAGGTCAAAGGGGATTTGTAATCCAACTTGACCGGCCTGCGGGCAGCCTTCATAAAAACACCTCCTTGCAAGGGTAAAAAAACATTTTAGTCACACTTTAATTGTCAAACACAGGATGTTTATCAGCTTACCAAAAAAAAAACAAGAAAAAAATCACCCTGAAGCCCGCATTCTTTACTTGCTTATTTGTTTTTTTTCTTATAGGCTTGCTTTTTTTCTGGCAAAACTGACCTTAAAGGAGCTAAAAAATGTCCCGTTGTGAGCTGAGTGGTAAAAGGCCTGTGGTCAAAAATCTGGTTTCCCACTCCAATATTAAAACAAAGTCCAGGGCTTTTCCCAATGTCCATCTGAAGACTTTTTTTAGCCCCGGATTAAAAAGAACTTTTCGCCTGAAGGTGGCGGCCTCCACCCTCCGGTCCATCGACAAAGCCGGGGGGATTGATTTTTTTCTCATCAAACAAAGCAAAAAGTCTCTTTCCCCTGCTGCCTTAAATTTCAGAAAGAAGCTGGAAAAACTCATGCACAAAAAGGGGAAAAAACCTTGAAACTCAAAATAAAAAAAGGGGACGAGGCCCAGGTTGTGGCAGGCTCAGAAAAAGGCAAAACAGCCCAGGTAATTCAGATCAACCGCCACCTCTTAAAGATACGTCTCAGGGGGGTAAAAATTCAAACCCACTTCGATAAAAAAAACGGCATTCAAAAAAAAGAGGGATGGATAGACTACTCCAATGTCAAGCTGGTGCGTTCTGCCAAAAAACCAACCAAAACAACCCCCTCTCCTGCGGAAAGCAACAAAGCAACCAAAAGCCCGTAATTTTTAAATCTTATGGGGGAAAGCCCTCACACACACCCTTCAGGGGGATAAAAAAATGCACCACCACCACCTTAAAAACCAGTTGAAAAGTGGGTTTTTGTGCCTTTTGGGGATGGGGGGGGCTTTACTGCTTTTGGCCTTTGCAGACCAGGGGGTCCTGCCTGATGCACAACAAAGCCCGCAAAAACTGGAAGTGAAAAAAAACTTTCCCCGGTACCCTGTTTATTTTCCTTACCAAAAAGTGGCAGAGGAGGTTTATGAGGAACTTCTTAAGGAAAAGGAAAAAGAAAAACCAAAGACCTCAGAAGAGCCAGGGCCTCCCCCCTCTTAAAATGAAAACAAAGCACAGCACTTTATGGCGACCTTTCACCCAGATGAAGCTTCGCACCCGTTTTCCGGAAGTGGTGAGGGCTGAGGGAAGCCGTCTTTATTTAAAAAACAAACCCCGCACTCCCGTTATTGATGCCATTTCCTCCTGGTGGGTTATCACTTCGGGGCATTGTGATCCCCGCATTGTGAAAGCTCTTCTGAGGCAGGCTCAAAATTTGGATCAGGTTTTATTTGCCAATTTTTCACACCAGCCGGCCCAGGAGCTGGCTGCTCAGATCAAAAGTGTACTACCAAAAAAACTGGCTTATTTGTTTTTTTCTGACGATGGTTCCACAGCCGTGGAATGTGCACTGAAGATGGCTTTGGGCCGTTTAAGTCAAAATCAACAGGGGCATAAAAACAAATTTATTGCCTTCACCCACTCTTACCATGGAGACACCACCGGGGCTATGAGTGTCAGCGGCCGGGGGGTTTTTAACCAGGCTTATAAAAAAATGTTGTTTTCTGTTTTGCGGGTCCGTCAGGGCAGACGATCTTCTGATCCTGTGTCTGCTTTTGTGGATGATTTTGAAAAAACTCTTAAAAAGCACCACAGATCTTGTGCCGGCGTGATTATTGAACCTCTCATACAGGGGGCAGGGGGTATGATTATGTGGCCTTTAAAGGCCTTGAAGCATATTTGCCTTCTCACCAAAAAATATGGGCTTTATCTGATTTTTGACGAGGTGATGACAGGTTTTGGCCGTACGGGAAGCTTTTTTGCTTTTGAGCAAATTGGCATTACACCAGACATTTTATGCCTTTCCAAAGGCTTAACAGGGGGAATGCTGCCCCTGGGTTTAACAGTAAGCACTCAGGATATTTACAGGGGGTTTTTATCGGATAAAAAAGAAAAAATGTTTTTCCATGGACACAGTTTTACGGCCAACCCTTTATCCTGTGCAGCAGCAGTGGCCAGTATGAAGATTTTAAAGCAAAAATCCACTCAAAAAAACTGGCAAAGAATTCAAAAATTTCACCAAAAAGAGGTGGCACAAATTAAAAATCACCCGAAAGTTAAAGATGCCGATGTTTGCGGCACCATTGCCCGGGTGGAGCTTCGAAGCTCAAAATCCACAGGCTACACCTCCCGGTGGGCCGAGCATGTCAGCACGCAGGCTCTTAAAGAAGGGGTGTTTTTACGCCCCCTGGGGAACATTGCCTATATTCTCCCCCCTTACTGCACCAGTAACCAGGAACTTCAAAAAATATGGTCTGTACTCAAAAAACAAATCTCAAAAGCCCCCCTTTTGTAAGGGAGGTACTTGACAAAACCGGAAAAAAGTTTTTATAAGGGACCCATGTTTAATTTTATAGCCACCATTCATATTATTGCCTCTGTAGTGATGATTGTTTTTATCCTGCTCCAGGATCCCAAGGGGGGGGCTATGGGAATGTTTGGAGGAGGATCTTCCAGCCTGTTTGGCAGCACGGGGGCCAATCAGTTTTTGTTAAAAGTCACAAAATGGACAGCTGTTGTTTTTGCCTGCACCTCCATCTATCTGGCGGCTTTAAGTTCCCAAAAAGGACCCAGTGTACTGGACCAATACACTCCGGAAGCCACTCAAAGCACCCCACCTGCCACAGCAACAGAAGATACCAACCCCGCAAACAAAAAAGAGGAAGTACCTGCTTCAAACCCCTTACCACCAAAACAACAATAAATCTTTTCAAAACAAAAAAGTAAGAGCCCTATGTTAAATACCACCAAAAAAGGCTTTCAGAAAAAAATCTTTGTTTGTTTTATAAAATGGCCGGGTTTGTTTTTTCTTTTGGTTTTTTCTTTTGGTCATAGTGGGAGCTTAAAAAAAGAAAAACCACCGGGGTTTTACTCTCACTATATGGACCAGGTGGTGACAAGAAAAAAAAAGCTCTTGAAAACAAAATGCCTGAAACTGAAAGACAAAAAAGACAAAGGTTTTATGATGCTTGAGCTTAAAGTGTCTTTAAAAGGGGCTGTGGACACCCGGGTGATGAATACAGAGATTAAGAGTAAAAAATTTATTCAGTGTGCTTTGAATGTTCTTAACAGAACCCACTTCAAAACCCCTCCCACAAAAACTTTAAGCCGCATTTACAGGTTTTTTATCCTGTAACTGCAAAAAAAGAGGCAGGCAGGAAGAAAAAAACAAAGCCTTTGCACTTAAAAAGTTTGGGTTGATTAATAGACCACGTAGCTCAGTCCGGATAGAGCAAGAGTTTCCTAAACTCTAGGTCGCAGGTTCAACTCCTGCCGTGGTCGCCACTTTTGTTTTTCTTACCAATGACAACTATAATTAACTCATATTTCAGTCGTTTTAGGTCATCCGGAATACATATTGAACTTCCCACCATGTAATTTTTACATCTCCAAATGTAAATAATACCACTCAAAAATCTTTTTTTAATTTTAAACTTGACAAAAAAATGGGGGGGGGTAAAAAGACCTCTCCAAGAGGGAAGCTACCTCATAAACTGCTCCAAAGGAGAAAAAAATGATAAAAATTAAAATTTTAAAAGCTTTGTTTTTTGTTTGTGCCATGCTTTCTTATGAATCTCACGCTGGTTTTTGTGAAATTTTTTTTTCAAAACCAGTGTCACAAAAATCAAAAACCCCCAAACCTATAGATATAAATAAAATTTTAAAACAACCATTAACCCAAAAGCAGAAGGATTTTTTGTCTGGTAAGGATTTTCTCCGAATCGTTCGGGGTGACAATATCTCTGACAGAAGTATACTGGATGTTTTGGAAAACGGGTTTAGTGCAGTGGATTTGGAAGCCATCCTGTTAGAATCAAACCCCAAACATGGTCCAGTCCTGGTGAAACAACTCTATGAGTTCATGTCTGCGGTCAATACCCTGCAAACAAGGCTGGGTCAAACAACACCCATGAGTGTCCCTCAAATAGCATTGGTGAAAAAAATAAACCAGAAAGTACACTTAATAGACAGTAATTCATCATATACCAATAAAAACGCATGGTATGAGTCTCTCAGAGAAGATTTACAGGAATTGGTAGAGCATTCCCAGTCACAAAAAGATTTTACAGACTTGGTAAAAGGGGAACACAACCAGATAACTTTATCAGATAGGGGTCATAGTGACTGGATGAACTATCTTCAAAACAGAAAACAAGCGGAAAAGGAAATGGGAAAAACTTTAACTCACAACCAGGACCGGCAGATTTTTTGGACACAATTTAACCTGAGAAAAAAAGAATATCCAGGAGAAAAAACTCTAGAAGAACAACCTCTATTTTCCGTTCAGGCATTTATAGATTCAGATTTCAGTACTGTGGATTTGAAGATTCTTGTGGATCACAATATACTAACCATAAAGGAATGGCAAAAAACCATGATAAAGATGCATATTGAAGATTATGAAACCAAAAAATCCCTTTAAAACCTAACCTGCCAAAGAGGGGATAATCAGATCTCACAGCAAAAAACTCAAGCCCCATAAGTTTTAAACTGACAAGGGGGGGGCTTTTGTATGCAGTATAAAAATGGCATTTCTTACTTGCCAAAAGGCTGTTTTTTACATAAAAGTAAAAATTAAGGTGAATTCCATAAAAATTTTAACAGGTACAGCCCATCCCCATTTTGCACAGCAGGTGGCCCGGCAGATGAACCTTCCCCTGTGTGAGTGCCAGGTTTCCCGTTTTACGGACGGGGAGGTGCAGGTGCATATCAGGGAAAGCATCAGGGGCTGCCATGTTTTTATTCTTCAGGGGACCTCCCCCCCGGTGAATGAAAATTATATGGAATTGTTTATCATGATGGATGCTGTTCGCAGGGCCTCTGCCCAGGAGATAACAGTGGTCATGCCTTATTACGGTTATGGAAGGCAGGACCGAAAAGCTGCTGCCCGCACCCCCATATCGGCCAAATGTGTGGCTGATTTGCTCCAGGTCAGTGGGGCCAAAAGGCTTTTGGTGGTAGATCTCCACGCCCCTCAAATACAGGGTTTTTTTAAAGGTCCGGTGGATAATCTTTTTGCATGGCCTGTGATGGCCCGCACCTGGAAAGAGCAAATGAAAGACAAAAATCCCGTGTGTGTCAGCCCGGATGCAGGGGCTTTGGAGCGTACACGGGCTTTTGCCAAAAAAATTCAAAGCCCCATTGCTGTGATAGACAAAAGAAGGCCAGAGCCAGGCATAGCCAGGGCTTTTCATGTGGTGGGGGATATCAAAGATAAAACAGCTCTCATTATAGACGATATGATTGACACCGGGGGAACCCTAACCGCAGCGGCTGAAAAGCTTCTTCAAAAAGGGGCAAAGGAGGTGTATGCCATGGCCACCCATGCGGTGTTTTCAGGTTCTGCACTCCAGCTGATAGAAAACAGCCCTTTGAAGGAGGTTTGGGTTACAGACACCATACCACTGAGGCAAAAAGCCAAAAAAATACGCTGTGTTTCTGTAGCTCCCCTGGTGGCAGAGGCCATTCGCCGTATCGATTCCAAAGGTTCTGTCAGTGCCATGTTTGATTGATTTTTTTAGTGACAAAAAAAACCAGGGCATGTATATATCAAAACCCTGAGGTAAAATCATGTCTGCAAATGGAAAAGAGCTTTATTTTGATGTGGATCTCAGAGGTGTGGGGACTTCTGAAGCCCGCAAGGTTCGCCGCCAGGGCAGGGTACCGGCGGTGGTTTATGGAAGCAGTGCCAAATCCATACCCCTGTACTTAAGCTTAAAAGCTGCTGAAAAATACATCAAAAAAGCTTATGACAACAAAATCTTTACCTTCAAGTCAAAATCCAAAGAACTTAATGGATTAAAGGTCCTTAAAAAAGCCGTCAGCTATCACAAACTGAACAGAAAACCCTTACACATGGATTTTTTCTCTTTGGATATGAACAAAAAAGTGAGGGTGAATGTGGAGGTGCAATTCACTGGCCAGGCCAAAGGGGTTAAAGAATCCGGAGGGGTTTTTAGTGCCACCAGGAGAAATGTGGAAATAGAGTGCCTGCCGGGGGAAATCCCCGATTTTTTTTCCATTGATATAAGCCCTTTGGATATGAACCAAAGCTTCCATGTTCAGGATCTTAAAATTCCCTCTCATATTAAGCTTATCACACAAAAACAAAGCACTCTTTGTGCAGTCACAGAACTTAAAGAGGAGGAAAGCCCGAAAGAAGCTGCTGCGGCGGACAAAGCCGCCTCTTCCGGGGAAAAAACCAGTACCACCACACCAGCGGCCACTGAAGGGGAAAAACCCACTACTGCCACTTCCTCCACCGAAAGCAAAGCCCCTGCTGTAAAAAAAACAAACACAAAAAAAACCAAATAACAAATCATGAAAATGATAGTGGGTTTAGGTAATCCGGGGCAAAAATACCTGCTCACTCCGCACAACATAGGATGGATGGTACTGGATCATCTCTGCCACCATTTAAACCCCCCTTTAAAAAACCCGGCTGTAGCGGCTTTGTGGAAAACAAAATCACCTTCTTATCTTTACTGTTCGGTGCTTTTAAACCCTTACAAAATCCTGCTTCTTAAGCCTTTAACTTATATGAATCTTTCCGGCAAAGCGGTTAAAGAGGCTATGGGCTATTATAAAATCGCTTTGGAGGATTTACTGGTGGTGCACGATGACACCGACCTTCCTTTTTTATCCATGAAGTTTCAGGTGGATCGGGGTGCTGCCGGTCACAATGGGATTAAGAACATTCACACTGAATTACAAAGTCAAAATTACGCCCGTCTGCGGGTGGGGATGCAGCAGACAGTCAAAAGGCCTCCCATAAAAAGAAATGTTTTAAAACCCTTTACCCCGGAGGAACAAAGCCTTTTACCTTCTTTTTTGGATTCTGCCACCGAGGCCCTTGTTTATTTTATACAGGAGGGGGTAAAAAAAACAGCCGATCGTTATAACAAAAAATCATAAGGAAGGTTTTTTTTATTTCCCGGATTAAGAAAGCTCACAAACCCAAGTGTGACACAAAGGTTTTTTATCCTTGCCACAGGGCCGTCAAAGAGTTTACATTTGTTTTTACGATGAAATGCGGTATTATTGGCCTTCCCAATGTGGGCAAAAGCACTTTGTTTAATTGCTTAACCTCTCTTAAAATTCCTGCAGAAAATTACCCTTTCTGTACTATTGATCCCAACATAGGAAGGGTGGCGGTGCCTGATCAAAGGCTTTCCACCTTAAAAGAGATTTTTAAACCGGAAAAAACCACCCCCACCAGCATGGAATTTGTGGATATTGCGGGTCTCATCCCTCAGGCCCACAAAGGTGAGGGCCTGGGAAACCGGTTTTTAAGTCATATACGCGAAACCGATGCTTTAATCCATGTGGTCCGCTGTTTTGAAGACGAAAAAGTCTCTCACACTCAGGGAGGGGAGTTAAACCCCCTTCAGGATGTGGAGCTGATTGAAACAGAGCTTTTAATGGCAGACTTAAGTACCCTGGAGCAGCGACAGCAAAAACTGCAAAAGCTTTTAAAAGGCTTTCAAAAAAAAGAACTCCTAAAAGAGCATCAACTGGTTCAAAAACTCTTAACCCACATTTCAGAAAAAAACAAACCAGCCGGGAAGTACCCTTTAACTTCCGAAGAGGATGTGTATTTTAAACCCTTAAACCTTTTGACTGCCAAACCGGTTTTGTATGTCTGTAATACAGATGAAACCTCCCTTCTGGCAGACTTAAAAAACTCAAACTCCCCCTCAGAACATGCCTCATCTGTTACAGACGGAAAAAAAACTTTATTAAGTAAGAATACTCCCTCCCCCAGCCTCTTGCAAAAAATGAAAACCAAATACCCGGCCTCCTCTTTAATGCCTGTTTGTGCCAATATGGAGGCAGAGGCTTTGGCTTTTGAATCCGAGGGGGAGAGGCAAAGTTTTCTCTCAAGTATGGGGTTAAAGGAATCAGGACTTTCCCGGTTGATTAAAAAATCCTATAGCCTTTTAAATCTTATCACTTTTTTTACAGCAGGACCCAAAGAGTGCCGGGCATGGACTGTTAAACAGGGTAGCAAGGCCCCTCAGGCGGGAGGCTCTATCCACAGTGATTTTGAAAAAGGTTTTATCAAAGCAGAAGTTTATGCTTTTGAAGATTTAAAAAGACTAAAATCAGAGGCAGAAGTTCGAAAAGCAGGACTCTTAAGACAGGAAGGTAAAAATTATGTGATTCAAAATGGAGATATTGTGTTCTTCAAATTTAATGTCTAAATTCTGCCGTTCAAAGCGGGATTATATTGCTCTGGAGGAAACACCACAGAGTTTCCCTCTCTTTTTGCCTCATCGGTTTTTTTCCTTAAAAATACCAAAAAAGCTTTATGCTTGTCTTCTTTCAATGTAAATTCGGTTTCAGGGGCAACAACCAGTAAGCTTTCCATTCCCCCCTTTTGCTGATTTTTAGGGAAGGAATGTAGCAGCTGTTCATATTTTTGCCCCAGCTTTTTCATCAAAGAATCAAGAGAATAAGACAAAGGGTCATTTTCTTTGTGAGTATTGATTTTATGAACACTATATGAAATCTCATGCCAAAGATTTAGTTGATCAGCACTCAGAGGCTTGTCTGTCTTGTTTAAAAGATGCTCCATTTCATGAACTCTACTGATAAACTGAGGAATTTTAGAGTGAACATTTGTACCTTTCACCTTTAAAATACGCTTACCTGCCAATACATTTATGTCCTCCATACTAAATCCAGCTCCCATCAATTCTATAAAACTCGAAAAATGGAATCCATACAGGTTCCGTCTACTAAACAAGTTTCTCTTACTTATATACTCCCGGTTCGGTTCACCAAAGGTTGTGTTGATGAAAAAAGGGCTGTGGAGTTCACTTCTTATGAAAATGATTTCATCAACGGTGAGCTTCCTGTTTAAGGCATTTTCCATCTTTGTTTTTAACATTTTTAATTTCACTTTGAATACTCTGTCGTCCAATTTCGGTCTCAGTTCTTTCACTCCGTATTCTATCAGATCGTCTATTTTTTCTATAAATAAGTCCTTACAGGAGGCCACACTCACAGTATAGCCTTCCACACAAAAAACCATTACTACAGCAAAAACAAAACCCTTAAACATCTTTCAAACTCCCTTAAAAAAGTTGCTTTCATCACATTCATGTGGCTTTACCAAAATCCACTTTAACCCCTCCCATTTTTCTGTCAAGTTTTTTATGTTTTTTTGTTTCATCTTATTTTTAGTGTAAATTTTACACCGCCCTTAAGATGTAGCAGGAAGATTTTACAATTTTTATATTTGTTTTAAGAAAACACTGATTTTAAAAAACGCAGCATTTCCTGCCAGGAGGATTTTTCCACCTCTGCATTGTAAGCTGTGTCGATGTTAAACTTTTTACCATTCTCTGTTGCCTGAGGGTTGGTAAAACCATGGGCTGCACCCGGATAGCTGATAAACTTACAGTCTGCCTGTTTGACCTCCATTTCTTTTTTAAAATTTTGCACATGCTCTGCGGGAATCATGCTGTCGTTTTCCCCATGGCAGACCAGTATTTTGGTTTTTATCGAAGAGGGAAAAGAATTTTCCTCAGCCAGAAGCCTTAAACTTCCATGGAAGCTGACCACCCCCTTAAGCTGCTCTGTCCCCATACGGGCCAAATGAATGGACAAAGCCCCCCCCAGGCAGTGACCTATGGAAGCCCTTTGATGGGGCAGAACCTGTGCCTGAGAACTTAACACTTTAAGGCAATTCAGCAGTTTTTTTGTGGTACTCTCCATGTTGGCAAGAGTGTTCTTCATCATCGCTGTAGCCTCAAGGGCTGTGGCAGCCAGTTTGCCCTCCCCGTACAGGTCAACGGCCAAAGTGGTGTAACCTTCTTTGGCCAACCTCAAGGCACGGTTTTTCATGTTTTCTGTCAGGCCCCAAAACTCAGGCAAAACCATAACAGCAGGAAAAGAATCTGAACTTCCCGCAGAAGGGGAAAAAAGCACTGATCGGGACACAGAATCTTCAAAAGGTATATTTAATGCCCGGGTTTGAATTTGGCTCATTTTTTTCCTCCTTTTTTTAAGGGATACACTTTGTGGTCAAGATAAAAGCTTAAAACAAACATTTTATGCCCTATAAATCAAGGCTGTTTCTGCCAAAAAATTCAAACATTCACCTTTTTGGATTTTTCTTTAAAAAAAGCTTACTTTTTATCTTCAGGCAGGATTTTTGAGTAAGAAAATGTTTTTCTGTGCAGGGGGCAGGGGCCTTTTTGTGCCAAAATCAGGCGATGACGGGCTGTACTGTATCCCTTATGAGAGGCAAAACCATAGTGGGGAAAAAGCTTGTCCTTTTTTTTCATCCATTGATCTCTTAAGACTTTGGCCACAATACTGGCAGCCCCAATGGGTGCAAAGTTTTTGTCCCCTTTGATACAAGGTGTTTGTTTTAAGCCTTTTGGCAGATGCGGCAGGGGAAAGGGGCCATCCACCAAAACATGCCCTTTTAACAGGGTTTTTCCCTTAAAAGTGGGAAGATTGAGCAGGGCTCTTTCCATGGATAAAAAACTGGCCTGAAGAATGTTGTATTTGTCTATTTCCTGCACAGAAGCCTGGCCCACGCCGTAACAGTGATCCGCCATAATTTCCCCTGCCAGAACCTCTCTTTTCTCAGGGGTGAGGGCTTTTGAATCCGGGTAGTTTTTATGACCACTCAAAATCACAGCTGCTGCAAAAACGGGACCTGCCAGGCAGCCCCGGCCCACTTCATCCACCCCTATTACCGGATGAGGTTGAAACGAAGCCCACTGCCTCATGAGTTTTTTGTTAAAGAATCAGACAGGGAAACAGTGGCAGCTTTTTCATCTTCATAAATATTCTGATCAGGTACACTTTTCTGACTGGCAAGCATACGGCGAAATTCAGACCCCACACAACAAAACCTGAGCTGGGAACACTCTCCCAAATCCTTAATTGTTTTCAGAAAAGGACTTAAACCATCTGAACCCACAAAATTCAGACCTTTAAGATTAAAAACGATATTTTTTTTAACCAGCTTGGTCATACAGGTGTTGTGAAAAGGCTCTGTGCAGGCCAAATCCACCTCTCCCTTTAAATGCACAATAATCACACCTTCTTTGGTTTCTTTTACAAAAGCTTCCATAGTTTTTTTAGTCTGACCTGTAAAAGGGGAAATGACAAATGCTTTTATATGTCATCAGGTCTTTAGGCTTACCTGTATCCATGTATTTTTTACATTCTTAATTGAAACCTTTACATTCTTTAAATTCCCGCCTTGACAAAAAAATGGGGGGGGGTAAAAAACTTTTGGAGTTTGAAAAATGTTAAAAATATTGCTCTTAATGATTTCGGTGTTTTTCTCTTTACAGGGCCATACTCTGCCCTGTGATGAGTATTTTAAAACCTCAGGGGAGGATATTCTGATCCAGCAGATAGAAAACACCCTGAAGCGGGAACTCACACCCTACCAGGTGGGATTTATACAAAAACACATGAAAAAATCAAAAACCCGAAAAAAAAATAATTTTAGCAATTCCATAGCTATAATGAATTTTGTGGAAAGCGGCTTCCTTATACATGAGATAAGCACACTGCTGCGTAATGGTATTATAAAGGAATCCAGAAAAGCTTTATACAATGATATATATATTATTGAAGCCATGCAATCCGTTTTAAATCAGGAAGAGCCTCTCAGTCTGACTCAAATTCAGCTTTTACTGAAAGCCAAAGTGTTTATGGATATGATAAAATGGAAAAAACCTGTTGAAATGTTTGAGATAGAATTTTTTATATCTTACATAGAGCAAATAGCAAACCTTTCACAGGAGGAAAATAAAAACCTGAACTTCAGTGAGTTGGAACATTTCATAAGAACAGTTTTTAAAGTCTATATAAAAAAAACCTTCCACATCCTTCAGTATGTTGAAAAAAGAGACCGGATAAAGCAACACCTCACAACCTTTAACGGCCTGGCATTGGCCGGAGCACAAAGAAGGCTTATAAGAAAAAACACATTTGACATTCAACCCCTGTTAAAAAAAGGTTTTACTGTGGAAGATATAAAAACCCTGCTTAAGGAGGATATGTTTTCTTCTGACCAGAACTTAAAACAACTGGTGCAGGATGCTTTGGATTCTTTAAAATGAGGTACAACTTTCAGAGATTAAAGATCGTTCATAAGCTTCAGAACTAACAGCCTGTGTTCCCAAAAGTGTTTTAAACACCCTGCCATTCCACTGCTTTAAAGTTTGCTCTCCATAAAGTTCTTCCGCAGAGTTTTTAAGCTTGCAAAACAAAGCCACATCCGCTGTGGAAAACCAGTTGAATTTACTGTGCACCAGGTGAGCAGGAACTTCCTGCCAGGCCAAACGAACCATTAAATCATACACCTGAAAAAGGGTTTTCCTGACCCTGCTGACAGCCGCCAGGTTTTGCATGCAATCCTGGGATATCACATTAAAATCGTTTATCAGTTTATGTACCTGGGCAAACAAACCATAACAGCTCCCCGGAGAGGAGTGTGTTTTACACTCTGCCATGAGAACATCCATGAGAGGTTTTTTTCTGGTCTTAACGTCAGGATTTTTATAAAGCCGGCCTTTTTGCCGGGCCTTAAAATTTTCTATTTGCGTGCGGCATATTGTGTGCGGAGGATCTTGTAAAACCACAAGCACAATCACAGCACCTAAAATGAGTGTTACAAAAATCTTCCTGGGCAAAGAGGCAAACCACTTAATCACAACAAAAACTCTAAGTACCCACCACCTGCCCACAAGCACTGTGGTTTAAGTGTAAAACCGGACGAATATTTTTTTGTACCCATGTGCTGCGATCTCTGGAGCAAAAAAATACAAAATATCTTTTTAATCCATAAGCCCTTACCAGGTAAGAAAAAGTCTTGTTTAAATCCTTCATAATGGCCCGCTGCCTTTTGGCAGATGCAGAGATCATTCCCGCTGTGCCGCTTTCAATATGACTCAGCAGCCGGGACATGTGAGAAAGCTCATGGTAAGAAAGCGAATCCGCAAAGGGAAAGTTTTTTAGTTTTTGAACCTGTTGCCCAATTCGAAAAGCATGCAGGCGGATATGATCTGTATTTTTTAAATAAACAGCCTGATGTAAAAGTACAGCCTCGTCCATAAAAGCAGACAAAAGATTCTTAAAATGCCCCTCTTTCAGAACAAAAGAGGGTTTTCCCGTTGCGGCAGCAGATAAAAAAAACACCAAGCCTGCAGCACCCAGAGTGTAAAAAATCCTCTTTAACACCTTTTTACATCCTCTTAAAAGCAATAAAGCCGATTTCCCCTGTTGTTGTTCAGGAAAAACCGGCCTTATCTTTATTTTATATTCAACCAGCCCTTAGAAGTCAAAGCTCACATTCGCCTGAACCTGCCAATAAGGAGCAGAGTTTGCAACATCAAAGGCCCCGGCAGAAACTTTGGCCCTAAAACCACCAGCAAAGGTTTTCTTCACAAAGAGGCTTACCTCCAACACATCTTCTGTGCTGAGCATATCCTCCGAGTTAGGCACCTTTCCGCCATTACCCCAAAGACCCCAACTTCCTATGGACATGAAGTACAAAGCGGTAAGCCCCATCTTTAAATGCTCCATGGGGGCGTAAGATACACCGGCTTTTCCGTATACAGTGCCTCCACCAAGAGCTGCCACATCCAACCACCCCGCACCATGGTGACGGTTGTGGTAGAAAGGGTCATAAGTGTCGTTTTCGTAGTGTGCACCTATATAGAAACGAACATCAACAGGAGTGCTGTAGTAGACTTTACCTTCCACAGCATAATTGACATCATCCGCCTGAAGCTTCTCCACATGGGCCACACCACTGAATTTGTAACCCACATCAGAGACTTCACCTCCCAGGTCCATTCCCACACGGATTTGGTCTTTGACACCTTCCGCATTTGCCATGGCATAGATTCCATAAAGAGTGGCGGTTTTAAGTGCCTCCAGAGCATGAATGTCCAGAGCCAGACCCACTGTCTCTTTATAGTTCGCCTGCTCCACACCACCTTTCCACACTTCAGGAAGGTAAGCCCCCCAGACATCCACAGACATACTGTCTGTGTTGTAAGTCAGAAAAGCCCCATCCATGGCATAAGGGTATTTTTCATACTTGTTAATGCTTATGGAGGAACCATAGCCCAGTTCGTAAGGGCTTCTTCCCAGACGAATCATAAGCTCATCGGATATTTTCCAATCCCCGTAACCATAGACACGGATACTCTCCATTTGGCTTTTTCCCCAGTCCAGGTTGGTAACCATCCAAAAATAGCTTTCAAACATTTCGTTGGGGCTGAAAGCTCCCTTGAGCTTAAACCTTTGAACAAAAACATCCTCTATATCCTGGTTATAATAGACACCTCTGGCACGGTGTTGACCACCTAACTCCAGATCCACAGCCCACGCCACAGGCATGGCCATGTATAAAAGTATAAGAAACAGTTTTTTCATAATATAACTCCTTTATTTTTAAATTAGTTTCCTGATTTCAGTTCGCATTATGACCCGGCCAAGACCTGCCTGCCATAAATACCCCCCTAACTTACTCAGGCTTTTAGGGCTGAGTCAACACCAGAAATACTGTTCAAAACCCCTTTTTTTTTGAGTTTTGGCACTTTTTTTCACTTTTTTTTCAAAATTTCCCATTTTTTTCAGGTATAATGTCCTGATGCGTCATAAAAAGTGTATCTTTTGATAGCCAGGCCATTTTGGGTTTTTAATGGGAGGAGGTCCCATTTTTCGGAGAGTGGCGCAGCCCGGTAGCGCATCTGCTTTGGGAGCAGAGGGTCGCAGGTTCAAATCCTGTCTCTCCGACCATTTTATTACACAAGCCCATTTTTTTGCACCCCTTACCCCCCAAGTGAAGTGAAAACAAGAGGAATCGGACCTGAATTTTGACTTTATTCAATTAAGAAGATAATTAAATGAGGATTTAAACTTGGAATCAAGCCAGTTTCACCACAGTTCTTGAAGTACAAGATACTGCAGGTTAAAATAGGTTTAAGTAAACAAATAATTCAAGGTCAATACCCGTCTTCAAATCTAATGTATGATGATTTATGGAAAATAGCTAATGACAACACTCCATTTCAAGATATATTGCATGATGTCAAAATCTTGGAACATGGATTTTCCTGAAAATTATACACTTGATTTTATCAAAATAACTTGTCATTATATATCCAGTTAAAGGTTATAGGCCTTTAGTACAGACTTCCACTAACAAAAGTCTTAATTTATAAAGAAACTTATAAAAGCGTAAAGCTTTAAAAACATTTCAGTTTTTATGCTTTTAAATTAGATTAAAATCAATGAAGTTTAAAGATTTCGCAACTGGAAAACTTGTTAAACTTTCTCCAGAGGAGAAAGTAAGACAAGAATATGAAAAAATTTTAGTAAATGATTATAGTTATAAAAAATCAGAACTGGATATTGAAGTTTCTATTCCAAGAGGAACAGGGTATTTCCCAGATTCTGCTGACATTGTCGTGTTTAATTCATCAATTGAAAAAGATCCAGCTGCTAATATATTAGGAATTGTAGAGACTAAACGTCCTGAAAAAAAAGATGGGTTAGCTCAACTTAAATCATACATGACAGCAACTTCTGCTGTTTGGGGAGTATGGACAAATGGCAATGATATTGCTTATCTTTGCAAACCTCCCGGAACAAACTCTATTTCAGAAAATTATCTAAATAATATCCCTGCAAGAAATCAATCTCTTCAAGACGTAGGCAGAATAAAAAAACAAGATTTAAAACCTTTTGGAAGAGAAGAGCTTAAAACAGCTTTTCGCAGGATTCTTCTCACCCTTTATACAAATACAAATATCAGTCGTAGGGAAAAATTAGGTGGAGAAATGATAAAGTTGATTTTCTCAAAACTTGAAGACGAAAAAACATACTTAAATCGTGTTCCTGATTTTCGCTCAGAAGCAGGAGAAAAACCAGAAACAGTAAAAAAACGAATTGATAAACTTTTTGACAGGGTAAAAAAAGAACTAAAAAATGATGGTGTTTTTCATTTTCATGAAAAAATTACTCTGGAAGCAAGATCAGTTGCCTGGGTAGTGGGACAGTTAGAACGTGGAAGTTTATTAAAGACTGATACAGATGTGGTTGGAGATGCTTTTGAAATTTTTGCAGAATCTCCTTTAAAAGGGGAAAAAGGTGAATTTTTTACACCTCGTGGGGTTATTAAACTTGCAGTAAAGATGACTAATCCAAAACCTGAAGAGTCTATTTGTGATCCTGCTTGTGGATCAGGTGGATTTCTGATTTATTCCATGAAGCATATATGGAATCTAATGGAACATGATCCTAAATGGAAAGGATCACCTAAATTAAATGAACATAAGCAAAGAATAGCCTCACAATCCATATTCGGAATAGATAAAGAGTCTGATTTGGTGAAAATTGCAAAAGCTTATATGGCTATTTCAGGAGATGGAAGAAGTAATATGGTTTATGAAAATACTTTACATGAAATAAGTAAGTTTTCACCTCTTGCTAAAGAAAAGTTTACAGAAGACAATAAATTCAGAAAATTTGATGTGATTTTAACTAACCCACCTTTTGGAACTAAAACCAAGGTTGTAAAATCTGATTCCAAAAATTTTCAACTTGGATATCAATGGACAGAAACAATAAAAGGGAAGTTTAACAAAACCAACAAAGTATGTGAAAGAGAACCACATATATTATTTATTGAACGCTGCCTTGATATGCTTAAAAAAAACGGACGCCTTGCAATCGTTCTTCCAGAAACTGTGTTTCACGCCCCAAAAGCAGGTTACATCAGGAATTTCATAAAAAATCAAACTAGTATAGAAGCTGTAATTGATTTGCCACATAATACCTTTCGACCTCATTGTAACGCAAAAACATGTCTCTTTATTTTACAAAAAGGAAAAAAACAAAATAATAAAGTGATTATGGCTGCTCCCAAAGAAATGGGACACAACCATCAAGGAAAGGTTATTTTTAGAAGAGGCACTGAAGAAATATGGGATGATCTAAAAGTGGTAACAAAAGAGTTAGATAATCCTAACCTAAAAAATAATCAATTCACTTTTTTGGTACCGTGGTCTCAAATCAAAGAGGCTGGAAATCTAGTACCTATTTATTATCAAAATATTTTCAAACCACCTAAAATGTTGGAAGGAAGACTTGGCATTAAATTGAGTGATCTTTGTAATCAAAGGGTTTTAGATGCATGGGATGGTCATGGTTCTCCTTCCTCCATATCAAAAGGACAAGGAAAAATTCCTTATATCCGTGTGAGTGACATTGTTAATTGGGAATTATACAGAAATCCAGTTACAGGAGTTCCAAAGGAGGTTTATGAAAAAATGATTCAAAATAAGAAGAAACCTAAACCAAAAGACATTCTTTTTGTCAGAAGAGGGAGTTATCGTATAGGAACAGTTGCCATGGTATCTCCTCAGGATACAGAAGTGCTTCTAACAAGAGAGTTACTTACTTTTAGAGTTTTGAATGCAAAAAATCCCTATGGGATTAACCCTTTTTATCTTCTTGGTTTATTATCTTCAGAATTTGTACAAAATCAAATACCTTCAAAAGTTTTTATTGATACAACTTTACCAAATATCGGGGATAGATGGAAAGACATTATTCTTCCTGTCCACAAAAATAAAAAAGAAATTGAGAATTATACAAATAGAGTTAAGTCTATTATCGATAATAAATGGAAAGCACAAAAAGAAATTCAAAAAATGATAAATGATATAGAAAACATTGTAACATAAATGGAAAGTTTAATATATAGTTCTCTAAATTTTTACAGTGGCATTTCTTTTTAAGAGTCAAATCTTTTAAACAAACTGTAACAGAAGGGCATAAACTTTCTTTCCAGGAGGATTTTTTTAAAAAATAAGGAATTAAATAATGAGAATAATTAAAATTATTATAAATAACTTTAGAGGAGTTAAAAAAAGTGAAATTTATTTTCCAAATCATGGAGTTCTTGTTGGTGATAGCAATGTAGGAAAATCAACAATTTTTGAAGCCATTGATCTGGTTTTGGGTCCAGAGAGAATGAGAAAAAAACCAGTTATTGATGAACATGATTTTTTTGCTGGTGATTATTTAAGTTTAGAAAAGAAGTTAATCAAAATTAATATTGAAGTAACAGCAGTGAATTTAAATAAAGAACAAGAAACCTATTTTAAAGATCATATTGAATGGTGGGATATTAACCAAGGTCAAATTTTAGACAGCCCACCCCCTGAAGCTACAGATGCAAACACTGTATTATCAGCCATCAGGTTTTCTTTCGAAGGAAAATATGATGAGGAAGAGGACGATTTTATCGGAAACACATATTTTCAACATCCATTAAGAGATGATGGAGGAAAAAATCATCTTAGTACAAAAGATAAAAGAATGTGTGGATTTCTTTTTTTAAGAACTCTTAGAACAGGATCAAGAGCATTAAGCTTAGAAAGAGGTTCATTGTTAGATATTATTTTAAATATTAAAGAAATTAAAATTAATATGTGGGAAGAGATTTTAGAAAAATTAAGATCTGTTTCTATTGCTGACAAATCTGAACTGGGAGTGACCAATGTATTATCTGATGTAAAAAAAGAACTAAGCTCATTGGTTACATCTGAATGGGGTACAAATCCTCAAATAAAAACTTCTGATCTAACAAGAGAAGGGTTACGAAAAGTACTGAATGTGTTTATGGAAACGGGAGTCAAAAATATAAAAGGCCACAAACATATTGTGCCATTTAAAAAACAAGGAACAGGAACAATCAACATGCTGGTTCTTTCAATGCTATCCATAATTGCAAATTTAAAACAAAATGTAATTTTTGCAATGGAGGAACCTGAAACAGCAATACCCCCATATACTCAAAAAAGAATCATCAATCATATTAGAAAAAATTCAACTCAAGCACTTTTTACTTCTCATAGTCCCTATGTATTGGAAGAATTTGATCCTTCAGAGATTATTGTTCTCACTAATAGATTAGGTTTTATGGAATCAAAAAAAGTTACATTCCCAGCACATGTTAAAAGAAAAAATTATAAACAGGAATTTAGAAAAAAATATTGCGAAGCGTTGCTGGCAAAAAAAATTTTAATAGTTGAAGGAAAAACAGAATATGATGCAATTCCGGTCGTTGCCCGTCGATTGCATGAAATCAACTCTCAAAAATTCTCCAGTTTGGAGGCTCTTGGAATAAGCATCATTAATGCTGAAACAGATTCTCAAATTGCATATATTGGGAAACATTTAAAAAACTTGGGAAAAATAACTTTAGCGATATATGACAAACAAGATGACAATCAGAATCTTCCAATAAAAAAAAATATAGATCACCCATTTGAATCTCCTGAAAAAGGATTTGAAAGCCTTATTATTAATAATGTTCCCTATCAAAAATTAAAGCAGTTTTTTATTGATATTTTTTCAGAAGGAAGCTGGCCCAGCCACTTATCCCACATAACTCCTAACAACTCTAGTAATGAAGCTGACATTAAAAAAGCTCTGAGTAAATACTTTCAGTGGTCAAAAGGTTTTGAAACTATAGCTAATTTATTGGAAACATGTAGTGAAAATGAAATTCCTGAATTTATAAAAGATACGCTTCTCTCAATAAAACATAAAGTGCAAAAAAAATCTTTATCAGACCATCGAAGCTCTATAGAAAGTAATAATGAAAATTAAAATATGTGAAAAAAGAAACCGACTACTTTCATCTTCCAATAATTTAATTATTTTAGGTGGGCCTGGTTCGGGAAAAACCACAATTGCTTTGATAAAAGCAAAAGAAGAAGTAAAATCACTATCAAGTAGTCAAAAAATTTTATTTTTAAGTTTTGCTAGAGCTACAGTCGCTAAAGTTATCGAAAGCTCATCTCAATATATAGATAAAGTGTCCTTGAAATCCATTGAAATCAATACCTACCATGGATTCTTTTGGAATATTTTAAGAAGTCATGGTTATCTAATTAACAACAACTATCCTTTCAAAATTTTGAATGCAGCTGACGAGGCTGTGAAGATGGCAAATGTAGATCCAAAAGACAAGAGTATTACTCGTAAAAAAATATTTGAACAAGAAGGTATTGTAGCATTTAATTTGTTTTCTTCCCTGGTCAATAGGTTATTTTCAGGATCAAAAAAATTAAAATATATAATCTCAAGATCATATCCCATTATCATTGTTGATGAGTTCCAGGATACCAATATTGAGGAATGGGAAACAGTGAAGCTTTTAAGTGAAACTTCCAGAATTATTGCTCTCGCTGACCCTAATCAAAGAATCTATGATTTTAGAGGAGCTGATCCTGCTCGAATAGGTCAATTTATTGAGCAATTAAAACCAGAAACATTCAATTTTGAAAATGAGAATAACAGGAGTTCAACCAAAGATATAACCACATTTGGAAATGACCTTCTTACAGGAGAAAACCAAAGAAAACAATATCGTGATGTCAAAATCTTTTTTTACAAATATTACGGAAATAACCGTCATGAAATCTATCATCCACTTAAAACGAAAGTAATGGAAGGAATTAAGAGATTAAATACCGGTATAGACTGGTCAATTGCAATATTACTCCCTACAAAATCTCAAATGTTACAAGCATCAAATTATTTTTCTTCTTCAAAAGACAAGTTACCTATTATTGAACATGATGTTGCCATTGACTCTGAAGGACCTGAACTTGCTGGAAATTTATTTGCTAAATTATTGGAAAATTTTACCTCAATAGAAGAAATAAAAAAGCAGATTATTATTCATCTCATAGACCACTTGAAAGGCAGAAAAGGAGATAACCCCACACAACAGGATTTAAAACTTTCAAGAGCATTACAAAATTTGTTAAGTAAAAATAAAATTACTGGAACAAGACGGTTAAAATTAATAAAAGAAATAGAATTAATTGCCAATAAAAGATTTAATCTGAGATTCACAGGTAATCCTTTGGATGATTGGCGAAGTAATGTAGATTTATTTAATAACTATAAAAATGAAGATGCTTTAAAAAATATCAAAGAAGATGCAAAGTATATAAGATTATTACATATAGGTTCTCATCTCAGAGAATCTTTAAATCGCTCCTGGAAAGATTATGGTTGTTACAATAATGCCAGTAAAAATTTTCGATCAGTAATTCAGAAAGAAAATTTATCCACAAATATTAAAAAATCTTCCAAAATTAATATAATGACTATACATAAATCCAAAGGAAAACAATTTAATGAAGTTTTTCTTTTTGAAGGACTTTATACAGGTCGATTTGTACGACAACCAAAAGAACAAAAAAGTGTTGACCAATCCAGATTAATCTTAAGAGTCGGTGCCACAAGAGCAATGGATCGGGTCACCATATTATCTCCTGATAGTAAAAAGTGTGAAATACTATAACCGACGTTTAATCTTTTTTAATTTTTCCACTGGTCTTTGGTTTTGAAGATATAGTCTTGCCATACCACCATATAGTCAACTTGAACCAACAAAACTTTCAGGCGGTGGCGTTTTCTGTACCGGGATGGGTGGCTTCATCCTCAACAGAGGAAGCCACTGTACCAGGGAGTTCCACCTGCTCATCCTCTTCGGCCTCATTAAAAACCAGCTTCCAGTTTCGGTAAGCGTTTAAGCCGGTACCAGCGGGAATCAGCCGGCCCATCACAATGTTTTCTTTCAGGCCGGAAAGCTCATCCGCTTTGGACTGAACAGCCGCCTCCGTAAGTACCTTTGTAGTCTCCTGAAAAGAGGCTGCAGAAATCCAGCTGTCTGTACTTAAGGACATGCGGGTAATACCAATCAAAAGCACCTTGTATTGTACAGGCTTTCCACCTGTTTTTTGCAAATGCCTGTTCACATTTATCACCTCTGCCCTGTCTATTTGATCCCCCACCAAATAGCGGCTGTCCCCAGGTTCCAACACCTCCACCTTCTTCAGCATTTGAGAGACAATCACCTCAATATGCTTGTCATTAATCACCACACCCTGAAGCCTGTAAACCGCCTGTATCTCATCAATCAGGTAAGAAGCTAAAGCATAAGTCCCGGATATGTGTAAAATATCATGGGGATCACTCAAACCATCCATAATGGTCTCCCCCATTTTAATATACTCCCCCTCTCTGACAGCAATATGCTTCCCCTTGGGAACCAGATACTCCCTTTGTTCCCCCTCTTTCGAAGTCACAATCACACTCTGCTTGCCTTTGGAACCTTTACCAAAACTTACAGAACCTTCAATTTCACAAATAATGGCTGCATCTTTTGGTTTTCGGGCTTCAAAAAGTTCTGCCACCCGGGGAAGCCCCCCTGTGATGTCTTTCGTCTTGGTGGATTTTTTATGAATCTTGGCTATCATATCCCCGGCACGAATCTGATCTCCGTGGGAAACCAAAACCTGTGCCCCCACAGGAATGGTGTAAGAAATGGGAGTCCCCCTGTCTGCAAATATCAAAGCCTTTCCCTTTCCGTCCACCAAAGCAATGCTGGGTTTTTGATCCGAAGATTTGCTCTTAATAATAATCTTGGTGGAAAAACCGGTCACCGCATCCACCTGCTCTGTCATGGAAACACCCTCCTCAATATCAATAAACTTCACAAAGCCGTTCTCATCAGCCACAATAATGTTGGAGTAAGGATCCCACTCAGCCAGCAAATCCCCTTTATTGACCTGATCTCCATCCTTTACACTCAGTACAGAACCATAAGGAACCTGCAGGCGATCCCGCTCCCGGCCCGTGCCATCTGTAATAACAATCTCCCCGCTCCGGTTAATCACCCGAAGTTTGCCATGCCGGTTGACCACAGAAGTCACATTCTCAAACTGCACCTTTCCACTGTAACGGGTGGTGTGCACAGACTGCTCAATGGAACGGGAGGCCGTACCCCCTGTGTGAAAAGTCTTCATCGTCAGCTGTGTCCCCGGTTCCCCAATGGACTGGGCGGCTATCACCCCCACAGGTTCGCCCAAATTGACTGTTTTTCCCCGGGCCAAATCCCTTCCATAACATTTGATGCAAATTCCCCTGTGAGCTTTACAGGTTAAAGACGATCGGATTTTCACCGACTCAATACTTAAGGACTTCAGTTCCTCCAGAACATACTCATCCAGCTCCTCACCGGCTTTGACAATCACTTCTTTGGTTTCCGTATGAATAATATCCTCAAAACTGGTGCGACCCAAAACCCTGTCACTTAAAGACTGCACCATACCACTGCCCTCTCCCGGGGCCCGCACAGTTACAAACTCTTCTGTCTTGCAGTCCATTTCAGTAATCACCACATCCTGTGCCACATCCACCAGCTTACGGGTCAGGTACCCGGAGTTGGCTGTTTTTAAAGCTGTGTCTGCAAGTCCTTTTCTGGCCCCATGTGTGGAAATAAAATACTGAAGCACAGTCAAACCCTCCCGAAAGTTGGCGGTAATGGGAGTTTCAATAATCTCCTGTGAGGGTTTTGCCATAAGTCCCCTCATTCCCGCCAGCTGGCGAATTTGGGCGGCAGATCCCCTGGCCCCGGAATCCGCCATAATAAAAATGGAGTTAAAACTGTCGGATTCCACCTGCGTGCCGTCTTTCAGTGTAAAAGAATCTTTTTCCAGATTGTTCATCATTTCTTTTGCCACCTGGTCCCCACACTGAGTCCATATATCCACCACTTTGTTATATCTTTCACTGTCGGTGATCAGACCCTCATCGTATTGGGTTCTGATCTCATCCACTTCCTTTCGGGCCTGAGACAAAAGTTTTTCTTTGGACTTGGGAATCACCAGGTCATCCAGACAGATGGAAATACCGGCCAGTGTGGAATACTTATACCCATAGTTTTTTAAACCATCCGCCAGAAGAACAGTCTTTTTTCCCCCACACAATCTGAAAGTTCTGTCAATGAGTTCTGCCAGGGCTTGCTTGTTCATGGTTTTGTTGTAACACTCCACCGGTACTTCCGGAGGAATAATATCACTCAACAAAGCACAACCCACGGAAGTGTCCATCAGTTTGTTTTTCATCCGACACTTGATAGCCGCCTGCAAATCCACATACCCGTTCTCATGGGCGTAAATCACATCCTGCACACTTCCGAAAACAGCCCCTGTCCCCTTTGCTCCAGGGCGAATTCTGGTCATCCAGTAAATCCCCAACACAATATCCTGTGTGGGATTGATAATGGGTTTTCCGTTGGCAGGGCTTAAAATGTTGTTGGTGGACATAATCAGAACCCGGGATTCCACCTGAGCCTCCACCGAAAGAGGCACATGGACAGCCATCTGATCCCCATCAAAGTCCGCATTAAAAGCTGTACAAACCAAAGGGTGAAGCTGAATGGCCTTGCCTTCATGAAGAACCGGCTCAAAAGCCTGAATACCCAGGCGATGCAGAGTGGGGGCCCGGTTCAACAGCACAGGATGCTCTTTCACCACTTCAGACAAAATATCCCAAACCTCCACACTTTCCTGATCCACAAGCTTCTTGGCCTGTTTGATGGTCACTGCCAGCTGACGCTCCTGAAGTTTGTTATAGACAAAAGGTTTAAAAAGCTCCAAAGCCATTTTTTTTGGCAAACCACACTGATGAAGCCGGAGTTTTGGACCCACCACAATCACTGATCGGCCTGAGTAATCCACCCTCTTACCCAAAAGGTTTTGACGAAACCGACCCTGTTTTCCCTTAAGCATATCGCTTAAAGATCTGAGAGGTCTTTTGTTGGGGGACATAAAGGGCTTTCCCCCCCGGCCATTGTCCAGAAGGGAATCCACGGCCTCCTGAAGCATTCTTTTCTCATTCCGGATAATCACCTCAGGGGCGGAAAGCTCCTGAAGTTTACGCAAACGATTGTTACGGTTAATCACCCGCCGGTAAAGATCATTTAAATCAGAGGCTGCAAACCGGCCCCCATCCAGAGGAACCAAAGGTCTTAAATCCGGTGGAATCACAGGCAAAATCTCAAGCATCATCCATTCCGGACGATTCCCGGAGTGAAGAAAAGTTTCCACCACACGGAGTTGCCTGGTGAGTTTTTTGGTGAGAGTAACCAGCTTGGTTTCTCTGAGTTGCTTTCTGATTTTCCGGGATAAAAAATCCAGATCCAAATCTTTAAGCATGGCGTGAATGGCCTCCCCCCCCACAGAAACCACAAAGTGCGGACCGTATTTGGCACCCGCCTCCTGATACTCCATTTCTGAAAGCAGCTGGCCTTTTTTTAAATCCGTGTCTTTGGGATCCAAAACCACATAAGACTCACAATAAAGCACTTTTTCCACATCCTTAAAACTCATATCCAGCAAAATGGCAATGCGGCTGGGAAGGGAACGCAACATCCACACATGAGCCACAGGAGAGGCCAGCTGAATGTGTCCGGTACGCTCCCTTCTGACTTTCGATTTGGTAACCTCCACCCCACACTTTTCACATATTGTACTTCTGTACTTCATACCCTTGTACTTGCCACACAAACATTCATAATCCCTTGAGGGACCAAAAATTTTGGCACAAAAAAGACCTTCCCTTTCCGGCTTAAAAGTCCGGTAGTTAATGGTCTCAGGTTTTCTCACCTCCCCGTAGCTCCACTTGCGTATCATCTCCGGGGAAGCCAAAGACACCCGCACTCTGTTAAAAGCCAAAGGGTCTTTTGGTTTTTCAAAAAAATTTAAAAGATCTCTCATAGTGTTGTTTCTCCCCCTCCACTGTTGTTTGTGGTTTTATTTTCCCTTTTTGTCAGGAGTCTCTGTCAATAAATCAGATTCCACCATTTCCACATTTAAACCCAGGCTTTGCAACTCTTTCACAAGAACATTAAAGGATTCAGGAATTCCCGGCTCCAAAATATTTTCCCCTTTGACAATGCTTTCGTACATACGGGTCCGGCCGGCCACATCATCTGATTTCACAGTTAAAAATTCCTGAAGACAATAAGCCGCTCCATAAGCCTCAATGGCCCACACCTCCATTTCCCCCAGTCTTTGACCCCCAAACTGAGCCTTTCCACCCAGAGGCTGCTGAGAGACCAAAGAATAAGGTCCAATGGACCGGGCATGAATTTTCTCCTCCACCAGGTGATGCAGTTTGAGCATATACATCACCCCCACTGTAACGGGACGCTTAAACGGCTCGCCCGTCCGGCCGTCAAACAACAGGGTTTGTCCGCTGACGGGTAAAGAGGCTTTTTTCAGTAAGTTTTTTACATCCGTCTCTTTGGCCCCATCAAACACAGGAGTGGCAATACAAAGCCCGCCTGCCAAATCCCCAAGCATTTTCTTTAAAGAGGAACCATCGGCATTTTGCACCTTCTGTAAGATGGTTTTGTTGTCTTTGTAAAAATCCATCAGATGCTGCCGGGTTTGCTGGGCTTTAAAGTTGTCGATATGCACCTGAAGCTGACGACCCAGAGCATGGGCTGCCCAACCCAAATGGGTTTCCAGAATTTGTCCAATGTTCATACGGGAAGGCACACCCAGGGGGTTGAGTACCATGTCCACAGGGGTTCCGTCCATGAGGTAGGGCATGTTTTCCTCCGGTAAAATATGGGAAATAACCCCTTTGTTACCATGACGACCTGCAAACTTGTCCCCCACTTGCAGTTTTCTCTTCACTGCCACATACACTTTCACCATTTTTATCACCCCGGGGGGCATCTCATCCCCTTTGGAAAGCCGGGTCATTTTATCCTGAAAAACAGTCTCCACCACAGACAAACGATTTTTGGCCTGCTCCACAATTCGGGCAGCCTCTTCACGGGCCTTGTCGTTTTTTAAAGACACATAAGCCAAAAGCTCAAACGGCACACGATCCACATCCTCAGAGGTGATGGTCCGGCCCGCTGCCAGCAGCTCTTCTGAACCATCATCACTGAGTAAAACTTCAGAGGTTTTTTGACCGGTAAGCACCTCCTTAACCTGATCGATGGAGTTGTTGTAAATGATCTTTTTTTCAATCTCAAACTCCCTGTTCATTTTGTCTTTTTTCTCCTGAACAATGGTTTTCAGCCTTTCGTTTCTGTCCATGGGATCCCGGCTATAAACCTGAGTGTCAATCACTGTGCCTGTCACACCTGAGGGGGTGTAAAGGGAAGTGTCCCTGACCTCTCCCGCTTTTTCCCCAAAAATGGCCAGCAGGAGTTTTTTCTCAGGAGAGATTTGTGTTTCCCCCTTTGGAGTCACCTTACCCACCAAAATATCACCGGGCCGGACTTTGGCACCAATACGGATAATGCCGGAGCCATCCAGGTCCTTTAAAACCTCCTCCCCCACATTGGCAATGTCAGAGGTGATCTCCTCCCCACCCAGCTTGGTGTCCCGGGCCACACATTCAAACTCCTCAATATGAATGGAGGTATAAACATCGTCCTTAATCAAACGCTCTGAGATCAGTATGGAATCTTCAAAATTGTAACCGGCCCAGGGGGTAAAAGCCACCAGCACATTTTGCCCCAAAGCCAACTCCCCTTTATCTGTGGCCGGGCCATCGGCAATAATATCCCCTTTACTGACCTTATCCCCTGTATTCACAATAGGTCTGTGGTTAAAGCAGGTGTTTTGATTGGTTTTTTGATACTTGATGAGGTTGTAAATATTCACACTGGCCCCCAGCTTGCCACTCTTGTGAAAAAGCCTGACCACAATACGGGCGGCATCCACTTCTTCCACAATTCCATCGGCCCGGCAAATTACAGAAGTGCCGGAATCACGGGCCACCAGGCGTTCCACCCCTGTTCCCACCAAAGGGGCCTTGGCCTTCATCAAAGGCACAGCCTGCCTTTGCATATTGGATCCCATAAGAGCCCGGTTGGCATCGTTGTGTTCCAGAAAGGGAATCAGGGAGGCCGCAATGGACACCAGCTGGGAGGGGGACACATCCATAAGGGAAACCTCTGATTTTTTAACTGTTTTGTATTCCCCATCCACCCGGACAGTAACACTCTGATCTGCTGACATACGATGAAATCCCGGATCGGCCTGGGCAATACAATGGTTTTGTTCCCCCAAAGCAGAAATGTATTTTACCTCCGTACTCACCTTGTTACTTTTGACCTCACAATAAGGGGTTTCAATAAATCCATAAGGGTTAATGCGGGCAAAGGTGGCCAGAGAGGCAATCAAACCAATGTTGGGGCCTTCGGGAGTCTCGATAGGACAGATTCTTCCGTAATGGGTGGGGTGTACATCACGCACTTCAAAGCCCGCTCTGTCCCGGGTCAAACCTCCAGGACCCAAAGCCGAAAGCCTTCTCTTGTGAGTGATCTCAGAGAGAGGATTTGTCTGATCCATAAACTGCGAGAGCTGGGAGGAACCAAAAAACTCCTTAATCACCGCTGACACAGATTTGGCGTTGATCAGATCGTGAGGCATCATGGTTTCCAAATCTTTTTGGTTCATACGCTCCTTGATGACTCTTTCCATACGGACCAGGCCAATACGATACTGGTTCTCCAAAAGTTCCCCCACAGAGCGTACCCGCCGGTTCCCCAGGTGATCAATATCATCCACCTGCCCCTTCCCGTTTTTTAAATCGATAAGCTCTTTAAAAATGTTCAACACATCCTCTTTGTGCAGAACACAGGAGGAGGAGGGGTCTTTCTTCATAGCAGGGGATTTGTCCCCAAAACGATGACGCATTTTCAGCCGGCCCACTTCACCCAGGTCGTAAGTTTCCGGGGCAAAAAACAAACGATGAAAAAAGTTTTGTGCCGCTTCCAGAGCCGGAGGTTCCCCGGGACGCATCTTTTTATAAATATCCAAAAGAGCCTCCTCATAAGTGGAGACTTTGTCTGTAAGCAAAGTGTTGCTTAAGTAAGGTCCCACAGAAAAGCCCTCAAAAAAGATTAGATGAAATTTGGAAATCTTATGGGACAAAGCCTGTTTAAAAATCTCCTCTGTCAAAGCCTGGTTGGTGTCAGCAATAATCTCTCCTGTGAGGGGGTCAAAAACAGGCTCAGCGGTTACAGCACCATTTAAATCCGAAGGCTGAAGAGGTATTTTTTTCACTTTGGCCTGAAGCACTCTCTGAATCACAGAGCGTGTGACCCTTCTGCCCTGCTTGCCCAGCACATTTCCCTTTTTGTCTTTTATGTCAGAAAGAATCCTCTGCCCGGCCATTTTTTCAATATCAATGTACCGGTAGATCTTCCCCTTAGCCTCCACTTTCACAAGGGACAGATCGTAAAAGTGCTTCAGTATTTCCTCTGTACTCAAGCCCAAAGCCTTTAAAAAAACCGTGGCGGGAAATTTACGTTTTCTGTCAATACGGGCATACATCAGATCTTTGTGATCAAATTCAAAATCCAGCCACGAGCCACGGTAAGGAATCACACGGGCAGAGTAAATCAGCTTTCCACTGGTATTGGACCTGCCATCATCATGATCAAAAAACACACCCGGAGACCTGTGCAGCTGGGAAACAATAACCCTCTCAGTACCATTAATAATAAAAGACCCGCTTTCTGTCATTAAGGGGATATCCCCGAGAAAAACCTCCTGCTCTTTAACATCACGGATGCTTTTTTCCCCGGAACCCTCCTGCACATCAAAAACCACCAAACGAAGCAGAATTTTTAAAGGGGCGGCATAGCTCATTTTTCTTTGCCGGCACTCCTCAATATCATAGCTGGGATGATCCAATGTGTAACGAACAAACTCCAGCTGCAAGGCCCCCTTGTAATCGTTAATGGGAAAAATGGACTTAAACACCGCCTGAAGACCCTGTAAGCCCCGCTTGTCCGGATCCACATCCTTTTGTAAAAAATTTTCATAAGAGTTTTTTTGCAGTTCAATAAGATTGGGAACTCCCACAGCATGGGAGGCCAGACCAAACTTTTTTCTTAACCGCAAATGAGATGCCGTAACTGCCACTTTCTGCATTCGTCCTCCTTTTAAAAAACTTCAGACTGTAAAACAGAGCTTAAGATAAAAAAACCACCATTAAGTTTATTGAACTTCAATCTTGGCACCTGCTTTTTCCAAAGCCGCCTTGATTTTATCCGCTTCCTCTTTAGGTATTTTTTCTTTAATCATCTTGGGGGCGGCATCCACCAAATCCTTGGCCTCTTTTAAGCCCAGGCCTGTCAGACTTCGAACCTCTTTGATAACAGCAATTTTATTGGAACCCACACTGGCCAAAGTGACATTAAACTCTGTTTTTTCCTCAGCCTGTGCACCCCCCTGGGCCTGAGGGGCTGCTGCCACCACGGGTGCGGCCTGTGCACTCACGCCCCATTTGTCCTCCAGGTCTTTAATCAGACCTGCAAGCTCTATCACCGGCAGCTGAGACAAATGATCAATCAATTGTTCTTTACTTATGTTCATAACTTCCTCCCTATGGTTTTTTTACTGTTTTTTTTGTTTGTCCTTATATTCTGAAAAGACTCTTAAAGCCCCCTCCGGCAGGGTACAAAAAACTCTTAAAAGCCGGGACAAAGGGGCTGAAAACACAGAAAGCAGTCTGGCTCTTAACACAGCTTGCGAAGGTAAAGTGGCCAGCAGATTAATATCCTTCACCCCTAAAGCCTGAGTACCCATAAACCCCTGTCGGATTTGTAAATGCTCTGTATCCTTTGCGTAACGGGACAAAATTTTTGCCGTCTCACAAGGGTCTTCAAAAGCAAATACAAAGGCACAGGAACCATTCAAATGGGGGCCAAAGCTTTCACTGATCTCTTTTTTTTGACTGCTTAAGGCTTTTTTTACCAAAGTGTTTCTAAACACCTTCATTTCAGATTTTTTTTCTTTTTTAAGCTCTTTTCTCAAAGCTGTGATTTGCCCCACATCCATGCCCTTAAAGCTCATCAAAAAAGCCGCTTTTGACTTCCCGAGGTGAGAGGAAAACTCCTGCACCATTTTTTCTTTGTTCTCTCTAAAAATCAACTCTTCTGCCCTCTTTTGTTTAATTCAAATGAGTTTGACACTCATTCATGTTCAAAGGAACGGGAGGCCCCATGGTGGAGGAAAGCACCATCTTTTTTAAAAACACCCCTTTGCTGGAATGAGGTTTGAGTTTTATCACCTCACTTAAAAAAGCCAAAAAATTTTGTTTCAAACCTTCCACCCCCATGGATCTCCTTCCAATGCAGCTGTGAACCAAACCATTTTTACCTGCCCGGATATGAGCTTTGCCTTTTTTTTCGGCCCGCACGGCTGGCCCCACTTTGACAGTGACTGTACCTGATTTGGGATTGGGCATCAAACCTTTGGGACCCAGAATTTTAGCCACTTTTGAAACCAGAGGCATCATATCCGGAGTGGCAATCACCCGGTCAAAATCCAACCATCCCTCCTCTTTGATTTTCTTTATCATATCTTCACTGCCTGTGTGATCCGCACCCTCTTTTTTGGCCTCCTCTTCACTGGCCCCTTTGGCAAGCACCAAAATCCGCACCTTGCGGCCTAAGCCATTGGGCAGCACCACCTGTCCCCGGACCTGTTGATCGTTTTTGCGTGTATCCACTCCCAAAGACATCACAATATCTATGGATTCATCGAATTGGGCTGCGGGGTGGTCCACCAAAAACTTCAAAGCCTCCTCCAAAGGGTAAGGTTTATCAGAACTTAAACGAGATGCAATCTGTTTATATTTTTTACCACTCATGGTTTTTTATTTCACCTCCAGGCCCATGCTTTGGCTGGTGCCTTTCACCTGAGAGATGGCAGCCTCAACCTCCAGGCCATTTAAATCCGGAAGCTTAAGACGGGCAATTTCCTCAATCTGCTTTAAGCTGACTGTCCCCACCTTGTCTTTTTGTGGCTGGGCAGAACCACTTTTAAGCCCTGCTGCTTTTTTTAAGAGAACAGAGACCGGCGGTGTTTTGGTAATAAAAGAAAAAGACCGGTCCGAAAACACATCAATCACAACAGGGACCACAGTATCACCCATTTTTTGTGTACGGGCATTAAACTGCTTGCAAAAATCCATAATGTTAATACCGTGCTGCCCCAGGGCCGGCCCCACAGGAGGGGCAGGATTGGCTTTGCCTGCTGTAATCTGTAGCTTCACCTGAGAGACCGTTTGTTTTTTTTGTTTTGCTGCCATTTTCCTTTTGTATCCTTTCTTTTATTCCTCTCTATGTACCTGGGAGAAATCCAGTTCCACAGGTGTGGGACGACCAAAAATACTCACAGACACCTTCACCCGTCCTTTTTCCTGATTGACTTCCTCCACAACACCACCAAAGCTGTTAAATGGACCATCAATGACCTTCACATGCTCCCCGGGAGAAAAAGACATCTTCGTTTGTGGATGGCTTTTGTTCTCCTCCAGCTGATGAGAAATAGCCTCTATTTGTTCTAAAGGCACTTCTGTGGGTTCCCCCTGCTTTCCCACAAAATTCACCACATGAGAAGCACTCTTTATGAGGTACCAAAGCTCATCGGTCAAGTGCATTTGAACAAATACATAGCCCGGGTAAAACTTTTTAAATTTACTCACTTTTTTACCCTTGACCACCTCAATAACTTCTTTTTCAGGGATAAGAATTTCGCCCAGCATGCTCTCCATCTGATGATCTTTGACCAATCGGGATATAGCCTCTCTGGCCCGCATCTCACAATGAGACTTGGTTTTGATAATATACCACTTCAGGGCTTTGTCTGTTGTTTCCACCTGTTCACCATGTTTCATAAAACTTTACCTTCATCTTAAAAAAAGGTGAAAAAGCCGCCTTTAGGAATCTATCAGAAAGCCCACCACGGCAGAACCCACCAAATCAAACACTCCCAGGGCAGCCCCCGCCAGCATCAAAATCACACAAACCAAAGCTGTCATGGCCATGGTTTGAGTGCTGCTGGGCCAGACCACCTTGCGTACCTCCACCACCACTTCATTGGCCCACACTCTGACCGATTCCCTCATCTGAAGGGACAAAAAAACCACAAAGCCCACACCTGCCGGCAGGGCATGTCTTAACCACTCGTGTCCATAAGCCCAGGCCACCGGCCCCACATAAACAGCCAGAGATTCAAAAATCAGGCGTGCCACAAAAGCACTTAAAAAAGCCGCCCCCAAAAAGGACAGGGTGATAATTTTCAGGTTTTGATCGGTCATACTGTGTCTCTTTTACACCAGAGAAAGAAAAACAAAAGCAGGGCAGGAGGGAATCGAACCCCCAATCCACGGATTTGGAGTCCGTTGCTCTACCATTGAGCCACTGCCCTTGGCACTTTTTATTTCTTTCAGGGCTTTTACTCCATAACCTCTGAAACCAGACCGGCACCCACTGTCCGGCCCCCTTCTCTGACAGCAAACTTACTTCCCTTCTCCATGGCAATGGGAGAGATCAATTCCACTTCCATAGCGGCATTGTCCCCGGGCATAATCATCTTTGTATCTTTCGGCAAAGCGATAGCCCCTGTAACATCCGTGGTACGAAAATAAAACTGGGGCCGGTAACCGTTTAAAAAAGCGGTGTGCCTTCCCCCTTCATCTTTGGTTAAAATGTAGCACTCGCATTTAAATTTTTTATGAGGGGTGATGGTCCCTGGTTTTGAAAGCACCTGCCCTCTTTCCACATCCTCCTTATTGACACCTCTTAAAAGGCAACCGGCGTTGTCACCCGCCTCTCCCAAATCCAGCTCTTTTCTGAACATTTCGATACCGGTGACCACTGTTTTACGGGTGTCACGGATCCCCACAATCTCCACTTCCTCACCAATTTTCACACGGCCTCTTTCAATCCGCCCGGTGACCACAGTCCCCCGCCCGGAGATGGAAAATACATCCTCAATAGGCATCAAAAAAGGTTTGTCTTTGTCCCTGACAGGAGAGGGAATATGCTCATCAATGGCTTTCATCAGCTCCATAATGGACTCCTCTGCCTTGCCATCCCCTTCCATGGCCTTCAGGGCCGAACCTTTAATAATGGGAGTGGTGTCACCGGGAAATTTGTACTCTGTCAGTCTTTCACGAATCTCCATTTCCACCAGCTCCAGAAGCTCTGGGTCACTGACCTGGTCACATTTGTTCATATAAACCACAATGGCCGGAACCCCCACCTGACGGGCCAGAAGAATATGCTCACGGGTTTGAGGCATGGGACCATCTGTTGCAGAAACCACCAAAATGGCACCATCCATTTGAGCCGCCCCTGTGATCATGTTCTTGACATAGTCGGCGTGTCCCGGGCAATCCACATGGGCATAGTGTCTTTTTTCGGTTTCGTACTCCACATGAGCTGTGGATATGGTGATACCACGCTCTTTTTCCTCAGGAGCCTTATCAATCTGATCATACTTCATGACCTCTGCCCCCCCTTTTTTGGCCAAAACAGAGGTGATAGCTGCCGTTAAAGTGGTTTTGCCATGGTCCACATGGCCAATGGTACCCACATTGATATGTTCTTTGTTTCTTTGAAATTTTTCTTTCGCCATTTGAATTTTCTCCTCTTTTTGTGGTTTTTTTGCCTTTTTTTATGCCAAGGTGCATAAACACCACACCCCACCGGCCCAAAAAAAGACGCTTTTTTTGTATATTCAGCTTTTTTTAAAAATGCAAGCCTTATTTTCTATTTTACTTTTCAGACTTTGTCCACTGTCTTTTTTATCCCATTATAAAGGGGCAAAAGGGGGGCAAAACCTGTCAAAGTTTCAGACAGATCTCAAAAAAACAGCTGTTTGAGGGCCTGTTTCCAAAACAGACAACGGACCCCCTCCACCTGTTGATCTCTTCTTTGTTGTGACCACAGCTGGGGTTCGCATTCTGAAAACCAGTCTTTTTTAAACCGGCACAAAGATTTGATATGTGTTTTTTGAACATACTCTGTGGATTTGATTTCCACCAAAACATCTTTTTTCCCTGGTCGTTCTATAATCAGATCCACTTCATTTTGATCTTTGGTCTTGAGATAATAAAAATTAAAGTCTTTTCTGAGGTATTCATTCAGGTAAAAGCATTCCAAAATCATTTTATGCTCAAAAGCCTGACCATAAGTGTATGTGCTTTTCAAAAGTGGTAAGCTGGTGTGTGCCTCCAGTGCCCGTTTAACACCTGTGTCAAAAAAGTAAAATTTTGGAGACTGGTTTTGTTGTTTCCGTACAGATTTATGGTAACTGGGGAGAAAAAAACCAAGAAGGGTGTCTTCCAGAATGGAGAAATAGTTTTTCACTGTCTTGTCATCGGCTTTAATGTCCCGGGCTATAGAGGAATAATTTAAAATTTGCCCATTGTGCTGGGCCGCTATTTTGAGAAAGTTTCTAAAAGGGTTGAGTTTTCTGATGATCTGCTCAGAAATTACCTCTTCTTTCAGATAAGTTTGAACATAACTTTTTAAAAACTCTCTTTTATCTTTCGGATTTTTTTTATTCACCACTTCAGGAAGAGTGCCAAATTCCAGCATGGAATCCAAATGGGTTTTTGTATCGAGTTCAAACACAGAAAAAGGGAAAAGATAATAGAGTGGAGTTTTGGCATTCTTCGGATCATAATCCGAAATTATCCGATATTTTCGGAGTAAAATCCAGAACTTTTTTTAAACTCTTTAAAAGATTTTAAAGAAACAAAGGCATACACAACAAGGCCCCTGCCAGCCCGGAAAGGCCTGCGAGCCTCTTCTTTGAAGCCTGGTTTTCTATTTGCTTTATGGCAGCCCGGGCCTCACTGCTTTTATATCCCTGTTTTGCAGCGGTTTGATACCATTTTTTAATCAATTCCTGCTCTTTGTCGGGGTGATTCCATTGGCTTGAGGAGGTGCGGTAAGATTCGGCCAAATGGAAGCTTGCGGCCCCGTGGTTTTTTAAAGCCGCTTTACGGTAGTGTACTCTGGCTTTTTGCAAAGAACGGGGGATGGAAAAAAAACCTTTTTCAAACACCTGCCCCATAAAAAACATCACATCTTTACCATCTTTGGGAAGCCCGGAAGAAGAAACCAGCTTCCTTAAAAAACTCAAACCACTGCTTTTGTTTTCCTGTTGCTTCCAATATGAGTTATAATGTGTTAAATAAGAGGGATAAGCAATAATACGACTAACAAGATCTGAAATGCTTTTCGACGAAGCCTTTGTCTGATAGACAGCATGAAAAACAACGAAAAGGGCAGGAGGATATCCCGCATTCATCATTTGTTTCATCCACCTCCTTGCAGCATCTGAAAAAAATGATTTTTCCTCCTCTGAGTCAGCCATTAAAACCTCATCCATGAGCATAAGATGGAGTAAGTATTGTGCTTCAAGCGAATTGTTTAAAGCGGCTTTTTCATACCAGTGTCTGATGAGGTCAATATCTTCAGTATATACGGCAAGCAAGCGGGCCAAAAAAAATTGAGAATCCCCATGCCCGCTTAAAGCGGCTTTCTCTAACCATGGTTTGGCTTTGTTAAAAAGTTCTTCTCCCGGTTTTGTACTGTTATCATTTTTTTCCACGCGATACACCATTAATGCTGCGTCAGAATGGATCCTGCCCAACCGGGCCTGAGAAGGGGTATGCCCATGCCGGGCTGCCTGCTCATAGAGAACCAAAGCTTTTTCAAAATAATCTTCTTTAATTTCCAACCCTTGAGGCATTGCAGTTAAAGTTTGTTCAAAGTTTTTGATTTCCAGGTAGGTGGCATATCTAAAGAGATTCACAAAACTTTGTGAGGATTCCTCTTGAAGAAAATCCGATAAAAAATCCTTCTCACCGGTGGTTTGATTCATCGGTGTTAAACCACTGTCTGTCCCCAACATCAATGAAGAGACATAAGGCTTGATATCTTTTGAGGGTATGACTTCCCGTGCTTCGATATATTCCAAATTTCTGAACAAATACTCTTTTTTGGAATCTTTGCTTCCCAGTATTTTATATTTTTCTTTAAGGGCTTTGTCTGTTTCTTTTATACGTTGAGGGACATCTTTAACATGATTCAGGCTTTTCCACTGAAAGTCTGTGGAAAGAAGGTCTTTGACAAAAGACACAGGAACAGCCAAAACCCTGTGTTCATGATCTTTCAGGGAAACGGCCAACACATCCCCCGATGAGGAAAGAAGGGGACTGCCGGAAACCAGAAGTTCTTTTTGAGTGCCATCGTATATATGATAATCACTTTCTGAAAACCTGACCTGCCCCGTTAACATCTCCCCCTCTTGTGTTGCAAAATTCATGGCATGTAAATACACCTCAGCACTTCTTGTTTGTATTCCTGAAAGATGCGACAAAGAAAGCTGTGGCCCCTCATAACCCTTCACTGTCATCACCACCAGTCCCAAAACTTCAGAAAAACTTCTGTAACCCACCACTTCCACAGAAGAAAGCGGATCATATTCATCGATGCTATAGAGATGACCTTGCATACCATGTAACTTCAGATATTTGGGATTCAAAATTTTGTCTTCCTGTTTAACCAGATCTATACTGCTAACAAGAGTGTCCTGATTGATAAAAAAACCAAATCTGCCATCTTCCGGAAGAGATTCTTCAATCGTAATATATGCCACAGCACCAGAGGATTTTTGAACCGCAAGGGGCAAAGGGGCTTCCTGCTTCCCACCCTGGGCCTGAAGCACCTTACAAACCAAAAGCATGCCTGCCACAAAACAGGGTTTTATGGATTTCAGAATTTTTGTTTTCATAATGCCCTTTTTATAGCACACAAGCAGAAAAATTTATAAAAAAATAGTATGTTTTGAACTTCACAGGGGAACAAACAGGTAAAATTTACACTAAACAAGCACTCCTCAATGCACCCACTTCCCCACGCGGGGAAAAGCAAGTGGGTATCAAATGGAGCGGGAGACGGGACTCGAACCCGCAACCCTCAGCTTGGGAAGCTGATGCTCTACCATTGAGCCACCCCCGCTTATAACCCACCAACAAAAAAGCCTGAACAAAAACAACAAAGAACCTGAATAAAATTCAAAAATCCCCCCTGCCACAACCTTAATAAAAAAGATTCAGACAAGCCCCCGACACCGAAGAAAATAAAAACATGTTATATGCCCCGTAACCCTGTTTTAACATTTCCTCTTTAAGGTTCTTTTCATAAGCTTTGATTTCCTCCAAATCAAGTGCTGCTCTTGGATGGCCACCCGCCTGTGCTTTTGTGAGCCATTTTTTAGCCTCTTCAACATTACTCCATGAATGGGAGGAGTGCTGCCGGTAAGTTTGTGCCAAATCAAACTGAGCCTCTGGATCCCCCTTCAGAGCCACTTTACGATACCACCTTCTGGCCTCCTCCAGGGAGGGAACCACAAAGTGGCCCCTGTGGTACAGCTGAGCCAAAGTGTAAGACGCTGGAGTGTGACCCTTAAGAGCCAGAAAGATCAGGTGATCCACCACTTTTTTTTCCTCCAGCTGAAAACGGTCAGGGTACAAAGTGGTCATAATTTTTTTATCAAAACAGGTCCATCCCCAGGTACAGGCCGCCTGGTAAAACACATGGGCTTTTTCATGATTTTTTTCCACACCCCATCCGTTTCTGTAAAGCTCTGCAATAGCAAAAAAAGCGGGACCATAACCCAAATTAGCCGCTCTTGCCCACCACTGAAGGGCCGCTTCCGCCACAAAACCCCTGACTTCGGTGTAAGATTTTTTGTTTTCCATTACCAAAGCATCCTTCATATAAAGGATGCCCAGCCTGTAAACCGCCTGAGGCAGATCCTGAAGGGCTGCCTTCTCAAGCCAGTGCCTGGCTTTTTCCGAATCTTCATGGATCACAGCCAAAGCCAGCTGAGCGGAAGCATAGCCCTGCTCTGCCGCCTCTTTATGCCACTTCACAGAGGTTTTTATGAGGTTTGTTTTTTGCTGCCTGTTTAACAGATCTTTTTTTGCCTCATACTCTTTTAAATAAAACTGCCCCAAATGATACTGTGACAAAACATGCCCCCTCTGTGCCGCCTGTTCAAAATAAAAAATCATTTTTTGTCTGTAAGAATCCCAGGATTCAGAATTTTTAATATCCTTTGCCGGGTGATTGACATTTTTAAAATATCCACGATCAAATAAAACTCTGTAGTACATGGTCGCCAGCTGATAAAAAAGAACAGACAAACTCTCCTGGGAGGGGTTTTCTTTAAGGATGGCGTTAATCAGTCTTTGTTTTTCCGCTATTCCCTCATCAGTGGAGTTGAGTATATAAAAATCCTTATGGGTGGGTGGTGGGGCATAATCCTTTGAAGCCATTATCAAAAAGGATCCTGTGGGGTCCATCCCCTCCCCTCTAAGGATACCCAAAAACCATCTTGCATAAAGATCGGTAAAATAATCTTTTTTACCGGGGTGGGGGCTGGCTTTCCGATCCAGCAGCTCCTGATCCTTGTGCCGGATTTTTTTAAACACCTGGTGTATATTTTTTAAAGTGTGCCATTCAAAATCTGTATCAATCAAATCCTTCAACAAAGACAGGGGAATGGCTTTTACCGACTGACCCCCAGTTTCCCGTTGAAAAACCACAGCCTGTAAGCTGCCACTGCCAGTTAACACAGGGCCTCCTCTGACAATATCCATTGCAGAGACATACTGATTGGTATGATAACTCCCTCCCCCCATCACCTGCCCAGTGAGGGTTTTTAAAACACCTTCTTTGTTAAAAACCAGCAGGTAAGATTCCCCATGGCCTGCCAAATAACCAAAATCCTTTTCAAAAGGCAGCACATAGCCTTCATAACCCTGTACTTTTAAAACAGCCAAATTCAACAAAAGGGAAAAAGACCTGTAACCAACCACTTTCGCATGAGGCAGTCTGATGCCCTTACCACGAAACAGTTTAAGGGATCCGGTGGGAAAGAGAACCCCATTTTTTTTGTCTGCCACAGCGTCTATACTGGTCACAAGTGTGTTTTTGTCTATAAAAAATCCCACCCCTTTTGAAAAGGCGGACGAAACCAAAACCACTGCACTTTGTGCTTGCAGCTTTTTTTCCTGATAAGCCACAGGGTCCATGTCTGAAGCAAAAGTGTAAGCCATCCTGTAAACAGACAGAATCAAAAACACACTTTTTAAGTAAAACATTTCAAACCTCACACCTCATAAAGAACACCACAAATACATAACTCAACCGAAAAGCACAACCAAAAAATATAAAATTCAGGGAAAACACACAGGCATTATGTAATTTTTATATCCCTGTCCAGCAGGTGGTAACAGATTTTCAAAAAACAAGGGGGAGTGTTTGTAATCATTTTCAAAACAATGGAGCGGGAGACGGGACTCGAACCCGCAACCCTCAGCTTGGAAGGCTGATGCTCTAGCCAATTGAGCCACTCCCGCTTATAACTTCGCAAAGCCAGTGTAAAACCCAAAAGGGTTTTACACCCTGCCTCAGATGCTCCCCCAGGTCGCATCTGACACAGGGAACTTACAAATCAAAGCTCACCGAAACACTGTCACTCTAACCAAACCACTCCCGCTTATAACTTCGCAAAGCCAGTGTAAAACCCAAAAGGGTTTTACACCCTGCCTCAGATGCTCCCCCAGGTCGCATCTGACACAGGGAACTTACAAATCAAAGCTCACCGAAACACTGTCACTCTAACCAAACCACTCCCGCTTATAACTTCGCAAAGCCAGTGTAAAACCCAAAAGGGTTTTACACCCTGCCTCAGATGCTCCCCCAGGTCGCATCTGACACAGGGAACTTACAAATCAAAGCTCACCGAAACACTGTCACTCTAACCAAACCACTCCCGCTTATAACTTCGCAAAGCCAGTGTAAAACCCAAAAGGGTTTTACACCCTGCCTCAGATGCTCCCCCAGGTCGCATCTGACACAGGGAACTTACAAATCAAAGCTCACCGAAACACTGTCACTCTAACCAAACCACTCCCGCTTATAACTTCGCAAAGCCAGTGTAAAACCCAAAAGGGTTTTACACCCTGCCTCAGATGCTCCCCCAGGTCGCATCTGACACAAATAATGGTGGAGGGAGTAGGATTCGAACCTACGTAGGCAAAGCCAACGGTTTACAGCCCGCCCCCTTTAACCACTCGGGCATCCCTCCACAAAAAACGGAGCTGGGTAAGGGAATCGAACCCCCAACCTGCTGATTACAAATCAGCTGCTCTACCAGTTGAGCTAACCCAGCACAAAAAACCCCTTACCACCCATAGTAACATTTTTTTAGATGGATTTGTTAAAATTTATTTTGTGATCTCAAACACTCATTTAAAGCCAACACCACGGCATGAGACAAGTTAAAATGAGCAGCCCGGTAAGCCTGGGGAATAAACAGCAATTCATCACACAGGCTTTTAACAGTGAGACGGATGCCTTTTTCCTCCGAACCCACCACAAACAAAGACGGACCGGAAAAATCCTGCTTCCACAAAGATTTTTTGCCTTCACGGCTTAAGCCATACACACTAAAGCCCGCCCGCTTTAAAGATTGAATGTGATGCACAGGAGAGCTGACAAACTCCACCGGTACATGCTCTGCCCCCCCGGCAGCCACCTTCATCACAGAAGGGGTCAGGCCCACACTGCCTTTTGAAGGAAGCAAAAGCCCCTTAACCCCCATAAGCCAGGAACTTCGAAGTACAGAACCCAAATTTCTGGGATCCTCCACCCGGTCCAGGTACACCAAAACAGTTTTGAGCAGCAGGGGGTCAGGCAAATTCAACCGGGGCCGGCCTTTCAGAAGCAAAACAGCTCCCTGATGCCCCGGGCCTATTTTGTCCATCTTCTGTGCAGACATCACCTGCGTTTTTATTCCCCGGGCATGGGTTTTTAAAGCTTTAAGGGATTTTTTGCTTTCCCACCCGGGCTTGAGATACAAACCAACAACCTGTTTATGATGTACTTTTAAAGCTTCCCGGCAGGCATGAATACCTGTCACTGTGCGAAGCTTAAGGCCCGGGCTTCCCAAAAAAACATCAACCTGACATGTTTTAAGAGGAAGGCTCTACATCTTCCATTTTAAGACAGGCCTCAGCCTGCTGCTCCTGAGGGGTTCTTTCCAATGTGTAATCGCAGGCGATACCACCCGGCCAGCAATCTGCCACCAGAGTTAAGAGCCAGTTGCCAGACCGAGTCATACAAAGAGAAGTATCCTGCCCGGGGCCACACCCATAAATCAAACCGCCACTGCTCTGATTACTACTGCCCTGACCACTGCCCATGTGATTTACCAGCACCTTCAAACGGGAAAAGTCCTTTTTTTGATACTCCACACAAAGCCCTTCTCTTAAATCAGCCGTTGTTCTTTTACTCACTTCATTTGTGCCGGAACCAGGGACTATGAAAGAAACACGGTGCTTAATTTTTAGATTCATGTTTTTAGAACCTATAGATAAAGTATAAATGGTTTCCGAGGGGGGGGGGCTTTGCACTGGGCCTTGCGTACCTGAAGTGCCATCCCCTGTCTGGTTTGTATCCCCTGCCTTACCACCGGCAGCATCGTCTCTATCCCCCCTGCAGGAGCAAAAAAACATCAAAGAACATAAAACAATAAATAAAATTTTCATAACTCACCACCTTTTCAAAAAAAGTTAAAAAATACACCTAAAACCATAATCAGGGTACCAATAACAGACTTTCCCGTCAATCACATTTTAAAATACCTATAAATTTTTAAGGCTTTCCTGCAGCTGGACACACACTTTTACCGGGTCCGGGGCCTGGTAAACAGGTCTTCCCATAACCAAAGCACTGGCCCCGGCTTTTAAAGCCTGTGGGGCGGTTTTAACCCGTTTTTGATCTCCATCAGGAGACTCCACAAGACGAATGCCCGGAGTCAGCAAATAAGCCTGTGGATGGCGTTTTCTTAATATTCCCACCTCTTCCGCAGAGCAAACCAAAGAGTTTAAGCCCTGCCGTACACTGAAATCCGCCAGGCTTTCCACCTGTAAAGGCAAAGAAAAAGGCTTTAAAAAAGCAGGCAGCAGGGATCTTGTAAAGCTGGTTAAAACTGTTACCACCAAAATCCGAAAATCTCTTTTGGCCTTAAGACGAAGCTGCAAAGAGGCCAAAAGCCTTAAAGTGTCTGCTCCATTGTGGGCATGCACTGTGGTCAGGTCCGCCCCCTGGTCCCAGGCCGCCTGAACAGCCGCCACCACAGAAGAGGGAATATCAAAAAATTTAAAATCCAAAAACACCCGGCCGTACTTTTTAAGACGGGGAACAAACTGCCTGCTGCTTTTAAAAAACAGCCTTGGCCCCACCTTAAACCCCTCCACATAAGGAGCCGTTTGACGGGCCAAAGACAAAGCACAGTCCTCCCTGTCCATATCCAAACTGACATATAAAGGAAGCTTTTTTACTGGTCTTGACATATAAGCTTTTAAAGCAAAAGAGGGAGCTTTAACACCCCCTCTTTTTTATTTTTAACCAAAGACAATTCACTCCTGATTTAAGAGGATAGCGGACTCTATACCCACCCCCTCTTCACATAGTGTTACCAAGAGAAATACCAGACCACGGGGATGTCGCCATATTTTCCATAACAAGACAGTCTTTTGTGGCATCAACAGTGGGTGTAATATCTGCAGCTGGAGTAAAACCTTTTGTTTTGAAGCTGCACCAGTACTTACCCCAGAAAGTGCATTCTTTCTGTAAGGTAAAAACCCAGTGACCGACCTCAGAAGGACATCTGTTTTCTTTGTCGGGAGAACAATTATACCACACATTTTCTTTGAATGTATTCTCAATAGTCATCAACAGGTGGGGGAAATCCTCTTCCTTAAGCTGCACACAAACCCCGTTTGTTAAGTCACCGGAAACTTTTGCACTTACTACACCATCTTTTTTAAGACCGAAGTGAATCTGATGATTTTCCATACTGTCTGCATTCTCCAGATTCACCTTCAGAGTGTAAAGTTTTGATGTGGATACCCCCCCCACAGCACCTTCCGGAGTGCCTGAAACAGCCCCCCCTTCAGCACCTGTACCTGTCTGATTGGTATTCCCCGAAGTATCCGTGCCTTGAGCTTCAGGGTCCTGGCCTCCCGAAGTATCGTCTTTCCCCCTGCAGGAGCAAAAAAACATCAAAGAACATAAAACAATAAATAAAATTTTCATAATTCATCACCTCTTTAAAAAAAAGTTAATAAACACTTTTAAAACCACAGTTCCACAGTATAAACCACAGGACTTTCAGTCAACTGTATTAAAAAAAAATCATCCTAAATATTTGTTCAGGGCTTCTGCCTGCCCCAAAAAGGGGTTTTTTGAACACATTATTGTTAAAAATGATGAAAAAACCCGCTTTAAGTCCCCCTTTGAACCTGCAATGACAGGTCCAAGCCCCCCCGGAGAACCAAATTTAAAGGCTTTTACCTGTGAATTTTTTACATGGGGGGGCATATATCCATCACTCCATGGAGCCTCATGCCTTGATTTTTCTTTTTTTTAAGGCTCTGCGTATAAATAAAACCACAGAACCCAGAATGACAAACAAAGAACCTGTGTACTTTACCTTTCGGCCCGGGTCTTTATTGACAGAAAACACAGAGGCCAGGGGTTTTCCCTGCTCATCCTCTTCAAACCCGGCCTGATACACAGTGTAACCTTTAAAAACCAGAGGCTGATTCATGGATATGAGATGCCTGCTCTGCCCATTCACCAGCACAGAACTTTCATAAGATTTTGCCTGCCAGCTGGAGGCATAACGGTCGATTTTAAAATCCTGAAGTGTCAGCTCAAAGCCCAGGTATTTTTTCTCATTGGCGTAAGCCACAATATAAACTTTGTCTTCATCAAAAAAAAACAGGTGCGAGTTCAGGCCCAAATAATGCTCATCCCCTTTAAAAGCCACCTTCACAGCCGGAACACTGGTGGATGTCACCTCCTTTTGAGGGGTAAAAACAGTGTGGGGCAAAGACTGGGGAAGATAAGAGATCAGGTGAAACCTCAGGTCCATCCACCCGGTGTTTAAAACAGAACCGGGTTTTAAAGTCCCCGTCTGAAACCGGCCTTTTTGCAAATGATGCAGCTGGTACCTCACAGAATCCCCGGAAGGGGACAGCAGCAAAAGGGGACGGGGGAAATTTGTCTTTTTAGGCAGTTTTTCCACAAGCCGTATCTCCGCTGGTCCCAGGTTTAAGCTGACCTGTTTTTTCCATAAGGGTTTAAACAGCCACTTTATAAGGTTTGTCTGCCCCCCCTCTATATGAAACCTTAAAGCCACCCCCCCTTTTTTGGAAGCTTTGTAGTTTTCCCGGGCCTGGGCCTGAGGGATATGCTCCACCACCTTCAGCTCTTCGGTACCCAAAGGCACAAGGTAAGGCTTTTTTAAAGTGGGGGGGGAGCGGTAAAAGAACACTTTTTTCCGGTAAAGCTCTGTTAAATTCAGGCCATCAAAAGAGGAATACACAATGAGCATGGAATCTGATGTGCTGATCTGCATCCCCCTGGCCCCCAATTCCAGACGCATGTTACCATCTATGCCATAAAAGCGTGTCCATGCCGCACCAGCAAGGACCAGTAAAATTCCCATATGGGCCATTAAAAACCCGGTGTGCTTTTTTTTCCACGGCCATCGATCGATCATCACAGCCAAAATGTTTAAACTTAAGGCAAACAGGGCGGCACTCATCCACCAGGATTGATAAATCACCTCAGCGGCCGCCACCCGCCCATAAGCCGCCTCATAAAAAGTACCCACTGCAAACAATACAATCAGTACCAGCAACACACACACAGCGGCTTTTAAAGACCTAAAAAACCTGTACAGACTTAACAAGACTCTCAAAATCTGAAATCCCCCCGGCGGAACAAAAAAAACCATTTTTATAAAGGGTGAAACCCTCATTCAGCTTGTTTTTCAGGCTTTATCAAGGCAAAGGAAGCCCTGCCAAAATGTGTTTGACTTTTTTATGCAGAAATTTTTTAAGCCCACTTAAATCCTCCTCTTTCAGTCGAAACTGGTAGACTTTTTTCCCCTCGTCCATAAGAGAAAGCAAATAATCGTCACTGGTGGAGATACGATCCACCAGACCCAGCTCTTTCGCTTTTACCCCCAGCCAGTGATCCCCATTGGCTGTCCTCGCCAGATCCAAATGAGGACGAAAAGAGACAACATAACTCTTAAACTGCTCGTGGATATCCTTGAGCTGCTCTTTCAGTTTTTGTCGTTTTTCCTCTGTGGTCTGGCCAAACAGGGTAAGGGTACGCTTATATTCCCCGGCATAATGCTCTTCCACATCCACATTTTGTTTTTGTAAAAAACGATAAAAATTGGGAATTTGTGCCAACACCCCAATAGAACCCAAAACCGCAAAAGGGGCTGCAATAACAGTATGAGCCACACAAGCCATAAGGTAGCCCCCACTGCCTGCCACCTCATCCACACACACAGTGAGCCGAAACCCTTTGTCCCGAAGTCTTTTAAGCTGTGAGGCACACAAACCATGCGTATGCACCAGTCCCCCCCGGTTATTGAGCCGTAAAACCACTTCATCTTTTTTGGGATCGGCAGCCTTTAAAAGAATAGACACCTCCTCCCTGAGATGTTTAAGCCCCGTGGCCTCCACATCCCCTTCAAAATCCAGTACATACACACAAGAGGGAAGAGCTTTTTTGAGTTCTGCCTTTTTTTGTTTTTTCTTTTTTTTGATTTGTTTTTTTAGTTCTTTCGCCGACATGTTTAAGGACTGCGTGCTTAAGCAGTAAGAGTTCAGTTTTTCACCCAAATCCTCTATTTCCAGCTGCTTTTTCTTTTTGATTTTTTTATGTTCAGCCAGTAAAGACCCCACTATCATTAGCAAAAACCCAAAAAACAGCACAACTACTGCCACTTTGCCTCCAAAAACACCCACTTCCCACATAAATTGACTCATTATTTTTATCCTCTGATTAAAAAAAACCAACTTTTTTTCACAAAAACAACCAGGCTTTCCCGGGGGGCTTTAACCCCTTAAGCTCTTTAGTATGCTAAAGCCCGCCCTGTTAGGCCCACTTACCACTTCTGTCAGCCCCTCACCTTAAACCAACAGCATCTGTTAGGCAAAACATTTTTCCACCTTTATCCGGAGCTTATGACAGAAAAGTGAATTTGTGACGCACCCCACCTCCCCCCCTTGTGTTAAAATGTTTTTTCTTTTAAAGTGGTGTTTTGGTCTAAAATTCCCCCCCCCCATCTGTTTTTCTGCAGGTCATTCCAATGAAGATGTTTTTATCAAAACCAGACGGGGCTTTTTTGGTACTTTGTTTTTTCTTTCTGGTATTTGCTTATAAGAGTGGGGCCATTTTAAGTGGGGACAACAATTACAGGGTGCTGGAGGCTCCGGACAAAAGCTTTCGCATTATTTTTGACAGGCAGTATGAGAGTTCCATAGACTGGTTTTATCAAAAAATCAAAACCCGGCTTCTTTCCCACTCCCGTTTTAAAAACCACCATCTGGATGAGCCTTTAACTGTTCTTCTCATATCCTCTCAGTTTCAGGAGGCCAATGCTTACGCCACCATGCTCCCCTCCAATATTATTGTTATGCTGCCCTCTGTGGGCCTGAACAGCCTTTCCCCTTTCTCTTTTGAGAGGGTTTTTGAACACGAGCTGAACCATGTGTTTCAACTCAGCTCCCACTTCAAAAAAATGGGGTGGTTAAAGAGAATACTGCCTTTCTCCCTGTTTGCTTACCCTTACAATGGTATTCTTTTTACACCCCGGTTTGTTATAGAGGGGGATTCTGTTTTGAAAGAGTCTCTTTTTCCTTATGGAGAAGGCCGCCTTTTTAATGGCCGGTGGAGGGCTTTGGTGTATGCACAAATCGCCCACTACCAACACAGAAGAGAAAAATTTAAAAACCACATTCTGCTTCAGCCCCATCACCGTACAGCTCACAGCCACATGTCAAAATACGCCCATGGGGCTTATTTTATGGCCATGCTGGCTCATTATTATTCTCACTCCACATTGAATTCTTTTTTTGATGCCAATAAAAAAAGACTTTCTTACCGGCTTTTCCGGCAGGTACTCAAAGAGGCCAAAAAACAAAACCACCCCACCCCTCAGCTGGGGGAATATTTGAATTTTCGGTACCTGAATTTTCAATATCAGCTTATGTCTCTTTTAACAGAGTTTTATTTCAACCATTATTTGGAGGAGGCGGGAAGGCAAAAATCCTCCTCCCGGCCAGGGCTTTTCACCTCCCAGGTTTGTCTTCCCTTCAATCAGTCTGAAGATGAGATTTTTTTTCTCACCTCGGATCACAGCCGCCCCCCCCTTTTAAGAATCTTAAATAAAAGCACCGGAAAGTGGACACAAAAAAGCATCGATCTCCCCCTGGGAAAAGTGTTTCGCCTTCAGGGGGCTTACCACAGTGGAAGCTCTCAAATCACAGCCCCTTACACCCGGCAGTATTCTTTGTTCTCTGAAGGGTATTACAACATACCGGAGTTTAACTCCCGGTATGTGCAGGACCTACACAACAACAACATGCTTTACATTAAGGCGGATAACACTTTAAAAAGTGTCAGGCTTTACTGGAACAGGAATTTTTATTCTGATATTCATTCCAATGCCCTTTTTGATTCCCGGGGGAACATTTATTATTTTAAACAACAAAACCAAAAACGCACTTTGTATAAAAATAAAAAGGCTGTGTTTTCCTATACGGGGTACGAGGGGTCTTTACTGGAGGTGGATAAAAAAGGAGTGGTGTTTTTTACTGCACCCAGCCCGTATGGATCATCAGTGTACAGGTATGAACAGGGCCGGATTTTCAGAAGCACCTCTTCAGACAGGGTGTTTCAGGCCCAAAAGATAAACTCCAGGGAGCTTCTGATTTGTGAGCTAAGCCCTTATGAATATGAATACAAAATTGTACCCTTAAAAACTCTTAAAGAAAAACCGGCCTTATACTCCTACACATTTAAAAAACGAAAGCCCCACCAGGAGGTTTCAGTTCTTAAAACCTCCTTAAATTCTCCTGCTTCCCCCTCCACACAAAAACACCGCTTCCTTCCCCAAAAACAAGCAAGCCCCCGGAGAAAGACTTCTCAGGAAGTTTCCTATCAAACCTACCGTCCCTTTCAAAACATCTATTTAAACACATGTTTGTGGGCCGCCACCCTCACCCACCAGGGCTTATGGTTTTCAGGATGTGGGTTTTCCGATTATCTGCTAAAACACCATGTGAGTCTGGTTTATTTTGTACCTTCCATGCCTTATATGAATTTTAAAAAAGCACAGGCTCACAATATTATGGCTCTGTATGGCAACACTGTCCATCCCCTGAATTTTAATCTCGGTTACAGTTTTTATGTCACACCAAAAAACAAGACGGCCGGTGCAGCTGCTGGGGAACCTTTTTTAACACAGACAGCGTTTTTGTCTTTTTCTTACCCTTTGTGGAAAAGGGGCCATTGGTTTTCCCATTTACACTCCCATAACAGCGGGATTTTTAAAACCGGCTCCACACTTCAAAATCAGCCTTTAAGGCACGGGTTGGAATCTTTATCCTTTACAGGGGAATGGATATTTTCTTACTCACAGAGTTTTCCCTTTAACATTTACAAAAAATGGACAGGGTATGTTTTTTTCGACCACTTAAGAAAAACAAATGAACATGGTACAAAGTGGGGAGGGGGTTATGAACTCACTATCCCTCTCAGTAAGGGTTTTTATGCCTCCTCCGGTGGCATGTATGAGGTGGCTCTTGCACCCTCTGTTCATCCTGCGGGTTTCCAAAGCCCCAAAGCCAGCCTGGCTTTTTTAAAAACCTCAAAAAAACCTTACCTTAGGCAAAAAAAAACTTATGCCACAGAACCTTCTGAAGCCACATTTTTCACAGACACATTTTCTGATCTTTTTACCTCCTCTGTGTATGAAAGCACAAGCGTACTATCGATGGATTTAAAATTTACAGCACTCATTGACACCAGCACACGAACACGCATCAGACCTTTTATCAGGCTTCGGTGGAGAGGTTTTGAAGATTTACTTCTGTCCCCCTCTCAGGAGCAAAAAAATTACAGCATTTTTAACAGGCAGGGCTATAAAAAACCCGGTAACACCACTGTAACATCTGCTGTAGCAAAAAACCTTATGGGGGTGTCCCGGCTGATCCCCAAACAGGAACACAAAGAGGAGAAAAAAACAAAAATCCACAAAGGGCTTACTCAATGGCTGGAGTGGTCTTTTGGTTTTAACCACACCACCTTCATTGTATTTAATGAGATACCTCTCACCTACGGATTGAGCCTGGGGTTTAAAACCCCTGTTTTTTCGAGGAATCTCAGACACAGGATTTTTGCAAATGCCCCACTGCCTGAGGCTGCCTCCTGGGCGGATTATTTGGCGAAATCTTTTTCTTTTAAAGTTTATGGAACTCTGCTTTATTAAACCAGCACGGGAGAGCCACATTTTTAAATTTTTACTCTTTAGAAAGGCATCATTGTAAAGAAGATGTTAAATTTCACTCCTGTTTTTTCGCCCAATTATGCAAAGCAGATGATACCTGTGGAGTTTTTAATTTTGCACTACACCGCCTGTAGTCTGCACAAAACCTTAAGTATTTTTAACAGCCTGGCGGGGGGAGGCAAAACCTGCACTCATCTGATTATAGACCCCTGTGGAAAAGTGTTTGAAAACACACCCTGCCTTAAGGGAAAGTGTTTTAAAGCCTTTCATGCAGGTAAAAGCCAGCTGAAAGAGACTGTTCCTGCCTCTTTTGAAAGCCCCACACATCCTAAAAAAGACAAAAAAAACCCCCACCCCGTCCAAAAAATCTGGAGGGATTTTAACAACTTCTCCCTGGGGGTGGAGCTGGTGAATTACAACGGAAACCTCTTTAACTACACCCGGGAACAGTACCAGACTCTCGGGCTTTTGCTTAAAAAGCTTAAAAACCTCTACCCGGCTTTAAAAAACCCCCACCGTATTTTTGGTCATGAGCATATTGCAGGTTTCAGAGGTAAGATTGATCCCGGACATAAGTTTAACTGGCCTCTTTTTTTTAAAACCAGTTATCCCTCACATTCTCCTCCTTCAAGGGTACCAGCTCTGTCGCAAAAAAATTTAAAAACATTTTCCCCAAGGGGTAAAAAGCTTCTTCAGTTAAAAAAAACCACAGACCGGGACTGGATGGCCTTAAACTCTGAAATGGAAAAGCAGCACACAAAACTTTATTCTTAAGTTTTTTTATTTTTTTTATACACCCCATCGCAGGAGGCGTAAGTATACTGGCCTCTTTCAGACCCTTCCTTTAAGCAATAGCTGTCGCCCAAAATAAGAACTTTCCCTGAATGGTCCTCCTCCATATAACGGTTTAACACACAAAACTTTTGAGGGGTAAAAGCCCCCTGTTTCTGTATCACCACCTCTGAGATCTTTACCTCTTTAAAACCACTAAACCGCTTTTGCCAAAACCGACAGCCTTCCCCGGGAATGTAATCCAAAATGTTTTTTCCATCTGAAAGTGTACACTGAACCACCTGACCGGAATGGTTGGTCCAAAGCTTTTGTTTTTCATTGTAATTATAAAGGGAACAGGGCTTAAGCCCACCACCTAAAAAGCCCCCTCCGGGAACACAGGCAGGTAAAAACACCATCATACCCGTCAGGAAAAATTTTTTAAAGTCTGTGTTCATATTTTACTCCTTATGATTTTATTTTTAAACTTTTTTATTATTTTATAATAACAGGGGATTCATTTTTTATGACACGACGGGTGAGGGAAATCACCAATCTCCTGTTTTTGGTCTCAGAAAAGGTAAAAGTTCTTTTTTCCGGCCGGTAATCTTTTTTTCTGATCTCTATATAAACTCTCTCACCAAAAGGCACTGTCACAGCAAAGGGTGTAAGCCCATCCTGTTTTTTACGGTTGATATAAACTTCAGCTCCCGAGGGGTGGGTTTGTATCAAAAGGCTTTTTGCATTGCTCTTCACAGGGGGTGATTCCCCCTTTTTTAAAAAGGGGTCTTTAGAGGAGGCCACCTGTCTTTGAGAGGGCGGTGGGTTTAGGGATCGATCCACAAGCTGATTCCACAAAGAAGCCACCTTATGGCTTACAAAATGGGGAAGAGGTTTAATGATCTCCGGCTTAAAGTGAAACAAAATCAGACCTGTTAATACAAAACCCGCCACTAAGAAGGGAAAACGGTTTTTCCTCCGCTTTTTCTTATACCCCCCTTTCACACCCTGCCTCCAATTCAGCTGGCGAATTTTTGAAAGAAAAACCGGCTTCTTTTTTGACACAGAAGAGGCAGCCGTTTTTTTAATCTTTTTATAAGTGGGGGGGGCCACTTCATCATCAAACCGGGTTTCTGTGATGGAAGCCTGCAGGTTTTGCTCCACATCAGCTGTTAAAGCTGTGGGTTTATTTTGTGTGCTGTTTTCCGGTTCCACCAATGATAAAGTCCCCTCAGAGGAGGAGCAGGTTTCCTCATCTTCCCATTCCTGGGTTTTGGTGGTATCCACACTTCCTATAAAAGTGGACTCTGAATCTGTGTAACTGGCAGAGGAATGAGTGTGTATAAGCATTTTTTTGTCATATTCCCTTAATCCCTTTAAAAAGGATTTTACTGTTTTTCTCTCCTCCAAAATCTCCTCTGCATAAACCTCCTTAATAAAAGAATTAAAATCATTGGGGGTAAAATGAGGGTAATTTTTATTTAAAAACACCGTTAAATCGTTGCTCATATCTGCCAAAGACCTGTATCTTGATTTCTTGTCAGGATGCAGGGCTTTTTTTACAATACTCACCAAAGGGGGGGGGATGTCCGGTCTTAAGGATTTAAGATCAGGAATACGGCAGCTTCTGATTTTCATCAAAATCTGCATTTCATCAGAACCGGTAAACAGTTTTTTACCGGAAAGCAGCTCCCAAAACACACTTCCAAGGGAGAAAATATCCGTCTGCCGGTCCAGGTGCTGACCTCTGACCTGCTCTGGACTCATGTATTCAAACTTTCCCTTCAGCACCCCACTTTTTGTGCCGTCTGCATTTTCCAGTTTAACAATACCAAAATCAATCAGTTTAATATCACCACTGAATGCCACCATAACATTCTGAGGACTTACATCCCGGTGAATAATCCCCAAAGTGGTTCCCGTTTCCCCATCTGTGCAGTTGTGTACATAATCCAGCCCCAAACACACATTGTTAATAATATACACAGATTGCTCAATACTGAGCTTCTTTTTTAACGAAACAAGTTTTTTGGCAAGCTGTCTTAAATTTCTTCCGGAAATATACTCCATACAAATAAAAAACTGATTCTCATCAAATCCAAATTCAAACATGGATATCACATTCCGGTGGTTGATGTTGATAGCCACCTTCCCCTCATTCTGAAACATTTTTTTAAAGTCTTTGTTTTCCGACCGGGTGGACATCACCCTTTTAATAACCAAAAACCGGTAACCGGTTTTGGGTATTCCTGTACAGCCCAAAAAAATCTCAGCCATACCACCCTGGGCAATTTTCTTTAAAAGCTTAAATTTACCAAATTTTTTGATTTCCATTGGTCTGTCCTGTTTTTTATTTTTTAACACCCTCTTATAGACTTTCCCAAAACCCTTCAGGCGGATGCGGGTCTTAAATTGCCGTTTGACTTACACCAATTTAAGATTTACCTCCAGGCCATAAGATGCTTTTCTTATCGGCAGGACGGAGGCAAAACTTTATGATACGTAAAATGGCTTTAACAGGAATAATGGGGGCGGGTAAAAGTTGTGTGGGTTTTTTTATAAACTCTTTGGGTATTCCTTTTGTATCCGCCGATGAATTAAGCCAAAAGGCCGTATCCCCCCCTCAGGAAGGCCATGCACGGCTCTTAAAAATCCTTGGACCCTCCTTCTTAAAAGCGGATGGCTCCTGGAACAGGGGGAAAATTGCAGAAAAAATTTTTCACAACCCCGATTTGCTGTCCCGGGTGGAGGGGGCTATCCACCCTTTGGTCCTGAAAATGATGTGGAAAGAGGCTCACAGGGCACAGCGGGATTTAAAGCCTCTGATTGTGTTTGAGGTTCCTCTTTTGTTTGAAAAAAACCTGCAAGGCTGTTTTGAGGATTCCGTGGTGGTGGCAGCCAAAGAATCTTTATGCCAGGCCCGTTTAAGGAAACACAAAGCGGACTTGTATCCGGGTTTTAAAAATCGTATGTCATTTCAGCTCTCTCAGGAGGAAAAGCTGAAAAAAGCGGACTTTGTTTTATGGAACAATGGTTCTTTGGAGGATTTAAAATCCAAAGTCAAAGCTCTGCTGAAAAAAATGAAAATCTTATTTTGACATTTTATAGAAAAAAAGTAAAAACCTCCCCTGAAGATGCTACACTTTAAGTCATTTACCAGCAACAAAACAAAACTTGAAACCTTAAAAAACTTTAACCCTCGCCATCATTTGTGGATCAGCCCGGACTCAAAATCCCGTCTTCTGGTTTTAAACCACCTTCAGTGTCACTATCCTGTACTCAACAACCAATGTGTTTTGAGGGCAAAAGATTTTTGGCAGCATCTGCTGGAGATACAAAAACCGGGGTTTTACCCCCTCTCCAAAAATTTTCTTTCTGTGGTATATAAAAACTGGGCAGAGCAAAGCCATCTGAAACCGGTGTGGAAGTCCTCTATCCGCACCAGCTCTTTGGTGTGTGAGTGTATGGAGGTGTTTTCCCACATGATGCTCCATAAGGAAAGGCACTCACTTATGGAGGAATGGCTTAAAGAGGCGGGCAAGCCGGACTTTACCCGTCACTACCTTCACCTGGCAGAAAGTTTTTGGGATTATCTGTATAAAAAAAAGGTTTTTGATCCCGGGTGGGCGGCCTCCATGCTTTTGGATCACCTGCCAGCCTTCAAGCTGCAAAAATGGGGACACATCACTTTTGACCTGGGCTGGGATATGGATTTGGTGGAAGCCGAGCTCATTGTACAAATAGCTTCCAAAACCTCTGTTTGTGTGGTTTTGCCTTTCCCCTTCCCTCCGGAGGGGAAAACACAAAACAGTTTTTTTTCCACCACCGCTTATAAAATTTTTACAGCACAGGGTAAAAGTTTTTTTTCAAAAAACAAAAGCCCGGTGGTTAAAGAGGGCAAAGCTTTAAAGCCTGTCTGTGTTAAGGGGTTAAGAAGTTTTTTAAGTCCTTTGGCAGAGGCAAAAGACATCACCTCATGGGCAAAAAAACTCCTCAAAAAAGGGGTAAAACCGGAAGACATTGCCCTGCTTTGCCCTCATATAGAGGAGTATTGGCCGGTCCTGTCTTTTTACTTTCAGATCGAATCCATCCCGGTTTCAAAAAGAGAAAAAACAACTCTTTTAAGTTTCCCCCAAATAACTTTCTGGCTGGCAAACCTTTACACCCACAGTGGCCATGTGCAGTACGAAAACCTGGAGCTTTTAAAATCCAGGAAACACCCGAACAGTGACTTCAGCCGGTTTGAGAACCATTTTTTACATATCACAGACAAAGAACACATCCCCTCCCATTTATTGACAAAAAATCTGATAAAGGACTTTAACCAAAAGCTCTCACCAGAGGGGTTTTTGGACTGGAGTCTGAAGCTTTACACCGGGGACTTAACACACCAGGACCCGGATCAGGAAGAGGAGGATTTTTTACTTCCCCACATTCAAAATATTTTGGGGGAGCTGGTGGCTTTTGGCACTCATTTTAAAAAATCTTTTTGTATTGCAGACTGGATTCTTTTTTTGGAGTTTCGGCTTAAGGAAACAGAAATTGTACATGAGGAGGAACACACCAAAGGCATAAACTGTGTCAGCTTAAACGCCATAAACCAGTTAAGCCCCTCTTATGTGTATGCTGCGGGACTTAGTGAGCAAAATTTAAAAGAAAATGATTTTTCACAAACTTTGGAGTTTGATACAGAATTTTTAAGAGATCATCTGGGGTTTTTTCTGAAAACAAAAACCCCGCACAACAAAGAGCAAAGTCTTTTAAGTTTTACAAAACAGGACTCTTTAAAAGAGGTGGTGTTTTCTTTTTCCCGGTCGGATTTTCAGGGGGACCCTTTAAGTCCCTCTTACTTATGGCTCAAAGAGGCCCGGGAGCAAAACCTGCCCCACCCCCTCCCCCCTCACACACCTGGCATGACCCTTCAGGATCATTATCAAAACCAGGACACAGTTTCAAAAATTTTACAGCACAAAAACTTTACAGAAGAACACTTAAAAGAGCTTCACGGCTCTCTTCAGGAGGATAAGGGCAAACGGCCTTTAAAAAAACTTGTTCCCTCATTTCAAAAAAAACAATTTTCTGCATCTCTTTTGGAGTCTTATGCCCAATGCCCTTTTATAGCTTTGAGTAAGCACTTTCTTCGTCTTTCCTCCGGACAAGAACAGGATGTGGATATACCTTCCACCCTTCGGGGAACTACCACACACAGATTGTTTGAATACTTAAGTCAACCCCCACCTCCACCGGATCCAGACACAATTCTGGACTGGATAGAAGCCACAAAAACAGACATCCTCAAAGAGTTTAAAACCCTTCACCCTTTGGTGTGGGAAAAGGAAAAACAACACTTTTTTCAAAAAGCAAAGCTTTTTTTGGAGCATGAAAAACAACTCCAAAGTTTTTTTAACCAGGAGGGGATAAAACCTTACAAAACCCTTAAGCGGGAGTTTGAATTTCAGTGTTATTGGGACAGTCATAAACTGTGCTTAAGTCAAAAAGGGGACCTTTTGTTTAAAGGGATTGTGGACCGGGTGGATGGAAATGGCTCTTCTTACCGGATTGTGGACTACAAACCCACTTTACCCTCAGAGGGGGATATTCATGCCTGGGGTAAGAGTAAAAAATTTCAGATGGCCCTTTACATGCAGGCTTTGGAGCTTGGACTTACGGAATTAAAACCCCTGCCGGTAAATTATGCTCTTTACTTCAGTTATAAGGATTTTAAATACAGGGGCGGGGCTTTAAAAGATTCTTTGGGCATGCATCTTCTGCAAAGCAGGAGGGCCTGGTCGCTTTTCAAAACCAAAGAGGAAAAATCTCAAATTTTAAAATCTTTAAACCAGCAGATACAGAATGTTTTTTTAAACATCAGGGAGGGGGATTTTCAACCCCAACCCCTGAAGCAACAATTGTGTCAAAACTGCCAATGGAGGGATATATGTCGCCTGCCTCAATGGAATTAAACCACCGGATTATTGTAGCCAGTGCGGGGGCGGGTAAAACCCACACCTTAACAGAAACACTGATACAAAAAGTCCATGGATATTATAAAAAAACAGGTCGTTTTCCCCATGTGGCCACTTCCACCTTTACCCGCAAAGCCACCAGAGAGTTAAAAGAGCGTCTGCTTTACAAAGCCTTACAACATAAAGACGAAAACCTGACCCATTACATCAGTCACTCCCCCAGGCTTCAAATTTCCACTCTTCATGGGCTGCTGCACCAGTTTTTAAAAAAAGAGGGCTACAGGGTCTTAAGCCCGGGTTTTTCCCTTCTTACAGAGACAGAAAAATCCCACCTTTTTTATTCCCTGTTAAAGCAGGTGCTTTTCAACAAAAAGTATGTTTTTCTTCTAAAACACTACTCTTTTAAAGAGCTGTGCCAGATCACACAAAAATATATCATGCATCTTCAAAAACAAATCATCACAAAGCCAGAGGTTTATTGTTACCTTTCCCCTTCCGGTTTAAAAGACAAAGTGTTTCACAATGCAAAAAATCTTTTAAATACAGACAGGGATTTACTGGTTCCATCGGTGGGTTCAGAGGATTTAAAAACCGCCTGGCAGGAGGAGATAAAAAAAACCAAAAACCAAAAAACCGGGGATTCTTTAAAGGAGCAGCAAAACCAATATCTTAATCTTTTTAAGGAACTCAACTCCACCTTTCAGTCTTTTGGCCGGGAGGTTTTAAAAGCATGGATAAAGGCCAAAACCCGGCAAGCTCTTATTGACTACGATGATTTGGAATTTTTGTCTCTGGAAATTTTAAAATCCGCTCCCGGGTTAAAAAGCGGTTGGGATTTTTGGTTTTTGGATGAGTACCAGGATATCAGTTTGATACAGAGGCAGATACTTAAACACCTGACAAAAAACAGTTTTGTTTTCATTGTTGGAGATCCTCAGCAAAGTATTTATCGCTTTCGCGGGGCTGACGAAGAGGTGTTTTCAAAAACCTTAAAGGAGGCAGAGGCAAAAAAAACCACCAGAACAGAAAAAAAACAAACCAACTTTCGCTCTCATCCTGCACTGATTACCTTTTTTAATGATGTGTTTAAAAACCATTTTGAAAAAATGACACCTCCCGCCCTTCCCACAAAGTCCGCCCTTCCCGCGGAAGCGGGAATCCAGAATCACCCCCGGAACCAGGAGGTGGCCCACATAGCCCTGTTTCAAACAGAAAAAACCCCCGATCGCAGCATACAATACCAGGAGGCTTTTGAAAGAATCCACACCCTGTTGTCCCAGGGGGTGAAACCGGAAAACATTGCCATCCTGGCCAGAAAAAACAAAATCCTTACAGAGCTGGCTCTCTTCTTAAAAAACAAAGGCCTTGCTGTTTATAAACACGCAGCAGGCTCTTTTCTCAAAAAAAGAGAAACCAAAGACTCTTTGTTTTTACTAAAATTTCTTATAAACCCTCACGATGATAAAAATCTGACCGGACTTTTAAGAACACCTTACTGGAGGCTCAGCGATCAACAAATTTTAAATGGTATGCAAAACAAAGAGGGAAAGTCCCTGTGGTCTTTTTTGCTCAAAAACCCCACGACCCGTCTTAAAACATTAAATGACTACCTCAGGCTTTCTCAAACACATGGGCTGGCTTTCAGTTTTAAAAAAGCGGTTTTAGACAGTGGTATTGTGGACTTAAGCCGGTATCAGGATCCCACCGGTTTAAGGGAGGCCAATTTGTGGAAACTGATAAACCAGGTCATAAAAGCACAAAACCATTTGCCGGCTTTTCTTTTAAGAGCCAGGCATGCACAGGAGTATTTTAAACCCCGGGAGGATACGGGAGGAGAGGTGCAGGAGGCTGTTAGTGCCATTTCCAGCTCCTCCCTACAGATGATGACCGTCCATAAGGCAAAAGGGCTGGAGTTTGATCATGTTATTTTAATGGATGTGTATTCACCTTTAAACCAGTCCAAAGGGACAGAGGAGTTTTTTGCCGGTGAAAAACACACTGGCAAATGGGCCCTGAGCCTCAGACCCCGGAACGATGAAAAAAGAATCACATCCCCTTTTCAAAAGCAGATTTTTAAAAAAGAGGATGTGTGCCTTAAAAAAGAAATGGACCGGCTGTTTTATGTGGCCTTAACCCGGGCCCGGCAGAGTGTCAGTCTGATTGGCAGCAAAAAACTCTCTCACAAAACAGCCACCTGGATAGAAGCCTTCGATTTTTTTAAAAATCAAAAACCGGGCCGGCACATCACAAAACACTACAGTTATGTTGTCAAAAACACTTTACAGGAGGATATGCCACCTTATCCCTCACATGAGGATACAAAAAAAGATTTTCCCCCAAAGCCCTTAAGCCCCCGGCCCACGGCCCCTGAAGGCATCCCGGAAACAAAAAACTTTACCCCTCCCACAGCAGACTTTAATCCCACCCCCCCAAACAGCAAAACACAAAAAAATAACAGGGTGCTTAATTTTTCTGTTCAGGAGGTGCTTTCTTCAGATAAAAAACCTGTCTCTCACCCGGTGCATCTGAAGAATCAAATATCTTCCGGTTTAAAAGGCAAAAAAACACACCATTTTATGGAGCATGTGAGTTGTTTTTTTCAAAAAAACACAGCTCCTGACACACAGGAGGGGGGCTTTACACACCTTCTGCAAAACCAAGATCCTTTTTTAAAAGAACAGAAGGATTTGCTCTCCCACCTTCAAACAATAAAAAACATACCTTTACAACGGCTGCTGACAAAGGGGGAGGCCGAGTGGTCTTTTCGCTGGGAGGTTAAAAGCCACTGCTTTTTAAATGGAAGAATAGACCTTTGGGGAAAGATCGCAAATCAAAACGGTTCTGATTCTTTATGGGTGGTGGATTATAAAACAGGAAGTGCAAAAAACAGGGAACAGGATTTTAAACAGCTGAATTTTTATGCTTTGGTTTTACACAAACTCCACGCCCTGCCTGTCCGGCAGGCTTTGCTGTATCTGTCTGAAAAAAAACACTTTGTAAAAGAGGCTGGCATGAAAGACTTAAAAACCTGCCACAACCAAATTCTGTCTTACCTTCAAAATCAAAACCACCCTCCCACAAAGCTTTAATCTTCGGGAGAGGAACCACAGAGGCTTAAGTATTGTTTTGTCACAGTTTTTAAGCCTTCATAAAGAGCTTCACAAATAAAGGCATGGCCTATGGAAACCTCCTGTATAAAGGGCAGTGCTTTCAGCAGGCACTTTAAATTGCTTGAGTTGAGATCGTGCCCGGCATGGATGCGTATTCCCCGGGAATGTATAAGACCTGCCACCTCTTTATAACGATGAAGTGTTTTTTCCAATTCGCACCTGTTGGTTGGGCTGGTTCTGCTTTGCTCAAAAACAGAGGCGTACCTTTCTGTATAAAGTTCCACAGCCCCCGGGTGGAGTTTTAAAAGAATCTCCAGTGCCTTGTCATTAAAAGTAAAAGGATCCAAAAACAAAGAGGAACGAATACGCAGGGCCTGAAGCCTGTGGAGGGTGTTTTTTAACAGATCCTGGTGAAGGTCAAAATCCCACCCGGCTGTGGAGGTTAAGGCATGGGGGGGGTCGGGGACCAGTGTGCATTGTTCAGGGGCAGCCTGTGCTATCAGGTTTAAAAAACTTTCTGAGGGGTAGCCTTCCACATTAAATTCCACAGAAGGCAGATTTTTCAACAAACGGGCGGCTTCCTTCACATCCTGATAAAGAATATGGCGGCCATCGGGCCGGGGGTGCATGGTAATGCCTTTCACCCCCCAGCGGATGAGATCCTGGATTACTCCTGAAACAGAGGGCTGATTTTTCCCGCGGGAATTTCTTAAAGTTGCAATTTTATTGACATTGACACTCAAACGCACCATAAAGCCCCCGGTCTTTCGAGAATCTCAAAAAGCCAAAAAGTGTTTTAACACATTTTTAACCAAAAACTTCAGATAATTTGAAATATAATTCTTGAAGAACCCTCTTTGACCCTTTAAAACAGGGGTGCTGTAAGACAAATCTCAAAGAGGGAAGCCCGGCCCGGAAAAAGGAGAACACCTGATTTTGAAACCTTTTTGCCTTTTTCCCGCCCCTGGCCTGGGCTTTTTAAGTCTCTTTTTATTCAACCTGTGGGTTTTCCCCACCACCACCCTGGCAAAACCAAAAGCCCCTGAACCTTTGTTGATCAGTGGAGCCGGTGCATCTTTTCCCTATATTCTGTATTCCAAATGGTTTGCGGAATACACCAAAGTGGAGCCTGAGGTACGTATCAATTACCGCTCCATTGGCAGCGGGGGGGGGATTCGCCAGTTTCTGACAGGGACTTTGTATTTTGGTGCCACAGATGTACCCGTCAAAAAGCAAATTTTAAAAAAAGCAAAAAAAAACTTTCTTCAGCTGCCCACCACCCTGGGGGCGGTGGTGATCAGCTACCATATCCCGGGAATAAAAAACCAAACATTAAAATTTAAAGCCTCCACCTTAAAGAAAATTTATTTTGGGGAAATCACCAAATGGAACCATCCTGAACTTCAGGCCCTTCACCCTCAGATCAAACTGCCTGATCACAATATTGTACCTGTTTATAGGGCAGATGGCAGTGGCACCACAGCGGTTTTTACAGAGTATCTTTCCTCTTTTTCCACAGAATGGCTTAAGAAGGCCGGTAAGGGCAAATCCATTCGCTGGCCTGTGGGACTGGGAGGCAAGGGAAACGAGGGTGTTACAGGGCTTATCCAAAAAATACCAGGCTCCATAGGTTATATAGCCATGAGCTATGCCTTAACCCGCAAGCTTCCCATGGCACAAATTCAAAACCACTCTCATCATTTTGTAAAAGCCAGTCTTTCCTCTGTAACAAAAGCGGCACAAACCCTGTGGCAGACCACCCCCAATTGGCTGGAACCTCTCACAAAGGCCCCGGGACCTTTGAGCTACCCCCTGGCCGCTTACACTTATTTGCTGGTCCCACAGGATATGACTTCAAAAAAAGGTCAGTATTTTTTTCAATTTTTAAACTGGTATTTAAAAGAGGGGCAAAGTTTTTGCCAGCCTCTTTACTATGCCCCACTGCCTGAAGCTGTGATCCATAAAGTGAGGCAAAAACTGAAAACCATAAAAACCTCTTTGCCCCATGACAACACATCCTAAAAACAGCTGGAAAAAATCTTCTGACATCCATTGGGGGGACCGGTGCTTTTACTGGTGCTTAACCACTTTGTCTGTGTTGATGATTGCCAGTTTTTTTTACATGGTCTTTGTGATTTTTAAAATGGCCTGGCCGGCTTTTTCCCGGTTGGGAATGTCTTTTTTTACCTCCACAGAGTGGAACAGCTGGACAGAAAATTTTGGAGCATTGCCTTTAATTTACGGCACTGTACTCAGCTCTGTACTGGCCCTTCTTATGGCTTTACCGGTGAGTGTGGGGGTGGCCCTGTTTTTAAATGAGCTGGCCCCGCGGTGGCTGGCCCGTCCCCTGGGTTTTGTTGTGGAAATGCTGGCAGCCATTCCCTCTGTAATTTATGGTTTGTGGGGCCTGTTTGTACTGGCCCCTTTTTTAAGAGACCCTGTGCAGCTGTTTTTGTCCCGGTATTTTTCTTTTTTACCTTTTTTTAAGGGACCCCATTATGGGGTGGGCATGATGTGTGGGGCGGTGATTTTGGCCATTATGATTACCCCCACCATATCCTCACTTTGTAAAGAGGTGTTTCGATCGGTTCCCTACTCTCACAGGGAGGCGGCCCTGGGGCTGGGTGCCACCCGGTGGGAAATGCTGAAGGTGGCGGTCCTGGGGGGAAGTGTGTCCGGGATTGTGGGGGCGGTGATTATGGGGCTGGGCCGGGCCCTGGGGGAAACCATGGCAGTCACTATGGTGATAGGCAACACCCCCTCTCTCAGTTTGTCTTTGTTTGCACCGGCACAAACCATGGCCAGCATACTGGCAAACCAGTATGCAGAGGCAGACAGTGAGCTGCACCTGGCGGCTTTAACAGCAGTGGGTTTAAGTTTGTTTTTGATCTCCCTGATTATTAACGGACTGGCCCGTCTTTTGATATGGAAAATCAAAAAAGGATAAAAAAATGTATTTTTCCCCTTACTCCCCAGGCAGTGACACTTTAAGAGACCGATACAGAAAACTCAAAAACAACTTTATGACTGTTCTGCTTTTGCTTTTCAGTGTCACAGCTGCTGTCCCCTTCTTTTTTATTGTGTTTTATGTGCTTCATCAGGGGATTCAGGCTTTAAACATGGATTTTTTTACTCAGCTTCCCACCCCTCCGGGGGAAGCTGGGGGGGGGATGGCCAACGCCCTTTTGGGCAGCCTGTTGATTTTGGGAATGACCTCCCTTGTGGGGGTTCCTTTTGGGATAAGCCTGGGTATTTATTTGAGTGAGTATCACCGCACACACACAGCCTCTGTTTTGCGAACAGTGACAGATCTGCTGATGAGTGTCCCCTCCATTGTTATAGGGATTTTTATTTATGGAGTAGTGGTGGTGCGTTTTGGTTTCTCCTCTTATGCGGGGGCTATGGCCCTGACTTTGATTTTGCTTCCTGTGGTGGCCAAGGGAACAGAGGAGATTTTGAAAATGATTCCTGAGCATATCCGGGAGGCCGGGCTCGCCCTGGGGCTTCCCCGCTGGAGGGTGACACTGTGGGTTTTACTCCCGGGGGCTTTGAGCATGATTTTAACTGTGGTGATGCTGGCCCTGGCCCGTGTGGCGGGCGAAACCGCCCCTTTGCTTTTTACCGCTTTGGGAAATCAGTTTCATATTCAGAGTCTTAATGAACCGGTGGCAACCCTTCCGGTACAAATTTACGAGTTTTCCAAAAGTGGTTTTGTCTCTCAGGAAAAACAAGCCATGGCAGCAGCCCTGATTTTGGTTGTCTTTGTGTTTCTTATCAATTTTGTAACCCGTATGGCTTTGTTTCTTTACAAAAAAACCACTTTAAAAAAACACCAGACAATGAGATAAGAGCTGTACTATGAACACTCATGCCAAACAACGGGACAACAAAAACTTAAACACCACATTTCAAAACACCACTCCCCCCCATACAGATTCTGAGCTTTTAAAAGTAGAAAACTTAAATGCCGCTTTTTATGATCATCAGGTGCTAAAGAGCATCCATCTCAGTGTCAAAGCCCATGAGGTGGTGGCCTTTATTGGCCCTTCCGGTTGTGGAAAATCCACTTTCCTTCGCTGTTTAAACCGGCTGCATGAGGAGGTGGAGGGGGCCTCTGTCACAGGGCAGGTTTTTTTAAACAAACACAACATTTACGACAAGTCTGCTGATCCGGTAGAGGTACGCAGGCATATTGGTATGGTTTTTCAAAAACCCAACCCTTTTCCCGGACTCAGTATTTTTAACAATGTGAGCCTGGGACTTAAGCTTATGGGGGTGAAAAAAAAACTGCTGGAGGAAAAAACCCACCAGGCCTTAAAACAGGCAGCCCTTTGGGAGGAGGTCAGGGATATTCTTAAACGACCAGGGACTTCTCTTTCCGGTGGCCAGCAACAAAGGCTCTGCATAGCCCGGGCTTTGGCCATAAACCCACAGGTTTTACTCATGGATGAACCCACATCCGCCCTGGACCCGGTATCCACCACCCGTATTGAGGAACTTATCCGCCAGCTGAAAAAACAGGTCACAGTCTTAATTGTCACTCACAATATGCAACAGGCTTCCCGTATTTCAGACAAGACAGCTTTACTGCTCTCTGGAGAACTGATAGAGTACAACAAGACCTCAAAAGTTTTTACCACTCCAGAGGACAAGCGTACAGAAGCCTATATCACCGGCCGGTTTGGTTAGTGCAAAGTTTTTTTGAACCTGTAAACAAGAGGGTTTTTTTGTGGTTACAACAAAATACAAAATAGACGAAAAATTAAGCAAAATTCAGTCTTTAATGTTGCGGATGGCTGGTCTGGTGGAAGGCAGTGTGGCAGATGCGGCAGACCTGCTTTTAAAAAAACAGGCGGAAAAAAAACTGTTTTTAAAAAAATTACAAAAAAGAGAAGAGGAGATAAACACCTTACAATTAAAAATTTCACGGGCGGGGCTTAAGGTTTTGGCCCGGCAGTCCCCTGTGGCAGGGGATTTGCGTTTTGTGTTGGCCACCCTGGGGGCCAACACCGATCTGGAACGCATGGGGGATTTGGCTTTCAACATTGCACAAAAAGCGGTTGTGGTTCCACCAGCCCCTCAAATGCCCTCCACCACTTACACTTTATTTCATAAAATGTTTACCCGGACCACTCAAATGGTAAGGGGTTCTTTAAAGGCTTTTATAGATAAAAAACCCCACAAGGCCCGCAGCATTCTTGTACAGGACAGGGAGGTCAACCGCATACGGGATCGCATTCGCAAAGCCCTGGAAAAAGCAGCCGCCACCCACTCTCAACTCATCCCCCACTGTATGGATCTTCTCATTATGGCCAGGGAGCTGGAGCGTATTGCGGACCACACCACCAACATAGCAGAAGAGGTTATTTTTCTCACCACAGGCGATGATATCCGCCACCAAAAACCAAAATTCCAAACACCACCCAGGGCAGGATCTTAAAAATGAGTACCACCGCTTTAAAAAAACCACCAGAGCAAAACACCTGCTCTGTGCTGGTTGTGGAGGATGAAGTGGATATTTTAAACCTGATGTGTCTGCATTTGGAAAGAGAGGGCTACCAGGTGGATCGTGCTGAAACAGGCCCCCTGGCTTATGACAAGCTCTCCTCAGCCTCCTCCTGCCAGTACCATCTGATTATTTTGGACTGGATGATACCTGAGATCAGCGGACTAAAGCTTTTAAAATGGATCCGGCAAAAAGATCACACTTACAAAAACACCCCTGTGTTGTTTGTTACAGCAAAATCGGGACCCAAGGATATTGTATACGGACTGGAAAACGGGGCAGACGATTACATTACCAAGCCTTTTGATTTGTCTGTCTTTAAGGCACGGGTTAAGAATCTGATAAAACGATCCACTTTAATGGACTCTTCTGACAATGAGTTGATATTAAAATCCGGTGATTTAAAACTCAACACAGACACCCACAAGGTTTTTATTATGGAGAGAGAGCTGGTATTGACTTTCTCCGAGTTTCGGTTATTGGAGATTCTGCTTCGCAATCAGGGCAAAGCCCTTTCCCGAAAAAAAATCATCAGTTTTATACAGGGGGAGGACATTAATGTCACGGGCCGGACCATAGACACCCACATTGCCATTATAAGAAAAAAAATGGGTACCCACGGAAAGCATATTGAAACCGTAAGAGGCATTGGTTACCGCATTGGTTTTATCTAAAAACAAAGGGAGGCAGGCACATGCTCTTGTTTAAGAGTCTTATAGAATCTTTGGAGGAGGTTTTTCTTCATTTTGACACAGAAGGCAGACTTTTGTTTTTTAACTCCCAGGCAAAGGCTCTGTTTGACATACCAGACCTTCCGGTGATTCACCTGAAAGATTTAAATCTTTCTTCGGAAGTGCAGGAGGCTTTTAAGGAATGCTTAAAGACAGGCCATATTTTGTTCCGGTCTTTTTCTTTTACCCGGAAAGAGCAAAGTTTTCGAACACATTTTCAGGTTAAAGTCACACCTGTTTTTAAAGACAACACCTTAAAGCACAAAAACAGGGACTTATCCCCTTCAAAAAACAAAACCTCCCGCTGGTGTGTGCAGGGTGTGACTTTTTTATTTTATGATCAGACCAAGAGTAATTTATCCCGTAAATCCCATATTGATTTTATATCCAATGTTTCTCATGAGTTAAAAAGCCCTTTAACCTCTCTTCAGGGGTTTGTGGAGGTGCTTATTCAGGATTTAAAAAACAAAAAGTTTGATCAGTTTGAATCTTTTCTTCAGATTCTACTTAAAAACTGCAAAAGAATGAACGATCTGGTAAACGATCTTTTGAATTTATCGGTGTTGGCAACAAAAACCAATTTAAAAAAAGAAAAACTCAACACCAAAACTTTAACAGAGAAAGTGGTCAGTCATTTAAACATTCACAACCACCGCATACATTATTTGTTTAAGGCCGCTTATGTTATGGCTCACCCCCGTTGGGTGGAAACCCTGCTGCACAACCTGGTGGAGAATGCCTGTCTTCACACTCCGGAGGGCTGTGATATTCACATTCAATGGACACCTTCTGAAAAAACAGAAGAGGGGGTGAGCCTTACAGTGAAGGACAATGGCCAGGGCATACCTGCGAAGTATCACCACCGGGTGTTTGAGAGGTTTTTTCGGGTGGACAAGTCCCGGGCCCGCGACAAAGGGGGTACGGGCGTGGGGCTGTCTTTGGTGCAACAGGCCATTGAAAAACACGGAGGGTATGTGAAAGTGATATCCCCTCAGTCCGGAGGTTCAGAGTTTGTGTGTGAATTTCCCCACACTTAAAAAAATCAGGTTTGATTGGCTTATATCTTTAAGGGCTTTGTTTTTAACTTTTGTTGTTTTTTTTTGAATGAAGTGTTTCCAGAGAATAAGTTTCCATTAAGGGGTTATAGAGCAAAGATTTCACCATTTGATGGGCCTGTTGAAGAGCCTCTTCCCGGTGGTCTGTGGGAATGTCCAGCTCCACAAACTTACCGTAGCTTAAATGGTTTAATTTGTAACCCTGGTTTTTAAGGGCATCTGCTATGGCTCTGCCCTGCACATCCAGAACCTGTTTTTTCAGTAAAATTTTAACCCCCACCTTCATCTGGCTTCCCCCTTTTTAAAAGACGCATCAGGACCTCCTGATAAGATTCTTTAATCTGCTCCAGGCCCAGGCGAAACCGATCTTTGTCCATCCTGTTTCCACTGGCTTTATCCCAAAGCCTGCATGAATCACAAGACAACTCATCCCCCAGTACCCATTTCCCCTCCCGGTGACCAAACTCCATCTTAAAATCCACAAGCTCTATTCCCGCTTGATCAAAAAAAAGCAGGAGCTTTTGATTCACCTGAAGGGCCAGGGTTTTTAACTCCCCCCATTCGGATTCTTTGAGATAACCAAAAACCACGGCCTGCTCCTGACTAAGAAAAGGATCTTGAAGTTTATCGTCTTTATAGTAAAACTCCACCAGGGGGTGAGGCAGGGGTTTTCCTTCCGGGAATTGAAATTTTCGGGCTGTGGAGCCACTTAAGCGGTTTCTGACCACCACCTCCAGGGGCTGCATCTTCAGGCGGCGGCAGATCATACTTTCGTGATTTTGATCACTCACCCAGTGGTTTAAGATGTTTTCTTTTCTTAGGTACTGAAACACCAAAGAGCTTATGTCCCGGTTTAAAGCCCCCTTGCCTGCAAAAGAGGATTTTTTTTTGCCATTAAAGGCTGTCAGGTCGTCTGTAAATTGAAGCCACAACAAATCATCGTCACCGGCAACAGAGTATATCTTTTTGGCTTTCCCACTGTAAATCAGGTTTTGTTTTTTTGGATTCACATTTGTTTTCCTTTTCATCCGTCCATTTTAAAGGATTTTAAAATCTTTTGAACCCGGAGAGATATTTCTTTTTGTTTTTTTTCCAGAGAAAACACCTCGTCCATATCTTTTTTGCTCAAATACTTTAACAGGGTTTTGTTTTTTAAAAGATTTTGTTTTAAATGTGTTTTGGTTTTCAGGCTTAAAAATCCACTCTGCTGTATTACAGAATAGGCCTGCTCTTTGGGCATTCCTTTTTTAATAAACAGGGGCAGAAGCAAAGAGGAGCATTCCGTACCCCGGCATGAGTGAAGGTTTTTTTTCATCTGATCGGTGTGAACACTCAGGTTTTTTATCACCTCTGCCATACGATGGAGGGCAAAATCACTGAATATAAACACGGAGGGTAAGATGGCTCTTTCCACAGAGGAGTGGGAGATGTCTCTTTCATGCCAAAGAACGGTGTTTTCCATGGCGGCAGTGGTGTGGGAGCGTATCAGGCGGGAAAGACCTGTAATATTTTCTGAATAGATGGGGTTTTTTTTGTGCGGCATGGCCGAAGACCCCGTCTGTCCTTTTGCAAAAGACTCAGAGACTTCACCCACTTCTGAAAACTGCAGGTGCCGGACCTCCACAGCCAGACGCTCAAGCCCGCAGGCCAGAAGGGCAAAAGACAAAAACAACTCTGCATACCTGTCCCTTGCCACCACCTGTGTACTGACTGTCTCCACAGAAAGCCCCAGGAACAGAGCCACCTTTTTTTCCAACTCAGGGGGGCAAAATTCACTGTAAGTCCCCACCGGACCACTGAGCTTCATCGCCTGGCTTTGCTTTAAGGCTTTCAGCACCCGGCCCTCGTGCCGCTGAAGCTCCAGCAGGTGGCCTGTCAGTTTGAGACCAAAGCTTAAGGGGGCAGCCCCCTGGCCATGTGTTCTCCCCACCTGTAAAGTCCCACTGTGTTTTTTGGCCTGTTGATACAAAGCTTTCTTTGCACGCAGGAAGGATTTTTTTAAAACCCTCTCAGCCTCTTTAATTTGCAAAGCCCGGGCGGTGTCCAGCACATCAGAGGAGGTTAAACCAAAATGCAGCCAGGAGTTGTGAGGAGGCCCCACATAATCTGCCACTGTTTTTAAAAAAGCGGTGACATCATGCCGGGTGGTTTTTTCGTACTCTTTGATTTTTTTGAGATCGAAGCGGGATTTTTTGATGAGAGCTTCAGCACTCCTTTTGGGAATAATGCCCAGCCGGGCCTGAAACCTGGCGGTGGCTTTTTCCACCTCCAGCATTTTGGAAAAATAGCTGGATTCTGTCCAGATTTTTCCCATTTCCTCTCTGGTGTACCTTTTAAGCATAAATTGTCCTTTCCTTAAAAATTCTAAAGAGTATTTCTTCTGCCTGCCTTAAAAGAGAGCAGTTATCAAAACCACCAGCCCCCTCCGGGTTGAGGTGAAAAACACCGGGCGGGAATGTCTTTCTCAGCCTGCCTGTTTGTTTATACAGGACAAAGTATTCATTTTCAAAGTCTGTGTGGGTTTTTATTTCAAAGTGCATGGTGGGCAGGCTTTGTTTTAAAAGTTTTAACGCCTTTTGTTTAAAAAGCGGCAAATCTGAAAGCCCTTTGCGGACCTGCTCATTGCTTGTGGAACCTGATGTACTCTTCTGATCTTCTGAGTAAGGGCGAAGCATCCACAGGTCTGAGTGGGTGGGCGAAGTTTTTTTTAAACTGTAAAATTCCTCTGCGAGCGGAGTGGGAGGGGGGGGGACCTCATCTTTATGGGGCATGGAAGTTAAAATTAAAGCCGGTGGCACAAGGTCTTTAAAAACCCCCTGATTCCATATCATGGGGGTGCGTCTCCATATTTTATCAGGCACAGGCCATGCGGGAAACAAAAAAGAAAGCAAATGGGGAAACACCCTTTTTGTCTCCTGACGACTTAAAGTCCATACCAAAAACCGGTAAGTAAGAGATTCACTTCCTGCTCTGAGATTGATTCTTTTCTGCTTGTGGTTTAAGTTTGTTATGGGAATTTGCGAAAAATACCTGACACCTTTTTGCTGAAATAACTGATGCATCTCCTGAAAGTATTTTAAAGAGGCCTCTCCCATAATATATTCAGAAAACAAAGGGGGCAGTGGGGGGGAAAAGCAAGCCCTTTGAGGCATCCATTGTTTGATTTTTGAAGCCAGAAAATCTGATGGGGTTTTTCTTTTTAAAGCAGGTGGCAAAAAGTTCAGGTAAAAACTTTGACCCCCCTGCAAAGCAGCAGCCAGCTTTAAAATCCAGAATTGAGAGAGCTTTTGCTGAAAAAAATCCCAAGCTTGGGGTTTTTGCTTTAAGCACTGGTGAGTGTACCTCATATCTGCTCTGGTTTTTAACAAAAAACTGGTTAAAGGCCCTTTAAACTCCAGGGGGCCTTTTGGGCTTAAGATACAAAAACCGGTTTTAAGACGGGTGTATTGATCCCCGTAGAAGTACTGCTTTTGAGAATCTTTGAGTCCTTTTGGTATAAATTTTCCCAGGGGGCCTTGTCTTTCTGACAAAGAAAGAGGAAAGTGCCGGGACAGATCCCACACCCCCACCTTTAAGCCTTTTCTGTTCAGCTGATCGATCAACCAAAAACTCCGGTCGTGGGAGGAAATCACCAATACATCCAGATTTTTATCCATAACAGGCTTGTGCATAACATGATTTTAAATGGTCGTCACACACACTGTGTGGCTGAGGTTTCTTAAAGCCACACCGGCTGAGTGTCATCCAGTTAAAAGATCACCAACACCTTATTTTCTATTATTTTTTGGAACCATTTTTGAGTTTTTTAAGCTTTTGCTCTGACAAGCCTGTTACCTTGGAGATAAAAGACAAATCTGCCTTGGCCTTCAACATCTTTAAAATCAGCTCCTGCTGACATTCCTGACGACCTTTTTGAAGTCCCTTTTGAAGTCCCTTTTGAAGTCCTTCTAAGCGACCTTGTTTTAAGCCTTTGGACCTTTCCTCATCCAAGGATATCTGTAATGGTGGCATAACTCTCTCCTCCTCCTTATCAATGGCCCTTACTTCTATCTCTCTCAATATCCTCCAACCAAATCCCGGATGGTAATGACGCACATAATCCACAGCCTTCTTTATCAACCTCACACGATCCTTGACCGACAGCTTCCTGCCAATTACAAACAGGGACCTCATAACCTCCTCATTCAAATTCCATATATGACTCATAATATACAGAGCCGGATAGCTTGTCAAGCCCTTTAACTTTTTTCCGTTTTTGCCCAAATCCTGAAGATTTAACAACCGGCACTTAAAATTCAAGACATTCTTACCAAAACACCTCTTCAAAACACCCTTAAAATCACTCAAATACTCATGAAAGCTTAAAACCCCCCTCCACCTCTTGCTTCCATGGTAGACCACCACAGGTATCACCGGTTCCCTAATTTTGTCGTATATTCCTGCCTGGTAAGCCAGTATTTGTCTTAAAAGACCTTCGTCCTGGTAGGATTTATGTTCCAGCAAAAACAAAATACGGGTATTTTTACTTGAACCACGCTTTTTCACAGAAAACAGCAGGTCCATTCTCTTCTCTTTAAACTCTTTGTCCACAAAAGAGTTAAGCTCCAGTTTTAAGGTTTTAAAATCAAAGAGTTTAAACTCTAAAGGAGTGAGGATAAGGCGAAAAATATCCAGACTGTAAGGGAGGTGGGAATAGACTTCTTTAAAGAAGATGTCGTGTAGAGAGGTTTTACGGGGTTTGTTGTTTTGATGCATGGTTTTGTTCTTTTACCGCATGTAAAAGGGGGGTGTCACTATTTTTTTTCAAGCTTGTTGAAAAATAACAAAAAAAGCTTTATGATCTCTTAACCACTTTGGCCTTTAATCCTTTCAGCTTCAGGTAACACTCTTACTTTTGTGATTTAATATATTTTCCTGGAGCTACAGGCTTTGATGTCAAAGAATCCAGTGACAAAAATGAAAAAGACGATACCCTTAACAAAGCCAGGTCATATCACAGCCAGGAGTATATAATACCAGTAAGTCTTGTTCATTTTATTCAAAACTCACAACCAAAGATTGGATATGTTGCTATTAGGAGAGTGTGTGACCCGGAAGATCATACTGTTTTTGATACTTGTGGCTGGAACTAGTTATAACCTGTGTATATCATTCTGAACCAGATAAAAAGCCCCTGGGGGGCCGGGGTTAAAGTTTTTCTGGTCTCTGCCGATACAGGGAAGCATGAAGGCTTTATGTTTAAGTGGGTTAAGAAAAAATGAGGGGGTTGCCATCTCACTTCTTTTCTACGGAAAACATGCAAAAAATTTCTATTTGAGTTGATAAACTCCCTCACTCTGATTAAAATTTTCGTAAGTTTTTGTTTCTGTAAATTTACTAATAGCCAAATATGTCACCCATTCATAATCTGTTACATAAAGTACATTTTGATTATACTCTACAGCAGCGACCGGTATATACCGGGCGAAGCGGTGATGCCACTTCGCATTACTATATTTATCTTTTATAAGATGGGGTGGCTTGTTTCTCTCTATATTCCATCCAAGTATTTGTATGTAGTATTCTTCTGTTTGACCAGTAACAATACAACTGCTTCCAAAGTCATATTTACTATGGTTAAGGCTCCAGTGGTTTCTACGATATCCTAATTTATATTCTAAATTTTTTAAAATATCTTCTTTTAAATATTTAGCCATAAAGGCTTTACAGTATTTTAAAACCTGATCATCCAAATAATCGGCTGAGCTGTATGAAGACCAAAAACAAGTCAGACAAACAACTAAAGACATCAAGTGGTTTTTCATTTTTTCCTCCTTTTGTATTGTGATTTTTTAGCTTTAAATTCACTTTACCCCCCCCCATTTTTTGTCAAGCAGGTTTTTTTTAGAAGAAAAACTGGATTTTGGACCTGATTACAGGAAAAACCATGAGGTTTTTGATTTTGCGGTGGTATTTTTGGGCAGTTTTCCATTCTCTGGCAGCCAGGAAAAAAAAAGCAACCTGACTATAAGAGGAAAAAAACAGCAAAAAAGCTGCTGCCCCCCACCAACAGGCTTTAGGAAGCATCCGGTTTTTTGGCTAAGGAGGTCTTTGGAGGACGTGGGTTATCATGGGATATACAATAAAGCCCTTTATAAACCTGATGTTCCCAATCGTGGGAAAAAAACTCAGGCCCTGCTCCATCCGGAAGATTGTACAAAATAATACGATCATGTAAAAACCAGCTTGCAGCATTAAACCTTTTTTCGGGGTTGGTATTAGGAACTCTCCAGTTTTCGGGATCGGCATTAAGATCTTCCCAAATCCCACCGAGAACCCTACTTCCACTAAGCAAATGAGTGTGCATTTCTCTTAAATCCCCTGAGTTGACTCTACGGGTGGAATAATTTTCATAATAAAAAGGAAGGGCCTTATCCAGGCCATTTAAAGCTTTTTTTAACTGTGGCACCTGCTTGCTTAAGTCGTTGGTGTTGCACAAATCAGCAATCATCTTCACATATTTTTTCACAGGGGCTGGCAATTGTGTGGGATCAGCCGGCGGAGGGGGGTACTTAAGAGGGGTGACCACAGCAGCAGGTTCCAGATTTTCTTTTTTTACCTCTTCACCCGCAAAGACAGGCCCAAGCACCATATTGATGAACAACCCCAAGCCAACAACAGAAGCAATACATAAAACTCTTGTTTTTAAACTCATCTTTTATCCTCATTAACTGTAGGAATTGCCATTTTCTTTTTAGAGAAACTCACTCTCTCCATAATTACATACATTATAACATACCAAAAATCAAGCCAAAAACCCGTTTTTTATGCTTTTTTTAAGAAAAAACCAGTGTCCTGACCCTTTTTTGTGTGATGTACGAGGTGAAAGCTCAATCTCTGCTCATGGTTACAGTGGGGGCAGGCTTACTCCACAGACAATGACAACTTACAATTAGGCACGGTAAACCATAAATAGACAAACCTAAAAAACAACACGCCTATTTTTGAGAACCATTTTTGAGTTTTTTAAGCTTTTGCTCTGACAAACCCGTTACCTTGGAGATAAGAGACAAATCCACCTTGGCCTTCAACATCTTTAAAATCAGCTCCTGCTGGCAATCCTGGCGACCTTTTTGAAGCCCCTTTTGAAGTCCCTTTTGAAGTCCTTCCAAGCGACCTTGTTTTAAGCCTTTGGACCTCTCCTCATCCAATGATATCTGTAATGGTGGCATAACTCTCTCCTCCTCCTTACCAATAGCCCTTACTTCTATATCCCTTAATATCCTCCAACTAAATCCCGGGCTGTAATGACACACATAATCCACAGCCTTCTTTATCAATCTCATACGATCCCTGACCGACAGCTTCCTGCCGATTACAAACAAGGACCTCGTAAGGTATCAGAATGGCACACTCCCAAGCCTTGTGGCAAGAGAAAAAGCAAACTTTTACCCCCCCCCACCCCTGAAGATTCAGGAAAGAAGATGCTGTGAAAGGAAGATTTACAGGCTTTATTTTGAGTCATGGTGTGATTTTTTTTTTTGCTTTAATGATGACTTAAAGGGCTTTTTAGGAAGCAAAATGTACAGGTGTTCTTTACTCTGTTACTGAAACCAAACTCATACCTCTTTGAAATGCAAGGTCTAAGGTCCAGTTTTTCTTTTTCCAAAGAAAACCTGAACTTTGGGCCTTATCACAGAAAAGACCATGAGGTTTTGGCTTTGCGGTGAGTCTTTGGCTTTAACACACAACCCAAATCAAAAAACTTAAAACCCTCTTTTTGAATGGTTTTTTGCACCTTCTTTAAAGCAGTGGGACAAACCACCAGCACCAAACCCACTCCACAATTAAAAGTTTTTAAAAGATCGGGCCAGGTGATTTTTGCCCGGCTTTTAACCTCCTTAAAAATATCAGGCACAGGCCAAAGCTTAAGCTCTGCCCTCCATCCTTCCGGCAACACTCTTAAAAGATTATCCATCCCCCCACCTGTAATATGAGCCATGGCTTTTAAACCTTTCACCTTAAACAAACGCACCGCCAAAGGGGCATAAAGTGCTGTGGGCTTAAGAAGATCTTTTTTCCACTTGTGCATGTCTTTTTTAAACACCTTTCTTAAAAGGGAAAACCCGTTACTGTGAAAACCAGAGCTTAAGACCCCTATCAACCGGTCCCCGTGCCGCACTCTGTGCTGACCCAGCTTTTTTTTCTCATCCAGTATACCAAGGGCAAAACCTGAACAGTCAAAATCGTTGGAACTATAACACCCCGGCATCTCTGCTGTTTCCCCACCTATTAAAGTGCAGCCGCTGATTTTACAGGCTTTTAAAACCCCTTTTAAAAAATCTTTAAAAGCTTTGTTCTTAAGCCTGCCGCAAGCATAATAATCCATAAAAAACAAAGGGGTGGCTCCTGCACACACAATGTCATTCACACACATGGCAACCAAGTCCTGCCCCACCTCCTTATAACTTTGAAAATGAGAGGCTATTAACACCTTGCTGCCCACTCCATCGGTGGAGGCTGCAAAACATGGGTTTTTTATCCCTTTAAAAGAAGGACGAAAAAGAGCAGAAAACCCCCCTATCCCCTCCCTTCCTTTGGCGGCCGGGCTTTGTTTTTTAATCCACTCCACCAAGGCTTCTGATTTTTTAATATCCACACCAGACTGACGGTAATTCATTTTGTATCCTTTAAAAGATCAATAAACACGGGCAGGCACTTGCTTTCATCTGACAACAATTCAGGAAAAAACCTAAGCCCTGCCGCTGAAAAAAACAAGTCTGTTTTTTCTTTCCGTGAAGAGGGGAAAGCCCTTTCAGGGCTGTGGGGATGAGACGGGAGGAGATGGTTGGTGAGAGGTAATAAAATTCTGCAACATACTGTTGTATTGCAGCAACAGCTGGTTCCAGTCCTTCATTAAACGCACCTGATGGGCGGTTTCTTTATTTTTTGATTCAGAAAACAAGCCTGTTACCTGCTTTATCAGCTCCTGATTTTTATGATTTAGCTGGCTGTTTTTCTGATAAGGCTCTTTTTGTGAAGAGGCTTGTGGGGGCGGGGCTTTTGCCTCTAACTTGGGGGGGGGATCCCCTGGCGAAGGGCTTTCCTCACTGGACGGTGGTGTTGTGGGCTGCTGTGTCAAACCCGCCGCTTCAGCAGGAACAGGAGTATTGCCCTGAGGGACCGCAGTGTCTGGTGGGGAGGGTTTTTGCCCCTCCTCACTATTGCCAGCAGAGGGGGGGGATGCTTCAGGAGGAGGCAGCATGTTTGCTGATGGGGTGTCAGTGGCTTCTGTGGTGGCAGGGGGGGGCTTGTTGTTTTGTTGTACGGCAGAGGTGGACCTTTCAGCGGGGGGGGGCAGGGCTTTTTCTGCTTGGGCAGCAGGGGGTGAAGCCACTTCCTCTTTTGTCTCTGACGGGGGGTTTAATTTTTGCTTGGCAGGGGGGGAGTCCAGATTTTGTGAAACCGGCTTTTTGGCCTTGTCAGCAACAGCGTTTTTACCGGAAGAGATAACCCGACGCAAAGTTCCTGTTAAAGCCTCTCCTATTCCCGCAGAGGCTGAAACGGAAAACCACATAAAACAAAAAAGAACAAAAACCCTCATGTAAGAGTTTATCGGGAGCAAAACCATAAAACTTAAATTAAGCTTTAAAGTACAAATTCTTCTTGTCAGGGTCTGGCTTTTCCCTTAGATTTTGATTTTAAACAAACAACAAAAGTGGTTTTCGCCACTCTTAAAAAACCACCTCTTAAGGAAGGCTATGCACACCCCCCCTTCAGAGTTTAAAAGACCCCCTTTAATCTCTAAAAAAAAATCTTTTCAGACCATTACAGAGGACATTTGCTCTTTAACAGAAAAATGGCCCCCGCTGTCTTACTTTTTAGCCCTCTTCAGTGCCAAGACTTTATTCCTGTTTTACATCTGTGTGATGGCGGGTATCGTCATTGTGGGAATGGGGCTTATGGGGGTTTCTCATCCGGTGGGTTGGGGTACAGACATCATAACCTTTGTGTTTTGGATTGGTATTGGCCATGCCGGAACCCTCATATCCGCGATTTTGTTTCTTTTTCGTCAAAAATGGCGAACATCCATTGCCCGCACAGCAGAGGCCATGACGGTCTTTGCCGTTATGACGGCGGGGATTTTTCCTTTGCTTCACACGGGCAGGCCCTGGTTTGCCTACTGGCTTCTTCCCTACCCCAATCAAAGAGGCCCCCTGTGGGTTAATTTTCGCTCCCCTTTGGTGTGGGATGTGTTTGCGGTCTCTACCTATGCCACGGTATCCCTTGTGTTTTGGTATATTGGTATGGTCCCTGACATGGCCACTTTAAGAGATCGATCCCGGGGCATCAGGAAGTGGATTTATGGGGCTTTGTCTTTGGGCTTCAGGGGTACCGCCCGGTCCTGGAGCCATTATGAGATGACCTACATGCTGCTTGCGGCTTTATCCACCCCTTTGGTTTTGTCTGTCCACAGTATTGTGTCTTTTGATTTTGCCACCGCCAGCCTTCCGGGATGGCACACCACTATTTTTCCCCCTTATTTTGTGGCGGGGGCTATTTTTTCAGGTTTTGCCATGGTGGTATCCCTCATGTGTCTGTTAAGGTATTTTGTTCCCCGGTTTAAGGACTACATCACTTTAAACCACATGGAGGCGATGAACAAAATCATCATGCTCACCGGTTTAATGGTGGGCTATGCTTATGGATCAGAGTTTTTTATTGCCTGGTACTCCGGGTCGGGCTTTGAGCAGTATGTGTTTTTAAACCGGGCGGCAGGCCCTTACTGGTGGTCTTATTGGATTATGGTCAGCTGCAATGTTCTGATTCCCCAAATTTTTTGGTGGAAAAAATTTAGACGCAGCATTGGGGTGATGTTTGTGATTTCCATCTTTGTGAATATTGGCATGTGGTTTGAAAGATATGTGATTGTGGTGACTTCCCTGCACAGGGATTTTTTACCCGCCAACTGGGGAATGTTTGATATGAGTTTTTTTGATTTTGGAGCTTTGGTGGGAAGCTTTGGTATGTTTTTCACTTTGTTTTTGTTATACATTAAAACTCTTCCGGCCATTGCTGTGGCAGAGGTAAAAACAGTGGCCCGGCAGGGACACAATTAATTTTTTTAAGGGCTTTTGTTTATGACAAACAAATTAAAAACACTTCTTCAGAGGCAGGCTCAAAAGCTTGGGGACTTTTTGGCCCCTGAGACAGAAGACATTATCGCTGGGCTGTGGGCTGAAGAGGATGTGTTTTTAAAAGCGGCCTTTGAGCTTAAAAAAAAGGGGTATAAAAACCTCCAGGCCTTAAGCCCTTTCCCGGTGCATGGTTTGGAGGAGGCTTTGGGTATTAAAAGATCCTGGATCCCTTGGGTGACTTTTATTTTTGGCATGGGGGGTTGTGTTTTTGGTTTGTGGTTTACATGGTGGACTTCAGCGGTCAGCTGGCCTTTGAATGTGGGGGGAAAGCCCCTTTGGTCTCTTCCCGCTTTTGTGCCTGTTATTTTTGAATGCACCATTTTGGTGGGGGCTTTGGCTTCCGTGGGGGCTTTGTTTTATGCCATGGGGCTTCCCTCTTTTAACCCTCCTGTACTCCACAAGGATTTAAGCTCTCACAAGTTTGCCTTGTTTTTTAACCTGAAAGACAAAAAACACTCCACAGAGGAGATTCACAAAGTTTTTAAAAGTTTGGGGGCGGAAGAGGTTTTAAATACACAGTTTTAACCCTCTACAGGCTTAATTAAGGAATTTTTATGAACAAAGCACTGATAAAACCTGGTGTGCATTTACAAATATGTTTTGTGGGGCTTGTTCTTTCTGCCTGTAGCGGAGGCAAAAACCGAACAGATGTGGAGATTTTTCACGATATGATTCAGCAAAAAAACATAAAGCCTCAGGAGGGGGGGACAAAAACCCCTTGGGAAAAACAAAACTCTGGCACAAAAACCTCTGAGGGCGGGAAGACTTTTATGCGAAAGCCCCCCCTTAACAGCCGGGCCCGGGGAACTCACTATTACCCTTACAAGGCTCAGCTCAAAGAGGCTGAAAAACATTTGAAAAACCCTTTAAAGGGAAATTTTTCCGCCTATGTTGTGGGCCTGGGAAAAAGGCAGTATGAGAAAGCATGCATTTATTGCCACGGGGCTTCGGGGCTGGGTGAGGGAAAGGTGGCTTTAAAAATGGCTGTCCCTCCCCCATCTTTTATGGACAAAGCTTTTAAATACTCAGATGCCAGGCTTTACCATATTATTCATCAGGGACAGGGGCTTATGGGGTCTTATCAGTGGCAGGTGAAAGGGGAAAACAACCGGTGGGCTTTGGTAAATTACATTCGTATTCTGCAAAGAAACCAGCTGCAAAGGGCTAAAAAAAAACCTTTGCCAGTGAAGAAGCAAAAAACAACAAACAGGAAAGCCAATGACTGAGATTTCCCCATTAAAACATCCTCCCTTTTTGGATCGCATGCAGCAAATCACTTCCCTGTTTATTTTTACAGGCTTTGTGGCAGGGGTTTTATCTCTGCTTTTGGGTTTTGAAAATCGTATGTGGCATGCTTACCTTGTAAATTATGTGTATTTTTTGCTGATGGCTGTGGGGGGCTTGTTTTTTATCAGCCTTCACCATGTGTGCAAGGCGGGCTGGAGTGCAAATGTCAGAAGACTGGCAGAGGCTTTGCCTGCCTATTTACCCTGGGCTGCACTCTTGATGCTGCCTTTACTTTGGGGGGCTTTTTCCCTTTACGACTGGCTGGATCCGCAAAAAATTTTAAAAGATCCTCTGCTTCAGCACAAACGCCCTTATTTGAATTTCCCTTTTTTTCTGATTCGTGTGGGGCTTTTTTTGGGGGGATGGTGGTTTTTTTTCAAAAAGCTGGTGGGGTTTTCCCTTAAGCAGGACAAAGACGGAGACATGAGGTGGACTCACAAAAGCCTTAAGTGTTCCATTATGTTTTTGTTCTTTTTTGCTTTTTCGCTTTCGTTTTTCAGTGTGGATTTTTTAATGAGTTTGGATGCTCATTGGTTTTCCACCATTTTTGGGGTTTATGTGTTTGCGGGGCTTTTTCAGTCTGTGTTTGCTGCCACAATTTTACTGGCAGCCACACTGTTGAAGCTCAACAGCTCTTACCGCTCACTTATCAAACCGGATCACTTTCACGATATGGGAAAATTTTTATTTGCTGCCACTGTGTTTTGGGCTTACATTGCCTTTAGCCAGTATATGTTGATTTGGTATGCCAACCTGCCGGAAGAGACCACCTTCTTTCTTTACCGCTCTCAGGGGTGGTGGGCATGGGTGTCTGTCTCACTGATTGTAGGCAAGTTTATTTTGCCGTTTTTGGTTCTTCTCCCCCGGGAGTCGAAAAGAAATCTCTCCATACTGGTGCCTGTAGCCGTTTTTATTTTACTGATGCAGTGGATAGACTTGTATTGGTTGATTTATCCTCATTTTGATCCCAAAATTCCCCGGTGGGGTGTGTTGGAGCTGGCCCTGTTTTTGGGATTTTTGGGCCTGTTTTTAAAATCTGTGTTTTTATTTTTGTCTCAACATCCGGTGATACCTTTAAAAGATCCCATGGCCAAAGAATCCTCCTCTCATCATGTCACTTACTGAGCGGCAGAACCTGCACGCCAGATGTTACCGCTGTCACTGTTGCCATTATTTTCATTTTCAGAACTTCCCTCTGATCCTTCAGAACCTCCTTCATTATTGCCTTCTCCTGAGGAAGTGCTTGTTTGGCAGGGAGTGCAGCTGCTTCCATCGGTGCCGTAAGATCCGCATTTTTTGTTGGTGGGACCATCCTGCTGACAGGTGCAGGCTCTGCAAGTCCTGCCGTCTGTACCGTAAGATCCGCATTTCCTGTTTGTGGGACCATCCTGCTGGCAGGTTTTGGCACTGCAAATTCTGCAGGTACTACCGTCTGTGCCGTAAAGCCCGCACTTCTTATTACCTGGACCGTCCAGCTTGCAGGTACAGCCTCTACAGTGTCCGTACTCACCACACTTATACCTGTTGGCGGGATTGGCATCACATCTACAGACATGGCAGTTGGGGTGTCTTCCACAGGGTTTGTCTCCCGGACACAGGTTTTCGCCCTCACAACTTCCCCTCACATTGTTTGCCCCGGTGAGCTTGGTCCACACCATACAGGAAAACTGGTACCTGGTTTTTTTGTTGCTTGAGGTATCGCAAAGCCAGCGGGTGTAAGTCCTTTGAAGACACCCCACATGGTGTCCGTCAGAAGCATCCCCATGAGAATAAGATTTTAGAGAAAACACCAAAAAAGCAAAAACAAAAAATTTTATAAAACCTGATTTTGTGTTTTTCATACCTTAACTCCTTATCACTAATGGGTAAATGGCAGGTGCTTGTTAAAAGCCCCCATGATATTGTATCGTCAAAACCTTTAAAAAACTTTACCCCCCCCCATTTTTTGTCAAGTTTTTTTTAATAGTGCCATTTGCTGGATAAAATTTAGTCATTCCCCACATAAAAGCCCGTCATTCTCCATGCAAAAAAAACCCGTTATTCCTGCACAAAAGCCCGTCATTCCCGCGAAAGCGGGAATCCAGAACATAAAATCTCTTGCATTTACAAGGAGTATGAGTTTAGGTTCAATAACAGGAAAGAAAACAATGTGTACATTTTATTGCCTGAAAATCATCAAAAATAAACCCCTTAAGGTATCTTGAACCTTTACTTTTATGGCAAGTTATAGAATTTATGGAATGTAAGATTTATTTACCTTCTGGCCCTGTTGTGTTTCCCCACACCCCCACTGTTCAGGAGGTGGTCGAAAAAACCACTCCTGAAAAGTCTCACCAGGTGGTGGGGGCTTTTATCAACGATCACAAAGAGGTTTTTGACTTAAGGCAGACTTTAAAAACCGGTGATCGTATAAAAATGATTCTTATTCCCTCTCTGTCTGCTTTGGAGGTTATCCGTCACTCAGCAGCCCATGTTATGGCACAAGCCGTTCAGGCTTTGTGGCCACAAACCAAAGTGGGTACAGGCCCTGTGACAGAAAACGGATTTTATTATGACTTCGATTCCCCTCAAACCTTCACCCCACAGGACTTAAAAAAAATAGAAACCAAAATGAAAGAGATTATAAAGAGCAGGTTGAGTGTTCATAAAGAGGTATGGAGCAAAACCAAAGCCCTGTCTTTTTTTAAAAAAGCAAAAGAGGTTTATAAAGAGGAAATTATTAACAGTCTGGACACAGAGGAGGTCAGCATTTACAGGCAGGGGGAGTGGCTGGACTTGTGCCGGGGGCCTCATGTTAAAAACCTTTCGCAAATAGGGGTTATTAAGGTGCTTCACAGCTCAGGTTCTTACTGGCGGGGGGAGGAGACAGGCCCCAGAATGCAAAGAATTTACGGCACAGCCTTTCACTCCAAGCCAGAATTAAAGCAACACCTGCAAAACTTAAAAGAGGCTGCTGAAAGAGACCACCGCAAACTGGGAAAAGAAATGGGCCTTTTTCACTTTTCTGATCTTTCACCGGGAAGCCCCTTTTTTACTGCTTCCGGGGCAGTGATTTACAATGAGCTTACCAACTTCTTACGCCAGATGTATTTAAAATACAATTACGAAGAGGTCATCACTCCACAGATTTTTAATCAGGAGCTGTTTTCCCAGTCGGGACATAAAGAACACTTTGAACACAACATGTACCCGGTGCAAGCGGCACAAAAACCACCAGCATCCTCTTCTTCTGCAAACCTTCAGCAGGCAGCAGTAAAAGAATTCTTTTTAAAGCCAATGAACTGCCCCTCTCATTGTTTGCTTTATGCTTTAAAAAAATTCTCTTACCGGGATTTGCCGTGGCGGGTGGCGGACTTTGGCAGGCTTCACCGGAGGGAAAAAACAGGGGTTCTCCATGGCTTAACCCGGGTGCGAAGCATGTGTCAGGACGATGCCCATATATTTTGCACAAAAGAGCAGCTGTTTCAGGAGATAAAAAGTTTTTTAAGCATGCTCTCTGAGGTTTATCATGCCCTGGGTTTAAAGGAATGGAGGATTGCACTTTCCACCCGGCCGGATTCTTTTATGGGGGAAAAAGCTCTTTGGACGCAGGCCGAAGAGGCTTTATCCTCTGTACTGAAAGCGGAAGGTGTGGCCTTTCAGGTGGAACAGGGGGAGGGGGCTTTTTACGGTCCCAAACTGGATGTGATGCTTGTGGACAGCATGAAACGGGCCTGGCAGATGGGGACTTTACAGTGCGACTTTAACATGCCAAAAGCTTTTCACTTAAAATACACGGATTCTCAAAATCAAATGCAACACCCTGTGCTTCTCCACCGGGCCATCCTGGGGACTCTGGAACGCTTCATCGGGGTGTATCTGGAACACACGGCAGGCCATTTACCGGTATGGCTGGCACCCGTGCAGGTCCTGATTCTTAACATTTCTCAAGATCAGGAGCCTTATGTAAAGGAGTTAAAAACACAGATGATGGCTATAGGCTTAAGGGTTAAAGCCGACCTGAGGAGCGAGACACTGGGTTATAAAATCCGCCATTCCCGCATGTTACGGATACCCTGTCTTGTTGTGGTGGGAAAAGAAGAGCAAAATGCGGAGTCAGTGGCCCTCAGACTTCCCAGTGGCAGGAGTGTAAGTCTTCATAAAGATCGCTTTATACAGGAGGTAAAAAAAGCCTGTACAGACAAAAAACAGAAGTTTTATGAGGGCTTTTCAGGATAAAACACAAAAAATAACTTCACAGGCATTAAAAAAAGTGAGAGTTTAAAAATAAAACCAAACTAAAGGAGGTGGTTTATTCGCAAATTTAGAAAAAAATTTAACGGAATGGCTAAAAAGAAAGAGGAAAAATTTAAAATCAATGAGCTGATTTTGGCCCCGGAAGTCAGGGTGGTTAATGAGGAAGGTACCATGATGGGGGTTATGAATACGGCACAGGCTGTTTCAAGGGCTAATGAAAAGGGCCTGGATTTGGTGGAAATAGCCCCCAATGCAAAGCCCCCCACCTGCAAAATGATGGATTATGGAAAGTGGAAGTTTAAACAAAGCAAGAAAGAAAAAACATCCCGAAAAAACCAAATAAAAATTGTTGTTAAGGAAGTGCAGCTTCGCCCCCGTACCGATGTGCATGATTTACAGATTAAAATGCGAAAAGCCCGGGAGTTTTTACTGGATGGTTGTAAAGTAAAGGTGCATCTTCGTTATTCGGGAAGAGAGATGGCTCACAAAGACCTGGGACTTCAGATGCTGGAGCGGGTAAAAAAAGAACTTCTTCCTCTGGCTGTCCTGGATCAGGACACCCCTCAGCTGGAAAGGCGATCGGCCTTTTTGTTTTTCTCCCCGGATGCTGCCAAAATCAAAATTTTTAAAAAAGAGCAAAAAAAACCTGAACCAAACCCGGCAGAGAAAAACACTTCAGAACCAAACACATCAGGGCAAAGCACATCATCAGGGCAAAAAACAGCAGAACCAAACATCCCACCAGAGCAACCAGTATCAGAACAACAAGTTCAGACTAAAGAGGCAGGCCCCACTGTAAAAGAGGAAGTGCAAAAGAGTTAAAAAACCCAGGCTGTTTGATTTTCACACTATAAAAACCTGGTTTTATTCCCTGCCACATCCCCATTACTGTGTCAGGTATTCCAGATATTTTACACCAGAATAAATTCCCAAACCACAGAGGCCAACAATGGAAAAGCCTCTCAGATAAGAGAATGCGGCAAACTCAGAAAAATACTTCAGAGCTACAAAAGATCCAACAGGAGCTATTGCAGTACCAAAAACCGCTACCGTAATGTCAACTTTGGAATGTTTTGAGAACGATGATTCAGCTGCATCTTCTAAAACTACGGCTCCTATGGAGCCCGCTCCACCGAGAGTACATAAGAGCATGCTTTCCATAAAAGCCGCCATTTGAACAGGCTCTTTTCCATTAATGAGTAAAGCCTCTTGAGCTTTTGCCTCCAAAACACTTAACTGAAAATCATCACAAGCGGGAAGGGGGAGAGCAGCGGCTTCTGAGTCCTGAGCTTTAACCTTCATAAAATGCGGCACAAGCTCTGGCCTTCTCACAGCATTTGCCACACAAACAGGCTTTCCCTCCTCAAACAACACCACATGAGAAACTTCCCTGTTTTCTTTAGGGGAGTTCAGCTTTGCCCACGCACTTTTTAGTTCATTGACTTCACTTCCTGCTTCCCCAATGACTGGGGCGGCTTCTTCATTGAAGTGAAAATCCAGGGCTTCAGCAGGCAAAGGGTGATTAAAAACCTCTTTCTTGTTTAAAGCCTGAGTTTGAAAAACAAACCAAACACTTAAGACAGATAAACATTTTATTGTAACTTTTAAAGTTTTCATTTTCTTTACTCCTTTATTATAACCAGTTAAAAATCTTTAAAACCACTTTACCCCCCCCCATTTTTTTGTCAAATTTTTTAATATTTTTTTTTGTTATTTTGTTTTTGTGTGTAAAATTTACACAGTCAGCAGGGGTTTTTAACTCCTCCCCACTCTTTTTAAAGCTCACAATATGTTTTTTTGTGTTCCCACCCTCAAAGCAGGCTCTAAAAACCCTCTGCCCTTCACAACAGTAAAAAGCATGGTTTATTCTGCCGTACATCTTGACAAATATAAAGTCTGACTTTATATTTGACGAAGCCATGTTTATTGAACGCACTCTTTGTCGGCATTTACGGCAGGCCAGCCGCACTTTTCCTGTCCTGCTTCTCACCGGTCCCAGGCAAACCGGCAAAACCACTTTATTAAAACACCTGAAAAGCAAAAACAGATCTTATATTTCTTTGGACAATCTGGACACCCGTATAGCGGCCCGGCAGGACCCAGCCCTTTTTATTCAAAATTTAAAGCTTCCTGTTTTGATTGACGAGGTCCAGTATGTGCCTGAGTTATTTTCTTACATTAAAATCATTGTGGATGAGGTTAAAAAATCAGGGCTTTTTTGGCTTACAGGTTCTCAGCAGTTTTCCATGATGAAAAATGTATCGGAATCTCTGGCGGGCCGGGTGGCTTTGTTTGAGTTGCAGGGCCTCTCACTGGCTGAGGAGGAAAAACGCCCTCACACATCCCCCCCTTTTGTCCCCACCCCTCACATTCTTAAAAAACGATCCCAGGTGGCCAGGTATATCTCTGTACAGGATATTTACAAAAAAATATGGCGGGGCAGCTACCCTCAGGTTTTTGTTCAAAAAGGCAAAACCTGGAAGTTGTTTTATGAATCTTACATTACCACCTATATTGAAAGAGATGTCAGAGAATACTTACAGATCGGAAACATAATGTCGTTTCGAAAATTTATGCTTGCTATGGCTGCCAGAACGGGGGGAAAACTGAATTATCGTAAAATATCAAACGACACAGGGGTTAGTGAGCCAACAATTAAGTCGTGGATTCAGGTACTGGAGGCCACGGGCCTTATCCGCCTGATTTACCCTTATTTTACAAATATCACAAAACGAATGTTAAAAACCCCAAAATTTTATTTTATGGATACAGGCTTGTGTTGCTTTTTAACGGGTTGGCTTAACCCACAGGTGACACAAATGGGGGCTATGGCTGGCCCTCTTCTTGAAACTTATGCGGTTTCAGAAATTATAAAATCCCACTTACACAATAGCCAGTCTTTACGGAATTTTTATTATTACACAGATAAAGACCAAAATGAAGTGGATCTTTTAATAGAACAATCAGGAAAGCTTTACCCTATTGAGATCAAAAAATCCGCTTCTTTACAAAACATTCACTTTAAGGGTTTAAATATTATAAAAAACCACCCCACCACGGAAGCAGCTTGTGTGTTGTGCTTTCATAAAATGATATTGCCTGTGAAACACAAAATATACTCCTGCCCCATAAGTTACATATAAAATGTTTTTTTAAATCATCTTGGTTTTTTTCTGCCCATTCATTTGCTCTAATGAAAGAACCACCTTTCACTGCACTCTTCTGCTCCCCCGCTCCACTTTCTTTCACACTTACTGACAGACTGTCCTCCACCAGGTGAAAATCAAATACTTCAAGCAAAGGGGGGGTAATTCAAAATCTCTTTCTTGTTTAAAGCCTGAGTTTGAACTTAACTCTGTTACCGGTCCATGAAATATCCTACAGCATAATAGGTTCCAATACCACAGAGACCAGCAATGGACAAACCCATAAAGCGGGAGAATGCAAAACCCCCTTCTTTAAGTATCATACCCGTTGCATAACCCAAACCACTAGATACAAATACACCTGCAGCTGCCTCTCCACTCAACCAACCTCCCTTTTCAACTCCACTCTCAGTCATTTTTATTCCAACACCGGATGCAGAACCAAAAAGACATAAAACCAGAGCTGGAAAAAGAACAGGACTTGCCACTTGAACTGGTTCATCCCCATTGATGAGTAAAGCATGATGAGCTTTGGCTTTTAAAACACTTAACTGAAAATCCTCACAAGGGGGCAAATTAATGCCTGAGATTTTAGTGGCTTTTTGATCTTTAACTTCCATAAATTTTGGCACCAGTTCAGGCCTGCCCACCACATCTGTCACACAAACAGGCTTTTTATTTTCAAATAACACGGCATAAGAGATGGCAGGGTTTGTTTTTGAATTAATTTTTGCCAATTCATTTTCTTGTGAAGATGACTCCCGCTTAATCACTGGACCTTTTACCAGTTGAAAACCCACTTTTTTGGACAAAGGGCTATCAAACATACCTAAAGCTTCAGTACTGGCTAAAAGCCTTTTTTCAAAACAAGCCTGATTGTCTTTATAAAGTTTTAAAAAAATAAAACCCAATACTGCCATTAAGGCCACTCCTGTTGTTGAAGATACTATAGTTATGATTTTTAAATTTTTCATTTTTTCCTCCTTGATATTAATGATTTACATCCACTTTACCCCCCCCCATTTTTTGTCAAGGATTTCAATAATTTTTTAATTTATTTCTTTTTTTTGTATGTAAATTTATACAATCTGCACCACTACTGTTAAAAACTCTCACGACTAAAGTCTGTGATACTCTGCCTTACCATACAAACATATTTAAAGTATTTTGAATATTATAGATTTTCACGGCTAAAAAGCCACAATCTGCTGCATGTTCATGTCAGAATCACATGAAAAAAACCCAATCTGTCAGTCTATAAAAAACAATTCCAAAACAGGTATGGAATGAGCTATATATCCATTCCTACTTTCACCAAAAAGAGGGTGAACATCAAAACTTTTATTATTTTTCAAAGCATTCTTTTCAGAGCGATAAACCTTTAAGGTTAAATAACCTTTGTGAGAGGCATTTGTACTTCCTGGTGAATATGTGGTAAGCAAATACTCACACCGGACGGCAAATTCACAGGAACTAAAAGGGTTATAACTGCAAGTGGTGGGTTGAAGGGAGGAATGTGTTACTTCTGTTGTCACATCAAAAGATGTTTGTGCCTGTTGAAGAGCCAAATCTTTACAATGTCTTTCCATAGGCACTTTCATCCACCAGTATTCGTCCTTAGTGAAATCAGCAGAAGCTGTTATGGATACAAACAACACAAAAACCGAAGACAACCAAAAAACATGTATCATTTTCTTCATCTTTGTTTCCCTCCTTAGCTAATTTTGTGTCTGTTTTAAGTAACAAATTAACCGTACGCTTTTTGAACTTAAATACTTATTCAAGTAAAAAATAAAGTCAAAACCTTAATTTCTGGCCAAAAGCTGATCCAGCTTGTTCTCCAAGCTGTCCAGTCTTTTTTCAAAACGGGCCTGTCTGGCCTCCAGATTACCCAAGCTTTTCTCAAAACGCCCTTGATTGTCTTTTACAGGCTTTAAAAGAAGATTAAAAATAAACCCCAGCCCTGTCATCAAGGCTATTACAGCAATAATTGTTTGAGGATCTAAACCTTCCATAAGCTTAATAATATATGAGGCAAAACAAAAGTCAACACCTTTTTTGCCAAAAATCCTTAATTTACAGCAGGTCTGGCCCCTGTTTTTGACTCCTAAAAACCCTACTTAACAGATCTGGATCCCTAAAAAACCAAAAAAACAGATCAAAACCCCTCAAAAAGCCTCTTAAATCCTAAAAAACCCCAAAATTTTGCACTTTCCAATATAGCGGTTTTTTCCTGTTTTTTTAATATAAGCTCTCTATATATTAAAAATAATCAAAAATTTTAATATAAGCCTTGACATACATTAAACAATTTTATATATCAAAAAGCATGGCAAAATCTATACTGTTTAACCCCTTTCACCCTTTTGATCTGCCCATGCTGCCCCCCTCTTTAACCAAAAAAGACCTTTTTAACCAGGAAATAGTATCACTTGTCATACAGGCTAACCGATCTGTCAGCGAGTTAAACGGCACCTGTAGGGCTATTCCCAATGCTTATCCTTTATTAATGAACATTCCCATTTTGCAGGAAACTCTGTCAAGTTCTGCCATAGAGGGTATTCATACAACCATACAAACTCTTCTGGAGGCTCAAATAAACATAAAACCCAAAAAAGACCCGGCAAGTAAAGAAGTCCTCAGATACCGGGAAGCTTTGCATAAAGGATTTAAACAATTCCAAAAATATCAGGCCATTCCAAGCAGAATCATAAAAACCATCCATCGTGAATTGATGCCCAGCGGAGGTGAGTTTAAACAACAGGAAAACAAAATCGTAAGAGGGGGAAAGCGTATTTTATACACACCCCCTCTTCCCACAAATATAAACAAGTTAATGGGAAACTGGGAAAACTATATCCATTCCAAAGATAAAACTATAGATCCTTTAATAAAAATAGCTGTCAGTCACTACCAGTTTGAGGCTATACATCCTTTTTCTGATGGAAATGGCAGAACGGGAAGGATACTCATTGTACTACAAATGTTATTATACAAGCTTCTTGAATTTCCCATACTGTACATCAGTGGATACCTGCTTCAACACAGGCAAAAATACTACTCTTCCCTGCTGAATATTACAAAACACGGGAAATGGATGGAGTTTATAAAATTTTTTCTGAAGGCTTTTGACAAACAGGCTCAGGTAACAAAAACAGTGATTACTGACATACTAAGCATAAAGTCTGAAACCAAAAAATTGTTAAAATCAAAACATCACTTAATATACAGTGTGGATTTTCTGGATCATATTTTTTCTTACCCGGTAACCCATGCCACTTTTTTGGGAGAACAGCTCAACATAACTTATCAAACGGCCAGCAAACATTTATCTGAGCTGGAAGCTTCAGGTGTTTTGAAGAGCAAAAAATCCGGCACTTATAAACTGTACTACAACTCCAAACTGTTGAAATGCTTAAAAACTTAGACAAAAACCCTTTTTTGTTCGCAAAATGATAATTTTATCCTCTGAACAAGACAAAATTGTTAAGCAACCTGTCCACAAAGCTATTCAGGTTTTAGCATCCGCAGGCACGGGGAAAACCCATGTTTTAACTGAACGGGTTAAGTACATTCTGAAACACACAAAAAAAGATGGCATATTGGCTCTCACTTTTACCAATAAAGCAGCAAAAGAGATGAGGTTACGACTGCAAGATGTAGAAGGTTTTGCCGAAAGATGCAAAATTGGCACTATTCACTCTGTAGCCCAAAGGGTTTTGGACAGTTACTCTCACACCATAGGTTTGCCAAAAGAACTCAATATTTATGACAAAGATCAGGATCGAAAAGAAATCTTTTTACAGTCTTTATCCTACAATGGTAATGATAATACTTTTAAAAAGCAATCAAAGCAAATTCAACAATATATGGATAATTTTTCTGAAATAAAAAGAAAATTACTAACAGAAAATGAAATCATAAAAAAATATGGAGATGATTTTTATATAACTTTTAAAAATTATCAGGAAGAGTTATTAAACAGTGGAGGTATTGACTTTGACGATATTATTGTCTATGCCCATAAAATACTAATTGAAAAACCCTGGTGTGCCAGAATCTACAGAGTGATGTATAAGCATATTTTTATAGATGAAGGGCAGGATTTAAACAAAGCCCAGTACGAACTAATTAAAGCTCTGTGCGGGGAAAACAAAAACAATGTGATGATAGTGGGTGATCCGGATCAAATGATTTATGGTTTTAATGGATCTTCACATAAGTACTTGTGTAAGCACTTTGTAAAGGATTTTTCACCATTAAAATTTGAACTAAAACAAAATTACAGAAGCTCCAAAGCCGTGGTTCGTCTGGCAAACAAATTAAAACCAAATTCCCAAAAAGAGTCTGATTTTGCTTTAAAAGGACAAAGCAGCATTTTGGCTTTTGAAAACGAACAAAAAGAGGCTGAATGGATTGTCAAAAAAATACAAAGTATTTTAAAAAATAAAACCCACCCCGATATTGAAGGGGGTATCTCATTAAAAAACTTTGTTATTATAGTCCGAAACCGCTTTATTTTTAAAAAGTTAGAGGAAATCTTAAAAAATACCAATATAAACTATGCCCTTAAAAAAACCAACTCAACTTGGCAGCCGGAATCCTGTTTTGGACGGGTATTGGATTTATCCATTCGATTAAAACTAAACCCAAAAGATTGGATGGCCCTTAAAAAACTACAGGAATTATTAAACATTCCTGTTTTTAATTCCAAGGAAAATGAATCTCTTTTTGATAACCTGTTAAGTGGTTTTAATCCATCAGAGGTTTTATTTCCAGAATTACAAAAAACTGTTCTACAAGAATTAAAATCCATTAATGTTGAAAACCCAAATATGTTTAAGTTTTTTGATCAGACAAATAAAATTTTAAACGCCACTTCAGGTAAAAACTCTGATTCAGAAAATCAGGAGTTGGAACTGGCCTCCCATGATTTAAATGAACTCAAAGAATACTGGACTACTTTTAAAAGAACAAGACCAGAAACCTCGTTACTGGTATTTAAAAAGGCCCTCAGTTTAGGGGAGTTGATTACAAACGGCACAGCAGCAGACACCTCAGAGGTTTTAACACTCAGTACAGTACACACTATGAAGGGGCTTGAAAAAGACATTGTATTCTTAATGGGTATGAGTGAAGGGGTGTTTCCTGATTACAGAGCCACCAATACACCACAAAAACTGGAAGAGGAAAAAAACAACGCCTTTGTGGCTGTTACACGCTCTAAAAGGTGGATCTTTATCACTTATCCGAAAGAACGAACAACATTTCATGGGGTAAAGCGACCTCAACAAGAATCTCAATTTTTAATCACCATGGGTGGTGCCACCCCTGCAAATGATGAATATAAGAACAAAGCCATCAGTTAAGGATTTAACCGATGATGCCACTGATCCAATTTGTCTTTAGTGATATTTTTCAAATTTTTGTTTTGCCTTGTAAGAACAGATTTTCGGACAATATCCAAACAAAACTCCTCCACTTCAGAAAAATTAGCCCCCTGCATGGATTTTGCCAAAACACCCGGTGAATACCCAAAATCTACTTTACAACGCTGACTGACAGCTTGAATAAGCAGGGCTAACTGTTTTTGTGTAGGGGTTGTTAACTCAATTCTTACCTGAAATCTACGCCACACTGCTCTGTCCAGCAACTCCGGGTGGTTGCTTGCAGCCACAACAACAACATAATCCGGCATATTGTCAATTTGTAAAAGCAAAGAGCTTACAATACGCTTAATTTCACCCGTTTCGTGAGTGTCACCTCGCTCTTTACCAAGGGTTTCAAACTCGTCAAAAAACAACACACACCTTTGGGTTTTGGCATAATCCATAAGGTGTTTTAAACGGCCAGAGGTTTCACCCAAATAACTGCCAACCAGGTTTTCGTACCGCACAACAAACAATGGGTACATTAGTGCATGAGCCAAAGCCTCTGCCAGGGTGGTTTTTCCATTGCCAGGCGGGCCTGCAAACAAAAGGCGATTCCTTGGGGATAAATTATGTGAATGTAACAACTCTGATCTGTGTTGCTCATCAACAACTTCCTTAATTTGCTCATGGGTTTTTTGCGGCAAAACCAAGCTGTTGAGTTCTCTTTCTGGTGTAACTTCAAAAATAAAATTTTTGTGATTATTATCATAATGATTCTTTTCTTTTAAAACACGGGAAGTAGTAAAACCATTGGGCCGTAAGGCTTTAATGAGGCGATCCGCCAGTATCCTATGACCTTTACTTTTTTCATCCTGAATCAGAGCTTCAGAAATTTTTCGAAAAGTCATCTGATCGCCATCACTTACACTCCTTACCAATTTAACCAATAAATCAGCCTGTGCCATTTTACCACCCCTGATTTTTGCTTTCTTTTGTGTGAATCCTGGCGTATTTTAATATTAACCCCTACTTTAATATCAAAAAGCAGCCTCTTTTTTTGGAGTCAAAGGCAAAACCTAAACCAGTACTTCGCTGACTAAAGCCTGCCTGTTGAGGGTTTATTGACTAAAATAATCCTCAAAAATTGTCAATTTTCAGATTGAATCCACTACGGACTTGGAAAAAATCTCAAGATTTTAAGGTTTTGCACAAGTTCAAAGCACCACTCATAATCAGCATATACCACAATTTAATGCACTGCATTAAAACCGCACTATCCACATTCTAAAAAAACCAAATGTAACAATCTTAAAAGAAAGACCCCGCCAGCCAATGACTGGCTGATTTTTACCCTCTTACGAACCTCTTATCATATTTTAACATCACATCTTCCCTCTTTATGAAAGGGGTAATTTCTTTTTGGAGGTCAATGATAATATTGTTTTAAATTGATCATATTTTTTTATTCTCTGAATTGACTGAGGTGGAGCCTCTATTATTTGCTGTGTCCGAAGTTTTTGTAAGTTAAGTTCTGTACTTAAGTGTTTTATAAATCTAAATGCAATCACCAATACATTTTTCTTAGCCATTTCTTTAATTTCTGAAAAAGAATATACTGATCTTTTTCCCACATAAGACACCACTTTATTTAGATCACTAGAACGAAAAGTGGATTCAACTATACCTATTGAAGAGATTCTCTGTATTGGCGAGGATACATAAAAAAACAATAAATCATTGCGTTTTAACTGTTTTGTTGGAGCATGGCAAAGATACATTTTTTTTATTGTGTTACCAGGAATCTCCTGGCCCATTCCATCAAAAGACATTTGATCTTTCTTCTCAGGGAAAAGAATTTCATAATATTTATTTTTTATTGGTATGATATATTTTCCTATATTTTTCCTATCATCATAAAATGGAAAATACTTTATATGAAAGTCCAGACCATTTAATGGATAATTTTCCGGTTTGATAAAACTTTTCATAAAAACCAATTCTTTTTCCTTTGTGTTTTTATCTATCCTAGTTGTTTTTCCTATTTCAATAAATCCAAAATCTTTTATAAAATCAATCAAAATCTTATATTTTGGAAATACCGTCATCCAACAAGATTGAAAATTATTTTTCACACAATATAGAAAAGCCTGCTTTAGCATCAATTCACCCAATTTTTTTCCCCTATAAAACTCACTCACCTTAAATGTAGCCAATTTTAAAGCTTTTTTTGGAATGCTATAATTGGTATAATCATCTTTTTTGGCTCCTTTATAAATACATATAGCCTCCAAATTATTTGATGAATAATTCACGACTCCCCATGATTGTACTTGCTCTTCACAACATGTTTTAAACCATTCTTCAAAATTTGGATAATCATCCCTCAAACTATTAAAAATATCATCTTCCTGATTTATATTATAAATACGCTCAATCTTAATTTGAGGAAGAGAAACATCAATTGGTTTTGGAAACAATTTCTCCAACATATTATTTGCTTGATTGACAGTGAGTACTTTATTTTTTATATTTTGCTTGCTCGCTCTTTGATGAATACCTATATCTTCTGTTACTAAAAAAGATACAGAATGTTTATACAAAGCATATACCAGCTGACAATCTACTTCATCATTGGTGTTTTTGATCTCTCCAAACAATTTTTCCAACTGCTTCTTATTTGCCGATGGAGGATCTTCAAGTCGTGTGTATTTGTTAATTTTACTCAGACTGCTTTCTTTTCTTTGCCGATCTTTATCTTCTTTTATTTCTTCTTTCAACATAGGATGTACATAAATACTGGCTGGATTTTCATTGCATAATCTGTGAAATTTGTTAAACGATTTTTTTACAATTTGATCGTCTTCCAATTGTATAAAAATATTTGTATCTATAAGAAAGGAAATTTTATCCATTATAAACTTCTCGAGTAATCAAGCCACTGATTTTTTACGACTCACAATATACCTATAAGACTGAGGAGGTCTACTGTTTTTATCAAAAACTTGTTTTATATTTAAAGGATGGTTATATTTTATTGGATTTTCAAGATATAGGGCAAATCCAAAATTACAATCTTCAAAGTATTTTTTAAACGCCCTATAATCTATCATGGCAGAAAAACGTGCTTCAGTCCACAGTTTTTTTAATGAAAATCTTTTAACTTCCCTTAAGTCACATTCTCCTATAATTTGTGAGATAGGAGAGCAAGCGTAAATAAAAATTTTTTTTCTGTCTTTTTTTTGAAATAAAGGGAATTTTCTCCTCAGCTCTACAGTCTTCCCACCCCTTACTATTCTTGTAGCATATTCAGAATGAATACTTAATAACAAATCTTTTTTCATAAAACACCTCCTTGTGTTTTTATTGAATTATTATGCTCTTGTTTCTTGTTCTATGATTTTTATTTCTTCTTTGGTGAGGCCATAAAGCTTATAGACTATCTGATCAATGTTTTTCTTGTATTTCCTAATTTTTAATTGACTATCAGAAGTTTTTAAGTGATTTTCTAATTTGTTAATATTATGAATTTTATTGACAATTTCGACAAGTAAATTTTGTTCTTTAACAGATACTTTAGCAATTGGAAACATCTTCACATAATTATTTATCCATCTTTTTATACCCATCCCACTTGTTTCCGCTATAAGACTAAGATAAAATTTAATAAGATTGGAGTTTAATAATGCTAATATATATTTAGAAGTAAACTCCTTTGGAGGAAGTAAAAAATAAGCTGAATTTAAAAGATATATTTCTTCCGAACACAAAGCGAATCTGTTTTCATTTGTCAATTCAATCCAAATTATTTTTTCTTTTTTAAAGTCCTCTAAAAATGCTGTATTTCTCAAATTAGACCAGTGTTCTCCCTTAGCACCTCTCTTCTTAAAAGACTCTCCATAAGAATCAAAATACCTGTAGATCAAAGGATAGTCTTTTTTTATATTAATACCATTTTTAGCTAAAATTATATATTGATTGTCATGTTGGTATTTAAATTTAAAAATATTTTTCCCACGTAAAACTGGTTTAATGATATTTTTATTATTATTATCTTGATCGATTAGTCTGTTTTTTTGTTTTTCATCAATAATAAAAACATTATTTGCCCCTGTTGCAATTCCTAATCTAATTTTTGTATTATACATCTCAAGAGTTTTTCTCTTACTCTCAATTTTTTCTTTGATAGATAAAATTTTAGGTTTGAGAAGATACCAATATTTATAATAAAATGGATTTTGAGTATATTGAAATGTGTTTTTTTTTATAAAATTCTCAAATGAGATATTATCTTTATATGCTGCGTTAACAACAAGGCATTTTGGAGGTTTTTCTACATTTTTCTTCTTAGAAATTAATATAGATGTATTAACAATAGCAGAAAAAAATAATTGAAAATTTTCAATATTAATAATATTTAAGATATAATTTTTCTTTACAAAATATTTTCTTAAAGACGTTCCATATTCAGATCTAAGATAAGAATTTGATGTTATGTAGCAAAGTACTCCTATTTTATTTTGGATATTTAAAGCTATTTCTAAAAAATAACAATATAAATCAGAAAAAGGATTATATACTTTATATTTTTTTATAATTTTTTTATTTGGAATCTCATCATGACTTATATAAGGGGGATTGGAAATAACAACATCAAAACCTTCTTTTTCCTGAAATACTTCTGAAAAGTAGAATTCAAAATCAAAAACTTTTATTTTACCAATAAACTGATTAATCTCTTGTTTTAATTTTTGTTTTTTTGAAGTTGAGGTTTCATTAAAATAAATTTGTTTCTTTTTGTGAAGTTCTTTTATATCACGATCGTGAAACATATCAGGAGTACCGGGTCCATCATCTTTATTTACCCTTAAAAGAGAATCGCCGCAGACCATTTTATAATCCAGGTTAGGGAGAGGCTGGACTTTATTTCGATCTTCTTCATCCACCACAAGGGAGAGCCAAAGGCGAAGCTTGGCAATCTCTATGGCTCCCGGGTCAATATCCACACCATAAAGACTGTGTTCTATTGCATGACGTTTAAAATGATAAAAAGTACGATCGTTGTTATATCCATTTTGGACAATAAGTTGTGAAGTGATTCCCTGCTTCTTCAGGGATGACAAAGCTTTATACGAAGATGATTCCTGTATAAAAGGGGTGAGGGCATTTCGCACCCGGACAATCTCGTTCATCATCCCCACAGGAAAAGCTCCCGATCCTACTGCTGGATCACATATTCGTATATTTGCAAGTGCTTTGTCTATCAAATCTGCATTTTCAACAATGGACAGAGGTAGTTTTGGTTTTTCATATCTGCTTTTTTTATTTTGTTCTTTAAATTTTTTTTCCTGATAAACGGTGTCATGCTCAACAGATGAATCGCTGATTTTAATCAATGTCTCTATATCAGGTTTTTGGATTTCTTGTCTCTTATCTGAAAGTAGAGTGGAATGCAGATAATTGATTAAACTTTGTTGACACATATAATGAACAATCTCCCGGGGGGTGTAGTAAGTTCCTCTGGATTTTCGATCTTTTACTTCCAAAAGGTTTTCAAAAACTTTGCCAAGCATTTCAGGATCTACTGCCACTTCTTTGTCCAAAGGTTCATCTTCATTGACTGTAAAATTGTATCGGTTAAAAATATCCAGTATACCGTCTCCTATATCTCCCTCTGTTGTTTTGTTTTCGTTTGAGAAAAGATTGTCTGGCAAAAGAATGTCTGTATTTACCCAATCGTAACTTTTTATAGGTTCAAACAACCCCCCATTCAGAAAAGGAATCCGGCGATCAAAACGACTGTAATAATCCTCTGTATGCCTCTGCCCCAAAGCTTCATAAAACAGAGGTTCTAAAATACTGTTAAAAAAATTCCCCGTTTTTTGGTTCTTTCCCCCATAGCTTTTATAAATATCATGCCTTTGTTTAAAAAGATCCCGTAAAAAGTTCTTTGAACCATCACCCCACTTTTGTCCCCTCTGAACTCCAAACCAACCTTTTTTCTGAAGGAAATACAAAAACACTATCTGACCAAGAAGTTTTTTAACAAAATCAGTAGAGCGAATATGTTTTCTTTCAAACTCTTTTTTGGCACTTTCTTTTACCTTTAAAATGTTATCTACAGTTTTTTTAAGTCTTTGAAAAAGAATCCGATATTTCTCAAAAAACTCCTTGGTGACTTTTTCCACACTGAAGGCCTGTTCCAAATCCTCAAGGGTGGGGTTTGTGCTGTCCTTTTCAAGCAAAGGAAGGAGACAGCTTTGGGCTGTATGAGAGCTTTCATTTTTCCCAACTAAAAAAGAATATCTGCGGGCAGGAGTTAATTCATCTTTCACTTTGCCCTGTTTATTAAACTTATAATCTATTTTTATAAAAGAAAACCGCCAATCATCCTCATCCGGTGAAACAAAAGCCACCAAAGCCCCATCTTTAAACTGTCTTTGGCGATCCACTGTCAGATACTTGGCAATGTAGTTTCTCAAAGTTGCTCTGGCTCGCTTTAGAGAAGTTTCTTTTTTTAAATAAACAATCAAAATGTCAACAACTTCATCAAATTTATTTTTATTGGTAATTTTGTACTGGCCTATTCGATCCAAAGATTTAATAAAATCTCGAAATCCCTCAGAAATAAGCTGACCCACCTGTATCCTTGGAAAAGGTTTTTTCTCCATATTATTGAGGATATTTTGAACCAATTTACAAAATTGCTCCTTATTAAAAGGATTTTCAAATGTGTTTTTAACTAACTCTTTAGCTTTGCTTGTTTCCATTTTACTCTCTATTTTTTTCAGATGTTTGAAATAACAATAAAATAAGGCCAATCATTTTATCCTTGTTTTTTGGCAGGCTTTCTGCTGTAAGAAGAGTTAAGACCGTTAGAGCTTCTGGCGTGAAACTTGTGGACAAACAACCAGCTCTCTTTAAAAACCAGATAAATGCAAAGGCTCCACTTCGCTTGTTACCATCTACAAAGGGATGGTTTTTAACCATAAAATACAGAAGATGAGCTGCTTTTTCCTCTAAAGTTGGATAGAGATCTTTACCACCAAAAGACTGAAAAATATTGTTTGTAATAGCTGCCACAGCGTCTTTTGTTCTTTCTTTCCCAAACAAATCAGTGGCCTGGTTCTTAGCTAAAAGATCTTGCTTTAACTTGGCAAGAGCTGTTTTCAGATCTTCTGCGGTCCAAACTACTTGCTTTTGTGTATAGCCGTTTTTTGGAAAATTCTCTTTATCATAAGCTTCAAGAGAAAACCATGTATCGGCAAAAGCACTTACAAGGTCCAAGGTATTCTCAGTAAGAATCTGTTTTTTCATTTTTTAATCATCCTTTCCTTTTTTAATTACCAATTAAATACTCAGACAAAATCACTTCCCGGGGACCTTCTGTGGCGGTAAAACTTTGCGAAATATGACGTTTTAAAAGATCATCAGGGATGCATCTTTGAAGTACAGTCAATACCCTTAAAGATTGTGATTGACCATTATTATTGCTTTTCAGTTCTTTTTGAACAGCCTTGAGAGCAGCTTGCACTGTTTGTTTTGGTAAAGCCCCCTCTTCAAGTCTTCTCATAATGAGCTTGATATAAGCCTCCTGATCCTCTGTGAATTGTCTTAAATCCCGACTAACAGCTTTTAACATCTTAAGAAGTTGTGTTGAGCTGTCCCGGCCACCACCAGATTGAAGAGAAAAAGCTTCCCTGTCCTCTTCTGTAGTAAGAAACAAAAACTGCTCTTTGTTTTTATTCAATTTATCATAAAAATCATTTGGCAAACTCTCTTTTGGGGTATTGTTATCAGCAACAAGCCATTTTGCAGCACTTATAAAATCCAGCTCTTCAGATTGCTCATTACCTGTGATACAAAACTTATTCAACCTGCCTTTTTTAAAATAAGTTAAAAGCTGATTTTCTTTTACTTTAACTTTTTTAGCTGTTCGGGCTTTTTTTGGAAGTTGTTTTATCTTTTCAAACAAATCAGGGTTTTTATCCCTAATATCTTTTATAATTTTCAAATACCTTAAATCACTTTCTATTTCCCCCTCCCCTATAATGGTGTTTTTTGAGGAGAGTTTTTGAAAAAGCCTGTGACTGACTGGAGCCTCCTCTTCAGTCAAAAGTTTGGCATCTGTTCCCAGCAAATTGATAAAAACTTCAACCTTGGCTTGGGCTGTCTCTTTAAGCTTTATAATATCATTGGACTGTTCTGTTGGAAAAAAATTAAAAGTGTAAATTTTATCGAACTGAGTGTCCACCCGGTTAATCCTTCCCACTCTTTGCCTCAAACGGGTGGGATTCCACGGAATATCATAATTTACCACCACATTGGAACGATGAAGATTAACCCCCTCTGACAAAACCTCTGTTGCAATAAGTATTTTATAATCGTTTTTTGGTTTTAAAGCTTTGGGGTCAAAGTTTTCAATAATGCTATCCCTTACACGAACAGGTGAGGATCCAGTAAAAACCAAAACCTTATTTGAGAATTTTTTACTCAATTCCTCTCCCAAATACTCTGCTGTCTCTTTAGATTCTGTAAATAAAATCAACTTGCCGGTTTTTAAAACTGGATTTTTATAAAGTTCCTCCTCCAGGGTTAAAAATTTTGGATCTCTTTGTACCTCATTCCAAAGAACTTGTATCTCTTTTAAAATCTTAAGATCACTTTCCAGATCTTCTTCTAACTTCTCATTAAAATCCTCTGCCGGGTATTTTTTAACTTTATCTGCATTAAGAAGTTTTTGAACAGTTTCCTCATCTTCATTTTCCAATAATTCAAAAACTTTATTGGCAAAATCCTTACTAATATACACATGGCCAGCCTTAAATTCTTTCAAAAAAAGCTCATAAGATTTTATAAATCTTCGGATAGAGTTTTGAAAAGCATGAAAACTGCTATCCAACCTTTTCACAAGCAAAATCTTCATAAACACCCCGAGGTTTGTTTGGGATTGGACTTCCACCTGATCCAACCGATCCTGATGTTTATAATAAGTTAAAGGTTTATACCGGGTGTATTTAAATTTTTTACCAATAAATTCAGCCGTTTGATGAAAAATCTTATTTTCTTTTTCGTTTAATTGATAAAACAACGGTTTTGGATCTTTAATTTCAGGGAATTTAATATTTTGATTTTTTAAATCCTCAGCAAAGTAATTCTCAATCTCTGTTCTGGTTCTTCGAACCATAAGGTATTTTAAAACTGATTCACGGATTCGTTTGGCATTATCTCTTACAATTTGAGTATATTCTGCATGGTTTTCTTTTTTGTTTAAATCTTTAAGTCTTCTTTCCAAGTTTCCAAAAAACAGATCAAGATTAGCAACATTGGGAATAGAGCTTTTTTTTGCACTCTGAAATAACTTAATTTGACTTAAAATATCCGAAGGGGTGTTGTTAAAGGGGGTGGCAGTTACCAATATAACTCTTTTTCCACGGCAGATTTGAGCCAGTTTTTCATAAGTGACAGTCGTCTCTCTTCTAAAACGATGGGCTTCATCTATAAAAATGTTTTTATACTGCGTTGTTCCGCGAGAGATTATCTTGTCCAATTTACCAAGAGACTCAAAACCTGCCGAAACACGAAAGTCTGAAAACACATTTTTCCAGGAACCGGGATTGGACTCATCCAACAGAAGAGGAGAGGCTAGAACCAAAGATCTGCCGTCCAACCTTCTGGCCAAAAGGGCAGACATATAGGTTTTCCCAAGTCCCACCACATCAGAAAGAAACACCCCACCATACTCCATCAAAATCCTTTTTGCATTCTGAACAGCCTGGGCCTGATATTCCAGCTGTTTAAACCCTTGAGGAGTGTATGACAACAAATCATCATCTGCTAAAGTCAGCTCCTCCTGAAAATACTCATACAGGAACTTGAGATAAAGCTCATAAGGGGTGATAGTGTCGTTCAGCCAGGTTTTTTTCTGAATGGTCTCAATGTACTTCTCTTTTAAATCCACAGCCTCCTCCCATAAACTGTTAAATTTTTGGAGGGCAAACTCATAGTCAGAACGGTTTTTCAGCTCCACATTGAACTCCAAATTGTCTGTCAAGCCAGATTTTGTAAAATTGCTGGAGCCGGTAATCACCCGCCCCTTGTCCCTGTCCCCTTCAGAAAAAGACATGATATAAAGCTTGGCATGAAGTGTCCCACTGGGATAAGCCTTGATTTCAAGTTTTTCTGATCTTAACCATTCCATAAATTTTATGACTCCTTCATAAACTTCCTGACTGTCTGAGGAGTTGTTCATTTCCTGAACAATTTTTTTGGAAAACTGATTTTTTACCTCTGCATGAGAAAGCTGAAACTCCTCTTGCTTTGCGTTCTCCACTCTATCCACAATTTTTTTATCAACACGGATGCCAACCAAAATGCGGATTTTTTTTGTACTCTCAAGAGACTTATAAAGAGCGTGAAAGCCACTACTGTAAAAATAACCAACAAGAACATCAAAAAATTCTGTCTCACGGATTAAGATTTTAAATCTTTCCAAAAGGCTTCGGTCTTGCTCGTTGGTAATAAAGCTTAAATCAGAATGGTTTGCCATAGTTAAAACCTGAACTGCTGCTGATATTTGAGGTACCATAAAAGCTTACCTTATAATATTTGCCTGTCAGCTAAATCCTGGACAAAAGGCTTGAAGTTAACAACAGACTTTACCGGGGTATCTGTTGAGTGGAATCTTTGAGCTTCACTTCCAGAGGGGTACGGAAGTGGAGATCGTTTTGGGGAAAAGCAATAACAATGCCATGCTCTCTAAACAGCTCATCGATTCGAAAACGGATGTCACTGGGTACTGTCCTTAAATCCAAAATATGCTTCACCTTTATCCAAAAGGAAAGAGAGAACTCCAAAGCATTGTTGCCAAAGTTTTTAAAAAACACCACAGGGGCAGGTTTTTTAAGGGCCATTTTATGCTCCCCCACCGCCTGCTGTAAAAGTGTTTTCACCTTCTCAGTGGGAGAGCCGTAAATCACCCCCACATTTACAATCCTTCGCACCACAGAGTCTGAAAGAGTCCAGTTTAAAATGTTTTTTTCCAAAAAAGAGCTGTTAGGCACAACAATATGGGTGTTGTCTATGGATTTTATGCGGGTGGCCCGGGCCCCAATACGCTCCACCTCTCCTGTCAGACCATCCACCTCCACAATGTCCCCGGGGCGTATGGGTTGCTCCAAAATAACAATCAAACCACTGATAAAATTGTTTAAAATATTTTGAGAACCCAAACCCACACCCACGGCAATGGCACCACCAATCACAGTAAAAACAGTAATGGGAATGTTCAAAAGCCTTAAAGTAAAAAGGCCCAAAACCACCATGGTAAAGTAAAACACAAAAGTGGACACCGCATGACCTATGGACTCCTGCACATCCATTTTGGTTAAAATGTAACCTTCCAGGTGGCGGGTCAGCTTGCGGGTAATATAATAACCCGTCAAAAACAACAAAGATCCTATAACCAGCTGCCCCAGGGTGATGGGGTTTTTATCGATAGTGAAAATACCCCAGCTCCAAATCCCAGGGATACGGCTCCACAGGTCCGTAAAAATCAAATCCATCTGATACCAAAAAGCCTTCCACATAGCACCTTAAAGTGTAAGAAATAATCCTCATAAGGCAAATTAAAAATCCCTCTTGCGGTGTGCCACATTTTTTGTTATGAGATTAATCTTAAACAAAAAGAAAGGTTTTTATGTCCCAGCTCAGTTATGCCACAAGAGGTAATTTGGATTATCTGGAGGCTTTATTTGAAAAATACCTGAAAAACCCCCACTCCCTGTCCAAAGAGTGGCAGATGTTTTTTAATGGTATGGAGTTGGGTAAAGGGCAAAGCCCCTTTAAAGACAGCATGCAGGAGCTGGCGGTTTTTGACTTAATTTGCACTTACCGGGGCAGGGGGCATTTAAAAGCCCGGCTCAACCCTTTAAAATCACACAGAGACAAAAAAGAATTTGGGTTTTTCCCTCCACCGCTCAAAAGCTTGCAAAATTTTAAACACCCACCAGGCCCACCCCGGCAGGTTCTTCTGCAAAACGGCGGAGGAGGCCCTGAGGCAGGGCAACAACATGCCCCACCGCCACCAAAGGGGGGGAACACACATTTACCACCACGGAAGCAGGCTTTAACACAAGGGGATTTGGGCAAAGTGTTTCAGGCGGGCAGGGTTTTGGGTCTGTCACCAGACAAGACCTTAAGGGAGGTTTTGTCTTTTTTGGAAAACACCTACTGCGGCACTTTGGGCCTTCAGGTGGAAAGCTGTAATTCAGAAGTGCAAAACTGGTTTTTTAAGGAATTTGAAAACCGCAAGTGGGCTTTAACCAAAGAGCAAAAAAAAGATATTTTTTATCAGCTGGCAAAAACCGAAGCTTTGGAAAAGTTTTTACATTCCCGTTTTACAGGGGCCAAGCGTTTTTCCATTGAAGGGGCTGATGCTCTTGTTCCCATGCTGGAGTACATGGCATGCCATGGTCCTAAAAGCCATATTAAAGAGATGGTGATTGGAATGGCTCACCGGGGAAGGCTGAATGTTTTAAACACTTTTATGAATCAGGACACAGAGATTATTTTTATGGAGTTTGACGGTTCAAAAGCCCTGGAGCATTTTGATTTTGATGGTGATGTAAAATACCATGCCGGTTATTCTTCCGTAAAAAAGTCCAGGGATGGTGCCTCCTGCAACATTCTTTTGGCTTACAATCCCTCTCACCTGGAGGCTGTGGGGCCTGTGGTGTGCGGTATTGCCCGGGCCAGGCAAAGAGTGTTGGGCGGGGGCAGGCAGGCTGTATTGCCTGTTTTAATCCACGGGGACGGGGCTTTTGCAGGTCAGGGTGTGGTGAGCGAAACCCTGCAGCTCTCTCAGCTAAAGGGCTTTACCACCGGGGGGAGCCTCCACATTATCATCAACAATCAAATTGGATTTACCACCAACCCTTCAGACGGAAGGTCCTCCCGTCATGCCTCTGATTTGGCCAGGTCCATTGGGGCCCCTGTGATTTTGGTGAATGGAGACGATGCTGAGAGTTGTGTAAGGGCCATGGATATGGCTTTTCGTTTCCGGCAAAAATTCAGGCAGGATGTCTTTATTGATCTGATTTGTTACCGAAGGTTTGGCCACAACGAGGGGGACGAGCCGGCCTTCACCCAACCCCTTATGTATCAAAAAATTAAAACCCACCCATCCCTGATGACAATCTACGGCCGCACTCTGCAGGAACAAAACATTCTGAATGCCGAAGAGGGCGGAAAGTATTACCAAAACCATATCCAGCACTTACAAAAAATTTTAACGGAAACCAGAAACAAAAGTACCTCCACCACTCTTTCCAAAGAGGATTTAAAAGGACACCTGTGGGTGGAGTACAACAAAACCGAAGAGAAGGATTTTTTTAAACCTGTGGACACCTGCCCTTTGGACAACCATTTGGACAAAGTGTTTGAGGTTTTGACTTATCAGCCGGAGGGTTTTCACTTACATCCCAAGATTAAAAAACTGATTGAAAATCGCAAAAAGATGATTGCAGAGGATTGCCTGGACTGGGCTTTGTGTGAGCTGGCGGCTTACGGCACTTTATGTTTGGAGAATCACCCTGTGCGTATATCGGGGCAGGACTGCCAGAGGGGGACTTTTTCTCACCGGCATGCGATTTATTTTGACACTCAGACGGGAAGGCACTTTTCGCCTCTTTCTCTTCTGAACCTGGACAAAGGAGAGGTCTGTATTTACAACTCCTCTTTGTCTGAAATGGCTGTTATGGGTTTTGAGTACGGCAATGCCTGTGCGGACCCTTCGTTTTTTACTTTGTGGGAGGCTCAGTTTGGGGATTTTTGCAATGGGGCCCAGATTATTATTGATCAATTTATCAGCAGCGGGGAGGAGAAATGGATGCAAAGCTGCGGGCTGGTGTTGCTTCTTCCCCATGGTTACGAGGGGCAGGGGCCAGAGCATTCCAGCGGAAGGCTGGAGCGTTGGCTTCAATTGTGTGCACAAGGCAATTTACAGGTTTGTTACCCCTCCACCCCGGCCAATTTTTTTCATGTTTTAAGAAGGCAGGTGAAGAGGTCTTTTAGAAAACCCCTGGTGGTTATGACACCAAAATCTTTGTTGAGGCATCCGGAGGTGATTTCCTCCCGGAGGGATTTGGTTCGCAACTCAGAGGGCTTTCAGGAGGTGTTGGGCGACAGTGATGTTAAAAAACCACAAAGTATTGAAGTGCTGGTTTTGTGCAGTGGAAAAGTGTTTTTTGATTTGCAAAAAGAAAAGGTCACTTGGAATAAAGATCTTTCAAAAACAGCTTTTGTACGGGTGGAGCAACTTTACCCCTTCCCGTCTGCGGCTTTAACCCCTTACTTAAATGGTTACCCCCGGCTTAAAAAAATCCTGTGGGTGCAGGAGGAACCTCAAAACATGGGGGCCTGGCTTTACATGAGTCATCAAATACAGCGTCTGATGCAGGATTTGGACTTAAAGGGGCTTTCCTTAATACCCATCAGCCGGAAGGAAAAAGCCTCCCCTGCCACAGGTTCCATACAAATTCACCAAAGAGAGTACCAACAAATTATGAAGCAGGTGGCAGGTCACCTCCCTTAAAACATTACTCCTGTCTCGCAAATTATTGAACATCTGCAGGAATAACGAAGCTTACCTCCAAGGATGACATAACTGCCATGGAGTAAACATCCACTGTTTTATTCGATATAATAGACATCAGGATCTTTAAAAGTTTCCACACCTACAATAGCCACATACATAATATAATCGCTTCTTGTAAAGCCAAATATGTTTTTTTTACTATAATATATAGCACCTACTTTAATAAAATCAGAAAAATTATGAAATCCTGAAGCTTCTCTGTATACTTCGTTTCGTTCCTCTTCACTGACATTTCTGTTTACGACAAATGTTGAAAAAGACACTTTATGTGTTGTCTTTGATTCACTAAAACGACATGTAGGGTTTTGTAAACCTTTAACCCATTGAAATTGAGTGGGCTTTGCATCTTCACCATAATGTTTTGCAGTATAAATACCCGCAAACTCTTTACAGTATTTAAGTATCTGATCATCCACATAACCAGCAAATCCATGAGTACACCAAAAACACAATACACACAAAATAATATTTTTCATTTATCCCTCCTTGTCATTATATAGTTTATTTCTTTATAATCATCTCATTACCAAAAACTCTTTGGTTCAAGATACCTTAAATACCCACTTTACCCCCCCCCATTTTTCTGTCAAGAATTATAAATGACTCTTCCCCACCCAAAGTCCTGCCCCCGTTAAAACCAGTACCAAAAAGGCTTTATTTTCAAGATAAATTCCCTCCCCCAACCCTCCTTCCAATAAACCACATCATTCCCGCTTTAAGCGGGAATCCACCTCTCACAACCAGCACAATATACCACCCATGGGATTTTTCTATTTTATAGTATTATCAATAACTTATTTATATTTTTGTCGCAAGTTTGTCGTAAGTCTGTCGCAAGTTTAAAGCTGTTTTTTAAGGCAAAAAACCTGACTTTTTGATTGATTTTTTACAAAAAATCAAGTAAAATGCCCCTATGTTATACAAAAAACGCATTATTAAGCTCCCTCCCCGCCGAAGCTTTTTTCTTTTTGGTCTGCGGGGCAGTGGGAAAACAGCTCTTCTTAAAAAAAGGCTTCCTCAGGCTTTGTACATTGATCTTCTGGAAGAGGAGCTTTACCAAAGCTACCTTTCAGACATTTCCCAGTTTTACAAACGAATTCAAACTCTGAAAGGCAGGGGGATAGTGGTTGTGGATGAAATCCAAAGAATGCCAAGGCTTCTTAACGAGGTTCATCGTTTGATAGAGTCATCAAATCATCAGTTTATTTTAACCGGATCTTCAGCCAGAAAACTCAAAGCTCCCGGGGTGAACCTGTTGGCGGGAAGGGCGGGTGTTTTAAATCTCTATCCTTTTGTTCCTGAAGAGCTGGGCAGGGATTTTGACTTAAGCACAGCTTTAAGGTCCGGGTTGTTGCCTGTGATATGGTCTGCTGGTTCAGACAAAGAGTTTAGTTTAAAAGCTTATGCTCAAACTTATTTGAAAGAGGAGATCAAAGCGGAAGCTTTGGTGAAGAATTTACCAGGTTTTGCCCGGTTTTTGGAAGTGGTGGGGCTTTACCATGGGCAGGTGGTGAATATGAGTAATATAGCGAGGGAGTGTCAGATTTCCAGAGCGGCTGTTCGGGAGTTTTTTGCTATTTTAGAGGATACACTGTTGGGGTTTTTTCTACCAGCTTATACAGCCCGGTTAAGGTTGAGAGAAAAAAAGCACAGTAAGTTTTATTTTGTAGATCCGGGACTGTCCCGTCAAGCCAGAAAGAACACAGGTCCGGTTTCTGCAGAAGAGAAGGGTTCTCTTTTTGAAGGTCTTGTGCTTCAAATTTTAAGAGCTTATCAGTCTTATTATTTTTGGGATCATCTTCTTTATGAAGATGGGGGGATTTTTTACTGGTCTCCAGCCACTGCTCATCACACAGAAGTGGATATTCTTTTAAAAAAAGGGAAAAAGTTTTTAGCCATTGAAGTAAAAGCCAAAAAAAAAGTTTTTGATGGGGACTGCAAAGGTTTAAAAGCCATTCAGGACTTAAAAGGAATGAAAAAAAGAATTCTTGTATACATGGGGAAAGAAAAAGCTAAAACCAAAGATGGCATTGAGATTTGGCCTTTTGATGTTTTTTATAAAGCCCTAAAAACCAAAACCCTCTGGTAGCACCATTCCCTCTTTAAAGAGGGTTATTTTAGTACCTTTAAGTATAAATCCAATATCTCATTTAAGCACTCAGAGCAAAGTTTCATAAAATCCTCTGTTTGACCTGTGGTATGAGCTTTATCCAAAGCTTTATAATAAACCAATCTTTGTTCTTTTTTAATAATCAGTGGCAGGAAGCCTTCTTTCATCAGTTCAAAGTTTTGCATAAGGCGAGCCGTGCGTCCATTACCATCTGTAAAGGGGTGAATTTTCACTAAATCAATATGAAGCAAAGCCGACCGTTCTGCAGGATGCAGGGTTTTCCATCGGTCCTTATAGTTTTGAATCAGAGTTTTCATCTCATCTGGTATTTGAGTGTGCTTGGGGGGAAAGTGCTTGGCTCCCACAATCACCACATTTTCTTTTCTATAAACCCCGGCATTTGTGGGATCAATTTTTTTCAGTATCAGAGAGTGAATATGCTTGATTTGTTTTTCTGTTACACTTTCTTTATTTTGTATCAGCTGGTTTAAGTGATTTATGGCTTCCTGGTGATTAAGGGCTTCCAAGTGTTCTTTAATGTTTTTACCTCCAATGGTGACACCTTCAAGTACAACTTTGGTTTCCTTAAGGGTTAAGGTGTTGCCTTCTATGGCATTGGAGTTATAGGTCCAGGCCAAATTGATTTGATCTTGAAGACTCTTAAGTGTATGGGAAGGCAGAGGGCGAAAACTATCCACCCGGGCCTTCTTCTCATCAATTTTTTTCCACATCACTTACCTTTCCCATCTTTCATTTTTACCAAGGATAGTATCAATAAAGTATGAATAAGCAAAATAGCAGTAATCTGATTAAAATTATGAGAAGGAAAATCACCATGGCAAATACTATTCCTCAAATTATATCCCCTCTTATCAACCAACAATACCAGAAGATAATCTGGCATACTTTTATAGTTTTTAAAAATATTAATAAACTTCTCGTCCCTCAATAAAGACCCTAAAGGTCTTAAATCAAAACCCTTTTCTTTGGAAGATGATTGATAAATCTCCCCACCAGCATTTCTTATTATTTCTCTTAATGCTGCTTCAACTTGAGGTGTCAATATAGAACAACTGGCTATGTAATTTTTTTCAAAAAACGCTCTCAAACCCTCTTTTATTGTCTGATGATGAGTTTGTGGAAACACAGGTGATTTAAATAAATGTTCTGAGAGAGAATCCACATTAAGAGACTTGTATTGTTCTAAATACTGAAACCCTAAAATAATAAAGGGTAGATTTATATCGATAAACTGCTGACACATTTGCCGAACAACATGCCCTTCCAAGTCATCCTTTATAGGGCCAATTTTAGTTACTGTTCTTCCCTTATAGTCCATAATATTTTGTGAAAATAAAAACCCTAAAGGATGTTCTTGTGACAGTTTAAGAACCAGGTTTTTGGATTGTTCTTTATCAGGTACAAAGCTAATGGCTATACAATTTAATGCTTCAAAAAGATTTCTTTTATCTAACTCAAAATAGTAATTGTCAATCTGTTCTTTAGGGACAGGGATTCTTGTTTCAATTTTTTTTAACTCCCTTAAAGAGGCTCCTTGAAATCTTCTTATTGCTGGCTCCATTTCTTTAGCTTCTTCAGACAGTCCGTACTGAAATAAAATCCCTCTCACTTTATCTAATATGGATTCTCCGGCTAATACTGACAAAGAAGCATTCAGAAAAGAATCTCTGTATTTCAAAAGCACTCTTTTTAAGTTATTAATATCATTCTTACCCTTATAATAAGGAGCTAATTTTGTAGCAACATGTTCCACACCAAAAGTGTAAAAATCAGATGAATTTTTATCAGAAAGATTTTTTAATCTTTTCTCCAGGTTGTGAATAATTTTTTCTTCCTGCTTTTTTGATAATTGTACTTTTTTAGATAATTTTTTATCTGCAATCAACCAGTCAAAAGAATATCCCCAGGTACCAAGAGACTTGTCTTTAGAATGAGTGTCCTCATACTGAATAATAGTATTTTTAATCTTTAAAATTCTGTTTTGATCATTAATAGATATTGCTGTTTCTAAACTTCTTTTGAGTTTATATTTTATATGAACTCCTTTTTTATCCAGTAAAGCTAATGTTATTAAAGAATCAATCAACCGATGAGCAATAATCACATCAGGTTTTTCATTTTTAATTTTTTGAGAAAAATCCCATACCAAGCCAGTATAACGGTACTGAAGAATAGGGTTATTTGTTCCCACAGATCGCTTTTCCCAGTAATTTACCATTTCAGGAGTAATACTTTTAATATCTGGATTTGTAATCAAATTACCATTTTTATCTCTTACACTAAAGATGGGTCCATAATGAAGATCTTCCCAGCCGGACCACTCCTTATCTGGTTTATATACTTCCATAAATGTAAAAGCTGTTTCTTCATATAGTAATTCAGAGCATGGTTCTATTTTTTTATCTGTACATTCCTCTTTAATAAAATTATGAATCTTGCTAATAATTTCATTTTCTACGAAATATCCTGGTTCTATAACTTTATCCAATATTGGGTATAATCTATCCATCATAACTCACTCCTTTTATTTTTAAATTTTCACACTCTTCATCATTTCTTTAAATAAAAAGCTTCCTGGAAAAGTTACAATAAAGTATATACAATAATTCACCTTCATTTTTTCACCTTTTTTGGGTTTTACTGTCTCTTTTGTTTATGGCTTTCTTTTGATTTTTTGGTAATGAATCATACATAAATTTTAATTTGTTTTTATCTGTGATCATTTTTTCACAAATCAAATTAACAAGAATAAACAAAGATTCTACTGTTTGAGAATCATCTTCTTTACTTATTTTACCAGGATGAACAGCTTTGTTACCAGTTACTCGTATAATATCTAAAGCTTTTTGTATATCTTCAGGTAATCCTTTTTTAACTAAATTTCCAATAGCCTTATTTAAATTTTCTGTATCTTCTCCTAATTCTTTAATTAAAGTCTCAACAGCTAATCTTAACAAAGCACAGGCTCCCCGGGGAGACTTGTTAAAAATATCTCTGGCTTCGTTGTATAATTCTTTTACAGATTGTGGCATTTCCTCTATAGGCAAAGGGGCCGTGGAGGAAAGAGAATAAATCATTTCCCTATCTATCCATATAGAAAATTTTTGGCAGGAATCACAAGAGGCAATTTTAGTGCTGGGAATAATAAAATTTTTTTTCCATATATCAAATATTTTATTACATATTTTTTCACTAATATCCTGAATTTCATGGTTACCGAAAATAATAGAATCGTATCTACCTTTTAAATAGAAATCCAATTCGTTAATAAAACTATCAATGTTATCAACACAAACACTACACCAATTTTGCTTGGAATGAATATTACAATGTGGACAACGAAAATCAACATCTTCATATTTTGGGAATTTATACGATTGACTATTGTTTTGATTTAATTTTTGCAAATGCTCTATATCTTTTTCACTCATTTTTTAGTCCTTTCTTTTTAAAAAAATGACATTACTGGATTCCCGCTTTCAACAGTCGTGGTCTGGCTATATGACACCCTACCCCGAAGGCGGTTTTGACCATTTTTCCCACACGGGAAAAATGGTCAAAAGGGGCTTTTTCGGCATTTTACACAAGATTTTATGGACTTTTGGATAACCACTTAAATTTTGCCCCAGACTACACAAAACTTGCTAAAGACCTTCCCAAACCTCATAAAACCAATACTCTATACCATTTCAATCTGCCCTCTGAATACTAAAAAAATTTGATGAGTGCTTTTTGATCTCAATTCATGCTGTCTACCTTTGTTTGAGGGAAATTTTTGTTTTGTGATTGACCCATAAAAAGGGGAAAGTCCCTCAGGATTCACAGAGGGGTAATAACCGGTACTTAATATTCAGATTTGTGGCCAAGCATAACGGTTGAGGCGATAGCTGTGGGGGCCTACCAGTATGACGCTCCACCCCGAAGGCGGTTTTGACTACTTTTCCCACATGGGAAAAATAGTCAAAAGGGGCTTTTTCGGCATTTTACACAAGATTTTGGGCAACCATCTTAAATTCGCCACAGCTCTGCTGATATCCTAATATCAGATTATTTCGCATAAACAGCCCATTCCCAGCATCTTTGAGGCTTTTGGCATGCATATAAACACCGCGAAAAGCCCATAGGTTTCAATGAGAGATTGAGAAGCCTCCCAGGACGGCTGAAGCTTCTACATGCCTCAGCCCCAGCCTTGCCAGCCCTTCACAGCCAGCTCCAGGGAGGTTATTTTTGTTTTTCTATGAATCTCATACAACCGCACAAATTGATCATTTTGGCTGTCAAAGCGGTCGGACATCTTGTCAAAACGATCGGACAGTTTATCAAAACGATCAGACAACTTCTCAATCTTTTTGTTTGTGTCTGTTATATGATTAGTCAAAAGATCCTTAACAGGTGATATTTGAGCATCGATCATCCAGGACATACCCCCAAAGAGCAATCCCGTATAAACCACTAAGAAAGTGGCTGCCTGCCATAAAGATTTTCTTTCCATACACCCTCACTAATATACCCGGTGGTCACCAAAAACAAGGGTTTTTTAAAATTTAAAACTGCCCAAAAATGTATCCCTGATCACCAGGGAAGCGGTTTTGTAAGATTTTGACCCTTTTGCGGGGGAAAAGGTTAATCCACTATCTGCTAAAGGTCCCTGGAGCAGCCAGAGAAAATGCACCGGCTGGGGTCGGTCACCAGAGTTTACCCATGAACAAAATAACTTAAAGAAAATAAAAGCAAAAAAAACTCATAACCTGAAAATCCATTGGCTGAAGAATCACCAAGTCCTCTGCTTTTGCAATATAGTTAATCTTTCCGGACTTAAAACCAGAGCTAACGATTGATCACCAGGGAATGAACAGATCCGTCGGCATGGTTTCATGCACTCTTTAAAAAAGATTGTTAGTTTTTGCAAATTAGTGTAACCTTGTGCGTATGCAATACACACGTTTCTACAGTTTACATAATTCAATTGAGCCATACAGATTTGCATTGGTTGCATATTACTCACCTGACTACCAGTATCATCTTGAGATGCTTCCAGTTCATCAGCCAATGCATACAACGAAAACACCAATCCCAAAACACATAAAAACTTCATAATTTACCTCCCGGCGGTTTAAATAATAAAATCTCCCCCACTATACCACACAAATAAAGGCCCTGTATACTGTTTTTTGTATATAAGGGGCAAGAAAAAGTAAAAAAAGATTTGATTTGAGAGGTTTTTTGGACTTTAGTCAGGTTTTAACAATTTAAGAGACCCTAAAACTGGACCTTTTTCTGGCGGGCTGGTGGTGTGACCGGCCACTACTCCCTCCTTTAGAGAAAAGTAGCCACTTTTTGGGGGTCACAAACAAAGTGATGTTTTTTAGATTAAAGCAGAAACTAATTTATCTATAGCCTCTTTATATCTTTTTAAAGGTTCCGGGTTGACCTGCGGACTTTTACCATGTACTTGATGTGGCCCGGGCTTTAACTTACTAATGGGAAGCCCTTTGTGAGAACACACAATAGAAGGAGAGTGAGCATCGGGAATATCAAAATAATCAAAATGGCTATGAAAATATTGTCCGTTAATGGTTTTTTTAAAGTTCTCTGCCCTTTTCTTAATCTCTTCAAACATGGTTCTAAAAGCTATACTGGCTTTTTTATCATATTGGGTGGAACGATTGAGAAGAACAGAATGAATAACCGGTAGACTCATATTAAAATCTTTGGCCTTTTTAGAAAAACTGGCAGACTGTAAAGCTTCTGGTAAGTTATGGCCATATACTAATTTAGCCACATTATCAATAGCCCTGGCGGAGGAACCATCACTGGAACAAGGTATAATAATCTGCGTGGCAGATAACAAAGCTATTTCTGTATAGGCTGAAAAACTGGGATTGCAGTCTATGAATGTAGTTGTGTTACCATATCGCTTTTCACCAGCTGTAATAAGATCACTTAACCAGGAGTGTACATTTTTCCACGAATTTTCTGGAAGAGTTTGACTGCTTATTTGATTCATTACCTGAGCCTGAATTTCCAGTTTAGGGTCTCCGGCCACCAGATACAAATTGCCGGGGATTTCTTTGTTATAGTCATGAACATTTATAAAAAATCTGTCATCCTGTCCTGTTATTTTATTATGTGGGCTTTCAATTCTTAAATCGATATAATCTCCCACTGTTTTTTTATCTTTCATGCATTGTTCCAGTTTTTTGGAACCGGCACTGTTACCTCCCAAAAGAATTTCAGAAAGGTTGGCTTGCGGACACATATCCACCACCACCACTTTTTTTTCTGAATACTTAAGAGCATATTCGGAAGAGAGCATAAAAGAGAGAAAAGTTTTACCCACTCCCCCCTTATTGTTCCAAATAGCGTATCTCATGGTTTCTATAGACATAAATTTATCCTTTTTTACCAAACCTCTGCTTATTCAAAGCTGATCCCCTGTATATCACAAAATCAAGGTGTTAAGAGTTTGGATCAGAAACAGAAGCTGGCATCCTATTTAAATTATTTATTTTACGTTTTATCCTTTTCTTTTTTTGTTTCGAAGATGATGAATTCTTAATTTCTTTATTTTTTTCCCTACCATGATAAGCATCTAAAAGGGCATTCACTTTTGTTAAAACGATTTGATGATTAGATGTAAAACCTGCCTCTTCAATTCTGGAAATACGAATCTGGTTTTGGTCAATCTCTCTGTCTATCCACCAAACTAATACTCCTCCCAAAGGGATAAGAACAGACAACATTACTCTTAAAGTGTTTTTAAAAATAATAGTATCCAGATTGTCCAGAGGTCGCATTTTTTCATGCAAAGCATGGATTTGCTCTTGTATCCCCTTGTTAAGATCAATCAGAGCCTCTTTAAACTCCAATCGCAAAGCCTTCAATTCATTTTTAAAGTCACTTTGTGTGACAGGCTGGTATTCTGTTTTTTCACTCATTTTTAGGCTCCTGATTGTACATTATTGGCAATTTTAAAGATGTTACACCATTAAAACGGACCTGTAAAGTATTATTTTTAAACCCTGAGCGGTTGAAAATCTGGCAGGTTTTAGGTAAAATCTTCCTTTGTGTGGCAAATCTCAGGTAGAGTGTGCCACAGTTTTAGCCCTGAAAATCCCTGTCTATGAGCCAAAACAAAGCTCCACCCAAAACAAAAACCATACCCAGCATGTTTTTAAATATAGTGCTGTTCAAATGAACCAGAGGCTCCATTTTTTCATGCAAAGCATGGATTTGCTCTTGCATCCCCTTGTTAAGATCAATCAGATCCTCTTTTTTTCCTGTATCGGCAGAAAACAAAAAAACTAAAAAAGACCATGGTGTATAAAATAAATAACGGTATAAGGCAGTTCTCTTTTAATGAGATCTTTTTCAGTTTTTGACAAAGAATTATTAATTACATCAAGTTGCTTAAGAGAAGGAATTCTTTTAAATACCCCAGGCTTTAGAGGGCTTAACTTGTTAGAACTTAGTCTGAGATATCCAAGAGAAGGAAGGTGTGAAAATACCCCGGCAGGCAAATCACTTAACTTGTTATAACCCAAGTTAAGTATCTCAAGAGAAACAAGACCTGAAAATACCCCGGCAGGCAAACCACTTAACCAGTTATTATCCAAATCAAGTATCTCAAGAGAAACAAGACCTGAAAATACCCCGGCAGGCAAATCACTTAACCAGTTATTATCCAAGTCAAGTACCTCAAGAGAAACAAGACCTGAAAAGTCCCCCACCTTCAGCGATCTAATTCCCTTATTGCTTAAATATAAAAATTTTATCTCATCCAAAAGCCCATCCGCCAAAGTGCAATCTATGCGGGAATCCACACCCTTAAGCTTCCTTACAATCGCATCTTTGACCTGGTCGGTACGATTACAAACCGGCATCACTTCTTCCCCATAAGCAAATAAATTAAAAGAAAAAACAGAAAATATAAAAAATTTCATTTTAATACTCCTGCCGGTCGGGTTTATGAACATAAAGTCTTATAATAAACTTATCGGTTTTTTCTTTTTATACTTTAATATATTTATGAGAGGTTTTTTGGACTTTAGTCAGGTTTTTAACAATTTAAGACCTTTATCTGGCTCGCTGTTGAATCAAGGGGGTTTTACAGGTTTTGGCTTTTTTGTGGCAGTCAAAGGTTCAGTTTTTGGTTTTTTTAACAAAAAGATTGAAAAAAATGGGGGGGGGTAAAGTGGGTGTTAGATCAAAAAATAAGCATTTTGGCAGTGAAAATGCCAAAAATAAGTGAAAATTGGAACTTTTAATGCCAATTTTTATTGACTTTTTCTCTTTTTCCCATAAACTTCTCTTTAAAGACATATAAAAATTACCTGAAATCTACTTGTGAGTGATAGGGGTTAAAAAAATAACGAAAAATTTTAAACTTTCCAAAGCTTGCCTGTAACACCATGGTAAAAGATATTTAAAATACACCAAACTGCTTAAAGCCTTCGAAGAGCAGTTAAACAAGAAGGGAAGGTGCTTTTGGCATCCATATACAAAAGATTGTTTAAGCCCTGCAAAGAGCAGAGTTATTTTCTTTTAGGTCCCCGGGGGACGGGGAAATCCTGGTTTGTGGAAAACTGGTATAAAAAAGCCCTGCTGTTTGATCTGTTGGACTCCCGTATTTATACCCAATGGAATGCTCATCCTGAGCTTTTGTCTGAATCCATCCCCAACTCTTTTAAAGGGTGGATTGTGATTGATGAGATTCAAAAAATTCCAAACCTGCTGAATGAAGTTCATCGTTTGATTGAAAAGAGAAACCTCAAATTTGTTCTCACCGGTTCCAGTGCCAGACGTTTAAAATTCAAAAATACAAACCTGCTGGCGGGCCGGGCCTTAACCGAACACATGTACCCCCTCACCGCTGAAGAGTTGGGAAGTGATTTTTCCCTAAAAAAATCACTCACTTCTGGTCACCTGCCCATGGCCTACAGAAGCAAAAATCCCACAAAGTTTTTAAGCAGCTATGTGCACACTTATTTAAAAGAGGAAATTCAACAGGAGGGCCTGAGCCAAAACCTGCCTGATTTTTCCCGGTTTTTGGAATCCGCCAGCTTCTCTCAGGCTTCTGTGTTAAACACATCGAATGTTGCCAGAGAATGTGCCGTAAAAAGAAAAACAGTACAGTCTTACTTTTCCATTTTAAAAGACACTTTGCTTTCCTATGAAATAAAACCTTTTACCAAAAAAGCCAAAAGAAAAACCATTCAAAGTCCAAAGTTTTACTTTTTTGATGTGGGGGTTTTTGAAGCTTTGCGACCCAAAGGTCCTCTGGATAATACAGCTGACAAAGGCACTGCTTTGGAAACCCTGGTTCTTCAGGATATCATGGCCCATAACAGTTATAAAAACCTGGAGTATAAGATTTTTTACTGGCACACACGGGATCACAGGTACGAAACAGATTTTATTTTGTATGGCACGCGGGGCTTAAAAGCCATTGAAGTAAAACTGGCAAACCAAATCAGGCCGCAGGATCTAAAAAGCCTTAAAGTTTTTAAAAAGGATTACCCCCAGGCGAAAGCTTGTGTTCTTTACACAGGAAGCAGAAGTTATATGTTAAATGATATTTCCATTTTACCTGTGGAAAAATTTTTAAAAAACCCCACCACTTTTTTATAACTTCTTTGGTGACTTAAACAGGTTATTTTTGCAGAGGGGCCTGCAATCTAATACACCAAAAAATCGTACTCCACATCATCAGCACAGGGATTTTAAAAAAACCCCCGTTTTTATGAAAAGTGGGCTGATTTAACATATAATTGTTGAATTAGCCCCTTTTTTATGGTCTTCTGCCCTTACCATGTACAAAAAGCGTGAGGCTGAAAAACTTATTCAAAAACTGACACAGGCTTACCCGGTGGTGGCTGTTACCGGTCCCCGGCAATCTGGAAAAACCAGGATATAGTGGATCAAAACAACACTCCCGGCCGGTTTATTATCACAGGTTCCAGACAGTTTAATCTACTATCGAAAATCACTCAGTCCCTGGCCGGACGGGTGGGGGGACTCCTCAATTATTCAGACTTAAGCAGTGCCACAGGTACAGACAGCCGAACCATTAAATCCTGGATTTCCATTTTAGAAGCCAGTTATGTGATCTTTTTACTTCAACCTCATTATAAAAAATTTTCAAAAAAACTGGTTAAATCCCCCAAGCTTTATTTTTACGACACAGGAGTGCTTTGTTACCTTCTGCGTATCAAACAAGCAGACCTGAATATATCACCTTACAAAGGCCAGATATTTGAATCCTTTATCCTCGGCGAATGTATAAAGTACAATAAAAACCACAGAGCCGGGCTTGATTTTTACTTCTGGCGGGACAGCAAGGGAGTGGAGGTGGATCTGCTAATTGAGGGCAGACATCATTTGATACCTGTGGAACTGAAATCAGGACAAACCTTAAACAGAATGAACGTGTTTTAACACTACAGCCATCTCACCTTATCAACAGTGTATAAATTTTACATTAAAACTTGTTTTTCAAAATTTTAAACACCCTTGGCCTGGTCCGGAAGTACTTAAAACTATGTGCTTGTTTCTTTTTTGAGTTTGTTAACTTCGTGTTTTCTTAATCCAGTAATTTTACAGATAAAATCTATATCTGTTTTGCTTTGCAACATATTTAGAGCCACTTTTTGCATACCCTGCTGCATACCCTGTTGCATACCTTCCTGCATGCCTTCCTGTCTGCCTTCCTGTCTGCCTTCCTTAAGGCCTTCCTGAATCGCTGCCTGTTTAATCTCGTTTATTTTCTTTTGTTTAACATATTCCAACAGTCCCATATTTCCTCCTTTTCTTAAAATTCCTGTTTGTAAGGCTTCCAGCTCCAATATTTCAAGTTCTTTTTGGCTTACTCCACACACATCCTTTATGTATTCACTCCCCAGAAGAAGCAGCTGATTTTTGTCTCCTGAATTTAAGTTTTTAGCCCAGCTCAACATCTCCTTGCCATCTTCGGGCCATTTAAAATCCCATATTTTCTTCATTAAAAAGAAGGCCAGGCCACTTTTTAAATTTTTAAGGGTCTTGAACCTGCTTGTGTCAAAAGCTTGCAGGTTCAGTATCCTTGCGGGAAAATTTAGCACATTTTTTCTAAAAAAGCTCTCAAATTTTTTGGGAAATACATTTTTTTGGAACATATTTTGAAAAAATATGAGTTTTTGCCCCCAAACCTCTTTACCATGGTAAAAAATAATGGGAATGATGGGTACAATATAGCCTGTATGTTCAAGAAAATGGGAATAAAGTAGAGTTTGATACCGTAAAATCTGGACTAAAACAGCCTCATCTTTTTGAGACTTATGCTCTAAAATAAGAAAAATGAATGCCTTTTGAGGTGCTTTGGGGATGTTTGATTTTGAGCTGGGATGTTTGTGATGCATCAAGTGAGTGGCCTCTTGAAGAACCTGAGTTTTTTTGGTGGATTTTTTTTTGCCTGTGAGTGGAGGCTGCTTTAAGTGATGGTCTTCTGTGGATGTATTCAGCTTAAGAGAGAATATGAGATCAGCTTTTTGAGATTTAAATATGGTTTTTTCCTCTTTTAAAGTGTTGAACTGAAACAGTTTTTGCTCTTCAGGTGAAAAAATCAGGCTTAAAAGCTCAATGGCAAATTTTTTCTGCGAGAAGATATCTTTGAAAAATAAGTCGTGGGGAGCGTGGGATGATTTATGGGGCATGGAGTTTTTTTTTGATTTTTTCATAAGAGCATTCTTTCCTCTTTTGAAGGTTAAAAAAATGTATCTTGCCTTTTGGCAGAAATACTTTAAAAAACATCATGCAAAATCCGGGCCGGATCAGAGAATAAAGCTATGGCTTGAAGATTAAGTTCTTAAAATTATTCAAAAAATTTTTTTTGAATTTTTTGAACGCCATGAGTATGAGAAGTTATAAGGCAATGCATTATTTTTGACAAAGGACTTAAATTCACCACCACAACATATAAGAGATATAAACCCCGTACCCGGAAAGAAACAAAAAAGGCAGTATTTTTTTTAAGCCCTTTCTGAAAGAGACCAGACAGCCAAAAGGCAGACAGGCTTTTTATAGACTTTTGAAATAATAGTCTTAAATTGACATCCATTACTTTATCTGAATAACTTACTGGAGATCGGGGGGACCGGCAGCGAGATGCTGGCCTCAGCTCTTTTTTCCAACAATAAAGAATTTAGTGGGTTCCTGGCCTTAAAAGCACTCAAAAACGGCTTTATGGGGTGGTCTGTGCTTTTTGGCACTTACCACAGACAGTGGTTCTGGCCACTATTCCCCAACCGGGGGCAGGTTACAAAGCAGCGTAAGCCCGTGAAAATATCAGATAAGTCATGGCGTGGGGTGCGGGACGACCTGGTGAGTGAACCATGAGGGTTTTGCTCTTTTCTTTTTTTGCGAGGAGACATCCCCCTTCAAACTACATATCATAAACTAACTTTCAATAACCCACCCAAAGGTTGCCATAAGGAATATAAAAACCTCATTGAACCACATAAGGTTCAGAATAATTACGTGAACTCAGAGATGTGACATAAACATACATAACGAATTGTAGTTTTTTCCATAAAAACTGTCTCTCATAACGTATCATACCTATTGGCACTATATCTCCAATAGTATGTTTTGATTCCGCACTTGCTCGATGCCCTCCCCCTCTGACACCAATTCCTCTCAAAACAGCCTGATAATGTTTTTTTACACCTTCCTCCTCTACATAAAAATAACATTTCCATTGCTTATCATTATAATCATCAGGTGAAGTCCACGTATGGTGTAACTCATACTTCAAATCATACTTCAAAAAAGTACTGTTATTATTTGTTGTATAAGCTTCAGCAATCGCTTTACAGTACTTAAAACACTGTTTGTTAATATAACCGGCCCAAGTATATGAAGCAAACAAACTAATTAAACACCACACAGATATGATATATTTTTTCATTTTGTAACTCCTTTAAAATAATTAAAATACATTTTTAAAACCACTTTACCCCCCCCCATTTTTTTTCAAGAGGTTCTTATTTTTGGTTCAAAAAATGGACTTAAGTAATAAATAAACCAGACTTTTGGCAGTGAAAATGTCAAAAATAGTGGATAAAACAAGGTTCAAGGTGACTAAAGTAGTAGTTAACTCATTGTTATCATTATAAAAAACAGGTAAGAGATATACATTCCGTAACCAAGCAAGAACAAAGGAGGTATAAAAACTCTCCCTCTTTCCATCCATTTAAGGCAGTAAAAAAACCTCTGCCATCCCCCTTTCCGCCGAAAATCTGATAAAAAAGGCACACCAAACACCAAGAACAACATAAAATAAGCCACAAGCAAAGCCACCAGATCCAAAGACAAAACCTGAGCCTGAACTTTTAGAGGTTGAATCAAACCCGCTGTTCCCAAAATGGCAAAAGTGTTAAAAATATTGGAACCTATCACATTACCTAAAGCCATGGTTTTTTCAGACATCCTGATAGCCATTAAAGAAACCACCAACTCAGGCAGGCTTGTTCCCACCGACACCATCAGCACACCTATCACCCTCTCAGAAAGTCCCATAACATGCCCCACACCCACAGCCCCCTTAATGGTAAGATGCGAACCAAAAGCCAAAAATACAAAAGCCAAAAAAATTATCCCCCCCACTCCCCATAAAGAGTTTTTAAACTGTGAGAGAAAATCAATAAAAACAATCCATTTTTTTGTTGGAAGAGAGGTGGATTCCCGCTTACGCGGGAATGACAGAACCGGGGAGGAGAACTGACCTTGTGCAGAAGACAAACCTGATGAAAAGGACGAACCTTGCAAAGATGACCTCTTAATACTAAAAATCATATAAACCACAAACAAAACCAACAGAACAAAAGCCTCTCCCCTGAAAAGCCACAAATCGTAACAAAGTGGTAGCAAAACCAGGCTGGCTAAAAATAAAAACACACTGTCCCACAAAGGCAACCGAACAGACTGGCTGCTGGAAACACTAAAGATAATGACACTCAACACAATTAAAGTGTTAAACATATTGGACCCCATAACATTGCCCACAGCCAAATCAGAAAATCCCTGAAAAGCCGCCAGCGAAGAAACAGCCCACTCCGGGGCAGAAGTCCCCATCCCCAAAAGCACCACCCCCATAACAAAAGGGGAAATACGAAACCGCTTTCCCACCACACCAGCTTTTTTGACCAGCACATCACAAGCCCAGCTTAAAACAACCAGCCCCAAACAAAACAAAAATGTATCATACAAAACAGACAACACTCTTAACCTTCCCCCTCTTTTGGTTTTAAAAAAAACTCTCCCCCTGAAAAAAACACCACAAATCAAAAACAAAATGGTACCAGGGCCAAGTCTGTTAAAAACAGGCTGCCACACAATAAAAACCATATCTGCTGAAAAGACTTTAAAAGTCAACTTAAAGACTTTGTGTTCAACAGCAAGAGGATCTGCCTGATGGAGAAAATAAAATTTTGTGGAAATTGAGGTTTCCACTCAACTCCCGGCAGATCGCAACAAAATCACATCAGGGAAAACCAAAAATAAAGCAATGTAGTAATATATAATTTTTTTTAGTAACTATAAAAAATCTTTTATAATGCTGTGAATTAAACCCTTAAAAAAGGGCCTAAAACATGGGAATCAAGACTTTGATTGAGAGTGAGCAATAAAAATTCTTGCCAATACACCAAATTTTATGAATAAGCTTTGCGGAGTGCTTTTAAAGGAATAAAAGTCAACCAGTAGCCAGGGAGGGTTCCATGTTATCCAAAGAATTTATCAAGCAGTGTCAAGTCAAGCTGCTGAAAACAAGAAGTGATTTACTAAACCAGGCCCAACTCACTCAAAACAATATGAATTTTTCTGAAGAGCGGATGGGGGATGAGGCCGACCAAACCGTGCGTATGATTGAGGAAAAAAACTTTCTTCAAAGAAACAACCGCATTCGTCTTCAGCTGATGGAAGTCGAACGGGCCCTGGCCCGTATTGAGCAGGGCCATTACGGGGTGTGTGAGGAAACCGGCGAGATGATAGAGTCTGAACGACTCAAAGCCATTCCATGGACTTCTTTAAGTATTGAAGGGGCCCAGATCAGAGAGGCTATGAACAAAAAATACGCAGCCCGTTAAAGAGAAGAGGAATGTAAAATCATCTGGCAAAGCCGGTAAAGCAGGCGGGCGGCGGGTTGTGCATCCCATACAGTGTATTTTTTTTGAGGGGCTGCCACTTCCACAATATCAAAACCCACAATTTGTTTTTTGGATTCCAGCAGGCGGGAAAACAGGTAATTCAGCTCTTCAAAACTCAAACCTCCTGGTACGGGGGTTCCCGTATGAGGAAAAAGAAAGGGCTGAAGCCCATCCACATCCAGGGAAATATAGACTTTCTCTGGCAGAAGATGAATAATCTCTTTTGCCACCTGGCTAAAAGTCTGGCGACCTTCAAACAAGCGGGCCTTAACCTCTGCATCAAAAAAAGTGTGTATGTTTTTGTGGGCTTTAATTTTTAAATACTCCTCTTTACAGTAATCTCTTACCCCCACCTGTACCAAGGCACAAAGCCCGGGGCATTTTTCCAGCACATTGTACATCACAGAGGCATGGGAATGCTCTAAGCCCTGGTAGGATTTTCTTAAATCAGCGTGGGCATCGATGTGCAACACCCCCAGCTCTTCAGGATAAACCTCATAAAAATACCGAATGGCCCCTTCGGAGACAGAATGCTCCCCCCCCACAAGGCCCGGGTGTTTTCCTGACTGATGAACAAAGCGGGTGTGGCAAAAAACCTCCTCCACCATGCGGGTGCAGAGCTGATTAAGCTCCTGAAGGGTTTTGGGGGGGAAGTTCCCTGGTGCCTCCTCCCCCATCTGAAAAAGGGGAAGAGCCCGGGTTCTGATCTTTTCACTTAAGGGTTTTAAATCCGCAAGCTGGTGAAAAAAAACACCTTTTTGCCTTATATCCTCACCCCCTGTGCTTTCAGAAAAAAAATCCATTTGTAAAGAATTTTTGCTTAAAAGAAGAGGACCTTCTTCAGCCCCCCGGCCAAAAGAGGCGGTGGCAGACCACGGAAGCCCCAGTAACACAACACGGGAATCCTTATAAGACGGGGTTTTACCAAACAGAGGCAAAGACTTAAAATCAGAAACAGATAATTTTTTCTCTCTCAATGGAAAAACCCCTCTTTCAATACCCTTAATGGCACACTCTTAACACTGTGGTCTTTGCAACACAAAAGCCCTTAAACTGCAATCTTTGAGAGGATAAAAAACCGCTTTTTAAGGGTTTTTATGGCTTTTTTACTTGCCTCTCTTTAAAAAAAGAGCTTTATTTTCAAAGACCTTCCCGAAAAGGGATAAAAACACACTTCAAATTAGGGGTAAAAAAATTGTATCAAAATGATTTTAAGCACTTTTTGGGATGGGCTTCCTGTTTTTTGCTCTGTTTTTTAAACTGCACGCCCGGGGCAAACAAGAACTCCCCCCGTTCAAAAACCCAAGACACTTTTGTGGAAAGTTTTCGTACAGAACCGGAAAGCTTACACCCCATACGGGCTTCTGACTTGTACTCCACTCAAATCCATTTTTTGGTGATGGACACCCTGTTACAAAGGGATTTGGACACTCATGAACTTAAGCCCCACCTGGCAAAAAGCTTTCAATGGAGCAAAGATGGCCGGTTTCTCACTTTCACCCTTCGCAAGGGGGTGACATTTCACGATGGCACACCTTTAACAGCAAAAGATGTGGCTTTTTCTTTTAAAGCCACCACAGATCCCTCTTACGGGGGGCTTCACTCTTTGCCTTATTTTGACAACATTGAATCTGTCAAAGTACTGGACACACACAGAGTTCAGTTTAAGATTAAAACCAGATACTTTGCCAACCTGCCCGCCCTGGGAACCATTTTAAACATTATGCCAGAGCATATTTACAAGGATAAAAAAACAGGGCTTAACCGAAGCCTCACAGGCAGTGGAGCTTACATTTTAAAAACCTTCGAACGGGGAAAACACATTATTTTGGAGCAAAACCCCCAATGGTGGGGAAGAACTGTAAAACCCACTCAATATCGAATAAAAAAAGTCATGATTCGTTTTATTAAGGATGAAAATGACGAACTGATGCGGGCGGAAAGCGGAAGCCTGGATTACTTACCCTTTCTTTCCACAGAAGCTTTTATGAAAAAAACAAACAGAGCCCCCTGGGGGGTGAGTGTTTTTAAAAAAGAGGTGCAAAACAAACAACCGGTGGGTTATGGATTTATTGGCTGGAATCTTAACAACCCCCTGTTTAAAAGTAAAAAAACCAGACAGGCTTTAGCTCTCCTCTTCGATCGCCAGCTGATAAACGAAAAATTTTATTTTGGCAGAAACAAATTGGCCACCGGCCCCTGGTACTCATGGAGTGATTATGCAGACCCTTCTGTAAAACCCGTACCTTTTGATCCCCAAAAAGCCAGAGTACTGCTTCGTGAAGCCGGGTGGGAGGATGCAGACAAAAATGGAGTGCTGGAGCAAACCTTTAACGGGCAAAAACGGGAGTTTAAATTCACTTTGCTTTTCCCCAGCAAAAGGGCGGAAAAATACCTCACCATCTACAAAGAACACTTAAAAAAAAGTGGTATTGACATGTCTCTTCGTCTCATGGATTGGGTGGCTTTTTTAAAACTCACGCAGGAAAAAACTTTTGATGCCATAACCCTGGGATGGTCCGGAGGCCGGAGTGTGGACCACGACCCCAAACAGATTTGGCACTCGGATTCCCTCAAGGGTTCCAACTTCATCAGTTACTCCAACCCTGAAGTGGATGCCTTAATCAATAAAGGCCGGGCTGAGCTGAACAAAGCCAAAAGAATAAAAATTTACAAAAAAATCTACAAGCTGATTGCAAACGATTACCCTTATGTGTTTTTATTTAACAATCCTTTTCAAGTATATGCCATAAGCAAAAAAGTAAAAACCCCGAAAGACACTTACAACTACAAAATAGGAAGAAGATACTGGCAAATGGTTTTACCCGATTCTTTTTAGGGGTTTTTGATGTGGATTTATCTGGTTAAAAGAATACTGGCCTCTGTACCCACTTTACTGGGTATTACTTTGGTGTGTTTTTTGATTATTCATATTGCACCCGGGGGGCCTATAGAGCAAAAACTGGCTCAAATGAGGTTGGGAACAGGAGGAGGGGGGGGGTCTTCCGCCTCTGCCATATCGCAGGAGGTGATTGTGGCTTTAAAAGAGCAATACGGTTTTAACAAACCCCTCCATGTGCGTTATGGGCTGTGGCTTAAAAGCATTGTAACTTTGGATTTCGGCACCAGCTTTGTGTATGAAGAGCCTGTTATGTCGGTTATTGCATCGAAGTTTCCGGTCTCTCTTCAGTTTGGAATTATTTCTTTTCTTTTAACTTATCTGGTGTGCATCCCTTTGGGGATTTTAAAAGCCTTAAAAAACGGCCAGGCTTTTGACCTTTTCAGTACAGTGTTGCTTTTAATCATGTACTCCATCCCCCCGCTGATTTTGGGAATTTTACTAAAAACCTATCTTACGGGAAGTGGAGGGTGGTTTCCTGTAGGGGATCTTTACTCAGATGGGTATTTTGACAAAAACTTTTTGGGTAAAACGGCAGACCGTATTCATCATTTTATACTCCCTCTTTTGTGTTATATGATAGGGGCCTTTACTGTGCTGACCACCTTAACCAAAAACTCTGTTTTAAACGAGATTCAGCTGGATTACATCCGTACCGCCCGGGCCAAAGGGCTTTCTCAAAAAGTCATCACTTTTAAACATGCCTTAAGAAATGCACTGATTCCCATTGTTACAGGCATAGGGGGTTTTATAGGTATTTTTTTGGCGGGCAATCTGATTATAGAAAAAATATTTAACCTGGATGGTATTGGCCTCTTAAGCTATCAGTCTCTTTTAAACAGGGATTATCAGCTGATTATGGCTTTGATTTTTCTTCATGCGGTGGTGGCTGTGGTATCGAAGCTGCTGTCAGATTTTGCCTATGTGCTGGTCGACCCACGGATTGATTTTCAATAAAAATTTTTTTGCCGGGTTTAAAACACTATGATTGAAAAATATCTGATTAAAAATCACCAAACCTTAAAACGCTACAGAAGGTTTAAGTCTCAAAAAATCACTCTTTGGGCGGTGTGGGTGTTTTCCTTTTTAATACTTGTCAGTATTACTGCAGAAATGTGGGCCAACAACAAACCCATAGTGATGTCTTATAACAAGCAGGTGTATTTTCCGGTTTTTGTGAATTACCACCCTTCCCAGCTGAACTTAACCACAGGGGCCAGTGTGGTGGATTACAAAGAAATAAAAAACTCCATGGCATGGTCTTTATGGCCTTTGGTAAAATGGGACCCTTTCGAATCCAACACCCGGGTGGATCACTACCCCTCCCCGCCCTCACCAGACAACTGGCTGGGAACAGATGACAGGGGAAGGGACATTTTGGCCCGTCTGGTTTACGGCTTCAGGTACAGTATCAGTTTTGCCTTCATGGTGTGGTTTTTGGCCTACTTAACAGGTATTGCCCTGGGGGCTGCCATGGGATTTATAGGGGGAAATTTTGACCTCATAGGGCAAAGAGTGGTGGAGATTATAGAATCCATTCCTTTTTTACTGCTTTTAATTACTTTGGTGGATGTGTTGGGGGGGGCTTCCCTGCTTTTGCTGGTTGTGTTTGTGGCTTTTTTCCGGTGGATTAACATTTCGAACTACATCAGGGCTGAGTTTTTATCTTTAAGAAAAAGAGAGTTTGTGGAGGCCTGCCGGGTGCAGGGTATGGGCAGGGGGCGTATTATGCTCAGGCACATTTTACCCAATGGCTTAAATCCCGTTGTGACTTTTTCGCCTTTTTCCCTGGCGGCTGCCATTTCTTTTTTAACCATACTGGATTATTTGGGCTTTGGCCTTCCCCCCCCCACCCCTTCCTGGGGAGAGCTTTTGCTTCAGGCAGAGCAACACTTTACTGTGGCCTGGTGGCTGGCCCTGTTTCCCTCACTGGCTTTACTGATAAGCCTTGTCAGCCTGTTTTTTATCGGGGATGGGGTCAGGCAGGCTTTTGATGCCCGTATCTCTGTCACACAAAACACTTAAAGCTTTGATTTCAGTTTTTGCTCACATGCGAATTTTTGTTCCAGGCAGTCAGGGTCTTCAACAGAGCTCATCTGGCTGAGTCTGGCACATTCATTAAACAACCGGTTTCTTGAGCAGGAACCATAAACAATGGCGTTAAAATGCTCAGGGTTTAAAAGGGATTCCTCTTTACCCTCTTTAAAAACACTGTTCCATCTTGTAACATTGCTGGACATAATATTGTCTTCCTCTTTTACGATTCGGCAGTCGTAGGCTTTTTTAAAAACACTAACTTCGCTATGGGAATGCAAAACCTCCCCGGTCTCTGAATGAACATGAAAACCCCTGTGGTGTTCCTCGTATTCATCGGGAAGGCCCAAAAGGTGCAGCACTTCATGAGTTATGGTGGAGCAGTCCGCTTCAGAGGAGTATTTTTTGGAATTGTCTCTGTGGTGTTTCGAACCCACAGCAATAGTGTGAGTGCCCAAAGGTTTGCAAACTTCGTTCTGAGAAGGGGGAGGTTTGATTTTAATACGAAGGGCTTTTCCATCCGGTCCCTTCATTTTTTGACTGGCTTTGTTTAAACAGGCACGGGCTTTCTTCAGATAAAAAGAGGACACCTCAGGAGAGGATACCGGGCCGTCATAATCAAAATCCGCCTGAAAATTTAAAAACAGGGGAATGGAATAAGAACCATCCTCTTCTTTTTCCACATGATAAGTGCGGGGAATGTACCCCTCTCCCTGAGCACCGGAGACAATTTGCTTCCTGTCCCCGGGTTTGAGATCACGGCATTGGGCTTCGTCCAAAAAAAGATGTGTAAGGTCTCTTATACTCTCCACACTGTTCTCTTTCACCTGGGGAAGCAGGCAGGGCAGACAAAGCAGATTTTTGGATTTTTTAAGATACACAAGGGATTTGATTTTTAAAATTCTCTCAGAAAGCATTTTTGCAACAGAAGAGTACTCCTGACACAAGGGGTTTTGATTAAGGTTCTCCAGGCAGACACGAGGGGTTTTTTCCTCATACAGGCTGGCACTTAAACGGGTGAGCAAAGCCTGATGGCACAAATCACCTTTGTTTTGTATACGACTGTAAAGCTTTTGAAAATCCTCTGTGGAACCATATCTTACAATGTTTTTTATGTCTGAACCGGAACATGTGGCAGAGTCCTGACAATTCTTTTGTTTATCAAAATTTTTTAAGGCAGTGGAAACATAATTTTTTTCCAAAGTACCTATTTGAGTGTAAGAGGGTATTAATTTTTCGGAAGCCTCTGCCTCTTCAAAAACAGGATTTAACTTTGCCATAACTTTGGCTTTACAGTGATCCATGTCTTGCAGGAGATACCCGCACCAATGAGGTATTTGCCTTTTTAAAAAATACTCTTTTGTTTCCTGTAAAGTGTGATAATTAACCCTGGAAGAGTACTTATACAGCTTCAGGTAAGGAATAACTTTTGAAACATCCACCTCCCCGTTTTTCAGGGAAAAGGGATATTTCACAGACACTACAATAATTGTCTGGGAGTTGTTGGCTGTTGCCATAAAACAAAACCCACTGAACAAAACAGATATTATAAAATCTTTAACCAAAGCCCCCCCTTAAAGCACCCCTGAACCTGGGCCAATGACACTTTAAACAAAACTTTACCCAGGATATTTTAGATTGAAAAAGGGCTTTGAGCCTATTCTTTCAAAAAAAAGAAAAAACCACAAACAACAACAGGGATATTAAAACTTAAGTCTTAAATTAATCCCTAAGAGAGGAAAGGATAACACACATGTTTTTCATAATGATATGGTAGGAGGTGCCGGGGTCGAACCGACGACATCCACCTTGTAAGGGTGGCGCTCTACCAGCTGAGCTAACCTCCTAAATTTAGTGTTTTTGCATCTGCACATGGGGAGTGGTGTATCTGGCCTTTAGTCCGGAGAGTTTTTCTGTTCTTTGTTTAAAAATATCCTGCACAGATTTAATTTCCAGGCTTTCCACCAAGACCTGATCCACATGCTCCACCCCCTTAACCCGCACCTGCTCCAGCACTTCCGGGGGCATTTGTTTGTCTTTGTCTTTTAAATCTTTTTCGTTGTCTTTGGGAATGAGTATGGTTTTAATGCCCTCCCGGTGAGCGGCCAGGATTTTTTCTTTCAAACCCCCAATGGCCAAAACCCGGCCCCGCAAAGTCACCTCCCCCGTCATGGCTAAAGTTTTTTTAACAGGAAGCCGCAAAATCGCTGAAACCAAAGAGGTGGTAATGGCCACACCGGCTGAGGGGCCATCCTTGGGTACCGCCCCTTCAGGAACATGGACATGAAAGTCGTTTTTTTCAAAAAACTCTGCCGACAGCTGAAACAAAGGTCCACGGGACCTGACATAACTTAAAGCCGCCTGGCAGGACTCCTTCATCACATCCCCCATTTGCCCGGTAAAGGTAAACTTCCCCTTGCCGGGGATTACAGAAGCCTCCACAGTTAAAAGCTCCCCTCCCACCTCTGTCCAGGCCAAACCATTGGTTAAACCCACTTCACTTTTTTTCTCCATCTTACCGTATCGAAATTTATGCACCCCCAGGTATCTTCTTATGCGGGAAAGAGGCAAACTGTAGTTTAAGTATTTTTTACTCAACCGGCTGTCCAAAAGCTTTCCCACTTTTTTGGTTTCTGTAAAAACAATCTCTTTGATGATTTTTCTGTAAATTTTGGCGACCTGTCTTTCCAGCTCACGCACCCCGGCCTCTTTGGTGTAATAACGAACAATCTCTTTTAAAGCCTCTTTACTCATGCCTATTTTGTATTTTTTAACTCCATGTTTTTCCATCTGTTTGGGTACCAGGTAGTGCGTGGCAATGCCCAGTTTTTCGTTCTCTGTATAACCTTCAATGGGTATCATCTCCATTCTGTCCATAAGGGGCCGGGGAATGCCATGCAAAGAGTTGGCCGTGGCAATAAACAACACAGGGGACAGGTCATAATCCACCTCCAGATAATGATCCTGAAAAGTGTGATTTTGCTCAGGATCCAAAACCTCCAGAAGGGCCGAGGAGGGGTCCCCGCGAAAAGAGGTGCTGATTTTATCTATCTCATCCAGCAGCACCACCGGATTACCATGCTTGCTTTTACGAAAGCTTTGTATCAGCTTGCCCGGCATAGCCCCCACATAAGTGCGTCTGTGGCCTCTGATTTCCGCCTCATCCTGTATGCCGCCCAAAGCAATACGGGAAAAGGGACGACCCAAAGCCCGGGCAATAGACCTTGCCAGAGAGGTTTTACCCACCCCGGGCGGACCCACAAAACACAAAATAGGACTTTTTGAATCCGGTTTTATGGTTCTCACTGCCAGGTATTCCAAAATTCTGTCTTTGACTTTACTCAAACCCCAGTGATCCTCGTCCAAAACCTTTTGAGCCAGGTGAATGTCATGCTTTTCCTCTATGTAATTTAACCAGGGTAAAGAGATCATCCAGTCTATGTAGTTTCTCACCACAGCGGCCTCTGCACTCATGGGCGACATGATCTTAAGCTTCCTTAACTCCCCATCCACTTTTTGTTCCGCCTCTTTGGACCATTTCATTTTACCGGCTTTTTCTTTTAGAATGCGAACCTCTTTTTGAAAATCGTCTTTGTCGCCCAGCTCTTTTTGAATGGCCTGAAGCTGCTCATTAAGATAGTATTCTTTTTGAGATCTTTCCATCTGCTCTTTAACTCTGGTACGAAGTTTTCTCTCCACTTTCAGAATTTCAATTTCCTTTGTGACATGCCGGAGTACCAGCCTTAATCTTTCCCCCGGGTCAAAAGTCTCCAAAATAATTTGTTTGTCCTCCATTTTTAAATTCAGCTGGGAGGCCACACTGTCTGCCAGTTCCCCAAAATTGGTTAAAGTGGTGATACGGGCCAGTATTTCCGGTGGGACCTGTTTGTTCAGTTTGACATAAGCTTCAAAGGAGGAATAAATCATACGGGTGAGGGCATTGGCCTCTGTTTCGTCTTTCATTCTTTCCTCCACAGGACGGGCCACCGCCATAAAGTGGGGATCAGACTTTACAAACCGGGAAATATACACCCGGGCTTTTCCCTCCACCAAAGCCTTTACTGTTCCGTCCGGAAGCCTTAAGTGCTGAATAATGGTCCCCAGGGTGCCAACAGAGTGAATATCCTCCGGAAGGGGGTTGTTGTTTCTGGCCTCTTTTTGAGCAGACAGGATAATGTCTGTTTTTTGATTCATGGCGGTTTGAAGGGCCTGAATGCTTTTCTCCCTGCCCACAAACAAAGGCATCATCATATGGGGAAAAACCACCAAATCTCTTAAAGACAAAAGAGGCAGGGTTTTGTTTTCTGATTCATGGCTTGCATCTGCTGTCATAACAACCTCAAACTTTAGTGTGTCTCAAAAGCAAACTCAAGGGCTTTTTTGGCTTCAAAGCTTAAAGAATAAAGGGGAAAAAGTAAAAAAAAGCTTTTTTTCAGGGGATTTTAAGCAATTTCTGCAGAGGATTTGGTGTATTTGGTTTTGGCCCGGCTGCCTGCCGCTTTGGTTTTTGTGGATTTGCTGGTACTTAAAACCAGGTGAGGTTTTTTCTTTTTCAAAATCACCTCCTCTGTAATAATGCATTTTTTGATACTCGGATTGGAAGGCACCTCGTACATGACATCTGTCATGGCCTCCTCAATCACACCTCTTAAGCCCCTGGCCCCTGTTTTTTTCTTAATGGCCAGGTGGGCAATGGCCTGAAGAGCTTTGGGTTCAAACTCCAGCTCCACATTCTCATACCGAAGAAGGGTTTTGTATTGTTTGACAAGAGCATTTTTGGGTTTTTGTAAAATCTCCACTAGGGCTTTTTCATCCAGTGCATCCAAAACAGTGAGAACAGGAAGCCTTCCCACAAACTCGGGGATAATGCCATAACGAACCAGATCGGCGGGTTCTATTTTTTTCAGCAATTTTTGTTTGTTTTGGCTTCTCTCCTCATCCGATTTGATACGGGCTGCAATCCCCATGGATTGTGCAGCCACTCTTTGCTCCACAATGTTTTCCAGGCCCACAAAAGCCCCACCCACAATAAATAAAATGTGAGAGGTGTCCACCTGGATAAACTCCTGATGGGGGTGCTTTCTTCCCCCCTTCGGCGGCAAGTTGGCCACAGTCCCCTCTATGATTTTTAACAAAGCCTGCTGAACCCCCTCCCCGCTGACATCTCTTGTGATGGAGGGGTTTTCTGACTTGCGGGTGATTTTGTCGATCTCATCAATATAAATCACCCCTTTTTGGGCTTTTTCCACATCATAATCGGCAGCCTGAAGTAAATTCAGTATAATGTTTTCCACATCCTCACCCACATATCCCGCCTCTGTTAAAGTGGTGGCATCAGACATGGCAAAGGGAACATTTAAGGTGCGGGCAATGGTTTGAGCCAAAAGGGTTTTACCGGAACCTGTGGGGCCAATCAACAGCACATTGCTCTTGCTGAGTTCCACCTCCTCCTGAGAGGAACGGCGGGCCGCTGTGGGAGGGTGGTGAATTCTTTTATAATGATTGTGTACCGCCACAGACAAAGCTTTTTTCACACTGTGCTGCCCAATAATGTACTGGTTTAAGTGATGATGCATTTCCACAGGTGTGGGAACATGAAGTTTTTTTTTGTTACTTTGCATCTCCTCTTCAGAGATCAGGTGGTTGCAAAGATCCACACATTCATTACAGATAAAAATCCCCGGAGGGCCGGAGATCAGCTTGCCCACTTTTTTATGGGTTTTGTCACAAAAACTGCAATGGTAATCCTTGTCTCTCATTTAGCACTCACTTTTTTGCGGGAGGCCACAATTTCATCCGCCAGATTGAAGTCCAAAGTCTCCTGAGGACTTAAGTAATAATCCCTGTCCATGGCCTCTGTCAGGGTTTTAACATCTTTTTTGGTGTGGTGGGCATAAAGCTCTATAAGTTTTTTTTTCGTAACGGCCATCTCTTTGGCCTGAATTTCAATATCACTCACCTGGCCTGAGATACCACTTCCTGAAACATGAGGCTGGTGAATCATGGCCCGGGCATGGGGGAGGATGTAGCGTTTTTTCTTCGCACCCGCTGCCAGCAACAGGGAAGCCATGGAAGCTGCCAGTCCGATACAGTAAGTTCTCACATCGGGGCGGATAAACTGCATAATATCGTAAATGGCAAGCCCTGCGGTCACACTTCCTCCGGGAGAGTTAATGTAGATATGAATGTCTTTTTCCGGGTTTTCCTGCTCCAGAAAAAACAGCTGAGCCACCAAAGAGCTGGCAATATCCTCTGTGATGGCAGATCCCAGCATAATAATACGATCTTTGAGCAGACGGGAATAAATATCGTAGCTTCTCTCACCCCGCGGGGTTTGCTCCACAACAATGGGAATAAGGCCCATAAACTCACTCCTTTTTTAACAACAGTACAAAGACAGTATAAACACTGTTTCGGGCTTTTGAAACAGGTACTTAAACGAGAAGTCCCCTGAAGTCAAAAAAAGCCCTTAAAAACCCCGGCGGGGAATAATGCAGCCCACAGTTTTTTGCCCTTTTCCAAAAAGCATGATAAAGCCTTTAGGGTGTTTTAATCTCTACCTGGAGGCTCCTGAAATGAAAATATCTCTTTTTACCCCCAAACGGCCCACTTGTCTGATTTTTATGCTTCCTCAAAAACAAATTGAAAAAGGGCCTTATTCCCCCTCTTTGGTCCATCTGGTGGGCAAATTAAGAAAAGACAAAGTCTTTACAGGAAAAACCCATCAGACTTTGTTTCTGCCCCACATTTCCATGATGAACAGCACACATCTTCTTTTGGTGGGCCTGGGGGAGGAAAACAAAATCAACCCGGAGGCTTTAAGGCAGGGGGCTGCAAAAGCCCTGCACAACCTGGAGCAGAATGCACAAACACAGGCCACACTGGATTTGACAGGTCTTAAGACTTTTGTCCCGGATTCCCGTACATTGGGGCGGGTGGTGGCAGAGGGTTTTTACCTGGCCGCCTATCAGTTTAATGAGCTGAAAAAAAAATCCTCTGACAGGCAGGAGGTGAAGCACATTTTCTTAAAAACCAGTGGGGGGATCTCTGTAAGCGATCTCAACAAAGGCCTTACAGAGGCCAAATATCTTGGAGAAGGTACCAACTGGGCCCGATGGATTGCCGATCATCCGGCCAACCTGATGACTCCAGCCATTTTGGCAGACACTGTTAAAAGCCGGATGGAGGGCTTAAACAATTTAAAGGTGAGTGTGTGGAACAAAGCCCGCATACAGAAAGAAAAAATGGGGGGATTGTTGGGTGTTTCACTGGGCAGCTCTCAGGAGCCTCGTCTGATTCAAATGGAGTACCGGGGAAGTATTCAAAAAAATACGGGTAAAAAACCAAAGCCTGTGTGTTTTGTGGGCAAGGGGCTGACTTTTGATTCCGGGGGAATTAGTCTGAAGCCTGCAGCGGGTATGGATGAGATGAAATTTGACATGTGTGGAGCCTGTGCTGTGATAGGTGCCGTTTTGGCCATTGCCCGTCTTAAGCTGAAAGTGGATGTTATAGGCCTTGTGGGGGCGGCGGAAAACATGCCCGGGGCTTCTGCCAACAAGCCAGGAGACATTTTACGGGCCAGAAACGGCAAAACCATGGAGGTTTTAAACACAGATGCGGAAGGCAGACTTGTACTGGCGGATGTGCTTTCTTACGCCTGTGAAAAAAACCCGGCCCTGATTGTGGACCTGGCCACTTTAACAGGAGCGGTGGTGGTGGCTTTAAGCAACACCTACACCGGGCTTTTTACACGAAACAAGACCCTGAAGGAGCAAATGATGAAGGCCGCCCGGCTTTCGGGGGAAAAAGTATGGCCTCTTCCCCTGGACGATTTTCATGTCAGGGATATTAAGGGCCATGTGGGTGATGTGGCCAATATCTCCTCCACCAAAGGGGCGGGCAGCTCTACAGCAGCGGCTTTTTTGGAACAGTTTGTGGCAAAAGGTATTCCCTGGCTGCATTTGGATATTGCAGGCACGGCTTACAATGTGGCAAACCGGCTTCCTTACTGTCGCCCCAAGTCGGCCTCCGGGGTGATGGTCAGAACTCTGGTGGAAATGGCAAAATCCCTGGAACAGTAAATGGTGCGGATGAATTTTTTAAACAAAAAATTTTTTTTCTGTTTGCTGACAGCTGGTTTTTTTATAGGAGTGTTTCAGGCGGGTTATCAGACAGCTCAAAAATCCTGGGGGGGCAGGCTTTTTGTTTCCACACAACCTTTATCCTCTGCCCGGGGAATTGCCAGTGTTAAAGACAGTGTAAAATCCGGAGAACACAAAGCCGGCAAGTACCATGTGGCTTTAATCCAGCCCGCACAGGTGGAGAGCAAAACAGACACTGTGGATATTCACCTGGGGGGTTTTTTGGTTCCCTCCCCGGAGGGTCGTCTGCTCCCGGTGTGTGACCTTTACGATATGCTGGATATGGAGTTTGTGGCCATGGGGCTTGCCATTCACGGCCATGTTCCCAAGCTGGTGATCAAAGCCCGATGCATTCTTAATGCACAAAGACAAATAGGGCCTTTTGTAATTCCCAAGAAGAAAATTTTGGACTCCTCTGTGCGTCAGGCTTTGTTCAGCTCACCTCACCTCACACTTTTGTTTTACCATGTAAGTATGAGCTGGCCTTACGAGTGGCTGATGACTCAGGTTCGTTTTATTGATCGCAAAACAGGAAAAGACCTCACAGTCACTTTACCCAACAAAACACCGGAAGAGTCCCTGGTGCTTGAATTTTAAAACCCCGTATTTTCTTTATATCTAAAAAAAGGGGACAATAGTTAAGACCTATTTTTAATCACATCATCAAGCTTGCTTTCGATCCGATCCATTCTGGAAGTCATGTCTTGCTTACTGGAAATCATGTCTTTCTTAAGATCATCAAATCTTAAATTCATGTCACTCTTAAGACCATCAATTTTTTTGTTTGTGTCTGTTACATGATTTTCCAGTTTTTCATCTATATACTTAACCGATTGGCCTATTTTCACCATATAGACAATCAAAAACACCACCCCAATCGGGACAGACTGATCAAAAAAACTGGCAACATCTGATAAACTCATGTCCCCACTATATCACACAAAAAATCGCCTGGATACCTGGTCAAATACTCTTTCTTTTCAAAAGCCTTCTGCTTTAACTCTTCAAACACCTCTTCCGGCTTGTCATAAGCCCGCTTCAAATCATGGCGAAGAGACTGCAAAGCGGATTTTGTAGTGTGTAAAGCCTTGGCCAAAGCTCCCTCGCTCAGTCCAGACTGACCAATCAACTTCCAAAACTTTTTATCCGCTTGTACCCAAAAATCACTGGCTTTATAACCTTGTTCAAAAAGACCACGCTTCTCATAAAGACCTTGAATGGTTTTTAACCATGCCTTGACCTCTTCAGCCTCTTCAGGAGTCCGTATTTTCTCTATGGCCTGGTCGGCCCTAGTCAGGTCCCTGGTGGTCACCGGTAAATCTGATTTTTTATCTGCCATATTGGCTTCGGGGTTTAACCTCTAAAGGTAACAATCACTTGTTTTGGTTACAGGAGCAAACCTCACCTTTAATCTTTACAGGCTTGGCATCAATAAGAACAGGCTTGCCGTCCTTAAAAACAGTCGTCCCACTCACTGTCTGGTCCATCATTGAAGGATCAGGGGGAAGCTTTTTGCAATTCTCATCAGCTTGATCAGCTAAAGCATAGCATGCTTCAGTATCCGGATGAGTTTGATCCTGCCTTACACCGTTTATACGAAGAGGCCCATCATAACAATAACCCAGTTTTTTTCCCAATGCATAGGCTTTCAGTCTCATATTATGGCAGCGAAGATCCCCGGGGATTATTACTGAAGCCTCAATGTTACTCGGTGTCCCACTACAATAATCATCGCATGAAGCATAAAAAGTCTTATTAAACTTGCAAGACACCAAGACAAAACTGATCATTAAAAATGTTACTAAAATCTTCATTTTTACCCCCTTAAGGACAAATAATCATCCGCTCACTAAGCGTCCGTGAAAGCGGACCCCGGGGAGCCCAACACCCTCCATAAATCTGAACATTTTTTGAAGGAAAAGGTTTTAAAAAAGAATTAAAATCATCTGAAGTTAAAGAACAAATCATATCTTCCCCCCCCCCTTTTCCACACCCAAAGCCCCATTGAGCCATGATATTTGTCTCTTCAGGTTTTAAGTGGGGAATCCCCAAAAGGTGTCCCAATTCATGCATCATAACATTGATAAAATGCTCTTCTTCCCAAACTTTTATTTTCCCATTTTTTTCTTTTACATTATTGCTCATGACAATACTCCCATAAAAATCATTAAACCATGGATTGTGTGGCTGGTAATAAGCTAAAGCCTGTGTTCCTGTTTTTTTATCAACCTTTGTGGGAGCGAATACCGGATAAACAAGATTGTATTTTTCCTTATCGCAAGACCATATAAGCAATTTGTCATCAGGATCAGGGAAACCTGTTTTAAAAGATTTATCTATTTTCCCATTCTTGTATATATGAGTATGTACATGAGACTTATATTCTTCATTCCATTCTTCCATGGCTTCCCAGGTCCAGTTTAGATGTTTTTGCTCAAAGTTATGTTTTCCCTTTGGAAAACAAACCCCCCAGGGATAATCCTCATGGTGTTCCAAAATCCACTTCCTCTTATTCTTATAAGACTTGCTGGCTATATCAAAATTTTTTAATGTTATTGTACCCGGACCACTGGCCTTATCCTGTTTATAAAAAACAATGCCAGGGCTTTTGAAACAAAACCCGGATAAAAGAAAAAGAGCCATAAGGATTTTCATAGTGGCTCTTTAAATAACACACTTCAGGAAAAAAACAAACCCCCCGTGTAAAAATTACATTTTTGTCAAAAAAACACTCATTTAAAGCCTGTTAAGCAGCCCAAAATGATTATGAATACCACAAACCACCAGGGCATCAGCCAGGACATTATCAGCAAGACCAGGCCAATGAGAGGCAACATTATCATCAATAATGAGAGGACTGTCTTCATACTACCAAAGCTTTTTGACACTCTTTGTGCCATCTGGATGGATTGTTTCTATCCTATCAAAATATCTTGTTTTTTTTCTGCCATCGGGATATGTTATAGATGGGTTCCTTCCGTGTGTTTCTATCGTGCCATTAGGATGTTCTATCCTAGTAACACCAGTAAATTGACCACTCCTCCGTCTCTTTCTTCTATAATCAAGCTTGACGACTTTTAATCCACTTGGCAGGGTATATTCTAAGCTTCCATCAGAATACTGGACGATCTTTGTACCAACAAGAGGGGCGTTTATATCTCTCCCTGACCCACCCCGAAGTAAAAACCCATCGATAAATGTTGGACCTAAATTCATACTTCCATCAAAATTGAGACGGTATGTTATTTTATTCTTCTTATCTATCATCTGCATAATGCGAGTATAAGGAAAAGAAAATAACTAAATACTGTCATCTGGATGAATTATGGTACAACTACCAGAGTGGGCTAAACGAAAAAGATACCTGTCTTTTGTTTGAATATAAGCAAACTTTAAACCTTTTGCCTCAAGCTTCATTTTCTTTGCAAAATTCTTAAGAAGTTTTGATAAAGTTTTCTGATCTTTAGACTCAAAAGCTTTTTGAATAGATGCCCTCTCTGTTAAGTACAGAGAAATTAAATCTTTTTTGGCTGCGGTGGCATACCAGCTTGTGAATAACAAAACAAACAGTAAGATTTTCATATACACCTCCGGGATAAAAGCTTTATCGGCCTAAAGTCCTGGTGGCTTTAATAAAAAGAAGGGGGGAGTCCCTCAGATTCAAGGCCGCCCGTGACCGAGTCGCTGCCCTCGGCTCTTTTTTTTTTTTTGCCAAAACTGGATAAAAAGCCCTTCACGGACCTGAAACCCGTCCATGGGGTGGTCAAAATATCCTCTTTGACCATTTCTGCCAATTCCTGATTGATTTCCCAGTCCTTCAATTTAAGGGGGTTTAACTGTTTCAATGCCTTCTTTGGTGGTCCAGGCCCCGGGGGGGTTACACTGATCGACTGTGTTGATATAGGCCAGGATATCATCCCTGATTTTTTGTCTTTTGTTAAAGATAGTGTAAAATCCGGAGAACACAAAGCCGGCAAGTACCATGTGGCTTTAATCCAGCCCGCACAGGTGGTGAGCAAAACAGGAAAAGACCTCACAGTCACTTTACCCAACAAAACACCGGAAGAGTCCCTGGTGCTTGAGTTTTAAAACCCCGGACCTTCTTTATATCTAAAAAAATTGATTGGATAATTTAAAAATAACTTCTTTATGCACCATTTGCAATTCCAAATCATCCTGCACCATCTGCAAAAAAGAACTGATAAAATCTTTTCTGGAGGAAATAAGTCTTAAATAATATTTTAAAGTGGGTAGCACCCCGTTAATAATTACTTGGCAGCCATGTTCTTTTTTTACATGGGATATAATTTGATCCATGTCATTTGTAATTTCTACAGGTTCTGTGGAGAATACACAATATCTTTTGGGGTGATACTTATAAATTTTTTCTCTTATAATTCTTATCAAGTGGCTGTCTATTTGTCTTTTAAACTTGATCTCAATAGCCTCTTCCAATATATTAAGTTTAAGTATCTCAATATCCCCGGCTGCCTTGGAAGTTTTGTCAGAAGCTGTATGACTGCCAAGAGGTTTGAGAGTACAATTTTTATAAAGCTTCAGTTCTTTTACCAAAAATTTAAACATGGTATAAAAGGCAATAACCGGGATTTTTGACCCTCCCCGTACACTGTATTTGTAATTAAAACATTTATTCAGAAACAAAATTATTTTACCAATATCAATTTGCTCCTTAAAAAGGGGTTTTGTGTACTTTCTCTGTTTGTGTAAATATTTAATTTGTGCCAATTGCATTAAATAAGTAATACAGTCCCAGGCTTGTTCAGGGGTTTTTTGTACATAATCAACTGTTTCCAGAAAAATCTTTTTGACATTTTTATTTTGAATCTTTCCGGGGTATTTTAAATCGTAAGGATGGGGTTGCTCCAAAGACCTGGTCAGCCAGCCTGTTTCTGACATAGCAGGAAGTCCGATTTTTTTCAGTGTGGGGGTGATATATTTTGTATCCACACCTCTGCCGGAAAAACCGTTTCTCATACTGGATTGGTGTTTTCTGATATCCTGCTCTGGAGAATAAATTTTATAAACTGTCAAAGTGGTGAATACAGTAAACACTCCCTTTCTGGTAGAAGCATTTTCAACTATGAAATGAAGATGATTTTTGATTTTTTTTGGAATCAAAAACTCTTTATTATAAGTTAAAGCTTGTTTGAATGCTCTCTCTAAAATTTTCCTGGGGTTGCTCATGTAATTTATCCTGAAGTAAGTCTTGGTTTTTAATTTGTTTGGCAATGTTGTACACCATAGGTACACATATAGAATTGCCAATTTGCTTGTAAGCTTCTGTTTTCTTTTCACAGATCTTAAATGAATCTGGAAAACCCATAATTCGATAACACTCTTTGAGGGTAAGTTTTCTGACTTTATTTTTATCTGGTAAATAAATAAAAAATCTGCCTGAAGGTTCTTGTGATGGAATGGTGGGGTGAACCCCATCTGAAGAATAAATTCTGTTAGGCTGCCTGTGAACTCTGGAAAGATGTTTGGTGTTGGGTCTGACCCCTTTCTTCCATACATCTTTGTTTCTGTATCCGGTAAAAATTAATCCCGAATCTTTTTTTTGAACAGGGTTTTCAATAAGAGTGTAGTCCGATTTTTTTAAAAACTCAAACTGTCCCATTTTATCCAAAAAATCACAAAGTCTGATATTTTTGGATTTATATCCCAGCTGATAAAAATTAAACCTTTTACTTTTAGTACACACAATTATCACTCTTTCTCTGTTTTGAGGCACTCCAAAATGTAAGGAATTTAAAACTTTAAAACCAACATGGTAACCCAATTCACTTAACATGGACAGCATTCTGTTTAATGTAACCCCACTGTCATGGTAAATTAAATACTTTACATTCTCCAAACAAACCACTTTGGGCTTTTTAAATTCAATAATTTTACAAATATGAAAAAAAAGGTGGCCCCTCTGATCTGCAAAACCCTTTCTTTTACCACAAATACTGAAAGACTGACAGGGAAAGCCACCAGTTAAAACTTCATGATCTGGAATATCAGATAAAGGGATTTGTGTAATATCCCCTGCCGGTACTTTTCCAAAATTCTCCTTATAGACGGCTTTACAATACTTATCTGTCTCAGATGAGAACACACACCTATAGCCGGCTTTTTCAAAACCCAGTCGAAAGCCACCAATGCCGGAAAACAAATCTATAAATGTAGGCTCGTATTGCATGAAAAACCCTGTTTTTAAGCTGTTTGTATAGTATGGGAAAACACTTTAAAATACAAATACCTGCTGGACCCCAACCTTCCATTAAGGATGATAGCCTTTTTAAGAAGGATAAGAGGTGTTATTTTATATATATATTGTGCTTTGCGTAAATTTCTGTGGTTTTTAACCAGTCACAAACATTTAAAGTGTTATTCACATTTTTTGGGTTTGTTTTTTCTTATGTATTGAACCCAATGCTCCACCACTCCACGGGGGGATCCACTGGCCTCTCTGCCCAGTATGGCTTCTGTATAAGCCAGGTTGGAAATGGTGTTCTTGGGAGCTCTGCCATGCCGGCTGTTGAGTTTTTCCACAAAATAATACACCCGAAGTTGCTCCCAGTTGGCATCAGAAAGCTTTGCCACACCCTGAATGGCATCTCTGTTGTACTTGCCAAGTTTACTGTTGTTGAGGTTTCTGATATTTTCCACCACCTGAACGGCTCTGTCAATCCATATATTTCCCCCATTGTAAGCAGACATGGCTTTGCGGTAAGCATCTCTGGTTTGGGGGGAAAGCTGAGTCCAGTTTGTCTCACATGAGGAAACCAGCTTTGTTTGAGAGGTATCATTAACCTTTCTGAAAAAATTTTTAAGGATGGAAAGGCTTTTTCTTAAATTGTTCACAGGCTTCATCAGGCAATTCCAGTTGGCTTTTGATCTTCTTCTGTGCCGGCTGGTACAATTGTGCTGCCGGGAGTTGATTTGAAAAAGCCCCACACTGTTTTCCACTCTGCTTCTGTTAACACTTCCACACTTGCCAGAGCTTTCCACAGTCATCATGGCCAGCATCACTTCAGGGGGAACACCGTTTTGGCATGAATCACAGTAAATTTTTTCAAAAAATTTGTTAAATTGTTCAGGCCTGCAGGTGTTGTTAAAATTTCTGATCACATTTCTAAGAGAGGTGTTGGGGTGGCATATTTTGGAATCTCTGATACCTTTACCGGAGATATTTCTTCTTCTTTTTGTGTTCACTTTTTGAAGTAAGTCTTTAATTTCTGTCTCCACCTGTTTTATATTGTTGGGGGTGTCGCAATCAAAACAAAACCCGGACTGCACTTTGTCTATCACCACACAACCTTCCAAAATCTCTTTGGTACGGGACATTGTGCCTTTGATTCCTATGGCAGAAGGAGTCATGGTTTTGACCACAAGGCCCCCTCCGCCTTCACTGGAGGGTGCCACATCAATATCCTCTTCAGAAACATAGAGAAGTTTTCCATGTCTGATACGGGCCGCCTCGCCTTTGCCTGTGATTTCACGCACTTCATCAGAATTTACTTTTTGATAGTAACGGGTGTGACCTTCAAAGCCATAAATGGGCATCCAGTTTTGGTCCAGTGAGGGGGAATTTTCCGGCAGAGGTTTAAGATCGTGTAAAGTGGGCAGGTAAAAATGCAGAGCTTTTTTCCCTCCGGTTTCCTGGGATAAGGGACGGGCCAAATTCACCCATTGGGAAAAACAACTGTTTTGAGTGTCCTTTTCATCACAAAGTGGGTTCAGGGTGGTGGACTCAGGCAGGGATATCAGGTTTTCCTGCTTTAAATTCACATACATAAACCCCGGGTTTTTACCCGGCTCCCCACCATAAATGGGAAAAACATGCACCATTAAAAATCCCAAAAGACCGGCTTTTAAAACAGGTATTATGCTTCCCCCCCACTGCATAACAACACAAAACCTTTTTAAGATCAGACACAGTATTTTAAAATCAAAACAATATTGTGTGTTTTTGTTTTCTGTAAATAAGCTTGTAAGAAATGGCATAAATCTCCTTTTAAGTGTTTTTTATTTTGTCCAGAGCGGCGGAAGCCTGAGCCTTTACACCGGGATCGGGATCCGACAAAAGCTCTTCCAAAAGCCCAAGAGCCTTACTTTTAAAGTGTTTGGCCCGGGGGGCATCCTGTAAAGATATGTTTTCCAGAGCCTGAACAGAGGCTTTTCTGATATTGGGATCTGTGTCAGAGCTGGCTTTTTGTGCAATTAAAAAACCAAAGCCTGCCATGCCCTTGTAGCCGGAGGCTTTAACAGCCTCCTGCCTCATGAGGGAATCCTCAGAGTTCTGAGTGATGTCTTCCAGCACACTTAAGGCCTCACTTCCCCCTATATTTCCCAGCTGAGCCACAGCAGCCATTCTCACAAACTTTCTGCCTTTCAAAGCCCGGGACAAAACCTTAAAACCTTTTTCGCCCCCCACAAGGCCAGCAGCCCGAACTTGTGGAAGCCTCACCCTTTCCTCTTCACTGCTTAAAGTACGATCCACCAAAGCCTGAGCTTTTTGTGCCTGTGTTCTTCGTCTGTGTCCTTCAGCACTTTCTGATCGATATCCACGCCCTCTTCGTGAAGCTCTTTTTGGCTTGCGGGAATCCGCCGCTTGTGCCAAAAGCCGGTTGGCTCGCGTATCGTTTAATTTTTCGACACGCACCAGTTTTGTAATAACATTGTCAAAACGCTCCAACTCCCGGGCAGACACCCCTTCCCGCTTAAGGCCTGTTTCCAAAACAGTAAAAAGATGTTCTTCTGTAACCCCTTCATAATTCTCAGCGATACTTGGCAGAGACAACAGAAAATCTTTCCTGACATATTGATTGTCACTTTGGACCATGGGATTTAAAAACTCTGACAGTTTGCCGGTCCTCAGTCCCACCTCCACGCCCGCTTTAAAAGCTGCATCCCTGTAGTGTCTGTTCCCTGCAACCTGACGGATGAGCTTTAAGTCTGCGGCCCGGCCCACACTGGCCAAAGTGGCAAGCCCCTCTTCCATCTCATGGCCCTGGCGTACAGCCCGTCTGCTGTCTATCAGCACCCTGTCTTTTTTACGCTGCTGCATGACAGCCAAAAGCTTTGTGGCATCCTGTGCTGTAATGTTTTGAGAATCCTGTAAAGAACCCACCACACCTTTTAGTGTGTTTTGCTCCCATTCAATAGAATCGGAATTTTTTAAAATCTGATTTAAAAGCCCTGCCACCTGATCCGGTTTGATATGCGGATGTGTTTTTAAAATGTGCGGAAGATTAACAGCCGCATCCACTTTGTCTGCATTGGCAAACTCAGCCTGCAGCTGTTTGTACTTTTTTTGGTCCATTAAAGTTAAAAACCGGCTGGCATGAGCGGGGCTTAACTTCTCCTGCTGAGTGAGCTGGGAAACAACCTTTTTCACCACATTCACATTTCTGCTGTCGGAAAAATCCGCATCCTTTACAGTGTTTTCCAGCACAGAGTTTATTTGACCTTCTGTCAGGCTTCTGTGGCGTTTGGCAAAACCTGGCAGCTCTGCCAGTAAAGCTCTTCTGACATTGTTGTTTCGACTCTGGCTTATGGGATTTAAAAACTCTGACAGTTTGCCGGTCCTCACTGCCAGTCTCACACCGGCTTGTAAAATATCAGACCGAACTCTGGCAGAAGAACGCTTATGTAAAACTTCGCTGATGAGTTTTAAGTCCTCTGTGCCGCCTGCCCGCGCCAAGTTGGAAAGACCACCCTTAATCGCCTGTGCATTGTCCGTCTTCCCCACTGCCTCACGACTTGCCACCAGCAGCTGATTTTTTTGCCGCTGTCGGATTAAAGCCAAAAGCTTTGTGGCATCTTTTTCTTTTATCCTTTGAGAATCCTTTAAAGCCCTGATGACACCAGTCAGTTTGTCCCTCTCCCACCGGACAGAAAACGAAGTTTCCTGCTCCAGAACATTTTTTAAAAGCCCTGCCACCTGATCCGGTTTGATATGGGGATGGGTTTTTAAAGTGGTGGCGAGAGATTCCGCAAGAGATCTTCTGGCCTCTTGATTCTCCCCCGTGCTGACAACTTGCAGCCGTCTCAGTACATCCTGATCCACCCGGAACAAAAGCTCACGATATCCCTTATCACCAATACGGCCCTTTTGTTTTAAATGTTTGACTGTTTGTACAAACTTAGTGTCCCTCCACCGTCCTTTGATCTGGCCTTTTCGGTTTGTAGGATGATAGATTATGTCTCCTCCTTTCACCTCTATGTCCATGAGGACTTCACTGGAAAAAGTATCGCTCAGTATTTTTACCACCTCCTCCTCTTTGAAGTGAGAGGGGTGCCTGTTTAAAATCTCCGGCAGAGATCCCACCATGGATCTTCTTATTTTTTTTGCCCGGGGTCTAAGACTGATCCGTTGTAAAAAATCAGGAAGCTTTTGAGTGCGTGCTGCCAATTGGATCCCATGGGAAAAGGCACGAATACCAGAGGGGGAGTTTTTATTGGCATGGGTGTACATCACCTCCAGGTCTTCATGCGTACCATTTTCTGCCAGATTTTGAAGTACCATTCCCAGTACCTGAGGATCTGTTTCCTCTTTGGCCAGTTTTCGGTTTAAATCCAGAGTGTGAGAGTCAGAGTTTTGGTTTAAATAAGCCACAGCCTGAAGGCGTATGTTTTTATCTTCGTCTCTTAGGTGGTTTTCCACCATACGGGAAGCCTGCTTTTTGCTTTGCCATTTTAAAAGTTTTTCAAAAGCCATGCTGCGTACTTCAGAGTTTTCATGTTTGTTTGCAAAATAACCCCGCAGATGGGGTAAAGCCTCTTTGGGGGACAGCTTGCCGGCATATTCCCTCAAAACCTCTGTACTCAATCCACCGGGTCCTTTGTCTGTCAGTTTTTTTATCAAATCCAGAGATTCCACATCCCCGGTTTCACTGATAATTTGCTGAATCTGAAGAGCATTGCTATAGAGATTTCTTCTCACCTGTTCCCACTGGTTGGGGTCTGTGATTTTGGCCAAAATATCGGCACCGGTTTTTGCCACCATGCGATCCATTTGATTGTCCCCATTTTTATCTTCATACTGAGCCACAAACTGAACCGCCCCAGTCCCTCCTATACGGCCCGCCATTTTTAAACTTAAAGCCTCTGCATCCCAGCTTCTGTTCCTGAGTTGATGAAGCTTTTTTTCCGCTTGGAAGGCGGCCCTTTTGGTGGAGGAAAACACACCTCTTTCCTGGTTGGGGTCTTTAAACTTCTTGCCCCAGTCTATGAGTTTTTTTGCATAAGCCCCCCCCACCCGTGCCAGGGACAAAAGGGCCACCTCCCTCATGTAAGGGTTTTTGTCATTCACAAAAGGCCTTAAGGTTTGAAGGGCTTTTTTGCCCCCAATTTCTGCAGCAGCTTTTAAGGCGGCAGCTCTGACATGGTATTCTCTGTAGTGGGGAAGGGATTTCAGACACTGATTGCTGTCTGGTTTTGCTTTTATACAGTTTGTACCTTTTTGATCATTGGCATAAAGGGAGGCGGGTTTTGAGAGTTCTTTATTGATCAAAGCCCAGGCTTTTTCGCCCCCGATTTGACCGGCAGATTTTAAGGCGGCCTGCCTCATATCAATATCCTCTGTTTCTTTTGCCCCCTGTTGTATTAAAGACCAGAGTTGATTTTTTGCCTCTTTGGAAAGAGTGGTTTTTTTCCACTCAGAATCTTTTTGAGACAAAACAAATTTGGATTTTCCCACAAGACCAGCGGCTCTTAAAGCCTCCAGCCGGACATGGTAGGCTTGTGTTTTATCCCTACCCTGTTTTAAAAAAGGTATAACCTCTTCACCTCCCATCCCGCCTGCCACCCGTAAGGCATATCTTTTGTCCTGCACTTTCTGTGACTTCATCCCCTCAGATATCCGCTGAACGAGATGGTTTTTAAGTTTTTTGCTGGATCCATACATGTCTTCAAAAATCTCAAACAAATAGCTGTTTTCAGACAGAGCTGCCAAAGATCCCCCGGTCAGTTTGCGAAGCAAAAAATCTTTCATTTTCAGATCACCTTTTAAAGCCATATCTTTAATACCCTTAAGCATTTTTTGATAGCGGGAGGGGTGCTTGTATTTGAGGTGTTTTAATCTTTCAAACAAAACATGGTAAATGGAACGGGAAAAAGCAGGATGACTTAAAGCCCGTTGAAGAAGCACAAGCTCTTTGACATAGCTGATAATTTTCCCATTGGATGAAGTGTAATTCTGAATAAGTTTTTGAGCTTCTTTAAAATCAGCGGCCTGAGGTTTTTCCTCCTCCTGCCCGGGAGAGTTGGAGTTAAGCAAATCCAAAAGACTCTGCACCTGTTTTTCTGTCTGGTGATTTGAAGAATCACAATCTCCTCTCAGCTGGCATCCTGCTGTGGTTTGTGAGGCCGGGGGTGTTGGAAAATCCTTCACACACTCAGGGCAAATCAGACTGGCTTGTCCCGGAAAACAAAAAACACCCCATACAAACAATAAAACACCCACTCTGCCGGGATGAAGCAAGCCACACACTGCTCCCATGTTGCCGGGATGAAAAGGCACTTTGACTTTTAAGCCTCTCAGCAGAAGAGAATTTACGGCACTTTTGTTTTTAAATGAAGCCAGGTGGTACATATAAAAACTTATCGTGCTTTAAGCCAAAAAAAATAAATTTATCTAAGGGGCCAGAGCAAAAAAAGCCCTTAGCGTTAGCGTTAGCGTTAGCGTTAGCGTTAGCGTTAGCGTTAGCGTTAGCGTTAGCGTTAGCGTTAGCGTTAGCGTTTTTTTTACTTTTTTTCCAAACTTATGTCCAGTTTTAGGGATGTTTTTTTTTTATAGCCCTGCCTGTTTGCGATCTTTATCGTCCACACAGGAAAGCACCCCCCCTTTGAGAGCTGGCCTTTTGGCCAGGTATTTGATGTCGTAAATAACTGGGAACCATTTTGACCTGCGGTTTGCCACTCCGGACCCATGCGGATGGCATCCACAGGACATGCCTCCTCACAGTATCCACAAAACACACAACGAAGAATATCTATCTCATAAGAGATGGGGTATTTTTCCACCTCCGGGTCCTCATGCTCACTGGCCTTAATGGTAATACAATCGGCAGGGCAATTGGTGGCACAAAGCATACAGGCCGTGCATCTTAAGGAACCATCTTTTTTCACAGTCAAAATGTGATTGCCCTTAAAGCGGGAGCTGTATTGGTAATGCTCTTCCGGGTAATTTAAAGTCAGCATTTGTTTTTTGTTCCACAAATTAAAAATCATTTTTTTTAAAGTAAAAGCCATCCCCTTTAAAACAGAGGGCAAATACCACACAGAAGACTTGTCCTGATACCGAACCTTACTCATAACAATCTCCTTTTGAAATATGTTGGGTTTTTTGGATTCATAAGGCCCTTTTCTGAGTTGTGAAGTGGTTGGTTTTTCTGTCCTCTTTTAAAAAAGCGGGGCGGGTGTCCAGGGCCTGACCTTTTAAAATCTGAACAGATTCAGAAAGGGACAAAGCTGCTTCCACCATAAGTTTTACAGGGTGAATTTTTTGTGCCAGCCCCTTAAAATTTATAAAAGTTCCCTCTTTTTCAAAAAAAGTTTTTGTGGGGATTTGCCATAAAACACCAGCTTTTTTTGGATTCCCGCCTCCCTGGGAATGACGATGCTTCGAAGAAGGGAAAGTGACAGACTCCAAAGAGGTGGCAACAAACTCTTTCATAAGGAGGGGGTGGGCGGTCCACCAAATCACATTTTCACAGACAGTGGTTAAGAGTTTTAACTGATCTTTTAAATCCGGGTAAGCGGCCTGGTTTTCAGGTCCCGCCACCCAAACTGTGTTGGTTGTTCTGTCTTTAAGCCTCTGCTTCAGATCGTCACCACTGATGGGCAGGGTTTTCACTTCCCTGCTGTTTAAAACCTTAAGCAAGCCAGCCGTGTTGGGGTTTTTGTCCCCTCTGAGCAGCAAACCATCAAAATCATTAAAACCTTCCGGGTTGTTCTGCCAGTAATAAACATCCTCTTTACCTCCCAAAAATTTAAGAAAAAAACTTAACACATCCTCCAGCTCCTCCACTGTGTACTGAGCGGTTAAAACCAAAGCATGGTGGTGAGAGTTTTTTACTGAAGTGATCTTGTCAGAACTCACAAAGTGGCCCCTTAAATGCTTTAAAGCCCTGATGCTCAAATCCAAAGCCCTCTGGCTCCGGCGGGTGTAAGCGGAAGGGGGGGGGGATTGAAGAATATCCTTTGTGGCAAAGGGAGGTAAATGCCCCTCACGGTTGTGGTCCGGGGAGGACAGCTTTGCGGGTATAAGACCATCTTTGTCCAGGCGATGGTGGTCTGATAAACAAGAAACCTGAACCTCTTTGAGCCTTCCCTCTTTATTGGGAAGAGTGTGAAGCCCGCGGCCCTTATCACACATCCAGTGTTTGTTGACTTCCCCGTTGTACCGGGGACGAAAGCGAAAGACCCCCTCTTCGTTATAATCCATATCAATGTTACACCCTGTGGAACAACCCGTACACACTGACCGGGCGGTCTTCAGATACCACACTCTTTGTTGGAAGCGAAAGTGTTTTGAAGTTAAAGCCCCCACCGGGCAAATATCCACTGTGTTTAAGGCGTAGTTGTTCTCCAGAGGTTTGTCCTGAAAGATGCCAATTTCACTTTTGTCCCCCCGGTTAAAAATTCCCAGTTCATGAGTTTTTGAAACTTCATCGGTAAAACGAACACACCGGCTGCACAGGATACATCTTTCTGTATCCAAAACCACCTTTGAACCCAGGCTGACCACTTTTCTTTTTTTCACTTTGGGCCAGGCCATGGAGGGGCGGTACCGGCCAAACTTCATGTACTGCTCCTGAAGCTCACACTCTCCGGCCTGATCACATATCGGGCAATCCAAAGGGTGGTTGATAAGGTGAAACTCCAGGCCCCACTTTACCGCCTGCTTCACCTTAGGGCTTTGGTTGCTGATCTTCATCCCCTCTTTAACCATGGTGTTGCAGGCAATTTGAAGTTTGGACTGGCCTTCAATCTCCACCATGCAAAGCCTGCACACCCCCGCAACAGACAGGCCCTCATGCCAACAATAATGGGCAATATCCTGAGCCTGCTTTTTAAAAGCCTCTATAATGCTGGTCCCTTCCGGAACTTCCACAGGCTGATTGTTAATAAAACATTTTGGCATAACAAAACCTTTTTTTGTTAAACTGTATAGCGGTTGATGTGTTCTTCAAACTCTTCACGAAATTTATTTACAAAACTTATGGCAGGCAGAGCTGCGGCATCAGACAAAGCACAAATGGTCCGACCCATCATGTTCTCTGAAATATCTTTAATAAGGTTTAAGTCTGTAAGCCGGCCCCGGCCCTTTAAAATATCCTCCACCACTTTGTGAAGCCAGCCTGTCCCCTCCCTGCAGGGGGTGCATTGCCCGCAAGACTCATGGTGGTAAAACTTCATGGTCACCTCCAGTAAATTCACCATGGACTGGGAATCATCAATCACTATCACAGCACCTGAACCCAGCATGGTTCCCATATCCGCCAGAGTTTCAAAATCCATTTTGGCTTTGCTGCACTCTTCAGCGGTTAAAACCGCAGCCGATGAACCGCCAGGGATAACAGCCTTTAGCTTTCTTCCCTCCTTTAAACCTCCGGCCAGTGTAATTAAATCCATGAGAGGATAGCCCAGGGGGACTTCGTAATTGCCAGGTTTTTTTACACAACCACTTACAGAAAACAGCTTGGTCCCGGGGGATTTTTCTGTCCCGATTTTTTTAAACGCCACAGCCTCATCTTTAAACATGGGGACCAGGCAGGCCAAAGTTTCCACATTGTTAACAATGGTGGGTTTTTCCAAATACCCCTTCACAGCGGGAAAAGGGGGTTTGAGCTTGGGTTGCCCCTTTTTTCCCTCCAGAGAGGAAATCATGCCTGTTTCCTCCCCACAAATATAGGCCCCGGCCCCCACATAAATATCCATCTCATGCTTAAAACCTGAACCACTGACATTGTCTCCCAAAAAACCGGCCTCCAAAGCCTCTTTTAAAGCCTGTTCCAAAATACGGATACACTCCTGGTACTCCCCCCGAATGTAAATATAAGATTTGTGAGACTGAATGGCGTAAGCAGCTATAAGCATCCCCTCTATCAGCTGGTGGGGGGCCTGTTCCATAATCCATCGGTCTTTAAAAGTGCCAGGCTCACCCTCATCCGCATTACAAAGCAGGTAGCGTGCCTCTCCATTTTGAGGCAAAAAACCCCATTTGACCCCTGTGGGAAAGCCCGCACCCCCCCGGCCCCTTAAACCACTGTCTTTTACTGTCTGCACAAGATCCCGGGGTTTTTTTTGAAGGGTTTTTTTTAAAGATTCATAACCCCCAAAGGAAATATAAGTCTTAAGCTCCTTATAGGAGGGGTTGCCGTAATACTCACTCAAAAACCGATGTTCCATTTTGCCTGTCACTTTCTTTGGTGTTCCCGTTTAAAGTTCCTGCCGGGGCCTGTGGGGTGGGTTTGTATTATAGTTTTTTAAGTTCCTCTATAACAGTGTTTTTGTTTAAAGGTCCCATGTATTTGCCCGCCACAAAAGCCACAGGTGCCTTTTCACAGGCCCCCAGGCATTCCACAGGGCTTACACTCACCTCCCCCTTTGGACTTTTTTGCCCGGGCAGGGTTTTAAAATGCGTACACAGGTGCTGAACTATCTCTTTGGCCCCATTCATCACGCATGAAAGATTCAGGCAGACCTGTATATGGAGTTTCCCCACTGGTTTTTGATTGTAAAGAGTATAAAATTTTAAAACCTCGTTAATTTGTGCTTCCGGGATTTGCATCACCTGACTTAAGTAAGAAACCGCCTCCGGGGGAATCCAGCCTCCGTTTTCCTTTTGCACCCGGTAAAGGCATGGCAGAAGGGCTGAGCGTTTGGTTTCATATCTCTTAAGTTCCTTTTTAACAAAACTTAAGCCCGCTTCAGACAGGCAAAAACCCGGCCTTTCTTTTTTTGCTTTAAAATTCATACTGCCCCAGCCTTTGTTGAGAACAACTTTGCATCGTTAATAAAAAACTTTGCACCAACATGTTTTGATTGTAAGGGAAAGCTTACCGAAACTTCCCAAAGCCTGCAATATATAAATACACTTAAGGGGAGGCGGGTTTTCTTAAAGAGGCCTGCTTTTGAGAGGAAATGATTTGATCCAGTTTGTCCTCTATGCTGTTAATACGGGCCTCCATGCGATCCATACGGGTCTCCATACGATCCATACGAGCCTCCATGTGGTCCATACGGGTCTCTATAGGGCCTAAAAGAATGTTGAACATCAGACCCAGGGCCGTAAAGACCGCACAAAAAGTGATAGTGACAGTGAAAAGAGGGCTTAAGCTTTGCAGTTTTTCCATAACACAGGCAAGTATAACACAAATGCAGCCCCCTTCGCAAGAGACAATACCCCTTTGGTGGAAGAAGATTAGGGGGGCAACACTTAAAACCCAGGGGGTGTAAGCACCCGCTGTTTGGGGGTCAAAAAAGCTCCCCTCCCACCAAAAAACCAGGCCATGGTATATATGGTAATGTATGGCAATATATTTTTTATTGACTTTGGTATTTGATTTTTTTAATCCTCATCTTAAAAAGAATGAACCCCTTAAAAAAGGGATGTGTGACAGGCACAAAACAGAATTTTAACCATTATTAATGATGGTTTTAAGTGGTCTCCCAAATGGGAGGCGGCGGTATTTTTGAGGACTTAACTCCATGAAAACACATTGTTTTTTTCAGTCTCTTTCCCGAAAAAACACAATGGGGTTATTTTTAAAAGTTTTACTTTCCGGCTTTTGTTTTTCCCCCCAGGCTCTGGTTTTAAACTGGTCTGGCGGGTACCAGATGGAGCTGTTTTTAATCCAAAGTACAGGGTTTTCAACGCAGAGCAAAAATCTTATTCACAATCTACATCTTCAGCCGGAAATAGTGGCTTATGAGGGGGTTCATATCCGTTCCGGGTTTCATCTTGTACCTCCCCCCCCTTCCCTGCCGCTCACAACCGGCGGTGAGAAAAGTCACCAGGCTTTAAGGTTTTACCCTCAGGATGGTGTCTCTTTTGACCTTACAGAAAGCCCACAAAGACCCCCCGGAGTGTTTGTAAGGGATTTGTATGTGGAGATCTTTAAAGATTTTTTTGCTTTTCATATAGGGTGGAAGCCTCATCATTTTGGCTTGGGCATGTACTATAACGATGGTTCTGAAGCTTTGGACCCGGTGTACAGCTTAAGGGGGGGAAGGGGAAGTGTGTCGGCCCGGTTTTTTGTATCCTCTTTTTATCTTCAGCCTCTTGTTTATCTGGATCATTTGTCTTTGTTAAACACCTTAATTCAGGCCGGATTTGAAAAAGAGGACCACTACAAAGTGGAGGGGCTTTACAGAAAAAGCTGGGACAAAGGTTTGTCAGGTTCTGCTGCCTCAGGGGCGGGTAAAAAATCTTTGGATCAAAGTTATTTTGGGCTTTACGGTTTATATCAAAAAAACTGGCACTCAAAAATTGAGGTGGAGGTGGGGGGCTTTAGCCAGGAGCTTTTTGCAGCAGCCCTTCAGGCCTCATCCCTTTCGCCATGGAAGTGGATGCAGCTTCAGCTGCAAGCGGGGCTTTCTTACTCCTCTTTAACAGGTGAGGTGTTTTATATGGACCCTAATTTTTCCACCGGTTTGGTACCTTTTTCCACAGAGGGTTTAAAAAACCCCCTGCCCCCTTATCATGAAGAATACACCGCTTATGCTTTTCATGAGGGGTTTTACATTTCCCCGGGCCTCAGTTTTTCTCTTTCAAAAAAATGGGTCTTGGATTTTAATTTTTCCACTCAGTTTCTTTTTAAAGAAAAAAAGGTGAAGGCTCATTTTTACAACCTGGAACTCACTTTAAATTACCAGTGGAACAAACATACAAGTTTGGTACACGCTGTTTCCGGTGTGATTCCCGCCTCTGTTAAAGAGGAGGGGGGGCCTTACCTTGGGTTTTTAAGTCAAGCCGCCATTACCTTTTGATGAAGGGCATCAGAGGGACATAAATTTTTATTCACCAGTGATTTTACATCTTTGAAATAACAACATTGTTTTAATGGCGGCTTATATTTTATAAAGAATGTTGTTTTGCTCCTCCAGCATTTCCTGAAGATCTTGTATGGTTTTTTGTTTGCCCTGGTGCCACTCACCGGGCAAAAAGTTTTTTTCATAATCAGGGAAATTGGTTCGAAAAGCTTTCTTCAAAAAGTGGCTTTCTTTTTCCCAATAGGGGCTTTCGGTCTCGTAGGACAAATGCTCTGGCAGCCGGGGTAAAAGGGCCTCCATGGCCTGGCTTTGTTTGTCGGAGTTTAAGCCCTCCATAAAGCTTCTGAAGTGGGAGTATTTTTGCATCAAATCCAAAGAGGACTGGACAGCAAACCTTCGCCTGTCAAAAAGGGGGGGAAGGTCTCTCATATACTCCATCATAAACCAGTTGGGACCCATGGCGTTTTGGTGAGACACCAGGTGCCATATTTTGTCTTTGATATGATCGTGATAATACTCCGATCGATGGAGGGGGCTTGAAGTTTTTTTAAGATCGCTGATTTGCCGATGAAGTTTTTCCAGTTTCTCTTTAAAGTCCTGGTTTTGTGTGTGTATTTTTTCCTCAAGACAGTGGATTTTTTCTGAATCCTTAAGGGGGATGTGTTTTTCTATTTGGGAATCCTCTCTGATGTCACAGTCTTTAACTTTTTGGCTTAATTTTTTGTGAGCCTGGCTGTACTGGTTTTGCACCTTAAGAGCAATTTGTTTTTCCTGCTCAAGAAGGGCGGAGGTGATTTTTGTTTGGCTTTCCTGATTTAAAACCTCTTTCAGCTGTGCAAGGCCCTTATCACTGTCACAGCTGTCCACAGAAGATCTGCAAAGCACTTTTAAACGGGCTTCTGTAATATTGATGCCCTTGTCTTTAAAATGGGAAACCGAAAAAGGAGCCATATAAGAAGGCATGGAATCAGACAAAACACGGCTCCGTACCTGTATGTCAAACTGGCCCTCTTCCCCGGGTTTTTCCTTAAAAACCACATTGGAGCGAACTTTATAAGAGGTCCCTTTAAAAGATTTTACAGTGGTAAAGGAACACTCTCTTTTTTGAGGGGTTTTAAGCCCTAAAACCTTGTCACAAAAATTAAGATAATTTTTCAAAAAATCAGAATTATCCACAGAAACAGTGGATGCCAGCTTGTGATTCAAATTAAAATAACCCTGCTTGATGATAAACCAGCCCAAAGCCCAGTAAAGCAAAACCCCGCTGGCAAGGGATATAAAACCAATAAAGAGGACACGGCGGGACAGTTTTTTCATCTCAAACTTACTTTTCGGACAAATAAAGCCGGATTTTAAAGTTTTTTTTAGTATTTTTCAAACTTATGCTGACCTGACATAGGGATAAACAAACAAGACCTCCATGAGCAAAGCTCTATAGTGAGGGGCATCCAGTTTTGCTTTAAGATATTTTTTGGTATTGTCCATAAGATCATTTATAGCCTGTATATGGTGGAGGGTCCATAATGGAGGTTTGTTCCACGGCATCCAGTATGGCCGGATTGGGAATAACATTTATAGCCCCTTTAAGCTCTGCAAGGGCTGCCCGGGCCTGAGCACATTTTAAAAAAATCTGAGGTTTTATTTTCACCCGGGGGGAAGCATTGGTAATGTATTATAAGGTTTTATCTGTTTGGTAAGCCCAAATTCAATCCGCCAGATCTGTTGTTCCAAAGGTCCTTCAACTTCTCGCAAACATCATCAGACCACTCATCGGGATCATCGTCACTGTCGACATCAAGGCCCCCCTCATTTTTGTCATCATTGATAAACTCCTCTATATCATCATCATTTAATATGTCTGCCAAATCCCTTCTGACTTTTTCGTTACTGGATCCGGAAAGAATATGGCAATACACCCCCAACTCACAGGCTTGCTCTTTTTTGTCGTTAGCCTCTGTTCGCTGATCATTGGTGTAACAAGTGGAAGAACCACAACCACTGGTGTCTGGTTCCGGCTGATTACTGGAGGAATCACACAATTCCTCTTTGACCAGCTCTTCATGGATAATGTCTTTGACCAGATCATCCTGTTTTTTCTTTACTGCTGTTTCCAAAAATTCATCACTGGAGGCTTTTAAGCCGGCCAGCAGGTGAGCTTCTGTCACATCATCAGGGTCTCCGTTAAAGCTGCCACTGGACCGGGCTTTACCCAAAAGCCCTTTAAAAATCCCCAAACCTGTACTGTCCTCCACATCGTCTTTTATCTCCAGCATGAGGTCAGCCACATTGTTGTTGTCTGCTATCCATTCCAGGGCATCCCTGGCATCGTTGGTGGAATAAGACTTAATAATCTTATACCAGGACTCTTCATCAATTTTTGCAGCCAGACAAAGAGACTCCATATCCTTTGTATCTCTTAGACTGGAGTATTTACTGTCGTCCAAATCTTCCAGGGCTTCCACCATGTCGTTTCCCTCATCCTGGGGAAGTTCAAAACACTCGTCTTCACTGTCGTCAAAAAAATCCCTACAGCCACTTTTACAGTCGGAATCACTTCTGCACTGGTCACTTTTGTTGTCCTCTTCCGGAACTTTGGAGGGACAAAAAGAGCTTTTGCGTCTCTTCTTTGTGTCGTCGTCATCTTTGGCATCAGTGTCAGTGGTGCGTCCCCCCGGGCTGGGCCGCCTTGTACCCCCGCTGGGAGGCGATGTGGTGGTGGAAACTGAGCAGCTGGAGCTTAAAACCACAACAGACAAAGACATAAAAGCAGTCAATAACACAACAACAATTTTTATCATAATTTTACCTCCAGTGAAAATCCCTGTTTAATCATACACCGCAGCCATAAAAACAGCCTACTTTTTGTTTCTGGAACAGTCAATATCTTTACATATATCGTTACATTTTTTTTCACTCAGCTGAAATTCCCCGTCCAGTTCCGGATCATCAAACTCCTTGCTTCGATTTAAATCGTTCCAGTAATTCCACACATTGGGGCCATGGACATAGCAGTGCCGGCTCTCCAGGCTGCCAAAATACTTTCTCTCCCTGTAAGGACAGTCCTGATTAACCGCCCTGATTCCAGGCTCGTACTCCTCCCTTAAGCAATACACCCGGAGTTTGCACTCCCTGCTGGAGCATTCCTGCTTCACCAGATTGTGAATAATAATAAAAGCCGCCTCATTTTTAAAATCACTTTCCCGGGCCTCTGCCAAAAACAAAAAGGTCTTAAAAAAGCCATCCAGGTCCGCCCCGATGTTTACGGCCAGCTTTTCCTCCCTGGCACGGGACACATTGGAAACCTCCAGTTTTTTAAACGCTGCATTAAGAATTTGGCTGGATACATCGTGGTTTTTTAAAGCCAGAGCCACCAAATGGTTTTCCGCCACCCAGATGAGAAATTTTCCAATCTCTCTTTTACTCCACTCTCTTTTAACAAGACGAAGGACGGGTTCCACATGAATATCAATCATCACACCAAACAAAAAATCGTCCAGCTGCCTTTGCAAGTCCCCTGACCTTTCTGAAAAATGCTGCATTTGTTGAAACATATCATGCATTTTCGAAATCAGCTCAGCAGGTGCGTTTTCACAAAGCCCTTTGTGATTTTTGTACATTTCCTTGCATTGCTTTTCACACTCTTCCCGATCATCCTCATCTTCACAGGCCTCCCCTTCGTAATCCCCCTTGCGGTACCTTCCATAAACATCCTGGTTTTCTGTGGTACGAACTGTCATGGTGCTTTGTCTGTCGCTCCGGCTTCTCCTTTGCCGTATCAGGCTGTCTGTGTCCTGACAGGAAAGTAAAAAACCCACCAAAGCCAAAAAAACCAGGGCTGTGCTTTTTCTTAAGAAACTCTCTCTCAACAAACAAATCCCCCTTATCATTTTTTACTCACATCCTGCCAGACTGTGCTGACATACGGTGTAACAAACTGTATCGTCCATGATTGGTTTCAGAAGACTCACCCCAAAACCGGTTTGAAGCACTTCTTCATAAATATAATTTACAAACTCTTCATCCTCCAGTCGGGTAACGATTTCGTTTCTTACGGTTTCAGGATGAACATACAAACCATCGCTTGCGGCATTAATGTTTTCCTTGCAGTAGATTCTCAACATGCAAAGCTCATGGTCGGTGTCACCGGAGTTGTGTATGTAACAGAGATCCTGTTTCATCATATCGTGTGTGATTTGCATAATTTGGTCGTTGTGGCTGGATATGGCAATCTCAAAAAAACTTTTGTCAAAAGACACTTTTTGAGACAGACCCTTTTCCACAGACTCTGGAAGTGTTCTGTCCCCTGCGGAGGAAAACAGCTCATACATAATCTCATTTCTTACTTCCGGGCGAAGCTTCATCAGAAGATCGGCGACAAAAGACTCTCTGGCAAACCATATCAGCATCTGGTGGGCATCATCCACACTGTAGTCCTTTATAATATCCACCAGTATGTTGTAGTCCAGAGTGAGAATTAAAAACAGCTCATCCTCCACCACCACACGGGCCAGCTCATCCCCCCGGGGTCTTTTCAGCAAAATTTTAAAAAAGTTGTCCAAATCATCCACCACAGGACGGGGAAAAGAATGGCATTTGTCTTTAATCTGACGGGGTGAGTTCTCAAACATTCTGTCACACATTTTTTTACATTCTCTTTGATCTTTGCAGCAAGGCACCTTGTCCACACAAACAGGAAGCTCAGCATGCTTTAATTCCTCTTCACTTAAACCTTTGCTGTCAAAACTGGTACTGGCATAACGGGAGATGGTGGAATGGCAGGAGGCAAAACACAACACAAGAGCAAATACAAAAAAACCCAGCCCCCAGTATGGGAACATAAAAAAAACTCTTTTCCACATCATAATACATCAAGTTTTCCATAAGCCCTTATAAAACAGCAATTTTTAAAATAAAAAACCAAGCCTAAAGACGGGTCTTCATAAAAGAAAGAAAAGTTTGGGAAGTTTTTTAAGATGAATAAGTGGAAAACATGGACCAGCAGGTTTTACTCAACAGCCAAAAGCTCCACATCAAAAATCAACACAGAGTTTGGGGGAATGCTGCCCACAGCCCTTGATCCATAAGCCAGTTCGGGGGGGATAAAAAGCTTGATTTTCCCTCCCACACCCACATACTGAAGCCCCTCTGTCCAGCCAGCAATAACCCCTCTTAAGGGAAAAGACGCTGGCTCCCCCCTTTTGTAAGAGCTGTCAAACTCTGTGCCATCCACCAGCACCCCCTGGTAATGCACCTGCACCCGATCGGTGGCTTGAGGTTTTTTACCCCCGGGAGTGATAATTTTATACTGAAGACCACTCTCAGAGACCTGAACCCCTGGTTGAGAGCGGTTGTTTTCCAAAAATTTTTGCCCGGAATCTGTATTGTTTGTCATCACACTTTTCCCTTCCTGTACCTTGTCTGTTTGAAAATCCGCCCGGTAAAGCCAGACACAAAGTGCCAGTACCACCCCGCAGCCAAAAACACTTAAAATTTTTACCGACATAACCCCCCCTAAAGCACTGTAGATCATGGGGGCCTTCAAAAGGCAATCCCCTGTACATATAACTCTTTTGAACCAGTTTTCAAAAGTTTTACTTTACAGCAAAAGCTTTTGTCAATTCTTTTTAATGGGGACCATAAAGTTTAAAAGTCCCCCTCCATTAAAAAATCCCCCCCCACCTTTTGAAGTTGTGTGATTTTTAACCGGCATTTTTTGGCTTTGGGCTTAAAAAACCTGGACCAGTAAAAGCCCTCTTCCGGACTTATCAGCAGGGGGGCCATATAAAGATACAGTTTTTGCACCTGATTTTGGTTTAAAAACTCAGACCAGGTAAATCCCCCCCCCTCCACCAGCACAGATTTAATACCCTCCTCCCGGTAACAAAATTTTAAAAGAGAGGACAAATCAAAACACCTATTTTTTTCAGCGAGGGTTTTGACTTTCAGGCCGGATTTTAAAAGCCCGCCCGCCAGGCCTGTTATTTTTTGCTTTGATAAAGAGCTGACAATTAAAATATCACAGGGTTTGTGTGCCTTTAACAACCGGGAGGAGGGTAAAAAAGACAGGCTTTTGCCCCCGGGATCCAAAATTATCACCTGGTTTTTTTGACCTTTAAAAGAGGGATGGCGGATGTTTAAACGGGGATTGTCTTTTAATAAAGTGCTTACCCCCACAAGTACAGCCTGGTGGCTGGCTCTTAAAAAATGAGAGTGCCTTCTGGCAGCAGCCTGACTTATCCACTGCCGTTTTAAGGGGACTGCCTGCCCCTTTGCTACCAGGCCCTTTTCAGAAGCAAAGGGGGGGGATATCAACCCATTTAAGGAAGTGGCCATTTTTAAACTGACAAAGGCTTTTTTATGCACAAAAGAAAACACAAAAGGTTTTATCAGAGCCTTAAGCTCTGCCTGAAGGTCCTTAAAAAAACAAACCTTCACCCCCTGGTTTTTTAAAAATCTCAAGCCCGCACCCCTCACTGAGGGGTCTAAAGCCCCGTATGTTAAAGAAGCCACGGAGGCCCGGGCCAGAGCGTAAGAACATGGAGGGGTTTTGCCATAATGGTGACAGGGTTCCAGAGTTAAAAACACTTTGGCACTTTTGAGTTTTTTTTTGTCTTTTATTTTTTTTAAAGCTTCTGCCTCGGCATGGCTGCCCCCCCATTTTTTATGGTAACCGGAAGACAAAAACTGAGAGTTTTTATCCAAAATCACACAGCCCACCGGGGGGTTGGGCTCCACCCCCCCCACACCTTTTTGAGCCTCTTTAATGGCTTTTTTCATAGCCTGGTGATCTGTCATTATCATTAAAAAAGCCTTTTTCTTATAAGAACCACTGCCCAAAAACTTTGATTTATACAATTAAAGTGCCGACTTTAATAGTACCATGGTCTGTATATTAAAAAAAATTTTTTACTTAAAAATGGGAGCTGTAAAGTTTTTTGTCCCCTCAGTTTTTATACCGGTGATGTTTTGTACATACACCTCTTTGGCAAAAGCTGCTGGAGAACATGTGTATCAGTCTCTTTTAGAACAGGAGGCCAAAACTTTAAACGCCTTTTGTGCCAGCTCGGAGTGTGAGGGAGGCAAAGTGTCTGCTCTTTCCGATTCTCAGAACACCTACAGTGATATTTTAAAAATATGCCTTTTAAGTCTTCCGGAACACTGCCAGAACATTAAACCAGAGCTTACCGCCTGCTCACCGGAGGAGGAAGATAAGAGCTGGATAAAAAAGACCGGCCTTAGTGCCGGGTCCTGCCTGGTGGGTGTGGTAAACGGAGTGGTGGACACCCTCTGGTTTGCAGGCCGTGCCACTTACCAGTTAAGCCGTGGGGTGTATCACACTCTTACCAATAATGAGGAGTACTTAAGAGAGACCCTGGATATGGCATCTTTCCTTATGGAGGACTTGCAGGAAGCTGGTTTTAAAGGAACAATTCAGGGACTTTCAGAGGCTGCTCTTAATGAAAAAGACAAATTCCTCAAATGCTTAAACTACAGGGGAAAGTTTGAGTACCTTTGTGAGACAGGCTCTCAGATTTTTACACCTTTTGCTGTGCTTTCTGTGGCAAAAAAAACCACCCGCATGGTAAAAGTTGTGGGAAAAGCCACCGGTAAAGGAGGAAAAGCCGCTTTAAGAACAGGCAAAAAAGCAGCCCTGGCCACTGGTTCAAAAGCAAAAACCATGGGACAAAGCCTGAAACAAAAAATCCAGGGTCTAAAAAAGAAACCCAAAAAACCCTCAAAATAAAAACTTTGTACCATGGACCAAAGTCTGGCCCGGGGAAGGTTTTTGACCTTGGCCCTTAAGCCAAAAAAAACCTGGTTTTAAAAAATTAAAGCTTCCGGACCAAAGAAGCCGAATAACATTTTAGAAGCCTAAAATTAAGGTCAAACAGAAAAAATTAAGGGGAAACTCATGAAAAAGCAAAAAATAAAGGTATTTGTTTTCGTTTTAAGCCTGTTTTTTACCCTGTCTGCCCACAGCAAATTCAAACTGATTCACAGTGCCAATGACATTCTCACTTACAGAAACACCAAAGGGAGTGTACGTGTTATAAAAAGAAGCCAAAAGCGGGCCTTAACAAAGCCCATCCCTCCTGAAGACATAAGAGCCATAGCCCGTGGAAGACTGAAAGCCATGGAGATTTTGGGAATAGCCCGCCACACAAAAATCAGCCACATTGACAGCCAGGCCATTCCCCTTAAGAGGGGGCTGGTGGCTTACGCCTGGAGTGGAGAGTACAAAGACAAAAGAGGAAAAACTCATTTTTTTAAAGAATTTATCTCACAGGGGGAAACATGGAATGTTTTTGCCGATAAAAAGACGGACCTCAGGCAAGCCAGTCAAATGGTAAGGACGCTGATAAAATGACATCTTTTATTCAGCTTTTTAGCCTTTACCTGATATTGTTTTCTGCCAGTTTTTTGGCTTCTGCCCGGGACATCATAATGATTCCGGATGAGAATACACAACTCCCCGCCCTTTACGATAAAGAATCCAAAATCATATCCATTTACCACAGCAATTGTTCTCCGGAAGCCATTAAAAACAAAGATTTTGGTTGTGACAATCCCCTTATGGAAAGCCCTGTCACAGAGGCCTGCCAGAAATTCCCGGAACAAATGAAAGAACTGTGCCGCCAGGTTCCTGTTGCAAGTACTTCACAACAGCCGGAAACAAACCCGGAAACAAGCAATGACTTACCCCCTTTACCGGCCATGGATGAGACAGAGGCCGGTGGAGCCTGCAACACTCCCGCCTGTCTTCAGACCGAAGACGGCACTCAAGAAACAGTCAATGTGATGACACAGATGTGTATGGAGGCCCTGCCCGAGCATTGCCAGCAGGTACAACCCAAATTTACCGCCTGCACCCCTACAGATGATATGAGCTGGGGACAAATCAGCGGCCTCAGTACGGGATCTTGCATCACAGGACTATGGGATGGAATAGTGGATACCGCCTGGTTTTTTGGAAGAATGGCCAAGGGCTTGGGTGTCACAGCATGGAAGTCCCTTACCACTGACGGATACTCTGAAGAGGTTATGGATATGGGGTCTTTTATGATGGAGGACCTTCAAAATACCAACAAAGAGGATGTTAAGGAACTGTTTGAACGGGGATTTTGGAACGAAGCGGATAAATTTATAAACTGTTTAAACACCCGGGGCAGGTATGAGTATCTGTGCGAGGGGGCCTCTCAAGTAGTGGTGGGGGGGGTGAGTGGATACGGGATTGCCAGGGGAACAGGTTGGGTTGGACAAAAAGTTATGAACACAGGACGCAGAATCCGGTGGAGGGCCAGAGGGGGAAGGGGAGGCTTTCCCAAGCTGACCAGAAAAGAAAAAAGAGCACAAAAATCCACACTCAGAAATATGCTGAATCTTCAGGACGAATTGGATGTGGAAAAACTCACCCCTTTTATGCTCAGTCTTTTATCCAAAAAACAGTTTAAAACCCGGGTGAATTTTTCAAACCTCACAGATGCCCAGGCCATGCACCTTTCCAAAAGAAGGCTCAGCCAAATTCACCCTACTGAGTATGCAAAAATGAACATCACAAAACTTCCCAAAACCATAGACCGTATGCCCGATGAGGGGTTTAAGGCCCTTATGAGTCAAACCACCGCTCAAATACCAATTGCTTCTGTGCAAAAAAATCTTTACAGGATACCCCCGGCTCAAATTAGCAATATAAAAAACATCCACAAGGTGGACCCCGGGGTGTTCAGAAGAAAGATGACTAGAGAGCGGCTCCATGGTCTGACACCAAATCAGGCTCAGAATGTTAAAAGCGGGCCACAGTACCACCGGCTGACACAGGAACAAAAAAAGATTGTTGATGATATTATTGATGGCCCGCCAAAAAACTCATTAACAACAGAAAAACAAGTAAGACTGAACGAAATTAACGAAAAAATATCAGGGGAATCTGCTGCCACCACTACAAGATCCACTGCCAGCACTACTCCTTCCACGCAACATGTTAATCAATCCACAAGCTCTGGTTTTATGCCGGCTTCAAAACCTTCCCAAACAGCAGCGGGAACAAACAAAGCATTACCTCGTGATGAAGCCATTAAGGCAAAAGCCCATGAAGCTGCCGGTGGAAGAAGCTTTATTGACGAGCCTGCAGCCTACAGAACAGCAAAAAAGAATGCCAAAGAAGCCAGAGAAAAAGCCGATACAGCATGGGCAAAAAGAAAGGAAAACCTTCAGCTGTCCAGCGACAAACACTCCGCCTGGCTTAAGGGGGAAAACCCTTTTGAAACAGCAACACAAAGTCGTGCAAAACAGGAAATAGCCAAATATGATAAAGAAGCCATGGAAGCATTTAAAGATTATCTAAAGTATTCAACAGAAGCCAAAAAATATGAGAAACAAGCTGTAAAAATTGCTACAAAAGTTTACGAAGGTTCCAAAGTCCCCGCCAAAGCAGCAACAGCTGCCAAAAATGCAGGCAGAGTGGCGGGAAGCCAGGGTGGAAAAAACTAAACTCTCTTTCTTCCCCATAACCCGGAAGAGCATAAAATCACCTCCCTCAATATCCTGGACCCCAAACTCCACCCCTCTTCAAACAACCTAAGAGAAAAACACTCCATCTGTAACCTCAGACTCATCCTCAACATCGATGAAATGGATTTTTCTCTTGTCACAAAGCTTGGAAGTGTGCCACTCTAATACCTTGCCAGGATGTTGAGGGGTGTTTTTGAGGACAAGGGGGTAAAGAGTCGTGGGGCTTTTTTGTTGTTTAAGAAGGCCTGGGGTTTGAGGAGGATGGGAGAGGTTGAGCTGAAAGGTTTGGTGAGTTTGTTTTGGGGGGTGGCATCGGGAATAAAGAGGGATCAGGTGTTATTGAGTGTGGTACATTATATGAGGTCATTGGGTGTAGGATTTGATGTATGGGGAAAGGTGGAGAGGTTACTGGTAAATGAGGGGCTTTTTAAGAAGGGAGGATATATGGACATCAGGGAACACATAAAGGCAGAGGGTATCAGAGAGGGTTGGCAGAAAGGCCAACAGGAAGGGTGGCAGAAAGGCCAGCAGGAAGGTTGGCAGAAAGGCCAGCAGGAAGGTTGGCAGAAGGGCCGTCAGGAGTACCAGCAGGAGCTGATTTTAAAGATGTTGGAGGCAAAGGCAGATTTGTCTCTTATCTCCAAGGTAACAGGTTTGTCAGAACAAAAGCTTAAAAAATTGAAAAACGACTCCATAAAGTAGTTAACAAAGCTTCTTCCACCGGCAGCTTGGTGGGCTTTTGCCTTAATGGCTTCATCACGAGGTAATGGTTTGTTTGCTCCCGCTGCTGTTGGGGAAGGTTTTGAAGCCGGCATAAAGCCAGAACTTGTGGATTGATTAACATGTTGTTAATGAGTTTTTTGGCGGGCCATCAATTTATAACACGTACACTCCCTTGGGTGTTAATGTTTTGAAATTTTTTTATTCAATAAAGTAGATAGGGTTTTCTTTGTTTGTGCCAAAGGCTCTTGTGTTTTAAAAGCTGGCTTTCCATATCCCGGGGAGCAGAGGAGGGGGCTTCTATCCACTCTCTTAAAAAAGTACTTCCCGATAAAATATCCACCGGTGGCTTTTCATACTCATACTCATAAGGGGGAGGTTTTTGCCACTGAAAATCCGGATGAACAAGCTTTACACATTTTAAAAACAAGCTCACCAAACGAAAGGGAAAAAAATCTTTTTCAGAATAAAAAGGCTTTTGGGCATAAATTCTTAAAGCCTCACATCTTTGATTTTTAAATTTATCAAACACCGGTTTAAAAAACTCCACTCTTAACCGGCAACCCTTAAGCCACCGGGGGCAAAGAGTGTGCATTTTCTCCAAAACAGGTCCGGCCTTCATACCAGGAAAACCAAAAGCTTTTAAGGGAAACACAGTACCCCGGGCCTCTGAAACAAAAGTCCCCTCCAGCAAAACTGTTCCCCCGTAGATTCTGGCACATTCCACATCCACCATGTTGGGACTGGGCAGAGTCCACACCAGGCTCTTTGGCCATGGCCTGACAGCAGGAAAATAATCTTTCATTTTAATAACTTTTAAATCCAGGTTCAGTTTTTTTAAATCCCTGTACCAAAGGGCAAGCTCGCCCAAAGTCATCCCATGCCTTAGGGGAAGGGGGGCTGCCCCCACAAAACTAAAAAACTCAGGCTCCAAAATAAAACCCTCTGTTCCCCGGCCCACCGGGTTGGGCCGGTCCAGCACCCAAAGAGCCTTGCCTTTACCACTTAAATCCTCCATAATATAAAACAAAGTGGTTAAATAAGTATAAACCCTTATGCCCACATCCTGAAGATCCATGATTAAAGCATCAAAACAGGAAAGCATTTGTGTGTTAAGCCTTCTGGTTTTTTCAGAATAAAGACTAAAAACCGGAAGGCTTTTACGCCCCCCGGTGATTTTTTTTTCACCCTGCTTTCCCCTTAAAAGGGCAGAGGTTTGAAAAGGTGACCCACTCAAAGAGGAAGACTGAAAACCATGGGCTATGCTTTCATCTTTTGTGGGGATCATATTGGCCTGCTCCACCCCCTTAAAGCCATGCTGGGGACCTAAAAGGCAGCTCACCTTTAAAGGGCTGTTGTTTAAAATAAGATCTAAAACATGGTTTAAGTTTTGATCCACAGAGGCCGGGTGGGAAAGAACTGCCACATTAAGACCCTCCAGGTGACCCTTCCATTTTTTTTCCCCAATAAAAACCTCACTGCCTGTCTGAAATGCCATAACCTTACCAGTCTTTGCCTTGAGAGGGCTTTAAAGAAGGGGGTTTTTTAACTCTTTTTTTTCGAATTTGTTTTTCCTGCTCCTCTATGGCCTTTAAGATGGCTTCCACCTGCCCCGGGGTAAGGCTTTTGTTTTCTTCACCCTTTAAGGGGGCATTCTCCCTGACACTTTGATTCTGTTTTGATTCAGGAGAGGGCTTTGGTTGAGGTTGTTTTTCTGTGGAAGAGCTTTTTTGATCGGAAGAGTCAGAGGGTTTTTTTTGAGAGTTTGAATTTTTACTTTCCTGGTTTTTACTGTTTTTGTCTTGTGGGGGAGGGGTTTTTAACAAAAGTTCCATATTGGTTTTCACCTTTAGGGACTGAGGCTTAAAACGAAGAGCCTGCTGATAAAAATTTAAAGCCTCCCGGGGACGCTTTTGTTGTGCCGCCCCCACAGCAGAATTAAAAAATGTATAAAACAAAATATCATCAGCGGGCAGAGAGGAGGGGTTTTTTGACTCTTCCATAAAAAGACGGGTGGTCCCATACTCCTGAAGGGATTTTTTAAACTCCCCCCCGGCCCCGTAACTGAAAGCCAAATTCATACGCGGCAAAGGGGAAAAAACATTATTGTTAAGATTTTTAAGAAAATACCCCTGTGCTTTTTTATACTGTTTTTGATGGATGTAAAACACCCCCCAATTATTAAAGTTAAAAACACTATAAGCCAAAAGCCCAAGGCACAAAACAAGCAGGCTGAAAAACCAAACATCACATATCAAAAATTTTTTTAAAAAATACATTGTTACCCTGACCTGAAACCTTTAAACCCCGTTGTTTATACAGTTTTTGTTTTATCCTTCATAAGCAGACCCCACATCCCCAGCAAAAAAGCCACAAACAAAAACACCTGGTATCCATGTTGGTGAGGTCTTGAGGTGGTCTCATACCACCGGCCCTGTTTGAAAGATTTTATCTTTTGAGTGATCTGATAAACAGCATCCCCCCCGGGGGAGATCTTAAAAAACATACCCCCTGTCTGGTGAGCCATTTGCTTTAAAGACACAGGCTGAAACCGCGACTGCACCAGCATCCCTTCAGGGGTTTTCTTATACCCTCCCCCTTTTTTGAGAGGAACAAAGCCCCCTTCCGCACTTCCCACCCCCATGGCAAAAATCCGCACCCTCTCTTTCAGAAGCAGGTCTTTGGTTTGTTTTATCCCTTTGTGGTCCTCTCCATCAGAGGCTATAACAAAAACCCGCGGCACTGAAGGGTCCTGACTGGAACCTCTTTGAATGGCACGAAAAGCCGTATCAAAAGCGGCAGCAAAGTTTGTCCCCTGCAGGGGCTGACTTTCCACAGACAAAGCCTCTATGTAAAGTTTTAAGGCGGTGTGATCCCGGGTTAAAGGGGACAAGAGTTCAGCAGCACCTGCAAAACCCACCAGTCCTATCCGGCTGTCAGGGCCTGCCAGGTCCACCAGGTGGGAAAGCTCTTTCCTCATCACAGCCACACGGCTTAAACCCCCGGGCATATCCTTCACCCACATGCTGCGGGAAAGATCAGCAAGCAATACCATCTCCACACCCTGTACCTCCTGTTGAATTTCCTCATGCTGAAGAAAAACAGGCTCAGAAAAAGCCACAAGCAAAAACAAAAAAGAAAGTAAAAAAACCATAAGCCTGCGTCCCCGTTTTTTTAAAGAGGCATTGGTCAAAACTCTTAAGCAGGAGGGATCAATAAAGTTATAAAGCTTTTGTTTTGACTTCTTCAATCTCCAAAAAAACACAAACATAAGGCCCGGGAGTAAAAGCAAAAAATACAAATTCCCCCCCTGTTCAAATTGTAAAGAGTCCAGTAAAGCTTTAAAAGTACTCATACGGTCCGCCAAAACAGGGTTAAAGAAAAAAGCACAGAGCAGGCATAAAAAACCACCGCCCACAGCAGGATACGGCCAAAAAGCTCCTGCCGCCACTGCCACTTTTTAACCTCCAAAGGGCTTTTTTCCAACTGGCCAATCTCATTAAAAATACTCTGAAGAGCAGTTTTATTATGTGCACGGTAGTACCGCCCCCCTGTTTCAGAAGCTATTTTTTTTAAAAGCGGCTCATTGATCTGACTTTTTAAAGTCTGGTAAAAAGTTCTTTTTCTGCCTGTAAAGTCCCTGGTGGTTCTGGGAATCCGGGACCACTGACTGTAACTGCCCACCCCTATGGTATAAACTTTTATCCCCTTTTGTTTTACAACACCCATTGCGGTTTGCGGACTCACAACCCCCACATTGTCCTCCCCGTCTGTTAAAAACAAAACCACCTGGCTTTTGGCTTTGGAAACCTGAAGCCGGGCCACACTGGCCAGCAAAGCCACACCAATGGCCGTCCCCTTCTTCATATAAGGGTCGTAATAACTGGTTTGAACTTCAGACAAAGCCTTCAGCACCACAGGATAATCCCATGTTAAAGGCACACGTGTGTCGGATTCACCGGAAAACACAATCAAACCCACCCGATCCTGACTGAGACCGGAAACAAAATTATTAATCACCTCTTTGGCAGCCTCTATACGGCTGAGTGGGTCCATATCCTCTATCAACATACTGTCTGAAACATCCAGAACCAAAAAAATATCCACCCCATCGAGGTTTTTTTTTATTTGTGTATTGGTTTTTTGAGGCCGGGCCAGAGCCACAATCATAAGCAAAAGAGCCATAAACTGAAACAGCACAGGCAAAAAAGCCAGGTGGGCTTTCCACCCGGTCTTAAGCTTTAGGGGGATGTTGAATTTAAAAGTGGCTGCCTGCCTGCGGCCCTTTTTTAAATAATAAAGAACCAAAATCACCCAGGGCCCGGTTAAGACAAAAGCCAGCGGCATATCCCACACCCATTCAGACATCTGCTTTCCCCTTATACAAATCCCCACAACTTTTGCGAAGCAGCTGAATCAACCGGTGGACATCACGGGGGCTGACTTCAACAGGAGAGTTTAAAACACTTGTTATTTCCCTTTCCACATAATCTATCAGGTTTTTGTTTTGCCTATACACCGCGAAAGTGTGAAGCCGGTTTTTTAAATTCTTAAAACTTCCCCTGTCCAGTTTTACCTCAAACATATTCTGCAAAAAGAAAACAAAAGCATCTTTTAAGCTCTGACACAAATCAGAAGAGGGAAGGGTGTCCACTTTGCGGCTCAAAAGGGCCACTTCTTTGAGAAGCAGATCGTAAGGATCTTGCCCCTTCAGATCACTTTTTATTTTTTCTGATTCCCACTTCGTTTTTTGCCTTATCCACCATTTTAACCCTCCCCATACGCACAAGACAAGAAGGCCTGAGATTCCCACCACATAAGGGGAAAGTACCTCCTGCTTCCACGGACCATAAGGGGGAAAAGCCTGAGAGCCGGGTTTTAACACTGAAGTGGTTTGCCACACAGGGGATTTTACCTGAAGCTCTATACCCTGCCGGTCCTTCAAAACAAAGCCCTGGTTATAAGGCCCACCACCTGCCCGCCAGGAGGTGACCTTAAACTCTCCTGTACTCTCTTTAACAGACAGGGTTTTAAGAATCACAAGGGCATAAGGGTCTTTTTTTATACCGGTTTGAATCTCAAAAGGGGGCTTAAGATTTAAAGACACAGGCCACTGGCAATGCATGTCAAAAACATCCCCCACAGTTAAGTTTAAAGGCTGGTTTTTAAACCTGCATGTTCCCTCCTTGAAAGTGATCCGGTTTTTTAAATGGGGTTTCATTGTGCCTTTTTTTTAAGGGGTTTATTTTTCCCGCCGGGTTTTAAGAAACCCCGCAAGCTGTTTTAAAACATCTTTTTGAGTGTTCAGGTAAAAATGATCCACCCCCGCTTTCAGCAGTTGTTTTTTGATCTGTGTGTTGCGGGAATTTATTGTATCCTGATAAGAACGGGCAAAAGCCACCGAAGAGGTGTCCACCAGCAAAGTGTGTCCGGTTTCGGGATCCTGACAATGCATCAGACCCAAAGGGGGAAAATGTCTTTCCAAAGGATCATAAATCACACCGGCAATAATATCGTGACGAAGGCCCGTCACCTTTAACTGGTGTGTGAAGTCCCGGGAAGTTAAAAAATCACTCAACAAAAAAACATGGCATCTTCTTTTCAACAAACGATTTAAAAAAGAAAGAGGAGGGATTAAATCTGTATTTCCGGAGTGCCTTTTGAGGGAATACAAATCTTTCATAATTTTCAAAGTGTGCTTCAACCCGCTTAAAGGGGGTACATAATGCTCCACCCGGTCAGAAAACAACAAAAGCCCCAGTTTGTCTTTTCCCTTTAAGGCACTGAAAGCAATAAGGCTTACCAACTCCAGGGCCTGTTCGGATTTTAATGACCTGCCCCCAAAATCAAAAGAGGCGGAAACATCCAGGGCTATAAGCACAGTGGCCCCCTTTTCCTCTTCAAAAACCTTAATGTAAGTCTCACCGGTTTTGGCAGTCAAAGGCCAGCTGATAGCCCTGACATCATCCCCGGGAGCATAACGACGATAGTCTGCAAACACCATCCCATGCCCTTTAAAGGCAGAGCGGTAAGCCCCTGAAAACAAATCACTGACACGCTTCTTCAGCTTTAATCTTGTCCATCTTACTTTGTTAAGAGCAAAAGGCTTCAAGAGGTTTTGATCCTTTTTATAATCTGACTTATCACTTTATCCGGTGTGATGTCTTCGGCCTGGGCCTCGTAAGACAAAATCAGCCGGTGACGAAGCAAAGGGTAGGCCACAGAGTGTATATCATCAATACTGACATATTCCCTGTCTTTCAAAAGAGCATGGGCTTTTGCCGCTGCCGGAAAATACACCGTCGCCCGGGGGGAGGCCCCCAAAGAGATAAAAGAGGCAATATCCTTTAATCCATAATTTTCAGGCTCTCTGGTGGCGAGTACCAAATCCACAATATCGTTTTTAAATCTATCCTCCATATAAACCTGATGCACCTGTGTTTGAAAATTCAAAACATCCTCCTGAGACAGCACAGGACACACAGAAGGGGTTTTGAGAGAGGACATGCGATTTAAAATTTCCATCTCTTCACTTCTTCCGGAGTAACGCACCAAAACCTTAAACAAAAACCGATCCATTTGGGCTTCCGGCAGGGGGTAAGTCCCCTCCTGTTCGATGGGGTTTTGAGTGGCCAGTACCAAAAACGGACGCTGAAGGGGAAAGCTTTTCTCCCCAATGGTGACTTGTTTTTCTGCCATAGCCTCCAGCAGGGCACTTTGCACCTTTGGGGGGGCCCGGTTGATCTCGTCTGCCAAAAGAATGTTTGTAAAAACCGGCCCTTTTTTGACAGAAAAACTCTGGTTAATGGAGTTAAAAATCATAGTGCCTATAATATCTGAAGGCAGTAAATCAGGGGTAAATTGCACCCTCTGAAAATTAAGGGAGGTGCTTTGGGCCACAGAGGATATGGCCAGGGTTTTGGCCAAACCAGGGACCCCTTCAATAAGCACATGCCCCCCTGTTAAAAGACCAACAAAAACACTCTCCAGCATCTCCTGCTGACCCACAATCACACTGTTTAGCTCTTTAAGGGCTTTTTTGATCTTTTCCCTGACAACAGGGAAGGTTTTTTTATCCTCGTCAAAAGACATGGTTTCCCTCTTCTTTCCTCAGGTTTCACCCCCATAAAATTATACATACCCTTAAAAAATCTTCAAGCCTGTTTTTTTATTCCCACTTATGAAAACAAAGCCCTAAAACCCCCTGAAGAGCTTTAAGAAAAAAAGTCAAAGCCTGATATTTTCTGTTGCCCCTGACCGGCAGAAGGGTTACACTTGCCTGTAACAAGGGGATTGTTTTTTTTGTGGGAGGTAAAGTCCTTGAATGAGGCCAAAGACATACCAACACCTGTGTTTTCCACTCTGGTGCATTCCATAGCCTCGCAGGCTTTGATTTCCATGGGCCAGGTCCCTGAAATGAAAGACAAAAAAGACAAAACCATGGCGAGCTTCAATGTGGACTTACTCATGCTGTTAAAGGAAAAAACAAAAAACAACCTCAACACAGAAGAGGAAATGTTACTGGATCAGTATATTCAGGATTTACAAATGGCATTTTCCCAAAGTTTTAACAATGAACAGGCAAATTAAACCTTCCCGGGCGGGGACAGCGAGATATGTTTTTTCAGCCCTCATGCTCTGTGCCACAGGGGCATTGGTGGGGGCGGGGTTTTTAGGATCTGGCAGGTCCGTTTTTGCCTCCAAAACGCTAAAAAAAATTCCTGCTGCGGCGGCTCTGCCTGCCGACAGATTTATTCGCCTGGCAAAGCTTATCAACCCCGCAGTGGTTAACATTTACACCACTCAAAAAGCTGTTGCCGGAAGGGCTTTTTCAGACCCTTTTTTTGATTTCTTTCACCCCCCTCATTATATGTACCCTCCTGTGCAGCGATCCCTTGGTACAGGCTTTATCATTGACCCGGAGGGCTTAATTATCACCAACACCCATGTGATCGACGGGGCAGACACCATAAAAGTGCAGCTTCAAAACCGCAAAGACACTTACTCAGCCCAGGTAAGGGGAAAAGACAAAGGCACAGATGTGGCTTTGTTAAAAATTCAGGTGAAAGAAAAACTCCCCACCGCCCGCCTGGGTAAAAGCTCCCAACTTCAGGTGGGGGAATGGGTGGCGGCTTTTGGAAACCCTTACGGACATGGCCACACCATGACCAAGGGAATTATCTCTGCCATAAACCGCGAAATCAGTGAGTTAAATTTATTTCCCTTTTTACAAACAGATGCCAGTATCAACCCTGGTAACTCTGGTGGTCCCCTTGTAAATATGCAGGGGGAGGTGGTGGGAATCAACACCGCCATGCGAACACATGGAATCAGCTTTGCCATTCCCATCGACAATGTCAAAGTGATTTTAAAGGACTTAAAAACACATGGCCGAATCAGAAGGGGTTTTATTGGTGTTCAAATGGGGGAAAACTTCACCCGCACCAAAGGGGCTTTTATTGCTGATGTTATACCCAAGACACCGGCCATGAAGGCCGGACTCAGGCCCGGGGATATTATTACACAATTCAACAACAGGGAGATTAAAAACTACAGAGATCTCATTTACGCAGTGGCACAGGTTCCAATAGGTCAAAAAGTTTCTGTCAGAGTGTGGAGAAAGGGCAAAAAACTCAACTTAACTCTGTCTGTCAGAGAACACACCCCCCCCTCCTCTTTTGCCCAAAGGGGAGCTGTCCCCTCCTCCCCCCCCCCGGGTCACAAACAAAAAACAGTTCCCTTTAAACTGGGCCTAACTCTCATACAGGGTACACCGCATGCCTTAAGAACTTTCGGGCTGGCCCCTTTAAACCGGTCTCACCCCCTGATTACAGAAGTTTTGCCTCATTCCCCGGCTCACACGGCGGGGATAAAAGTGAAGGATATTATACTCAAAGTGAATGGGAAAAACACCTACTCCCCCGGGGATGTCAGCCGTCTGTTGAATCACAACAAAACCAACACCCTGGATATTTTAAGATACCGATCTTATTCTCAAAGTTATGTCAGTATCCATTTTAAAATCAAAGCCCGGTAAGTTTAAAAATGGAAATCACCTCTGTTAAAATCACTTTGGTACCTGATGATACACGGGTAAAGGCTTATGCCAGTATTGTATGGGAAAACTGTTTTGTGGTGCATGATTTAAAAATCATTCACACACCGGAGAAAATGTTTGTGGCCATGCCTTCAAAGGTGCACAAGGGGGGCGGGGGGGCCAAAGCCCCAGCCTCTCTGCAAGAGGCGGAAAACCAGGACTCTTCCGCCCCCCCCTCACCAGTAGTGGGAAAAACAAGCTTTCGCGACATAGCTCACCCTTTGGATCAAAAAACCAGAAATAAAATTCAGGAGGCGGTTTTTAAAGAATACGAAAAACAAATCCGTCAGTTTTACGCAGAAGGGGAAAAACTTAAATTTAAAACAACCGGCAAAACCCCCGCCTCAAAACCAAAATCTTAAGCCTGGTTCGTTTTTTTCCCATAAGTGATAAAAGAGTAAGAGGGGGGGCCTTTAAAGTCTCTTCGCTGAACTTCCTGAAACCTGTCCAAAGGAACCTGAGGATAAAAAGCATCCCCTGTGTATTTTTGATGAATACGGGTGAGGTAAATAAATTTTACCTGAGACAAAGACTGCCTGTAGATCTCCCCTCCCCCAATAATAAACACTTCAGAACCATAAGGTTTGTGGTTTTCAGGCTTTTCACAAAAGGCATAAGCTTCACGAAGTGCAGAACACAGGACAACCTGACCCCCTCCTCCGGAAAACTTAAAAGTTTTCTTCCGGCTCAGTACAATGTTTAACCGGGAGGGCAGGGGCTTTCCCAGAGACTGAAAGGTTTTTCTGCCCATAATAAGAATTTTGCCTTTTGTTTTTTTATGAAAAAACTTTAAATCCTCCGGGATATGCCAGGGGAGTTGTCCCTGCCTTCCAATCACATGGTTTTGAGCGGCTGCCACAATATGAGAGTAAATCACAGTTTTTTTTATGTCCTTTTTTTGAGCAAACATTAAACGGCGATATCCGCTTTAATGGTGGGGTGGGGGTTATAGTTTTTTAATGTAAAGTGGGAGTAGTGGTAATCAAAAAGAGAGGGGGCGGGTTTTATCTCCATGGTGGGAAGAGGGCGGGGCCTGCGTCTTAACTGCTCTTGAGCCTGGGGTATGTGGTTCAGGTACAGGTGCACATCTCCAAAAGTGTGGACAAAAAACCCGGGTTTTAAGTTTAAAACCTGGGCTGTCATCATGGTCAGGAGAGAGTAGCTGGCGATGTTAAAAGGCACTCCCAAAAAAACATCCCCACTTCTTTGATAAAGCTGGCAGGAAAGTTGGTCTCCCGCCACATAAAATTGAAAAAAAGCATGGCAGGGGGGAAGTTTCATCTGATCCAGCTCCCCCGGGTTAAAAGCCACAACCAGATGGCGGCGGGAATAAGGATTGTCTTTGAGGTTTTGCACCACCTGGTGGATCTGATCCAAAGACCGGCCTCCGGGGGTTTTCCAGCTTCTCCACTGAGCTCCATAAATACGCCCCAGGTTGCCGTCCCTGTCGGCCCAGGCATCCCATATTTTGACATTATGATCTTTTAAGTATTGTGTGTTGGTCTCTCCACTTAAAAACCAAAGCAGCTCATAAATCACAGATCTCAAATATATTTTTTTTGTGGTCAGTAAGGGAAAGCCCTTTTGGAGATCAAATCGCATCTGATAACCAAAAACACTTTTGGTACCCACACCTGTGCGGTCTGTACGCTCAACCCCTTTGGTTAAAATACAATCCAAAAGCTGAAGATAAGCCTGCATAACAGCTCAATTTATAAAACAGGAAGCAGGGGTTTTAAAGATAAAAAAACTCCGATCCCATTAAAAAAAGAATCGGAGTTTTTTTGTTTTTTAAAAAATAAGTTTTTAACTGCCTTGTGCTTCCGGTGCTGCATTTTCTTGTGGAGCAGCTGGTGCTGCTTCGGCAGCACCCTCCTGTTGTTGTGCAGGAGTGGCATCTGCTGACGGCGTGGCACCCTGTTGTTGAGTGGCAGCAGGATTTGTTGCTGCCGCCTCCCCACCTTGCTGTGAAGCAGGTACTGTGCCAGCTCCCTCAGTTGCTGCTGGGTTTTTATCCCCTGCTGCTGTTTGATCTGCCGCAACAGCAGGAGTGCTGCCAGCCACCACTAAAGGCTTGCAATCTTTTAACCCGGCTTTGGCCTCCAGCTGGTTGTTTTCAGCAGACCATACAAAATTTTGATCCGGTGTATTCCCCTCAGCATCAGGAGTCACTTTTGTGCTGTCCCAACATTTGTTTTGAGGAATCCGCTGGACACACAATGTGGTATCAGCATCCTTTACCGACAAAGCATTGAGCTCAGCGGATTTCACAGCAACACACTCATTACCAGAGATCGTGATCTGGGCATTACCGGAAATAACAGTAAACTGCTTTGCTTTTTCCTCGTCCTGCTGTGGCTGATCATCATCAGCCGGTTGATCTGCTTCCTCACAGGCAATAAAAAATACAGACAACACACTTATTAGGCACAAAACCATAAATCGCTTCATTTTGAAACCTCCTTCAACTTTAAGATAAATAAAAAATTAAAACTCCCAAATTTAAAAAATCACTTTTAAGAAGCTGCAGCTTCACCGCCACTTTCAGCGGGTTGAGAACCTTCTTGTTGTTGCTCACCACCCGATTCCGGTTGCTCCTGACCTGCTGCCCCCTGCTGCTCTGCCGCCGGTTGAGCTTCAGAAGCTGGTGCTGCAGGAGCTGCTGGCCCCTGGCCTGCTGCAGGAGCTGCCTGCGAACCGGCTGTTCCACCACCCTGGCCTGCTGGGGCTGGACCACCCTGTTTTCCATCATCAGCAGCCTGTTCTCCGGTGGCTACTGGAGCCTGCTGAGTGGCTTTCTGTTCATATTTCAGAGAAGAACAACCTTCCTTTGCTGCTGAAGCTTTTATGAGTACCCCGGTCACAGAATTCCATTTAAAATTTTCTTCACTCAAAAGAGAATCATCAATACATTTTTTTGCACAGCCTGCCCCTTCACACCCCTGGTAATGGATCTGACTACATAAAACCTTTTCATCTTTTTTTACTATAATATTGATCCTCTCGTTATCCTTTAAGGTCACACATCCCCCATCATTTAATGGCACAGTCCAGGACCCTTCATCAGTGGCACTTTCAATAGTGACATCCTGACCTGATTTCTCACAAGCCACAAACAAAATGGAAAATACAGCCGTTAAGCACAAAACCATAAACCGCTTCATTTTAAAACCTCCTTACACTATAGACAGATAATAATTTAAATTAAAAAAAACACTCCATTTTTTAAGAGGCCTGGGCAGGCTCACCGCCGCCGCCGCTCTCAGGTTGAGAACCACCCTCTTGTTGTTGCTGTTCACCACCCGATTCCGGTTGCTCCTGACCTGCACCCTGCTGCTCTGCGGGGGCTTGAGTCCCGGAAGCTGCTGGTGCCGCTGGAGCTGCCTGCTGCTCACCGCCTGCTGCCGACGGGGCTGCACCCTGCTGGCCTGCCGCCGCTGGGGTTGTTTGCTGCTGGCCTGCTGCCGCCGCATCACCCTGGCCTTCTGCTGCTTTTGATTCTTCCAAAGGTTTGCAGTTTAGCCCACTTTTTTTCTCCAATTTACTGGACCGGGCATTCCACACCACTCTGATAGCAGCAGTATCCTGTGTATCACCTTCCGCTTCCTGTTTGATACATTTATTACCTGCCTCAGCATTGTTACATAAAACGAAATCACCCTTTTTAACTGTTAAAGCCGCCAGCTGGGCAGACTGTACAATCACACATGCTGAACCTGTTACCTGAGCCTGAAAAGAACCCGAAGACACCACTACTTCTGTTGCTTCGTCCTCTTTCCTCTCACCACAAGCCACAAACCATACAGAAAACACAACCGTTAAGCACAAAACCATAAACCGCTTCATTTTAAAACCTCCTTCACTATAGACAGATATAATTTAAATTAAAAAAACACTCCACTTTTAAGAAGACGGAGCAGCGTTACCACTGCCACCACTTTCAGCAGCGGGTTGTTGATCCGGCTCACCGCCCGCTCCCTGTTGTTGTTCCTGACCTGCACCCTGCTGCTGCTCTTGTTGTTGCTCAGCAGCTGGAGTTTGTTGCTGGCCTGCTGCAGGAGCTGCCTGCGAACCGGCTGCTGTTCCACCACCCTGGCCTGCTGGGGCTGGACCACCCTGTTTTCCATCATCAGCAGCCTGTTCTCCGGTGGCTACTGGAGCCTGCTGCCCCGCTGCTGCTGGAACCGCCTCCAGAGATTTGCAGTTTTTTGAAGAAAGCCCACCCTTGGGGACCAGTTTGTTGTTCTTACCGTCCCATATAAGGTTAAACTTTGCACCTGTTCTTTCGATACACTTTTTACCCTCCTCAGCGTTGTTGCATAAAACAGCATCACCTTTTTTAACTGCCAGAGCTGCAAACTGCCCGGCCTGCACTGTGACACAATCGCATGTGGACTCAGAAGCCTCACAGGAACCTTCAGAAGGCAGCAGGGCCTGTAAAGCCCCGGAGGATATAACAATTTGATCTTTAACCTCTGTAGTCCCGGTACCACCGGAAGAGGTGTCCCCTTCAGTTGTACCCTCAGCAGGGGTGTCGTCACCACCGGCCTGATTATCTTCGGCTTTCTCACAAGCGATAAAAAATACAGACATGACCACGGCAAGAAATAAAACTGTAAGATGTTTCATTATTGTATCTCCTTCAGACAAAAAAGTTGGTTAAAAAAACCCCAATAATTGAGTTTATGCTTACTTTAAGACTTAAAACAGACGGCTTTTGGCTGTCAAGCCCCTTTTATTAAAGGGGTCCATCCTCATATCCTAAAGAGGCAAGTTTAAGCTGAAAAAGCCTTTTTATGCAAAATTTTTATTTTACGCTGTGCGTAATTTTCATCTAAAACCCCACCTTTTGGCTTAAAACCAGGGTGTTTAAAGTGGTTTATGCCGCTTTTTGTCAATTTTTAAAAATTTATGGCCCGCCCCGCCCACAAAGCTTTTTTGGCTCAGGCGGCTTTCTTTCCGGAGGAAATCCCCTCCTCCAGGGCCTGAAGATCCAGCTGTGTAATACGGCTGAGGCCCGTTAATTCCAACGAGGAGCGATTTTTTTTCCAGTGAGCAATCTGCTTTTTCACATCCTTTAAAACACTTTTAATGGAGGAACCAAGCTTTTCAGCCTTAACCTGGGCAGAGAAGGTTTTTGTCTCGGAATGAACCACCAGCTTGGACAAATACCCCACCGGTTCCTTAAAAATATGAAGTCTGAGCAAGGAATTTGAAGGGGCATGACGCAAGAGAGATTCCAGGTATTCCTCCAGATGCAGGCTTTTTTTGGCACTCATACTGTGAAATTTAATAATCATATTGTTGTTTTTATTCATTGGCCCTTTTTCCTTGTCTCTTTTTTGTTCTGCTTCATAAAAGTTTCATCGGTCTTTGGTTTTTAAAAGTTAAAATAAATTTTCAGGGAATGAGATCAAAATCAATCTGGCCGGTGGAAATATTGGCACCAGCCACCTGTACACGGACCCTGTCCCCCACCTGAAAGCATTTTCCTGTTCTTTTCGATCGCAGGCGAAAAAAAACCTCTTCAAAGTCCCACCGGCCCGGCAGGCGATCCCTGTGGACCAGACCTTCAACACCGGTCTGCTGAAGCCTCACAAAAAAACCAAAGCGAAGCACAGAGCAAATCATCCCCTCCATCTCCTCCCCCAAATATCCTTTTATATAGCGGGCTCTCTTAATATCCTGGATTTGCCTCTCTGCTTTCACTGATCTTTGCTCCCCTGCACTTACCACAGTGGCTATTGCCTGAAGTTCCTCTTTTGTATAAGGGCTGGTTTTTTGGGCTTTGTTTTTTAGCAAACTCTTCAAAATCCGATGAACCACCAGGTCACTGTAGCGTCGAATGGGGGAGGTGAAATGAGTGTAATACTTGAAATTCAAGCCAAAATGGTCTTTTCTTTCCGCTTTGTATACGGCTTGAGACAGGCTTCTCAGTATAAATTGATACAAAACAGGAAGCAGGGGGTGTTTTTGGCATTTCACAATCAAATCAGACATTTTTTTGTGCAAATCCCCGCCCTGATCCCCCGACAAACGAAGCTTAAACCCCAGATAGTGAACAAAAGACTCCAGAAGTTTTAAACCCTCTGACTGGGGTTTGTCGTGAATGCGGTAAATTCCCGGAACACCCTGCTGGCTGATAAAACGGGCCGCAGCCTGGTTGGCAGCCAACATCAACTCCTCAATAAGCTGATGGGAAAACAGCCGGTGGGACTCCACAATCTCCAAAGGATTGCCCTCTTTGTCCAGGTGAAGCTGTGTCTCGGGGAGGTCTATCTCAATAAAATGTCTTTTTTTTCTGTATTGAAGCAGCAAAGAAGCCAAACGGGCGGCACTTAAAACATTATTCAAAACAGCTGGGGCCACAGAGACAGAGACGGGATTTTCTTTTTTCCTGTTTTGTTCTGTCAGGGCCTGCACCTCTTTATAAGTGAATCTTCTTTGGGAACAAATCACAGCCTCATAAAACCGGAAGTTCTGCTCCCGGCCCTGCCTGTCAAAATGTATTTGTGCCACAAAAGCCAGCCGGTCCCGGTGGGGTTTTAAAGAACACAAGTCCTCACTTAAAGGGGCGGGAAGCATGGGGGCCACAAAATCAGGAAAATAAGTGCTGTTTGCCCTCATAAAAGCCTCTTTGTCCAAGGCACTCTTGGGAGTGACATAGTGGCTGACATCCGCAATAGCCACATAAAGCAGATATCCCTCTTTTTGAGGCACCACACATACGGCATCATCAAAATCCTTTGCCTCTTTGCCATCAATGGTGACAAAGGGGAGGTGTTTTAAACTCACTCTTTTATTTTGTTCCTGAAGGGGTACCTCAGGGGGAAAAGCTTTTGCCTCCTTCAGGCTTTCCTTACCAAAAACAAAGGGAATGGTGTTTTGGCTTAAAACCCGTATATTGTCTCCCAGGGCTTTGGGAAAAGAACCCAGGGAGGCCTGCATCCGGCCACAAAAACCAGCAGAATCCCCGGGCCAGCTGGTGATCTGTACCTGTAACCACTCCCCCTCACAAACTTTTTGATCTGCTGAAAGCTTTACCTTTATATCCTGCCCCCACCCCCGGGCCTCGTCTTTAACAAGAGCCTGGGTGTTTGATATCAAATGGCAGGGACCTATAACACTTTTATGAAACCGGTGAAGGATTTTAACCACTTCACCGGAAAACAAGAGTTTTTTGTGCCTTCGCCTGTGGACCAACACCTCCACTTTGTCGTAATTCATCACAGAGTCCATTTGTTGTCGCGGAAGATACACATCCGGGTGCGTGGTATCCTCCGGTATCAAAAAGCCAAAACCCTCCCCATGCCTTTTTACTGTACCGGTCAGAGTTTTCGTGCTTTTTTTAAACCCCTTTTTGTTAAAAGAGGGTTTTGATTTTGAAAATTTTTTTTTATGGAATTTCACTTAAGGGTCTTCAAAATTTTTTCAGATAAAGGGGGTTTTGGCCCCCGTAACTTTTTTTTAAGAGTAGAGGTTTTTCCACAGGAAAGCAAGAGTTTTAAAACCCTCTCTTAATATGGACGAAAACCAGGGTCAAAAACAAAAAACCCCGCAGGAAAGCAAGAGATTTAACCCCGCCTCTCTTGACACTTAAAACATTTACACCTACCATGGTTTTACATAAAAACACTTTATTTCGGGCAAGAACAAAAAAACCACACTCTTGAGAGTAATTTTCCCCTCGTGACATTTTTTAAAAAGGAAACTTAAGCGATGGAAGAACACAGGAAACAGGACAGAGGCCTGGTGGAGCAAAGCCGCTCTTTTGCCTTTACCACCCAGCTGAAAAAAATTGCCGCCTGGGGACAAAGAAATTCCCTGTGGCCCATGCCTTATGGAACAGCCTGTTGCGGGATTGAGATGATGTCTGTTATGGGGCCTCGCTATGACCTGGCCCGTTTTGGAGCAGAGGTGGTCAGGTTTTCCCCCCGGCAGGCGGACCTCCTGATTGTGGCCGGCACCATTACAGAAAAAATGGCCCCTGTTATTTTGCGTATCTACGAGCAGATGCTGGAACCCAAATTTGTGATCTCCATGGGGGCCTGTGCCAGCTCGGGGGGTTTTTACAGGGCTTACCATGTACTGCAAGGGGTGGACAAAATTATCCCTGTGGATGTTTATATTCCCGGCTGCCCTCCCACACCAGAGGCCGTACTGGACGGAGTGATGGTGATACAAAAAATGATCACCGATCAAAGCCCCAGGCCCTGGAAAAGCTCATGGACCCCGGGAAGCTGGAAATCATGAAACGATCTTTAAACAGCTTAAAAACAGAACTCAAAAACCGGTTTCCCCAGGGGGATATGCAATTTTTTACCTCTTTAAAAGAGGATGTGGTTTTGGTTCCTTTAAAAAACTTACAGGGGATTCTCAAGTACTTAAAAGAGCATTGGCAGTTTGATTTTTTAATGCATGTTGCGGGGGTGGATTTTCCCGAACGCAAAAACCGCTTTGAGCTTTGTTATGAGCTTTTTTCCTCCCGGACTTATCAGAGACTGAGAATTAAAACAGAGGTGGCTTTGGGGCAGAAGGTCCCCACCGCCCAGTTTGTATGGAAAACCGCAGACTGGTTTGAAAGGGAAGCTTACGACATGTTTGGCATTGAGTTTGAGGGTCACCCCAATTTGAGGCGGCTTTTAACCCACCACCAGTTTAAAGGTCATCCTTTAAGGAAAGACTACCCGGCCGATCACCAGCAGCACTGCACAGAGGCCTTGCCTCTTCATTTTGATGTGGACCCCAAAGGGGGGGAGGAAGTGGATGAGGAAAACCTCATGCCTTTAAACATAGGGCCTTCGCACCCGGCCACTCACGGCACTTTAAGAATTATGGCTTATCTGGAAGGGGAGAGGGTGCGTAAAGCAGGGGTGGAGCTGGGTTTTCTTCACCGCTGTTTTGAAAAAATGGCCGAAACCCACCCTTACAACCAGGTGATACCTTACACCGACCGGCTCAATTATTGTTCTGCCCCCATGAACAATGTTGGTTACTGCCGGGCTGTGGAAAAACTTTTGGGAATAGAGGTGCCAGTAAAGGCCCGGGCCTTAAGGGTTATTTTGTGTGAGCTTTCCCGTATTATTGATCACATTGTGTGCATTGGGGCCAATGCTGTGGACCTTGGGGCTTTGACCGGGTTTTTTCACCTTTTTACTTACAGGGAAAAAGTCTATACCCTGTTTGAAAAACTTTGCGGGGCCAGGCTGACTGTGTCTTTAACACGGGTGGGGGGTATGGCACAGGAACCTCCTGCGGGATGGTATAAGGAGGTTTTGGATTTTTGCAGGGAAATGGAGCAGGGGGTGAAGGATTTAAACCAGCTTCTTTCGGGAAACCGGATATGGATGGACAGAACACAGGGGATTGGTGCTTTGTCTGTGGAGGAGGCCATTCAGTGGGGATACACAGGCCCCTGCTTAAGAGCCTGTGGCCTGCCTTTGGATTTAAGAAAGGCAGAACCTTACTATGGGTATGAGGAGCTGGACTTTGATATTCCCACAGGCACAAAGGGGGATGTGTATGACAGGTACCTGGTGCGGGTGGCTGAGATGAGGGAATCCCTTAAGATTATTCGACAGGTGGCAGCCCATGTTCCCGAAGGAGATTTTACTGTGCGGGACAGAGACATCGTCCTGCCTGAGAAAAAAGAAGTGTATGGCAACATTGAGGGGCTGATGCAACACTTTATGCTGGTGATGAATGGGCTAAGGCCCCCGAAAGGGGAAACCTATTCAGCCACAGAGGCTGCCAATGGGGAGCTGGGTTTTTATCTGGTGAGTGACGGAAGCGGCAAACCTTACCGGCTCAAGGTCAGACCCCCCTGCTTTGCCATTTACCAGTCTTTTCCCTCGCAAATTACGGGAACACTGGTGGCAGATGTGATTTCCATTTTGGGCAGTATGAATGTTATTGCCGGGGAGCTGGACCGCTAAAACCCGGCCGGTGATTCTAATGTTTTTTTTCATCCGCGTATGAGTATTATCAACCATGGAGTTGTGGTCCCTCCGCTGGTAAATCTGTACCTTAATTGAAGGTGTAAAAGTTTAGGTGTTTTTATTGGTTTGTGACAACTAAATGCATCTCTTGAATATCAAACAAACACAGATTTTCACTAAATCTCTAATCTAAACATGTGTCTGCTGAATATCAAAACACCACAGTGGACTTAATCCGTACCATGTAAAAGCATTCATTTTTAATGGGTAGGAGTCACTTGTGGATATCTTATTATTGGCACATCTTTACTGCCGCCATGTGACATGAGATAATCATCAAGAAAAGTCTTTATCGATTCTACATTCTTATATGACTTCAATCCCTCCTCAGTAATTGTAATAGGGATTCTATTCTCCACCTTTTTTTTAATAGGTATACATAGATGCCTGTATTTATATGTTATTTTACAAATTAAGGTATGCTCTCCTGGTTCTACTTTAACATTGGAATAAATTTCATTGGCATACTGTTCTGTAGACTTTTGAACTAAGTGATTTCTTTTTTGTACATCATTGATATTTTCTTTATAAATGTTTAAAGAATCTGATTCCAAATTTTTTATAGACTGCTTGATTTTTTCCTGACTTCCTAAAATATTACACCGTATCAGTATTTCTTTTGTTCCATCTTTTTTTAACAAAAAATCAGGACTGGTCTTTGGTAAATAATGGGAGGGAACAAACTGCCCCCTCACAGGAATTTTTTCCACACTGCCAAACTTTTCTGCCTTGCAGTGGTATGAAGTGAATTGAGTTTCTTTCTTTTGACCCCTTAACTCAAAAGTACAACCTGTAATTTGCATATTCAATGGGGAATACACTATAACTCTTGGAAAAAAAATCTCACCATCAGCTGTAAGTGCAAAAAACAGATCTTTTGTCAATAGTATTTTTAGCTTGGAGAAAAAGGGATATATAACTGTCTTAACAAAATATATAGTGACAAGAACAGAGGATAAAATCCCACCAATAGATTCAAAAAATTTAGTAAAGTCTTCCATGGTGTCAGGATGCCAATAGATCTTTAAGGGGCTGGTCATTTAAATAAACATCAGAAAGTATACAGTTGTTTTTATCCCTATAGAGTTTTACGACTTCTACATTTGTGTTCCAAATCAAAGTCTGAAGTTTGTCTTTACTCGATAAAATATCAACACCATTGATTCTTATGGGGTAATCCTCTTCCGCGGTCATAAAAACACTTCCACTAATGACTTGATTGACAAACATTTTTTCCTTTTGAAACAAATCATTTAAATCAGCCATTTTATAAAACCCCCTTTTTTTGAAGTTCAACCAGACCATCACATCATACAAATATCCGCTGGAAATGGCAAACACTTTATGAATTTTTTTTCAAAAACCACAAAATATTCTGCTTTTTAAGAATGAGAGAGCCATTTTTTTGCAGATTCCACATAATCCGGATTGATTTCTATTCCCAAAAAATCCATATTTAAGCTTTTGGCCAAAACACACTCTGAGCCGGAACCACAGAAAGGAATTAAAACTTTTCCCCCTTGCTCGTTAATCCGGGAATGAAGAAGTTTTTTGGTTAACTCAAAAGGTTTTTGTGTGGGGTGTTTTAAGGGGCTTCTTTCAACCCGCCCCTTTCCCCCCGCCAAAGCAGAAACTTTTAACACATCCCTTGGTAAAGCTCCATTTTTATGACCTCTATAAACAGTTTCCCTGTTTCCAAACCGCCCGGGAGTGTTTTTTCTCTTACGACCCACACATTTTTTATAAGCAGCTGTATAAGGCTCCCTGATTTGATCCACCTCCAAAGCAGGTCTTCCATCTTTCCAAAAACAAATAATGGTTTCGTGACTACGCTGCCAAAACTTTAATGAGGGAATGGTTTTATTGGTGTAGTGCCAAACCAGCCACTTTTGTTTTTCTATGGGAAAGAGTGTTGCCACATGGGCCAAAATCTCAGGAAAGCCATAAACATAAAGCACACCATTTGTATTCAACCGGTTTAAACAAAGTCCCATCCATTTCTGACACCACTGAATATACTCTTTAAGACTGAGATTGTCTTTGTTGTTCCCAAAATTTTTACCGATATTATAAGGAGGGTCTGCAATAATGACATCAAATTTTAAATCCTTCGAAAGGTTTTTAATAATCTGAACACAATCCCCTTTGACAACAGTATTTAATGGTCTTTGAAGAACATGTGTTGTTTCTTTGAAAAATTTTTGATCTTTGGCAAGACGGGAATTTGTAATAATACTTTTCATGCTTTTAGGATACCAATAAAGCTTTAAGGGGTTGGTCATTTAAATAAACTTCAGATGTTGTTATAAACACACTTCCACTAATGATTTGATTAACAAACATTTTTTCCTTTTTTCTTTGAAACAAATCATTTAAATCAGCCATTTTATGGCCCACTTTTTTTGAAGTTCCAGCATGTGCATAAAAGCATACAAATATTCTCACCGAAATAGCAAATACTTTGCAAGTTTTTTTGCTGGAAATATAAATACTGCCGCTTTTTTAGGTCCTGCTTTACACAAACATTCAAGGTGATTATTTCTACAATGCACATTATCTGTTGGTGAGCTGGACCGGTAAAAGCAGCTTTTTGCCCTCCAGGCAAAAAAAACAGGCCGGGGACGCTTGACCATACTCCCGATTTAGACGATAAATCGGGAGTATGGTCTTACCGGAAGCTAAAAAGGGGCCAGACCAATATGCTGGCAGGTTCCGCACAGCACTGAGTTATGGTCTTTGGACACTGAAGAACAGAAGGTGGAAGGTGTTACATGTCTTTACTGGAAAAAGGCCCTTCAAAAACTCTTTGGAACAAAGTAACTTTAAGTATTGACAAACATATCCCAAAAGATGAAATATATTGTTTACTCACAAGTTGTTTTTTGTTTAAGGTAATTTTATGAACACACAACAAAATCACTTCAATTTTTCTAAAAAAGAAAGGGAGGTTTTTAATGTAAAAACGGCAGCGGGTTTTTTAAAAATTGCACCTGCCACACTTAAAAACTGGGTTAAAAAAGGCTGGCTTCCCTGTTATTATGCCAAGTCAGAAGAGCTTTGCTTTCATAAAAAAGATCTTCAGAGTGTCAGGCAAAAGGTATTAAATGGCAGCTTTCAAAAATTAAACCAGCGGGCCAACAAAACTTACTCTCATAAAACATTTGTACCGGAAGAATACACACAAAACAAAAGCTCTCAAGAGCAATTTTACCATATTGTCTCTTATATAAAAAAGCATTCTCTTAATACACCCACAGCTTTGTTTTTTTTAAGTCTGAATTTTCTTAAAAACCACAATATGTTATCTCAGACAAGTGTCCAAAATTTTATAAGTAAAAGAAACCTTAAATGCTCTCATCCACAAATTCAAAAAGAAATAGCAGAATGGCTTGCAGAAATTGACATAAAACAAATAAAAAAACCAGTAGCTTCTTTTCTTCTGAACTGTGATCTCCCCCAACAAAAAGACAGCCTCGGAGTTATCTATCAATCTCTTTTGAGAGAAGGTGCAAAATCCTTCAACGGTTCTTATTACACTCCTTTAGAAGTGGTACAAAGTATTGTAAAAGATCATACTCACAAGGGATTTAAGGTATGGGACCCTTGTTGTGGTACAGGGCAGTTTTTGCTGGCTTTTGCAGAGGTTGTTAAAGATCCTCTAAAAATTTATGGAATGGACCAGGATAGCATTGCTGTGAGAATAGCCCGGTTAAATATATGTTTAAAATTTAGAGATAAAAACTTTATTCCCCGTATTTTTGTGGGCAACACTCTTTTTTACAGGGATTGTTTAAATTATAGTTTTTTTAACTCCTCGTTTAAAGATATGCAGGACTTTGATGTTATAGCCACCAACCCTCCCTGGGGGGCAAAGTTTTTAAAAACCGAATCAGAAAAGTTAAAAAACAATTATCCTGAGATAAATTCCCGGGAATCTTTTTCGTATTTTATACATAAAAGTTTAAGTCTGCTTAAAAACAAGGGGGTGGCTTCTTTTATTCTGCCGGAAGCCATTTTAAATGTAAAAGCCCATAAAGATATAAGAAGACTCATTTTAGAAAAATCCTGTATTATAAAAATTGTATCCCTGGGCCGGGTATTTCAAAATGTTTTTACCCCTGTTATAAGAATGGATTTAAGAAAAATCTCTGATAAAAAAATCACCCGTCTTGTATTAAATCCTGATAACTTTCCAAAGAGAAAACCAGATAAAAAAACATATATACCAAAGAATCATAAAGTTCTTTTATCAGGTGGTAAAGGTGGGAGTTATCCAGTAAAGCAAATCAGGTGGGCTTTAAATCTGGATTTTATTTTTGATATTTCTTCCACCCCTTATGAGCAAAAAATTTTAGATAAAATTTACAAAACAAAGCACACCACATTAAAAAATCAGGCAGACTGGGCTTTGGGCATTGTAACAGGTAACAACAGTCAATTTTTATGTCAAAATCCAAAAAAAGGATACGAGCCTGTTTATAAAGGTACAGATATAAAAAAATTTGTTGCAGGGCCACCATCCCACTACATTCAGTTTCAACCGGATAAGTTTCAACAGGTGGCTCCAGTTACAATGTACCGCACAGGGGAAAAACTTATTTACCGGTTTATTTCAAAAAAATTAGTGTTTGCTTACGATGATCAAAAACGGCTAACTTTAAACAGTGCTAACATTGTAATTCCCAAAATAAGAGACTACCCCATAAAAGTTATTTTGGCTTTGTTTAATTCTTCTTTATATCAGTTTATTTTTGAAAAAAAGTTTTTCAGTCTCAAAGTGTTAAGAAGTCACATTGAAGCACTACCTCTACCTTTATGGAGTAAATCTGCCTTTACCCCTGTTTTGAAGACAGTTAATAGTCTGCTTAAAGACCCTGCTAAAAAGCAAAAAAAAGAACTACTAACACAGATGGATTATTATATTATGAGGCAATTTCATCTTTCGCAAAAAGAACAAAACCACATCCTCTCGCTTAAGAGGTAATGTTATGGAGCTTCTAAAAAAACAATTAAATAAGTTGATTAAAAAATTATCCACTCAGGAGGGGCATAAACTAAAAACCCGCCTTAATAATTTAATTTCTGTTTACCCTTTTAATGATTATGAATATATCATTTCTCATTTTTTGGGCTTAAATAAAATCACACTTTCTGACTATCTGGAAATGAGAGATGATTATATAGCAAGAAACATGTATCTTTATATCTTCGAAATCTCCGCCCCAAGGGGTTTTGGGGAGCAATGGGCTCAGGGTCATTTAAAAGAGATAGTACCTGAATTACAAAAACCAACAAAAAAATTAGACAAAACCTATTCTGGTGAGTATGATTTTATGTATAAGCTGCCCCACAAAAAATTTATTAAAGTGGAGGTAAAGGCATCTCGAGCGGTGGATTTTAACAGTCATGAACCATTATATATTAAAGCTTTAGCCTGGAAATCCAAAAAACCTTACGATATGAACTTCCAGCAAATAAAACCAAAGTGTTGTGATGTGTTTATATGGATAGGTGTATGGAGAGATACAATAAAATACTGGGTATTATCTGCAAAAGAAGTGCAAAAAAACAAATACTATTCAAAAGGGCAACACAGGGGTAATAGAGGTGAAGGTCAGCTGCATCTCACACAGGAAAATATAAAAGAATTTAAGGAATATTTATCAAACCCCAGAGATTTACCCAAAAGAATTATATCTGCTTATAACCAACAAATGACCTGACAGTGGCCTGATGTTATTTATATAATAATTGCTATTGAAGTTATAAACCATGATTCTTTATATCTATCAATTATTCCATTTAAAGAAATTAATTAAAATCTCTGTCTCGTTCTGCAATCCATTGTTTTTCAGATTTAAGTCTTCCTTTACAAACCCCCAACCTCCATTTCATAAACTCCCTAATACCTTCATCTTTTTCATTTTGAAAATCATTTTCAGCGTCTTTTATATCACTATAAAGAAACTGTAGTACTTCATCTGGTCTTCCCTTATAAAATTTTGTACCGTAATTCATAAGAAACCTAAAAATAAATTCCTTTTCTTTTTGTGGTTTTTGAGAGGCAATCTGACAGGCAACAAGGGCAATTTGCCTCCATGGTTCAGAGTTCACAGAGTAAGACCCGGCATAGCGGGTCCATTCATATTCCGCAGGTATATCATCTTTTAAATTTTTACATAAAAATTCTTTGTTTTTAATCCTTTCAACAACCATGTTAGGGATATAAATACCTTCTGGATCAAACATTTTAACCATTCTTGGAAGACTGTAGTGCAAAATATCAGAACCATTAAAATCCAAGAGAGTGTTTAAAGCGTCTTGTGTGTCTTTATCTTTTCTATTCACAGGTTCCACCATTTTTAAAAAATTATCTTTCAGTAAAGGGTTATTCCATAAAAACTTTTTTTCCTGTGTTTTCTCTTCAAAAAGAGATAATCTTTTTTTAAGAAAACAAACATAATCTGTTATAAAAAATCTGGCATTCAGCTGTTGTTGTATCCTATTATTTTCTAAAATCTCAATGTCATCCATAAATTCTTCTGAGAATACTTTACTTGACAACAATTCCATTAACCATAAAAAAATGTTTTTGGTTTGAGGCACCGGATATTTTTCTTTAAAAATAAACCTATGATTAACCCCCTCTGCATAATTTTCAAACAATGCAAAGGTATTTTTTGGCTTTATCTCCTTCTTCTTAAAAAGATTTAAAATAAGTTTTTTGGATTGAGTAAAATCCGAAAATACCACTCTGCCGGCAAAACCTCCAATAAGATATAAACTATCCAAAGACAATGTACCATCTGAATTTAAAATCTCAGACATAAACTCAATATCCTGTTTTGTCAGAAGACCTTGTACAACTGGATGTGCTTGAGAAAATACAATTCTTAAAAATAATCCTTTTTGTTTTTTAGATTTCAGCTGACTCCAGTACTTATGTAAAAATACACTTAACTTGTTTTTTTTCTGCTCTCGTAAGACTCCTGCCTGATGAAATAAAATCCGACAAACAAATTGAAAATGATAATCATCTTTTTTCTCTTTTAAAATTTTATTAATGTAATCCAAAGCGTAGGGGGGAATCTGATTGGTATTACGAACTAATACACCAGCCACCTGATGAAAAATATCCTGACACCTGTTTAGTGCTGCATTCTGGTGAAAACCATCCTGGTATCTGTTTGGTTCCACATAATGAAAACAGTTATTAACAAAACTCCTTAATTTGTCCGGGGAGTTGTTTTTATCCACATATTTTTTTATTAAACCCTCTTCTGGATAATAATGTGGACCCTCAAACAGTGGCTTCATATCCTGATATGTATTGTTTGTCAGAATTAAATTTTCACATTCCAGGGCCAGGTTTTTTATATCCTGCCTTTTATCGTACCCCAAATGCCAGTCCCATATAGATTTTAAAGGTTTTATCTCTGAAATATGTAAATTATGTGTTGAAATATACTTTTTTACATTTTGAAAAATCTTTTCAGTCTCTTGCTTCCAAAAACTGTATTTTTCCTGATCTTCCTTCAAAGGTACCTTTTCAGCATGACAGATTTGATTTTGATAAAAACTTATCAGCTGCCACAATAACACTCTTTTTTTTGAATCCGTATTTGATTTATTCAGCTGCTTCCAAATTATAGCCATTATTTGATTGATGTACTCTTGATCTTCAGATTCTGGAGGAATAACATCTAAGCTTATAACAAATTTCCAGTCCTCTGTTTCAAATCTGTCTCTCTTAACTGTAGAAAAATCTTCCACTATGGATTTTAAAAGTTTTAAAGTATTCTCATCTGTAGCCTGGTGTATGGAGTTTAACTGGTTTTTTACCCATTCCAATATAATTTTTTTATATCTTAACTCCTGATTATCAAGTTTCATCAAATTTTTTATATAAGTTTCAGATTTTTTTTCTTTATCTTGTAAAAACCGGGCTTTTGGATCAGTAATGGAGTGTTCCATACGAAATAACACCAACAACTCTTTAAAAATTTGCCTTGCCTCCTCATCACTCACAACATACCTTCCGGCATCGTATACAGCTTCAGGTAACTTGATAATCAGATCATCGTGGCTTATATATATATTTGTATTTTCAAAAGCCTTTTTTTCTTTTTTGTTGTCTCTTATTGTTTTAACCACTTCCAAAAACTTTACGGGATGAACAAAAGACACAGCAGAGGCGAGTTCCAATATGTTATATTGTTTTTCCACATCCCCGTTCTTAACTTCAGTCACAAATATTTCCCACACGGTATCAAAAAAATTGTTACTTTGATTTTCTTTATACCTTTCATAAGCAGCCAACTTAGCCAGCTGCACAAGAGCAGATTTCATCTTATAAGAATCTTTTAACTGAAAAATTTTGTTAAGCCATTTTTTTGATTCAAAAACATTGCATCCAACATATTTAAAAATAATATGATCTCTTATCACATCGGGTTTAATCTCCAGTAATCTTCCCCGTTTTGAGGCAAGTTTTGTATTCTGTAGATGATCAAAAACTGCTGCCAATTTAGATTCGTCCATATCATCACCCAACAGAGTTTGAAAATACTCATGCATTTTAGGATCATCCTCAATATTGACAGGTTGAAGAACAGCAATAGCTTTTAAGTATTCACAAAACACTTCCTTTTTTATAAACTGAGGAGGTGAAGATAAAAATTCCTCTATATATTTCTTTGCCAATCCAGAAATATCCCGCGGTAAACCATTGAGATCATAACCTTTTTCAAGAAAATAGACAACCACAGCCATCCATATAGGAAACCCACCAGAAGCTTGTGATATATAGCGAAGCAGCTTTCTTTTTTCTTCACCACTTAAACGGTTTTTTAGTTTTTCTGAACTGTCTAAAAAAGCCAAAAACACTTTTTTACTTTCTTCTCTATTTAGTAGTGGTTCAATCTCTATGGGTTTTGCAATAGATTTTAGCAGGTGGTGATTTAAAAGACCCAAAACAGGCTCTTTGACTGTACGGGCAATCACAACACATTTCCATCGGGATAATTTTGTGCTTTGAATTTGTTCCAACAACATCTTAATACTTTTTTTCTCTGTTGGTTCATCAATAACCAGTAATGATTTTCTACCTGTTGTTATGTCTTGAAACCAATTGTTGTTGCTTTCCATTGTAGCGGTGTTTGCCCAAAAAATATCATACCCTTCATCATTATTAGCTTTAAGGGCCGCTTCCATTACAAACCGGGTTTTCCCCACACCACCTGGTCCATGTATGTTAATCACTTTTTTATGGTTACCTTCTTTAATAAACTCCATAAATGTATTTAATTCCTTTGAGCGTCCTTCAAAAGAAGTTCTCAAACCTATAGCTAAGATTTTGTCGTCTGTAAATACACCTTTAGCTTTAGCTTCAGATAAACTCAGCAAAACCCGGTTTTTTCCATCAAAGAATTCATTTTTTACATCAGGGTAATCTCTTAAACTTTGCTCAATATCTGCTTTATGTTTAAGGCTTGCAGAAATACCCATGTCTTTAAGTGGTTGCTCCACCTGATTTTTCCATTTTTCCTCATCTTGAGGGTTAAAAGCAGCATTAGTGCAAAGCACCCATTTTGTTACATTTTTCCAATATTTATAATTTTTATGATTTGAATTTTTGTATCTTTTTATTTTATCTATCTCTTTTTTAAGAGTACCAAGTAGTTGGGAAAAATTACTTTGACTGGAAATATATTTTGCCTGATAAACCGTTTGGCCATCTTTACTTTTGGCATCCATTCCTGCATCAGGGCCTGGGCGTTCATAAATCCTGGCCTGTGGGTTCTTATGCCTTATCAGTGTAGCCACCAAGGCTTCAAATTTATGGCCTTCTTGAACAAAACCCCAATTTATCTCAGACATTATTACCACCTTTTTTAAATAATAGCAGCCTAATTTATTAAAAAACTCTGGCCTAAAACTTATGCTTTATAAAATGCTGTATTGTCAAACCTGTAAGGTATTTTATTCTTAAAAAATTTTTGCATAAAACCAGGATGGCCCCCTCTTTTACAAGAATGGTACAGTGCATAAAAATAAAATATACAACCACCCAATTAAAATTAACCAAGATAAAGAGGGAAAAAATCATCTTATTTAAGCTTGTCATTAATCCTGTTTTATAGTTAATTGGTTAAAAATCATAAATCTGACAGGTGAATAATTTTGGAAACACAGCTTATAAAACCAATCCCTTTAAGTAATGCAAAACAGTTAAATTTTTTGGGTTCGCCAGCATTAAACCTGGTAGCAGAAGGCATTAAATACAGTGGTTCCAAAATGAAGCTGCTTCCCTATATTTTATCTATTGTTAAAACTTTACCAGTTAAGTCTGTGTTGGACGGTTTTTCTGGTACAACCCGGGTAAGCCAGGCTCTGGCAAACAATAACTATCAGGTGATCTCCAATGATTTGTCTTATTGGTCACAAGTTTTTGGACAGTGTTATTTAAAAGGAGAGGCTTCTTTAAACCTTCAGGATAAAATTAACTATTTAAACTCTTTAAAAGGCAGGGAGGGGTGGTTTTCAAAACATTATGGAGGAAGGGCTGTGGAGGGTTTGTCTGTTCAATCAGACGGGAAAAAGAAAATATGGCAAATTCATAACACAAAAAAACTGGACAGCATTCGGCCAGCCATAGACAACATTGCTGAAAACAAAACAGAACACTCCATCCTGCTCACCAGTTTAATTTTGGCTTTGGACAAAGTGGACAATACTCTTGGGCATTATGTTTCTTACTTAAGGCAGTGGTCACCGCGATCTTTTAAAACTCTCCACTTAAAAATGCCTTTAATACAAAAAACACACAACAGGCATAAGGTGATAAGGAAAGATATTTTTAAGATTTTACCACAGATAAAAGCTGATTTATCTTATTTTGACCCCCCTTACGGTTCCAATAACGAAAAGATGCCCCCCTCCCGCGTACGCTACGCCTCTTATTACCATATCTGGACAACAGTTTGTTTAAACGACAAACCCAAACTTATGGGGAAAACCAACAGAAGGTCTGACTGTACAGACACCCAAGCAGCCTCTGTGTTTGAAGAGTTCAGAAAAACCAAAGCTGGAAAATTTATTGCACTTCAGGCTTTGGAAAAATTGATTAAAGAATGTCCCACTCCCTATATACTGCTTTCCTACAGTAATGGGGGCAGGGCCACAAAAAAAGAGATCTGCGGGGTTATTGAAAACCAGTGTAAAAATATAAAAGTGTTCTCAGTGGATTATAAGAGAAATGTTATGTCCAATATGCGATGGACTTACGACTGGACAAAAACAAAAGAGGAAAAGCATACAGAATTTTTATTTTTAATGGAAAAATAACTTAAGATTGCTTTTTAATCCATTGACTGTTTGTCTTTATTGACTTAAAAAAAGTAACAAATTAAAAACCAGGTGTTATATGTTCTGTTTGAAATATGTTTTCTTTATTTTATGGCTTTTGCTTCACTTAAAAGTACTTTCTCAAACTTGCAAAGAGAGTTTTTTAAAAAACCACCAAAAAATCCCGGTAACCACCACTTACCCACTCATTGGCAGTGATTATTTTTTAAGCAACACCACATGGTTAAAAAAAACTCATCCCTTGGTGGTGATAGCAGAAATGTTACAGGCACGGCTCACTTTAAAAACCATTGGTAAGGCAGTTCAGGGGTCCCCTCTGCCTTTACAGCTCAAGCAAAGTTTTGTGCTTACAATCAAAAGGCTTTTGTTGGCACAAAAAAACCTGAAAATCACATTTTATCCCAGGCAAATTTTTGCCATAAAAAGGGCAGAAAATGTCTTGCTTCAGTCCCGGTACAGGGAGTGGTTTCACCTTGTGGCTGAACCAAAAGCCCATAAACTGCATCTTTTTGAAAAAGCTTTGGCCCGGTTAAGACGAGCAGATTTTTTAAAAGAAGCTGAAGTTAAAATCCTGATACAAACACAGGCTTTAGGCGGAGATCTCATTCCTGAAAGCAGTAAAGAGGTTTTTTTAAACTACATCAGAAGCATGGAGTTTATCCAACACAAAAACAAAAACCTTTACTTGGGTGACAGTGCTTTAAGGGAAGCTCTGAAACATGCACAGGAAGCCTTGAGTGACAAATGGACAGCCCGGGTGAGTTTATTTCACTCCCCTTTACATCGTTTGAATAAAAAAGATACCCACCAGCTTTTTAATCATCTGACAGAAGCCGGCTTTTCAAAAAACACACTGCTTTTACTGATTGAGCGTGATATTCTTACCATGAATCCTGAAATCAAAAACACCCTCAAACTCCACTTAAAAACCTTCTCCCCCAAAACAAACCTGCCCGTTACTGAATCGGTAAAAATTACATAAACAAAGATTTTAAATGCAGTACCAAAAAAAATTAATTATTTTCCATAGATAAAAAATTTTCTATTCTATAATAAATATTGTAGTTGTTTTCAAACTCCAAATCTTTGGAATGATTCTTAATTTCCTTTAGTGTTGTAATTAAACCAAAATCTTCTGATATAAAACCATACGAATAGGCACTAAAAGAGGCTATATCCATATCAAATAAATCTCCTCTGTTAGGAGCAGACTTACTCTTACCACTTAAACAAGATTTACACATATTGAAATACATCAAATAATAAAGAAGATTTATATATTTATATCTGTTTCTATTGGAAGAAATATCTTTTGACGGAAGTTGTATTTGATATCTAGTTTCCAAAATTTTAAACACAAAAAAGTCCTTACTTTTTTTGTGTTCTATTAAACTTGTTTTTAACAATTTTTCTACTTCTCGATTTCGATCTTCAGGTGTTGTATCAAAATCTTTTATAAAATGATTCCTGACTTGCTTACAAACTTCTTTCCATGCGGATTTTTGTTGTTTATTACTGTGTCTGACTATAGAATTACCGTCAATAACCTCCTGAAAAATATCAACGTCTTTTTTTAAATAGAAGTTGGACAGAATAGGTTGCTCTATTTCCAGTTTGATCATTTCTTTAGGTGGTACACCAATTCTTAAATGATGATGTTTATCATACATTGTATTCAAAAACATTAAAATGTCTTTTTTTTCTGACACCTCCCGAAACGCATCATAAGGAATAACTGCTCTATAGTTTTTATTATTAACCACATCAAAAAAATGATTTAACACATCTTTTTTAGATATCAGTGTATTTATAGAGCTTGTATCTATAATTATATCTTTTCTTTTTTCATCACTTGTTTCAAATATATTCATTATGCAGACCCAAAAAATTATATCAAATTTCCAGCTATTGCTAAAACACATTAAATCCAAATCACGGGTGTTTTTATAGCCTCTGAAAAATACCTTGCCAACAGGATTTCAACTGCTTATAAATAACAAATAAAAAACTGTTAAGGTATCTTCCATTTTGTAATGATACAGTGCAGCATAAAGCTACTTACAGTTTAAAGGTATAAAATAGATAGATTTACACTTCAAAAAATGATACTGAATTTTTTGAATTACCAGCGGATTTTTAAAAAAATGAAACCACTTAAAAAAACAGCACAAGATTTTGGTAAAAAAGAGTTTTTATTAAACTACACTAATAGAAGATGGGGTTTGATAAAAACATACAAAGAAGGGAAAGGTATTTATAGTTTTTAGCAAAAATAATGAAACAGCCAATAAAGAAGTATTAAATGAGATTCAAAATGAAATAACAAAATTACAAAAGGGTACAGGAAAATGAAGACAAAGCACAATTTATTTTTTTCCAACTCTCAAAATATGAATCAAATTCCAGACCACTCCATTGACCTGATTGTTACATCCCCTGCTTACCCCATGATTGAAATGTGGGACAACCTTTACAGCAAACAAAATCCCAAAATCAAAAAAGCTTTGTTACAAAACAAAGGTCAAACAGCTTTTGATATTATGCACAAAGAGCTGGAAAAAACCTGGAAAGAATGCCACCGTGTCTTAAAAGAGGGGGGTGTAGCCTGTATCAACATAGGGGATGCCACAAGAACTTTAAGTGGTGTATTTCAACTTTATTCCAACCATTCAAAAATTATCCCATTCTTTACCCGCATGGGATACCATGCCCTTCCCCTCATTTTATGGCACAAAAAAACCAATGCCCCAAATAAGTTTATGGGATCAGGCATGTTACCCGGAGCTTATGTCACCCTGGAGCATGAGTATATCCTGATTTTCAGAAAAGGTAAAAAGAGAACCTTTAAAACTGAAGAGGAAAAACACTTAAGATACAACAGTGCTTTTTTTTGGGAGGAGAGAAACAAATGGTTTTGTGATATATGGAAAGACCTGCCCGGTGCAGCTCAAAACACAAACAACAACCAGCTTCGAAAAAGAAGCGGGGCTTTTCCTTTTGAACTGGCCCACCGGCTGATTTGTATGTACTCTGTGCAATCGGACACAGTGCTGGACCCTTTTGCAGGCACGGGAACAACAGCTCTGGCAGCCCTGTCCTTGGGAAGAAACAGCATCTCAGTGGAAATGGAAAAAACCTTTCGGCCCTATATCATAAAGCGTCTCACACACTCCACACACACTCTGAATAATAAAACCACCGGGCGTTTGCTGGATCATATTGAATTTGTAAAAGATTACACTCTTAAAAAAGGAAGCATGAAACACAAAAACCCTTATTACCACTTTCCTGTTATGACTAGGCAGGAAGTCAGTATTCAGCTTCCTTATATAAAATCTCTTAAACTTACTGGCCCTAACAGTGTTGTGGCCTGGCATACTTTTTCACCCCATATCCACAAAAAACCCTTTCACACAAAAAACAAAACCAAACCTCCCGACTTACATCTGTAACAAAAAATCCATAAATTTCAGCAACCAAAACCAAGTGGTACTCTACCTGCGGGACCACACAGACACTTACTACACTTCCACTTTTCTAAAAGTGATGATGTTTTGATGTTGATGATTAATTTTGTAAGCAAAAGGATAACCAAAAGGGTAAAGTGGTTTGTTGTTCTGCACCAAAACTGTGGTTCCACAAAATTCAAAACCAATTTTTTTAATGATACTCACAATATCCCCCTGCACACATTGCTCTTTTTTATTGATAGTAAAATCACTGATAATAATACTCATATATCTTTTATTATTCAGTTTCTTATAGACAGCACACATAATACGGCTTAAGAGGTTTAAAAATTCAGCATAACTTTTTTGGTTACCCAAATCCCTGCTGTCATTGGAATAATACTCAAGCCCTGCCCGGGAACCATTTCTTTTATCCTGTTTTATCTCTCTTAATCCTTTTCCATTGTGGCGTAAAATATTATGGTAAGGGGGAGAGGTAACACAATAATCAATGCCTGTACGGATTTTTTTAACCTCCTGGCTGGAGTCTCCACAAATAATTTTTTGCCCGTTAAGAATACCTAAATCTTTCAAGCGTCTTTTACTTAAACTGCAATAAGACTGGTTTAAATCAATACCTATGCCCCGCCTGCCAAGCTGGCCGCAGGCCACCAAAGAGGTCCCCACTCCATTAAAAGGATCTAATACCACCATACCCTTTTTGGTAAACATTGAGATAAGCTTTTGTATATCTTTTATTAAGAAAGGGGCAGGATGCTGAAACGAAAACTGATCCTCCCGGCACTTCTCGCTCACCCAAAAACTTTTGGTCAATTTTAACCACTCTTTGCCTGTTAAATCATTAATCTGATTGCGGCTATCCCATCTGCTCATCCACTCACCTCACTTAAAAACATGTTCAATAATTTTTTATCTGTTTTGTTATCTTGTGTCTAAATTCCTGCTCCTCTGAAGAAACACGGGGGGACACCTGACGCATAGGGGTTTTCACACACCGGATATAAAAATCAGTGCCAGAGGTTCCGTAAAGATTGGCCACATTGGATTCACCTGTTCTCCTGTTTTGTTGGTGAATTACCTTTTCAATTTGAAACCCGGCCAGCCGGATAGCTTTTAAAAAAGCATTCCATACCTTTAACTTTTTATTATGAAATGTAAATACAACTTTACCGTTTGTTTTAAGTACGCATGCTTTTTGTTTTTTTCAGATCCTCTTTTTTAGGTTGTGTAATATAAAGGCGGGGAGTACAACCAGGACAATCCACTCTCACTTCATTTATTGTACCATCCTCCCACTTAAAATGCTGAATAACAGCTGTAGCTTTGCATTTCTCACAACGGGTGGAAAAATAATGAATGTAAGTCTTATCCTGTTTTATAATATCAATAAGCTGATAAACTTTTTGTTTAAACTTATCCCTATTAAAATCACATGAGTAGGTTTCAATCAAAAAAGATGTTAAAGGGTTTAAGTCAAAAGCAATGGCTTTCCGGCCTGCTTTAAAAGCCTCAAAAGCACTCATGGCACTGCCGGCAAAAGGATCCATAAAGAGTCCCTGTTCGGGAGTGTAGTTTTTGATATACTCCCTCCAAATATTATGAGGTTTTTTACCCCAGTACTTCATGGCCGTATAAAGAGGGGGGCGTGTTTCTTCCACAAGGGCAAAATCAATATCTTTCATAATCAGATTTGTACTCCTGCATATCTTGCCAGGTGTATAACTCCTGCTGCTTTATAGTTGGCGGTGTTACCCCTGACCTCTTTTTTTAAATAAATTTTTTTTAATAGGGGTTTTGCCCGGTTGGTAAAATCCACAGCTGATTTCATCTTTAAGATTTTATAATCCCTGGGACGAAAAGAACCCCTTTTAAGAATTTCCTGAATAATTTGCCTGTCCTTGGCTCTTAGATCATGAAGTGAAAGTTGTTGTTCCAAAATATCTTTCAGTAACATTTTACCAGACTGTTTCTTTATGAGGTTTATGTTTGGATTCTCTTTAAAAGCCGCTTTCATAATATCATCACAAGCTTTAAGCACCTGCCGAATCTCCCCCTCGGAGTTTTTATATATTTCCCTTATCAGCTCTTCCTCTACAGGCAAGGGGGAAAGTTTACGGGGATTTTGTGAATATATTTTTCTTCTTAATTTTAAAACTGCAATCACATCTTCTTCAGACAGAGGATCCAAAAGGGTTGCACTCCCACTCATAATTTCTGTCACCCTGGCAGCCTGTTGAAAAAGCGATGAGTATAACCCGGGTTGACCTATAATTACACACCAAAGACCCTTAATATTGAATAAATAATCTCTTAACTGATTAAAAATCTCACAAAATTTTTTCTCTTCCAAAACATCCACATTGTTAATGTTCAAAAAAATACCCTGTACTTTAAAAAAGTCCATAGCGAGAGTTACTACCTGTTTAATGCTTTCTTCCAAAACATTTGTTGGTAAATCAGAAATATTTTTATATTGCTTTGAACGGCTAACACCCCCACCCACTCCAGCTATATTTATTTGACCAGAATAAGTGATAGATACAGCTTCGGAAACCCATTGAATAAGATCTTTTATTTTTTTTGGAATTTTTTTACTGATGTTTTTTTCGCTGGCATATTGTCTGATGGAAAACAACAAACTGGAAAGTGTTTTTAATAATATATTTTTTACATCATCTTCTGTTTCCAGTTGAATCTTATGATAACAGGGAATAAGATTGGGAATATTAACGTTGATACACCTGTTAAGAAATTTTTTATCAAAACTGATTGCATACTCCATCACATTAACAAAGGAGGATTTTCCCACTCCTCTGTGTCCGGTCACTATAATAACAGAACCATCTGTGGATGAAATATCCACCACAAAACTTTTTATATCTTTCACCCTGCCGATAAATTTGGCCAAATCCTCCTTACACAAATCAAGAGATTTCGTGTTAAAAATATTACTTTTAAAACCAAAATTTTCGTACATTGAGGGTGTTTTTCCAGGTAAAATAAATATCCTAATTCTCAAAATACAGGAAGTCAGCCCTGTTTGTCCACTGCTTCGGAAAAAATCTCCGAAGCACAAAAAGGCCTCCATTTCCCACCTCTTAAAGCCCCCAAAACCCCCTTCCTGTGCCTCGGAAAAAATCTCCGAAGCACAAAAAGGCCCCCATTCCCACCACTGAAAGCCCCTCGAAACCCACTTTCTGTGCCTCGGAAAAAATCTCCGAAGCACAAAAAGGCCTCCATTCCCACCACTGAAAGCCCTTCAAAACTCACTTTCTGTGCCTCGGAAAAAATCTCCGAAGCACAAAAAGGCCCCCATTCCCACCACTGAAAGCCCTTCAAAACTCACTTTCTGTGCCTCGGAAAAAATCTCCGAAGCACAAAAAATAACCTTCCCATTTTACATAGGGAAGAGATTTTTATACTTCTTAACTTAGAAAGAAAAACCCGGATTTAATAGAATTAAGTCCTTAGCATGTTGGTATTGGAAAGGTTCAATAAGGAAACTGTTATGACTCATCAAAAAACAAGCAGTTTTGCTTTTACCTCTTTTTGAATGCGACTTCGTTCCTCTTTGGAGAAAGGGTTGCCTGAAAGCTCCAGTTGCTCCAAAGAGAACCCGGAAAACAGGCCCGGGGGAAGGCTGCTTAACTGATTGTTATCAATAAAAATATCCTTTAAAAAAGGCGAGCTGGAAAACAAATTCCCTGGCAAACTCTGTAATTGATTTTTACCAAGAATAAGCAGGTTTAAAGAAGACAGACCCAAAAACACTCCGGGAGATAAACTTCTTAACTGGTTTTTATAAAGGCTTAACCTTCTTAAAGAGGCAAGACTGGCAAACAGCCCCTCACTGGGAAGACGGCTTAATTGATTTTCACTGAGATCCAGTGTATCCAGGGAAAACAGCCTGGAAAACACCCCCACCGGCAAAGTTCTTAAGTTATTACCCTTCAGACGAAGTATTTCCAGATAAAACAAACCGGAAAAATCACCCGCTTTTAAAGAGGTGATACCCTTATTATTTAAATCCAAAAAGACAACAGCCTTCAAGTCTTCATCAGTGACCTGGCTGCAATCCGGCCTTCTCTCTTTGAACTTTTCCATAAGAGCTGTCTGAACCTGAAGAGTCCGGCCGCACAGGGATGTAATGACAACTTCCTGAGCATGGCCAAAAACATTTATGAAACAAACCAAAAATACAATTTTATGTAACAAGAAAACCAATTCCTCCCTTTTTTTACTTTTAAAAAAAATTTTTCCTTTAGCCAGGGGGTATTAGGTTACAAAACCCGCAAGCCTTTAGCCACTTTAGCCTTTAATAATAAGCACTCCAGGTTTTTCAGTCAAACTTTAAAACCTCTTAAGATTAAAAATTTTGCTTCAAAATAACCTTTAAAAGGATGGGTATTTTTTAATCCCTTTTACATTTTTTTTGCATGGGCAAGTGTTTATCTGATGACATTCACCCCTGGATGACATTAACACCACTGAATGATATCCAACTTTTACGAGAATTTTATGCTGTGTGTTATATTTTTAGGCTGGATTTCAAAAAAACCCTGGGATTGTCCATGAGGGAAAAACCCCCCACCCCCAAAAGAACAAAAACCACCATGCGTAAAGTGGCAAATCCTGTAGCATCAGTCCACCAAAGCCTGTAAGGAAGCAGGAAAGGCAAACTCCCTATAACCAGCCCCAAAGCCACACAAAAAAGCAGATTTCTTTTTTTATCCAGCAGAAACCGGGAACACCAAAGCGAAGCAACAAAGCCCAACCCCCCGCCGGATAAAAACACACCCATCTCCCCCAGGGAATACAAAAACCTCAGTATCAATACCCCCACCACCCCCAGGAGCAGCACACATAAAAAAGTTTTTTTGTTAAAAAGCATTAATATAAAAAACGCAGCACAAACTCCCCCTACAGCCCCCGCTATGAGCAGGCCATTCCACACACTGATTTGAGTGAGAAGGCCCAAAACCACCGGGTAAGTCCCCATCACCACCAGGACCATGGAACCAGACAGCCCGGGCAATACAGAGGCAAAAGCCCCCAAAAAACCAGAGGCAAACAAAAACCCCCCAAACCATACATACCCGGAATAATAAAAACCTTCCCATCCCTCTCTTATAAATACATCCCATTCAAAAACTTCAGAAAAAAACCAAAGCCCTCCCCACATGCTGAAGGCTATAGCAAGCACCACATAAGTGGAGTTCTTTTTTTTGTTTGTAAAATTAAAAATTTTTGGCAAAGAGGCCAAAATCAAACCTGTAAAAACAGAATAAAGCTCCAGGGGAAAGTTTTTTAAAAGCCCACTTATAAGCCCCGCCCCCACCCACACAGCCGCCCCACCCCCGACTGTAAGGCAGAACAAAAAAATAAAATCAGCAGCACCTTTATCCCACAAAGCCCTTAGGGAAAGCCCAGCCCCAAAAGAACAAAAACCCCCTTTTTTTTTAAAAGGACCTGCAACAAAGAAGGTTAAAGCCACAATGAGTTTTTCATAAACACCCAAAATCAAAGCCATTGTTCCCACAGAAACACCAGGCACCAAACATGCCAGCCCCAGGGCAAAACCCTTTAACACCCACACCATTTTTTGCACAAAAAAAAGGCTTTTAAAATTTTTCAAAACAGAGCTTTTTGCCATAAAAATAAAACCTTCTTTTTTTAAAAACCAAAAACCCTGACTGTCAAAATTGTTTTCTTAAAACAGGAAACACTGTTAAAAACAGATTGACAACAAAAAAATTTTAAATCAAATTCATCCACACAACAAATACACACAACAAACACACCCCCAAACACATACAGGCAAGAAGATGGAAAACTCTCACACATCACAATTCAAATCCCCTTCTTCTTACCATCCAAAAACTGCCCCTTCAAACAAAGCAAAACCACCGGCTGATCTCTCAACCCCCCTTCAGTACCTGAAAGGTGTGGGACCCCGGCTGGCAGAGGTCTTTTCCAAAAAAAACATTCTCACCCTCAAAGATCTTATCCACTGGTATCCCCGTATTTACAGAGACCAGAGAATTATAGAGGACTTCACCTCCCTTCAGCCCGGTCACTATGTCACCCTTTATGGAACAGTGGCCAACAAAAAAGTTTTTTACCCACGGTGGAAAAAGAAATCAAAAGGCATTTACGAAATGGCTGTCCAAACCAAAGGGGGGGTAATTTTTTGCAAATACTTTCGCCTGCCTTACAGGGGGTATTTTGACAATCTCCGAATCGATCAGAAAGTTAAGGTTACAGGCCGTGTCACTTTTTTTAAAAACAGACCTGAGCTTCATCACCCGGATATTTATCCCTTTCAGCCAGGGGAAAAAAAAGAGGACATGCTGGTACCCATTTACCCGGAGATGGAATCCTTAAGCCAGCATAAAATCAGAAACATTGTCAGTACCGCTTTTGAAGCTTTAAAGCACAACTCAGAGTTTTTAAACTCTGATCCCCTGCCCCCGTGGCTCAAAGAAAAATATCAGCTGACAGAGCTGGCCCTGGCAATAAAACAAATTCACCGGCCGGACTTAAAATTTATTGACGATTATTTAAAGTTTCACTCACCGGCTCAAAAGCGCTTGATCTTTGATGAGTTTTTTTTTCTTCAGCTTTACCTCAGCATGCAAAAAGCCGGTTTAAAAAAACAAAAAGCACAGGCCATACCCCAGGCCTCCTCTTTGAGTGAAAAACTTATTCTGCCTTTTCAGCTCACGAAGGCACAAAAAAGAGTTCTTTCAGAAATCCAGGGGGATTTAAAACAAAATTTTCCCATGCACCGGCTGGTGCAGGGGGATGTGGGTTCAGGCAAAACGATTGTGGCACTTTTAATCTGCCTTCAGGCCATAGAACACGGCTTTCAATGTGCCTTTATGGCCCCTACAGAAATTCTGGCAGCCCAGCACTTTAAAACCGCCCTCAAATGGCTAAAACCTTTGGGAATAAAAATCAGCCTTTTAACAGGGAAAACCAAACAAAAAGAAAAAACCACCCTCTTAAACCTTATGGCCGCAGGCCACACAAATTTGTGTGTGGGTACCCATGCTCTCATTCAGGAGGGGGTGGATTTTAAAAACCTGGGCCTTGTTATTATAGATGAGCAGCATCGTTTTGGTGTACATCAAAGAAGTCTGCTTCAAAAAAAAGGCCAGTCCCCTCATTTTTTGGTTATGACGGCCACTCCCATACCCCGATCTCTTGCCATGACCTTATACGGAAGTTTGAATGTGTCTGTTATTGACGAGATGCCACCGGGAAGAAAGCCCGTTGTAACCAAAAAAACTTACTCCTCCCGGAGGGAGAAAGTACTGAGTTTTGTGGAATCAGAGATGCAAAAAGGAAGGCAGGCTTATGTGGTTTATCCCCTGGTGGAGGAAAGCGAGCATGTGGATTTAAAAAATGCTCTCCAGGAGTATGAAAATCTGAAAAACCGTTTTCCCCGTTTTCAGCTGGGGCTTCTTCACGGACGCTTAAACTCCAAAGAAAAACAGGAAGTGATGGATCAGTTTGTTAAGGGGGATATTTCCTTACTGGTCAGTACCACTGTGATTGAAGTGGGGGTGGATGTTCCCAATGCCACTTTAATGGTGGTGGAGCATGCAGAACGCTTTGGCCTTTCCCAGCTGCATCAGCTCAGAGGGCGGGTGGGAAGAGGCCCGCACAAGAGCTATTGTGTGTTAATACTGGGTGGTGGATTTTCTGAAGAAGCCAAACACCGCCTCCATATTATGGAGCAAAGCACAGACGGGTTTCAGATTGCAGAGGAGGACTTAAGGCTCCGGGGGCCGGGGGAGTTTTTGGGTCTCAGGCAATCGGGGCTTCCTGAGTTTAAAGTGGCAAGCCTGACCCGGGACGGAAAGGTTTTGGAAATGGCCAAACAGGCAGCCCTTCAGGTAATAACAAAAGACCCCCACTTAAAGCTTACAGAACACCAGGCTTTAAAAACAGAAATGAACAAGGCGGCCCACAGGTTTTTACCGGGATAACCGTGCCTTTACAGGTTTTTGTTGAACCCGGGTCTCTTTTGATGTTATACTAAAACAAAAACCTTTAACAGAAAGGCCTTAAGCCATGAAACACAAACCCTGGTTATTGATTTTTACATCCTCTTTATTTTTGAGTTTTTTGTCCTGTCAGCACACTTTAAAAGAGGGTCAAAAAAGCACTTCAACAAAGCTTTCGCATTTACACAAAGGACGGGGCTGCTCTCATTCTGACAGAAAAGAGGATTCTCATTCCTGCTGCAAGTACAAAAAAAAGGCATGTCATAAAAAAAAGTGGTCGGGCTTTCAAAAAAAATCCTGGCATGTCAAACAAGGCTTGGGCTGCAAAGGTCACAAAAAAGCCTGTGCGGGCCACAAACAAAAAGCCTGCGGCAAAGAAGGTCACAAAGGCTGCCCTCATAAGGCATGCGGTGCATACAAAAGCTGCCCTCATCATAAAAATCACAGGGGAAATTTTGAAGCTCTTGCCCTCATCTCCTCTGTGGGGGACAAGCCGGTGAAGGGAACAGTCACATTCCTTAAGAGTGAAGAGGGGGTTCAGGTGGTGGCTCAGATCTCCGGCCTTAAGCCGGAAAAACATCACGGCTTTCACATTCATCAGTACGGGGATTGCTCTCAGGGTGGAAAAAACGCAGGCACTCACTTTAACCCCCATAAACACTCTCACGGCGGGCCGGATTCCAAAGAAAAACACTTGGGAGACTTGGGCAACCTGAAGGCGGATGCAAAGGGGGAGGCGGTTTATAATCACAGTTTTAAAGGCTGTATTAAAAAACTCATAGGCCGGTCGGTGATTATTCACGAAGGGGCAGATGACTTTAAAACCCAACCCACAGGCGGGGCGGGGGCTTACATGGGTTGCGGTGTGATAGGCTTAAAAAAACCTGCTTCATCACAACCTGCCACCCCATCCCCATAAAAAAACGCTTACCTCCCTCTTCTCTTTTGCTTAGATCTGGTGGGGGGATTTGCTTAAACCAAACTCTTTATGCACAGCCTGAAGGGCTGCTTTTAAGTGTTTTTTATCAATCACTGCACTGATTTTAATTTCTGAAGTGGTGGTTAAGTGAAGGTTCACACCCACTTTATGAAGGACATCAAAAAACCGGGCGGCAGCTCCCGGGTGGCTTGCCATCCCCACCCCCACCACAGAAAGCTTTGCCAGATTTTTTACAACATAAACTTTGTTTTTTTCCATGTGGTGGTAAAGAGTGTTTTTCACCTCCTCCAGGTCCTCACTGTTAATGGAAAAAGCCAGCCTTTGCCCCTCTTTGTTGTAGCTTTGTGAGATCACATCCAAAGAGATGGATTTTTTTGCCAGGGACTTAAAAAGCCGGGCCATAAACCCCACCCCCCGGGGGATGGGAAAAAGTTTTACTATCACTGTGTCAGGCTCACAGGTTACAAACGAAACCAAATGGGATTCCATAATCTCCTCCTTTCGGGTAATCCATGTCCCCTCCTCTTTTTTAAAGGTGGAGCGAACATGGATTTTAATATTATACTTGGCGGCTATTTCCACACAACGAAAATGAAGCACACGGCTGCCCTGAGAGGCCATCTCCATCATTTCCTCAAAGCTCAAATGAGACACAGGAACCGCTGTTTTAAGTAATCGGGGATCGGCAGTATAAATTTTGGGAACATCGGTAAAAATCTCGCAAGTTTTTTGCTTAAGGGCTGCAGCAAGGGCCAAAGCTGTGGTGTCTGATCCCCCTCTTCCCAAAGTGGTAATGGTCCCTTCCACAGTACTCCCCTGAAAGCCCGCCACTATGGGAACAAAGCCTGCCCGTAAAAGTTTTTTTAAAGGGCTAGTATTTATTTTTTGAATACGGGCTTTGGAAAACAAATTATCTGTTTGAATGCCCGCCTGGTGGGCCAGTAAGGGAGTGGCCAAGATTTTTCTTCTTTGAAGAGTGAGGGCCAAAACAGCGGCACTCACCTGTTCTCCGGAAGCCAGAAGCATATCATAAGCCAAACCTTTGTACTTTAATCCTGCCGCCTGGTGGGCCATACGGATCAGGCGGTTGGTCTCACCCGCCATGGCAGAGACCACCACCACAGGTCTCATCCCTTCTGCAAGGCTGTTTTCAATACAGCCTGCCACATGCTTTATCCTCTTTAGGGAGGCTAAGGAGGTGCCACCAAATTTTTTAACCATAATGTTTTGACTCATTCGTTTTGTAACCCTCTTAAGTCCATGGGGATTAAAAAAAAAAATTATTTGAGATTCAAAAGTACAGGGCAGTGATCAGAACCATATTGAGACTTTAAAATCTCAACAGATTTCATTTGAGGGATAAGCCCCGGACTGACGCAGATATGGTCAATCCTCCAGCCTTTGTTTTTTTTTCTTGCATTTTCCCGGTAAGACCACCAGGTGTAAGCTTCTTTTTGATGAGGATAAAAATGCCGAAAGCTGTCCACAAAACCACAGGATAAAAACTCTTTAAACCACTGTCTTTCCTCTGACAAAAAACCACTGGTGTTTTTTAAACCTTTGGGATCAAAAACATCTTTGTCCAAATAGGCTGTGTTGTAATCCCCCACCACAATCAGCTCTTTGCCACCCCGGGCTTTGTTTTTTTTTAAAACCGATGCAAACACAGACAAAAACTCCTGTTTAAACAAATGCCTCTCAGGGGTTTGAGAACCATTGGGAAAATAAACATTAAAGAGCAAAAAACTTCCATGGTCGGTGATCATGAAGCGTCCTTCGTTGTCAAATTTTTTAATGCCAATACCGCGGGTAATTTTTTGAGCCGGGGTTTTTACAAAAGTCACTGTGCCAGAGTAACCTTTGGTGTCTGCAAAAGACCAATAAGAGGTGCGTCCTGAAGGGGTCAGCAGGGCAGGGTCCACATCCTCAGGATGGGCTTTGCTTTCCTGAATGCATAAAATATCCGGATCTTGTGATTCCAAAAAAGGCAAAAAACCCTTCTGGCTACAGGCTCTGATACCATTAACATTCCATGAAATGATTTTCATTCCACCATTTCCCCTCTTTAAACTGCTTATTTTTCAGTTAAGAGGCCCTGGAAGTCAAGAGAGTCTTTACTCCCCTACAAAGAGAAAATGGGGGCTTTTGGGAGGGGTAAGAAGGTTTGGAGGAGGGAGATGAGACTTGAGGGGTGTTTTTTAAAGAAGTATTGAAAGGTGATGTCTTTGGTGAGGTCTATGGGCCTGAAAGGTTGGGGGTTTGTCTTTTGATGGGGCTTGGTTATTGTGGGTTTTGTTTTTTTCATGGGGTGTGTCCTTTTGTGGGGCTTGGTTTTCTTAACAGTGGGGGTGGTTGTTTTTGTCATGGATTTTTTCATCATGGGGGTCCTCCTGATGGGGGGGTAAAAAGGGTTTTTCTTTACTCTTACCCCATGCAAAATCCGATCCGTTTTTTGGGAAAAAGAGAAAAAATAGGGATTTTTTAAAAAAAAGTTTAAATTTAAAGAAAAAAATCTAAAAAAATGAGGGTGGGCAGGGTGAGAGGGTTTTTACCCCTTAAAGATTTGGAGAGTCTTTAATGAACCCCACGGACGGGGGCAGCTTTATCATTGCTTACTTTATCAAATCTGTATAAAACCAGTAATTATGACTTCATCAGTTTTACCGGAATTTTACGAACGCACATGCCTTTGCGGGGAGTTTAAAGCCAGCCACCAGGGGCAAACAGTCACTGCCCTGGGATGGGTAAAAAAGATTAGAAACCACGGGGCGGTGGTTTTTGTGGATCTCAGGGACAAAACCGGTTTTGTGCAGGTGGTTTGCGATCCTTCTGTGCCGGCTTTAAAGTCTGTCCTGCAGTTCAGCCTGGAGAGCGTGGTGGCGGTCAAAGGTCAGCTCAAGCTGCGGCCACAAAAGCAAATAAGCCAAAGCAGTCCCACAGGCCAGGTGGAAATTCAGGCCTCTCACTGCGAAATTTTATCCCCCGCAGGCCCCACCCCTTTTGTCATAGACAGCAAAAATGTTTCCGAAGCTTTGAGTTTAAAATACCGGTATTTAAGCCTGAGATCTTCCAAGCTCCAAAAAAACTTAAACCAGGCTCACAGTGTGTATCAGCTTTTGAGGAAAGAGCTGGAAGCTGAGAGTTTTAAAGAGGTTGTGACCCCATGTCTTTACAAGGCCACGCCTGAAGGGGCCAGGGACTATCTGGTTCCCTCCCGTCACATCCCCGGATCTTTTTATGCTTTACCCCAAAGCCCTCAAATTTTAAAGCAGCTGCTGATGATAGCCGGTATGGACAGGTATTTTCAAATTGCCAAGTGCTTCAGGGACGAGGACATGCGTTCTGACCGGCAGCCGGAGTTTGTGCAGCTGGATATGGAAATGAGTTTTGTAAGTCCCAAAACCATTCAGGCATTGAACCAAAAACTTATCACCTCCTTATGGAAAACATTTAAAAATCAAAACATCACGCATATAAACTCTTTAACTTATCAGGAGGCTATGGACACTTACGGCACAGACCGGCCAGACTTAAGAAACCCCTTAAAGTTACACGATGTAACCTCTCTGGCAAAAAACTCCTCCTTTGAGCTTTTTGAAAAAACCTTAAAACAGGGGGGGAACATCAAAGGTCTGTGTGCAGGCTTACAAACAAACTTCAGCGGGAGCCGCCTTAAAAAAATCACAGAGGAGGTCAAACACCTGGGCTTAAAGACCCTGCTGTGGATGAAGTCTTCTGAAGGGGGGGGGCTTACCTCCCCCATGGAAAAACACTTATCCCCTCATCAAATGGAAAACCTGTTTCGGGCGGGCGGTGGCAAAGAAAACTCCATTGTTTTTCTTCTTCCAGGCCTGAAGGAGGAGCTTTACCGTCCCGCTCATTTTCTTATTCAAACTTTGGGCAGGGATCTGATTTCCAAAGACAAAGACTGCTTTGTGTGGATTAAGGACTTTCCCCTTCTGGAATACGATCACAAAGCAGGCCGGTGGAAGGCCTTTCACCATCCTTTTACGGCCCCTCATCCTGAAGATCTCCCGCTTCTTAAGGAGCAAAAACTTTCCCCCACTCTCAGGGCTTTGGCTTATGATTTGGTTTGCAATGGACAGGAGCTTGGGGGGGGATCGATGCGTATCCACCACCCTGCGGTTCAAAAAGCTTTGTTTAAAGCTCTGGGTTTTAGTGAAAAAGAGTATGAGGATCAATTTGGTTTTTTTATTAAAGCCTTAAGTTTCGGCACCCCTCCCCACGGCGGTATGGCCTGGGGTATGGAAAGACTTCTTATGCTTTTGTGCAACACACAGGATATTAAAGATGTTGTGGCTTTTCCCAAAACCAGTCGGGGGATGTGCCTGATGTCACAGGCTCCCTCCCCGGTGTCGCCCGCTCAGCTCGCAGACCTGGGCATTCAAATCATGGGCAAACAAAGTCTCAAATAAGTATCCGGTGTTTTCCACCCCGGAGAGTTTATAAATCCCAAGCAGCTTTCTTTCCGTCTGAACTTTCCCCACCAAAATCACATAATCCATACTGAGTACAATCATTTGCCGTATGCTTTGTGTACTCCAGTGAGGGGCTCCCATTTGCACCAGCATTTCCAACCGCCACAGGGCCTGTTTGTGATCCTTGGCATGGATGGTGCCAATACTGCCTTTGTGTCCGGTGGCAAGGGCCATCAGTAAGTCTTTGGCTTCTGTGCCACGGGCCTCCCCCATAATAATTCTGTCTGGTCGCATCCGAAGGCTTTGCCGAACCAGCTCCTGCTGCCCCACAGGTTTTAGCCCCTCACTGCCATCCCCCCGGGTCAGAAGTTTGGTGCTGAAAGTATTGGGCAAAAGCAGCTCATCACAATCCTCCACAATAATCAGCCTCTCGTTTAAAGCCACCTGCCTTAGGCAGGAGTTTAAAACAGAGGTTTTGCCTGAGCTGGTGGGGCCTGCAATCAGCAGGTTTTTTTTACTCTCAATCAGCCGGGTTATGAGATCAATGGCAGGGGCGGGGGCCCAGCCCTGATCTTTCAGCCTCTTAAAAGACCAGGGATTTTTGGGATGCCTTCTAAAACTGATATGAAAGCTCACATTCACCAGGGGTTGCATGGCCAAATGCACCCTTAAACCTCTAAAATTGCCATCGGCAAAGGGTTGGTTGAGGCTTAATATGATGTCTGCCTCCTCACACACCCGGTGAATAAAATTTTTAAAACTCAACTCTGACAAAAAACTGTCTGAAAAAGCTTTCAGACTTCCCTTTTCCTCATAAAAAATATGATCTTTCCCGTTGATAATAATTTCTGTCACCTCTGGCTTGTGGATCAGGGGGCTTATGGGGCCTAATCCAAAAAACTCATCCATAAGCCTTTGAGCATGCTCTGGAGGGCTTTTTTTTTGAACCATGTTTTTGATCTCCTGCAGATGAGAGGGGGAGCTGTCCATACCCGGGTTTAAAGTGTCTGTAAAGCTTTGTGTGTCCTTAAGGTATTTTAAGGCCTGGTTAAAGCTTTGTATTAAAGAAGGGGCAAGAGACATTTTAAACATCCTCCACAATACGGGTGGTGACAAAAACGCTTAAGCGGGTTTGATCTTTGAGTTTTCCTTTAAAGGATAAGGCAGAACCCAGTACGGGGAGTTTTGACAAAGGCCAGGGGGCAGAAAGATCTTTGCCCCGGGCCAGACGCACAATACCCATAAGGGCCAGGGTTTGCCCGGCCTTAAGAGTAAGGTCAGAGTTCAATCGGTTGGTTTTCAGGGAAGGGGCCTGACTGGCAGAAAAAGCATGAGACACTTCTGAAATCTCTGCCTGAAGTTTTAAGTGAATGGAGTTTTTTCTGTCTGCCCGGGCCTTGAAGTTCAGCCTTATCCCGTAGGGTTTCCACTGAATGGAGGCTTTTCCTGTTTCGCTGTGAAAGTGAGGGATGGGGACTTCGCCTCCGGATAAAAACCGGGAGTTTTTTCCACTCTCACTGAGGAGTGTGGCCCGGGCCAGAATATGCCCCTGGCCCCGGCTCTCAAGGCTTTTAAACTCTTTCAACCATTTTTGAAAAAAACTTTTGTCCAAAATACGGGTGATAAAATGACCTTCCCCCTCTTCGCTTCCGGGGTTGAGGGGAACATTTATTTTTAAGGAGGTGTTTAAGCTGGTCTCCACCAAAACAAGTTTCAGCTCCACCAGTGGGGGGCGGGGAAGAAAAGTCCTGTCTTTTACCACCTTAAGGCCATGGTTTGCCAGCAGGGTTTCAACAGTCTCATTCAAAAGATGAGAGGAGGGGAGAAGAGCCTGAAGGGAGGGGTTCCATAAAATATGATACATGGAGGGGGGTAAAAGGGGCTGCATCTGATTTTTAATGTAAGAGGTGAGCGGGGCCTGCTGGTGGGGCTGCACATAAGCCTCAAACTGATAAACCAGTTTGTGGATTTTGCTGAACTCAGCCAAATCCTTGTAATCCCTTATGCGGTGAAGCCGGCCTGTGACAAATATCACAGAGGAATCCAAAGAGGCTTTTAAACCTTTTTTGGTTTTCAAAAAATTTTTTATTTTTTGAAAATGGTCTTTGATGTGGAAAGGCACCACCTGAATTTTATAAACTTTTTTCCCCACTCTTAAGAGGGCCTGGCCCTGCTTTCGGGCCTGAAGCACGAGAGCAAAACCCTCATCCCTTAAAGAGATGAGGCCACTTTGAGAAAGGTAAGTGCTTTCAAAAGGTTTGGTTTTAACTCTCACGCTTTCGCCCACAGACAAAACCAGAGTGTTTTCAGAGGAGGGGCGGGGATCCAGCACAGAAAAACTTTTTAAGGGCATGTAAAAACATACACACAACCCCCAAGTGAAAAACCAGTTTTTCTTCAAACAACACCTCCTTATTGATAAAAAAACATTTTTTAAAGCAAAAATTTTAAAAAAAAAGCCCATAAGCTGCCCTTTTTACATGCAAAATCAGGACCAAAATCGCCAAAACAAGAGATATTTTTTTATATTTCAGAAAAAATAAGGACTTTAGGCTTAATAATGCACACAGTCACAAGTGAAAAGTAAAAAATACTTAAAGGTGATTCTTTACTTTTCCGAAAAGAATACCACGGAAATGTTTTTATTTTTTATCAGGCCAGGCCTTAAAGGCACTAAAAACAAGTGGCTGAAAATAAAAACCTTAAAAGTGTAAGGGCTTGGGAAAGCAGATTATGAGAAACATTTTAAATCACAAAGGTATGTGGCAGGCTTTTGCATTCAGTCTGATACTAACTGCAAACCCTGTAAAAGCCCGGTTTATGCCTGCCATGGGAGGCAACCCTTTTTGTTCCCCGGGGCTTATGCTTTCCATGCTTCAGGCCCAGGGAGGCCAAAACCCGGCTGCAGAAGAAAGAGCTTTAAACAAGCAAATCAAGCAATTGGAAGAAAAAATGAAAGAGGGGGAAAAAGACCTTAAAGAGGACCTCCAAAAAGGTCTGGATAAAAAAGATGATGTTTTATACACTTTTGAATTAATACTGGAATATCAGAAATATGATTCTCCTGAAGAGTTTGATAATACAGTATGTGGGCAGGGAGCTAACCTACAGTGTAAATCCAACCACCAGGACTGCCGACTATGGAAGAGGTGGCGAAACTGTGCTTCATCGGATGCAAATGAATTCGATCACGGATGGAATGTTGATATTACTGCTATCTGTAATAAACAAAAAGAGTGTCTGCATCCTTCTAATAATATAGCAAGCTGTAAAAAAACAGAAGATACGACGGATACACCTATTTGTAATTACAGCCATTCTTCCTGCTGGGAAGGGGACCCTTTTTCATCTGATCCAACATCTTCCTGTAAAGCAGATAAGTGTCGTATGATAAGACCTCTGTCACCTCAACGAGAAAGAGATACAAGAGGAAGGCCAGAACGGTCGCGAAGACCAACTGGTGGTGGTAGTGGAGAAAGAGACAACGAAAAATGCAACAAAGGAAAATTTGAACAATGGGAAAATCGAATCAAAAAAATCGCTGAAGATGAAGAGGCTTTGAAAGAGCTTCAAAAACAGCTGGAAGATTTAACAAAAGCCAAAACAGCAGACGACCCTTACAGTATGGAGGATTACTGGTCTGATTATGACGGCAAAACCGCAGCCGATGAAAACTGTATGAGCTGCCGGGAGAGCAACAGGCAGTCTGTTATCAACCAGATGGAAAGGTGGTACAAACCGGACAAATGGCAAAGGTTTGGGCAATTTCTTTCTTCTGCCGCAGGGGTGGCTCTTGGACTTTACAGCATAAAATCGGCCAACAAAGTGAGAGCCCGGCTGGGTTTTCCCGGTCAGGCCGGTTATGGAATGCAGCTGGCCTATCCTTTTATTATGGATGGACTTTACGGCAGCGGTATGCTGGGAAGCTCTTTGGCCTGCTCCCCCACAGGGAGTGGTTTTAGAAATGTCCTGGGAGGCCTGGGAGGGCTTTTAATGGGCGGATACCCGGGCATGGGTTATCCCGGTGGCGGAATATGGGGCGGCGGATACCCTGGGGGCTTCCCTGGTATGGGGGGGTATCCCGGTGGATTTCCTGGCATGGGCTATCCTGGCGGATTCCCCGGTATGGGCTATCCTGGCGGTTTTCCCGGTATGGGTTACCCGGGCGGATTCCCCGGAATTGGCGGTGGCATTCATTTGGGCGGAGGCTTTCCCTTCCCCGGTGGGGGATTCCCCTTCCCAGGAGGGGGTATTCAATTGGGCGGGGGATACCCTGGGGGTTTCCCCGGTATGGGCTATCCTGGCGGTTTTCCCGGTATGGGTTACCCGGGCGGATTCCCCGGAATTGGCGGTGGCATTCATTTGGGTGGAGGCTTTCCCTTCCCCGGTGGGGGATTCCCTGGTATGGGGGGCTATCCCGGTGGATTTCCTGGCATGGGCTATCCCGGAGGCGGCTTTCCCGGCGGTGGATTCCCCGGAGGTGGTATGATGGGTGGTGGTTTTGGCCAAATGCAGGCTTATATGGAATACCAAAAAGCAATGATGTCTTACAAACAAGCTCAAATGAACAACTGGATGCAAAAGCAACAATCTGTCCAGGCCCTGACACAGGAAATGTACCGTCTGCAAATGCAGATTCAGGAGGTGATGTACGGCGGTGGTGCCAGCAGTGGCTTTTCACTCACGGCAGGAGGCCAGTTTCACACCAGCATAGGAGGGGGGGGTGACAGAACAAGCACCCGAAGAGGAGGCAGAAGCCCCTCTTCCACCAGAAAAAGAGGAAACAACAACAGAAGAAGATTTGCCCGCTAAAACCCCTCTGCTCTGTTAAGCCTGTTAAAAGAACTCAAGCTCTTTTTGCTGACAAAGACTTCACTTCTTTGGTCAGGTTATTTATAGCCTTTGTGGTATCTGTAATATGATTACTGAGATGAGACTGTACCATATCCAGCTTTTGATCCATGGTATTTAACCGAATATCTATCTGGCCCATGTTTTGCTCCATCTGGTCCATCCGGCCTTCCATTCTGTCAAATCTTCCATCCATCTGGTCCATCCGACCTTCCATTCTGTCAAATCTTTCGTCCATCTGGTCCATCCGACCTTCCATTCTGTCAAATCTTCCGTCCATCTGGCTCATCCGGCCTTCCACTTTGTCCAATCGATCCTCCACCTTGTCCAGCCTGTCCTCCACCCGGTTCATGGTTCTGTGCGTAGTCACTATATCGTGATTCATCGCATCCAGTCGGTACCCTATACCCTGAAATTTTCCATCCACACTCTCGTGAAAAAGACGTATCTCTGTTTTTAAATGATCAGAGTTGGTGAGTAATTTTTCCAAAATCTGTTTCCAGCCCATGTAAAGCTCCTTTTTAAATAAGTTTAACATATTTTTAAACAACATACCAAATAACTCTTTCAAAGCATTTCACCTTGTTTTTTAAAGTGGTTTTTTTATTGTTTTCACTACAAAGTTAAAACCCAATTCTTATCACTGTGGGAGGAGCTGGGGCGGGTGAAGCCAGTCCGGGTTTTGAAGGGGGTTTTTCAGGCCCTTGAGAAGGGCCTGGGCCAGGCTTTTGTTTGTTGCTTTTCCACACCACATAAGACACAACCCCCAGGGTCACCAAAGAAAGACCCCCCACCCACCACCATTTTTTGGAAGTTTTTTGTGGCAAAACAGGTTTTTCCAAAGAGGAAAGAGGCACAAAATCTTTAAAAGGTTTTAAAGTCTCTTCCTTCCACACACAAAACCCGGGAAACAAAACCCGAATTGTTTTGCGGGCAGGCTTGTGTTTTATTTTCGCAGAACCACACTCCCCCTCCACCAGGGCCTGTGTTTTTATTTTCTTTAAAACCAGACGGGATAAAGACACAAGCCCTGTCCATGGTTTATGGGAGGAGCTTAAAGCATGCACCCGGTACACCCCATAGGGCAAAAGCGGTTTGTGTGTTCTTTTGTAAGCTTTTCCGTTAATTAAAATCAGCTCATGGTCTTTAAAAATTTTGCCCAAAGGCAGGGGGGCAAAAACCGTGTTCTTTTTTATCTCCTGATAAGCTTTTACAATCGGCGGGGGAAAAAGCTTCAAATCCAGCCTGAGATTTTTTCCAAAAACCAGGGCCTCTTTTAAAAAAAGCCGGAACCGGGCGGGGTCTTTTTCCAGCTGTGCGATACGAAAAAAAGAATAAAAAATAATTTTTCTTTCCTCCAGGTTCCAGTCATAAGAGGTGCTGTGAGAGACCATCTCCTGGTAAGTGGGTTTTGCACTTAAGGGATCGTGAGACAAAAACTCCGCCTGGGCTTTTGCCAAAAGAATTTTTAAATTCACCGGCCGGGGGGAAATTTTTATTTTATCCCACTGAGCCTGAGCAAAAGTTTTTTGCGACTCTGTACTGGTGTAGGCCTCAAACTCCACAAAATCTGTGGAGGGGGCTCTCATCCACACCACTTTTCCAAAACAAAAAAAACACCAAAGGCTTACGCAAGTGAAAATTGTTGTTTTTTTCATGATTGTACATCTCCTGTGTTTTCCACCAAAAGTTTTTATGGTCATATCCTGTCCGGTGGTTTTTTTTAAGTCTTTCTTTAAACAAAAACATCCAAAAAAACCTTAAGGGGTTTCAAATGGTTCTATGGTAATGAGTCTTTTTTTCTTTTTCCCCTTAAGCATCACTTTGGTCCCCTTCTTGTCAGGGTTTTGAATAACAGCATAAAAAGACTGAAATCTTTGTATCATGGCCCCGGCCTGGTTTTCCGGAAGAAGGGCTGCAAACTGAAGCTGGCCCACAGGGGAGCGTATGATCTTCACGGCCGATGCCGCCCTTTGTGCCTGAAAATTTGTGGGATCAGCCGTATAAAGATCCACCACCCCTTTGTCTTTTAAAAGCCCTGCCAGGGTGATTCCATTACTGAGTTCAATGGGAAGCAATACAAAACCCTCCGGGATATAAGTGTCCACCCCACCGGAGTCCACAGCAGGCACCTTCCCTCCTGTACCACCACTTTGAAGCCAGGCCATCAAAAAACAAAAACCCACCAGTCCCACTCCCAAAGTGTGTTTGGTTTTTAGTTTTTGAATCCATAAAAGCGACATATATTTTCTCCTTATGCTTACTGTTTAAAAATTTTCCCGGAGGGGTTTTTGTAAGGCCACTGAAGGCCTTTTTGACTGTGGTTTATCTGTCTGTTGCCAGATTCATACAAATGACAAAGTACTGCCAAAAAACCACAAACAAAAAGCACAAGCCATAAAAGTTCCAAAACCATTTGCCCTTTGGAAAAAGACACTTTTTTAAGGCCCGGCCCCGGCTTCAGAGGTTTTTTCATTTTCGAAAAACCTCTCTTAAAAAACCGGGGAAAAAACCCTTCCCCACCCCTCCCTTAAAAACACTCAAAGCGGGAAGAAGCTCAGCCCCTTTCCCCTTCAAAGTGGCAGAGCATTCATAGGAGGAAAACCCATCTTCGAAAAACCATTTCTTTATCCACCGGGGCAAAAAGCGATAAAGGGGCATGTCCCAAAACAAAGACAGGGTTTGTTTCAGGGAAAAAGAGGGGAGCAGTTCATAAGAGGGGGCAGGCCCCGGACCCCGGGCCTTTACAGCCAGAGGATAGGGACGAAAATAATTTTGCCTGACATTTTTTATCCGGAAGGGCTGCATTTTCCGCTTAAAAGCCCAAAAATCCTTATGCACCTGCTTTAAACTTTGAGCCAAAATCTTTTGCTGCCGGTAATGAAGGACAAGCCTTCGGGCCTGAATCATCTGCCCCCGGGCCATAAGCACAGAGGCCTTAACAAATCTTCCGGTCCTTAAAGCCCTCCGGAATCGTTTTTTATTTGTGCGGTACCTGTTTCTTAAACGATCGGCCTCAGGGTTGAGCTTCATCAGTAAGTCCATTTGCCGCTGAAGATTCTTTTGCGTGTGCAACACCGAGCTGATACACACACTTTGTGAAAAGTTATAGTTTCTTAAACTGAAGATCAAAGAGGTTAAAACCACAAGACATGTTAAAAACAGGGGAAGAGTGAGCATCAACACTGTTAAAACAAATCCAGATGAAGGTTTTTTTTGATTTTTATATCTGCATAAAAGCCACTCCATACAAGCACCCCCTCCCATTTTCTGTCCCCCTTTTGAGAGAGGGATATGGTTTTTATTTTTCCCATCCACAAAAAATTTTGACTTTGCTTCAGGAGGCGGGCCTTACAGTGTTCGTAAGGCCTTGCCTCCGCCAGACAAATCAAAGACTGATACAAATGATGACCTGTCCAAAGCTTTTGAGCCTGTGTCTGAAACACAAAAAACACAAGCAGAAAACATGCCAAAAGCAGGGGAAGGGTAAAGACCACACACACCAAAGCCTGCCCCTGGTTTTTTCCTTTTAACAACAAAACTCTTTGGTTCATCATTATAAACTCCTTTTTAGTTGTTTTTACTGGCCGCCCCGTTCATAAAGTCACTCAAATCACTTTTTTGATAATCTCTTTTGTTCAGGCTTTCTGTTTTGACTTTTTTGGGCTTACCCTGAAGTGCATACACCGCAGAGGCAAACCGGGCCTTTATGGTTTGATTTAAGACCCGTATCACCCCAATGGTTGCCACCCCCATTAAGGCTATCAAAATCAGGTACTCTATCAGCCCCTGTCCTTTTTGATTCCCAAGTTTTTTATTTTTCTTCATTTCAAAACCCTCCTTTTTCTTTTTTATTTTTGTTCCAGACACTTTAAGGGCTTGCAAAAAAGGATCCCACTTTTTAAAGGGGGAAAAAGCCCCTAAAAGCCCTAAAAAACAGGGTTTTGAGAAAAAAAGTGTATGAAATCCGGACATGGCCAAAAAAATGTCCGGATTTCAGTCACTTTTCCCGGCAGAATCCCGGGAGCCGGGGATTTTACTTTTTCAGATTGATGTATATTTGAAGGGCGGCTTTGTAGGCCTCTTCTCTGAGGCTGTATTCCTGAACACTTCTGTAAAACTGCTCCACCAGGGGGTTTTCTTTAAAGTTTTTTCGGGGTAATTTTTTCTTCAGCGGGGGGGTGATCGATGCGGTTTTATTGACTTTCTGTGGTTTTTTTTTCATAAGTTCTTCTGTTTATGTCGTTTTTTTTCTGAAGGGTCAATGAAAATGCCAATTTTGGATGGATGGGGGCTGGCTAAAAAAATCAGGCAGGATTTAAAATCTCAGATTCAGGAATTTTCAAAAACTTATGGGCTAAGTCCCGGGCTGGCGGTGATTCAGGTGGGCCAGGATCCCGCCAGCACCCTTTATATAAAAAAAAAAAACCAGAGTGCTGGAGAGGTGGGGATAAACTTCCGCCTTTTTTCTTTTAAAGAGAGTGTTTCCCCGCAGGAGTTAAAAACCCACATACAAAAACTCAATAAAGACCCTTTCATCCACGCTCTGCTGATACAGCTCCCTTTGCCCCCCTCTTTAAAGTGGCCGGAGGTTTTTCAGTGGCTGGATCCCAAAAAAGATGTGGATGGCTTAAGCCCTGAAAACCAGGGGCTGGCATGGATTCACAAAAGCCCGGTGGTGGCCTGCACCCCTTTGGGGGTGATGACACTTCTCAAACACCACGGCATCACCTTAAAAGGAAAAAAGGCCACAGTGGTGGGGCGAAGCCCCACAGTGGGGCTTCCCATGGCACAGCAACTTTTAAAAGCCCATGCCACGGTCACAGTCTGCCACTCCCACACTCGTGATTTGTCTGAGATCACAAGGGCCTCAGATGTGGTTGTGGCCTGCACCACCGAAGCTCATCTTTTGGGGAGGGAAGACTTCAAAAAAGGAGCTATAGGGGTGGATGTGGGGATCCACAAAGTTCGGACCCTGAAGCCGGGGGCAAAGCCCCTTCTTACAGGCAATCTGCGTTTTGAGGAGTTAAAAGACTGGCTGCAATTTATAAGCCCTGTCCCGGGCGGGGTGGGACCCATGACAGTGGCCATGCTGGTGAAAAACACTTTTGATTTGGCTTTAAGGCAGGTTCAGTCATGCCCTCCCCCTCTTTAAAAAACACAGTCCTGTTTTCACAACATATTAAAGAGGGGGTCAAAATGGTTCCCTTTTACGGCTGGAGGATGCCGCTTTACTTCAGCGGAAGCAGAAAAGAGCATCTCAGTGTCCGTAAGGCTTCCGGAGTCTTTGATGTCTCCCACATGGGGGAAATTCGCCTGAAAGGCCCTTTGGCCTTAAAAACCCTCAGCCGGCTTTTAGTGAGCAATGTCTCTGCTCTTAAAAAAAACCAATGTCAGTACAGCCTGCTCTGTAACAGGGAAGGGGGTATTTTGGACGATCTGATAGTCTATTGTTTTGAACCACAAACAGACTACCTTCTGTGTGTGAATTGTTCTCGAAGCCTTTTTCACCGGAACTGGATAAAAAAACACGCCCCGGGGGAAGGGGTGAGTGTAGAGGACGAAAGCCTGAAGTGGTCCCAGCTGGCAGTCCAGGGACCTTTTGCACCGGATTTGACATCACAAATTTTAAAAACAAACAAGCTCTTGAGCCTTAAAAGGTTTCGCTTTCAGAGGGTGAATTTTGAAAACTCCACACTGGTGGTCTCTGCCACTGGGTACACAGGGGAAAAGGGCTTTGAAATTTTATCCCCCCTGCCAGTCACCCTTTCCCTGTGGAAAAAAATCAGAAAAGCAGGCATTCCCCCTTGTGGGCTGGCAGCCCGTGACACCTTACGTATGGAAATGAAGTATCCCCTTTATGGGCAGGATTTAGGTCCGGACATCAACCCCCATGCAGCAGGACTCTCCCGTATGATTACCAACCCCCATCCTTTTATAGGGAAAGAGGCTTTGTTAAAAAAACACTTTTCCACTCTGTGGGTGGGATTTCAATTAAAGGAAACACAAAATGGGGTTCCCAGGTACGGGCAAGTGGTTTTTTCAAAAAACCAACAAAAAATAGGAACAGTCACCAGCGGGGCTTATTCCCCCTCTTCAGAAAGTATGCTGGGTATGGCTCATATTCACAAAGATTTTTGCACTCCGGGGCAAAAAATTCTTGTGGAAATTCACAAAACACAAAGCCTTGCGGAAGTGGTTGCCACCCCTTTTATAAACAGGTAAAGTGACTGGTCTGAATTTAAATCCGCCGCTGAAAAGGATTTTACCCCGCCATGGCAGAAGAAACCCCAAAAAGACTGATTGTTCCGGGAGAAAGCTACTACTACACCAAAACCCATGAGTGGGTTTCTTTGGACGACAGAAACACCGCCACCATTGGCATTACCCATTATGCACAGGATCAGCTGGGGGAAATTGTGAGCTGGCGGCTTCCTCAAAAAGGACAAAGTTTTGACAGAGGACAGGTTTTTGGTTTGGTGGAAAGCAACAAACATGTCAGTGATCTTTATGCCCCTGTGAGTGGGGAGGTGGAGGAGGTCAACAGCAGTCTCACTCCCGGGACCATTAACGACCACCCCATGAGCAAAGGCTGGCTGGTTCGTATTGAGATGAGCAAAGAGGCGGATTTGGCAAGCCTCCTAAGCCCCCAAGCCTATAAAAAACTCATTGACGAGGAAATCAAAAATCTGAAATAAAAAAAGCTTTTTTGGCCCACTGTGGGGGGCAAAAACAGTTTTTTCTCTCACACAGGGGGGGCCCGGCTGGCGGAACTGGTAGACGCGCATGACTTAGGATCATGTCTTTAAAAGGGGTGGGGGTTCAAGTCCCTCGCCGGGCACCATTTTTTTTTGGACCGGCTTTGAGAAGAAATTTATTGTTCTATAAGGGGAAGCTCCGGGGAGGTTTCAAACAGACTTTCCAGGTCTTTAAGTTTTCCCTGTTGAAAGGTCAGGGATAAAGAAAACCGATACCCTTTGGCATAAGAGGTGCCATTAAAATCCATATCCCCTGCCATTCTTAAGGTAAAATAAGGAAAATACCACTTAATGTAAGCCAGCCCCCCCACAACTCCCGGATCTTGTGAGGCAAATTTTAAGCTTCCCCCGTTCAGCTTGACCAGCAAGTCCAAATGCCCCTTTTGAGAGAGGTCTTTGCCTTTAAGGGCAGAGTAAAATCCATAAACATAAGTCCCCAGCTCGGAAAGCCCCAGACGGAGAGTGAGGCCCGCTTTGAACTGCAAAAGAGCAGACAGGGCCCGGGTTCTCACCTTAAAACCCAAATGCACAAAAGGATAAAAAACCTCGTAAAAAGACAGGTAAGCCCATAAAGAAGGGGTAAAGTGCATACTGAGGGGGTCAGCCACAGGCCGAAAAGCCCCGGCTTTAAGCTGCCTCACCGGGAAAGAAAAAGAAAACTCCTCAATAAAACCAAAGCCTGTACTTCCCCCTCCCCCCTTTTGCTGACTCCGTAAAGCCCCTCCCAACCGGTAAATCGAAAAAGAGGACTTATGGGACCGGCTCCCATCCCCACTCCTGGCAAAATAAGAACCATGGGCAAAAACCTCCCCTTGCAGCCACTCCCTCACATTGTAAGCCAGACCAAGGTCCCAATCCATATACTGAAAAAACGAAAGTCCCGTGGGGCTTTGTGTCTGCCCCAAAGCCACCCGTTCAAACCACCCGCCATAATTATACTCTGTATAGTAGTAACCGGTATCCCACTGAAGGTAAAAAACCCCGGGGTCTTTCAGCCATTTTAAAGTCAAAGTGTCTTCCTGAGCAGACAAAGCACAGGGAAACAGGAGGAAACAAAAAAACCACTTTATGCCTTTCATAGTTTAAAAAACCTTTTTCCCCCTTACCTCTTAAAAAAACAGGACTTTACCCAAGTATAAAAAATTTTTTGGTAAAAATCCATGTATAATTGTGTCAATTTTTGGCAAACAAAAACCGAAAAGTAAAAACACAGTCCCCATAAAAGCACACCCTTCTATGGACTTATAAGGAATTTTAATTATGCCTTTAAAAGTTTTACTTCTGGAAGATGACAAAAACCATGCAAAGGTTTTAAAAACTCTTTTTCAAAAAAAAGGCATGGAGGTCAGTCTCACACACTGTGTGGCCCGGGCAGAGTATATGACCTTTGTACAGGCTTATGATCTTATTGTAGTGGACCTTTTGATTCCCAGGGTGACCGGTCTGGATTTTGTAAAAAAGCTTTTGTCCAAAAACCTGATCTCCCACCAAAACACTTTATGGCTGATGAGTGGAGTGTTAAAAACCACGGCCCTTCCCAAACTTATACAAAAAAGATACCAGCATTTTATTACCAAGCCCCTCAACACCCATCAAATCAACGACAAGATTGACGAGTGGCTGGCCCCCAAAAAAAATCCTCTCACAAGGCTGCAGCAGCTTCTTTACACACCCCGGGGGGAAAGCCCCGTTCTTCCTGATTTTGACCCTGAGGACACTTTTCCCGCCCACCAGCTGATGTTTGTTTATGTGTTTCTTTACTCCAGCCGTTTTACCGGCAGACTCCATGTGCAGTACAAAGGTGCTGAGACTGTTTCCCTGATTTTCCGGGCCGGACACATTACAGACCTGAAGATGAAAGACACCAGCTCTTTTCTGGGAGATCTGCTCATCCAGGAAAAACTCATCACCCCACAAACCTTAAAAAGAGTGCTGCACACCCAAAGCAAAAAACCCCTGGGCGACAGACTGGTTCAGGAGTGTGCCATTAGCCCCCATTTGGTACAGGCCAGTTTAAAAAAACAAATGCAACTTCGTTTAATGAAATCCATGAGCAGAAAAAAAACTGTTAAAATCCGGTGGGTGAAAGAGGAAAACCTGGCCTCTTTCCCCCAAGAGCGTTCAGAGTCCACTTCCCTGAACATCACCGACCTGCTCAACATGGTGGAGGAATGGAGCCACAAACATGTCAGCTGCCAGTGGTTGGATGGTTTTTTTAAACCCCTTTTTGAGATGCAGGCAGGGGCTGGTATATCCCCCTTTAAAGCCCACTTTAAAGAGGTCTCCTCTGATATTATCACAACTGCCCAGGCTTTATCTGTCCCCACCCTTCCTTTTGGACTTTTTTTAAAGGAATCCGCCCATGTAAAAAACCTTTCCTTAAAACTTTGTATCCGCCTGTTGTTAAGAAGCCTGAGTTTAACCCAGGAAAGCAAAAGACAGCCTTTAAAAGAAAGCTTTCATCAAACACGGCTTCGTCTGCAAAGTTTTTTACTCGCCATGGACACCAAAAACTATTTTGAATGGCTTAACCTGCCATGGGCCGCCTCCGGGGAGGATATAGAAAAAAACTACAAAAATATTATCAAACTTTTTCACCCCGACAGGATAGGCAAAAACCTCCCCCAGGAGCTGCTTTCCCTTCACGAAAGATGTTTTGTTTATATCACAAAAGCTTACAACACCTTAAAAGATCCCGAAACAAGAAACCGTTACATTCAACAGGTAAAAACCGGCAGAAACGAAGATGTGGTCACCATATACAATGATTACGAAAAAGGCAAGGTGGCCCTGGATCAGGATGATTTTTCCGAAGCCATGAAAACTTTTGAATCCATCCTGAATTACAAAAAAACCCCTGAAGACACTTTACTTTATTATCTGTGGGCCAAGCTGAAGTACGAGGAAAACCTCCCCCTCTCACGAAACGAAAAAAACAAACTTCTTCAAATGTTCGACACAGTCCCCCTCACCGCTCAGGAGAGTTTTGTCTTCTTTGTTGCCAAAGGGCTTTTTATGAAAAAAATAGGGGAACGCAAGGTGGCTTACAATCTTTTTTCCAAAGCCGTTCGTTTAAACCCCTCCAATGCCAAAATCCGGCAGGAGCGCTTTGCCCTCAAAACAAAAAGAAAAAAAAGCTTTTTTGGTTTTTTTAAAAAATCCGCTTAAAGCTCAGGCTTTAAAGCGGGGGAGGCCTCTTCAGGGTTTGAGTCTGTGGAGTTTAAGCTTTTGATGTATTCTATCAGCCCGGTCAGTTCCTCCTCCTGAAGCAGGCCGGTAAAAGGTGTCATCAGATTACTGTATCCTTTTACAATTTTTTGTTCAGGATTTAAAATGGACTCTCTCAAATAATTTTCATCCGCCACCAGACTGGTGCCATCTTCAAAAAATCTTTTCTGACCAAAAATCCCCTTTAATCCCGGGCCAATGCGGCTTTCTGTTGTCACCTGATGACAGGCCACGCACCTTCCCCCAAAAACACTCTCGCCTATTTGAGTGAGACTTAAACCTTTGTAAGGGTCTGTTTTTAACCACTTCTCCCAGTCTTTTAAACTCATCACCCGTACCTGGGCCAGCATACGGGAATGCCCGGTGCCGCAAAATTCTGTACAAAAAACATGAAACCGGCCGGTCTTGCTGGCGGTAAAAGACAAAGAGGTATAAACCTGTGGCAAAACATCCTGCTTTATTCTGAAAGCGGGTATATAAAAGCTGTGTATCACATCCCGGGAGGTCATCACCAGTTTTACAGGCTTATGAACGGGAACATAAAGTGTGCCTGCGGTTTTTTTGCCATTTTTATAAACAAAATCCCAGTTCCACATTTGACCATAAACATGGATCTCCAGGGCTCCTGCCGGCGAAGTTCTCATATCATCATAAAGCCACCACCCCCAGGCAAATACAAACATAAAGATCAGCAAGGGAATAAAGCTCCATAAAAACTCCAGCAAATAATGATGAGTGATATGGGGGGTTTTGTCTGTCTCTGATTTTCTTTTAAACCGTACGGCAAACCACACAAAGCCGGCTATTACAAGCACAGAGGCTGCCAAAGAGATCAGCACCAAAAAATGAATCAGATGATCCACACTGCGGGCCAGGTCTGTGGCCTGAAGGGGAAGCAGGCCCCTGCCACCGGCTGCAGAAGAATAAAAAAACAGTCCCAACAAAAAACAAAGCTGCATGATTTACACCGGAGGGGAAAGGGTTTTGTTTTTTTTGCTTTCCCTGATCCACACCGGAAGCAAAAAGCTTAAAATCAAAAAAACGGTTAAGCCTCCCCCCACCCTCATAATGTTATAGGCGTACCAGGCATAGCGGCCCTGACGGGGATCAAACTGAAAACAAAACAAAAGTATGCGGTCCATAACAGAGCCAATTTGATTCCGGCTGGCCTCCACCAAAGAGAGCTTTAAAGTCCGGGCTAAAAACTCAACCCCATAAAGGTAGCGGGAAATTTGCCCTTCGGGAGTTAAAATATAGGCCACAGGATGGTGAGCAAATATTTTTTGTGTGTCATCCCAGCGAAAACGAAAGCCCACCTGCTTACTGAGAGATAAGATGTGTTTTTCCTCACCGGTCAAAAAATGTGTCTGCCCGGGGGAAAGCCCGTATTTTTGAAGATAGTTTTGTTTTTTCTTCCGGGCCAGGGGGGGGGCTTCTTTGGGATCCATACTCACAAGCACAAAGTGAAACTGATTTTTAAAATCCTCAGACAGGCTGGTTAAAGCTTTGGAAAGTCCATTCAAATGCAGACCACACAAATTGGGGCAGTTATAATACACAATGCTCATAAGCACCGGTTTTTTGGCCTGAAAGTACCGGGAAAGGGGAAGCAATTGCCCCTGCTCATCCACAAAAGGCAAGTTCAAATCTATAAACTGGCCTGTACGCTCCTCTATCTGAAGACCCTGAAGCGGAAGGGGTGTTTTTTGGGAAGACATAGCCTTTAGGCCCGGCTGATAAGCAAAGCTTAAGCCCCCTGAAAAAGCCGTTAAAGACACAAAAACACATTTAAGGGCGGCTTTGAGCAAATTCTTTAAGTTCCTCTTCATCGTCTTTCACCTTGTTACGACTTATGGACCGGACATAATGCACCAGAGTCCATCGGTCCAGCTGCGAGAGGTAAGAAAAAGACACCATGGAAGTCCCTTCAATACCCTTCATTAAAGTGTTGTAAAGAGCAATGGAGCTGCCCCCCTGCTTAAAATCCCCCTCCACCAGGTTTCTGGGAGGGGGACTTAAACCTCCCCCCGCTGGCCCGTCCCCCAAACCTTTTGGTCCATGACAGGAGGCACAATAAGTTTGATAAACAGTTTTTCCACGATCTATCAGAACTTCAGAGGAAAGCCAAAATTTTTGTAGGGCGGCTTGTCCGGCCTCGCCAGACTCTGCCAGCAAAGCCAAAGAATCCAACTCATCCAGCTGCACCTGTGAAGTCAAACCACTGACATAAACAAACCACACAAAACTTAAACCCAGAGATCCCAAAAGCAAAAAAAAGCCCCCTTTGTTATAGGCTTCCCTGGAGGAGTGAGGCTTTTGTTGTGTTGTCATTTTTTAATATCTCTCAACAGCTGTTTAAAAAAACAATGTTTGACTTTACTGATTTCAAAAGTTAAGGGCAAGCCTTAAATTTGTTATCCTTGGTTCTTTAGTGTTCCTCTTCTGATTGTACACTTTGCAGGTCTTGTGTACCCTTTGGGGGATCTTCTGAAGCCGGGGTATCCAGCACAGTGTACTGCTTCCACCGGAATTGAAAAGGTTCTTCGCAAAGCCGGCTTATGAGGCAAAACATTTTCACCGGGTTTAATTTTTTAAGAAGCAGGCTGCCTTCGCTGATGTTTTTTAACAGGCTCTGAGCCTCCCATTGAAATTGAGGGTTTTTTAAAATCAATAAAAGTTTTTCTCTCAGCTCTTTGGAATCTATGCCTGTGATCTGAAGGTCGTAGCGTAAAAACCCTTTCTGGTTTTCTTCTGAGTTGGCAAAATTTTCCACATCTTTAAAATCTTCCTGCGGAGGGGAAAAACCATCCTCCTCTTTGGGTACTGATGAAGGATCCGGGGGAGTTTTTAAACCGGTCTCTTCAGAAGCCGGGGGAGGAGGCGGGGTGATAATCACCTGGGAATCCTCTGCCGGGGAATCTTCTGACGGAGGATCTTCTGACGGGGGGGAAGCCTGTAATTCCGAAACCGGTGGTTCAGAGGCCACAGGTTCCAAAGAATCCGGTTCCTCAGAAGGCACTGCTTCAGAAGATACTGCCTCTTCCTTAAGGGGCGGGGGGTCTTCCTCTTCTGCGGGTTTTAAAGCTGCGGAGTTGTCATACACCAGGTCCAGCTTTTGACCGGTCCATTTTAAGGTGGAACCACATCGGGGACATGCCAGCATATCCTGCATATCCTCTCCCTCCGAAGAGGCAGAAGGGGGTGTAAAATCCATATCCTGCCTACAGGCCGGACACTTTTGTTTCATATTTTAATCCTCTTTTTTTTCTGAGAGGGCTGGGATTTTCTTCTTTGGGATCGATTAAACCGGTGGGGGGGGGCTTGCCCCTCTTCATTCCCTCTTAAGGAGGGGGGCGGGGGGGTGTCGTAAATAAGGTTTTGTGCCACCTGGGGGGGGGGAAAGCCTTCTTCTGTTTCCTCCCGGGCGGGCGGCCCCTCTTTGTCCCATCTGACCTGTATTTTAAAGAGTTTTTCCACAGATTCCAGGGCAATTTGAAAATTCACTCTTTCAAAAAGGGAAAAAGCCTCTTTTTTATATTCCACCAAAGGGTCTTTTTGGGCATAAGCTCTTAAATTGATACCCTCTTTCAGGCGATCGATGTTTTCCAGATGCTCTTTCCACCGGGCATCCAGGGTTTGAAGCACTATGAGTTTCATCACAGAAAGAAAATGAGGTCCCATTTCCTCTTTCTTCAAATCATAGGCCTGTTTCACCTGGTTTTTTACTGAAGAGATAAAAACTTCAGGGTCCAGCTCCCGGGCATTGGGGGGTATTTGAATATCCACCCCCAATCGGTTAAAAAGCTCCCCTTTCATCTGATCCAGGTTCCACTGTTCCGGTTTGATATTCTCCCCGGCATAAGTGTCCAAAAAGTGAGAGATGACATCACTCAGCAAATTTAAACCCTGCCTTTCCACCTGGTCCGGGTTTAAAATGTTACGGCGCATTTTATAGACCACTGTTCTTTGCTGGTTCATCACATCGTCATATTCCAGCAGGTGCTTTCGAATATCAAAATTATGCCCCTCCACTCTTCTTTGGGCACTGATAATGGACCGGGTCACAGGGCGGGCGGTAATGGCCTCGTCATCAGGCACTTTAAAAACATCCATAATTTTTTGCATGTTTTTGCCACCAAAAATACGCATCAGATCATCCTCCAAAGAGAGGTAAAAGCAGGAAGCTCCCGGGTCCCCCTGCCGGCCGCTGCGTCCTCTGAGCTGGTTGTCAATCCGGCGGGATTCATGCCTTTCTGTACCCACCACATAAAGCCCGCCCGCTTTTACAACCTGTTCTTTTTCCCTTCCACAAAGATCGGTAAATTTTTTAAGCGATTGAACCTTCATTTCCTCAGAAGCCTGAGAGCTGAGTTCCGCTTTTGAAAGCAGCTCAGCATTACCCCCCAGCACAATATCCGTACCCCTGCCGGCCATATTGGTGGCAATGGTGACAGCACCAAGCCTTCCAGCCTGGGCAATAATCTGTGCCTCCAGATCATGGTGCTTTGCATTAAGAACATTGTGAGCCACCCCCTCCTGCTTTAAAAGGTAAGACAGGTGTTCAGAGGTTTCTATACTGACAGTCCCCACCAGCATGGGCTGTTTTCGCACAGTGTGGGTTTGTTTGATTTCCTCCACAATGGCCTTAAATTTGGCTTTTTTGGTTTTGTAAATAATATCGTTTTTATCATCTCTTAAGACCGGCTGATTGGTGGGAACCACAAAAACATTTAAGCCATAGATTTTGTTAAACTCCACGGCTTCGGTCTCTGCGGTACCTGTCATGCCGGAAAGCTTGTTATACATTCTGAAATAATTTTGAAAAGTCACTGTTGCCAGGGTTTGATTTTCTTTTTTGACCTTCACCCCCTCTTTGGCCTCTATGGCCTGGTGAAGGCCATCGCTCCAGCGTCTGCCTGGCATCAGCCGGCCGGTAAACTCATCCACAATAACGATCTCATTGTTTTTCACCATATAATCCACATCCTTTGTAAAAAGGTGCCAGGCTTTTAAGGCCTGGTAAATATGGTGAAGCAAATCAATATGGGCCAGATCGTAGAGGTTTTTAATTTTTAAAAGGGATTCCACCCGGGCATTGCCCTCTTCTGTCAAAGAGACGGTTTTGGATTTTTCCTCCAGGGTGAAGTGCCGGGTTTTGTTCAGGTGGGACATAATGCGGTTGATGTGGTGGTATTTGTCTGTGGAATCCTCTTTGGCCCCGGAGATAATCAGGGGGGTTCGGGCCTCATCAATGAGGATGGAATCACACTCATCCACAATGGCAAAATTGAGTTCCCTTTGCACGCAGTCCTTCAGTTCAAACTTCATGTTGTCTCTTAAGTAATCAAAACCAAACTCGTTATTGGTGCCGTAGGTGATATCTTTCCCGTAGGCTTTTTGCCTTTGGCTGTCTGACAAATCATGCACAATGGTGCCTGTGCTTAAACCCAGCCAGTGATAAATCTGCCCCATCCACCCGGTGTCCCTGCGGGCCAGGTAGTCATTGACGGTCACCACATGCACCCCTTTACCTGTAAGGCCATTCAGATAAACCGGCAGGGTGGCGACCAGGGTTTTACCCTCCCCGGTTTTCATCTCAGCAATCCGGCCATTGTGAAGAACAATGCCCCCTATCAGCTGAACATCAAAGTGTCTGAGGCCCAGGACCCTTCGGGAAGCCTCCCTGCAAACTGCGTAGGCTTCAGGCAAAAGTTCTTCAAGGGGCTTTCCCTTTGCCAGCTGTTCTTTAAAAAAAGGGGTTTTTGCCTTTAAGTCCTCATTTTTAAGTTTTTTAAGGCCCGGTTCCAGGGAGTTGATTTTCTCCACCAGAGGGGTGAAGGTTTTTAACTCCCTTTCGTGTTGGGTTCCAAAAACATGGGTAAGCCACTGCCAGATCATAGGGGTAAATTACTTTGAGCCATGGAGGAATGTCTACACTTTAGACGGGAAGCGGGAGTGTGGTAAATTTGCCGGTAGGCTTCGAAAATACCAATACTGACGGCGTTTGCCAGGTTTAAAGATCTCACAGGCCCGGGAACAGGGATTTTCACCACTGTGGAGGCGGCAAGCAAAGCCTGAGGCAGACCCCTGGATTCGGGACCAAAAATGAGGAAGTCCCCTTTTTGAAACCGGGCCTCATAAAGGTTTAATGTGCCTTTGGTGGAAAAGCAAAAAACCCTTTGTTTTTTTAAAAAAGGCCGGAAACTCTCCCAGCCGGGGTACATTTTAAAGGAAAGCCGGGGCCAGTAATCCAGCCCCGCCCTTTTAAGCTGTTTGTTGTTGATCTCAAAGCCCAAGGGCCCCACAAGGTGCAAACTGCTGCCTGTTCCCACACAGGTTCTGCCAATATTACCGGTGTTGGAGGGAATTTCCGGCCTCACCAGTACAATGTTTAAAAAAACAGACATATCTTTCATGGGCCGGGCCTCCTAAAAGAAAAAAAGATTCTTAATGGGTTTAAAATGAGAGGGAACCTTTAAGTCAAACACCTCCTTTAAAATTTTTGGATAAAACTCTGAAAAATAAAGTTTTATTTGATGATCTTTATTTTTAAAAGTGAGAGTTCTGCCATGTGTTCTTTGCCACAAAATCTCCTGTCCCCTTTTTTTGCAGGCCAGGGGCTTTTGCCGGAAGTCCATCTGACAAAGCCACCCCTTCGGCACACGGTCAAACAAAACCTCTTCCAACAGGGGTAAGGAAAGATGAAAAAAAGGAAAAAACCTGTTTTTCCCCCTGTAATACTGCCGGTTTTGAAAAAGCAAAGCCAAAACCTCCCCGGATTTTTTGAGCCTCAGGCTGAGGACCGGAAGATTCAAAACCGCTGTCAAATCCAGCTTAAGACCCTCAGAGGGAAGAAAACTAACCTCTGCCTTTAAACGATGTTTTTCCCGGTTTTTTATTCTGACCACCATATTCCCTTTAAAAACCCCCTCTTTAAAACCCCTTAAATCATGAGGAAAAGCAGATTTTTTTTTTAAAAAACTCTGGCAGGAAGGCAAAACCATACCCATCACCAAAAACAGGACAAGCCTTTCACATTTCCACACGGGCCTTACTCCTCATCCTCCAAGCCTTTTCAGGCTTTAAACCCCTGATACAGGTCATTTTTTTTTCAGCCCCCTTTTATATTGCCAGTGTATAAAAAATAAGCACCCACAATAAAAAAATCTTTAAAAAGTCCTGCTACGGAGCGTAAAAATAAAAGAAAAAGCATTTTTTAAAAAAAAATATTTTTTGATACCCTTTTATGACAAAACCTGTCATGACCATTCCATAAACTTTTTTTTATATCGTGAGAGAGCTTTTCCCCCTCTTAAGGGGGGAAATAAAGCTTTCCTGAGGGGGTTTTTGTATTTTTATGGTATTGTTTTTTTTAAAAAGCATTTTCCCCTTCATGGGGGATTCTTAAAAAGAATTTTTATTTTAAAATTTAATTTGACAAGCTTTCCAGGTTAAGGTTTTTATAGCCATTGAAAATCCCAGCCAACCATTAAGCCGTCTTTGATTCTTTTAATTCAAAGGCACTTACAAAGGAGGACCCCGTGGAGCAAACATTCAACAGAAGTCAAACAACAAGACCAACACACAATTCACAACACAAAAAACCAAAAGTGATAAAAAGATATGGAAACAGAAAGTTATACGATACAGAGCAAAGTGCTTATGTGGTTTTAAGTGACATTGCGAAGATGATAAAAAACAGGGAGGAAGTCAGAATTATTGACAACGAGACCAAAGACGACATCACTTCCGCCACTTTAAAGCAGATTATCTTTAGTGCAGAAAAAAAATCCCGTTATTCCACACCTTTGGAGATACTCAAGAACATTATAAAAACAGGGGATGGGAGTATGTCCCACTACCTGGGTTCAAAGAGAATATTTAAGGCTTCTCCTGTGGATGCAAAAACTCTGGAAAGGGACAGAAAGCAGGTTTTGGACTCTGTGTACTATGGCCAGGGAAGGGGTAAAGAGCAGGTTCGGCAAAAAAGTATTCCAGAGAGGGTGGCAAGTGCTGCTTTAAATCCACAGGCTGTGGATAATGAAAAAACCATTTTACCCACACAGAAAAGGGATTTTTAAGCAAAGGGTTTTTTTGGCTGTGGCGGAGGGGTTCGAACCCCCGACCCGGTGGTTAACAGCCACCTGCTCTACCAACTGAGCTACGCCACAAAGCAGCTCAAATATTAAGGGGTTTTTACCTGTTTTGTCAAATTTTTAAAGGCAGGGGGTTTTTTGGTTTTGTGGTTGTAGAGCCGGGCGGACCTTTCTTTTTTTTGAGGCGGGGGGGCAAAAAACAAAGTCTTTAGCCCCGATTCAAAAGAGGGTTTTTGTATTTGGCTGATTAAGAAAACCACGCACAAAAAACCAAGTACCAAAAAATTAAGGTGAATATACCAGGGAAGTTTTCTCAAGTGGGATTCCTCTTGTGGGGCTTTATTAAAAAAGCCCGGGCCTTTAAAGTGTAATAGCATTGTTGCCCAGGTTATGGCAACTTTATCCGGGGCTTTAAATACACTTGCTTTTTGAGAGGTCTTGTGAAATCCTTTTTTTTTGAAGACAGGGGTTTTTTATATAAAAAGGAGTGATGGGGGAAAATGGAAAACAAATCAGAAATAAAAATCACTTTTACTGAGGAATCGCAGGCCCGGGCTGTGGCTGTTGAGGGGCAGATTGGCCATTTGGAACTGTCTGATTTTCAGGAAAAGATGGATCAAATTTTACTTCTTCCGGAAAACAACATTTTAATGGATTTGTCCCGGGTGACTTATATTTCCAGCTCCGGTTTAAGAATTTTGCTCAAGCTGGCCAAAGAGGCCGAAAATCTTAAAAAAAACCTGATTCTTTTTAATTTGAGTGAGTTTGTCTCTTCTGTTTTTAAAGTCTCTGGTTTTGATAAAATCTTTAAAATCAAAGGAAGCAAAGAGGAGGCTTTAAAAAGTTTTCCCGCCTCTTAAAGGCAAAAGTTTTTTATTCCCCCTTTTAAAAAAAACACATTAATAAAGCCTTTTTGATTTAAATAAGAGGCTAAAGCCTGACTTTGTTTTCCCTCCCGGCACAGCAGCACCAGGGGGCAGGCTTTGTTTTCCTTTTGAAGTTTTTGGCAAATTTCTGAAGCCTGTGCTTTTTTTGCTTTTAAAAAAACCTTTTGGTAGTGGGGGTTTTTAAAAGTGTGATTTTCCCCGCTTAAGTCAAAAAACAAAAACTCCACCTGGTTGTTTATAAGATTTTCCAGCTGAAAAAATTCAATCATCAGGTCTTCTGTACGCATTGTATTGGTGGTGGGTGCGTCGTGGCCTTTAGAGTTTTTTTTAAGGGGGGAAAACAAACCTTTCCCTGGAAACATACTGTTTTTTAAGTTCCACACCAAAAACAGTCCGCAAAAGCTTAAAGCTCCGGACAGGTAGAAGGGGGAGCTGTAGCTGAAATCCCTGTAAAACCAGGAACCAAGAGCGGGACCTGCAATACGGGCCAGGGCAAATAAACTTTGATAGACACCAAAAGCATTCCCCTGTTTGTCGTGATAGCTTAAAAGGCTTAAAGCCCCGGAAAGCCCTGTGGAGGTCAAACCATATCCCACACAAAGCAAAGTCACCCCAAGAGCGAGATCAAAAACTTCGGGGGCCCATCCCACATAAGAAAAACCCAGGCTTGCAATAAAAAAGCCCCACAACACCACCTTTCTTTCCCCAAACCGGGTAATGCCTTTTCTGACCAAAAAGCCCTGGGTAAAAACCATCATCAAACCAATATAGGCAAAACCCACACTGGCCGAAAAATAAGACCATAAAAATTTGTCTTTGACATACAAAAACAGGGGGGCTTCCACGCTGGCAAGGGCCAGGGTCAATAAAAAATGCATCAGAAGGATTTGTACCAGTACAGGGGATTTAACAGCTTCGCTGATTTGACGAACCCGGTGCAAATGCCCGGATTTTAAATGCTTTAAAGCCCTGAGAAAAAAATTTCTTGAAGCTTGAGACGGGGGATTGTGTGGTTTTATGCACAAAAAAACCAGAAGAAAATTAAAAATCATAAGTAAAAAAGCACAAAAGGCTGCAAAGCTATGCCCTAAAGGGGGGTGGCTTCCCCACTGCTGCCCCAGCTGGCCTGCAAAACCTCCCAGGAAGGGGCCTGCCACAAAGCCCAGGCCAATGGCAGCCCCCACAAGGCCCATGTTTTTTGAGCGGTTTTGTGTACCTGTGACATCGGCAATAAAGGCCAGGGCCACAGACATAATTGCTCCAAAAACACCACAAAACAACCGGGTTAAAAACAGGGTGCTTAAAGAATTTGCCAGGGAAAACCACAGGTGAAAAGCTGCAACACCGGCCACACAAAAAAGCAATACGGGCCTTCTTCCCCATTTGTCGCTTAAGTATCCCCAAAAAGGGGCAAACACAAGCTGAGCCAAAGAGTACACACTCATAAGCAGGCCCACCTGCAAATCATCCGCTCCCAAATCTCTTGCCAAAAAAGGGCTTAAGGGAATAATCATGCCAAAAGCACAAAATTCCATAAAAACAACACAAAAAATAAGAAATAAAGCTTTTCGCTTTTCAGATACAGATATCATAATGGTAAGGGAATCTTAGGCTTTACCTGGAGGCCGGGTTCCTTGGAGTTTTAACACTTTTTCTTTTGTAAGTCCTGTCACTCTGGAAATAAAATTAATATCTGCTTTTTCCTTAAGCATTTGTAAAGCCACTTTTAACTGGCCTTCTTGTACACCCTTTTCGTGACCTTGCCTTACACCTTCTGTAAGGCCCTCTTTACGACCTTTATGCACTCCCTCTGTAAGGCCCTGACTGCGGGCATGTTCCAAACGGCCCTGCCATATCCACTCCGACTTCTGTCTTTGCTCCTCCCACAACCTCTCCCTCTCCGATTGTGTAAGCTTCATAAAATGTCCCATAGCCTCTTTCATATCCTTTCCCCCTCCTGCTTTTAAAGCCGGGATCTTTTGAGTTTTAACACTTTCTTTTTTGTGATTCCTGTCACTCTGGAAATAAAATTAATATCTGCTTTTTCCTTAAGCATTTGTAAAGCCACTTTTAACTGGCCTTCTTGTACACCCTTTTCGTGACCTTGCCTTACACCTTCTGTAAGGCCCTCTTTACGACCTTTATGCACTCCCTCTGTAAGGCCCTGACTGCGGGCATGTTCCAAACGGCCCTGCCATATCCACTCCGACTTCTGCCTTTGCTCCTCCCACAACCTCTCCCTCTCCGATTGTGTAAGCTTCATAAAATGTCCCATAGCCTCTTTCATATCTTTTCCCCCTCCTTCTCCTAAAGCACGCACTTCCCCCTCACTCATCACCCCAGACCTCTTTAACACATAACACCACCTCTCCATTAAGTCAAGCAAATCACTCTGCCTGTCCTTTCTGAACTTACTTAACTCCACAGTCACTATCCTTAAAGACTTATCAAAAGGAAAATGGGGCTTTTTGTCCCTCCTCATGGAAAACGAAGAATAATACTCCTCACTCTCCTTAAACAGATCAAACTTCGTGAAAATCAGGGAATAGGCGGTATGGAGGCTTTCATAAGCCTGTCCTTTTTTAAGCCCTTCTGAGTAAAGACGTGACAGATAGAACAGGGTTCTTTTTAAGAAGTGGGGTTCGGTGAAGTTTTGCATTTCCACATTTACGGATTCTCCGGTGTTGAGGAGGAGTTTGAGATCCATGAAGGAGTATTTGTGGTGTTCTCTTTCGGGGAGGAGGCCGGGATCCAGGACTTGTATTTTTTTGATTTTTTGTCCCTTTGGGAGGGGTAAGAAGGTTTGCAGGAGGGAGATGAGGCTTGAGGGGTGTTTTTTAAAGAAGTATTGAAAAGTGATGTCTTTGGTGAGGTCTATGGGCCTGAAAGGTTGTGGCTTTGTTCTCTTGTGGGGGTGTGTTTTTGTGTGAGGGGTTGCTTTTTTGGGAGTGGGGGGTTTGGTTTGTTTGTGGTTGGTGAGCTTGGTTCTCCTAACAGTGGGAGTGGTTGTCATGGATTTTTTCATGGGGGTTTCCTCCTGCATGGGGGGTTGGTTTGTTTCTACCTTTCCCCCATGCAAAATCCGATCCGTTTTTTGAAAAAAAGGGGTAAAAAAACCCGTGATTTTTAAATAACTGATTAAAATTACTGCATAAAAAAATTTTCACTTCTTCTGGTAAAAATTTGCCCTTTACCCCATGGCACTCAAATGTATTTCCGGAAATTACCCAAACCTTACCGGGAGTCCAGGGGCCAAAACCTCAACACCTGTGTGTTTCCAGTAAGCCAAACCCCACCGGAAGTCCCTCAAGCCCCACCGGGAGCCACACAGGCCTCACCGGGAACCAAGGGACAAAAGCTTCTGTTTTTTTCCAAAAAAAGCTAAAGAACCAGGCTCTTTAAACCGAAAAACAAAGGGAGTGGCTATTAATTCAAAAAACAAGGAACCCCATTTTTATGACAAAATACAAACCCCAACAACGCACTATCAAACCCACACAAAAAAAGCGGGAGCCTGGCAAAGCAGGAAAGCTTTACCTGCTTCTGTTCCCCTTAAAAAGGTTTAAGCCTTTTGGCAAAAAAAAGAGCCGGGGACAGCGGGCAGGTTACCCTGCTCTTATATCCCCTCTGCAGGGGCTTAAGTCCCCTGCACTTCCCATCTGGCAAAGTTTAAAAAGCTTAAAAGGATTTTCCCTGGTGGAGCTTTTGGTTACCACAGGCCTGGCCTCTGTTATCTTAACGGGGACTTTTAAGATGCTGGACATATCCTCTCAGTCCTCCCGGGTTGTAAAATCGGTCTCTTCAGAGCAGGACTTAAGATACACAGTGAAAGACACGATCCTTCTGAACGAAGAAAATTGCAAGCACAACCTTAAGCCCTCTTCCGGAGGCATTTCCCAAAGCACCGGTGTGGGAGAATTAACAACCCTGAAAACAAAAAACCCCAACAAAACTCTGGTGCAAACCGGCCCTGCCAACCTGTTTAAAGGGGATTTGGAAGTGGTTAAAATGGAATTGTCAAAAGACGGTAGCGATCCCACTACCACTTCAGTTAAGGAAGTAACCCCCACCAAGGACCCTGTGGATAGAACTTTTACTGTCCACTATAAAAAAGCGGGACTGGGTAATTTTTCCACTATGGGCGGGAAGGATTGTACAGCCACAGACACCGACGGTTGTTATTTTGTGAGTTGTGATTTGAAGTACCAGCTCAACTCTGCAGGCACAGAGGTTAGCACCTGCACTGTTACCAACTGCGGGGGATCTGGCGGGTCTTTGGCAGGAGGTGCCAACTGTTACACAGTGGATCAGGATGATCCAAAGGGCCGAACCTTAATAGGTTGCGGAGGGGCTTCGGATGTGATCACCAACCGGGCCACAGTGCTGGGTTACGGGGCAGGTGCCGGGGGGCAAAAAGGGGTGGCTATTGGTTACAAGGCCGGTGCGGGTATTACTAACCGCCCAGCACCCGGAGTTTATATTGGTGTGGGTGCGGGCGAGCAGGCCAATACCACAGGGAATGAAAGCTCTGTTATGATTGGTAACGATGCGGGCCAGAAAGCCACCAGCAATCAGATTGTGGCCATTGGCAGGAAAAGCTGCCAGAAGGCAGGAGTTGGCAACATCTGCATTGGCTACAAAGCCGGGCAGCATGTGGAAGGAAGTCAAAGTGTGATTATAGGGCAAAGAGCTGGTTTTAAAAACAGTGCCAGCCCAGCTGGAACCATGACAGGCGGTCAAAATGTATTTATAGGGAGCCAGGCTGCCAGTCACAACACCAAGGGTTCTGAAAATGTTTTTATAGGCTACCAGGCGGGCCAGTCCAACACCATAGGGGGAAAAAATGTTTTTATTGGCAAGCTGGCCGGTTCCAAAAATATTGGCAGAAACTACGACAACAGCGATTCCCGCAACATAATAAAGAGTGGAGGTCACTTCAACACCTTTGTGGGGCATGCTGCGGGAAGAGACAACACCCAGGGAGAAGCCAACACTTTTGTTGGAATGCAGGCGGGAAAAAACACCACCACAGGGAATATCAATACTTTTGTGGGACACAATGCAGGGGAATTCAATACAACGGGATACGGCAATATTTTTGTGGGTGAAGCTGCTGGAATAAGAAACAGCACAGGAAGTAACAACACTGTTATTGGAACTTACAGCGGGCAGTGGTTTACCAGTGCCCATGATCAGATCTTTATAGGGGCCAATGCCGGAGAATTTATAACAACAGGAAACAGTAACACAATTATAGGGAAAAGTGCCGGACAAAACCGCACCAGCAGCAAAAAAAATGTCCTGATTGGCAGACTGGCCGGGCATTGTGAAATACCCTCTTCAGAGACAGATACACATACAAAAAGAAACACTTACCGCACCAACCACTGCACGGGAGATGAAAATGTACTGATAGGCTATCGGGCAGGATTAAAAACCTCCAAAGGCTCAAACAATGTGATGATTGGCAAGGAAGCAGGCCAGGCAAACACTTTGGGGGACAGAAACATTTTTATTGGAATAGGGGCCGGATACCGCAACATTGGCAGACATGATAACGCAAATACCAACACCAATGAATGGGGGGGCCACGATGGTATTTTTATTGGTCCCTGGGCCGGCTACCACCACACTTACGGACGGGAAAACATTTTTATTGGAAGTGGTGCCGGTCACTACACCACTGAGTCCCATAGAAACACCTTTATTGGTAAAGGGGCAGGAAGGGGAAACACCATAGGAGATTCAAACACCATGGTGGGAGCTTTGTCCGGTGATAACACCAAAACAGGGCATGTAAATGCTTTTTATGGCTACCTTACGGGGTGGAAAAACAAGGGAGGACATCGGAACACCTTTATTGGTTCTCAGGCCGGGAGCAGAAATGAGGATTCTCACGACAACACTTTTGTGGGTTTTAACTCCGGCGGCAGCACAGGGGATGGAAGAGCTTCTTCTGTGAAAGTGACTTACAAGCTCAGTGAAGGGAAGTGGCTAGATGCCCAAGGCAGGGAAGTCCGGGAAGCAAAGAAAGACGGAGAAACCCCTACAGATGGTCAGGAAAAAGAAGTCACCCTTTGGGCCATAAACAGTGGGACACAAAACACTTTTATGGGATCCCAAACAGGGATGAACAACACCACGGGACAGTACAACACTTTTGTGGGCTATCAGGCAGGGCTGCACAACACCACGGGAAACAGCAACATTTTTATTGGATGGAATGCCGGCTCTGACGGGAATAGAACACGCAAGGATGGCACAGGCAGGGCCAATGTCTTTGTGGGCCGGGAGACCGGCATTAAAAACACGACCGGAAGTTTTAACACCTTTGTTGGCAACTCAGCGGGAAGGGCCAACACCACCGCCAGTGAGAATGTCTTTGTGGGCAGACAGGCCGGAAAAGACAATACCACTGGCACAGGCAATGTTTTTGTGGGCTATCAGGCCGGACAAGCCAACATTGGAGGGAGCAATGATGCCGGAAGTAAAAACACCTTTGTGGGTTACAAGGCGGGACTGCAAAACACCACTGGCAAAGGTAACACTTTTGTGGGTTGGGAAGCCGGACGATCTGTTACCACAGGGAGTGAGAACACTTATGTGGGATGGCGGGTGAATGGTTGCCCCTCCACCACAAGCAACACAGGAAGTAAAAATGTGTTTTTGGGTTATAAGGCAGGACTTACCTGCTCCAGCGGGGAAAAAAATATCTTTATTGGACATGAAGTGGGTCCCCACCCCACACAAACTGAAAGTGCTTTTGGGCTTTCCATAAGTGCCAGCAATCAGCTTAACATTGGAAATGTTATTGCAGGTAAAACACACAACACAGGCCCCAAGGGTCCCAACCTCTCGCATTTAGGTTCAGAAGGAGGTATTATTGTCAATGGAAATATTGCTTATACAGGAAAACTTAAAAAATGTGATAGTAATGGTTGCTCCGATTTCACCAATGTTGATCATAATCATGCACAGATGCCCAGTTCCAGCAGGGAATACAAAAAAAACATTCAGCCTTTTACCAATTACGAAAAAAACCTAAACGATATTGTTCAAACCCCGCTTTTTACCTACGAGTATAAAAAAGACCAGCCGGAAAAAACCCGGTGGGGTGTTATCTCTGAAGAGCTGCCAGAACATTTGCAAATTCAGGAGGGGGAAAAGCCTTCACTTCCCGACTGGCCCTCTGTTTTTGGAACATTCTGGGGGGCAATAAAAGCCCTGAACGCAAAACTAAAATCCTTAAAAGAGGGGGTAAAATCCCTGGCTCTTCAGGTTAAAAACTTTAAAAACAAAGTGCTTAAAGAAATAGCTGAATTAAAAGATTTGTTTTTTGGCTTAAAAGATCGGGTAAAAAAACTGGAGCAACAACTTCTGGAAGAGAGCAAAGCCCGTAAAGCTTTGGAGTTTCAACTTAAAGAGCTGCAAAAAAGCAAAAAGCCTAAGAAAGAAGCGTCATAACATATCAGGCTTGCCAGGCTTTCAAACATTATGTTAATTTTGACACAGGCCGTTTCCGGATAAGCTTTAAAGGCTCAAACAACAAAGACCTTGTGATTTAAAACATGAAACCACTTTCAAAAACCAAAGTCTTAAAACACAGCTATCACTATAGTCTCAACCACGACTTAAACAAAATAAACACATTAAAACACCAGCTTTCTCACATAGGGTTAAAACACCAGGTCAGGCCACAAATTGTGTCACACCTCCAGCTCTGCCTGGAGGAGTTGATTGTCAATATCATCTCTTACGGCTTTGTCTCCTCCACAAAAAAACCTCAAATCGAAATCAGTATCCACATACACTCTCACCATATCCAAATGGAGGTGAAAGACAATGCCACAGCCTTTAACCCCTTAAAGCATGTCCCGCTGAGTCCTCAGGCCCCCACCCTTCAAAACACCCCATTGGGCGGGGTGGGCCTCAAACTCGTTAAAGGTTTTATGGACGATATACAGTATTCTTTTCAAACCGGGTTTAACCGTCTCACACTGATAAAAAAACTCTAATTGTTTTTAAGTTGTTTCAGCTCTTCTTCAGACAAACCCACAAACTCTGAAATGGCTGAAAGAGGCATTTGCTTCTTAAGCATCTTTAACGCCACTTTTAATTGGCCTTCTTTAAGACCTTGTTGCATCCCCTCTGTAACACCCTTTTCGTGACCTTGCCTGACTCCTTCTGTAAGACCCTCTTTACGACCCTGCTTGTGGCCTTCTTGCACTCCCTCTGTAAGGCCCTGCTTAAGGCCCTGACTGCGGGCATGCTCCAAACGGCCCTGCCATATCCACTCCGACTTCTGTCTTTGCTCCTCCCACAACCTCTCCCTCTCCGATTGTGTAAGCTTCATAAAATGTCCCATAGCCTCTTTCATATCTTTTCCCCCTCCTGCTTTTAAAGCATGCACTTCCCCCTCACTCATAACCCCAGACCTCTTTAACACATAACACCACCTCTCCATTAAGTCAAGCAAATCACTCTGCCTCTCTTTCTTAAACTTGCTTAACTCCACAGTCACTATCCTTAAAGACTTATCAAAGGGAAAATGGGGGCTTTTGTCCCTTCTCATGGAAAACGAAGAATAATACTCCTCACTCTCCTTAAACAGATCAAACTTCGTGAAAATCAGGGAATAGGCGGTATGGAGGCTTTCATAAGCCTGTGCTTTTTTAAGCCTCTCTGAGTAAAGTCTGGAAAGGTAAAACAGGGTTCTTTTTAAGAAGTGGGGTTCGGTGAAGTTTTGCATTTCCACATTTACGGATTCTCCGGTGTTGAGGAGGAGTTTGAGATCCATGAAGGAGTATTTGTGGTGTTCCCTTTCGGGGAGGAGGCCGGGATCCAGGACTTGTATTTTTTTGATTTTTTGGCCTTTTGGGAGGGGTAAGAAGGTTTGCAGGAGGGAGATGAGGCTTGAGGGGTGTTTTTTAAAGAAGTACTGAAAGGTGATGTCTTTGGTGAGGTCTATGGGCCGGAAGGGGGTTTGTGGCTTTTTGGGGAAGTGTGTTCTTTTGTGGTGGTTGGGTTTGGTTTTCTTAACAGTGGGGGTTTTTGTTTTTGTCGTGGATTTTTTCATGGGGGTTTCCTCCTGATGGGGGGGTGGTTTGTTTCTACCTTTCCCCCATGCAAAATCCGATCCGTTTTTTGGGAAAAAGAGAGAAAAATAGGGATTTTTTAAAAAAAGTTGAATTTTAAAGAAAAAAACCCAAAAAAAATGATTTAATTTTAAAAAAAGGGCTTTTTGGGCTGAAAAAAGCCAGCTCCCCCCGGGGAAAGATCAGGCGGGTAAAGTGATAACAAATTCTGAAAACTCCCCCTCTTTGGAATTCACACTGAGGCTGCCTTCATACTTTGTCACCATGTCATGCACCAGGGAAAGCCCCAGGCCTGTGCCCTGGCCCGTAGGCTTTGTGGTAAAGAAGGGGTTAAAAATTTTGTCTTTAATCTCAGAGGGGATACCGGGGCCTGTGTCTTTAATGCTGATTTTAATTTTATCTTTTCCCCTTACAGTTTTTAAGTAAATACAGGGGGGTTTTTGAGAAGAGTGAGTTTGAACAGCGTCACAGGCATTGGCAATAATGTTTAAAATCACCCGGCTGATGTCCTGAGGCACAGCTTTTATACAGCCCAAAGAAGGATCGTAATCCTTTTTAAACACCACATTAAAATGAGAATCCAAAGACCTCTTACTGTGAAAAGCCAGGCCCGAGTAAGTGTCCATGTATTTGTTAATATCCACATCCTCTTTTTGAGTGCTTCCCCCCCGGGAATGCTGAAGCATGCCTGTGATAATGTCATTGACCCTGCCCCCATGCTCTGCAATTTTTTGCAAATTCGAACTCAAATCCTGAATTAAAGACTGAACAAAATCCAAAGTCTCAGGCTTCAGGGAAGTGCCTGTTTTTTTAAGCTCCTCACTCAAATCCTGTGTTAAGCTTTTAGAGAGTTTGGAAAAATTATTGATAAAGTTCAGAGGGTTTTTAATCTCATGGGCAATGCCGGAGGTGAGCTGGCCCAGGGAGGCCAGCTTTTCCTGAATCACTAATTTGTCTCTTGTGGAGTGCAGATCTTTAATGGTTTTTTGAAGGGCCCGGTTTTTGCTCTGCACCTCCTGAGCCAGTTTTTCCACCAGGTTTAAGCGGCTTACCTCAAAGGCGTGTTTTCTAAAAACCTCCAGGGCCTGGGCCATATCTGTTATCTCATCTTTCCCCTGCACCTGGACCGGACTCTTCAAATCCCCTTTGGACATCCCCCTCATTCTTTTGGACAGGTAAGTCAGCCGCCTTATCAAAGGGTTAATAAAAAAACCCGCCAGGGCCATAGCCCCCAACACACTTATCAGATTGATAACAATAAAAAACCGCTGGTTGGTTTTTGAGGAATTTTCAAACAGGGCCAAAGATTTTTGGTTGCTTTGCTGAGTGCCACGGCTAATCTCCTCCACGGTGTTTAAAAGGTTTTGGCTTATCATCTTGTTGTTTTTTAAGTATTGGGCCTGTGTGTTTTCCAGTTTAAAGATTTGCTGCTTTAAGGCAAAAATCCCATGGGACCGTGCAAAGCCCGATTGTTTGAGCTGTTGCACACCGGTTTTTAACTCCGTATAAGAGGGGGGAAAAGTCCTTAAAGCTTTTTCGCAAGACTCCATGGCTGCCAAAAATCTTTCTCTCAAAGGTTCCATAAGGTCCGGGTCTTTAAGCCCCACTCCCTGCTGAAGCAGGTGTACAGCCATATTCACCTGAGACTGAAAGTTTAAAAGCTGCTGATAAAGTAAAATCTCTTTAAGCTTTAAAGGCTTAAGCTCTTTGAACGAAAGGGATATCACCCGGGATTTGACCGCCAGGTCAAAAGTTTTGTTGTCTATCTCTGTCACCAGCAGGGTGTAGATTTTTCTGGCCTCCTGGCTGGCCTTTAAAGACAGAGCCTGAAGCTTTTGTGTCAGCTGGTTTTTTTTCAAAACCGAAAACTCAATGGCGGAAAGGTTTTTTGTAATCTGCTGAACCAGGTCTGCCACCTGAGAGGAGTTTTTAAAAACCCGGAGTTTTTTGAAATCCCTTAACAAACTTTGAAGGGTGTTTTTATCCTCCACAATATGGTTTTTCACCTGCTGGATTTGCTCTTCCGTACCAGCTGCCTGAAGCCTTGGGGCCTGGTTAATTAAACGCTCACTTTGCCGGACAATGGAGTGTATCAGCATCAGCTCAGGAATATTTTGTGTCATCAGGGTTTTTTGCTGATCCACAAACCTGAAAACAGACCGGCCACTCAAAAAACTGCTGAGCAAAATAAACAACACAAATAAAACCAAGCCTCCGTAAAGCCGGAAAGCCAGGCTTCTTAAATCAAAAAACCTCTTAAAAAAAGACAGGGCCTTAAAAACCAAAACCCTGTTGAAAAAAAAATTTTTACTTGTCTGTGTTTTTTTGTGTTCCATATAACTGCTTTAAATTTTTTAAGGGAACAAGCCTGCCATTTTGTAAAGAGGTTAAAAAAACACGGTCCGAACCCTGGTTGTCTTTTTTCGAAAATTTAAGCCGGAAGCCATCCACCACAAATTCCTTTTTTTCCCTGATAACACTTAAAAAACGGCTTCGGGTCAGGTTTTTACCCACCTGTTTTAAAACCTCACCGGTAAATTTACCCGCCAGGTAACCTTCCAGAGAAATAAAATTAAAATCTTTTTTTGTGCTGGCTTTTTGATAAGCCTTCACCAGGGGAAAGCTTTTGTTAAAGGGGGAGGGCATCACCTGGGTGACAAGCACGGGGGTTTTTATGTTTTTTAACTCCTGCATTAAAGGGGTGGTCCCCACAAAAGAAAGACATATAAACACAGGGTTAAAGTTTATCTCTCCGGCCCACCGGATAAACCGGGCCACGGGTTTATAGGCCCCCACTATCACCACCGCCTCCGGGCGGGCCTCATAAAGACGCAAAAGAGCAATTTTTACAGCCACTGTGTTTCGTAAATAAACCCCTTCAGACACAATGTGTTTGCCGTAGGGTTTTAAAGCTTTTTTTAAACCACTGAGGCCGGCCCTGCCGTAAGAGTCGTCCTGATACAAAATGGCAATACGGTTCAGCTTTAAGCCTCCCACCAGCTCTTTCACCATGTAATTGATTTCCTGATCGTAAGAGGCCCTGAGATTTATGACCGGGCTTTTGTGAGCGGGTGTGCGTAAAACCCCGGCCCCTGTAAAAGGACCTATATAAGGCACAAGCTCTTCAGACACAATGGGGAGTATGGCCTTTGAGGTGGGAGTCCCCACCCCCCCAATCAGAGCAAACACTTTATGCTGGTCCAAAAGCCTGCGGGTGTTTTTCACCGCCTGCTCAGGTTCATAAGCATCGTCCAGGGAAACCAGCTTTAATTTTCTTCCGTAAATCCCCCCCTGCCGGTTGATCTCCTCAAAGGCTCTTAAAATCCCCTGCCTCATATTCTGGCCCAAATAACGGGCCTCGTGAGACAGGGCTGCGGACTGACCAAATAAAATAAAATCAGAACCCACGCCCCTTTCCCCTTTTCCCATTAGGGGATAAAACAAACACAGTATCGTTAAAAAAACCTTAACCATTGTACTGAAACAACAAAAAGGTGATGTCATCAAAGGGCCCCCCCCCTTCTGAGAACTGTTCAACAGATTTCAATATCTCCTGCCCCATTTGGGGAAGAGGTTTTTTCCCGTTTTGAACCAGAAGTTTTGTTAACCGCAGATCTCCAAAAAACTCATTTTTTTGGTTTTTGGCCTCTGTCACACCATCGGTGTAAAGAAATATCCTCTCCCCGGCCTTTAAGGTCACAGACTCCTCTTTAAACCCGGCCCGTTTTTTTACCCCCAAAGGGATGTGCGGGGGGGCGTGGAGAGTATCCACCTGCCCTTTGGCGTTTAAGTAAAACGGGAGGGAGTGCCCGGCATTGACATAGCAAAACTCCCCTGTTCTGAGGTTTAAAACCCCGTAAAACAAAGTGATAAACATACAGTTGGGGTTGTTTTGAGTGCAGGCTTCATTCACATACTCCAGACATTTTTTGGGGGACAGTGTTTTTAATCCCCGGTTTTTTAAAAGCGTTTGATTGACCACAGCAAAAAGGGCGGAAGGCACTCCCTTGCCCGACACATCAGCGATAAGAAAACTGATATGCTGGTCGTCTATCATAAAAAAATCATAAAAGTCCCCACCCACTGTGCGGGCGGGAATAATTTTTGCCACCATCTCACAACGGGAACTGAGTTTTAAAGAAGGAGGTAAAATGGACTTTTGAATAGTTTGTGCCACCTCCAGCTCTTTTTGCAAAGACAACAAGTGGTTTTGATCTTTCAAAGCCTGTTTTAAAAGACGAATGTGCTGAATGGTTTTTTCAATGGTGGCCTGTACATCCTCAAAATCCATGGGCTTGGTGATAAAGTCAAAAGCCCCCCTGTTCATGGCGGTGCGAATGTTTTTCATATCCCCGTAAGCAGAGATAATCACTGTCCGAACATTAATTTTGTTGTTTTTAATTTCAGAAAGCAGGCTTAAGCCGTCCATCTCGGGCATGTTAATGTCTGAGAGTACCAGATCTATATCCTGGTGGGCCTGCAGGGTTTTTAAGGCGGCCCGGCCATTTTCACAAAACACAAAGTCCCACTCTTTGTGATAAAGTTTTTTTCTGAAAGCCTGACGAAACAAACTTTGAATATCCGCCTCATCATCCACAACCAAAATTTTAATCATAAAAGTCTTTCTTTCCTATTGTAAATGCGTTTTGACATGTTTTCCGGTTTGCACGGCAAAAGTATGAATACGAAGCACCAGCTCAGAAAGCATCGAGAGCTCAAAATGATTGATACTCTCCTTTAAAGAACTTAAGGAGGGGCTGTCAGCAGAACTCACAGAAAAACCCAGACTTTGAAGGTGGCTTTCTGTTTGTATAAGGGCAAAGTGAAGCGAGTGGGGGTTGTTTAAATCCTTTATCAACAGATGCATCACCTCACTGAGAGAAAAAGAGCTGTGGCACTGGCGATAAAGATCGTAAGCCCCCAGGTAGAGCAGAAGGCAAATCAGGCCTGATTGTGCCTCCTCCTGCTCCCCGATAACAAAATTGATATGAGTGCTGATTACAGAGGAAGCAAATTGCAGCTGATTTAAAAACCGGCTCAAATTTAAGACCTCCCATGTGGGGTCTTTGGGCATCTGACCTGTGACCTTATAAAAATCATGGATGGACTTTATGATTGTGCTGTAAAAATCCAAAGTTTTACCCGGCCATATCTGGTTCATTTGGGCGTTTTTCACACAAGAGTGAAGACGGGTAAGTTCTTTCCACATGTTTTCGTTCATGTGTTTGCGGGACAAAACCGCAGCCTCTTTGGCAGACTGGACACAATTTAAAAGGGAATGGCTTTGATCTTTTTCAAAAGTGATATAATCCACCAGAGTGTAAGCATCCGCCAGGTGAAAATGCTTTGAGCTTTTGCCCGGCATGTTCAGCAAATTTCCCCCCGGGGGCTTTATGCCTGTGCTTTTAAACACCCAGTCCCAGGATAAAGACATGTGCTTTGCCGGATCCTCATTTTCGGAAAGCTGCCGGAGCTGTGTTTTTAAAAAACGGGAGAGAAAAAGAGCTGTCCCGATATAACGATTTAAATGATAAAGGTTTTTACTGCCTTTAAAGGTTTTCACGAAAGAGAGCCTCAACCTTTCCCTTTAAACCAAAGAGTGTTCAAAAAAAGGGGCTTTTTTTTGCCTTTTAAAGTTTAAATTATCAAAGGCTTTTGATTTTCTGTCAACCGGGAAGTTAAAATCACCAGGCTTCCTGCCCCTCCTTTAAACGGGAGGGGCTTTTGTTATCATCAGGTGTCTGGCGAAGCAAAAAAGCCTCCATCAGATCTGCATAATCCTCTTTTTGGGAGGGGGTGGGGGGAGGGGCAAGAGGTTTTCTGCCCGGTTTTTTATGGGGGATTTGATCCAAAATACGGATTTCAGACCATAAACGATCTGCAACAAGCCTTTTTCGGATTCTTCTTTTTTGATCCCTGCTGAGTGTGTTTTTTTGTTCTTCCGTCATGTCAGAAAGAGCATCTGCCAGAAGGGTTACCGATCTCTTCAGCTCCAGTAAAAAAGAGGGCTTTAAAAAAGCCACCCATCCGGAAGGCAAAAACAGAAGAGGTCCAAAGCGTCTTCTTAAAGATGGATCTTTTAAAGACAATTTACGAATTTGAGCCAGTGAGTACGGAGGGTACCTGCCCACAACAGTTCTCACATCTTCAAGCTTAAGATGGGGCATGTGGGAAAATTCCATGTGGGGAAATTCTTTTTGAAACTCCCCGGGGCTTAACCGGGTTGCCGCTTTCACCTCTTCAGGGGTGGGCCTGTTCAAAAGGCCCGGTTTTTTGGATGGTGTAAAAACCCGGAGGGGCAGGCTTTGTTTATACTGCTCATACCCACGGGCCAAAACATCAGAGTTTTCTATCTGATCTATCACCTCCTGTCTGGAAAACCGCCGGTTGATGGATATTAAAAATCCCCGTGCCTCTTTATAAGTCCAGCCGGCTGTGTGTTTTTGAACTTTATGCATCAGGGGCAAAGGCACCAAATCCCCCTGCTGCCTGTAGTGATTTTTTAAAAAACCCATAAAAATATCAGAAGCTGTTCGCCGGTGATTGGTCACAAACTGCTCTGTGGCCCGGGAACCAAAAAGAAAAGCAAAAGAACTTAAATGTCCTTCATAAAAATTTTTTTCCCTCTGAGGGAGTTGATAAATATGGGGGCTGAAAGAGTGGCCTTCCACCAAAGCCACCAGGTCTTCTTTCTCCACCAGGTGCTTTTGAGCCTGGTTCAGCAGGTTGTGCACATCCCGGGGAGTCCAAAAAACAAGATGGGTTTTGTTGTATATTTTTTGAAAGATATCCCTCTGATCGGGGGAGGAGGGCCTCTGATTTAAAAACGGATTGATATGCTCCATAACAGCACTGGCTGCAGCAAATTTTCGGCTTCTGTATTGATCGGCATACATCGCCAGACTGATGTTAAAATCCAGGGAAATGGCCAGCAGCTCGTTGGTGTGAAAGGGGCTTGCCACTTCATCGTAATGCTCTATGTTGTCTTTTATGGTTTCATAATCCATGGACCAGTCATGGTTTAAAAGAACATGGACCACTTTTTCTGTTTTTTTAAGACGCTGCTTTAAAAGTCTTATCAGCTGGCCCCCCTGTTTTTCCCTCCACCGGCTGGCCCCTTTTTGAATACGGGCTTTTAAAGCTTCAGGTATCTCCGGTTTAAAGCTCCCCTCCCTCTGATAATATGTTTCCAGCCAGCTGATAATAACTTTGTCCGGCGTGCGTTTTAAGCCACTGCTGGTAAACACCGCCACACAGGCCCCTGCGGAAAAACAAAATGCAAAAAAACAAAACACTGTATGTATAAAGAAAACCATTTAAAAAACCCCACCGCGTTCTTAAATTAAAACATCCCTGATTACACGAAAAAGGCAGAAACAGTAAAGTAAATTTTTATTTGTACCAGATTTTTAAGAATTAGAGTGTAAGTATTACATCCTCTTTGGGAAAAAAATACTTAAAAAGCGGAGAGGGTGAGATTCGAACTCACGAGGCCCGAGAGCCTGCCGGTTTTCAAGACCGGTGCATTCAACCACTCTGCCACCTCTCCCCATTTAAAAAACCCCTTTGTCTGCCATCACCACATACAGTCTCATCAAAACCACCAGCAGTAAAAAAACCAGATCTATCATTAAAACCCCCACCCACTGCAAATTTCTTGTCAAAATAAAAAAAGCAAAAAACACGGTCAAAAAAACAAACATGAACGAAAAATATCTGTACCCAATTAAAGCCTGCCCCAGGACAGACAAAAAAACACCCAGGCCAAAACCAGAGAGAATTTTAAAAACAAACAAAGCCGTGGCATTCAACAGTTTTGACCTCCTCCCTCCCCTTATACAACAAACCTCCCATCCCCTTCAAGTCCGGGGGGGCTTTAAGACTTTTAAAAATTTAAAAGCAGATCTTGCTTTATCTGAGAGTATTCGCATTTGATTTTTCTGCCGGTTTTTTGAGACAGTTTGTGGATGCGTTTTTCTATTTTTTCCCGGTTTTTTGCCCCCGGCCGGAGGTTCAGATAATTGCAATAAGCCCCCAAAGCCAGAGTGTCATTGGACCTCATTTCCAAAATCATCCCCAACTCCTGATACAGGTCCGGCTCCCCGGTTTTTTGCCCTTTGGTGTTTAAGATTTTTTTTAAAATATTGACTGCCAAATCCAGGTAACCGGCTTTTCTGTAACAACGGGCTGTGCGAATATAAAAGTCATGATTTTCCGGGGCCTGCTCAATCGCTTTTTGATATTCCCCGGCACAGGGTAAAAACTCTCTGAGTTGCTCATAAGCCTCTCCTGCCAAAACAAAAGGGGAGGAAAAGTGCGGGTTGTTCTCAGATTCCCGTCTGGCCTCCTCCACCGCCTTGTGGTAGTTGCTTTTGCCCCCCTTTAAAAAAGCTATTCTGCCAAGATAATAATGAGCCTCTGGGTAAAGGGGGTTTAAAGCCAGCACTTTTTGAAAGGCCCTGCGGGCGGAGTTCAGTTTTTTTTCCTTCAGACGCAAAAGTCCTATATGAAAAGTGGGTCTGGGATCCCCGGGGCTTAAGAGAGCGGTTTTTAAAAAAGCCTGATAGGCCTCCGGGTAATTGTCGTTAAACATAAAAATCTGACCCAAATAAAAATAAGCCTCCTTATAGTTGGGATTGAGTTCTATCAGCTGGTTTAAAATATGGTAAGCCTCATCGTGTTTTTCCTCTTCTGTTAAAAACCGGGCCCAGGCAATGCGGTACTCCAGCACAGAGGAGTTTTTGTTAACCAGTTTTTCGAAATAACCGGACCCGGAGTCCACCCCGTACATACCCCCAAGGGCCCGGGCATAAGCTGTCTGCACCCCGGGAGAGTGGGGGTCCATCTCCAAAGCTTTGCCCACCACCGACAAAGCCTCTTCAAACTGAGCCATCTGCAAGTGAGCTTCAGACAAAATCACATAAGACTCAATATCCAGTTCATGGATTTTTAAAGCCACCTGGGCATACTGAAGAGCATTTTTGTACTCTTTCCGACTGAGACTTAAATAAGCCAGACCACGATAGACCTCATAACTTCTGGTAAATTTTTTAAAAGCCAGATCCAAAGTTTTTAAAGCCCGGGAAAAATCATGCATTTCCACATAATACCTGGACATCAAAATATAGGGCTTTACAAAAGAGGGGTCGGCCTGTATGGCTTTTTTTAACCACTCCAGGGCCTCCGAAAAAAAGTTCAGCTTCCACATGCTTTCCGCTGTTTTTAACGCCACAGAGGCATTTTTACCCCGACTGACCCGGAAAGCCTCCTCGTAGTGGCTGACCGCCTCCTGAAGCCGGCCTGCCCCTGCCAGCTGGTCCCCCTTCTCCACCAACAGGCGATCTTTAACCGGCCAGGTTTTTAAAACCTCCGCCCCCTTTGCTTTGACAATCCATTTTTCCACCCGGGAGTCCAAAGGATTGTACTGGTAAGACTTCAGGGCATATTTTAAAGCCTCAGAGGTTTTTCCCTGTTTGGAAGACCAAAGGGCTGTGGCAAAATAAGCCTGTGCCGTTAAATGGTAGGGAAGCATGGCCAAAGAGGGCAAAGCAGAAAGAATTTTTGGTCCACCTTTTTCCACCTGGTGAAATGTTAAGGCCTCCAAAACCCCCAAGCGTACTTTGGCCTCTGTATGGGAGGGGAACAATTTTAAAATATCCTGGTAAAGCTTTAAAGCCTGAAGGGATTTTCCCTGCCTGAGCAGGGCCTGTCCCTTTAACAAATCCGGTTTTATCCACTGGGGCAGCATTTTTTTTATGGTGTCCACATAACTCCCCATGGTGGTGATATCCCCCAGGGCCAGCAAAACCTCTGCCTTCAGGTAATAAAAAAAAGGCAAAAGATCCTGGGCGGCTTTTTCCTCCCCGTTCCGGGAAAGCTCATTTAAAGCCTGGGTGATAAAAGTTTTTGCCTGCCTGTGGTTTTTTTTAATCACCAGCAGGTTGCCGGCACAAAACTGAAAGTAAGGCCCCCCCCGGTTTAAAACAGAGCTTTGATGCACCACCTGAACCACAGACTTTAAAGACTTAAAGCTTTGAGAGGTTTGTGGCCAAAGCTCTTTATAAACAAAACAAAGAAAGGCCAAAGCCCTTACATTTTTTGTATCCCCCTCAAAGGCTTTGATCAGAAGATCCTGGGCCCTGCCGTAAGAGGGGCTTGTGCCTTTTAAAAGCTGAAGCAAAGCTTTTTTTATAAAAAGCTGAATGTGATCAGGGGACAGGGGTTTTTGGTTTTTTCGGGGGGATTTTAAAGTGAAAACAGCGGGGTTTGCAGGATCCCGGGAAGGGGAATTAAAAAAAACAAGCACCAGTAAAAAACCCCCTGCCACAAACCATCCCCATCTTTTTTTGATACCAAAAGGCCAGGGCCTGCCCGGGCGGGGGGGTGAGGAAACAACGGATTCCTCTCTGAAATCTTCAGAGTCCTCCTCCTCTGGGGAAAAAATCAGGGTTTTTTCCCCCTCTTCAGAGGAAGAGGGGAGTTTGTTTTTTTTCTCCTGGTTTTTTTTTTCGAATTTTTTTTAAAAGCAAAGGGTCTGCCACCACAGTGGCCTGTGTGTTTTTTGAAGAGGATGACAAATCCATTTTTTTCAGCAGGTAAGTGTGAAAGGCTTTGTGGGAGGACAAAGGCTTAAAGCTTCCCCGGGGGTAAGAGGCCAGCTCCTCCTCCCCGGTCAGGTGTCCGCTGTCTATAAGGCGATAAATTCTTTTTTCTGTCAGAGGGCCTTTAAGGCGGCCCGACCGGCTTTTCAAAAGCCAAAGTTTGCTTTCCCCACTCATTACCAAAAAATTAGCACAGCCCTGGTTTTTTGACAAATTCCCTTAAGGAAAAGCCTGTTTTACTCTTCGGATACAGGCCCCGGCTTTAAGAAGTTTATTTTCCAGATCCTCATAGCCCCTGTCCAGGTGATAAACCCTGTGGATGGTGGTTTGCCCTTTTGCTGCAAGCCCTGCCAACACCAAACATGCAGAAGCTCTTAAGTCTGTGGCAGTGACCGGGGCCCCCTGTAAGGGGCTTGGACCTTTGACATAAGCCGTATGAGCTTTTAAATGAATACAGGCCCCCAGGCGAACCAGCTCCTGAATGTGCATAAACCGGTTTTCAAAAACAGTTTCTGTCACAAGGCCTGTACCTGTTCCTTGAGTGAGCAGGGCCAAAAACTGAGCCTGAAGATCTGTGGGAAAACCCGGATAGGGATCGGTCACAATATCCACAGAGGAAAACTCCCTGGGCGAGCGAAGATGAATTTCTTTTTCCCCCTCCTGAATATCAAAACCTGCGGCCCTCAGTTTAAGCAGTAAAGACTTCAGCTCAGAGGGGCTCAAATTCACCACTGTGACCGAGCCTTTGGTAATGGCCCCTGCCAGCAAAAAAGTGCCGGCTTCAATGCGATCGGGGGGAACAGTGTATTCTGCAGCCTTAAGAGCCTGAGGGGTGATTTGAATTTTTTTACTTCCCGCCCCCTCTATTTTTGCCCCCATGGTCTTTAAATACTCTGCCAGGCTTTTGACTTCCGGTTCCCGGGCGGCATTTTCAATCTGAGTGGGACTGCTGGCAAGACAGGCTGCCATCATGAGATTTTGCGTTCCCCCCACAGTGGGAAAGTCCAGCACAACAGTGGCACCTTTTAAAAGATTTTTTGCTTCACCCACTATGACACCCTTTTCAATTTTAATGGAGGCCCCCATTTGCTTCAGCCCCCTGAGGTGAATATCCACAGCCCGGGTGCCAATGGCACAACCCCCCGGGAGACTCACATGTGCTGTCCCCAACCGGGCCAAAAGAGGACCCAGGCACAAAACCCCGGCCCTCATCTGACGAAGCAGCTGATAAGGGGCTGAAGACTTTGTGGAGGAAAAATGACAGACACTCAGGCTTCCCCCCCCGTGATCCACCACCTGAAGCCCCAAATGCTGAAGCAAAAGACAGGCAGTTTTTACATCTTTCAGCCGGGGAACATTGTGAAAGGTGTGCCGGCCCTCCACCAGAAGGCTGGAGAACAGCAGGGGCAGGGCAGCGTTTTTTGAACCACTGACCTCAATTTCCCCTTTTAAGGGTCTGCCCCCCTCTATACTGATTTTATCCATAGCTTTTTTGAAAATGCATAATACGCTGATAACCCATTAAATCTTTATACGAAGACACAAAATGCATCAAAGGGTTTTTTTTCTTTAAGAAAGAGACATCCTGCCTGGCCCCCACTTCAAAAAAATAATGCCCCCCGGGCTTAAGCAGCTCTTCCGCTTTTTGAAACCACATGCGGATATGGTAAAGTCCCCCCTCTTCAGAAAACAAAGCCCTGGGAGGTTCAAATTTTTTAACCTCCGCCTGAAGGTCTTTATCATCCCATGCCACATAAGGGGGGTTGGCGACCACCGCATCCAGGCCGGATCGAAAAGCCACTGGCAGGGCCGGGAATTTTAACAAGCTGACATCTTTTTTTAAAAACCAGCTTTCTTTTTGAAGCCCCAGGTTTTTGGCATTTTTCCTGGTGGCTTTTAAAGCTTTTTCACACAGATCCAAAGAAAGCAAAAAAAGCCCGGGACACAAAGCCTTTAAAGTCAAACCCACACTGCCGCTGCCGCAACCAAAATCCGCGAGCTTTAAATTTTTTTTATTGCCTAAAGCTTTTGTGTTTTGAAAGGCCTCTATCAGGGTTTCTGTTTCCGGACGGGGAACAAAGACCCCGGGAGGGACATAAAAGCCCCGGCCATAAAATTCTTTTTGGCGAAGAATATGAGCCACCGAAAGGCCCTGCTTTCTTTTCTGAATCAGTTTTTGAATTTTTTTTTGTGACAAAGTATCCACTTCACGGTCCCAATGGGTGTAAATTTGCACTCTGTCATAGCCCAGTGCATGAGCTGTCAGCAGCTCAGCCTCCAGGTAAGCACAGGGGCCTTTCAGCAAAAAAGCCTGCTCTCTGATTAAATTCCCCAATGTGGCCATTTTTAAGTTTTTGCCTCCTCATCCTGAGCCAAAAAGTCTTCTGCGGCTTTTAAATTAAGAGCCTGTAAGAGAGGGTCTAAATGCCCTTTCATAATCTGATCCAGGTTATAAAGGGTAAGCCCCGCTCTGTGATCGGTGAGACGGGAGGCGGGAAAATTGTAAGTTCTGATTTTTTCAGACCTGTGGCCCTCCCCCATTTGAGAAAGCCTTTGTTGGGAAAGATCTTGTTGCTGTTCCTGCATTTTCCTGTCGTAAAGCCTGGCGTAAAGCACCTTCATGGCTTTTTCCCTGTTGGCGTGCTGGGATTTTTCGTCCTGACACTGAACAGTGATTTTGGTGGGAAGGTGTACCACACGCACCGCACTGTCGGTGGTGTTTACATGCTGCCCCCCGGAGCCACTGGAACGAAACACATCCACCCGCACATCCTGGGTTTTGATCTGAACATCCACAGGATCTGCGGAAGGCAAAACCACCACTGTGACTGTGGAGGTGTGCACCCGCCCCTGGGTTTCCGTAACGGGAATTCTTTGCACCCTGTGGACTCCACTCTCGTGCTTTAAGCTCGCATACACCCCCTCCCCCTCAATAGAAAAAATCAGCTCCTTAAACCCACCCCCGGGCCTGCTGGAAAGAGACAAAATATCTGTTTTCCATTTGCGTTTTTCTGCATAGTGAGAGTACATCTCAAACAAGTCCCTGCAAAACAGGCAGGCTTCCTCCCCCCCGGCAGCAGGGCGAATCTCCACCACCACATCTTTTTTGTCCATGGAGGTTTTCGGAAGAAGCATTTGTTTGATCTTGTTTTCACACTCTGATTTTTTTTGTTCCAAAAGGGCAAGTTCTTCACTCGCCAGAGACAAAAGCTCTTTGTCCTCTGTGCCTGTCTGCACGATTTTTTGGCAGGACAGAAAGTCCCGGTTAAGGGTTTTGTATTCCCCGTAAAGGGTGAGAGTTTTTTGCAAATAAGCCAGCTCTTTAAGTTTTTCTGTATGTTCCGGGCCGGGCTTTAATGCGGGGGAGGGCCGCTGAGTGATATCTTTTTGAAGCTTCTCATAACGAAGCTGCATTTTATCAAGTTTTTTAAAAATCATGGGAACAAAAAAAGACCAGTGGGTTTTTAACTGTTCATATTACCCAGGAAATCCTGATTGGTTTTGGATTTTTTAAGCTTGTCGAGCAAAAACTCCATACTGTCCACCACATTCATGGGGGCCAGCACTTTTCTTAAAATCAGAAGGCGGGAGAGGTCTCTGTCCGGCATCAGGAGGTCTTCTTTTCTGGTACCGGTTTTGTTAATGTCCATGCAGGGGAAGATACGACGCTCCATGAGTTTTCTGTCCAGGTGAATTTCTGAATTGCCTGTGCCTTTAAATTCCTCAAAAATTACTTCGTCCATACGGGAGCCGGTATCCACAAGAGCGGTGGCAATAATGGTCAGGCTTCCCCCCTCTTCGATGTTTCGGGCGGCACCAAAAAATCTTTTGGGTTTGTGAAGGGCATTGGAATCCACCCCCCCTGAAAGAATTTTACCGGAAGGGGGAACCACAGTGTTATAGGCCCGGGCCAGTCGCGTGATGGAGTCCAAAAGAATCACCACATCCTTTTTATGTTCCACCAGCCTTTTCGCCTTGGATATCACCATCTCCGCCACCTGCACATGGCGGGTGGGTGGCTCATCAAAGGTGGAGGATATCACCTCCCCTTTCACATTCCTGAGCATATCGGTGACCTCCTCAGGTCTTTCATCAATAAGCAGAACAATCAAAGCCACTTCGGGGTGATTTTGTGAAATGGCATTGGCAATGTTTTGAAGCAAAACGGTTTTGCCCGTCCGGGGGGGGGCCACAATCAAAGCCCTTTGCCCTTTGCCCAAAGGGGCCATAAGATTCACCACCCGGGTGGTGTAATCAGAGGGGTTGTATTCCAGACTGAGCCTTTGATTGGGATAAAGCGGGGTGAGGTTGTCGAAGAGGATTTTTTCTTTCAAACCATCCGCAGATTCAAAATTGACATTGTCTGCCTTTAAAAGGGCAAAATACTTTTCACTGGACTTGGGCGGGCGAATGGTGCCACTGATGCTGTCCCCGGTTCTTAAACCAAATTTTCGGATTTGTATATGACTCACATAAATATCATCAATACCCGGGAGGTAGTTGTAATCCGGGGAGCGTAAAAAACCATAGCCATCCTGTAAAATTTCCAGCACTCCGCCACCGTAAATATCCCCCAGCTGGGCAGCTCTTTTGAGGATTTCAAAAACCATGTCCTGCCTTTTCATACCGGCGGCATGTTCAATTTTGAGTTTTTGAGCCAAATCCATCACTTCCCTGATGTCTTTGGATCTCAAATTTTTAAAATCCAGGTCTTTTCTTTCTTTTTCTGTCAGATTGATATCAGAAAGATCAATACTCTGGTGGGAAGGGGGGGGGAAATGAGAAAAATCCTCCCGGGGGGGTGGGGGGGGGGTACCATAAGCAGGACCTTTGGGCGAGGGACCCACACCATTCCTGTACCTTTGTTTGCGAACAGGGGAGGGTCTTCTGCTGTGGGGGTGTTTTCTTTCTGAGAGTCCACCATAACCGGGACCTCTGGAAGAGTAACTTTTACCTGATTTACCTGATTCAGAATGAGCCATAATTTATTTTTATTCTTTAAAAGTTGTGATTCAAAGAGACCCTGGTTTTTTCCTTGTTAAAACCAAGTGGGTTTGTTTAGTTTTTACGACCTTGTTAAATTTTATTTTTTCACTTTCTTATAATTTTTGTCACTTTAATTTTTATTTCGGGGGGAAATGAAAAAGGCTTTTGTTGAAGACAGTGGCCCGGGATTTAATCCCTTTTACTGGCTTAGCATGTCAGCTTATCGGTTGTTTGTCAATAAAAAAAAGAAAAAAATGAAAACCCTTGGGCTTTTACGGGGTTTTTGTCTTTTTTTTGGGGTCAAAAGAGGGTTTTTGGGATAAAAAGCCCTGGTTTTTCAGTCAATTTCCATGTTGGTGGCGGCAAAGTCGTATTCTTTTTTGCGTCTTCGTCTTATCAGGGCCACAAAAATCAGGACTGTCACAAGGGCTGCCACACCCAGCCCTATCATCTGATCTCTTTTCAGAAGGGAAAGCAGCCCGCCCTTCTGTGAAGCTTCAGCAGAATCTTCTGTTGGGGCTTGTTGGGCTTCCTCTTCGAAATCAGGGGGGGCGGGGGCTTCTTCCAGAGAGGGGTCTGTGACTTCCTCTTCCGGAAGGGGGGGGGACAAGGCCTCTTCTTCAGAAAGCTCTTGAGGGGGGGCTTCTTCCAGAGGGGGTGGGCTTGCAGCCTCTTCCACTGGGGGAGGGGTAATTGTCCAGTATTTAATGGAAACCGATTTTTGAAGCAGGCCTTTGGACTGAAGCTCAGGGTTTGTCGCCCATATTTCTTTCCAGCTGTTGGGGTGGCCCAGGAGTTCTTCCGCCACCTGGCGGATGTTTTGCCCGGCCTGGGCAAAATGCTCCTGAGGGGCCTGACCGATATCCTCATAGTAAAAAAGAAGCTGGTTTTGATTGTCTGTTCTTTGAGGGGAGCTATAATAAACTTTATCCCCCACTTTGACTTCCCGTTTTTTCAAATGTGGATTAATGGCAGTGAGTTCAGCAGACTTGTCAGAGTTAAAAATTTTCTGGCTCAGGCTTTGCAAAGTGTCACCCTCTCTGACAATATAAACAGCATTAACCAAGACCCCCGCTTTAAAATAGGGTGTGGATTTTATTTTTTTCAGCGGTATCCAGGTTTTTTTGGGAGCTGGTTTTTTACTGGTGGGGGGAAAAGCAGCGGGTGGAGAGCCTGTCCCTGAGGCCTCCTCCTGTTGATTTTCTGTAAAAGTGTCAGAAAGCTCCTCATCCTCTTCCAGATCTCCAAAGCCCAGGTCCTCCTCATTGTCTGAGGATCCCTCTTCTTCGGATTCTGATTCAGGGGCTTGTTCCTCTTCTTCCTCCAGATGGCCCCCTTCATCCATCTCCTCCTCCTCATCTATATAGACAATCTCTTCCTCCTCATCCAAAGACTCCTCTTCTTCACCGGGCTGTTCTGTCTCCCCCTCTTCTGTCTCTTCATCATGGTATTCCTCCCCCTCCAGGGGAACCTGAGAAGGGGCCTTGGTTTTAAACAAAGAACAACCGGTCAAAAAACTGAGAGAAAAAACCAAAACCAAAACATGGAAAATCATTGACTTAAAAATTCCTTAACAAATGTAGTGGGGGCCTTTATGGCTCACTCATTACTAAAGATTATCCCGTAAGGTCTGAAGGGGGCAAAGGGGGCTGGTTTAATCTGGACTATCGGGGAAAAAACCAGGACTTTCAGAGAGAATATTTTGGACTTTCAGTCATGTTTTTATACTTTTTTTTAAAGTTTTATCTGCCCTTTCCACAGCTGATTTAAAAACACCCTCCACGGAAGAATGTAAATTTTGTCCCGGGTGATTCTTTTCTCTTCATCCAAAGACACCACCATATATGTATGAATCATTTGCTCCTCCCTTAAGGCTCTCAAGCCCTTAAGATCTCTGTCATGGACCTGTGTTTTTGATTTGATTTCTATGGCCACTTTGTTATTGATAATGAGATCCACTTCCTGCCGGGCCGTGGATCTCCAGTAGGTCATCCGGGCGTGTTTTCTAAAATAAGACAAAAAGGCCCTGACCTCCAAAATAATAAAATGCTCAAAAGCCTTTCCAAACAACTCGCTGTTGGTTTTTATTTCCCCCCGGTGGCATAAAATATTGGTCACCCCTATATCAAACATATAATACTTTGAACGGGATATGGCTTTTCGTTTTTTAGTCTTCACATAAGCCGGTAAATAAAAGCCCAACAGGGTGTCATTCAGTATCTCCATATAGTTTTTTAAAGTCCCTGGAGAGACCTGTAAATCACTGGCAAGCCTGTCATAATTAATCTCCTGACCGTTGCAAAGAGCCATCTGATCCAAAAACTCCGCAAAAGCCCTCACCTGACGGGCCAGGGCCTCCTGTTGAATTTCCTGCTTGAGGTAAAGATAAACATAAGCCTCCAGATCTTCCCTGTAATCCGAACTCTTGTAGATGGCTGGCAGGCCCCCCCGGTTCAGGTACCTTGTTAATTGAAAATGGGGAATTTCAGCAAAGGTGAGAGGAAACAAAGAAGCCCACCAGGCTCTTCCGGCCAAAAGATTGGCATTGGATTTTTTTAACTTTCTGGCACTGCTGCCTGTGAGTAAAAATCTTTGCCCTCTTTTTTGAATTAAACGCTGAACCTCATTGAGCAAGTGGGGGAGTTTTTGCACTTCATCAATCACAATCAGATCACCGGCTTTGTTTTCCTCCTCCAAAAGATGAGGGTTTTTTAACAATCGTGTGTAAGTTTTCAGGTGAAGCAAGTCATAGACTTTGGTATGGTCCGGGAGGTTTTTTTGAATCCATGTGGTTTTGCCCGTGGCTCTCGCCCCAAATAAAAAAAAAGATTTCTTTTTTAACCACTTCGAAAGAGAAAGAAGCCTTTTATACATGGTGTGCCTGCCTTAAAAAAAGATAATTTTTTAAACTTATACTGTGGATTTTCATTATTTTCAACAACTTTATTGTGGATTATGATATTTTTTATGGGAGCTGGAAACATCCTGTGCCGGATCTTTTTTAGGGGAATAAAGGGTTTTTGTTTATACCTGTCTGCGACCCAAGAAGTCCAAAGCGAAGCCCTGTGACAGACACCACACATTTTTTGAAGGAAAAAAACACCATAACATTTTCCAGCACACTGACCCCGGCCAAAATAATATCAGCTCTTTGAGGGGGCATACCGGGCAGGGATTTTCGGGCAGGCCGGGTGAGGGAAAACAACTTTTTTCTCCACTGGCGAACTTGTTTTAAACTCAGCACCTGGCCATGCATGGGCCAGGGGTCCTCTGTCTGGTGTTGCAGACAGGCCAGGGTACAGGCTGTGCCGGCGGTGGCCACCAAAACCGTACCACGGGGCAAAACACCACCTGGCCCTTTCAGATTTTTTCTTAAAACATGTTGCACATGATCACAAATACTCTGGTAGGAGTTTAAAGGGGGTGGGTTAAAAGAGGGGATATGTTTTTGTGTTAAAGTCACAGATCCAAAAGGCAGGCTGACAAACCGGGAGTTTAAAGTTTTACCTTTTGTGTTCCTGCTGCCAGGTGGGAAGTTTTTTTTGCACACACTTGTTGCAGCAGAAGTCTGGCAAAGGGCCAGCTCGGTGGAAGCTCCCCCAATATCCAGCACCAGGGTCTTTTTGTTTAAAGGAGGCAAAGCCCACAAAGCCCCACGGGCGGAAAGCCTGGCCTCCTCCTCCCCGGAAAGCACATCCACTTTAAAACCATAACTTTGTGCCAGCTTTAAAAACTGATTTTGGTTTTTGGCTTTTCTCACAGCTTCTGTAGCCACACAATGAATACGGCTCACCTTGTGTTTTTTGATCAAAGCCCTGGCGGCTTGAAAAAAACTTTTCTGTCTTTTTAAGGCGGCTGTTGTTATTTGACACAGGGAAGTGCTGTAGCCTTCAGACAGGCGGGTCCAGTGAATGAGATCTTCTTTCACTTCAGCAAACAAAGCAGCCTGCCCGCCTGTCTTTTTATCAGAAGGGGCTTTTAGAATCACACTGTCATTCCTTCTGCAAGACAAGTCATTCCCGCTCCGCCAAGAATCCACGCCCCTTGGGGGTACCCGGCCTTTCAAAGAGGGGGAGGCTTTAAAAAGCCTCACCACAAGGAGCAAAGAAGTCCCCGATCCCATATCCATCACAGCCACTAAACCCACACTCTTTTATCCTTGAATGATGTAAAAAAACACTGCCACACAGCTTTGTAAAAACGTTTTTTTCTGAAACTACTGTTTTAACAAATGGTTTAAGGATTGAAGGGCTGCCTCTTTCACTCCTGAGTCCTCTTCAGGATCTTGAGTGATTTTTTGAAGAAGCGGCACACTGTGCCTGTGGGGCCGAAACTTTAACAGCCTCACTGCCTCCAAGCGAACAAAAACATTACCTGCATGTGTTAAATTCATAAGCAGCTGAAAGCTTTGCTCCCCCTTCATATACCTTAAAAGCTGAAGAGCCTCAATTTCAGAATAAAAAGGGGCAAAGCCCTCTTCAAACCCCACTTCGACCCATCTTAAACCTTCCTCCACCTGAAAACCCTGAGCCTGAAAAATCACACAAAAGGTGTTTTTATTGCTGCAAGTCTCCGGGTGAACACTCACCTCTTCCATAATCTGATACAAAAGCAAAAGAGCCTCTGGATTTTGAAATTCACGATAAAAGTAAAAAGCCATATCTGTTATCGCTATTAAATTTTTATGATTTTCAGCAATGATTTTTGAATACTTCCCTGTCTTCCGGCGATAAAGATTCCAATGGTGAAGAACGGCTGGTGAGTACTTTTCTTTACTCAAAAGGTAGTCCCTGAACGCCCCTCTTAAAAGGGGGAGGGCCACAAAATCAGGCACCTGGGCCAAAGCCGAAAGGGCCTCCCTTCTCACCCCATAGTTTTTATCCCTCAGGCCTTTTTCCAGAAGAGTCCAGCTTTCCATAAAACCCAGAGTCCTCATCACTTCCTGTCTGACTGTGGGATCACAATCCTCCCAAGCGGCAAGCCTCTCACCCCACCCGCACTCAGGCCTGTGTTGAGCTTGCAAAAGCAGGGGCAGGCCAGAAGGCCCCAACACACTTAAAAGCCACACGGCAAGAGTTTTTACCCAGGTGTTGGAATCAGCCATCCCCACCCGGGCCATACTTAAGGCCTCCTCCTTCGTTATAATTCCTTTTTCAAAAAGCAGACCACTTGCCACAAGAGCATAGGCCCGAACCTGGTACCTGGTGTGATTTATTTTTTCTTTAAGTTCCGGCAAAACCTCTTCACAATAAGGGCTTTTGAGTTCTTTATGGGTTGTTCCAGAAAAAAAACTTTTCACAAGATAAAAATAAGTCATCTCACCCATTACACAGGCCTTAACATTCCCATTCAAACCCGCCTTATGACTCCCATAGGAAGTCAAAAAACTCACCCGGCCGGAAGCATCCACCTCCAAAAAGCCCGCCCCCGCCAAAGCCCCATAAGCAAGGCTTAAAACACTTACCAAAAACAACAAAATACTTTTCATTCCTCTTTTCCTTTTTCAGAACCTTGATACAATAACATGTGAAAGCCTAAAAAACCCCCATGCTTTTTAACAAAACAGGCAAGACCCTCATAAATGGTGTAAAACATTCCCCCAAGGGGGTGTAATACTTTCACACATCACACGGGGGAATCACAAAAAAACCATCAGGATTTCAGCCTGTTTTTTAAAATTTGATTTAAGGCTTCGGGGGCTGCCTGTCCCCGGCTGAGCTTCATCACCTGCCCCACAAAAAAACCAAAAAGTTTTTTCTTTCCTTTTTGGTAAGCCTCCACCTGCCCGGGAAATTTAAGCAAAACCTGCTCCACCATACGATTTAAAACCTCTGTATCTGTAATTTGTTTTAAGTTCAGTTTTTTTAATGTCTCATCCACCTTCCCGCCACTTTGCCACATCTGTTCGAAAACCATTTTGGCTATTTTACCAGAAATATCCCCCTTATAAATTTTTTGAAGCAGCTGACTCAGATCACCGGGGGGGACCGGGTATTCAGAAACATTTTTTTTATCCCCTGAAAGTCGGGCCAACACCTCGTTAATAAACCAGTTGGCAGCCAGTTTGGAAAATTCTTTTTTTACTTCCTCCCCCTCCTTTTTTAAAGAAGAGCTCAGAGTGTTTAAATCCCTTTGTGACAGGTGGGCGGTTTTTTCAAAATAAGCAGCTTTTTCCCCCTCTTCGGTAAGAAGACCCGCCTCTTCACTGGCAAGCCCGTACTGGTCCCGCAGGCGGGTGGCTTTTACAAGGGGTAGTTCCGGCAAATTTTGTTTTTGCCTGGTAATCCACTCTTCGGTGAGTTTTAAGGGGGGCAGGTCCGGTTCTGAAAAATAACGGTAATCACTGGCATCCTCTTTGGAACGCAGGGGAAAAGTTTTGTTCTTTGCGGAATCGTAAAGTCTGGTTTCCTGCAAAACTTTTCCACCCTGGGAAAGCACCTGAATTTGTCGTTTGATTTCATACTCCAGAGCTTTTTCAATAAATTTAAAAGAATTCAGGTTTTTCAGCTCCACCCTTTGCCCCAGCTTATCAGCCCCTTTTTTTTTCACACTCACATTGCAGTCGCAGCGTAAAGAACCCTCCTCCAGGTTGCCGTCACAAATTTTCAAATACCTTAAAATCCTTCTGATGGTGCGGGCCAGTTCTGCCGCCTCCTCCGGGTGATGAATATCAGGTTCTGAAACAATCTCCACCAAAGGCACTCCCGCCCGGTTAAAATTCACCAGAGAAAAACCCCCTTTGTGGTGAAAACGCCCGGCATCCTCCTCGATATGTATCCTTTGAATACGCACCCTGTGCCTTTTCCCCTTAAGATCAAATTCCACATAACCTGCCCGGCAGAGGGGTTTATTGTACTGGGAAATTTGATACCCCTTGGGAAGATCCGGATAAAAATAATTTTTACGGGCAAACACAGACTCTTTTTGAATCTGGCAGTGCATGGCAAGGCCCGCCTGAACGGCAAACTCCACCACCTTAAAATTCAAAACCGGCAAAGTCCCGGGCAGGGCCAGGCTTACGGGGTGAATGTGTGTGTTTTCTTTTTCCGAAAAGCCTGCCGGATCGGTGGAAAAAAGCTTACTCTCCGTTAAAAGCTGTGCATGTATCTCAAGGCCCATTACGGGTTGAAAGTCTTTAACCATCAGGCCCCCCCTTCTAAAGAAGACAAATCCGGACTCCGGCCTGCCACCTCCAGCTCTTTTTGAAGAAAAAACGCGGCATTCAACAAGCTTTGCTCTTCAAAATGAGCGGCCATAAACTGCACCCCCACCGGCAAACCCCCTTGGGAAAACCCGGCCGGTACACTCACCGCCGGAAGCCCACACAAATTTGCCAGCACAGTAAAGCTGTCACTCTGGTAGGATTTTAAAGAGCCGGCCGGGTTTTCCCCCACCTGAAAAGCCGGATCAGCCACCGGGCTTATTAGTAAAGAAAGATCTTTAAAAAGCCTGCAGATATGATCTCTCATCTGTCTTCGAATCCGTGAGGCCTGGCCGTAGTACTCCTCATAATAGCCCTTCGAAAGACAATAAGTCCCCATAAGGATTCTTCTTTTCACCTCTGAACCAAAACCCTCCGACCGGTTTAAACAGTAAAATTTCTCCAGAGAGGACTTTGCCTCTGAGGATGCGGACCTGTAACCATAACGAATGCCATCGTAACGGGCCAGGTTGCTGGAAGCCTCACTGGTGGAAATCAAATAGTACACAGGTACTGCCATATCCTGAAAAGGCAGGTGGATGTTTTTTACCTCCGCCCCCTGTTTAACAAAAACCTGGCGAATCTGCTCCATGATCTTTAACACTTCAGGGCTTAAAGACTGTTCGTAAGAGGCGGGGTCCAAAAAAGCCACTTTTAAACCTTTTAAAGAGGGCTTTAAATTTTTAAGCCAGTCTGGTACAGGGCGGTGAGAGCAGGTTTGATCTTTGGGGTCAGCACCAGACAAGACCTGAAGAAAGAGGGCGGTATCCTCCACATAAGAGGACAGGGGGCCTGCCTGATCCAGGCTGGAACCGTATGCAATAATGCCATACCTGCTGATCCGTCCATAAGTGGGCTTAAACCCCACCAGGTTACAAAAAGAGGCCGGCTGACGAAGAGATCCCCCCGTGTCTGTACCCAGAGCCACGGGGGCAAGGCCAGCACTCACTGCGGCGGCTGAACCCCCGCTGGAACCCCCGGCCACACAGTGCCTGTTCCAGGGATTGGGTACGGCACCAAAAGCTGAGGTTTCGTTACTGTTCCCCATGGCAAACTCATCCATATTGCATTTGCCCAAAATCACAGCTCCGGCCCGCTTTAATCTCTCCACCACGGTGGCAGAGTAAGGCGGTATAAAATTTTTCAGCATCCGGGAGGCAGCAGTTGTTCTTAAGCCCTTTGTTAAAAAGTTGTCTTTCAACAAAATGGGTACCCCTGCCAGGGGAAGAGTTTGAAAATGTTTCGGGTTTTGATCCACATGCCTTGCACCATCCAAAGCTTTCTCGTTCACAGTGAGTAAAGCTTTAAATTGTGGGTTTAATTTTTTGATTCTTTTTAAATACTGCTGACACAGCTCTTCTGAGGAGATTTTTTTGTCTCTTAAAGCTTGTATCATATCTGTTATTTTTAATGGGGTCACAACCTACCAGGTCCTGTTTTAAAAATTACACCACGGAGGGGACTTTGTATTCTGATCCCAAAAGCTCTTCACTGAGATTTAAAAGCTCTTCAGGCTGGTCCCATTTTTGAATTTGACCGGAAGCAGGCGGCGGGGGGGGGTCTATCCCCTCCAGAGGATGCACCAAAGGCTTTAGCCCTTTGGTATTCACAGAGGATATTTTGTGAAAATGATCCAAAATGTTTTTTAAATCCCCGGGCAGGGTGTTTTGCTCCCGCTCCGACAAGCAAAGTCTTGCCAGATGAGCGGTTTTTAAAAGGGCTTGTTTATCCATGGTTTTGTTCCTCTGGGGGTGGCAGGGATTTGGCCCGGGGGGCTTTACTAAGACAAAAGTCTTAAAGCTTTCTTATGGGGCGGCTGGTTTTTTTATAAACCCCACTTCCTGACTTGTCAATCCGGCGGGTTTTTTTAATGGTATAAGCAGAGATGAAAAAAAACATTTATTTTCAGTCCCTTGTTTTATTAGGTGGGGGGCTTGCATTCAGCGGAATACTGGCCTGCGGCTTTTTGGAAGAGCTTTACTATTCCGGGGGGGGCGGCAGTGAGGGGGACAGAAGAGCTTCACAGGCACCAGGTGGGCAAAGACCCCGGCTCAGCTCAAAAAACACCTGTTTTGAAAACGAAGACTGCCAAGATCTCTGCCACAGCATGCTGAAAGACCTGGAAGCCCTTCAGCGGTGTTACCGCCACTCCGAAGAGGAGGTGCAGGGCTTTAAAGACACTTACGAGCTTTTGGAAAACGGGGAACACCGAAAGCTGGAAAAAATCACAGAAGAGGAAATGGAGCTGTTTTTAAAATTCGGACCTGAGTTGTGGAAGAGTGCCATTAAGGGCTTTGAAAAGGGCAGAAAAGAAGAGGATTTGGAAATCACCAAAGACGATGGCAGCAAAACCACCTGTAAAGAGCTGGCAAAAGAAGATAATGCAGACAGCAGAAGATACAACCGTTTTTGCCGGAGGGACAACCACTACAAACAATTTGCTTACAGTCAAGAGGGGGCGGCAGATGCTCTCAGCTGGATTGCCTCCAACGACTGGCTGGCAAAACTGCTTTTGAAGCACGACAAAGACCGGCACGAAAAATTCTCCATCCTGAAAGCCCTGACTTATCAGATCAAAAACGGAAAAGGCCGATTAAGCTGCCATACTCCCAAGCTTAAAGACGACATCTCAGATGACTGGTGTAAACAACAATGTGCCAGTGGTGGTTGTTCTGATGAAGATCCTGAAAATTTCACAGACTCCACAGAGGGTTTTTGGAAATATTGTCTTCACAAAGGCCGCTCCAATTACTGTCAGATGGCAGCCTGTGAAGAGGCCGAGGAAGCCTTAAAACTGGGCAAAAACTTTGAAGAAGAAATGAGTATAGCCCAAGACAAACAGTACTGCACAGAATTTTTACCTGAGCTTGAGGATTAACCCCCCTAAGGGATATGTTTTTTTCAACATCTCTTATGCCCCGAAAATCTCTAAGCTTGACACACACAGTCCAGGTGTTTTATCAAGTTTTTTTGCAAGCAAAAACTTTTTTTTCTTGCAAAGAAGCCGAAATTTTTCACCTTAAGGAAAGCCCCTCTATGGAATCCACCACCCCTGTTACTGTTGCTTATGGAAACGGCATTGGGCCGGAGATTATGCAGGCCGTGCTTCGCATTCTGAAGGAGGCAGGGGCCGGGCTGGTTCCACAAACTGTGGAAGTGGGCGAAAGCATTTACAAAAAAGGTATTCCCACGGGGATAGAGCAAAAATCCTGGGACACCATTATAAAAAACAAAGTGTTTTTAAAAGCCCCTTTAAGCACTCCTCAGGGAGGGGGCTTTAAAAGTGTGAATGTCACCATTCGAAAAAAACTGGGCCTTTATGCCAACATTCGCCCCTGTATCTCTTACCATCCTTTTGTTGCCACCAAACATCCCGGGATGAATGTGGTGATCATCCGGGAAAATGAGGAGGGGCTTTACACTGGCATAGAGTACCGCCAGACCCAGGAGGTGGTACAGTGTTTGAAGGTTTTTTCCCGTTCAGGCTGTTTTAAAATTGCCCGGTTTGCTTTTGAATACGCCTCAATCCACAACAGAAAAAAAGTAACCTGCTTTACCAAAGACAACATTATGAAAAAAACAGACGGGCTTTTTCGGAAAATTTTCGAAGAGGTGGGAACACAGCACCCACAGCTTCAAAAAGAACACTGGATTGTGGATATAGGGGCTGCCAAACTGGCTACAGAACCAGAAAATTTTGATGTTGTGGTTTTGCCCAACCTGTATGGGGATATTTTATCTGATGTGGCGGCTCAAATGAGTGGCTCTGTGGGTATGGCAGGTTCTGCCAACATAGGGGATGAGTATGCCATGTTTGAGGCTATTCATGGTTCCGCCCCCCGAAGGGCCGGACAGGATGTCGCCAACCCTTCAGGGCTTTTGCACGGGGCCATTTTAATGCTGCTGCATTTGGGCAAAAACAAAGTGGCTGAACTGATACACAACAGCTGGCTGAAAACACTGGAGCAAGGCCTTCACACTTACGACATTTACAAAGAGGAAAGCCCACACAGCAAAAAAAGAGTCGGCACAAGAGAGTTTGCAGAAGCGGTTATCCGGCACCTGGGCCAAGTGCCGGAAAGTTTAAGCCCTGTGTTTTACAAAACAACCCGGGACACAAAAACCACTGGGGAAAGTCACAGTTTGCCCCCGGAAGTTCCCCAACAAAAAAACCTTTTTGGGGTGGATGTTTTTTTGGATCAAAAAAAAGTTTGCATAAAAACTCTGGCAGAAGAGCTTCAGAGTTTAAGCCCTGCTGCTTTAAAACTCACAGCCATTTACTCCCGGGGTTTAAAAGTCTGGCCCTTAAGTCACAACCAAAGTGCGGTATCCGATCAGTGGCGGCTGCGTTTCACCTCCCCAAACAAAAACACCCCCTTAACCCACACAAACATTACCGATTTGCTGGTGGCTTTAAAGAACAAAAACAAAGACTTCACCAAAACAGAAAACCTCTATTTGTTTGATGGCAAAGAGGGCTTTTCCCACTAAAAATCCCTTGGGGGGGGGCTTTTGAAGGTTTGTTATGACAAAGATACTTTTTGTTTGTTTGGGAAACATTTGCAGGTCCCCTGCTGCTCAGGCCATTATGAATCACCTCATCAGGGAGAAGGGTTGGGAAAAAACTTTCTTCTGTGATTCCGCAGGCACTTCCCACCACCATGAGGGAAGCCCGGCAGATGAGCGTATGATCCGCCTGGCAGAAAAAAAAGGCTATCACATTACGAGTATATCCCGGCCGGTGGAAAGCCAGGACTTTAAAAAATTTGATTTTATTGTCACAATGGACCGGTCGGTTTTTCACAATGTTTTAAGGATGGCTTCAGAAGAAAGCCACAAAAAAAAGATAAAAAACATCTCTGAATTTAACACTCAAAATCAGGACATTTCAGATCCTTACCGGGGAGGGGATGAGGGCTTTTTAAAAGCCATTTCCCTATTGGAGGAATCGTGCAGCAGACTTTTAAACAACCTAAGTGCCACCAACTCATCCCCTTCTTCAAAGCCAAACACACTTTAAAAAAGAAACAAACCCCCTTAGTTTTAAGTCAACTCACCAGAGGTAAAGGATTTTTATATTCACTGTTTGTGTTTGATAGAAACTTATGAAATCAATAAAGATTAAGAAAAAATACAAATTATTTTAAAGTTTTCATAAATAGTATCCGAAAAAAAGAAAAATGAACAAACTCAGTTATATAGAATGGAACAATAAAATAGCCAGCCATTTTTTTAAACCTGAAAATTCAGGTAAAAGGGTGTGGTTTTCCGTAGAAAAAGACTTAATAAATCGCATTGCCAAAGAACACAATACCGATTTTAATCAATTTATTGAGTCAGTTAAAAAGGGGCCTGAATGGGTAAATCGTCCCAAACAGGGATTGTGTATAAAAGCATACGATGCTTTCAAAAACTGGAGAGACAAAAAAGAACTTAAATATCCTCCTTATGTTTCGTATTTGGCTTTGTTTGTTTTGACAGTTCATCATGGAAGTAGTGATGATTTTTCAGACAATGCTTATTATGGAAGGTTAAGGGATCTCTTGAAAGAAAAGCCTTCTCTTGGAATGTACCCCTCTTTTGATAAAATGTCAAAACTGTGGGACGATCTTCAAAAATGGTCTGCTGAGGATAAAAATTACAGCTGGGGTGGATTTTATAATGATATACATGGTCTTCATTTTCATGTGGGTATTCCCCGTTACCAGGTTATTTTAAAAACACAGGATCGACAAAGTCTTTATGATGTATTCTGGAAAATGGGTTGGGATTCGGACTCTCAACCTACAGAAGCAGAGATATTAAGATCTATTCAGGAAAACAAAGTAAATTTTTCATCAAGAATCTTAAAAAGAATTGATAAAGGAAAAGATGATTTTATTCAGGAACTGGTTAGCAGAGTGTTGGATGAGTTAAGAGATTATAATGAGGAAGATGATTCTGATTTGGAAAACAATTCCGAAGAAACCAAAAAAAGAGGTTTTATACATGTATATATGAGTAATATAGATTCTTTAAATAAAAAAGCAGAGTTTTCCTTTAGATGCAAAAGACAGGCCGGTCTTCCAGATGTGGAGGAGTTGACATTAAAAACTGACCATTATGGTAACTTGACAGTCCCTATAGGTGCCAGCACCACTTTATCGGGAAAAATTATAGACCACAATATTGATTGGAGTAAAGATTTTTCTGCCAACATGGGAAAATATAAGTTTTGTTATACAGGGTCAAAATATAAAATATTTACTTCTGCAGAATCTTCCAACATATCCGGTTGGACTTCTGCAAAACCGTACACACCATCTCAATTATTTTACTTATGTGTGCATAAGAGTCTTGTTGATAAAGTCAAAAAATGGGGTACCAAAGAGTGCGGTACATTTGAGGAATGTAGGGTATCAGGTCTTCCTGATAAATGGTTTTTATTTAAAATTAAAGAAGTAAAAAGTGACAGTTTAATTAAGAAAGATATACCAGCTCTTACTGTGGATTCAAAAGTGAGAATCTGTTTCGAAGGTGGTATTCGTTGCAGAGGTAATAAATTTTTTCATTTTGCCCCACCAAAAATTACAGTAAGGGGCGGTGGTATTCAGGACTCCATAAAAACCTCTTGTTTTAAAAATGGTCAGAAAATAAGCTCTTCACAGGGTAGATCTTTTTATATACCTCAAAAAACCCCTGCCAATATGTGGATTAATATAAAAGCTTTGTCCACCAAAGACCCGAACTCAGAGGTTACAAAGCAAATAATGTTTGTAACAAATCGGTTGCCAAAAATGGATAGTAATCATAACATATTGACAATGGATGCATTTGGAAACTTAAACCAGGAGAAAAGCAATGAAAGCTATATCCAGGGAGCTTGTGTGTATGGGTGGAAAAATCAGAAAGAATATACAAGATTCCCACTCAAAACAACAAAAAAAGTTTATTTAACAGGTAATGTTGCAGGGCAAATTACCATTTGGCCTGATGAGGCGTTGCCTGATTTATGGACTCCGGTATGGAGTATTGAATACAAAAACAGAAAACAGGCCACAGCTGAATGGTTGGGAAACAGAGATAATAAGTCCTTATCTTATAATGGTGGTTTTTCCAAAGAAAAAACAAAGTTATGGTATAAACTGATTTGGTACCGGAGAAAACGCATCACACCCCGGTTACAGTTTCAACAACACTGGAAAAATTTTTTGAAAAGGATACAACGTAATGTCAAAACATGAATTTGGAAATAATCTTTTATATTTATTATCAGAAAAAACCTCACTAAAATACAGTGAGTTTAAAAAGTATATTGAATATCTTTACAAAGATATTAATAACTACACTGATCATATTCCCTATAGTCCAATCCTTAGAGGGTTAAACTCTTTGGGATACATGGATATAGGGCAGAACACACAGAAAGGCACCACAGTGGTTCAGGTTGCCCCTGCCATGTTGGTTGAATTACCTTATCTGCAACATACTTTTTTATTAACAGGAATGCGTACTCCTGAGTTGTTAAAAATATTTAAATCCAGTTTGTGCGTGAAAATCACTTCACATAAATACTTACCTGACACTGTATTAGTGTACCCTGAAGATAAATTAGCCTTAAAAAACTGGCTGAAAACCACTACTGCATTTCAGGGTAATAAACTGTCCTCTTACATTAAGGTGTATGATCGTCCTGTGGCATGGGATATATTGGATTTTACAGGGGACTTAAAATCATATCAGTCTTGTTTGGAATGGTCAAGTGGTGGTGACTTATCAAATGTTACGAAGGTATTTGATATTTCATCTGGTGTTTTTAAGCGTTTTCACTCAAACAGGATGACATTACCAGATGGTATATCACTTGTGGAGGTTTCTCTGTATAATAATTCTTATTATAAGTACTTTTTATTTAAAAAAGAGGATCACAAGCAAGTTCAGATTGATAAAAACTGGGGGCGATTTGTAGTGGCCTATAAATCTGAAGCTTCTGTTTTAAAGTATGATATTAAAAAATTTGCATTATCTTCTGTTTATCCACTTCCTTATCTGTTTGAAAGAGGTTTGACTTTGCTTTCCGGTTGCTGTCCTCAGAAGAGGAAGAGTCCAAATGATACAGTATTTAAATATGTTCCAGAGCAAATTGCTAATCTCATTTCTGATAAATTAGGGCAAAAACTGCAAATTATATAGTTTTAGGGAAAGGAAAAGATATGAGAGATCCCATTAAAATTTTTGAAAAAATAAGAGACAGTTTTGAGCTATATATAAAAACCCGTTTTGCCACTCAATTTTCCTCTGTTGAAAAAGAAAGAGAAAAGTTATTTAAAACAGAAAAGATTTTTTACCAACAACCCTGGATTGAGTTAATTAAAAAATATAAAAGTTCCAACAAAAAAATATCTGAAACCAATGATGCTTTAAAAAATTTTTCACCTGATCAAATAAAGGACTTTCAGAAATTTATTTATTCTGGTTTTATGACTGATAATAATCAGGAATTATATGAGCATCAATATGCAATGCTTAAAAACAGTGTGGAAGGTCAAAATTGTGTTATCACTTCTGGTACAGGTTCAGGAAAAACAGAAGCCTTTTTGCTTCCTTTATTTGCTTATCTCATAAAAGAATCTTCAGGCTGGACAAAACCAGATAATCCGCCCGATCATTTAAACGATTGGTGGAAAAATGAAGAGTGGAAAAGATCATGTAAAAAACAAAATAATAATGGTCTTAAAAAGAGTTACAGAATTTCCCAAAGAGGGCATGAGAAAAGAGATTCAGCGGTTCGGGCATTAATTCTTTACCCTATGAATGCTCTTGTGGAAGATCAAATGTCAAGATTAAGAAAAGGCTTAACTTCTGAAAAAGTGGAACAATGGTTTAAAAATCACAGAAATGGCAACCGTTTTTATTTTGGCAGATATACAGGCATGACCCCTGTTCCGGGTTCTGAAAAGAAGCCCCAAAGTATCAATAAAGAAAAATTAAATAATCTTTCTGATATTTTAAACACTCAGGATAATGTTTTGCAAACATTGAATAATAAGGAAGATTCAGAAGGATTAAAATATTTTTATCCAAACCTTTACAGTGCTGAAATGAGAAGTCGTTGGGACATGCAGGAAAACCCACCTGATATTTTAATTACCAACTACAGTATGCTTAGTATTATGATGATGAGAAAAATAGATGAAAGTATTTTTGAAAAAACAAAAGAATGGTTAAATAAAGATAAAGAAAATCATATTTTTCACTTAATTGTGGATGAGCTTCATCTTTACAGGGGAACTGCTGGAGCCGAAGTGGCTTATTTAATTCGGTTGTTACTTTATAGATTAGGCCTGTCTCCTGGCAGTCCTCAGCTCAGGATACTGGCTTCCAGTGCCTCTTTGGATTCTGATAAAGAGGACAGTTTGAAATTTTTAAAAGATTTTTTTGGAATAAAATGGCAGGCCAATCAAATTATAAAAGGCGAATATGAAAGTAATAATATGGCACCAAGTAACACATCAGAAGTTTTACCTTTCCAGCTGTTTAAAGAATACTCTCAAGGTGAGTTTTCTCCAAAAGCTACGGATAAACTTACTAAGGGGTTAAATCAGAATAACTTTGGTGATGCAGGGTCTTTTATATTATCCATTATAACAAAGATTTATGATAGTAAATCGTCTTTGTCTTTGGAAACATTCTCTAAGAGAATTTTTGGACACTCAATACATGAAGAAGACAGAACTCAGGCCACTAAAGGATTGCTGCAATTTATCCATGACTGTAAAAATAAAGTAGATTTGTCTTTTCGTTTTCATTTATTCTTTAAGAACATAGAAGGTTTGTGGGCTTGTGCTGATTCAAACTGTAAGAAAATAAAGGATCAGGATAATAAAAGATCTATTGGCCAGTTATATATGCATAACCCACCTTTTGTGTGTGACAAGCAACACAGGGTGTTTGAAACTTTATGTTGTGAACAATGTGGAACTGTTTTTATTGGTGGGATTCGATTAAAAAATGAAGAAGATAGACCAGGAGAAACAGAGATTTTACAGATAAATTCAAATATAGAAAAAATTCCTGATGAAGCATTTATCCCATTTGTTGAAAAAAGACATTATAAAGATTATGCTGTATTTTGGCCATGCCCTGAAAGGCAGGATATTGAAACAAACAGACAATGGCACAAAGCTTCTCTTAACATCAATACAGGTAAAGTAAAATTGGGAGGTGAGAATATAAAAGATAACGAAATAATGGGTTATGTATTTCATATAGATCAAAGTGAGAAAAAACCAGATACACTCGCTTTGGCTTCTGAATGCCCGAGCTGTGGAGCAGATTACAGTCGTCGCGAGAACCAAAAAACTCCCATAAGAGGTTTTAGGGCAGGTTTTTCCAAAATTCTTCAAATTCTATCCAAGGAACTTTTTTATCACCTGGATCCAAATAATAGAAAACTAATTGTGTTTTCTGACAGTAGGGAGGAGGCCGCAAGAGTCTCAAATGGAATAGAGAGAAGTCATTATCAGGACTTAATACGGGAAATGGTTTATAATGAATTAAAACTGGTGGTAAAGGGGCAGCCTGCTTTACTTTCAGATATAGAAAATAAATGTGATAATCCCGAAACTGAAATGTCCAAAAAGTATGAAGAAACACATCCTGGCAGTTTTGAGAAACTAAAAGATAATATAAAATATATAGAAAATTATAAGAAGCAATCAGAACCAGCACAAGAAACAAAACAAAAAGCAGAGCAGTATAAACAGAAAATAAAAGACATTAAACGCATGAAAGATACCAGCATTGTTCCCGTAAAAATTCTTTTTGAAGAAAAAACAGATCAAACTCTTTTACTCAGATTAAAAAATTTGGGTGTTAATCCGGCTGGAAATGAGCATGATCTAATTTATGATTCTGAGCAAAGAAAATACCCTAAATGGAGTCATTTGTTTTCAGAAGATAAAACCACAGTGTGGCGGGAGAATGTATCTCAATCCCTTAAAAACCGCCAAGGAACATTCAGACGTAAAATCAAAGAAATGATATTTTCTACTTTATTTCAAAGACTTTATTTTGGTTTTGAGTCTTCCGGCCTGGGATTTGCATGCTTGAATGTCACAGATGATGAAATACAAAATTTAAACACAAATGGCTTGTCTGTTGATACAGTAAGGGAAATAAGCAGTTCTTTTATAAGAATTTTAGGGGATTGTTGGAGATATGATGCAGGATGGCAAACAAATCTAGTGAATTCCATAAATGCATTACCAAAAAAACAACCTAAAGAATATATAAGAAAATGTGCAGCATTCCATAAAATAGAAGAAAATAAGTTACAGGAAATAATATGGAAGTTGATATGCAAAACAGGTGGGCATAGCTCAGCTATTTTAAAACTGGAAAAATTATTTTTAAAAATCAATGATTCAGACGACTCTGTATGGATATGTCAAAAATGCCAAAGACCTCACTTACATAAAAGTGGTGGAATATGCACAAAATGTTTTAATACACTCGCTGATACTCCAAGTAAAAAGTGTAGAGATTTATATAATAAAAATTATTACTCCAAATCAGTACAAGACAACAAACAGCCTTTTCGTCTGCACTGTGAAGAGTTGTCAGCACAAACAGATAAAGACAAACAACTGGAAAGGCAAATTAATTTTCGTGGATTGGTTCTTAACGACCCAAATAATGAAGTTCAAAAAACCTTACAAGTGGAAGAAATAGATATTTTAAGTGTTACAACCACAATGGAGGTGGGGGTGGATATAGGTTCTTTGCAGTCAGTTTTTTTGGCCAATATGCCACCTCAAAGATTTAATTATCAGCAGAGAGTGGGAAGAGCAGGCAGGCGAGGCGGCTTTTCTATTGTACAAACTTTATGTCGTGGAAACAGTTTTGATAATTTTTATTTTAATAATCCAGATCAGATATTAAATTATTCACCTCCAGTTCCTTTTCTGTCTATTGAAAACACGGAAATTGCCAGAAGGTTTGTTATAAAAGAAATTTTAAGGGTCTTATTTAAAGAGGTTAAAATACCTGATAAAGATATATCTCAAGCTTCTGATACGCATGGGGAATTTGGAATTGTTGAAAAATGGGAAAGTAATAAAGATACAGTAAAAAGTAAATTAAATCAAATATCAGAGCAGCAGATAGATTCCACTATAAAAAAAATTACTTTTGGTGTCAATATAGATACAAATAAGATCAAAACATTTATTCAGAAAGAATTGATAGACAAAATAACTTCAATAGCTCGATCACAAAGTGATAATACAGGTCTGGCAGAAGCCCTGGCTGAAAAAAACCTCCTTCCCATGTTTGGAATGCCATCCCGGGTGCGTTATTTGTATCATGGTTTTAAGTATTCTGACAAAAATAAAAAAGATTTTAAAACAATTGACAGAGACTTGGAGCTTGCCATATCTGATTTTTCACCTGGTGCTTCAAAAACCAAAGATAAAAAAATTCATACAGCTATAGGCTTTACCTCTCCTTTATATTACTCGGGACCCAATATTAAAACAGAAAGCCCTTTATCTGAACAAAGATGGTTATTTCGCTGTGAAGGGTGTCGGTATATTCAGTCGCATTCAGAAAAACCAAACTCCAAATGCCCAAAATGTTACAAACAGAAAACTGAGCAATCTGTATTTGAGTATGTGATACCTAAAGCTTTTAGAACAGATTTCTCACCTGGTAAAGATGCTGAAGATTTGGATTTGATGGTTTTTCAGGGATCAGGAAGTTTTATTGAAACTGATTTCAATCATCAATTACAGAATAATTTAAACTGTAAAGTGGATTCTACCAATGATGGAAATGTTTTTCGAATTAATGATAATAACAAGAAATTTTTTTCAGGATCTATAGGAACAACTAGATACAGGGATAAAAACCTGGAAAATCAATGGATTGTTGAAAATTATAAAGATTATTGTAAGTATAATAATTTTAAATTTACTGATATACAAACAGATATGACAAACATAGCCATAGCATCCAGAAAACAAACAGATGTTTTCAGTATTATACACAATATCATTCCTGAAGAATTGGATCTGTGTTTATTAAAAAAAGATTCTGCAATGAAAGGTGCTTATTATTCTGCTGCTTTTATTTTGAGATATTTGATTGCTGAAGAGTTGGATATTTCCCCGGAGGAAATGGATATAGGAAACATTGTAAAACACAAATCTGGAGGGGAAATCAGGTTGAATGATCATCTTCCAAATGGTGCAGGCTTTTGCAGTAAAGTAAAAGAGATTATTCCAGACTTGTTAAAAAAACTGGAAAATAATAAAAGTGCTTTTATCAACAGTTTATACTCAGATAAACATATTAAAAATTGCAAATCTTCATGTCATAATTGTTTGAATGAATACCGCAATATTAATTACCATGGATTATTGGATTGGCGTTTGGGAGCTTCTTTATTAAAAACTTTTATTAGTGCAAAATATACATGTGGGATGGATAATAATTTTTCACATCCTGAATTAAAAGGCTGGAAACAGCATGCTATCCAGTTAAGGGATCAGTTTTTAAAAGATTTTCCTGGGTTTCAAAAACAAACTTATGGTACACTTCCTGGATTTGCACATAATAACACAAAAGTTATTATTATTCATCCATTTTGGAATTTAGAAAGTAACTCTGGATTAGTGGGCGAGGCAAAACGGAAGGGGCAAGTTAATAACCCTGTTTGGATTGATACATTTAACCTGAGCAGAAGACCAAGCTTTGTGTATCAATATATTGTAAAACAGATGACACAGCCTGTAGCAAAAAAGCACAGGTGATGATAGAGAAGTGAAGAATGTTGTCTTGGGTTCTTTTATGCCTGTTCTTGGTTGGGAATGTAAGTTTGATATCACACATAAAACAAATAATAGCAAATGCTTTATAGGCCGGGTCTGGTTCTGCAAGCTATCATCTTTGCTATCAATTGTTATCCAGAGAAATTATTTGTTTTTAAGTTGTTTCAGCTCTTCTTCAGACAAACCCACAAACTCTGAAATGGCTGAAAGAGGCATTTGCTTCTTAAGCATCTTTAACGCCACTTCCATTCTACCTTCTTTTTTGCCTTCTTTTCTACCTTCTTTTCTACCTTCTTTTCTACCTTCTTTTCTGGCTTCATCCCGTATATACTCTCTCTGGCCGTGTAAAACCCACCTGGACTTCTCACGATGCTCCTGCAAAAGCCGGTCCTGCTCCGAAGCACTTAACTCCAAAAAATGATTCGTCACCTGCTTCATATCAAGGCTCCTCTCCCCCAAACGTTTTATTTCTTCCCTCTCCATCCTGTCTGACCTCTTTAACATATAACACCACTGCTCCTTTAAGTCAAATAAAGCACTTATCTGCTTGTCAGGGAACTTGCCCAGCTCCACGGTCACCACCCTTAAGGCCCGGTGGAACATAAAATGAGGAACCTCATCCCTCCTCAAAGAAAAAGAGGAATAATAAGCCCCCGCCTGTTTAAACAGAGTAAAATTGGTTAAAATCAACAGGTAGGTGTCGGGCAGGTTGTAGGTTTCCCCTTGTTTTAAACCTTCTGTATAAAGCCGGGACAAATAAAACAAGGTTCTTTTAAAGAAGTGTTTTTCGGGGAAGTTTTGCATTTCCACATTCACTTTTTCCCCGGTGTTGAGGGTGAGTTTGAGGTCGCAGATGGAGTGTTTTTCTGCCAAGTTTTTTGAGGAGGGGTGGAGTTTGGGGTCCAGGATATTGAGGGAGGTGATTTTGTGGTTTTCAGGGAGGGGGAGAAAGGTATGAAGCAGAGAGATGAGGCAGCTCTTGTGTTTGGTGAAGAAGTATTGAAAGACCGTGTCTTTGGTGAGGTCTATGGGCCGGAAGTGGGGTTTTGCCTTCTTTTGGTGGTGGTTTGTCCTTTTGTGGGGCTTGGTTTTTTTGAGGTTGGGGGTGTTTGTTTTTTTCATGTTTTCCTCCTGATGGGGGTAAAAGTGGTTTTTCTTTACTCTTACCCCATGCAAAATCCGATCCGTTTTTTGGGAAAAAGAGAGAAAAATAGGGATTTTTTAAAAAAAAGTTGAATTTTAAAGAAAAAAACAAAAAAGTGAGAGATTTTTTAAAAAAAAGTGACTTAATGAATGAACATCACAATGCCAGGTTTGAAAAACTGGAAGCGACAGTCTTCAGTCCCACCAGCGAAGTTATTTTAAAAGAAATAAGAAAACTTGGGGATGACTATAAAAGACTCCTTAGAGGTGGGGGTGTTTCACAAAGAGGTAGTACAGGGGAACCTGGAATAAAACCACAAGGTGAAAGACAAAGACGGGGACCAAAAAGTGAAGACAAAACTCCCGTGGTACCAGCCTCTGTTTCTTTTCCACACCATTAAAGACCAGAACCTTTTTTCTTAATCTTTACTTTCCCCGGGGGATTACCTCATTGCTGAATATCAAAAAGAATACATCCGCCGGCCAGAGGTGGCCAGGAAGTTAAAGAAATACTTTAAGGAACTTGCTGCCCAAAAAAAAACAGATGCGGGAATTAATCCTCTAAGGCCTCGTATTTGCCCCTTTTGCTCATAAAGAAGCCCGTGTGTGCCACAACCACACCACAGGCCAAGCGGGAAGTGGTCACCTGTGGGGGTGTGTGGTGCAAAAAACGACTTAAGAGGATGCATAACCAAAGGTATCACCTGCAAAGGGGCTTAAACTGCCGCTTTACACCTGGTTTTGAAGACCACCAGAGGACTGATTAAAGCTGCCAGGGGAAGTCTGACCACCAGGTAAGTCTGGCCTTACCCCGGGGAAGGTATCTCTGGCCGGGTAAAAGTGCCTCAATGGTCCAGTTTTTGTCTAAAGGCTCAAGGTTTTTGACTGATAACGGCAAACAAGACTAAGATTTTCATTAAAGGAATACAATCTTAAAACAGGAGGTTTAAAATGAAGCTTTTTATATTTGCTGCTTTTTCTTTTCATTTGTTTGCTTATGGTGAGAAAGTGATTCCAGTTTGTAAGCGTACCCCGCAGGTAAGGGATGCTATTGTAAAGAAGCTTAAGGTTTTTGTGGATTCCCAAATAGACTGTACTTTGGCAGATGGTCTTTTGGATCAGGTTTATTCTTTAGATTTAGAACATAAAGGTATTGAATTGCTGAAGGTGGGGGACTTTTCGGGCCTTGCTTCTCTTGATCTACTTCTCTTTGGTTATAACAATGTAAGTGATTTACCTTCCGGGATATTTTCGGGCCTTATTTCTCTGAGGTGGCTTCACTTGAGGAGGAACAAGTTAAGTGCTTTGCCGGTGGGGATATTTTCAGGACTTACTTCTCTTCGGTTGCTTGATTTGCAGCATAACAATTTAAGTAATTTGCCTTCCGGGATATTTTCAGGACTTCATTCTCTTCATGAGCTTGTTATAGATAGTTCTTTAAAAAAGGAAAAAGACCGTATAAGAAAAGAGCTGCCTTTTGGTGCTAAGATAACTTTTAGATAACCCCTATTTTGATACTCTTTTCCTGGGGTTCTTTGGCCGGGATTAAAGTTTTTTGAGACTAAGCCGATAAGGTCCCATGGAAGGCGGAGATTTTTCAGGACCTGCTTTTTCTTTAAACGGCAAACACGGGATGGTGGAGGCGACAGGGATCGAACCTGCGACCTTCTGAATGCAAATCAGATGCTCTCCCAGCTGAGCTACGCCCCCATTCAAATATATTAAAAGCATGGATTAAAGCGTTTTTTAATCTTTTCCCACAGAAATTTGCTGATTACAAAGGCGGGTGGCCCATATTCTTTCACAAATCAGGTTAAAACCCACTTCCTCCCCCCCTTTGAGAATGGAATCAAAGTACTCCCTCACATCATCTATCTCATCGGACCCCGTGCCTGTGTCGTAAAAGGCCTCCTCCAGGGCTTCAATAAAGCTTACCAAATCGGGGGTGGTAACCACCTTGGGGAGCCGGTCGGCACTCAGGTGATGGCCCAAAACAGGCTTAAAGCCCACCAGGCCATCGGTCAGTATAATTTTTTTATTGTCTGTAAAATTGATTTGTAAAAATTCCTCTTTATTTCCATCGGTTCGGGCAATCACCTCTTTAATATGCTTCAACTGAACAGTCAGGCATTTTCCATCCACTCTCTGGTAAATCACCAGCTCCCCCTCCCCACTTTCCAAAAGGCTTAAACCCCGGCACTGGGACACAAATTCCACAATACGGTGAGCAGCCCCCAGCTGGCTGGACCTGTAAGCTTGCGTTTTCATAGGAACAGACACTCCTTTTCACTTTCAGTCAAAAAACACTTAAAAAACCCTTCAAAAAAAGGCCTTATGTTTTTTATATCGGTGAAAAGTTTTTGTTTTTTAAAAAAAGACTTTTAAAATCTGGAGGAGGTGCGAAAATGGAATTCTTTTGTAAAATTGGCGATATACCCCCGGTCCTTATCCACAAACTGCCCCAAAGCCTCAACATGCACCTTGTAGGCAGGGAGGGATTTTAAAACAAAAGGGTCCTCTTCTGACTGGTTGTTTGCTGCCCCCGGCCCGCCCCCACCGGCAGCAGCCCCCCCCCCTGTATTTCCCTGGGCAAAAGAGGGTTTTGTGGGCAGCTGCAAGCCATCCACATAGAGCTGAAGGTTGTTGATATAACTTCTTTTTCGGGGATTATACATGGTTTTTGCCCGGGGTTTTATGACATAGAGATAGTCTGTGTCACTTCCGCCACATTCCCCGGAAGAGATTTCTTTTTCAGACCTTAAATTCTCATCCCCCCAGTTGGCTGTTACAGTGAATTTCAGATCCTCTATAATCAGGTGATACTTGGAGTGATTGGCAAAATTCAGCCCCACCCGAAACCAGCCCGCCCCCACCTGTTTTGTGATAACACGGCCCGGGTCCTCCTCCACCCCCGCATTTTGACCGGCGGCAGCCCCCCCGGTTTGCTGGGCCCCTTCCGTGACCACTTCCAAAGGGGTCAGGCCATAATCTTTGTCCAAAGGCACACCTCTCCGGCAAATCACCGTGGGGTTGGCATTCACAAAGACCCGGGGATTTTTGGTCTCCTCCGCCACTTCAATCTTCACATCCCCGGAGGTGGGTGTGTTGGAATTTCTCTGAGGAACTTCAAACATGCCCTTGCACCCCAGCATCACACTGAACAGGCCCGGCAAAAAGACCCCAAAAAAGGAGACAAAACTCATAAACCCATACTACCCCCCAGGACTTAAAAGACACAAGGTTTTAAGCAGCATATTAAAGAAGAGGACTCGACAGAGAATGGTGGAGGCGACGAGAGTTGAACCCGTGTCCGCAAATCCTCCACATTCAGGCAGCTACATACTTAGTTGATGTCAAAAGTCCTTTCAGCCCGCACCAACACAGAAACCAAAAGGTTTTTACCAGAAGATTTAAGCCCCTTTGCCCTGATAAACCAGCAAAACAGCCGAGATATGTGAGATCGACACCTTTTAAGCCCCCATACCAAAGGCAAAATCAGCGGCTACCTTAAAAAATTAGGCAGCAAATGCAACTTCAGAGTTGCCAACTATGATAATGCACGTTTTTTAAGAGGTCCCCATGCACCCTCTGTATGCTCCTGAAGCTTCATGATTCCCGTCGAAACCACTCGCCCCCATTGTTTTTTTTCAAGGATTTTTAACTCTACAACAAAAAACCCTGTTTTTCAAGAGTTTTTTATCAGTAAAAAGCCGTTTAAGGGCTTTTCAGCCTTGAGTTTTTCGGGAAAATTTTTGATCCTTATCACAACAATGAAAAACCCTTTTTTTTACTTTCTCACAGCCCTTGTGGGGTTTTGCTTTATGGCTGCCTGCCACTCTAACCATGTGCCTCACAGGCCCCCACCCCCGGGTTTTAAGCCTCCCCCCCCCACGGCTGCCCCCTCTCCTCCCAAGAAAGAAGGCACAAAACCCGTGTTTGACCCTCAGCTCACCTGGTCAGGCACTTTTAAGCCCTCCAACAGCAGTGCTTACAAAAAAATCCTAAGAGGTTTTAGTGTTTGTGGTCAGGGGGTGGGAATATCCCTGCATCTGAATTGGAATTTTAGTACTTCCAACCACAATGACTGTGACACCTGGACCAACCCGGCCCGCATGCAGCTGAATTTCAAAAAAAAGGAATTGCCAAGCCAGGCCGTGCTGGTGATTTACCCTCAGGCCCATATTGCGGGAAGGGTGCAGGCCAGCTGGCGGCACATCCGGGTTCAGGGGAGAGCCGTACCCGTAAACGACTCCGATGGATTTAACATTTACATGACAGGGGGTCTGGTGAGTAACTTTCCCATTATTGCCCGGAGTGAAAGACACCTCCCGGAAGATGACCACATCTTACAGGTCAATTTTTACATTGATACAAGGGTGAGTAAAATGGGCCGGGCCACTTTAAGAAACGAGGCCGGACAGGGAAGCGAAGATGAACACGATGACAACTACGACAGTGGCAGATAAGATCCCCTTAATGAAAACCAGCCCCGGTACTTTTTTTTTGTTTCTGTTTTGCTCTTCCTGTCTATCGATCCCGTGGGAGTATTTTCAGGATAAAAAAGCCCACAATATCCGCTTTCAAAAACCTGAAGCCCCTTATCAGAGGCAGAAGCACAAAACCATGGAGGCTTTTTGGAAAAACCCTGAAGATCCGGGAGGTTTTATTTCTTTTTTTACCACCTGCTTAAAGCATGAGCCAGGCCTTTCCCTTCCGCAGTTTCAGGGCGAGCTTTTAAGCAACCTGAAGGGTTTAAAAGTGCTGTCCTCATCTTCTGCTCTTCTGAAGACCGGGGGGGAAAGCCGCCGCCACCTTCAGCTGCAAAGCCCGCCCTCAAAACCTTTTCAAAAAATGAAGCTGGTTTTGTTAAAGAAAACAAATTGTTTTTATGTGCTTGTTTTTTTAACCAAAAAGAAAAACAGCTCAGGGGAAGAGGAAGTGTTTAAAAATTTTACGAACCGGTTTGAAGTGTTATAAAAAACCTGCCGGCAGGAAAGAAAGTCAAAGCATTTATGATTCAGTGGTTTGTTCAAATTATCAGTTTTTTGGGTGGGGTGTGTTTTTTATTCCGTGATATTGTCTCACAGCTGAAAAGCCGCCCTTTTTACAGAGATCAGCTGGCCCGGGAGATTTACGAAATGGGATACAAATCCCTGCCTTTGGTTTTTGTGCTGGGGGCCTGTTCCGGTATGATTTTAACCATGCAGTTTGGTTTTTCCCTGGAAAAGTTTGGAGGGAAAATGTACAGTCCCAATATTTTATCCCTGTCCATCTTCAGGGAGTTTGGTCCTATTTTTACCTGTCTCATACTCACCGGCCGAATAGGGGCCGGTACAACGGCACGCATTGGTTCCATGAAGGTCACCCAGCAAATTGATGCCCTGGTGGCTTTGGGAACCTCCCCCATTAAAAAAATTGTGATTCCCTGTTTTTTGGGCAGCCTGATCACTGTCCCCTTTCTGTGTGTGTTTTCCTGTCTGGTGGCAGTGGCTTTCGGAACTGTCATTGGTTCTGTGGAGCTTAACCTGGATATGTATTATTTTTTGTACACAGTTTTTAAAACAGTGTCTTTGTTTGATTTTTTTTCCGGTTATATCAAAAGCTTCTTTTTTGCCGCCTTTATCACCTTAACCGCCTGCTATTTTGGTCTGGAGGTGGAGAAAGAAAAAGGCACTTACGAAGTGGGTAACGCCACCACCAAGGCGGTGGTTTTTTCCTCGGTGTTGATTGTGGTGGGGGATTATCTTTTAAGCCGCGTGGCCTGGATTATTCGGGGAGGGCATTAAATGCACCTGGTGGAGGTTAAAAACCTGTACATTTCCTTCGGCACCAAAAAAGTGTTAAAAGGCCTGACTTTTGCCTTAAAACAGGGGGAATGTCTGGGGCTTATTGGTGGCTCCGGAGAGGGAAAATCCACTCTGCTCAGATCCATTATTGGACTGGAGCTTCCCACCAGTGGCAAAATTTTGGTGGAGGGCAAGAGTGTGTTACGGCTCAGTCCGAAAGCCCTGACCGGTCTTCGAAAAAAAGTGGCTTATGCCTTTCAGGGGGGGGCTTTGTTTGATTCCATGACTGTCTATGACAACCTGGCCTTTCCCTTAAGGGAACACACCACCCTCAGTGAGGAACAAATCCAACAGATGGTTTTTCATGAACTGAGGGAGTTTGAGCTGGAGGGGACAGAAAGCCGCTACCCTTCAGAGCTTTCCGGTGGTATGGGAAAAAGAGTGGGTATTGCCCGGGCCACCATTACCCGGCCCAGGGTGATTTTGTATGATGAACCCACCTCCGGCCTGGACCCTTATAAAAAACGCAATATGGAGAACACCATTATCAAACTGCAAAAAAGAGGCACCAGCTCCATGATCGTCACCCATGACATGCAAACCGCCTTAAAAATTTGTGACCGCATTGCCTTATTGTGGCAGGGTCAAATTCAGGCTATCGACACCCCTCAAAATTTTCAGGTCAGCCACAACCGGCTTCTGAATCATTTTATACAGGGAATTACGGAAGGAGAAAAAAACCATGAGCAGGAATAAAAAAAATATCCGGTTTCAAGTGGGGCTTTTCCTGCTCACAGGCTTTGGCTGCCTCTTTGTTTATATTGCCTTTATGGGCAACAACCACAGCTTTTTTTATTCCGCCTCCCGCTATAAAATCAACTTTAAGGAGGTGCATGGTTTGTTTGCCGGCAGCCAGGTCACAGTCAATGGAATGGCAGCAGGCCATGTGGAACAAATCCAGCTGATACCCCATAATGGCTATGTACAGGTCACCATTTCTGTATTAAAAAAATTCACCTCCACTTTAACCGACAAGTCCCGGGCCCACACCGTCACCAAGGGGCTTTTGGGGGACAAATATGTCTCCCTGGTCACAAAAGGCAACAGGGGGAGTGTTTTACCCCCAGGGAGTTTTATTCCCACAAGCAGAAAAGACAACCTGCTGGGGCTTTTGGGTGGAGGGAGCAAGCAAGGCGATTCCCTGTCTGCCCTTCTGGATGAGACACTCATTTTTTTAAAATCCATGAATTCACAAATCACGGGGCAAAAAATCAACCAGGTGCTGGAGGGGCTGGCCTCCACACTTCAGTCTGTTTCCCCGGAAGACACCGCAGAGCTGGTCTATCGCTTAAAAAGCATTTTACGAAAAATAGACGAGGGACGGGGAAGTGCAGGGGCTTTCATCAACAACAAAAGTATTTACCACAGAATTTTAAGTCTTTTGGGCAGAAAACCTTATCATCAGTATCTGCCCCAGCTGCTGGAACAAAGCCACCAAAAAAAATAACACTTTAAGGATCTTTTGAATCCAGATGGTATCTGTTTAAGTGCTTAACAATATCACTTTTTTGTTTCAACAGATCGGGGTTTAAAGTCAGGGTGATTTTTTTGACCTTTTGTTTTGTTATCCCCTGGGCCTTCAGGTAGTTATGAATTTGTTGTCTGATGTCCTCAATATGAAACTTGACCTCCTGAAGGGTGCAGGCATTTTCCACATAAATAAAAAGATTCCCCCTGTGAAGGCGAACCGGCTGGTTAAAGGGCAGGTCTTTTAACTCTTTGGTCAGATCTTTCCAGTTTTGAAAGAGTTTTAAAAACAGCCACTCTGGTGAGTCGGGCCGGGCAAAAGGGCTTTTTAAAAAAAACCCTTTAAGCATTTTGGAGAGCAAAACCGGCTTTTTTTGTGACGAGTCTTTCACAACGCTCCATCAGGTTCGGAAAATAAAAACACAATATCAAACAAAAGCCCTGCCAAAGTGTCCCCGGACACCTCCCCCCCTTCTGAAGTTTGAAGGATTATGTAATTCATAAGCTTTTTTTCCAAAGGGGTGATACACTCTGCCGGTGCCAAAGCCTCTGTGCAGCCCAGATCCTTTTGCCCCATACGCAGTAAAATTTGTGTTTTACTGCCTTCACTGAGGCATTCACTGTTTTGGATAATTTCTGCAATGTCCTCCTCCAAAAACAGGTGGTGCTTTGGACTGGTGAAACTGAAGGGCTGTTGAAAGGCCTTTACCAAAGAGGCCCTGCAGTCCTCTGTCAAAAAAAAGTTTTGCTGACCCGCGGAAGGCAAAGGCTGTGCCAGCAAAAACTGTGAAAGACAAAGACCAGAAAACAAAGCCCCTGTCATAAAAACTTTTTTTGTCCTGTTTAAGAGAGTTTTCACCAAAGCTTTAAGTCCTTTTTTTCTTTCAGTCTATTATGCCTTGTCGTCACATTAAAGAAAAAACTTGATTTTTACTGTCTCTCTTCAGGGCTTAAGTACAAAAGCGTTTTTTTTAAGATGTTGAAAAGCCAAAAACATGCGGGAGTGCTGAAAAGCTTTATGGACACGGACAATATCCACCCCCAGGCCAGCAAGCTTTAAGGATATGCCCATGCTTTCCGCATCCCGCTCACGGGCCACAGGAGAGGAAAAGTTCTTCATCACGGATTTTCGCGAATGCCCCACCAAAACCCGGACAGGAAAATCCAAAAACTCCTCTATACGGCACAAAATTTCCAGAGACTGCCCGGGGCTTTTTCCAAAACCAATGCCCGGGTCAAAAATAACACGATTCAAATCCACTCCCCGGTCTTTAAGAAGTTTTATTTTTAAAGACAGCCAGTTTTTTATCTCCTCCACCACATCACAAGTGGGGGGAAGCTGGCAGACAGGAGAGACCGGTACACTTAAGCTGTGCATCAGTACATAATCGGAAGTGGGGTTTTTTAAAACCTCCCACATTTTTTTGTCCTTTAAACCACTCACATCGTTAATGATATCCACGCCCTCTTTTAAGGCCCACAGGGCGGTTTCACCGTGGCGGGTGTCCACACTGATCTTGGGAGCAAAGTCCCTTTGTTTGTAAAAATCAAAAAAAGCCTTTAAAAAAGGCTTAAGCCTTTTTTTCTCCTCCTGGGGCTTAAGGGGTCTGGCTGTTGGCCTTGTGGATTCCCCACCCAAATCCACAATCTGTACATCCGGGGAAAGTTTGTTTAAGTCCTGGTAAAATTTTTCCACACTCATCTCCCCCCCATCGGAAAAAGAATCCGGGGTCGCATTCACAATATGCATCCAGGCGGGAAGTTTGTCCCCAATGCTGCGGGACAGCTGAAGCAGGTTTTTGCCCCCTGTTCCCGGGACAATCCTTAAGGGACAAAGCTCTTTAAGAGGGGACAAAACAAAAGCTCTTTTCCCAAGCCCGGGGTGGGGAATCAACAGGTTTTTGGTTTTTATTATTTGATCTTCAAACAACAAAATATCCAAATCCATGGGCCGGGGCTGCCATTTTTTTAAAGGTGTTTTTCTCCCCAAAGCCCGCTCTATATCTTTTAAAGCCTTTAAAAGATCTTCCGGCCGGTGGGGGTAACGAATCTCGAGCACAGCATTTAAAAAAGGAAGGTTCCACTCCTCAGGGGCCAAAGGGGGCAAAAGGGCTGAAGACTCATACACAGAGGAACTCCTGACCACCTGAAGCCCCGGAATTTTTTTGATATGTTTTAAAGCCTGAAGCAGGTTTTTAAACCTTTGTCCCTGATTCGAACCCAAAGCCACATACACCTGTGCCACCACTAATCCCCCTTTTGGCTTTATCTTTTGGAAAACAACCACTGACAGGTTTTTTTCATCCCCTGAAAGCCTGGTTTAAAGAGCTTAAGGGAGGGGTATTCCTGCTGAACCACCCGGTCCAGCAGGGCCTGAACTTCCTGCCGCACATCCCGGGTTAAAACAGGTTTTTTCACCATCAGCAACATACTTAAAAAAAGGGCTGCGGGGCTATAAGCCTGAGCCGCAGATCTCTTCAGCCACTGAAGAGACTTAAAAGACAGATCCGGCACATGCTTTGTTGTGTAAAGCACAAGATAAAATTGTGCCTCCCTGTGGCCCTGCCGGGCCGCCCGGTAAAGCCATTTCATCCCCTGAAGGGAGCTTTGATTTTCACTTAAGAGATAAAAAGCCAGATGCAGCTGGGCGGGAAGATAGCCCTGAAGGGCTGCCCGGTGCATCCAGTGAAAGTACTCCCCCTCCACCAGGTGAGCCATACTCATTTGTGCCACCGCCAGATCTTGCTCAGCGGCCTGCCACAACCACCGAAAGCCCTGTTTTCTTTTATCCTCCATTTCTTTCATATATTGTGTGTGTTTGTCCCGGGAGGAATTTTGTAAAAGAGACATCATTTTTTGTCTCTGATCCTGAAGAAAATGGCTCAAATAAAACTGGGCAAATTTATCATTGGCATGGGCCTGTTCTTCCAGATCCTCAAAAGCCTGCCTCACCTGGTGGGAAAAAGAAAGAGAAGAGGGTTTTAACCGGCTGAGTTCCCTTAGGCTTTCCATCGGTGTGACAAACAACCACTGATTGTGAAAGTGAGTTCTTTTCTCTTTTAAATTTTGATACAAAGTTTTTATCAGCTGAAGCTGTATAGTCAAACTCCCTGTCCGGGACAAAAAATGAAGCAAAGACACTTTATAAGCCTGTGCTTTTTCCAAAATAAAAGAGAGGGCCTTTGTTTGGGATTTGGTTTCCCTGCTTATTCCCGCTTTTGCCATTCCCACCACTTTGCCTGAGCTGTTTAAAACGGGGCCTCCACTGGCTCCATCAATAAGATACTCTGAGGAAATGGAAAAAGTCGAAAAATCCCCGGGACTGGCAGGCCCATAAAGCCTCCGGCTTAAGATCACCTGAAAGCCCTGGCTTAAATAAGCCAGGGTGTAAAAGGGCAAAGCCTCATCAGGGGAACTGGAGGACAGGGGACTTTCCCACTGCAAAGGCAGGCCCTTATAACCCTCCACTTTTAAAACCACCACATCATAAAGGGCGGAGACTACCTGCACCCCTGTGATTCGGAAGGGAAAAACTTTACCATTTTGCAAAAAAACAATTTGATCTTCAAAGCGGCCCTCCTCCATAAAATGCATCATCTCGTGCAAGACATGAAGGGCTGTAAAAAAAGTGTCCCTCTGAACAGAAAAAAAACCGGTCCCACTGACACCTGCCCGGGTTTTGATCTGAAAAACCGCAGACTGAGCCTTCTGAACAGGATCAGAATTTAAAGGGGCCTGGGCCAAAATTTTAAACACAAAGTGCAAAACCAAAAAACACACAAGCAGTTTCAGCATCACAAAAAATCCTCCTCTTCAAAAATCAGATAAGCCTCCTCCTTTAAAGAATCCCCTGAAGAATCCCCCCGGGTCTGCTTAAGGGGTAGAGGTTTTTTTATCACTCCCCGGGGCCAGGGAAAATCCTCATTGTCTTTAAGGCTTTTGTTTTCAAACGACATAAAGTTTTTCCACACTCTTAAGGCCCCCTCACTCCCTGTTAAACCATGAGAGCGGTTATCATCACGCCCCAGCCACACAGCACTTAAGATCTCAGGGGTAAAACCCACAAACCAGGAGTCTTTTTCCTCATTGGAGGTTCCGGTTTTACCGGCCAGGGCAGAAGGAAAATCTTTCAAGTGTCTGGCTGTACCCGCCCTTACCACTTCTTTCAGCATACCCACCACCACAGCAGCTTTTTGGGCGGAAAGCACCTGAGAGGAGGGAAAATGCCCCTCATAAAGAATGTCCCCACTTAAGCTTTCCACCCGATTTATAATATGCATTTTTTTATAACTGCCCATACGGGCCAGAGTTAAAAACATTTGTGCCACCTGCCAGGTGTTGAGTTCGAAAGCCCCCAAAATTAAAGAGGGCCTGGGGTTTAAAGGCTTTGGTCCGCCCAAAAGAGCTATCATCTCAGACAGGGGTTTGAGCCCGGTCTTTAAACTGACACGGGCCATACCGGTATTTAAAGAATCCCTTAAAACCTCATACAAAAGCACATCCCCTTTGTATTCGTTGTTATAATTTTTGGGACTCCATGTTTGATTCCTGTAGGTATAGGTCCATTTTTCATCTTTCACCGGGGAAAAAGGATGAAGGCGGGGATTGGCCGTTAAGGCCGCCAGCATGGCCACAGGCTTCATTAAAGAACCCACATGTCTTTGGGACTGAAGAATGCGGTTAAACTGGGACCGCTTAAAATTTTTACCCCCCCTTACCGCCAAAACCCGGGCAGAACGAAGATCCACACTCACAAGCCCCGCCTGAAGCTCCGACAAAGTGTGTTCTTCCTCCAGGGACTGAAGGGCTGTGGGCAGGCTCTTATCCAGGTGATTTTGAAGATCCCTGTTTAAGGTGGTAAAAACCTTTAAGCCTTTTTCCTTAAGGGGAATTTTAAGATGCCTCATCCGCTTATAAACTGTGTCTGTAAAATACACAGGGGGGTGGGCAGGTTTTTTTGTCTTCAGGGAAAAGCCCTTTAAACCCTCTCCCTCTTCCGGGTTTTTGGAAGAGGGAAGAGCTTTTAAAATATAATCCCTTCGCTGGAGAAGTTTTTTGTACCCTTCCGGGGTAAAGGGGGTGTAAGTGCCAGGGGATTTGATCATGGCAGCCAGAGTGGCACATTCCACAGAATTTAAACTTTGCACAGGTTTGGACATATAAAACTGTGCAGCTGCTGCCAGCCCGCGCACCTGAAAAGCCCCCCTTTGCCCCATGTAAATAATATTCAGATACATTTCAAAAATTTGTTCTTTGGTGAATCTTTTTTCCAGCTCACTGGCCAAAATTTGCTCTTTAAATTTACGCACAAGACTTTTTTTGGAACTTAAAAACATGTTTTTCACCACCTGCTGGGTAATGGTGGAACCCCCTTGGGAAAAACGCCACGACTTTAAATTGACCCACATGGCTCTGAAAATACCTTTAAAGCTCACCCCTTTATGCCCCACAAACTGCCGGTCCTCTGCCACCTGCACAGCCAGTGTGCACGAAAAGGGAAACTCCTCAAAAGGCAGGCAGGTTTTAAGTACCGGGCTTTGCCCCTCGTACTGGGCAAACAAAAAAGGCTGAAGACTTAAAGTGTCCTGACTTACAGCCCCCTTTTTTAAGGCCAAAAGCCGGTCCTCCCCCATCAGGGCCTGATAAAGAGTCCGGTCTTTTTTCCAAAACACACAAGCCACAGAAGAGCTGGCAAGAGGCCCTGCCTCCCCCCCGGGAAAAGCCCTCCTGCACCCCCCGGCTTTTAAAGAGACAAACCAGCCCTTTTTTAATCTTTCAATATTTAAAAAATTCAGATACCGGTTTTGGCGGTAAGCCCGTACCTTTAGTTTTTTTTCCAAAAGGACAGGAGACAAAAAATCCCCGGTTTTTAAAAACTCAGGGGCTGAGTAAAACTCCACCGGCCGGTCCGTATAACAGGCACCAGTAGAGGGTTGAAACCAGTTTTTACGGGAAACACTCTCCAGCTTTTGATCCAGCTTACGGGTCCATTGGGCTTTGGCAAAGTACTGCACATAAAACCAAAAAATCAAAACCGCAAAGGCTGTGCCACACAGACAAAAAAAAGCCCACCTGCTGATTTTAAACACTGTTTTCATAAACCTGAAAAACCTTTCAGTTTTTTAAATCATACACCAAAAGCCTGTCAAAAAAAACAGCTTCCCCGGGGGTATAAAGTCATTGACACTCCCTCTTTTTTTTGTGTTTCCTGATGATCTCACAAACAGGGGAAAAGCCACATTGAAATGGAACACCCATTTATCCCGGTACTTAAGCCAGCTTTTACTGAAGGAGTTTAAAAGATCTGGCACGGCCTCCTTCAACACCAGCGAAGACAAACTCACCCAGGAGATACACCACATCCTCACTCAGGATTTAAACAGGGAAAAAGCTCTGGAGCAGGAGGTGCAGGCTCTTATGGATGAGTGGGAGAAAAACCCCTCCACCGCCAATTTTGAAAGATACAAAATGTATCCTCTGCTCAAAAAAAAGCTGGCAGAAAAAAAAGGTGTCATACTTTAAAAGGAAGGACAATAAAAAATGCTGTCTGAAGATCGAAGGGCCCATTGGGTTTCACTGATTACCACAGGTCTGGCCCAAAAAGGCCTTTTAAGCTATCCCAATAAAGCAGAAGCCATGCGGGCCGCTTTCCGGGGAATGAACAAATTTGTTCAACAGCACCAGCAAATAGAACAAAAAGTACGCAATAAAATCCAATCCCTGAAGCGGGAGGTCAGTGAAAGCAGCCCGGAGTGGGATGTGCTTTACGAACGCTACTACGAAGAGGAACTCAGCCGCCAGAATTTGGCTTAAAAACTCCCCCCCCCCTTCTCTTTTTTAAAGAGCATGTAATAATGCTTTGCATTAAATCCTGGTCAAAGAAGCCCTGTCCCCTTAAAAAAAAGACTTTTAGTGTCTTCAGGAGCTTTTCCGGCTTGTTTAAAGTTTAAACACTTTGTAAGATGATTTTTTATACAGGACCGGGCTGATTTTTTACCTGGGCCTTCCGGGATCAGGATAAAGAGGTAAAAAGAACACATCTGGAGTTTTAAGAAAATGGGTTTTAAAGTCTTGGGGGTTTTGCTGTTTTTGTCCTGGCTTGCTGCCTGTGGCCTGGTGGAAAACAACAATTCTGTTCTTCAAACCCTTTCTGAGATTGAGGAGGCTTCGGAATCCGAGGAGAAGGAAGACATCTCCGGGATTTTGGCCCGGGAGCTTTGCACGGATCACGAAAGCTGCAAAAAAATATGCCGCAACATTTACCAAAGGCTTCACAGCCATCAGCACTGTGAGGCTTTAACTGTGGGTCAGGTGGCAGGGCTTAAAAAACTTTTTGAGACTTTATCCCATAAAGACCCTGTGGAGCAAAAAAGCCGGCTTCAGCAGACCAGTTCTGAAACCTTAAATCTTTACCTGGAGGCCGGGCTTAATGGACTTCAAAACCACATTCCCACTCTTATCAAAAGTTATGACCATCCCAAAAGCCATTACATCAATTTGCTTCAGTGGATCGTCCAAAAAAAAGGGGTCAGCAGCACTTTAAAAAAGCATGACCTTCACAACGAAGTTCTTAAAACACTGATACATGATTACGCCTCCCCCCGGGGCCAGGGGCTGGAAAGCTTAAGCCACTTATGTATGGAACCTGATTTTATAAGACCCTGCAGTCCCCCCACAGAAGACACTTTTGCCAACAAAAGCATTTGCGGGTGCAAAAGCAACAACATTTATCTCAAGGCCAGCTCCGGGGAGCTGCTTTACAAATTGAGTACAGTTCAGGAAGCCAAAGTACTCACTATGCTTCCGGCTTTAAACACCCCTTTGATAACCGCTTTAAGTTTTATCGGCCCACCTCAAAGCAGTCCTGTGGCCACGGAAGTGCAAACCCCCTCCCCGGAGGTAAAGACTGTGACACCCTTATCCTCTGATCTTTTACCTTTTAACTTTATACTCTTTGCCAGCCGGACCCGGGAACCCTCAGAGGCTTTAAGCATGAGCCACAGTCTGCTTCAAAAAGCCTGCCACAGTGAAGAGAAAGACAAAACCAACTTGTGTGTGGCAGGTTTTTACTGCTGGCTGAAAGGGCAGGACAGCTCGTCTCAAACAGACAAAGCCCTGTTGCAAAACCCTTCCCTGCTCTCCCCGGAAGTTTTAAATTTGATTTTTGGTGAGGATTTTTCCTCCCCCCGGGACGACTGCCAAAATTTTTAAGAACCTCGTGACTTTTTTAAAGCCCTTGCCGCAGACCTTTTGAGTTCTTTTCTCTTCAGGGCCTCTCTTTTGTCTGTCTTTTTCTTACCTTTTACCAAAGCCAGCTCTATCTTGGCCCTTCCTTTTTTAAAATACACTTTTAAGGGAACACAGGAGTAACCTTTTTGATTCAGCTGACCGGACAGAGTGTTCAGCTCCCGGAGGTGAAGAAGAAGCTTTCGTCTTCTCTCCGGGGGGTGGTTGTTTTCTGAAGCCGGTTTATAAGTGCTGATATGCATTTTTTGTATATAAGCTTCATGTTTTTTAAAAATCACATAAGAGTCTTTCAGCTGACAGGCCCCCTTCCTTAAAGACTTAACCTCTGAACCGGTGAGAACCATTCCGGCTTCAAAAGTATCCATCACAGAGTAGTCAAAAAAAGCTTTACGGTTGGTGGCGACTGTAAGGGTTTTTTTCACAGAACCAGAGGAAGTGTTTTTATTTTGCTTTTTCACCACTGGACCTCATCGATAACAGCTTTGGTTTTTTTAAAGGCCAAAGATGTGGGGGGAAAGCCCAGCTGTTTTTTAAAAAATTGAAACAGATCCAAAAAATTTAAAGGGCTTAAGTCTTCAGCCCTTTGGCCCAAGGGTATTTGAAAGTGCGTGTAAAATTTTAACACCGGCTTTTCCCCAAAGTGGTTTTTGAGTTTTTTAAAAAGCTGTTTTCTCCGGTTATGAAAGCACAGTTTCACCAGGTTTAAAAACTTTTCCGGCTCTTTGGGCACATTTTGTTTTTTTTGAAAAAGTAAGAGCCGGCTTTTGACTTCCGGGGAGGGGTAAAAATCCCCCGGGTCCAAGTGAATTAAAGATTTTATACGCCAGTGGCACTGGGCCATAACACTCAAAAGTCCATAAGATTTCAAACCCGGAGGGGACAAGATTCTTCTTGCCACCTCCTCCTGAAACATAAACAACAAATGTTTTACCTCAAGCCCTGTGGTGCAGTTTAAAAGCAGGCGGCCTGCTATCTGATAGGGCAGATTACCCACCACCACAGAACGGGGGCTTAAGGGCAGGCTTTTCCAGCAAAAACGAACAGCATCCACCGGACGGACATCCAGGTTTTGCTCTTTTAAGTGCTGAGCCAAAACCCTGTCTTTTTCCAGCAAAAACAGGGGACGGTTGAGATTTTTTAAAGGATAAGTCAGGGCCCCAAGGCCAGGCCCCACCTCCACAATACAGTCGGGTTTTAAAGACTTCACCTCGCTCACCATTTGCTTTATGGCCTGTAAATTTATCAAAAAACACTGCCCCCACTTTTTTTTGGGGGTCCATTTCAGCTGCCGCATTCTGGCTTTCAGGGTTTTGACATTCATAACTTGAAAAAAAGCGATGGGATGGAGGGGCCGGAAATATCTTTTTTATTCACCGGTTTTAAAGTTCAAAAATACCAAAGCTTGTGTCCATGCATTCCATTCTGTCCTCACCTTTTCGAATGCAGTTCATGTTTTTTTTGGAAAACACTTTTTTTTCCTCCTCAGTGCCTCTTTGCTGATTTTTACGAACCACTCTTAAGATGGAATTTTTTTGCTTTTGGTAAGAGGCACACCGCTCACACTTCCAGGGGTGTTCCCACACCTGGTGAATCAAACGGGACAGGGTTTGAAAATCACTGTCTGCCCCGTAAATTTCTTTTTCGTTGATACGAAGAACCACTTCGTGAGGCACCCGGTGGGGGGCAGAAAGCAGACCTTCCGGTTTTACCAGCTCACTGAGAGGCACACTTTCTTTTCGTTTTAAGTAATGGCTTAACACTTCCGCTTTCAGGCTTTGAAGGCGGGGGTTCAGATCAGAGACAAAACGCCCCAGCCGGGGGGGTGGGGTTTTTTGGTAGCTGGTGGTGTTAACCACCAACTCCACATGGGTTTTTCTGAAAATTAAGGAAATCTGATCGGTGTTTCGGGAGTGAGAGACCTCCCACTGAAGTACCAAAGGGGGGGGCTTTTCAGAAGAGCTCACATGCCTTTTGCCTTTCTTTCCCGCTTTTTTTTGGGGGAGGAGGTTTTTTGTCTTTAAAGGCCTGTTTTTTTTTGCTTTTTTTTGATCACCGGTACTGGCAGGTATTTTTTTGGGAATCTCCACCGCCCCTGCCAAAAAACACCCGGCGAAAAAAGATAAAAAGATCCTTTTTAAAATCATTTTTTTCACTTCCCTATAGGACTGTTTTTTTCAAACCCCCTCACGGGCTTTTAAAGAGCATAACCGCTCTGAGTTTCAAAACCTAAGTCTTTTTATAAAAAACCCGCTTTAAGTCTTAGCCTTAGCCCCTTAAGAAGAAGCTGGACTTAAGTCTTTAAAGCTTTTTTTGCTTTTTTGTTATTTAAACAAGCTGTTTTAAAATTGGTAAAGATTCCCGTATATTTTGAAGGGGGTAAGGGCAATTAAATTTTTGTGCTTTTTTATACTGATGGGGTTTTTTGTCTTAAGATGTGAGGAGGCAAAAACACCCCCGGGGGGACCTGAACACACCGACACAGAAGAGGACAATCAAAAAGAAAAGGACGAAACCGATGAAGAAGATGGGGAGGAGGAGGAAGACAGCCTTTACATTCTGGACTATGAAGACCTGCCTCAGGGTTCTGAGGGTGAGCAGTGCCAGGACGACAAGGATTGCGAGGATGACCTTTGCGATGATTTTTTGAACAATGCCACGGCCTGCGAAAAACTTCCCCTAAAAACCGGAAACCGGGTTTTGGATTCCTTAAAAGATCTTCAAAGAGCGGAATTTAAAAAAGTGGACCTTAAAAGCCTGGGGCTTGCCTTTTCCATTGAGGAGGATTTTTGGCTGGACATTATTAAAAAAGACTACGACAGAAGAGACAGCAGAGAGGCTTTGGAGTGGATAGCCGAAACCGAAGAGCTTTTAAAGCTCCTCTTACAGCTGGATGAAGATGCCTTACAGGACATTATACACTATCTTGTGATCAAGCTTTATCCTTACAGCAACAAGAGTTTCAATATTAACTACCGCACTCTTTATGTGAGTCTGGCAACCAACAGCAGCAACAATTTTTTTAAAATGGTCCTCAAAGAGGATTTTGATGCCACAGAGGAGTTGATTGAATTTTTGCACGAACACATTGTCAAAGACAGCCTTTGTGGAAATTCCAACGCCTGGCCTGCCCCTTCCAGCCTTTCCTGGCGGGGAACGACACTTTATTACACCCAGGCAGAAATGGAGCTTGCAGAAAAGTATGCCAAAGAGGCCTGCTCACTGGCTGTGTGGTTTAACCTCATCACCAGGGACAAAGACCGAGCCAGGGTGGCGGGCCTTGCGGGCGATGAAGAAAACGATTTTATAACAAGGCTCAAAACTGAGGGCGGGCTTTCTTACACAGAAGGCGAATTTGAAGATGCTGATGAGTGGCCGGATGAGGTCTTTGAACGCTTAAAACGCCTTTGGACCTCCACATTGGATTCTCTTCCCTTCAGAATTTAAACCGCCTGTGAAGAAGAGGACGGCAGATGCTCCTCCTCCCTCTCAACAACAGAGGGACGGCACTTATAACCTCTTTGGGAAAGAGAAGCTATGTACATATCCAGCCGGTAAAAGCAGTGTTCCGCCTCGTGATTGGCAAAACTAAAAAGCACAGAACCTATAAAAAGATCGCAAAGCAAAACCTCTTCACTTTGTTGAGAGGCATTAAAAGCAGCCGCCTGTTTTTTATACTGATGAGCCTTTAAAACCACGGTTTTTTCATCCAAAGTGCTGCAGGTGAAAATCACACCTTCTTTGAGGGGAAGGGGTTTTTGTGCAAGCCTTTGGTGTTTTTGTTTTTGGGCCGGGGACAAAAGAGAGTTCTTAAGATTAAGGGGTCTTAAAAAACTTTGTTCCCCGCCCGGGTTTTCTTCCCGTTCCTGCCCCCTGCTTGTGTCTTGGGGTTTTAAGTCTTTTAAGGAAGTCGGGGCTTCCTCAGAAGAGGCAGGGGGTTCAGACAAGCTTTGTGAGGCCTGTTTGTTTTCGCTTTCCAGGGTGGGATCTTCAATACAGGCCACCGAAAACAAAACAAAAACCCACCCGGTTTTTAAAAAAACCGCCCAAAGATTACTCTTAAAAAAATATGTATCCTGCATTTTAAAACCTCACAAAAAAAACCCTTAAAGCTTTTGAAATCAAAAAAGCTCTCCTTAAACACACACTCAAAAACCTTCTTTAAAATTCCCGGGTTTTTTAATCCAGATTGTCGGTGTCAAAAGCATCGTTGTCATCTGTTCGATCTGTGCCAGCGGTGCATTCGTTGTAATCTTTCCCCAGGCTGGAGCGGTCGTCCACCTTGTCCCAGGCTTTCCAGTCATCCACTGCATCCTTAACAGTCGGCCTCGTTGAACTGCTTGCTGCCTCTTCGTTCAGAGCCAAAACACACATCAGGCTTTTTCGGCACATAATTTTATTCTCTGTGCTGTCTTTTTTGAGATCCCCCTCACAAATATCGTCCAAAACACTATAGGACAGGCGGAAAAGCGGGTCGTTGTTTTCATCCGCTGCTGCGGTAAAAATATCCTCCCCATCCACAAGGTTTGTGTGAGACAGGTTTCTAAAAAGACACAAACTCCCGGTAAATTGTAAAGTGACAAAAGAGGTACTGGTACTTCCACTATGAAGTCCAATCCCTCCGCTTGGGCGGCAGGCATCCAAATCACTGGGACCTTTAATTGATATATGCTCTGTCTTACCAGGGTAATTGGTTTCCCTTAACATACAATCTGTACCACAATCTCCTTTTTCTGCTTTAATAATAAGGGCTCTTAAAATTTCTTTTCCCCCACTGGTGTCTTCCAGTATGGAAGCCACCTCCTCGGAGTCCAAAATCCATTTTAAAGCAGCCTTGGCATCGGTTTCAGAGTAACCCACTTTTCTGTTGTTGCCATCCTCGCCGGAAGCATCGCCTGGTTCTATCTCATCCAGCCAGCCATCTATGCCCACATCCAGATACTCTTCCAAATCACTTTCTTCAATCCGGTCCAGCTGACTTTTTAAGTCCGTGGTTTTGGCATTTAACCTTCTCCACACTCTTTCCCAGTTGCTAACCGTGTCCTGATCCTCATCGTTGCACTCACTCCAGGACAAAGGATAAATCTGCCGGCACACCTCTTCACAGGTGTCGTGATCGTAACAGGCATCCTCGTCGTCATCATCATCGTCATCGTCATCCTCCTCATCACTGTCACCGGGGGGGGTGGAGCGGCTGAAAAAACCCCCGTCCCTATAGGAACCATAAGGGTTGTTGCTGGTGCAGGAAAATACCAAAGAACTTATTAAAAACAGGCCACAAAGGCCCAAAAAAACCCACCCCAGCACCTGAACAATTTGTTTGATATTCCTCATTGTTTTACCCCTTATGATTTAAGGTTTTTTTAGTCTCTCATGGTTTTAAACTCAAAAACCAGTCAAAGCCTTTCAAAACAAGACTTAACACCTGTTTTTTTATCCGTCTTAACTTTTGCTTCGGAACATAAAACCAAAAACTTTATAAAAATCACACAAACAAACCAAAGGCTTAAGCCTTAAGTCTCTTAACCCCACCGGAATTATTTTAATCCCTTTTGTTACCATAGCTTTGGTTTTTTATCTCCTCCCACTCTTTGATGTAGCAGGGCTTAAGAAGGCTTTTGGGCTTTTTTTCTGAAACTGAAAGGGGATCGGTATAAGCCAGTTTTTTGCCGTCCCAGCCTTTAAAAGTGTGCTGTCCGTTTTTGCTTTTGACAAAGCTTTCAGGTACCAGCTCCACCTTGCCCCCCCCGCCTGGCAAATCGAGAGCCAGGCGGGGAAGAGCCAGGCCGGAAAGTCTTCCCCAAAGCTCCCTTTGCAAAGCCCGGGAGGAGGCAAGCGAAGTTTTTAAGTGATTTGTCCCCGGGGAGGGGTCACACTGAAACATGTAATAAGGCCGGGCCCTTAAAAAAAGAAGCCTCCGGCTTAAGGCTGCCACCACTGCCGGGTGATCATTCACCTCACGAATGAGAACCATCTGGTTAAAAACCGGAATCCCCCCATCTGCCAAAAAACTTAAAGCCCGGGCGGCCTCAAGGCTTATCTCATCCGGATGGTTAAAATGACTCATCACAAAAACAGGCTGGTGTTTTTTAATCTGCCCCACCAAAGAGTGTGTGATCCTTTGGGGAAGAACCGCCGGCACACGGCTGCCTATTCTGATAATCTCCACATGGGAAAAAGCCCTCAGATCACTTAAAATCCCCCCCAGAACCCGGTCCGAAAGAGTTAGGGGATCCCCTCCGGACAAAATCACCTCTTTAATGCCTTTGTTTTTTTGAATGTAAGCCAGGGCTGCCTCATACTCCACCTGCCGAATTCTTCCCCCACCCTTAGCCACAAACCTCTTGCGGGTGCAGTAACGACAATAAATGGGACAGGAGTCTGTCACCAAAAGCAAAACCCGATCCGGATAGCGGTGCACCAACCGGGAAACAGGACTGTGGTGCACCTCTCCCAAAGGGTCTTCCATCTCCCCTTCTTTAAAACCTGCTTTTTCCTGACTTAAAGGCAGTATGATTCTTCTTAAAGCCTGTGAAGTGGCTGCCAGACGGGCATAATAGGGGGTCGAACCCACAGCAAAAGGGGACAAAGCAAAGCCGGTTTCCTCTTCCGGAGTCAGGGAAAAATACCTCTCATAATCCGCCCGGCCCCTTAAGCTAAAGCGAAGCTGCCATTTCCAGTCCTGCCACTGAGTCTTTAAAACCCCGGAAGGGGGACTTACAGAAGGAAAATCAAAAGCCATATCAAATTAATAACCTTCCGTATCCAGGTGAGCGGCCCGGGCCATAAATTTTTTAATGTCCCGCCCCCCAAAATTCACACTCACCCTTAAATTGTCCTGAGAACCTTCCAGTTTTAAAATTTTTCCATGACCAAAATGAGGATGACAAACCCTTTGCCCCACACGGTAATTTCCATAGTTTAAAGTCCCGGTGGAAGGTAAAGGTTCTTTATAAGTCCCGGACCCCAAAGCGGCAGAAAATTTTTGAACCAGACCTTTTTTTCCCCCCTGACCGGAAAAATGCAAAAACTTTTGGGGGATTTCCTCCAAAAAAGGGCTGGGGGGGTTGAACTGAGTTTTACCAAATTTATGTCGCTTTTGAGCGTAAGAAAAACACAATTTTTTTTTGGCCCGGGTCATACCCACATACACCAGTCTTCTTTCCTCCTCTGTTGTGTCCTCCGCACTCCTGAGCAAAGGGCAAAGCCCATCCTCCATACCCACCATAAAAACCACATTAAACTCCAAACCTTTGGAAACATGGAGAGTCAAAAGGGATATCCCTTTGGCCCCCCCCGATTCCTCCACAGGGGAGAGCAAAGCCATCTCTTTTAAAAAACTCTCCAAAGTGGCTTCCTCCCCATGTTCTGTTTCAAACTGAAGAAGGGCATTTTTAAACTCCCACAGGTTTTCCAAACGGCTTAAGGCCTCAGGATTGTTTTGATTTTTTAAATCCTCCGCATAACCGGTTTTTTCCAACACAGAGGTGTAAAGATCACAAAGAGGCACACTTTCATCCCCGGCAAGCTTTCTTAAATCCTCCATGGCAGAAATAAACTCCTGCACCTTTAAAGCCACCTTGCCCTTTAGCCCACCCCCTTGGGAAAGCTGCCTTAAGGCTTCATAAAAACTGATATTTTCCTGTTCTGCCAGCCGGGCGGTAAGCTCAAGAGTTTTGGCCCCCACAAATCTTTTGGGCCGGTTGAGTATTCTTCTTAAAGACAGCTCATCCCTTGCGTTGGACAAAAACTTCAAATAAGCCAAAACATCTTTTATCTCCAAACGATCATAAAACTTGAGACTTCCCACCACCTGATAGGCCAGCCCCTGGCCCCTTAAAGCCGCCTCCAACACACGGGACTGGGCATTGGTCCGGTAAAAAACAGCAAAATCCTCATACGAATAACCTTGCTTACAAGACTCCGAAATAAACCGGGCCACACTTTTGGCCTCTTCATACTCATCCTCACAGGCATAGATTTTGATTTTTTCCCCCAGGGGGTTGTCTGTGGTAAGTTTTTTGTTTTGTCTTTCCCGGTTGTGACCAATCAGACCACTGGCCGCCTGAATAATGGTCCTGGTGGATCGATAATTTTTTTCCAGCTTGATAATCCGGCACTCTGGAAAATCCCTGTCAAAATTTAAAATATTGGAAATATCCGCCCCCCTCCAGGAGTAAATGGACTGATCCTCATCCCCCACCACACAAAGGTTTCTGTGGTTTTGAGCCAAAAGCTTTACCAAAAGATACTGAATATAGTTGGTGTCCTGGTACTCATCCACAGAAATGTAACGAAACCGCTCTCTGTATTTCTTTAGATGATCCGGATATTTGAGCAAAAACCGGTAAGCCTCCAAAAGCAGGCTTTCAAAATCAAAGGCACGGGCATCGATGAGTTGTTTTTCATACTCCCTGTAAATTTCCTGAAACCGGTTTCCATAACCGGGCCAGTTGTGTTCTGTTAAATCCTCAGCCCCCAAAACCTTCCTTTTACAATAGGCAATCTGGCTTAAAAGCCCTTTCGGACTGTAGCGGCTGTCATCAATATTTAACTTCTTCATAATTTGCTTTATTAAAACCATCTGATCTTTTGTGTCGTAAATGGTAAAATCCACAGAATCCGGGAAAATCAGCTTCCTGTTTTCCCTTAAAATTCTGGCACACACAGAGTGAAAAGTGCCGATCCAAAGCCCTTTTTCCATCCCCTGTTCCCCTCTTTTTATACCCTTTAACAAAATCTGAAGGCGGGTCTTCATTTCTTTTGCCGCTTTGTTGGTAAAAGTGACAGCCAGAATCTGATCGGTACGGGCCAGGCCTTTTGCAATCAGACAGGCTATCCGGTAAGTCAAAACCCGGGTTTTGCCAGATCCTGCAGCCGCGGAAATCAAAACCGGACCCTCCAAAGTCTGGACAGCCTGTTTTTGAGAATCATTCAGACCCGAAATATCCATAACCAACGATGTCTTTCTTTTAAGGCCCCTTAGTGGGGAAGGGTCCCCCTTTATGGCCCGGAGCTTTTTACCGGTCCAGGCCCGCCAGGTACTTTTTCCAGTTTTAAGGACTGAAGTTGTTTTTCTTTTTTTTGCACTTCAGACAAAAAATTTAAAGCCGTCTTTTCCTCCCCAAAAGGACCAATATAAACTTTATAATACCCTTCAGAGAGGTGAAAGAAAATTTTAAAATTGGGAAACTTCACTTTCAGCCGGGTGGACTCCTCCATAGCCTCTTCCATGGTTTTATATCCTTTCACCAGGAGGGCATAAACCGGTGGGGGCTTTTGGGCTTTCTTTTCAACAGGAGGGTCGGGCTGGTTTTTTAAGATTTTTTGATAATCCCTCACAGCCTCCCGGTGCGTTGGAGGGGGCTTTGCCTCCGGGGGGGGATTAAGAGAGGCGGGAGGGGGAAGAGGCTGGTTTTGCCCCTGTGGCCCCGGGGTTTTTTGCCCTCCTTGGCCCTCCAAAAAAGCCATTTCCCGGCCCAAAAAAAAGGCCACACTGAAAGCCAAAAGAATCATTATAAAAACCAAAACCAGCTTGTAAAGTTCTCTTTGCATCTTAAAACCTTAATACCCCCCACAGGCTGTTTTTCATGTTTTTCTTTAAGAGGTGGGATTTTTTTCCCTTTTCATAAAGTCAAATTCACCAGGCAAAGTCAAGGAGGCCCCCGGTCCAAAAGAGACAAAAAACAGCCCCCGACCATGTCAAAGATCTGACAACACCAAAGCCGGAAAAACCTTACAAAAGCCCTGAAAAACCAGCGGTTTTCACTGCCGGAAAGCCGGAAAACCAGAGGAAAGTCCAAAGTGGCACAAGATTTGCTTCACCTCTTTATAAAGGGATTTTTGAAAAAGGATTTTTTGAACCAATGAAACAGATTTTAAAAAAACACACAGCACTTTTATGTGGAGGGTTTTTTTTAAGCCTGCTGATCCTTTTACACATGCAATCAGAAAAGTTAAAAAACCTTTGGCCCTTAAAAAAGGTTTCCCCTTTTTCCTCTTTAACCTCCCCTGCACAGCCACAAGAGAGAAAGCCCACTGCCACACAGGAGGCCCCGGACCTTAAAAAACAGGTTTCTGTAGATTCCCTTTTGGTTCGCCTGAAAGCCCCCGAAGGATTTCAAATCAGCACCCTGCATATCACCCTGTATGCAGACACTGTTGAAACAGCTTTTGAGGTGAAAAGCCGGGTCCACCACATTCGAAGTGATTTGATTTTTTTTCTCACAGACCAGCCGCTTGCAGCCTTCACAGACTCTTTACAAAAACAGGCCCTGGAAGGGGAACTCACCCGGCAAATCAATTTATTTTTGGAAACCGGACAAATCAGCAAAGTTCATCTTAAACAAACGGCTTTAAATTAACAAAGGTAAAAAGGAGCTTAAACCATGAGTAAAGCAGAAAAAAAAATCATCCCCTTCCCCACTTCCAAAAAACTCACATCCAGTGAGAAAAAAAAACTGATTGTGCAATACACCCCTTTAATTAAATTTATTGCCAAAAAAATATCCACCCGGCTGCCGGCCAACATTGAAGTGAATGACCTGGTCTCCAGCGGGGTGATTGGGCTTATGGATGCCATTGAAAAATACGACCCCAACAGAAACAACAAATTTAAAACCTACGCGGAATTTCGAATCCGGGGGGCGATACTGGATGAGCTGAGGGCACAGGACTGGATTCCCAGGTCCATCAGGGACAAGGCCAAAGTGCTGGAAAAGGCCGGGGAACAGCTGGAGGCCAAAATGGGCAGACCACCCACAGATCACGAACTGGCAGAGCATTTAGGCCTCAGTGTGGATGAGTTTTACAGCATGGCAGGCACCACCCGATCCACCAAAATGCTTCCCATAGATGAAATATCCATTTTCTCCAACTCAGACAAAAAATCCCTTTTTGACCTCCTGCAAAGAAAAGGCGACCCCTTTTTTGACCTCAGCGTGAAGTCCATAAGAAGAGCCATAAAACAATGTATTGAGGAACTTCCGGAAAGACAAAGAGTGGTGCTCTCACTTTATTACTACGAAGACTTTAACTTAAGAAAAATAGGAGAGGTCTTAAGAGTTACAGAAAGCCGGGTGTCCCAGCTCCACGCCCAGGCCATTGAAAGACTGAAAGTCAAAATGCAAAGACGCTTTCAAAAACACGAACTCAAAGTGGCTTAAGCCCCCCCCCATTTTATTTTTTTAAAAAATAATTTAAAGACTTTGGTCCAGGTGGACGATAGACCAAATATAAAGAAAGTGACCCGGGAACAAAGCAGAGGGGGCAGTTTGACTCTTTCCACACGGCACTTTTTTTAAAGGAGGTTTAAAATCATGCTCAACCCTTATGTTAAAGCATCCTGTATCACCGTATCGGATGGAGAAAAAGATCACCTCATTGTCAGCAAAGCCGCTCTTCAGATGCACAAAAAAGGCTTTGAGCTGACAGTCAGCAGACAGGATTTGTTTCCCCCGCTTTTAAAATACAATATCAGTTTAAATGCCCTGCAAACCAAAAACCTCTCTCTTTATATCCCCTCCATGGAAATAGACTTGGAAGGCACAGTGGTCCGCACACAACATATAGGAAAGGGGGTTTTTAAGATCTGTCTTGAGTTTTTAAAGGAAAGTCCAAAATACTACAATGAATGCCTGTTGGAGCTTTGGCCCCATTGATAAGGAGGGCTTATTTTAATTTTCCCCCTTTCAGCACAGTGATCACCATTTTGGACAAAGTTTTTAAAGTTTCAAAAACCCCCTCCCCCTTTAAAGCCGAGGCCTGCACATCCGGGTGGTTATAGAGATTGAGCTGACCCCGCATGGAGGACAAAGGTTCAATAGCATTCAAATCCCTTTTGTTATACTGCAAAACCATGGGAATTTGATCCAGGCTTAAGCTTTCCTCCTTTAAAAGGTGCTCTATATGCTTAAGGGCGGATTTGTTGTCTTCTGCACGCCCGGCCTCAGAGTCCGCCACAAAAACCACCCCATCCACCCCTCTTAAAACCAGTTTTTGGGAAGTCAGAGGCAGGGGACGGGCAACAGGCAGGGTGTAAAGATGAAGTCGGGTTTTAAAGCCCCTGACCTCCCCGATATCCAAAGGTAAAAACTCAAAAGAAACAGAAGGCTCTGTTTGAAGGGGCAGGTGCAGCACATTCAATTTTTGATCGGCCGTATGGCGGTATATCCATTTGATATTGGTGGTTTTTCCGGAGCCTTCAGGACCGTAATACACAATCTTGCAGTGAATCTCCCTGCCATTATAATTAAGAAGAGACATTTTTTATTCCCATTCCTGTCACAATAAACCTCCAACCCTCCCCCTCCGGGTTCCCGGAAAGCAAAAGAAGAGTCTCTTACATTTCCACTCTTCTTTCCATGGCAGTGCCTAAAGTCTGTTCATCAATATAATCAATATCCCCTCCGAAAGGTATGCCATTGGCCAGACGGGACACCTTAACCTGGTAAGGTGCGATCAGTTTTTTTAAGTAAAGAGCTGTCATATCCCCTTCCAAATCAGCGTCCAGGGCCAAAATCACCTCTTTAATGGTCCGGGATTTTATTTTTTCCATCAAAGCGGTGATGGTCAGATGCTCCGGATGAGTGTGGTTTAAGGGGGATAAAGCCCCGTGGAGGACATGGTAGCGGCCCTGAAATTTCCCCGAGGATTCAATATGAACAATATCAAAAGGCTCCTCCACCACACAGAGAAGCTCGGTCCGGCGGGAAGAGCTGCAAAGCCTGCACACATCACAGTCCTCAGTGAAGGTAAAACAGGAGGCACATTTTTTAATTTTGGTTTTTATATTTCTTAAAGCCTGCCTCAGGCTTTCAATATCCTGTACTTTGGTTTTCAGAAGATGGACAGACAAACGGGCGGCACTTCTGGGGCCAATACCAGGCCACTTTTTTAATTCCTCAATAAGATGGTTTAAAGAGGGAACATGGTTTTTGTAAGTCATAAGCTGTAACCTTTTTTATACGAAAAAAGCCAGGGCTTCGTCAATTTTTTTTGTGGCGGACCTCTTCATGGGGGGAAGTCACAATATCCGCCTGAAAAACACTCTGCACTTTTTGAACCAAAGAGGGAGTGTGATCTTTGGAAAAAGACCGGGGGAGTTGCCCCCCATCAAAAAAAGATTCCACATAAGGGGCCTGGCTCATTCTTAAAAGCAGCATCTCCAAAAACACTTTGGTGTCCTGGGCTTTGGTAATATCCCATGAACCTTTAAGAGCCATATCGAAAAGGAGATGCAGATCTTCTGAAGACACCTGGCCTGAGTGGCTTAAAAGCTCCGTTTGTTCTTTTTGGGACAAAGACACCAGATGAGAAACAGAAGGGGCTTTCAGTTTTAAAAGAAGAAGATTCCTCAGTTCCCCAATTAAATTCTTTAAAAAAAGCCCGGGGCTGGTTCCTTTTGTGTGAAGCTGATCCAAAACCTGAAGTGTTTGTGTGGGGTTTCTTTTAAAAAGGCTGGTCATACAGTCCAAAACAAGACTTCTGTCTGTGAGTCCCAAAATTTCGTTCACATGGGAGCTAAAAAATTTTTTTTTGCAAAAAGTAATCATTTGATCCAACAGGCCCTGCCCGTCCCTTAAAGATCCTCCCGCCTCCCGAACCAAAAGCCACAAAGTCTGCTCGTCTGTTTCAACCCCCTCCTGCTCACAAATCTTAGTCAGCTGTTTGTAAATCAGCTTGTCCATAATCCGGTGAAACTGCAAAACCTGACAACGGGAGAGAACAGTTATGGGAATCTTACGCATCTCTGTGGTGGCGAGAATAAAAATCACATGGGGAGGGGGTTCCTCCAGGGTTTTTAACAGGGCGTTAAAGGCGTTGACGGAAAGCATGTGAGCTTCATCAATGATATATATCTTGTATTGACCGGAGGGAAGATGGCTTATGGTGTCTGTGATCTGGCGTACCGCCTCCACTCCATTGTGAGAGGCCCCGTCTATTTCCATAACATCCAGGGAGCGGCTGTGTTCTATATCCTGGCAGATTTTGCATTTCAAACAGGGGGTGGTGTTTTTGGTGGCGGCACAACACAGGGTTTTGGCCAAAATACGGGCGGTGGAGGTTTTGCCAGTCCCCCGGGGACCTGAAAAAATCAGGGCCGGGTGCAAACGCCGGGTGTTTAAGGAGTTGACCAAAATACGGGTCACTGTGTCCTGTCCCACCAAATCTGTAAAAGTGGCGGGCCGCCACTTTCTCGCCAATACCTGATAAGACATAAAAAAAATCCCCCCGCCTCTTTAACCCCCCCGGCTTACCACAGCGGGAAAGCTTTTGCCATGTTTTTCATGGGGAAAAAACCCTTTACATCAGATGGGTTTGAACAAAATGAGAGACTTTTTTTTGAGAGTCCCTGGGAATACGAACCGGCCAGTTTTCCATATTTTTGGGAATATAACTTTTGAGCAGCTCAGGATTCAGGCTTCGGATTTTTTTATAAGACTCACCAATGTGCCGGGCCATCTGTTTTAAGTTGGTACCCCCGGGGAGGTAAAACACCTCGTAGCGATAAGGGGTCTGGATTTTTAAATGGTTAAATCCGTAAAGCACAGGAGCCTTGACAATGGTGATGGCGGCAATCAGCTGAGGTACATAGTGAGCGGTTTCATACGGAAAATCATACTTCCGGGCCAGTTCCCAAAAATTCCGGCTTTTGTGTTTTTTTATCAGGCGGTGGAGTTTTTTTTCACCCATATTATAGGCGGCTGCCGCCAGATACCAGTTCTGAAACTGAGCGTACAAAAACCGAAGATACCGGCTGGCAGCCTCTGTGCTTTTTTCAAAATCCCTTCTCTCGTCCAGCCAAAAACTTTTCAACAGGCCAAACCTTAAGGCGGTGGGACTTATAAACTGCCAATAACCCACAGCCTTTGCAGAACTTGTTGCCCGGGCGGAAAAACCACTCTCTATCATGCACATATAAATCAAATCCTCAGGAAGCCCCTCCTGACGAAAAATGGCCCGCATTAAAGGAGCATAACGATAGGAACGCTCAAGCCATGTGCGAAAACGCCCCGGGTGTTTTTTTTGAAAAAAATTAATCCACCTCTTCACCCAGTGATTATGCACCAGGGGAAAATCCGAAAAAGGCTGCTTTAACACCACATCAGATCTTCGGGCCAGCCCCGCACCAACAGGCTGTGCAGCCAAAACCAAAAGCCATAAAATGGAAAAAAGCCCCACTTTAAGAAACATCATAAATGGATTTTACCCCAAAACCTCCCACCCCCCGTCAAGCCCCCCCGGCTGATTGATGCTTTAAGCCAAAAAGTAAAAAAGAGGAGCCAGGCCCCGGAAAAGCCAAAAAAAAGGGCTTTTTAAGCTGAATGAAGTAAATTTTTCAAAAAAAAGGATTAAAATTGACAAATCATATCATTCATAATAATTTGTCCCGGATTTTCATTTCAGGCTGTGAGGCAGGGAGGTCTTATATGCTCGTTTTAACGCGTAAGGTAGGGAGCAGCATTATTATAGACGGACGTATTAAAATTCAAATTGTAAAAATCAAGGGCCGGCAGGTTCGTCTGTCCATTGAAGCCCCCAGAGAAGTCAGGGTCCACCGGGAGGAAGTGCAAAGAAGCCTGGAAAACACCCCTCTTGCCTCTCAGAGACTAAAATCTGCCGAACCTCTTTCCCTGTAAAAATTCACCAGATGCTTTTACCACCTGGCAGCATGCTTTTTTCTTTTCCCATGTTATATTTCCAAAGTTATGGAAAAAGAGGATATCCCCTTTAAAACCTTAAGTGAGGGACTGGGTTTTTACAGTAAAGTCCCTCTTCTCCGCAAAACTGTGGAAAAAAACCAGGCTTTCCGGCAGAGTCAAAAAAAACCTTTACCCTCTGTCCCTGACATTCTTTTCAGCAAATCCCTGGACTTAAACAATGGAGGGACTTATGAAAAATTTCGAAAATCCTTAAGCCAGGCCTGGCTGGAGGACAGCCCCCCACAGGATCCCCCCCCCCCAACACCCCCCCTGCCTGCCTTACAAAAAACAGAAGAAAACTTTCAGCAGAGTTCCTTAAAAAGTGCTTTAAAGCCTCTGGAAAAAGCCCCGGGTTTTTCCTTAAAAAGCCTCATGGCAGACAGCCTGATAAGTATGCTGTTGTTTTTTTGCCCCCTGATTGTGTTTTCTGTTTTCACCCAGGCCAGACCTTTTCACACACTGTTTGCCCTGTGGCCGGGGGTTTTGGCAGCCTTTTTTGTGTTTTACCATATCTATAGCCTTCTCTGCCGGCTGTTTTGCTTTGACACTTATGGGGAAAGCCTCTCCCACAGAAGGCTGTGTTCGAAAGAGGGCCATATCCCCCACCCCACGCTTTTGTTTCTCCGATCTCTTGTTTCCTGTCTCACACTGGGAACACTCCCTCTTTTTTCCCTGATTTTGAAAAAAGATCTCTTATCCCTTCTCACCCGGCTGGATTTTAAAGACACCTCTTTTCAGGACAAACAGCTTTTTTAAAAACAAAGAAAGCCCAAACAGATATGCCCTCCCCGGAATTAAAAAAATGGAAACAACAAGTGGCCCGGCTCAGCCTGGAACTTCAGGAAAAAGATTACATTTTAAAAAAATACCAAAACCACATTCAAAAAACCACCCAGGCTGTCAAAGAGATCACAGAAAAAATCTCAAAAGAACTGGAGGTTGCCCACCGGATTCATCATCTGCTGCTGCCCACCACTTTACCGGTGATTGCAGGTTTTAAATTCAGCTTTAAGTTTCGCCCGGCCCCCCCGCCCGGGCAAAGCCGGGACTTTTATGAAATCACCCCTTACCCGGGGCGGTTAAAAAGCTTTGGGGTGAGTATGTTCAGCTCCCCCTCATACTCCCTTTCCTCTCTTTTGCTGTCCCTCCGTATCAAAAACATAAACTCTGCACAGGAAGGTTTAAGCCCCGCTCAGTTTTTGTCCTCCCTGAGGGGAGAGTTAAAAAATCACCACCCCCCACAAAACCCGGAAAATATGGATTTGTTTTATGCTCTCATAAACCAAAAAACACATACTGTCACTTACCTTCTTTCCGGACAAACTGGGGTGTTTGTATGGCACAATGAAAAACAACAAATGAAGAAGCTTTTAAAATCCGCTTTTGACACCAAAAATCAGTGGGGCTTAAAAGCCCAAACATTCCATTTAAACAAGCAGGATCGTTTAATTGTGTGCAGCCCGGGGCTTTTAAAAAACCCTTTACCTTATCCCCCCAACCGCTTAAAACAGATTTTGAAAAAAGAGTCCGATGCAGACATCCACAAACTGAGAAACCATATTATGTACGATACAAAAAATTTTTTTAAAAAGCCCCAAAGGGATCAAAGTGTTATCATTATAGAACCCAAAAAAAAGACCCTGACTTTAGCCAAAACCCACCAGGACTGATTCCAAAAACCTTTAAACTCCCATGGAAAGAGAAAAAACCCATCAATGAAAAATCCAAAAAAAGAATCCTTTAAGAACAAACAGCTTCGCTGTCAAAAAATAATAAAGCTTTTAAAAAAATACATTCCCCGGCCCCGGTGTGCCTTAAATCATAAAAACCCCCTTCAACTTCTGATAGCCACCATATTGTCTGCCCAATGCACAGACAAAAGAGTTAATGAAGTCACCAAAACCCTGTTTAAAAAATACAAAACCACCAGGGATTTTGCCACCGCCTCTTTAAAAAATCTCAGCAGCGATATTTATTCCACAGGGTTTTTTAAAACCAAGGCGGAAAATATTAAAAAAGCCACCACCACCCTTGTGAAAGACTTTAAAGGGAAAGTGCCTGACACTTTTGAAGATCTGATAAAATTATCAGGTGTGGGAAGAAAAACCGCCCATGTGGTCATGGGTACGGCTTTTCAGGTGGCCAGTGGGGTGGTGGTGGACACCCATGTTAAAAGGCTTTCCGGAAGGCTTGGTTTCACCCGGGCCAGCCAGCCGGAAAAAGTGGAAAAAGACTTAACTGCCCTTCTTCCCCCGGAAGAGTGGATTTATTTTTCCCATGCCCTGATCTGGCATGGCAGGGGGGTGTGCAAAGCCCGAAAACCCCTTTGCAACACCTGTTTTTTGGAAGAGCTTTGCCCGGGAAAACAAACTTGAGAAAACCATTGGTTCTTATCCTCTTAAGCTTCAGTGTGCTTTATGCCATTCAAAAAGCACCGGTGTTTTTCTCCCCAAAAAAGCCAGTAAAAAGCTTACGGGTTATGACCTATTCCTCTTTTGCCGGAGTGTTTGGCCCGGGACAGGCCCTGAAAAAAAAATTTCAAAAACTTTGTGCCTGTCACCTGACATGGATTAAAATTCCTGATTCCACTCTCTTTAAACAAAGACTTCTGTTAAGAAAAGATCACTTCAAAGTGGATGTGGTTATGGGTTTTGATCAGCTCAGCTCCCTTCAGCTTCTTCCCTCTGCCTCAAAAAACCAGCCCCTGGAATGGAAGCCGGTTTTGGTTTCAAAAAAAATTTTTACCCCTTCTGTGGAAAAATTTTTATCCCCTTATTTTGTACCTTACAACTGGTCTCCCATGACTTTTATTTCCCATAAACCCGTTCAAAAAATAATATCCCTCAAAGAACTGTTAAAGCCCGAATACCGGGGTAAAATTTCTTTACCCTCCCCGGTGCATTCCACAGTGGGACTTCAGTTTTTTTACTGGATGTGGTTTGTGTGGTCTGACAAAACACACAGCTTCTTAAAGCAAATGCGGCCCCAGCTTTATGGGCTGGCCCCTTCGTGGTCCACTTCCTACGCTCTTTTTCAAAGGGGACATGTGAGTTTGAGTTTTTCCTATTTCAGCTCTTTACTTTATCATAGCCAGCAAAATCAAAAAAACTTCCACGGAGTGTTTTTCAAAGAGGGTCACCCCTTTCAGGTGGAAATGGCAGGGGTTTTAAAGTCCGCCAGCTCCCCCCACCTTGCCAAACAATTTATTCATTTTTTACTCACACCGGAAGTGCAGGCCCTTCTCATGCAAAAAAACTATATGTTTCCTGTCTTAAAACAGCACTTTCTTCCCCTGGAAACAAAAAAAAACCAAAAAGCTTTTTGGAATCAAAACAAAGCTTTGGATTTTGTGGCTCCCCACCCCTCTGAGACAAAAAAAGGGGGGGGGAACTTAAACCTCATCTCTTATCACAGACTTCAGGATTTTTTAAAGGAAAAAACCTCTTGGCTTCATTTGTGGCAATAAACAAAGAAAAAGTGCTAAGCCTTCTTTTCACTCTGCTTTTCCTGCTTCCCCTGGGAGTGTTTTTTTTTAAAGCCGGGGGACTTGGGCTTCCCGGTGATGGGCTGGGGATGAGAGTTCTTTTCTCCACTCTGCTGCAAGCCACTTTCAGTGGGATGGGAAGTGTTTTTTTAGGCTTGCTGGGCTCTTTGGGCCTGTTGGCTTTAAAGGAAAATCACTTTAAAAAACTTCTGGAGGGGTTTTTACTTCTGCCCCTGTTTTTACCAGCCCTTGTCACTGTTTTGGCCTGGATCAGTGTCTGCCAGTGGATAGTTCCTGTTGCTTTTTCTTTTCAAACAGTGCTGGTAGTGCATATTATGATGCATACAGGCCTGGTGGCGGTGTTTTTTTGCCGGCTGTTTCAACAGAACAAAGCTCAAAACCTGTGTGCTTACGCCGGTTTAAGTGGAAACAACCGGTGGAGTCTTTTAAAAGCCCTGGTGTTTTATGAATACAAAAAAGATCTGATCCTGATTTTTTTATTGGTGTTTGCCTTTTGTTTTACCAGTTTTTCTGTCCCTCTTTTGGTGGGGGGGGCCAGTGGGGGGACTCTGGAGGTTTTAATAGCCGAAAAACTAAAAATCCCGGCCCTGTGGCCAGAGGCCCTGGGGATTTTGAGTGTGGAAATTATTTTTCTGTTCCTGTTTTTTTATGTGTTTTACTGCCTGCCGCAAAAAACACATTTTAATTTTTTAAATTTTAAGGAATACGGATCTTCCCTCTCCACAAAAAAACAGGCACATCCTCTTCCCTCTTATGGGTTTTTAGGTGTGGCTCTTTTTCCCTCTGTTTTGCTGGTGCTGGGGCTTTTTGCAGGAATGCTTTCCCCCACAGCATGGACAGAACTCAAAAGTATAACTTTTGCCCTGCCACAGGCTGTGGGGTATACGGTCCTTGTGGGGCTGGGGGTGGGGGCTTTAAGTTTTGCCCTGCTTTGCCTTGTGGCTTTTTGTGTTCAACACGGGTTTTTAAGAAAGTTTTTACTTTCCTACCATGCCTCTTCCACGGCTTTAGTGGGTTTTGTTTTTTTATTGGCAGGTTTTGATCACCAGGTGGGGGTGTTTTTTAAATGGATACTGGGTTTAAGTTTTTTGCTTTTGCCCCCGCTTTACCGGCTGATGGGGGAGACCGTTTTAAGCCCCCTGATGGGGGAGGTCAGGGCGGCAAACCTTATGGGGGCCTCACAAGGTCTGATTTTTACCCATGTGTTGTGGCCCCGGATATTTTCTCCTTTTTTGTTTCTTTCCGGAACAGCGGCTTTTTGGGCCTGTGGAGATTTTGCTTACTCCTCCATAGTGTCTTACTCCGGCCCGGGACATCTGGCCCTTTTGATACAGGATGTGTTTGCCACTTACCGATGGGAAACAGCAGGGCTTTTACTCTGGCTTTTGATTTTCACAGGAGGAGGCTGCTTTATTTTTTTTCTCAGCTTAACACAGACAAAACACCTGTTTTTAAGAGAGATAAAACATGTCTGAAATCAAACACTTAAAAATCCAGCAGGGAACATTTGAATTAAATATCCCTTTTATGTCTTTACCGGACACAGGACTTAGTGTTTTGACCGGTGCTTCCGGAAGTGGAAAAAGCACTTTGCTGGAGGCTTTGTGCGGATTTAAAAAAAGCTCAAAGGCTTTCAGCTGGCTGTTTAAAGGCCGGGATCTGGCAAAGCTGGCCCCTCCTGAGAGAAACTTGTCTGTATTGTTTCAGGATTTGCATTTGTTTTCCGGTATGAGTGGAAGAGACAATGTTTTTTTTCCCGCCCGGGCCAAAAACCTCAACCGGGAACAACAAAAAAACAGATGGGAAATTTTGGAAGAGAGTTTAAAGCTTTCCCCTTTTATAAACCAGGCGGTTTATCAGCTTTCCGGCGGGCAAAAACAAAGAGTGGCTTTGGCCCGGGCTTTTATGACCCCCGGGTGTTTTCTTCTTCTGGATGAGCCTTTTTCTTTTCTCAATGGGGAGTTAAAACAAGTGGTTTTGTCTTTGATTTTCCGGTTTTCCCGGGCAGAAGGCTTTCCCGTCCTTTGCATCACCCATGATGTAGATCTTGTAAAGGGCCGGGCCACCAAAGTTTTGACCCTGAAAGAGGGCAAACTTCTTAAGAAAGATCTGAAGTGAGCTTACAGGACTGATACAAAACCTCCATATCCATGTGATCCCTGACCATAAAACATCCATCATTGATGAGGCTTAGGTTTCCCTTGCATCCCCCGTACAGGGGACTGAAAGGCAGAGTACATAAAGTGGTGCCTGCATTTAAGGCAAAACGGGCAGTGACCATAGTCCCGCTTCTTAAGGCCGCCTGCACAATAAAAATCAGATGAGACATGTAAGCCAGCACCTCGTTTCGAACATGAAAGTGAAACTTCCTCATGGGGGAGGCCAGGGGAAACACACTGACAAAACCCCCACCACTTTTAAGAACCGGCTCCCTCCACTTTCTTAAATCCCTCGGGTAAAAATACTTTAAGCCACAGGGTAAAAAACACAAGGTGGGGACTTCACAGCTGAGACTTAAGGCATGGGCTTTTTGATCCACCCCCTTGGCCCCTCCGCTCATTAAAACCAGGTCTGACTGGCTTTTTAAAAATACACTCAAATATCTGTCCATCCAAAGCAAAGTGTCTGTATAAGGTGTGCGGCTGCCCACAACAGAAAACAAAAAACCATCTGTTTTCAGCTGCCCGGTCCAGCTCAAAAGGGGGGGAGGCTTTCTCATATTCAAAAGCTTTTTGGGATAATCCGGGTGATAGGGCCAGGCGGTTTTCACATTTAAAAGCCTTGTGGTCCCGCGATCCTGAAGGGCCTTTTTCCACCAGTGGGGCTGGTTTTGCATATAAGACCGGGTTTCAGGACAACTCACCAGGGGGGTGATATCCTCCGGCCGAAAGATATCCTTTTGGTTTTGAAACACCCTTTGAAAATCCTCAAGGGCGATTTTCTGATTTTGCCAGCTTAAAAAAGCCAGATACTCAAGCCACGAATCCATACCTTATAACCCATGCAAAAAAGGGTCCACAATCCGGTTTTTGACCAAAAAAAACCTGTAAGTCCTTAAAATAATTAGATAAAAAAAATTTTCTCTTTTTTCGCCGGGTTTTCAGGCCCCCTGACCTGTTTTTTTGTATGGGTCCCGGACTTTTTCGAAAAAACAGGCCTTTTTTATGGCAACAGCAAAAAACCAGCCCCGACTTCCGATCGGATCAGTTTTTTGACCTTCCCATTAAAAATATAAGAAATTCAAAAGCTTGTTTTATGCTTTTAAGTCTTTGGACAAGACATTTTATTGACTCATACTTTTTAAAAAAAAATTTTACAGGAATCAAAAAATACCCTACCATTAAAAATACAGCCACTGTTAAAAACAGCCTTAAGGGAAGGAAAACCAATGAAAACTTTTATGGATATACTGGAACAAAAAAACAAACACTTAAATCAGTTTAAAACCTTAAGTGAAAATCAGTACAGAAAAATGCAGACAGGCAACTTTAGCCACATCAAAAGTTTTTACCACCGAAGACAAATGATTTTAAATTCCCTGGAACAAATCAACCACTCCTTAAAAACATGCAAAACCTCCCCCCTCAACAGAGAAAACAAACTTCGCTTAAAGCAGCTTTTTGAAAGAACAAAAAACCTTATATCCTCCATTTTGCACACAGATCTCTTAATCCATTCCCTGTTGGATAAAGAAAAAACCACTCATTCCGATCGCAGAATGGCCGGCTGAACCCAGCCCCCCCCCTCCTCCCCCGCCCCACTTTTAAGGAGCTTTTCACTTTGCCTGTATGTCTGGAACAAAAACAATTAAGCCATCAGATTCAAAACCACCGTGGATTTCTAAGGTGGCTTCATCATTTGTTTTGTGCTCAGGACATGGAGGATTTTTTAATCACTCTTTATAAAAACAAACAAAATCTGAATTTAAAAAGCCTGCTTCTTTGTTGTTTTTCCGGGCATTTTGGTCCGCTTCAATACCTGTGTACAGATAAAAGAAGAGTCTGTGTAAATAAAGTGACCAGACTTTGGCCCGCTAAAAAGCAAGACATTCAAATTCAAAATACAGAGGATGTTACCTATCTCAGCCAAACTTTGGGCCGGCCGGTTTTTAAACTCCTCTCTCTTCCTCTTCACACCCGGCTTTTTGGTGCCAGAAAACCTTCTGTACTCTATGTGGAATTTTTAAAAACCCGGCCGGAAAGCTTAAAAAAGTTTTTTACCACCTTAAGGTCTGTGATTACCCGTAATGTGGACAGAATTCTCATGGAGGAACACTTACGCACCAGCTCTGAGCTTTGGACCTGTACCTTTAACGAACTCAAAGAACCTCTTATGGTACAGGACAGGGACGGCCAGGTTTGTAATCACAATCAGGCTTTTCAGGATCTGTTTGCCACAAAAAAAGAGGCCTTCAAAGACCAGGCTTTAAATCTTGTATCGCACAAAGACCGGATTTACGAAAAACACACTTACCCGGCCCGTTTAAAAGATGGCAATTACACCATTTCCCATTACTCAGACAGAACCCGGTCCTTCCTCTTAAGAAACCAGATGATTCAAAAAGCCCGGGAGGAGGCCGTGGAGGACTTGGGTGAGAAAGTGGCTCACCAGCTCAGCAACCCCCTCACCGGCATTTTATCTCTCACCCAGGTTTTATTACCCCAAAAACATTTAAACGCCACGGTTAAAAAACATCTTCAGGACATGGCACAAGCCACTCAAAGGTGCCAAAAAATTATCTCCAACCTGCTGGATTTTGCCCGCTTAAGTCATCAACTGCAAATTTGTGATTTAAACCGGATTGTAAAAAACACCCTGCCTTTTTTAAATTTTCTAAATCGGGGGGGGCTTATTCATTTTAAACAAAGCCCTTCACCGGTATGGATCAAAGCCCAGCCCTGCCTTTTGGGTCAGGTGGTGTTTAACTTACTGAAAAACGCCTGCCAGGCCACCACCCACTTAAAGCCAAAGCAGGCCCGGGTGCAGGTGGAGGTTGTTTTTCAAAAAAACACCGCCCTGCTCACAGTACAGGACAGCGGAAGAGGGGTTGCAAAAACAGATTGTGAAAACCTTTTTAAACCCTTTTTCACCACAAAAGAAAATCAGACAGGCACAGGACTGGGTTTGAATGTCAGCTCCCGGATTATAAAAAATTTTAAAGGGGATATTTCTTATGAAAAATCCAAAAAGTGGGGAGGGGCCTGTTTTAAGGTTCTTCTGCCCCTGCATTCCCTTTAAGAGGTTATAAAAAAGTATGCGGGTTTTAATTATAGAGGATGAGTTTTTAATACGGGAGTGTCTGGCCCGGGTGGCAAAAAGCAAAGGACATTGTGTAAAAACCACCTCCAATGGAAAAGAGGGGATAAAACTCTGGAAAAGCCACCAGCCTCATCTTGTGTTTTTGGATATTTTAATACCGGAAATGGATGGGCCGGAGGTTTTGAAGCAGGTGGGGAAAACCAATAACGAAAAAGTGGTCATGATGTCTGCTCACCGGGAACTCTCTCAAATTCAAAAGGCCCCCGGGGTGGATTTATTTATTTCCAAACCTTTTGAAAATATCCACAAAGTGTTTGAAGAGGCGGAAAATTTATTTCAAAATCCCCCTTCTGACAGGTTGTTTTCCTAAAAATCCTTAAAGGAGTTTTTTTTATTTTGCGAATTATTGCCGGACGGTTTAAAAGCCTGAAACTTTATTCCTTTTCCTCACCCCCAATTCGCCCCATGACCGACAGGGTAAAAACCTCTGTCTTCGACACCTTAAAAGCTTTTACAGACTGGCAGGGGGTAAAGGTTTTGGACTTGTTCTCCGGAAGCGGAGCTTTGGCTCTTGAGGCTTTATCCCGTGGGGCCGGAGAGGCCCTGTGTGTGGATTTTAACTCTCAGGCTTTAAAGCTTATCCGCAAAAACAGAAACCTTTTGTGTCCCCGGCTGAAATGCCGCAGCCTTAAACAAAATGTTTTTCATTTTTTACTCACCCCCCAAAAAGAACCTTACGATGTGGTGTTTGCCGATCCCCCTTTTGCCAAAAAATGGACGGGAAAAATTCTTCAACATCTTTTGGCCTCCCCCTCCATAAAAAAAGGCAGCCTTCTTGTGATGGAGGCCTCCTGCCACGAGGCAGATCCCACAAACTCCAAAAAAACAGACACAGGCAAAGTTCAAAAACCCCCTTGGCCCCTCCAAAAAACTCTTCAGGCAAAGCTTATTACAAAAAAAGAATTTGGAGATAAGAAAGTTTTATTTTATCGTTTTTATTAAACCCATTAAAACCATGTTAAAATTATGAAAAGTTTTTTTATTCGGTGTCAAACCTCTCTGGTCTTGATTTTATTGGTTCTGGCTCTGGGGGTTTTAAAACCTCAGGGACTGGGAATGGCCCTGGGGGCTTTACTGGTGGGGGTTTTGCTCTGGGAATACCACCGGCTGGTTTTTTATTTTGATTCTTTTAAAGTGTTCAGGGTCTGCTTTTCCGGACTGGGGATGGCGGGCTTTGTTCTGGCAGCCGGGGGGGAAAAGGCCACAGTGTTTATACTGTTTGCACTGATTTTTTTTATTCTTTCTTTTTGGATTTTGGCTGGAAAAAAACTTCCCCCCTCCCACTCTGTGGCGGGTCTGGTGGCTCAGGCTGTGGGGGCGGTGTTTTATATTATTTTTCCGGTCAGCACATTTGTAAAAATGTTTTTGTCTCAGGAGAAGTGGCCTCTGCCGGCACTCACTCTCGCCCTGGTGTGTATAGGGGACAGTGCCGCTTACCTCATGGGCCGGATATGGAAAGGCCGGGGCTGGATGACTCACATTTCCCCCAATAAAACCCAAGCAGGCTTTTGGACTGGTACTGTAAGCTGTGGCCTGGTGGCTGTTTTGATATTTTTCAGTGTCATGTTTGGTTTTTTGGGAAAGGGGGAACCTCTTTGGTTGGCGGCTTTTTGGTGGAAGGTTTTTGCCGGGGGGGGGATTTGTTTTCTTTTGGGGGCTTTTTGTTTTTTTATCTCTCAGACGGGAGATCTCTTTGTATCCACCTTAAAACGGGGGGCCGGGGTAAAAAACACAGGCTGTTTGCTTCCCGGTCATGGAGGGTTTTTAGACCGCCTGGATGGCTTTTTACTGGTGTGGCTTTTTGTATATGTCACTTCCGGAAGTTTTGTTATGTGGTGGTTTTTTATCTTCACCAGCTTCAGGGGATAGTACCAGTGGGTTTTAAGCATTTAAAATCCCTTTGCAACAGCACAAAATACAGGATAAAATAAGGCTTATGGTTTTGTTCGATATTCTTTTTGCTGTGTGGTCTTTTGTAAAAGCCCTTGTTCCCTTTTTTGTTTTGTTGGGGGTTCTGGTGTTTATCCATGAATGGGGACATTTTGTGGTGGCCCGGTTTTTTAAAGTCCGGGTGGAGGTTTTTAGCCTGGGCTTTGGTAAAAAAATCCTCAAATGGAAAAAAGGTTCCACTCTTTACAGCATCAGTGCCATTCCCTTAGGGGGATATGTGAAGATGTTTGGGGATCAGTACGGACAGAAAGTCTCCCCTCAGGACAAAAAAGATTCCTTTTTACACAAAAAACTTTATCAAAGAACATTGGTGGTGCTGGCTGGCCCTTTGATGAATTTTTTTCTCGCCGTGCTTATTTTTGCCACCTTTTCCATGGTGGGGGAGCAAGAGGCCAGACCCCTTGTCAGTGAGGTGGAGGAAGGCTCTTTGGCCCAAAAAGCGGGCTTTAAAGCCCAGGACCTGCTGGTCTCTGTAAATCAAAAGCCTTTAAAAAACCTGAAAGAGTTTGACAGAATCATTTTCAAAAACTCTCAAAAACCTTTAAGCATCACTGTAAAAAGAGATCACCGGTATCAGACCTTAAGTGTTGTTCCGGAAAAAAAACCTCTCATCGGGGAGTACGGTCTTCAGGCCACAGGCGGAGTCATCAGCGGACTCTCTTATTTTACCGCCGCCTCTTTTGTGGGGGTGGATGATCCGGAAAGTGCAGCGGGAAAAGCAGGCTTTCAAACTTTTGATGAAATTGTATCCATTGATAACAAACCTGTTTTTACCTACAATCAGCTGGCTTTGGCACTTAAGACCCCCGGGGGATACGCCATACAGGTAAAAAGAGAGGGGAAAACAAAGCCGCTTTTTTTGGACATCAAAAGCCCTGAAAATCTTAAAAACCTGGGGTTTCACAAACCCAACCTCTTTGTGGCGGATTTAAAATCCGGGGGGCAGGCTCAAAAAGCCGGGTTAAAAAAAGGGGACCGGATTGTAAAAATCAACAATTCCCCTGTCACACAGTGGCCACTTCTTGTGGAACGGGTGAAAAACTTTAACCCTGAAAAAGAAAAACACTTAAAACTGGGAATTATAAGGGAGGGGGAGTTTAAAGAGTTTCTCATCACCCCTCACCCGCAAAGCCAGCTGATAAACGGCAAAGAGCAAACCCGTTATATGCTGGGGGTGGTCTCTGGTATGAGGCAGGTACCTGCCGGAGGAATTTACACCCACCGGACCCTAAACCCCTTTAAAGCTTTAAGCCAGGGTTTTTTAAAAACCCTTAAGTGGTGTCAAATCACCGGTATTTACATCAAAAAACTGATTGTGGGGGAGGTTTCCAGAAAGGCCCTGGGAGGGGCCATTCATATTGGCCGGGAGGCTTATAAAAGTTATTCTTATGGTTTAAAGTATTTTTTTATTATTATGGCTGTGCTTTCCATTCAACTTTGCCTGGTCAATCTGCTTCCCGTTCCCATTTTGGATGGCGGGCATCTTGTATTTTACGCGGTGGAGTTTTTTAAAGGTTCCCCCATGAGTATGCGTAAAATGATCATGTTTCAATACCTGGGCCTGGTCTTTATTTTAACTTTGGTGATCTTTACCACCTTTAATGATGTGCACAACTGGATTCATCTGTGGTAGTTTTTTTATTGTGAATTTATAAAACCTGCTTATAAACCTATCATAACAGGATGAAATAAAAACATGGCACTGTTTCTTCTTGTGGAAACCAGCAACCAAAAAGGTTCCCTGGCCCTGTGTGACCGACCCGTCAACAAAGCCCCCTGTCAGACAAAACTTCTGGCTTTAAAACAGTGGCCGGATTCCGCTCACAGCCAGTTTATTACAGAGGCTTTTCAGGATATTTTAAAAAAGACCGGCAACATTTTTTCTGACTTAAAAGGGGTGGTGGTGAGTACAGGACCAGGGAGATTTACCAGCTTAAGGGTGGGGCTGGCTTTTGCAAAAACACTGGCTTTTACATTAAAGGTGGCGGTTTATCCTCTGTCCTCTTTAAGAATTTTGGCAGAACAGGAAATAAAAAAAAACACTCAGCAGCCCGTACTCGCTCTTTTAAATGCCTTTAAAAACAGTTTGTTTGCCGCTGTTTATCAAAAAGAATCACAAACAGGAAAGGTAAAAACTCTTTTGCCCCCTCAGGTGGTGCTACCAAACAAGCTTTCCGGTCTGCTTCCAACCCCCCCTTACCGGTGTGTGGGCGAGGGGTACAGGGTTTATGAAAACCAGTTCAGCAAAGAGGTAAAGCAAAAACTTCTTCCTGGCGGCCGGTCACCCGGTTTTCCTTCAGCCCAAAGTATGGCAGGGGTTTTAAACGCAGAGACTTTAAAACCTGTGCCTTGGGAAGCCCTTCAACCGGTCTATTTGAGATCCCCTGTCACTTAAAAAAACAAAGTGTTATGAAAGAGGAAATAAAAACCTTTATTGTTTCCAAAGAGGAGGAGGGCTTAAGAGCCGATGTATTTTTGTCCCGCAGGGGGTTTAGCCGTTCTGAAGCGGAAAAACTGATTAAAAAAAACAAAGTGACAATAAAAAATATTTTGTCCCATGTTAAACCCTCTTATAAAGTCCAGGCCCGGGAAAAATTAAAAGTTTTTATTCCCCCTTTAAGTTCCCCTTTGCCTTTAAAGGCTTTTGATTTTGAAGTTCCCGTTCTTTTTGAAGACAAACACCTGTTGGTGATCAACAAGCCTGCGGGCCTGGTTTCTCATCCGGGAGAGGGACACGCCCAGGACACTTTGGTGAATGCTTTAATTGCCAAAGGAATTTCCCTTTCCCCCGGCACTCATCCTTTAAGGCCCGGGATTGTGCACCGGCTGGACAAAGCCGTCAGTGGACTTATGGCTTTAAGCAAAACAGAAAAAGCCCAGGAGGCTTTGATAAAACAGTTCAAACTCAAAGAGATAAGCCGCAGTTACCGGGCTTTGTGCGTGGGGCTTGTGAAACAAAAATCGGGCCGGATAAAAAGCTTTGTGGGAAGACACCCCAAAGACAGAAAAAAATTTGCCAGCTTTAAGGAGGAAGGCAAAGGTCTGAAGGAGGCTCTGACCTTTTACCGGGTGGTGCGTTCCTTTCAGGATAAAATTCACTGGCTGGAGTGCCGGCTTCAAACCGGCCGCACCCATCAGATAAGGCTTCACTTAAGTTCTTTGGGGCTTCCCATTTTGGGGGATGAGCTTTATGGCCTGCCAAAAATTTTTAATCAGCTCAAACTGAACAAAAAAAAACACTCTCTCAACCGGGTGGCACTTTATGCTTTTCAGCTGGAGTTTTTACATCCCATAACTGGCAAAGGCTTAAAATTTTATCTCCCCTGGCCGGAAGAGTTTAAAAACCTTCTCAACACAACAGGTTTTTTAAAATAACCGGCTTTAAACTTCCTGAGAGGCACAAAGAGTTTCGGGGCCTCACCCCCCCACCGGCAACATAAAGCTTTGGTCTGTTTTTGAACCAAAAACTGGTCTATTGAGTGTTTTATACACTGTATCATGCTCTGGTTTATGTTAAGACTATTGAAGTATGCAAGGCAGTTTTTTGAACTCCTCTTTAAAATTGATTCAGGGGAACAGTCTTTTAAAAAGAACTCTCCCACCGGAAAGTGTGGATCTGACAGTCACCTCCCCCCCTTACAATGTGGGAAAGGCTTACAGTGGTTCCTCCAAAGAGGATGCCATAGCCTATAAGCCCCATTATCTGAATTTTACCAAAAAATGGCTTTCCAACTGTTATTATTGGACAAAGCCCACCGGCAGGCTCTGTGTGAATGTGTCTTTGGACAAAAACAAATACGGCAAAGCCCCTTTGTCAGCGGATATTACCTGTTTGGCCATGGAGGTGGGGTGGAGCTACCATGCCACCATTATCTGGAATGAGGGAAATATTTCAAGACGCACAGCCTGGGGCAGCTGGAAGTCTGCCTCGGCCCCACATGTGATAGCTCCTGTGGAGACCATTATTGTGCTTTACAAAGAAGGGTGGAAAAGACAAAGACCCGGCACAAGTGATATCACCGCTGAAGAGTTTAAAGAATGGGTCCTGGGCCGTTGGACCTTTAACGGGGAAAACAGTAAGCGTATTGGTCACGAAGCCCCTTTTCCCAGAGAGCTGCCCCGGCGCTGTATCAAGCTTTTTTCTTTTAAAGGGGATAAGGTCTTGGATCCTTTTTCCGGCAGTGGTACCACTTTGATTGAAGCTTTTTTAAACGAAAGAGACAGCATTGGCATAGAAAAAGAACACAAATACTGCCACCTTGCCAAAACAAGGATACAAAAAGAATGCAAAGTGCAATTACCCAAATCAGCTCTTCCGGCAAAAGCCGGGACATCTACCTTAAGCTCCTGGAGCAAAATACATACACCAAGCCCAGCGAGTTTATAAAAAAAATTTATAAACAGTATAAAAACAATTATGAAAGCAACTCCAGTATCAATGGCAAAATTTTTGAATATTTGGTTTGCGAGTGCCTGGCACAAGAGGGGATTTTACCTTTATACTACCAGGCCCAATTTGAAAGAGTTCCCAATGCAGAATTTGATATTTTACTTTATAATTCCAAAACTCCAGTGGTTTTGACAATCAAAACCTCTTTAAGGGAAAGATACAAGCAGGCTGATAAAGAACACTCCTTTCTGTAAAGCCAAAGCTGTTATGCCAATAACAAAAGGGGAAGTATTATCTTAATGGACAGTGCAGTTACCGGTAAAAAAATTTTTAAAGGCAAAAAACCCCATTGGTTTAAACCAAATTCCCGGATAAAAATGGAGGGACTTAAATTTTTAAAGCAGTTTTCAGACAATTCTGTTTCAGTCTGTTTTTTTGATCCCCAGTACCGTGGGATTTTGGATAAAATGAAATATGGTAACGAGGGACAAAACAGGGGAAAAGCCCGCTGTCAGCTTCGTCAAATGACAGAAAAAGATATTACCAGTTTTATCAGTGAAATAAGCCGCACTTTGTGTGAGAGCTCACATTTATTTTTGTGGATAGACAAATTTCATTTATGTACAGGCTTTACCCCCTGGATAAAAGATACGGATTTACGGGTTGTGGATATGATCACATGGGATAAGGGACGTATGGGCATGGGATACCGAACAAGAAGAAGAAGTGAATACCTGATAATTTTACAAAAAACCCCATTAAAAGCCAAAGGGGTTTGGAGGTGCCACAACATTCCTGATGTGTGGCAGGAAAAAGTGCAAAAAAACGGATACGCCCATACCAAGCCCATAGGCTTGCAGGCCGCTTTGATTGAGGCTGTATGTTCTTCCGCACAAACAAAAAATTTTCCTGTTATAGATCCCGCCAGTGGAAGTTTTTCTGTTCTGAAAGCCTGCCAGCAAACAAAAAGAACTTTTGTGGGATGTGACATCAATGGGTAAAAAATGACTACTCCCACCACCTAAGGGGTTTTTTGATATTTTCTGATCTGCTTCAGTTCCTCTGCAATATAATTGAGTGTTTCCTGCTGAAGCTTATACATTGTGGTTTGTCTTCGCCGATGGCTGATGATCTCAATAACAAGGCATAAAACCAGACCTTGGTCCGGGATTAAGCCCCACCTCATAAGCTTTTTAAGCCCCGGGCTTTAAAAAAGTGTTTCAGACTGAGACATTTTCCCTTTTTTTTCATTTTTTTTAAAAATTTTGGACTTTGGGCTTTAATCGGGACTATGGACCAGCCGATAAAAATTAAGCCCGTCAAAAAGTCTGGTTTTTTTGTGGGCTTTGGTCTGATTTTTAATGAGGTACAAATACAATGAAAAAACTGGGATCTTCCTTACTGATGTTTGTTTTGTTTTTGGGCAACATCACTTCCGCTTATGTGGTGTTTTCCACCAAGCCCTTAAAGGAGGTCAGAAGCTGGTTTCAGATGCGGGGGCAAAAAGCCTTGTCTGTGGTTTATGGAGACCTGATGCATGACGGCTCCCGAATAAAGGTGGTTAAGCTAAAAACCCGGGAAGGCATTTTTTTAGAGTTTTATTCTTTGTCCTACACTGGTATCAGCTCTTTGATCAGCAGGGAAAAAATCTCAGGAGCCGTACAGGATGGTTTTTTTGATCACCGGGGAAAAAGTGTCCAGCTGGCAGTTGTGGATATAGACGGGGACGGAACCATGGAGCTTTTGGCCCCCACTTTTGACAAACACCTGGTGGCTCACTTAAACCCTTATCATTACAATTTTATCAGGAATAAATTTGAGCAGTTTCATCTGTAAAGTCCCCCGGGTGAGAGGAGGGCTGACAGTTCAGGCTGTGGGGGGAGCTTTTCCCCTGTACCTTTAAATGGTGAAAGCCCGCTTTTGCAATCATGGCCGCATTGTCTGTACAATAGGGAAGAGCTGGAAGGGCCAAAGCCACCCCTTTTTTTTTGGCCCAGCTTTTTACCCGCTCCCTGAGCCGGGAATTGGCACTCACGCCTCCGGTCACAGCCACACAAGCCACTCTGTACTTCTCCAGGGCCTGGTTTAAACCCCTCATTAATTGCTCCACTATAGCCTCCTGATAATCGGCACACAAAAAAGACAGGTTTTTTTGTTTTTCCACTAGGGACAAAGAGGATGTCATTAAAGAGGCCTTTGTTTTTAAACCGGAAAAACTGAAATGAATCCCTTTTTTTTTAAACACCACTTTGGGAAAAGTGTATTTTCCTCTTTTGCCTTTAAGAGCCTCACGGTCCACAGCCACCCCACCGGGGTAAGAAAGATTTAACATGGTGGCAAACTTGTCAAAAGCCTCCCCGGCCCCATCGTCCAGAGTTTTACCCACCAAAATGTAAGAGGATAGTTTTTCCACTTTAAACAAATGAGTGTGAGCCCCACTTACCACCAAAGCCAGATAAGGAAACTGAAAAGACTTTAAAGGGGGGTGGGTTTTATCCCATAAAAAAGGGGAAAGCAGATGTCCCTCCAGGTGATTAACCCCTATAAAAGGCTTGTTCAAAAGCAAAGCCAAAGTTTTTACTGTCACCAGCCCCACCATTAAAGAACCTGTAAGGCCCGGGCGGGTGGTTACACTCAAAGCATCAATATCTTTCCAGCTGAACTGAGAAGTGTTTAAAGCCGCCTGCACCAGGGGTAAAAGATGGTGGAGGTGATTGCGGCTGGCAAGCTCTGGTACCACCCCTCCATAAGGTTCGTGGATTGAGTTTTGGTGTCTTACCTGGTTAAAAAGCACAAAGCCGTCTTCCCTCACCAGAGCCACAGAGCTGTCATCACAGCTGGTTTCCACCCCCAGGATAATCATTTTTTGTCTGACAAAAGCAGCTGGGCCCTTCCCGCCTCCACACTTTTGGGAAAATCCTGCACCACTTCCTTTAAAAAAACTGCTGCCTCCCGGTTCATTTTCAGCTGCTGAAAACAAAAACCAATTTGAAACAAAACTTTCTTGTACAGGGGATGGGATTTGTTAATTTTTTCCCGGTATTTTTCGTAATAAATAATGGCGGACTTGTATTGTTTTTTTTGAAAAAAATCCTCCCCCTGTTGAAAAAGAGTGTTTTCTTTATCTGTGGCAGAGGAGTTGTTTTTTTGAAGCTCATTAATTTTTTGTGTGAGATCTTCAAAAACTCTTTTCCATTCCGCCTGCTGGTCTTCCTGGTTTTTCACCAAAACCTCCACAAGACCTCTTAACTCTTTTAAACTTTCCTCTATTTGCGGAAGCTGAGCCTCCTCCGCCCCCCCCTGAAAAGAGGTGGTGACAAGGCTTTCTTCAGTCTCTGCCTCTGTCTTTACCTCTGCCTCTGCCTCCTCTTCGGCCACGGTCTCTGTCTTTAAAGAGGGGGACTCTTCCGGGGATTCCTTCAATGAGAGGGACTTGCGTTTTTCCTCACTGAGGTATTTTTGTGCAATTTCACTGTAACTTTGACAGCTGAGAAACAAAACACAAAGGGTGGCTGAACCCATCACTTTCCGGTTTTTGAAAAAAAATCTCATAAGGCATCTCCTGTACTCATTTTGTATCTGGTGAGGTTTTCCGCTTTTTGTGCCCATTTAAGGGACTCGTTAAAAAACCTCTTTGACGACATATAATCTCTGTTGCGGTATTTTCTTTCCCCCGTGTGAAAATACCGATTGGCTTTCAACCAGTAATGCACAGCATGTTTTTCAGACTGGATGGTTTTTGCCGACTTTAAAGCCTGATGAGCCAGAGTGTACTCCAAAAAAGGGGGACGGCCGGCACAGCTGAAAAGAGTTCCCAACAAAAAAAAGACAAAAAAAACGGCTGGCTTCATAAAACTCAATAAACAGGTACAAAGTTGACACGACGATTCTTACTGTTGTCAGAAGAGGACAAAGGTCTTTCCTCCCCATAACTCACAATGGAGAGCTGGCTGGCTTTCAGCCCCTGCTTCAACAAAAACCTTTCCACCGCCCGGGCCCTTCTGCGTCCCAGACCTATGTTATAAGCCTCCGAACCCAGGGAATCACAATGCCCTTCCAGGGTCATAGCCGCCACCTCCTGATTGTTTTTCATCCATTCCAGATTTTTCAGCAAAGTGGTTTTGGTTTTGTCCGTTAAAACTGTGCTGTCGTGGGCAAAATACACTGTGCTTAAGCCTCTGATATCCCCACTGTCAGAACCCGGACTGTCTGAATCAATATCCTTCGAAGAGATATCCTCCGCCCCCTGGCCCACCAGCTGATTGGGGTCTTTTTTCTTCAAAAGCTGACAGGACACCGTCAAAAGAAAAACAACAAGGGATAAAAACAGGATTTTCATTTCAAACTCCTTACCACAAGGTGATTTTTTTTGGCCTCTTTGAGAGTTTATACCATACCCTCAAGTCAAAATTCACCTGAAAAATCCATCTTTTAAAGGACTTTTTTAAGAAAAAAAGCCCCCCCTTGACTTTGGTTTGAAAAACTGCTTTAAAACCCCTTGAAGACAAAGGTAAAAAAAAGGGGTTTTTAATGAGTGCCATTTCACCGGGAGATATGAACTGGATAAGAGATCTGGTTCGAAAAGAAAGCTTAAGTAAAAAAGACTTTACCTCCCCGGAAACAGAGTTGAAAGAACACACTTTGGAATTTATGAAGCAGCTCCGTCTGACTTTTACCACCTGTGCTGCGGTGTTTAATCAAATGAAGGGTATGGAGGATCAGGTAAGAGTGTATGGACTTTCGGCCTCCAGTGTGGATTTTATGCTGTTCCGAAACGGATACAAATTGCTTTTCTCCATGAAAGAGCCCGGGCTTTTGGCCGTACAAATAAGCAGATATGTGGAGGAGCAGGGGGGCAAGGGTTTTAAGCCTCTGGCCCACCAGCCCATGAATTTTATAAAAAGCAAATGGGGGGCTTTTAAAGAACTCAAATGGACTTACGAGGGAGAAGTGCTTCACCCGGATTATCTGGTTTGTTATTATATGAGCCGGTTTGTGGAGATCAGCAAAACCCACAGGCTTTCCACCACCCCTGTTAAAAATTTAAGTCCTGTTAAGGAGCAGGAGGCAGGTCTGTAAAAGGGGACCGGCCAAATTGAATCACCTTGTCATCCTCTTTGGTGTTTTCCCCGCGGGAAGCGGGGGAACCTTTAACCACCTCCAGCCAGGTGAGTTTTTGCCGGGGGGAAAAATGAGGCTTTAAAGGGGAACTAGCCTTTTCAGAAGCCTTCGGGGGGGGGGAGGTAAAAGCCTTGCTCTCCATGTGCTGACGAAGCTCCTCGTTGATTTGCCGGGCTTTTTTTACGAGAGATTCAAAGTGCTGGGTTTTGTCCTTTAAAAGGGAAAGCTGCTTTGTGACCTGGTTTTCCACCTTTATGGAAAGCTCTTCCAGCTCTCCGGTTTTTTTTCTTAAAATTTTAAGCCCTGTACTGAGACGGGAATCTTTTTTTAAAAACTGATCCCAAATCAGATAAAAGGCAAAACAGAAAAAAACAATAATAAGTCCGCTGGTAAAAAGCAATTTTAACCCTTTCTTTGCTTCATTATGAATCAAACAAACACAGCAAGACAAGCCGGAGCCAGCCCGAAGTCGGGCAACAGGTTTTTTAAGACAAAGAAGAGATAAAGGCTTTTATCCTCTCACAGGCGGAAATGAGAATGTCCTCACTGACAGCGAAGTGGATACGTATATAACCCGGATAGCCAAAAGCCTCCCCAGGGACACACAATACAGACTGGGATTCAAAAAGCTCTTCCACAAATTGAACAGAGGAGTTTATCCTTTGATTTTTAGAGGTTTTTAAACCAAAAAGCCCCCGGACATCCACCCACAGGTAAAAAGCCCCCTCAGGGGGAAACACTTTTAATTTCTCAATGGTTTGAAAGTGTTTCAAAGCCATATCTTTGGTCCCAATCAAATGCTTTCGGGTTTGTTCCAGCTCTTTGTCACAATGACTTAAAGCAAAAGCGGAGGCGGTTTGGGAAATGGAGCAGGCACAGCTGACCGCCTGGCTTTGAAAATTGGACATGGCACTGATGAGGGTTTTGTTCCCCACAGCCCAGCCCACCCGCCATCCGGGCATGGAGTAATTTTTGGAGACCGCATTGACACACAAAACCCGGTCTTTGAGCTCCGGACAAACCTGAAGCAGATGGGGGGCCATTTTCCCAGAAAAATACAAATGATTGTAAATATCATCACTCAAAACAAAAAGCCGGGGGTGGGATTTTAAAACCTCTGCCAAAGCCCTCAGTTCTTCAGCACTCAACACATAGCCGGAGGGATTATTGGGGGAATTTAAAATTAAAATTTTGGACCGGGAACTCAAATGCCGTTTTAAAACCCCGGGTTGCAGCTTAAAATTTTGATCTCTTCCGGTGGGTAAAGGAACAAGCTTTCCCCGGGCCATTTCCACCATGGCCGGGTAACTGACCCAGTAAGGGGTGGGGACCAAAACCTCATCCCCTTCATTGCACAGGGACTGAATGGCCGAAAACAAAATAAACTTGGCCCCAATGGACACCGTGACTTCCTCAGGGGAGGGCTGTGTTTTTAGCCATTTTTTTGTGTAGGCACAAATACTGTCTTTCAATAAAGGGGAACCACTCGCCAGGGTGTATTTGGTGTCCCCCGCCTGAATGGCCTTAATACCTGCGGAACAAATGGAGGCCGGGGTGGGCCAGGTGGGCTCCCCCAAAGCCAAAGAAATCACACCAGCCCCCTGAGCCTGTTTTTCCCTGGCTTTTGCCCCCAAAGCCATAACAGCAGAAGGCTTCATTCTTAAGGCCCGATCAGAAAGCATACACCTGTTTATCCTTTTTGAAACTTCCTTTTCAAAGCCTCTTTAACCACAAGAGGTATCCAGTCACTCAAATCCCCCCCATGAGAGGCAATATCCTTGACCACCTGTGAGGACAGATGAGTGTACTCAGGACGGGTAAAGGCAATAAAAGTTTCACACTCTGGAAAGAGTTTTTTATTTGCCGCAGCCATTGTCAACTCATATTCAAAGTCAGAGACCGCCCTGACCCCCCTGATAATGGTTTTTATCCCCTTCTGACGCACATATTCCACTGTCATTCCCTCATAGGCACAAACCTGAACTGTACCCAGACCCTTTAAACAGGTCCGTATCAGGTCCAGTCTTTCCTCAAGAGAAAACAAATACTTCTTGGTGTAAGAGCGGGAAACCAAAACCACCAGGGGGTTAAACAACCGGCTCAACCTTTGAATGAGATCCACATGACCATTCGTAATGGGATCAAAACTTCCCGGGTAAACAGCACCTGAAAGGGGGGTCATTATATGTACCCATGTATCAGTGAAGAAAGGAAGAGTCCACCCCCGCCCTGCCTTTTTTGAAGTTTAAGTGGTGCCAAATCTTCGATCCGTTTGGGCATAAAACTGAAGAGCCCTGTTGAGTTCCACCTCATTAAAATCCGGCCACAACACATCAGTCACATAAAGCTCTGAGTAGGCGGCCTGCCACAGATAAAAATTGGAAAGCCGGCTCACACCCCCTGTCCGAACAATCAAATGAGGGAAGGGAAGCACCCCCCGGGAAGGCAGATGATCTTGAGTGTTTTCCTCTGTAATGTCACAGGCTTTCAGCTGGCCTGTCTCCACTTTGCGGGCCATTTTTTTAAAAGCCTCCACCATTTCCCACCGGCCCCCATAGTTCAAAGCCACAATCAGCTTCATCCCCGGACAGAGCTTTGTTCGCCCCTCCACCTCTTCACACAATGTTCTGACATCTTCCGGAAGGTCTGTTCTGTTTCCCAGAAAACAAAGCTGAATCCGGTTTTTTATCAGCTGATCCAAATAACGGTTTAAAAACCTTTTTAACAGCTTCATAAGGATGGACACCTCCCTGTGGGATCTTTTCCAGTTCTCTGTACTGAAGGCAAATACAGAAAGGTAAGACACCCCCCGGCTTTGACACTGCTGAACGGTATGGTTTAAAGCCCGAACCCCGCGAAAATGACCAAAATACCGGGGCCAGCCCCGCTTTAAAGCCCACCGGCCGTTTCCGTCCATAATCACCGCCAGGTGAAAATCCGCAGGCAGGTCAAACCTGCATAAGCTCTTGTTGTTTTTTTTCTGAAAGCTCATTAATTTTTTTAATAAAAGTGTCTGTGAGAGTTTGAATTTCTTTTTTTTCAGACTCAAACTCATCTTCACTGATTTGTTTGTCGTTTAAAGCTTTTTTTATCCTTTCATTGATGGTTTGACGAATTTGACGAATCTCCACACGGGATTTTTCCACATCTTTTTTAAACATTTTAATAATATCTTTTCGCCTCTCCTCTGTCAGCTCCGGCACTCTTAAATGAATCGCCCGGGCCTCGCGTACCGGGGCCAGCCCGGTCTCACTTTTTACCAAAGCCTGCTCTATATCCTTTAAAAGATTTTGATCCCATGGGGATACAGTAAGGCTTCGGGGGTCCGGACAGGTGATGGAGGCGATATGTTTCAGGTCCCGCTCCCCTCCATAACAGGAAACCTTAATCCCCTCCAGCAAAGAAACATCGGCCCGCCCGGTTCTCATTTTTTTGATCTCTTTTGTCAAGTGATCAAGAGCTTTTTGCATTCTGTCACAGGCTTCCTTTCGAATTTCCTCCATATTTAAATTCTCCTTGTTTTTATTTAACAGTTTTGTCTTCCCATAAAAAAATAAAACCTTCCCAATATCAAAGCTTATTCAATAAGAGTTCCCAGTTTTTTGCCCTGAACAATACGCCTGATGTTTCCCTTTGTTTTTACATTAAAAATAATCAGAGGCATTTTGTTGTCCATACACAGGCTCACTGCTGTGGAGTCCATGATTTTAAGTCCTTTTTTAAGGACATCGATGTAGTGGAGCCGGTCGTACTTTTGGCTGTTGGGGTAAGTGATGGGATCTTTTTCATACACTCCATCCACCTTGGTGGCTTTCAGCAAAACCTCTGCCCCTGTCTCCATGGCTCTTAAGGCGGCTGCCGTATCGGTGGTAAAGTAAGGGTTTCCTGTCCCGGCAGCAAAAATAACAATACGGGCTTTTTTGAGGTGACTTAAAGCCTTGCCCCGAATGTAAGGTTCTGTCACTTCTGAGATTCTTAAGGCCGTTTGTACACGCACACAAACCCCTTTTTTTTGAAGAGCATCCTGAAGAGCCAGGGCATTGATACAGGTCGCCAGCATTCCCATATAATCTGAGCTGGCCCGGTCCATCCCCTCTGATTCCGGGGAAAGCCCTCTAAAAATATTACCCCCCCCCACAACAAGGGCAATACGCACTTTTAAGCGATGCACCTCCACCAGCTCTTCAGCCAAAGCCACCACAGAAGGCGGATGAATGCCATAACCGTTTTCCCTGCCAAAAGCCTCACCACTGATCTTAAGCAAAATTCTTTTATAGTGCGGCTCTTCCACAGAAAAACCCCTCCCCCGATTTTATTTTGAAGCACCAGCAGAGCCTGGCTCTTCTCCCAGTTCAAAACGAACAAATCTGCGAATGACAACATTTTCCCCCAAACGGGCTATAAGCTCAGTTAAAACCTGGCGGACTGTTTGAGGTTTGTCTGTTTGCCGGGAAAGCAAAAATATCTGATCCATCAGGCAGACCTCATTCATCCACTTTTTTAACCGCCCCTGAACCATTTTGGGAATTAAAGTTGCCTGTTTGCCCTCTGCCTCAGCCTGCTCTCTGAACAAATTTGCTTCCCTGTTTTTGACCTCTTCCGGAAGGTCTTTGGCCTCCACCACCAGGGGGGCTGAGGCTGCAATATGAAGACACAAATGATGCACAAAGCTTTTAAAATCCTCCCCCCGGGCTGCAAAGTCTGTTTCCACATTCACTTCCACCAAAACCCCTATCCGGCCCGGTCCATGCAGATAAGAGGACACCATACCCTGCCTGGCCTCTCTTAAGCCCTTTTTACCAGCCCCGGCCAGACCCTTTTTTCTTAACCACATCTGAGCTTTTTCGAAATCCCCGCCTGTGGCCTTTAAAGCCTCCTGACAGTTTAAAACCCCCGCACCGGTGAGAAGACGCAAACGCTTGATATTTTGTGTGTTCATGGTTCCTGATTTTTTCTTTCCTCTTCAGAGGAGGTAGAGGATTCTTTGTTTTCCAGCTCCATGGAAATCTCCACATCATCGGCCATGCCCGCAGCAACCAATTTTCTGGATTTGAGATCTTTGACCACCTTTACCACAGTGGGGCCCTCCTCCGCACTCTCTTTGCTTTTCTGCCCACTCTCTTTGAAATTCACCGGCTGGGAAGCCGGAGCAGGTTTTTGCCTTAAGGCCTCTTTCCATTTTTTTTGCCCCGCCCAGCAGGCCTGTTTTACCAGGTCTATAAAAAAAGCAATGGACCGGGTGGCATCATCATTGCTGGGAATGGGATAAGTCACCAAAGAGGGATCGGAATTGGTATCCACCAAAGCCACCACAGGAATACCCAAACGGGCTGCCTCATGAACAGCAATGCTCTCCTTACTGACATCCACCACAAACAAAGCCCGGGGAGGTTTTTTCATTTCCCGTATGCCGTTTAAACACTCGTTAAGCTTGTTGTATTCCTTCTCTATCCGGGATTTTTCCTTTTTGGAGTAACGATCCAAATCCCCCCTTTCCCTCATTTGATCTATTTTTTTCATCTGATCGATATTGATTTTAATGGTTTGAAAGTTGGTAAGCGTTCCCCCCAACCACCTTTTACTGACATGAAACTGATGGGTTTGCCGGGCCGCCTCACGAATAAGGTGGGCTGCCTGTTTTTTTGTTCCCACAAAAATAAAATCCCCCCCCCGGGCCATGGTCTCCTCCACAAACTGAAGAGCTTTTTTGGCACATTGAAGGGTTTTTTCCAAATTGATAATATGTATATCCCCCCGGGAGGTATAAACATAAGACTTCATCCTGGGATTCCATTTTTGAACCTGATGGCCAAAATGCACCCCGGCATTCAGCATGTTGGGAATGCTTAACTCTTTTGTGCTTTTTTGTGTTTCCGATCCCTTTAATTCCAAACTCACAACCCTTCAATATCCCTGCCAATGAACTTTTTTCATACAAAAAAACCCCCCCCGCCCTTTTTTTACCTTTAAAGGCCTTTAAAAAAGCCCTTTTTAACGGAAAGGGGGTCTTTGGCCCCACCTTTTACTTCCGTTTTACCCGGGCTGTCAATAATTTTAGTGTTTTTTAAAAGGCAGCTGAATACCATAGTGGCCAAGCTTTTGAGCCACCTTGTGAGAGTGGGTGTCCATATACTGATCCACCAGGGAAATAATATAGTTGTGATGAGCCAGTGTGGATTTTTTATAAATACAAAAAAAGGCAAACACCAGGTCCTTAAAATGATGGGCCAGCTCTTCAAACAAATCCCTGTCCCGGAAACAGGCCAGGTTTTCATAAGCGTTTTTCCCCATCTGAATGTAATAATCCAAAGAGACAAGCCTTCTCTTTAAAGACTCTCTGAAAAACCCACTGATATAAAGACTCATATCCCCTATTTTTTTCAGATCATTGCTGCCTTTCCGGCTGGCCTGGGAGTTGAGATACATTTCAGCCAAAGAACCTATTTGTTTTTTACCGGAAGAACTCACTTCTGAAAACAAATGATCTGAGAAGATATAAAACTGAAGCAGCTCACTCAAATAATTTTTTGCACAGGGGGAGATATCCACCCCGGATTCACAAAGCCCTTTGCCAATCAGATGATGAAAAAAATCATCCGCTGATTTCATTAAAGTCTGCTTTGAGGACATAAACCAAAGTGTAACAAACAAACTTCCCTGTTTTAAAGCCCCCGGGACTCTCATCCATTAAAAAAGCCCAAATAAAGAGCTTTTAAAGGCTGCAAACTGGGCTTTGGTGTTGATTTTACACCCTTTTTAATGGGAATCAATACTCACCAGTATGGTATCGGCCTCCACGGTCTGATCTTTTTTAACAAACACTTTTTTAACCACTCCATTTAAAGCCGATCGCATTTCATTTTCCATCTTCATGGCTTCCATCACCAGCACCAAATCCCCCTCTTTGACCTTATCCCCCACCTTCACCTTAAGCTCTATGATTTTACCCGGCATTTTGGACCTGATATGGTTTTCCCTCTCTTTTAAAGAGCCTTGTGCCAACTCATTATAAAGTCGCTTTTCCTCTGTCAGAATTTTCAGGGTTTTTAAGGAACCTCTGGTAAAAACAGTATAACTGTCCCCCCGGGTGACAATATCCACCAGATAAGAGCTGTGCCGGAACAAAAAACTTATCAGCTCCCCAAACTGCCGAAAATCCTTTTTGGCAATGGTGTGTGTTTCCTTTTCTTTTGTTTGACTGTCCTGAATCCGAACCTGCCATTTCAAAGGGCTGTCCAGCACCTCTATTTGATAATTTTTGTCTTCACTGTGTATAAAAAATATCACTTTTCACCCCCCACACTTTCCATGCGGGATTTGTTTTTCCAGCGACTGAATCCTAAAGCCCCGGATTTTTTGCCACGCTTGTGTTTTTCAAAAGCCTGAATGGCCGCCACAATCAAAAACACCCTGTCATCCACAAAACTCTTAAGTTCTTTTTTGTCCTTTCCGCTTAAAGTGGCCTCCACAAAATGGTTGGTGTAAGTGCCATCCAAAAATTTTTTATGATTCAGGATGTTTCTGTGTAAAAGAATGTTGGTTTTTATCCCTGTTAAGGAAAACTCTGACAAAGCCCTTTGCAGTTTGTTGATACAGTCCTCCCTGTCCTTTCCCCAGCTGATAAGCTTGGCAATCAGGGAATCATAATGCACAGGCACCTGGTAGCCTGTGTAACAATATCCATCCACTCTTACAAAAGGTCCCTGGGGAATCCGGCACCGGCGGATACGCCCCGGAGAAGGTAAAAAAGTTCTGGGATCCTCCGCACAAATTCTTAACTCCATGGCATGGCCTTTTTGTTGAATATCCTTTTGGGAAAATTTTAGTTTTTCCCCACTGGCAATAAAAATTTGCTCCTTCACCAGATCCACCCCTGTCACCAGCTCTGTAATGGGATGCTCCACCTGAAGCCGGGTGTTCATCTCCAAAAAATAAATCTCCTTTGTTTCACTTCCGTAAATAAACTCCAGGGTGCCGGCATTGGTGTATCCCATTTTTTGAGCGGCCTTTACAGCATAAGAAGTCACCTGCTTCCTGATTTTTTGAGGCAGATTCCAGCTGGGAGATTCCTCAATCAGTTTTTGATGTCTTCTTTGAATGGAACACTCTCTTTCAAAAAGATGCACCACATTGCCAAAATGATCCGCCAAAATCTGCACTTCAATATGCTTGGGCCGGGCTATCAGTTTCTCAATAAAAATATCCCCGGAACCAAAAAGATTTTCCGCCTCCCACCGGCAGGCCTGAAAGGCTTTTTTTAAATCCTGTGCCTTATACACACTCCGTATGCCCTTGCCCCCCCCACCGGCACTGGCTTTTAACATAACAGGATAAGTCAGCTCACCGGCCGCTTTTAAAGCCTCCTCCTCATTTTTTAAGGGACGGGACACTCCCGGAGTCACCGGTACACCAAAAGAGGACATCAGTTTCCGGGAGTTAATCTTATCCCCCATGGCAGAGATAATTTCCGGTTTGGGTCCAATAAAACAAATCCCCGCTTTTTCACAGGCCCGGGCAAAATCCGGACTCTCACTTAAAAACCCATACCCGGGATGAATGGCATCCACCCCCGCCTTTAAAGCCACCTCTATAATACGATCCCGGTTTAAATACGAAAGACGACTCTCTGCCGGACCAATAAAATAAGCTTCACTGGCCAACATGACATGGAGACTGTTTCTGTCGGCCTCTGAATAGACCGCCACTGTGGAAATACCCAACTCCTTACAGGCCCGTATGACACGGATAACAATCTCCCCCCGGTTGGCAATAAGTATTTTTTTAAACATGGATTTTTTTATCCCTCTGACAAATTTCCTTATGAAAAAACCACGGACTATAAAGGAATATTACCATGTTTTTTGTCCCGGCTTTTTTGTCTTTTGTTTTGAAGAAGGTTTAAGGACTTTATCAGATGTTCTCGTGTACGAAGGGGATCTATCACACTGTCAATATAACCCAGTTCTGCAGCCTTATAGGGGTTGTTAAATAATTTTTCATACCCGGTGGTTTGTTTTTTCTTTTCCTGCAAGGGGTCTTGAGCCTGTTCAATAATTTTTTTTCGTATAATGCTCACCGCCCCCCCGGCCCCCATCACAGCAATTTCCGCCTGGGGCCAGGCCAGATTAATATCCCCCCCCAGGTGCTTCGAACCCATAACAATATAAGCCCCTCCATAGGCTTTTCTTACAATCAGGGTGATTTTGGGTACTGTGGCCTCTGCATAAGCATAAAGCAAAGCCGCCCCGTGAGAGATAATTCCCCCATACTCCTGCCTCACGCCAGGTAAAAAGCCCGGCACATCCACAAAGCTTATCAGGGGGATATGAAAGCTGTCACAAAACCGGATAAACCGGCTGGCTTTCCGGCTGGCCTCAATATCAATACAACCTGCCAGCACCTGGGGCTGATTGGCAATCACCCCCACGCTGAAACCATTTAATCTTGCAAAACCTGTGATAATATTTTTGGCAAAATTTTCCTTAACCTCCATAAAAAAAGACTCATCCACACATTCTTTAATCAGCTGCTTCATATCATAAGGTTTTTTGACATTTTCCGGAATGAGGTGATTTAAAGCCTCCAGGTTTCTGTCCGCAGGGTCTCTGCACTCTGCAAGAGGGGGATCATCCAGATTGTTATCCGGTAAAAAAGACAAAAGTGTGCGAATCATCATCAAACACTGTTTGTCATCTGTGCAGGAAAAATGAGCCACACCGGATTTTTCTGTATGGGTTAAAGCCCCCCCCAGCTCCTCTTTGCTGATTTCCTCATGGGTGGCGGCTTTTATCACATCGGGCCCGGTCAGAAACATATAGCTGTTTTTTTTGGTCATAAAAATAAAATCCGCAAGAGCGGGGGAATAGACCGCCCCTCCGGCACAAGGTCCCATAACAGCACTGATTTGAGGCACCACCCCGGAAAGCCGGACATTGTGAGACATAATATCCCCATATCCCCCCAGAGCCAAAACCCCCTCCTGAATACGGGCCCCGCCAGAATCCTTCAAACCAATTAAAGGCACTCCGTTTTCTCCGGCCAGTTTCATAAGTTTTAAAATTTTATCGGCCTGTGTGCGGGACATACTTCCCCCGAAAACAGTAAAATCCTGACTATAAACAAAAACCCGTCTGCCATGGATCCGGCCATAACCTGTGATAACACCATCTCCCAAAAAAACCTGCTTATCCATTTCAAAATCCCGGCACCGGTGGATTACAAAGCGGTCCAGTTCTGTAAAACTTCCCGGATCCAGCAAAAGCAAAAGCCGCTCCCGGGCCGTAAGCCGGCCACCCCTTTTTTGTTTTTCTCTTTTGTCCGCCCCCCCACCTTCGAAGGCCTCCTGGTTTTTCTCTTTCCATATTTGAAATTTTTCAGACATCAGTTTGTCAGATGGTTTGTTATCCATTTTCAAAAAACCTCCTTCCATACAAACGGGGAAAGGGCAAAGCCTCTCTCACATGAGAAAGTCCGCAAAGCCAGCTCACCACCCTTTCCACCCCCAGTCCAAAACCGGAATGGGGAAAACTGCCGTATTTTCTCAAATCCAGATACCACTGTAACGAATTTTTTGAAATCCGGTGAGCCTGAATTTTTTGTTCCAAAATATCCAGGTGGTCCTCTCTTTCAGAGCCTCCTATAATTTCTCCATAACCCTGAGGGGCCAGGAGATCAAAGCTTAAGGAGGACTGAGGGTCTTCAGGGTCGGTTTTCATATAAAAAGCCTTACTCTGAAGAGGGTAGCGGTGTATAAAAACCGGTTTTTTAAACTCAGAGCTTAAAATGGTTTCCTCCTCCCCTCCCAAATCCCCCCCCTCCCTGAGGGTCAAAGAAGCCTGTTTTTTTAAAAGCTCTATGGCCTCACGATAATGCAGCCGGGGAAAAGGGGGGGTGATTTCCTGCAAACTCTGCGGGGAAACCTGTAACAGGGAAAGTTCTTTTTTGCAGCATTTTAACACCTCCTGAACAATAAACACAATCAAACGCTCGGCCCACTCCATACAGGGGTCCAGGGAGCAAAAGGCCATTTCCGGCTCTGCCATCCAAAACTCCAGCAAATGTCTTCTGGTGGAGGATTTTTCTGCACGAAACACAGGGTTAAAACAATAAACTTTCCCAAAAGCAGCGGCTGCAGCCTCCATATAAAGCTGCCCACTCTGGCTTAAATACACATTTTGATCCTCTTTAAAGAAATTTACAGAAAACAAAGAGGAGCTGCCTTCACAGGGGGTGGGGGTCAAAACAGGAGCCTCTGTCTGTATAAATCCATGTTTTGCAAAAAACTGATGAATGGAATGGGTCACAATATGACGCACCCTCAAAATCGCCCAGGGTTTTTGAGATCTCAACCACAGGTGACGGTGACGCAGTAAAAAATCCACTCCATGTTCTTTTTTACCAATGGGGTATTCCCTGGCCTCTTCACACTCTGGAGCCTGAAGATCCTGCACATGCACCTCAAAATCCCCCTTCCGGGCTTTCACCAGCCCTTTCACCTCCACCCTTTGTTCCCTCTTTAAATTTTTAAAAGTGCGTTGCACTTCCTCAGAACTTTGCCGGGCCAGAAGAACACACTGGCAAATCCCTGTGCCATCCCTTAAGAGCAAAAAACCAATTGGACCGGAACTTCTTTGGTTATAGACCCAGCCACTTAAGGATACCAAAGCCCCCTCATGCCGGGAAAGCTCACAAACCAGTATTTTTTTCTTTTCCATAACTCAAATCCCCGGGTTTTTTTAAACAATCCCTTTGAGAAGGTTTTACAGGGAAGGGGGTTTGTCTTTCTGTGTTTTTTCAGCTATCCTTGGCAGGGTACATTTTTCAAAAAGGCGGAAGCGATGTTTTATAAACGCATATTTTTTCAGGAGGCAAGGAAAATATTGTTTTTAAGTGGTTTTTTAGCCTCTTTAGCCCCCCAATAAAGCCTCACCATGATACAAAAACAAAAAAAAACCCCCGTCTCTTTACACCACCAGATTTTAATCCACAAAAACCGGCAGCACACATGGATAGCCTGTCTGGAGCAGGGGCTTTTGAGTGGCCTGTATATGGAAAACAACAGGGAACCTTCTTTAATAGGCTGTATTTACAAAGCCCGGGTACAAAAAAAACAACCCGGAATAGATGCCTTTTTTGTGGATATACAAAAAAATCAAAGTGCCTTTCTGCACACCAGGGAAATGTTAAATCACAAAAACCTGTCTGTGAGAAAAGCCCAGATGGTACAGGTGATCAAAGACTCCTTTAAAGGAAAAACTTTAAGAGTGAGTCTGGATATTTCCCTGGCGGGAACTTTTTTGGTCTTAAAACCTCTTGCCCCCCCGGGGACAGCCCTGTCCAGAAGAATCACCAAAGAGGAGGACCGAAAAAAACTCCATGACATGGTTCACCAGCTTTCCTCCCCTTATGGGGTGATTGTGCGAACCAATGCCCAATGGGCCTCCCCGGAGCAAATCAGACAGGATTTTGATCACTTACAAAAACAATGGAACTTCATTCAAAAAAAACACCGCAAAACCCGGGCCCCCGCCCTCATTCACCAGGAGGAGGCTATGGTTTTTCAGGTCTTAAAAACTTTACTGACCTCGCACACAGACACCGTGATCACCGACAATAAAGTGCTTTATAATCAAATAAAAAAATTTGTTTGTGACAGATGGCCGGACTGGAAACACAAGGTCTGTTTTTATGACCAGGCCCGCCCTTTACTTGAGGCTTACCACATAGAGGAGGAGCTGGACAAAGCCCTAAGGCCCAAGGTTTGGCTTCCCTCCGGGGGCTTTGTGGTGATTGAGGAAACCGAAGCGGGAACCATGGTGGATGTCAATACCGGTAAATTCAAAGGAAGAAAATCCACAGAACATGCCCTTTTACAAACCAATATGGAGGCTGCCAAAGAAATCACCCGTCAGCTCATGTTAAGAAACATCGGTGGTATTATTATTATTGACTTTATTGACATGAAAACCCTGGCTTTTCAGGATCAGCTTATGGATTTTTTGGAGGCCCGGCTGGAAAAAGACTTAAGCCCCACCCGTCTGCTGCCCCTGTCTGAGCTGGGTGTTGTGCAAATGACCAGAAAAAGAAACAGGGCCTCTTTGCTGCAAAGCTTTTATGAAACCTGTCCGGAGTGTGAGGGACAGGGTTATATCAGAAAAACCCACTTCTAACTCGCTTTTTTAAGCTTCTTTGCTTATATTCAAACTCTATGATAATGGGCCTTGGTTTTTTTGAAATGGGGGTGGTGGTTTTACTTCTGCTGGTCCTGTTTGGACCTCAGGAACTTCCCCATCTGGCCCGGGGGGGGCTTCGCATCCTCAATGAACTGAAAAGTGTTTTTCACCGTCTGCAAAAAGAGTGGAATTTAAATTCCTCAAACCACAACAAAGACAATGAAACCCCATAAAACTTCTGACTTGAAAGAGCATTTTACAGAACTGAGAAAAAGACTCCTTGGCAGCCTGATGGTAACAGGGATTTGTTTTCTGCTGTGTTGGTTTTTCAGCTCTTCTCTTCTGAACATTATACGACAGCCCATTGAACCCTTCTTAAAAACCACTAAAGGGGGATTTATTTTCACTGCCCCTTTGGATCAGTTTTTGGCCCATCTGCATCTGGCTTTGGGGGCGGGGTTTTTTCTCTCCAGCCCCTATTGGTTGACACAAGCCTGGCTTTTTATATCCCCCGGACTTTATAAAACAGAAAAAAAACACTTTTTTATCCTGTTACTCACTTCCAGCCTGCTTTTTTGGACAGGAGTTGTGTTTGCCACTTATATTGTGTTTCCTTTGGTGTTCCGCCTGCTGCTGCCTTTTGGGGAAAGCCCCGATCAGGCTTTTATCACCATTAAAAATTATTTGTCCTTTTTTATGAGATCCACTTTTGTGTTTGGACTGGTGTTTGAAATGCCGGTCATTTTATGGGCTTTGTGTCATACGGGGGTGCTGTCCCCTGCCACATTAAAAGCTTACCGAAAACACAGCCTGGTGGCTTTGGCCCTTTTATCCGCTTTTTTAACCCCGCCGGATATCTTAAGTCAGATTTTGCTTTTTGTCCCCCTGGCAGCTCTTTATGAGCTTTCCATTCAACTCACTTCTTTTTTACACAAACCAAAAAATTAAACGCAAAGCCCTTTTTTAATAAGATCTTTTATTTTTTTTATGTCATAAGCCTGCCCATCGATTTTTATGGTACCGGAAGCCATTTGAGGCTCTGGCTTTAAGTTTTTTTTGATACAGGCATCGTGTTTTAAAGGGCTGTAACTGACTGTGTTTGTTGCGGCGGGACCTCCTGGTGCAGCAGCAGGGGTCCCCGCCGCAGGCTGGCCTGTAGTCCCTTCTGCAGAAGCTTCACTCTGGGTGGTGGTGGCCCCATCCCCAGTGCCGGTTTTGGTGGGAGGTTCATCTTTTTTACCTCCACAAGCTGTAAAACCAAGAAAAACCACAGATAAAATTGTCATTTTCATTAGCATCATTTTCATTGGCAACCCCCCCAATTTAAGGATTAAGAATCAATTTTTTTACAGGAAATTCAAATTTATAATTATTTTATGATTTTTTCCACAAAAAATTTAAGATGCCTTTTATAACACAGTGCAAAATTCCCTTTTATGACTCCTGAATTTATTTACAGGGGGGCCTCTTTGGGATGGGAGGATACAAAGCTTTTGAGTTCTTTGTTTTCCCCCTCCAGCAAACTGAGAAGGGTTTTTAAGTCTGAAATTTGATTTTTCTGCTCTTTGATTTGTTTGTCCTTTTCCTTAAGCTGTGCCTGCTGGTCCTCCTGAAAATGAAGCAGTTTGTTCAAAACTTTCTCGTTTTTATGTAGCATGATTTGAAGTTTTTTGAGTACAAAAGCCCCTTTTTGGGGGGGCAGGTTTTCCTCAGAGGATTTGTGATAACCATCAGAAGACATTTCCGGTGTCAGAAGGGGAGGGGGTTTATAAGCCGGGGGATTGAAAATGGGAAGCTTGGAGGGGGTGGGGGGATTGGACATTTTATCCACTTTTAAAAAATACTTCCCTGCCTGAAGACGCACCGGCATAAGCCCTGCCTTAATGCGTCGCCGAAGTGTGGAAACACTCACTTTGTATCTGTTTGAATACTCAGCAAGGGGTATCCAGTGAGTATCTATATGAGTATCCATACACCCTCTTTTCCTGTTATGAATACTCAAAGTTCTGCTTTTTTCCTCTCATAAAGTCAATTCTTTATTGATGCCTATTCATTGATTTAAAGAAACCAGGCGGGAAAAACGCCACTGATCAGGACCACCAGACTGAGTGTCAAAGCCCATGCACAGGCCAGGGTGTTTCTTTCACCGGGTTCTTTATTTTTTTCCGGTAAAGAGGCGGGGGGTTTTTCCATATACATCACAGCCACTGGCTTTAAGTAATAAACCAGCCCAATGACAGAACCCAAAATCAACCAAAACAGCATCCATACAAAACCCTGATCCAAAAGAACTTCAAAAAGCACAAGTTTGGCAATAAAGCCCCCGGTGGGGGGAAGACCCGCCAGACAAAACAAAAACACCATCAAACAAAAAGCCTGCAAGGGATGCCTTGGGGCCAAAGAGCTGAGCTGATGAAAAGGCAGTCCTGCCCCCCCGGCCCTGTCTTCAAAAGACCTTAAGCACACAAAGGCCCCTGCCATCATCACAACATAAATCATCAGATAATAAGACAAAGCCCGCCCCGCAAGCTCAGCCCCCCCGGCCCCTGTCACCAAAATCATCAGCAGATAACCGGAGTGAGCCACAGAAGAAAAAAGAAGCATTTTTTTTATATCCTTTTGCATCAAAGCCGCCACATTTCCAAACAAGACACTCAAAACCGCCATCCACTGAAAAACAAAAAGCAGGGTGTCACTTTCCATAAAGGTAAATAGATTCTCCATCCATTGAAAAAACAAAATAAAAACCGCCACCTTAAAACCCCCGGCCATAAAAACCAGCAGGGGAACAGGGGAACTGTGATAAACATCCGGCATCCAGAACTGAAAAGGAAAAACACTCACTTTAAACAAAAAGCCCAGCCCCACCAAAACCAGGCCCAAAAGCAAAAGCCGGGATTTGTTTAAAAGATCCGGGCTATGATTTAACACATAAAGAAAATCCAGGCTTCCTGTGGAACCAAAAACGAAAGCCATTCCATAGAGTAAAATGGCAGCAGCCACAGAACCCAAAACAAAATACATAAAAGCCGCTTTTAAAGCCCCCTCTGTGCGGCCCAAAGCCAAAAGCAGATAAAAAGCCATGGAGGCCATTTCCAGGCTGACAAAACTGACCATCATGTTTTTCGACCACAAAAGAAGCATCAGCCCCACCAGGGCCCCCATTTTTAAAAACAACAATTCAGAAAATTTTTGCCCCCGCATCTGAGGGTGAAAAGCCGCTGTACTCATCACCATCAGGGCCAGCCCCTGAAGCAGTAAAGTCCCCTTTGCCCTTTGTGCATCCAAAATCAGGGCCCCGGAAAACAGCTCCAAAGAAGCACCGGGTTCCGGCCAAAGCCACAAAAGCCCTCCCACAGAACCTAAAATTCCCAGACCCACAACACTTAAGAGTACAAAAGGGGAAGGCTCCCGGGAGGATCGAGCAAGCTTCAGCACCAAAGGAACCAAAGACACCACCGCCACCAGCCATAAAGGAAGACTCACTTTCAGATCCCACATATCCTTCAATCCCCTGTTAATGGTTTAAAAGGTTTGCTTTCCTGTTTTTTTAGAGGCAGGGAATATCTCTGTTTCACCTGGGATAAGAAAGGGGAAGAGTACTTCAGCAGGGTTTGAGGAAACAGCCCTGTAAAAAACACCCCCACCACAAAGGGAACAAGCACGACTTTTTCCCTTAAAGAGAGTTTTTTGCATGGAACACAAACCGGGCTTAAAGAACCAAAAAACACCCGGTGAATAAAGTAAAGCATATAAACGGCTCCCAAAACCACCCCCCACAAGGGAAACATCAGGGCCTTAAATCCCATTTCCTGAAAGGCCCCTGTAAAAATTAAAAATTCTGACACAAAAGCCCCCGTAGAGGGAAAAGCCATGACAGAAAGAGAAAAAATCACAAAAAAACAAGCCGCCAAAGGCATGGTTTTACTTAAGCCCCCGTAATCAGAAATTTTAAGGCTTTTGGTTCTTTCATAAATCATACCCACCAGCAAAAACAAAGCGGCAGAAGACAAGGCATGGCTTATCATCTGATAAAAAGCCCCTGTTAAAGCATAAATATGAAGGGAAAACACCCCCAAACACACAAAAGCCATGTGAGACACAGAGGAGTAAGCCACAATTTTTTTCATATCTGTTTGAGAAAGAGCCATAAAGGCCCCATAAAGCACTGCCAGCCCGGAGAAAATTATCATCACAGGGGAAAAACTCTCAACAGACTGGGGGAACAAAGGCAAAACAAAACGAAACAGACCGTAAGCCCCCATTTTTAAAACCAAAGCCGCCAGCCAGGCCGAAGCCGGGGCCGGGGCCTGCACATGAGCCAGGGGAAGCCAGGTGTGAAAGGGAACCAGAGGCAGTTTAATGGCAAAAGCCAAAAGAAAACAAAAAAACAACATGTTTTGCAGATTAAAAAACTCCCCCTCCTGAAAAGGAATAAAAAGCTGATAAAAATCAGACACACTGGCACTGAAATGACCTGTGCTGTGTTTGACCAAAATCATTAAAGACACCACCCCTGCCAGCAAAAACAAAGATCCCAGGGCAGTATAAACAAAAAACTTTAACGCCGCCTGAAGACGAAGTTTGCCCCCCCAAAGCCCAATCAAAAAATAAAGAGGAATTAAGGAGGCTTCAAAAAAAACATAAAATAAAATTCCATCCAGAGACAAAAAAGTTCCCATCACAAAAGCCGTCATTAAAAACAAACATATATAAAACCCCTTTACATAAGTTTGAATCAGGTTCCAGGAAGCCAGCACACTGATGGGACAAAGCAGCCCGGTCAAAAGCACCAGCCAGAAAGAAAGACCATCCACCCCCACAAAATAACTGATTCCCAAATAAGAAATCCATGGCACCTGCTGAACCATCTGAAACCGGCTGACATGAGGATCAAAGAAAAAAAACAAACTGAGAACCAGACTCAGATAAAACAAAGAAAACCCCAAAGAAAACACTTTTATTTGATGCACTTTGTTTTGCAGCAGCAAAAACAGGCCAAAACCCACCGGTAAAACAATTAAAAATGTGAGCATCTTCGCTTACCCCTTTTCCTCTTTCACTTAAAAGACATGGACAAAATCAACACCACCAGACCCAAAACCATATACAAAAGATAATCCTGAATTTTTTGACTCTGTAAAGAAACAAAAGCCTCTTTTAAGGAAAGAAACCATTTTTGAAGAAGCAAAATCAAATTCTGAAAACATTGTTTCTCCACCACAGAAAACAGCTCCCCACTCAAACGAAGCACAGGTTGAACAATCCTGGTCTGGCAGGCTTCATCCACCCCCCAGGCCCCCTGGAAAGAACGAAACAAAAACACATGCTTTTTCTTCAGCCTCTTTAACCAGCCGGTGTGTTTGAAGTAAAGCCACACACTTAGCCCTGCTGTCCCCATAACAGCCAGACCACAAAAACCCATAAACATGATCTCTTCTGTCACAGAAGAGGGGTAAGTGCGAACAAAAACCAGCAGGGGTTTTAAATACCCCTCCAGCAGGTGAGGGGGATGAAAAGGCAAAATCTTTCCCAAAGCATGGGGAATCCCCAAAAGCCCCCCAAAAAGAGAAAGCAGTCCCAGGACCCCCAAAGGGAACAAAGCAAAAAAGCCCCCCTCTTTGATGTCTTTTTCAACAGGAGATCTGGGGGAACCACAAAAGACCAGAACAAAAACTCTGATCATATAAAAAGCTGTAAGAAGAGCGGTTAAAAAAGCCGGGACAAAAAACAGGGGGTGGGAATGAAAAGCCGCCCATAAAATCTCATCCTTGCTAAAAAACCCGGAGAAGGGAAACACCCCAATGAGAGCCAGGCCCCCCAGTCCAAAAGCCCCCGCTGTCCATGGAAGGTGCTTTCTTAAACCCCCCATACGCTCTATATTTTGTTCTCCATGGAGAGCGTGAATCACAGAACCTGCCGCCAAAAACAGCAAAGCCTTAAAAAACCCATGGCAGAGCAAATGAAAAAAAGCCGGCACATAAGCCTTAAGCCCCGCCGCCAAAAACATATATCCCAGCTGAGAGACCGTGGAGTAAGCCAAAACTTTTTTGATATCTGTTTGCACACAGGCTGTTAAAGCTGCAAGAAAAGCTGTTAAAGTCCCCACCACCGCCACGATGTTTAAGACCCAGGGGGCCAGGGAAAACAAAAAATCCAAACGAACAAGCAGATACACTCCGGCAGTAACCATAGTGGCTGCATGAATCAAAGCGGACACAGGGGTGGGACCCGCCATAGCCGAGGGAAGCCACATATAAAGGGGTATTTGAGCAGACTTCCCTACAGCCCCCACAAACAAAAACAAACATGCCCACTGCACCCACTCCACTTCCCCGGAGGAAAGCCCTCCTGAGAGAGCTTTTAACTCTGTCACACTCAAAGACTGAAAAAGATAAACCAGAACAAACAAAGCCAGAAGAAAACCCATATCCCCCACCCGGTTGACAATAAAAGCCTTCATCCCACAAGCGGCTTTATAAGAATCTTCAAACCAAAAACCTATTAACAGATAAGAGCAAAGCCCCACAGCCTCCCACCCCAGAAAGATTAAGGCCAGATCTTCAGCCAGTACCAAAACCATCATGCTCAAAACAAACAAATTCAGATAAATAAAATACCGGGCGGGGCTTTTGTCCTCTGACATGTAATAGACACTGAATATGTAAATCAAAGAAGCCACAGAGCTTATCAAAAGCAACATCATCAGACTTAAAGAATCCAACAGAAAAGAAAACCGAATGCGAAAGCTCTCTATAGTCATCCAGTCCCCCCACACCACCACCAAAGAGGAGTCTTTAAGCCCCACCCATAAAAGCAAAGACAGAAGAAAAGAGCCGGTACAGGATAAAATCCCCACCACAGCACTCCCCCATCGGGGGAAGGGAAAAAAGCTGTTAAACACCACCCCTGCCAAAGGCAAAACAAAAAGACCAGCCAGAAGTATGCCTGTCATAATTTTTATCCCTTAAAAATAAAATTCCTGTTTTTTCCTGTTCCGAAACAAGGCCACCATCAGGGCCAATCCCACCCCGGCCTCTGCTGCAGAAACCGTCATAATAAAAAAAGCCGCCAGCACACCCGCATCCAAATCATAAAACCGGCCAAAAGCCACAAAACTCAAACCCACAGCATTCAACATCAACTCAATACTCATCAGAACCACAATTCCATTTCTGCGGTTTAAAGCTCCAAACAAACCTATGGAAAAAAGCAAAGCCCCCACCCATAAAAAATGATTCAAAGTAATCATTCCTGGCCTTTACCCCCGGCAAAAACACTCTGACAGACCACCACAACCCCTATGGCAATCAGGAGAAGCAAAAAGCCTGTCACCTCAAACAGTAAAACATATTCAGAAAACAAAAGTCGGGCCATATCCTTTACAGAATAGGCTTTTAAAGTCCCCAAAAGCCCCGGGGGAAACAAATGAAGGGATAAAGAAAAAAACCCGGTCAAAAGCCCCGTAAAAAACAACAGGACAGAGGTTTTCAGCACCCACAGGGGAAGAAAGATTTTTTGTGGAGAGGGGGGGGCTTCGGAATCAAAAAGCATAAGCACCATAACAAACAGGACCATAACAGCCCCTGCATAAACAATCACCTGTACTCCTGCCAAAAACCATGCCCCGGAAAGAAAAAACAGACCCGCCACAGCCAGGAGGGAAAAAGCCAGATGAAGGGCTGCCACCACCAGGTTTTTATAAAGAACCGAGGCCAAAGCCCCATAAAGAGTAAGCCCCGAAAGCAGAAAAAAAATCCCTGTCTCTGCACTCACTTTAGTTCTCCTAAGTCCTCATCCATAACATAAAACCTGCTGTAAGAACTGTGTTAACCAGGGCATAAGGCAAAAGAGTTTTCCAACCCAGATCCATGAGCTGATCGTAGCGAAAACGGGGCAAAGTCCAGCGGACCCAGATAAAAATCCATAAAAACAAAAGCCATTTTACCAAAAACACAGCAAACAAAACCATGGAGGTCATTAAACTGGCCGCCGTGGGCGAAAAGCCCTCAAAGGTGTGGGCCAGAGTCTGCGGCGTTAAAAAAGGCCACAGGGTATAACCTCCAAAATAAAGACTGACCATGAGGGCGGCAGCCACCAGAATATGACCATATTCCCCCATATAAAACATAATCACTTTCACCCCGCCGTACTCTGTATGATAACCTGCCACCAGTTCCGCCTCAGCCTCCGGTAAATCAAAAGGCACTCTCCCAGCCTCTGCAAACAAAGCCACAAACAACAAAACCGCCCCCAAAGGCTGATAAAAAACCCCCCACCCGGGAAGAAAAGAAAGCTCCACCCGGTACTCCCCCCAGGAAAAAGAAAAAGGCCCGTTTTGAGCCGCCACCATTTGTGCAAAATCAAAAGTGTTGAACACCAGCAAAATCCCCACCACAGACAAACTCAAAGCCAGCTCATAACTGATACTCTGGGCACAGGCCCTTAAAGATCCATAAAGGGAAAACTTGCTGCCGGAAGACCACCCGGCCAAAAGCAACACATACACAGACAAAGCACTCATTCCCAGTACAAACACCACCCCCATACTCATAACAAAAGACTGAAAATAAAAAGTGTAGGGGCCAAAAGTTTTCCCCAGAAAGGAAAAAGCCTCTATCTGCACAGGCACAGACAGGGGAATCACCCCAAAAGCCAGTGCCGCAGGCAGAAGACAAAGAACAGGGGCTGCATAAAAAAAAGGTTTTTTGACATTTTGACCCAAAAAATCCTCTTTGCAAAAAAACTTCACCAGATCGGCCAGGTTTTGCACCAGACCCAAAGGACCAATACGATTCGGACCCAAGCGGTTTTGAATAAAGGCAGAACCTCTTCTTTCCACCCATACCAGCAGGGGAACCATTTGCACCATAAGAAAAAACACCGCCCCGGTTTTTAAAACATTAACCATGATCTCAAAGCCATCACTTCCCATGGAAAAACCCCCTCCTGACACATCCGGTTTTCTGTATCATTGCCTCTTTCACTTCCACTTCAAAGCATGAGAGAAAACTTCCCACACCAGACCAAAAACAAAAAGAAGCAAAAACACAAGCATGGCCAAAAACACCCTGGCCCCCTCCCCTTCTGAAAGAAAATCACCAAAACTCACCGCCCATGGGTAAAGAAAAATAATTTCAATATCAAAAAGAATAAAGAGCAAAGCCGTTAAATAAAAGCTAATGGGAACAGGGCTGGTTTTTTCCTGGCCCTTCAGGCCACACTCATAAGCCTGCTTCTTGCCTGGGGAGGCTGTTTGATTTTTGACCCCCAGCAAACGGGCCAAAGCCAAAAGCAGGCCGCCAAAAGTCAGCACCATCAGAGTGCAGACAAAAACGGGAATTAAGGAATTCACACCAGGCCTTTATCCTTTAAAAAGAGGAGACTCTTTACAAAAAAACTTAAAAGCAATTATAAACAAACCTGTTAAGCAGTCAAAACCTTCCTTCACCACCTCAAAAAGGGATCAATAACCTGTGGAAGAGCCTTACGAATTTTACACCCGTATTCAAAAACTGGAACCGGGGGAAAAGTGCCTGTGGTCCGGACTTCCTCCTCCGGTTCAGCTGGCTTATCTTTTGTCCTCCCCCCTTTGCCGCTCCGGCCCCCATGTGCTGGTGGGGGGAAAAGCGGGTTTTTTTAAAGATCTCAAAACCGCATTGTCCTTTTTCGAACCCTATTGGAAAGGTTTTTCCCTGGAGGAAAGCCCCCCTGAAGCAGGTACAAACCCCGCTCTTCCGGCAAAAAACCTTTCTGAAATCCACCGAATCCGCTGGCTCAGTGCCGCCCACCAGGCCAAAAAAACAGATATTTTTTTTATCACTCCACAGGCTTTACTCAAAAAAACCTGCTCGCCAGAAGCCCTTAAAAATCAAACTCTCCCCATAAAGGTGGGGGAAAACCTGCCTGCCTTTTTCTTTCAAAGCTTAAAAAAAATGGCTTTCACAGGCACCGATCGGGTGGAGGCCCCGGGAGAGTTTTCCATGAGAGGGGCGGTTTTGGATCTCTTTACCCCTTTTGAAGGGGCCTTAAGGATACAGCTTACAGGAGAAGAGATCCTGGAAATAAAAACCTTTGACCCCTTAAGCCAGAAAAGCAAAAAGCCTTTAAAATCTGCCCACCTTCAGCCTCTTTTTTTAAAAAAGCCCACTTCCTCCCCTTTTATCAGTCTGGATCATTTCCCCCCCTCCTTAAGCCCCTTAATCTGGCATCTGCCGGACTCCCCCGGGGGGTCTGTTCCCCTCTTTCCCCGGTATAAAAAAATCAGACAAATCCAATTCTGTGTCCCGGAAAAAACCACAAAGCCAGATCCCACCCTGAAGACAGAAAAAAATATCAAAGATTTTTTTAAAAACCCCCACTGGACAGAAGAAATCAAAAGCTTGAGAAATCAGGGCTTTTATGTCCTTCTGGCCACCGGCGGGGAAAACAAACAAAACCTTTTTAAAAAACTAACAAAGGCCCGCCTTGGCATAAAACAAACAAACAACTTCAGTGAAATGAAGGCAGAGCAGGAGCAAAACCACAGGCTCATTCATTTTATCAACCGATCCTTACCGGAAAATTATTATCTTCACCAGGAAAAAACTTTCCTTTTAAGAACCCCCCGGTTTTATGAAAAAACCCTTCCTGATTTTTTTATTCCGCCCCCTCATACGGCAGAAAGTTTTGACTTCGCTCATTTAAATTACGGGGATCTTATTGTCCATAAAAAACACGGTATTGGTCAGTTTCAACAGTTAAGCACCATGGATTTCGGCACAGGCCCGGGAGAGTTTTTAATTTTAAAATACAAAAACCAGGACAAACTTTACCTGCCGGTCTACAACATCCACCAGGTGGGAAGATACATAGGCTCACATTATGAAAATTTTTTGGATCAGCTGGGAGACAAAAGATGGCTGCGTACCAAAGAAAAAGTTCGTCACCAGTTAAAAAACATGACTTTGCAGCTGATAAGGCTTTACAGCAAAAGATCCCAAATCAAAAGAAAGCCTTTTCCCCCGGTGGACAGAGACTTTAAAACATTTGAGCGGGAGTTTGCTTTTCCGGAAACCCCCGATCAGGCTCAGGCCATTAAAGACACCCTTTATGATCTCACCGGTAAGGACAGCCCCATGGACCGTCTTGTTTGTGGAGATGTGGGTTTTGGTAAAACAGAGGTGGCCCAGCGGGCAGCCTTTAAAGTGATAGAGGCGGGGTTTCAGGTCTGTATTATGACCCCCACCACTCTTTTAAGTTTTCAGCACTTTCGAAATTTTAAGGAACGTTTTAAAAACTGGCCTGTTCATATTGAGCTGCTCAACCGGTTTGTATCCCTTAAAAACACCCACCGGATTCTTGAAAACTCCCGGGCGGGAAAAGTGGATATTCTCATAGGCACCCACCGGATTTTACACAACCGGCTTTGCTTTAAAAATCCGGGCCTGCTCATTATTGACGAAGAGCATTTGTTTGGAGTGAAAAGCAAAGAAGGCTTTAAACACTTTGCCTCCTCCATAGACACTTTGTCTCTTTCCGCCACCCCCATACCCAGAAGTCTCAGCATGAGTCTCAGCGGGTTAAGACCTTTAAGTGTTATTAACACCCCCCCTTTAAACCGCAAACCCATTCAAACCTCTGTACATGTTTTTAACAAATCCCTTATTCAACAGGCCTGTTTAAAGGAATTAAACAGAAAAGGGCAAATTCTTTTTCTCCACAACCGGATACAAGACATTCACCAGGTGGCAGAAGACTTAAAAAAACTTCTCCCTCAGGTGCGTATACGTGTGGCTCACGGTCAAATGAAAGAACTGCAAAGCCGGGTGGCCTGGGATTTTTTTTCCCATCGGTTTGATATGCTGGTCTGCACCACCATCGTGGAGGCGGGTATGGATTTTTCACTTGCTGGAACCCTGTTTGTCAATGAGGCAGACAAATTAGGGCTTTCCCAGCTGCACCAGATCCGGGGACGGGTGGGAAGATCAGAAAAAGAATCTTACTGCTATTTGCTGCTCCCCCCGCAAAAGAAAATCTCTTCAGCCGCTTTAAAGCGGCTTCAGATTATTAAGGAAAACAATCAACCAGGGGCCGGGTGGTGGATTGCCCGCCATGATCTGCAAATGCGGGGGGCGGGCAACCTTATGGGAAGAGAACAGTCCGGGTTTTTAAACGATGTGGGTTTTGAAATGTATTTTGACCTGTTGAAAGAGAACATCCACCAGCTCTCCCTTGAACCAAAGTCCTGGAGTCAGGAACCTGAAATGTCTTTTAAAACCCCGGCTTTTTTACCCAAAAGTTATATTCCTCACGAAAAAATCCGGCTTCTGTTTTATAAAAAACTCTCCTTCACCTCTCAGGAGAGACAAATTAAAAACATCACTGATGAATTAAAGGATTTTGCAGGACCTTTACCCCCGGAGGCAAAAAATCTCATCACTTTAAGCCAGTGCCGGATAGCGGCCAAAAAGCTTCATATTAAAGAACTCTCTTACCGAAAACCTTACCTGTATCTTTATTTTGAAGAATCCGGGCCGATGGGGCAGGCCCGACCAAAGTCCCAATGGTTTAAAAAAAACTCCTGCGAGTGGAAGGGGAAAAACACCTTAAGATCCTTTATGGAAAAAGAAAATCTGCCCGGGATTTTAAACCATTTGCAAAGCCTGCAAAAAATGCTGGTCTTGACGGATTAAACCCCTTTTTTTTAAACTTTTTTCTCAAAGCCACCGATAAACCCTAAAGAATACAAAAAAAGAACTTTAAAATGAAAATTTTTATGTTTTGTTTAAAAAAAGTTTTATTGTCTGTCACCATTTTCTGCCTTGTTGCTTTGGGGGCTTTTGGGCTTTATTTTCAACAGGAGAGTCAAAAAACCTCACAGGGGCTTAGATCCCCCTCTTCGCTCACCGCCTCCTCCCCCCCCCCTATAGAAACTGTACTCAAAACCTCCACTTTTTTAAACTCTCAACCGGAGGAGCTTCGTATTGAATCCCAGGCGGTCCCCTACGACCCCATGCTGGTCTCTGTTCTGGCCTCCATAAAATCCAGATCCCCCACTTTAAAGCCCCACACCTGGCAGCATCTCACACTCAAGCCTTTGGAACTTTCTGAAACCTGCCCCGGAAAATTCAAAATTTTATTTAAAGCCTCTCAGAGTCAAAGCCCTTATACTTTTGTAATATTCCCCAGTTTTTTCTCCAGTTTAAGCAGTGGGGCTTTTATTCACCAAACCTCTCACATTTTAAACAAAACCTTTAATGATCCCCATATTATTGCTTTTGATGGCTATTTGTCCCCCTCTTTTCTAAAAGACACCTGTGTTCAGGTGCCATGGAACCTTCACGCCCTGTCCCGGGATATTTATTCCCGTCTGGAGCATTTTTTTGAAACTTTAAAATTACAAAACACACACAAAGGGCTTATTGGTTTTTCCGGCGGAGCCTCCATTGTGATCTCCCTTTTGGGACATGAGGCACAAAAACCGGAAGTTCTTTTTGATTTGGGGGGCTTGAGTTTTAGTCCGCTGTTACACCTCCGAAGCACCTTTCATCACCTGGACCTTCACCATCAAAACAATCCCAATCCTCACCTGGGACTGACCACAACAGACCTGCAAAATGTTTTTAAGATCTCCCTGTCTCTTTTCAGTTTTCATTCCCCCTTATGGATTAAAGTCCTGGACCTTTACAACAAAAACCCCCGGGAGTTTATAAACAGAGCTTTTAATGAACTCACTGTGGTGGATTTAAAAAACATGCTCAAAGCCTTAAAGCTTCCTCAAAAACATCTGAGTTATTACAACACTTTTGTGGAGGGGGGCTTTTCCTCCACTCTTTCCGCACCTGTGGCCTCCCGGGAGGATTTGGACCGGCTTTTTGACAAAGCCACAGATTTAAAACCTTCCGTGGCAGCCATACAAAAACCCCTGTTGGTGTATTTTTCCCAGGATGACCCTTTGGCCTCTTATAAAAACCAGGCTTTTCCCCCTCAGGTACAGGATATGTTAAACACTTTGTCTGATCACCCCCATATCACTCTTTTTCACCCCCAAAGGGGGGGGCATACCGGGGCTTTACTGGATCACAATCTGGAAAATCTGATATTTTCTTTCTTCCATGAGGAAAACCCCTCCCCCTCTCTTTAAAAATCTGATATTTGTTTTGCCGCACACTTGAGCTCACAAAGGATTTGTTGTAGAGGGAAGGTTATGTCTACCCACCCGCCCCGGATTCGTCTGACTGAGAGCTGGAAAAGCCGGCTCATCAATGAATTTCACCAGCCTTACATGCAAAATTTAAGAAAGTTTTTGGTGCAGGAGATAAAAGCCCAAAAAAAAATCTACCCCTCCCCGGATCTTTATTTTCATGCCCTTAATCTTGTTCCTTTTGAAAAAGTCAAAGTGGTGATTTTGGGGCAAGACCCCTACCACGGACCTGGTCAGGCCCATGGTTTGTGTTTTTCTGTGCCTCAAAACTTTCCCTGCCCCCCCTCTTTAAAGAATATTTTTAAAGAGCTTTGTTCGGATTTAAAACTCAAGGCTCTTCCCTCTCATGGCTGCCTTTTGTCCTGGACCAAAGAGGGGGTTTTGCTTTTAAACACCACCTTAACCGTTCAGGCGGGAAGGGCCGGCTCCCACCAAAACCAGGGATGGGAAACTTTCACCGATCGAATTATTGAGCTTCTGAACCGGGAACAAAAATTTTTGGTGTTTTGCCTGTGGGGACGGGCAGCCCGCACCAAAGAGGCTATGATCTGCTCCCAAAAACACCTGGTTTTAAAAGCGGCCCACCCCTCCCCCTTTTCCGCAGACAAGGGTTTTTTTGGATGTTCCCATTTTTCAAAAACCAACACCTATTTAAAAACAAAGAACAAAAAACCCATTAACTGGCAGATACCTGACAGACAAATAAATCCTTAAAAAAACGGGGAGCAAAAAAGTGTTTGGTATGAAACAAAAAAACAGAAAAATTTTTTTCCCGGTTTGTCTGATTTTCACTGTGTCTTTTTTGTGTTTTTTCTCTTACGGAAAAACCCTTTTTTATTGTTCTGAGGGCAGTCCCTCTTTTTTTAATCCCCAGCTGGCAAGTGATGGCCCCTCTTTTGATGTGAGTACAGAAATTTATGACCGGTTGGTGGAATTTGACAGGGAAAACTCCGGCATTAAGCCCGGGCTGGCTCACTCCTGGCACATATCCAAAGACGGTTTAACCTATACCTTTCATCTGAAAACCGGAGTGCATTTTCACAAAACCCCTTATTTTACCCCCACCCGCCCTTTTAATGCCGATGATGTGCTGTTTTCCTTTAACAGACAAAAAGACAAAAAAAACCCTTTTCACTTTGTTAATGGAGGGGTTTATCCTTTTTTTAATTCTTTTGACATGGCCCGTCTGATAAAAAAAACAGTCAAAATAGATTCTCAGACTGTTCAGTTTGTCTTAAACAAAAGAGAGGTGACTTTTTTAAGTAATCTGGCTATGGAATTTTCCAGTATTTTATCAGAAGAATACGGAAGACATCTGTTAAAACTTAACAAGGCCCGGGAAATGGATTTTAAACCCATTGGCACCGGACCTTTTATTTTCAAAAAATACAAAAAAGACAGTGCGGTATATCTTCTGGCCAACAAAAACCACTTTCAGGGAAGATCCCCTTTAACAGGGCTGACCACCCTGATTGTACCGGACAGCACTGTACGGTTTCAAAAACTGAAAAACAAAGAGTGTCACATTATTTCCCAACCCGCCCCTCAGGATTTAAAAGCCTTAAAGCAAATCCCTTATGTGCAGCTGACAGGAAGCAAAAGATTTAACATTGCCTATCTGGCCATGAATGTTCAAAGAAAGCCCTTTCACAATGTCAAAGTCCGAAGAGCCATACACCATGCTTTAAACCGGGCCTTTTATATTCAGGCCATTTATGAAGGTTATGCAGAAGTGGCCAAAAATCCCTTTCCGCCTCACATGTGGGCTTACAACCCTCAGGTAAAAGATTACGAATACTCTCCGGAAAAAGCCAAAAAACTTCTTAAAGAGGCAGGCTATCCCAAAGGTTTTAAAACCACTTTATGGACTCTGCCCATTGCCCGCCCTTACAACCCCAATGGGAAAAAAATGGGGGAGCTGATACAGGCGGATTTAAAAAAAGTGGGCATAAAGGTTCAGCTGATCACTTATGACTGGCCCACTTACATTGCCCGCTCCCACAAGGGAATCCATGATATGATTCAGCTGGGCTGGACCAGTGACAATGGAGATCCGGACAATTTTTTAAGAGTTCTCTTAAGTTGTGATGCCCTAAACTCCGGGGTGAATGTGGCCCGGTGGTGTTTTGCCCCCTTTGATTCTCTTTTGCACCGGGCTCTTCAGGTACCGGAACAAAAACAAAGAATCCCCCTTTATCACAAAGCCCAGGTGCTGTTAAAAAAACAGGCCCCCTGGGTCAGTCTCGCTCACACTTACGAGCATGTGGCCATGCTCAAAGAAGTGAAAGGGTACAAACATTTTCCTTTTGGTTCAAAAAGATTTTATCCTGTGTCGTTTAAAAAACAATAATGCTCTCTTTTGGTCTGAAAAGATTTTTTGTGGCTTTAAGGGCCATTTTTGCCTCCTCTCTTTTGGTTTTTGTAATGATTCGCATGGTGCCAGGGGATCCTGTGGATCATATTCTGGGGGAGCGGGGGCTGGACCCCACTGTTCGTCAGGAGTTTATGAAGAAATGGGGTTTTCACCAGCCGGTTTTTATACAGTACGCCCGGTTTGTGATCAAAGCCTGCCAGGGGGACTTGGGAACCTCTGTGATTTCAGGAAGAGAGGTCTTGTCAGAGTTTAAAGAACACTTCCCCGCCACTTTGGAGCTGGGGTTTTTAAGTTTGTTGTTTGCTTTGTGTATGGGGATTCCCCTGGGCTTTTTGGCCGCTTTAAAAGTCAATTCCTTTTGGGATATTCTGCTTTCCACCCTGTGCCTGACAGGGTATTCCATGTCGGTTTTCTGGTGGGGCTTAACTCTTATTTTGTTTGTCTCAGTTTATGGAGGTTTAACCCCTGTCTCCGGCCGGGGGGATGCCCTGTATGATATGACCTCTGTCACGGGGTTTATGCTTGTGGATTCTTTTTTTCAAAAAGAAAGCTCTTTGCTCCTGTTCAAAAACAGCCTCAGGCATCTTATTCTTCCTGTTCTCACTTTAAGCACCATACCTTTGGTATATATCATGAGAATCACCCGGTTTGGTTTTTTGGAGGTTTTTAAAGAGGATTTTATAAGGACGGGGCGGGCAAAAGGTTTGGGTTTTTTCAGGCTTTATTTTATTCATGCTTTTTCCAATGCCCTGCTTCCCCTGATCAGTGTCACCGGGGTTTTGGGGGCTTCCCTGCTAACAGGGGCCGTACTGACAGAAACTGTCTTTGCCTGGCCCGGACTGGGCCGCTGGCTGGTGACAGCCGTACTTGCCAGAGACTGGCCCGTTCTTCAGGGGGGAATCCTTCTTGTCACTATTTTGGTGGTATCCCTCAACTTTTTAACCGATCTGATTTATTTTAAGACAGACCCCCGTATAAAAGCCTCTTTTTAAACCGGTCCGGTAAAATGTTTTTTGTTCTTCATTTTATAAAACACAACAAGATGGCCACTTTCAGTTTTATGGGGCTTTTGACTTTTGGCTTTATAGCTCTTTTTGCCCCCTGGCTTATGCCTTATTCCTATTCTGAAGTGCATCCGGATTTTTTAAAACTTCCCCCTTATGGAATAAAAGGCTCACACCCCATGTTTTTACTGGGTACAGATGATTTGGGAAGAGATCTCTTATCCCGATTGATTTATGGAACAAGGCTGTCCTTAAGCATGGGAGGGGTCATCACCCTGATTTGTTTTTTTGTGGGAAATCTCTGGGGACTTGTGGCGGGTTACACAGGGGGTAAGATCGACCAATGGACCCTGGGGGTTTTGGATATTATGATGTCACTGCCGGGGATTTTGCTGGCTATTTTAATTACAGCCACTTTGGGGGCGGGACTTGTGAGTGCAGCCCTGGCTTTGACACTTATCAATCTGCCGGCCACAGTGCGTATCAGCAGAGCTGAGACTTTAAAGGAAAAAAACAAATCTTATGTGGAATCCCTTCTCAGTCTGGGAGCCCATCCCTTAAGAATCCTTTTAAAACACATTTTTCCCAACTGCTTAAGCCCTCTGACAGTGCAGGGGATTTTGGTCTTCAGTGAGAGTGTTTTGGGAGTGGCGGCCCTGGGATTTTTAGGCCTGGGGGTCCGGCCCCCTCTTCCGGAATGGGGAACTCTCATCAGCGACAGCAGACACCTTATGGTACAGGCATGGTGGCTTGTGCTGTTGCCCGGTCTGTGTTTGTTTTTTGTGGTGATCTGTTTAAATTTTTTGGGCAGCTCTTTAAGAGACACTTTGGACCCCAAATTCAGTGAAAGAGCTTGAGAAGAGCTTCGGTTTGAGCCTTTTGTTTTTTTAATTTCCTGACTTCTTCCGGAGGTAAAGTGACATCACTTAACTTCTGAACTGTTTTTTTTAATTCCTCTTTTAAGTCTTCCTCCTTTAACCTGGCTTTGACACCGGCTTTTTCAGCCAGAATAAAAACATGGCCGTCTGATCTCACCTCCAAAAAGCCCCAGCTGAGAGCCATTTTTTGAAAATCTTTTTGTTTTTCCATGCGGTATTTTAAAAGCCCGCTCCCCAGGGGACTGACCATGGGGGCATGGCCGGTGAGAATACCCAGCTCCCCTCTCACCCCGGGAACTGTCAACTCCTCCACGGCCACAGATTTCAAAAGCTCAGCTTCCGGCGTGGTGACTGTCAGATACATTGGGGGGAACTTTCCTTCCTGAAGAGTTTTTATTTCAGGTCTTGTGCTTTCTTTCGGGCCTCTTTCAGACTTCCCACCATATAAAAAGCCTGCTCCGGTAAATCATCGCACTGCCCTTTTACAATTTGATCAAAACCTTCAATAGTGTCTTTGAGTTCCACATACCGGCCCTTTTCCCCGGTAAAAGGTTCTGCCACAAAAAAAGGCTGAGACAAAAACTTTTGTATTTTCCGGGCCCGAAACACAATTTGTTTGTCCTCCTCGCCCAGCTCCTCCACTCCCAATATGGCAATAATGTCTTTGAGTTCCTCGTACCTTTGTAAAACCTCCTGCACGGCCCGGGCGGTCTCGTAGTGGTGCTGACCCACCACTTCCGGAGACAGGGCCCGGGAAGTGGAGTTTAAGGGATGAACCGCCGGATAAATACCCTGAGCGGCAATCTCCCGGTCCAGGTTGGTGGTGGCATCCAAATGAGAGAAAGTGGTGGCAGGAGCGGGATCTGTGTAATCATCAGCAGGGACATAAATGGCCTGTACAGAAGTGATGGAGCCTTTTTTGGTGGAGGTGATTCTCTCCTGAAGTCCGCCCATTTCGGTGGCCAAAGTGGGTTGGTACCCCACTGCTGAGGGAATCCGGCCCAGCAAAGCGGAAACCTCTGCCCCGGCCTGAGTGAAGCGAAAAATATTATCCACAAAAAGAAGCACATCCTGTCCCCCTTTGTCGCGAAAGTACTCAGCCAGTGTTAAACCACTTAAAGCCACCCGGGCCCGGGCTCCGGGGGGTTCATTCATTTGCCCATAAACCAAAGCCGTTTTGTTTAAAACCCCGGATTCCTTCATTTCCAAAAACAGGTCGTTTCCCTCTCTGGTCCTCTCCCCCACACCGGCAAACACAGAATAGCCGGCATGTTCTGTGGCAATGTTTCTGATAAGCTCCATGATAATCACTGTTTTTCCCACACCTGCCCCTCCAAAAAGCCCCACTTTACCTCCCTTGACATAAGGAGCCAGCAGGTCCACCACTTTAATTCCTGTTGTTAAAACCTCCACCTGAGTGGATTGCTCCTCCAGGACCGGGCTGGGACGGTGAATGGGCCAGTAAAGGGAGGTTTGAACAGGAGCCTTGCCGTCCACAGGCTCCCCTGTCACATTTAAAATCCTGCCCAGGACCTCTTTTCCCACAGGCATTTTAATTTTATCTCCGGTATCCTCCACATCCATACCCCGTACCAGTCCCTCTGTGGCGGCCATGGCCACCGATCGCACCAGCCCCTGACCCAGGTGCTGGGCCACCTCCAAAGTGAGGTTTTTGGATTTCACTTTCAGGGAATTTAAAATGAGGGGAAGCCTCCCTTCCGGAAACTTAACATCCACCACAGGTCCCAAAACCTGCTCAATAGTCCCTTTTGATTTTTCTGTTTGCACAAGATTCCCTTATCTTTTTCAATGACAGTTTTATCCCCCCATAAACAAAGAGGACTTTAGTGTTTCATAGCCTCCGCCCCACTGCTGACCTCTATAAGCTCTCTGGTAATCAGCCCCTGCCTTTGCTTGTTAAAGTTTAAGGTGAGACGGGTGATAATGTCTTTTGCATTTTGAGTGGCATTTTCCATGGCACTCATTCTGGCACCATACTCGGCCGCCACACTCTCACACATACACCGATAAACCTGAACAGTAAAGTGTTTGTGAAGCAGCTGGCTGAGCAGCTCTTCCGGTGGGACCTCAAAAATCAAATCTTTGGAGAACCGGTTTTGAGGATCCACAAAGGCTTGTGACAAATCCACGGGCAAAAACACCTCCTGAACCACTTTTTGTGACAGCACCGATTGAAAACTGTTATAAACAAAATAAATACCTTCATATCTGCCCTCTGTAAAATGTTTCATCAGACGGGAGGCGACCACACCTGCCAGAGGATAAGAAACCTCCTTATCCAGCTTGAACATCTCCTCACACCCGTAAAAACCACGAAATTGAAAATAAGCTTTCGCCTTTTTCCCTATGAAAAAAAAATCCACTTCCTGCCCCCCCTTTGTGAGGTTTTGGTAAAACTGATGGGCCTTGCGACAAATATGAGAGTTAAAGCCCCCACACAAGCCTCTGTCACTGGTTAAAACAATAAGTAAAACCTTATGAAAGCGGTTTTTTTTATTCTGTACCAGAAGAGGGTGGGGAACTTTACAGACCACAGCCACATCCGCCATTAAAGACAAAAGGGAGTGGGCATAAGGGCGAAGATTTAAGATCCTTTCCTGGGCCTTTTTCAGGCGGGCCCGGGCCACCATCTTCATGGCCTGTGTGATTTGCTCAGTGTTTTTAACACTGTTAATGCGATTTCTGATTTTTTTAAGCTCACTCATGTTCTTACTCTTTACAGTTCCCGGAGATTTTTAAAGATCACTGGAAAATCCGTCAGAAAACTCTTTTAAGGTTCTTTGTGCTGTCTGTTTCAAACTCTCATCCCATTTCTTTTTTTCTTTTAAAAGACCAAGCAGGGAGGAGGACCTGGTTCTTAAAAACTCTGTCAGTTCTTTTTGATAAACCGGAACTTTTTTTTCTGAAATGTTATCCAGGTATCCCAGATTCACTGCCATAATAAGTAAAATCTGCACCTCCACCTCCAGAGGGGAAAAAGGGGCCTGCTTTAAAAACTCCACCCATCTTTTTCCCCTTTCCAGCTGAGCCTGAGAGCTTTTGTCCAAATCAGAGGCAAAGGCGGCAAAGGCTTCCAAAGCCCTGAACTGGGCCAGTTCCAGTTTTAAACTCCCTGTGACCTGTTTTAAAGCTTTTATTTGTGCCGCCCCCCCCACACGGGATACAGATTTTCCCACACTCACGGCCGGCCTTATCCCCTTGTAAAACAAATCCGCCTCCAAAAAAATCTGCCCATCTGTTATGGATATAACATTCGTGGGAATATAAGCGGAAATATCCCCGGCCTGGGTTTCTATAATGGGAAGAGCGGTTAAAGATCCCCCCCCCTCTTTGTCACTCATTTTGGCAGCCCTTTCCAGCAAACGGGAATGGATATAAAAAATATCCCCGGGGAAAGCCTCTCTTCCGGGAGGTCTTTTTAACAGTAAGGAAAGCTCCCGGTAAGCCTGTGCCTGTTTGGTGAGATCGTCATAAATAATCAGGGCATGCCCCCCTTTGTCGCGAAAGTACTCGGCCATACAAACTCCCGCATAAGGGGCCAGAAACTGAAGAGGGGCCGGATCAGAAGCCGTGGCAGCCACAACTGTGGTGTATTCCATGGCTCCGGAAGATCTCAGCTTTTCCACCACCTGGGCCAGGGTGGATCTTTTTTGCCCAATGGCCACATAAAAACATTTCACATTTTCTTTTTTTTGATTCAAAATCACATCCAGAGCCATAGTGGTTTTACCAATGGCTCTGTCCCCTATAATCAACTCCCTTTGTCCCCGGCCAATGGGGATTAAGGCATCAATGGCTTTCAGACCTGTTTGCAAAGGTTCCACCACCGGCTGACGCTGGATAATTCCGGGAGCATTTTTTTCCACCTCTGAAAAAGTTTTCACCTGCAAAGAACCCAAGCCATCCAAAGGTCTTCCCAAAACATCCACCACTCTTCCCAAAAGTCCCTCTCCCACAGGAACCTGAACAATTTTTTTGGTTCTTTGAACCTCCGCCCCCTCTTTGATCTTTTCTGAAGCCCCCAGTATCACCACCCCCACATTGTCCTGTTCCAGATTAAACACCATACCCATCACATCCTCAGAAAAACGAAGCAGTTCTCCGGCCATGGCTGCTGTCAGACCGGAAACCCTGCAAACCCCGTCCCCCACGGTCAGAACCCGCCCCACTTCCTGTATCAGGGGAGTTTTTCCATAATTTTGAATCTGCTCTTTAATAAGTCGGGATATTTCAGCCGCCTGTATAGTCATAAAGCCTGCTCCTTATTTGAGTTTCCATCTGTTTTAAATGATACTGAAGAGTGTGATCCCACACCTGCCCCTCCATTTCCATTCTCAGGCCCCCGAGTGTATGGGGATTCACACTTTCCCTTAAACTCACTTTTTTGCGAAAAGCCTGCTCCAATACCCGCTTAAGGGTGTTTTTTTCTTCAGAAGACAGGGGGCAAAAAACCTGCACCTTTACACTCAGGCGGGCCTGAAAAACCCCGCTCCCTTTTAAAAAACTTTTTACAATACTGTCCAGGTGGTGAAATTTGTTTTGATCCAGTAAAAAATATAAAAACCTCAAAAGCACGGGATAAAGAACACAACCCCTTAAACTTTGAGAGAGAATTTGTTTTTTCCTCTTTAAAGGCCGGGCGGAATAAAAAAAAGCTCTTGTTTCCGGTTCCTGAAACACTTTTTGAAGCTCACAAAGCTGATGGGTAAAATCGGGGAGGGGAAGTTTTTCCCCTTTTTGAACAAGAATCAGGGCATCAGCCAGGTGGGAGATGTTTTTCATCCGGTTTTTGCCTCCTGTTTAACAATATCCTTTAAAAAGGCATCCAGCGAAGAGGGATTTTGTTTTAAATGGCTTCGGCTTTGTTCCATAATTTGTTTTAAAAGATCCTCTTTAAGCCGGTGAAACAGTATTAACCTTTTTCTGGCAAGTTCTGATTGTTTTCTCCCCTTTAAAATTTTTTGATCTTGCAGCAGCTGGCCCTCCAGCTGAAGACGAAGTTGCCCCAGGGCCTGTTGAACTTCCTGGTTGAGACCCCGCTGTTTTGCCTCCACCCGCTCCATGTCCTTTTGCCATTTGTGAGCCTCCCCCTCGTGTTTTTGCTGGAGATCCCGGGCCTGTTTTCTATAAGTTAAAAAATCCAGCTGGTTTTGTTTGAAAACCGGGGGAAGTTTTTTAAGTACTATAAACCATAAAATCCCTGCAAAGACAGAAAAATTCAAAAACTGCAGCCCCACCTCCCTCCAGGGGGAAGCTGCTTCTGAAGCAAAAGCTTTGGTACAAAAAACCAGGCTGAAAAACCGGGCTGTCTGAAACAGGTAAAACACCTTGCAGTACAAAACACAAAACTCCTGTGGTTAAAAAACTTTTTAAGAACCCAGCCGCTTAAAAACCTGCCATGCCAGAGGGCCTGTGTGACGGCTTAACTCCTCCCCCGCTTTGTCAAATTCCTGTTGAAGTTGAAGCTCTTTGTTCCGGTATTCCTCCTGAATCTCCCGCTCCTGTTGTTGCTTTTTATCATAAAACTGTTTTTGAAGCTCCTGTTTTTTTTGATTATACAGTTTTTTAAACTCTGCCTGCAGCTGAAGGGCCTTTAACCGGTAGGTTTTTTCCTGCTGAAGGTTTTTTTGCTTCAGTAATTCAGCCTCTTTGATCTTTTGAACTGTCTGTTTTTGCCTCTCCTCCTGAAGACGAAGAAAAGGTCCTGTCAAAAAACGGGACATAAGGGGGTAAAACACACAAAAAAGAGCCAGCTGAACAAACAAAGTGCTGTCAAGACCCAAAGCCTGTACCAAAGAATAAAACATGTTTTCCAAGATCCTTTTTAAAAAGGTTTAAAGTTTTTCCTTGAAGGAGGAAACATCCGCTCATAGTCCATGACAAAAGCCGGAAAGGTCAAGCTCTTTTGTATTCTCATTTTTTTAAAAGAGGAAGGCTTGTTCCTTCAAACAAAGCCCCTGTTTCTATATGCAGGTTCAGAGTGCAGATCTGGCCATGAAGCTCAGACCCTTTTATCAAATTCACACTCTTACGGGCTTTCACTTTCCCCTTCATCCAGCCTTTTAAGACCATCTCCTGCACATCTATGTCTGCCTCCACCCGCCCCTCCGGTTCCACAATCAACACCCCCGATCCCTCTATCCGGCCCTTAAAAGATCCACTGATTCGGGCTATGCCCTCAAAACTTAAATGACCTTCAAAAAAGGCCCCTTTGGTTAAAAGCAAATGACTTAAGTGTTCCACACAACAAAATCTTTTTTAAGAGTGAAGCAGATTTTTTATCAAATTCTTTAAATGCTCCTCAGAATAAAAACACAAACTGATCTCCCCACCTTTTTTTCTGAAACGCAGCTTTACAGAAGTGTTGTACCGGTCCTGAACTCTGGCAAGCACCTGATTTTTATCGAAACTCAAGCTTGGGCTTTTTTGCACAGAGGATTTGTTGCGGGAGAGCAGACGGGCCGCAGTTTTTACAGAAGTGTTTTTTAAAACAAAAAACCGGGCCCATTTGAGCTGGATGCCCAAGTCCTCTTCTTTCAGTAAAAGTTTGGCCAGAGCCATGGAAAGCCTGCCCTCCCTCACCAAAAGCTGGACCTGAGGATCCAGGTTTAAGAGTCTTAAATAATTTGCCACAGAGGCTCTGGGAACCACCACCGCCCGGGAAAGTTCTGCCTGAGTCCACCCCTTGGTTTTCATCAGCTTGTGAAAAGCCTGAGCCAGCTCCATGGGGTTTAAGTTCTCTCTGTGTATGTTTTCCACCAGGGCCAAAGTGTTCAGATCCAAATTTTCTTTAATCAAATAAACGGGGATTTTGTGCAGCCCGGCCCGGGCTGCCGCCCTCCATCTTCTTTCCCCGGCCACAATTTCGTACCAGGTCCCTGATTTTTTAACCACCACCGGTTGAATCAGGCCATTTTGACGAATGGAGGTGGCAAGCTCTTTTAAGGATTCTTTATCAAAGATTTTTCGGGGTTGATGGGGGTTGGCTTTTATTTGTTCAATACCCAATACAAAAGGTCTGTGAGAGGGAAAAAAGCCCTTTTCCCCACCCTCTGAGGAGGAGGCAAACAAACTCTGAAGTCCGCGACCCAGAACATTTCTCTTTTTTAAAGAGGGGGGGGAGGCCCCATGGGCTGGTTTTTCCACAGCAGCAGAAGAACTTAAACTATTGGTTTTATTTGAAAAATAATCATGTGGCATAAGCTGGCTCTGAAGGGTATGTGCTTTGGCCGGAAAAGGCAACTTCTCCGGCCAGCTGTTCGTAAGCTTTCGCTCCGGCACAATGAGGTTCATATTGAAAAATACTTTGTCCAAAACTGGGGGCTTCACTTAAGCGAACATTGCGTGGTATCACCACCTTAAACACTTTTTCTTTAAAATGTTTTCGAATTTCCTGCTCCACCCGGTGACTTAAAGAATTCCGGGAATCAAACAAAGTCAGTAAAATACCTCTGAGTTTTAAAGCCGGATTGTACTTTTGCTTCACTTTTCTGGCTGTCTCCAAAAGCTGGTTTAAACCTTCCAGGGCGTAATACTCACACTGAAGGGGAATAATAAAGCTGGCAGCAGCAGTTAAAGAGTTTAAAGTCAAAAGCCCCAAAGAAGGGGGGGTGTCTATCAGTACAAAATCATACTTTGGGGCAATACTTTTCAACAAATCTTTCAAAAAAAACTCCCGCTCCCCCTGAGACACCAGCTCTATCTCTGCCGCTGCCAAATGCATATCAGCAGGAATAAGGCTTAAATTTTTAATTTGCGTGTCCCGTATCACCTCTTCTGCCATTTTCTGTTTCATAAGAGCCTGATAAATCCCCCCCGTATGAGGAAAATTCAAACCACTGGAGGAAGAGCTTTGAGGATCCAAATCCACCAACAGGACTTTTTTACCACTTAAAGCCAAGGCACAGGCCAGACTTATGGATGTGGTGGTCTTGCCCACCCCTCCTTTTTGATTAGTCACAGCTATAATTTGATTCACAGATATCCCCTTAAAAATAAAGAAAAAGCCAATAAAATCCTCTTTACAAGCCTTTGAACACCTGTTCAGAGTATTCATTTTTAAATAAAAGTCAAATTTTGAATAGGCATGACTATTCTTTTTTTGACCACTTTAAGACCAAAGTCTTAATCTTTTTCAAAATTTTACTCAATCACCGTATTTTCCGCTAAAAACAACAAATTTATAAGCAATGAGTTAAAATTTTTATAGCAATGTTCCTCGTGGAACATTCCAAGCATTATATCAGAAAGACACCAATTCCATAAAAATGTTCCTCGTGGAACATTTTGTACTGCTCCTCATTTTTGGCTATCTTTACCAAGTTAGAAAATTGTCCATTTATAAATCTGGTTTCCATATTTTAAAGTCTTTTGCACAATCAAAATATCTGTTTCTGGCACTTTTGAGGTCCGGACTTTATTCAAAGCTCTTCCAACTAAAGAACCCCCCTCAAAAAAAAAGCTTTAAAGTCCTGCCCGCTGCCACACAATCACTCGCATGCACATAATTCCTCTTTAATCGTCTTCCCAAAATCCTCTGCCATCCCAATCATGGACTCTCAAGCACTGTAAGCCCAAAACAAGACTTTAATTCCAAAATGCAGGTTAAAGGTCCAGTTTTTGTTTTTTCCCTGAAAAAGCTTGAAAAAAAATGGGGGGGTAAAATTATTCAAAACAAAACTTAAAGGGGAGGTTATTATGAAAATGTTTTACAGCATACTGTTTATGGGTTTTTTTGGCTTTGAACCTGGTGCTTATGCACAAGACGGCGAATGGTTTACCTGTATGTACACCGTTGGAAGGGGGATGTGTGTAGAGTATCAAACAAGACAGATATTGAAGGTTCTTTATAGTGATCTTTATGCGGATGTATATCTTCGCCCTCACGAGTCAGAAAGATGTCTAAGATCAAATTTTCTTAACGGTCGTCACTGTTAATAACACAATATTTGATAATCACTCACATAAATATAATGGATATGTACTGCCCATAATAAAGTGGAAAAATACACTTCTTGAGATAAGTGGGTTTATCAGTGCATCAAACAATAATCAGGATGTGGATGAAGCCGGGAGACAAGCTTTTTCGGCACACGACAAAGCTGTTTATCATGGTTCTCTCATGGGAACACCTCGAACTGTTACAGAAGATTCTGTCCCTTTCTTTTTGGCCGTCACTGGATTTAAGAAAGAGAAAATGTAAATTCATCTGGCCTCTTAACACAAACAAAAAACCTTGAACCAAAATTATATTCTGTCTGCTTTCAACAAGACCCGGTTTTTTATATAAGGCAGGAAGCTGTAATTTTCTGCTTTAAGCTTCCACATGTTTTGAAGGGAAAAAGAGGCTTTTTCCCACTCCTGTCTCCAGGCAGGAGACTGCAAATGGTAATAAACCGCTTTTTTTTCAAAAACAGGAGCTGTTATTTTTAGTCTTTGATTTAAGGTCAAAAAAGCTTTTGACACTCCACAACAAATACTGTGAGGGCTTTTTTGAACAGGTAAAATATGGACTTTTGTCTTTGTTAATTCTGCTTTCCAGCAAAAATGCTTTAAAAAATGAGCTTTTTTCAAATGGGGTTCAAACAACTCCACTTTTTGCCGGGAATATAAAATGGATAAAGTCAGACCAAAAAAACCCGCCCCGGCCCCTAGATCACTCACAAGAGAAGAGGGGCTGTTTTTAAGAATCCGGCGGGAAACCAAAAAACTCTCCAAAATCTGCTGCCAGCAAAAAACCTCCCCCTGCTTTCTGGAAAACAAATTAAATTTTTTATTAAAAACTGTCAGCTCCTGAACATAAAGAGTTAGTTTTTGCACCTGCTCAGAGGAAAAAGCAAAACGGGAAAGCCACTCAGGCTGTTTCATAAGTTGTTTGCCCCCGTCCCATTGTTCCTCGTGGAACATTTTTTTAAATCCCAGGGGTCCCTACCCCTGTATGAACCGGAAAAAAGAGCAAAATCTCTTTTTCAGAACCATTTTTTATGTACAAAGTTTGATATGGATAATCAAAGCCTGAAGAGCTGCGGGACCAACACCACTGATCCGACTGGCCTGAGCCAGGTTTTGAGGTTGCACTTTTTTTAATTTTTCCAAAGCCTCCAAAGAAAGCCCCTGAACCTGATCATAGTCCATACCTTTCAGACTGTGACCCTCCATCTGCAGGCTGCGGGCAATAAATTGTTTTTCTCTTTTAATATATCCCTCGTATTTTACCTGTATCTCCAAAGCCTCCCAGGTTTTCAGAGAGTATGTCGTTTTTTTTCTTTGTTCCCAAAAATTTTTCAACTCCAGGGCTTTCACTTCCGGCCGGGATAAAAATTTTTTAAAACTTAAGGGTTTTTTTGGCATCTGCCAGGCCTGCTTTTGAAAGCAGGATTTTATCCCTTTCACAGGTTGAAGAAGGTTTTGTTTTAAATCCTGGTGCAGGTTTTTTCTGGCTTCCCGCTCACTTCGAAGCCGGTCCAGCTCTTTTACAGGTAAAAGCCTGTATGTTTCACTGAGATCAAAAAGCCGGTCTATGGCATTGTCCTCTCTTAAAACCAGTCGATGTTCTGCCCGGGAAGTGAGCATCCGGTAAGGTTCCTTTGTCCCTTTGGTGACCAAATCATCAATTAAAACCCCAATATAAGCTTCATGCCGCTTCAAGACCAAAGGCTTAAGCCCCCGGATATAATGGGAAGCGTTAATTCCTGCAAGCAAACCCTGTCCTGCAGCCTCCTCATAACCACTGCTTCCGTTAATTTGTCCTGCAAAAAAAAGATTTTCAATGGCCTTGGTTTGTAAAGAGGGAAACAGGCTTAAAGGATCAAAAAAATCATACTCCACGGCATAACCCGGTCTTAAAAGCTCCACCTGTTTTAACCCGGGAAGAGTTTTTAAAAATTCCATTTGCACAGATTCCGGAAGGCTTGTGGAAAGCCCCTGAAGATAAATACTTTGTCCGTTTAAAGTTTCCGGCTCCAGAAAACTCTGGTGCCGGTTTTTGTCTTTAAATCTCAAAACCTTGTCTTCTATACTGGGACAATATCTGGGACCCTGGGACTGAATGGCCCCGGTGTAAAGGGGGGAGAGTTTCAGGTTTTTTCTTATAATCTCATGGGTTTGCTCATTGGTGTAGGTGATATAACAGGGCTCTTGCTTTTGAACCGGATCAGAGGGGCTAAAAAAACTAAAGGGAATAAAGTTTTTATCCCCTTCCTGTTTGGTGAGAAGCTGAAAATCAATGCTCTTTTTTTTGGCCCGGGCGGGAGTGCCTGTTTTGAGGCGAAAAACTTTAAAGCCCTCACTTTTTAACTGATCGGACAAACCTTCTGTGGCTTTTTCCCCCACCCGTCCGCCAGGGGTTTGAACAGAACCAATATGCATAAGCCCCTTCATAAAAGTGCCTGTGGTCAAAATAACCACCCGGGCCAAAAAACTCTCCCCCTTGTCTGTGATCACACCCCGGCATTTGTTTTTTTTTAAAATCAGCGACTTCACTTCTGCAGAAACAAAGCTCAGGGAGGGTTTTTTTAAAAGGTTTTTTCTCATACAGGCACTGTAAATGTCTTTGTCACACTGCATGCGGGAACCTCTGACGGCAGGACCTTTTTTGGAATTGAGCCGTTTAAACTGAAGGCAGCTGTAATCTGCAGCCCGGCCCATAAGCCCCCCCAATATATCTATCTCCTTAACAATATGCCCTTTGGCAAGCCCCCCAATAGAGGGGTTGCAGCTCATCTGTCCGGTCCGGTCCCACTGGACAGTGACCACCAAAACCTTATGCCCCAGTTGGGCCGCTATCCCGGCGGCCTCTATACCCGCATGGCCTGAACCCACCACAAGAATATCAAAAGGATTATTTGCCAATACAAAACTCCTGAAAAACTTTTGTAATCACTTCCTCTCCATACTCTTTCCCTGACAATTCATACAGTTCCCTTAAAGCCTCTTTCAACTCACAGGCTATCAGCTCTGAAGCGGGAAACCGGCCGGCGAGCGAAAAGGCCCGGTGGAAACAGGTGTGGATCTTTTTCATTTTTTCCATCTGCCGGGAGGTAAATAAAACACTTTGATGGGTCTGTGTGTTTTTTGAAATATCCAAAATTTTTTCTTTTAAAACCTTTACCCCCTCCCGGGTTTTAAGGCTCAGCCACAAAGGGGATTTTATGTCCTGAGAGGGAATAAATTTTCTGAGACCTTTTAAGAACAAATCCCTTTTCCGGGAACTTAAAAGGTCCGCCTTACTGAAAACCAGCAAAAAAGGGGGCCTGGCACAAACCTTTTTTATTTGAAAAAAAGAATCCGTTTTCAGCGGCCACCGACTTTCCACCAAAAAAACATTCAGGTCTGCACTCTCAACAGCCTGAAGGGTTTTTTTAGTCGCCTGAGCCTGCAGTCCTGTTGTTTTTTTTCCAAACCCCGCTGTGTCTTTAAAGCAAAACTCCCTTTGATGGAGTACCCATCGGGCAGACACCACATCTCTGGTGGTTCCCGCCTGAGAGCTGGTAATCACCCGGTCCTCCTCTATCAAATCGTTAAACAAAGAGGACTTTCCCGCATTGGGGGCCCCGGAAAAGACCACACAAAATCCTTTTCTGATCATCTCCCCCTGTTTAAAGCTTTTCACCCATTGAAGAGCCTGCTCTTTCATTTCCTTTATCTGTTTTTTCTGTTCAGACAGGGAAAAAGGTTGAATGTCCTCCTCACTAAAATCCAATGAAGCTTCCAAATGGGCCAAAAGCCGGGTGAGTTTTTCCTCCATTTTTTTCACCTTGAGAGATAAAGACCCCTTTAAACTCTTTAAAGCCTGCCGGTGACTTAAGGGAGTTTGGCTTTGGATCAAATCCAAAATACTCTCTGCCTGCAAAAGATCGATATTCCCATGGATAAAAGCCCGGTAACTAAACTCCCCGGGTTCTGCCATTCTGCAGCCCTGCCAGAGCAGGCCCTCTATAATTTGAGCCACAATCCACTCTCCCCCATGGCAGGATATTTCCAGGCTCTCCTCTCCTGTAAAAGATTTCCCCTTCTGAAAAAAAGACACCAAAACCTCATCTATTGGCTTTTTGTTCTGCGGATACAAAGCAGTGCCAAAATAAAGGTGGTGAGAGAGGGGCCGGGAAGGAAAAAAAGGAAGAAGGCTTTTACAGATCTTTAAAGCTTTTGGTCCGCTGATACGAACAAGAGCCAAAGCCCCCACCCCGGGAGGTGTTGCCTGAGCACATATTGTATCATGATCTTTTGGCCTTAAAGGCAGCCTGTGATCACTCAAAAAAACCCTCTGAAGAAGTCAAAGCCCCTGGAAGGGGGGAAATACATATTTTTTTATAAAAACCATCCCCCACAGAAGAGGTTTTAACATCCCCTCTTTCTGCCAGAAGCCGGTGAATTTTTCGTCTTTGGACCGGAGACAAAGCTTTTTTAAACCACACAGGCTGGCCTGTGGACAAAGCTTTTTTTCTTAACCGTGAAGCCAGAAACAAAAGTTTCTCCTCTTTTTGAGTTAAAAAGCCCCGGGAATCCAGATGCAACACAAAAGATTCATCCTGTTGTGAAAAAAACCGGTGTTGAAGAACCCGGTTCAAATAAAACTGAAGGGCCAAAAGCAGGCGACCCTCTCTGGCTTTTAAAAAGCCTTCATCCTCTCCAAAAAGATCTATGATAATATCCTCCTCTTTTTGTTTCACTTTAAAAGAAAGGGCAAACCCACTTTTTTGAAGCAAAAGTTTTAAGTTTTGTTCTGCAAACTCCACAGGAGAGGAGTTTTGCTTCCCTTTAAACCAGGATTTTAAAGACAACATAACCATCTTCCTTTTTTTAAGATTTTCCCAGGGGTTTTTGTTGTGATGTGTTCAAATACACCTGCTGAAGCAGACCAAAAGCTGAACTGACCAACACATAAAGTGTCAGTCCGCTGGGGAAGTTTATCATACAAAGACTGACAAAAACAGGTAAAATTTGTAAAACACGATTTATTTCCGGGTTGATGCCTGCGGGGGGGGATATTTTCTGCTGCACCCACATCAAAACTCCAATCAGAACAGGAAGAGTGTAATAGGGATCTTTAAAGCTTAAATCCTGTATCCAAAAAACAAAAGGGGAGCGGTAAAGAGAATAGCTGTTTGAAAGAGCTTTCCACAAAGCCCAAAACACAGGAATTTGAAGAAACATGGGCAAACATCCTCCAATGGGGTTGGCCCGGCTGGCCTTCATCAAAGCCATAATTTCCTGATTCATTCTTTGGGGGTCTTTTTTAAAACGGGTGCGAATTTCTGTCAGCTGGGGTTGAATTTTTTTCATAGCCTCCATGGAGCGGTAAGAGGATATCACCAGAGGCAAAAGCAGCAATCTGACCAGAAGGGTCAGGCAAATAATAGCCACCCCCCAGTTTCCCGTAATCTGATAAAAAACCCGAAGAATCTTTAAGATCCAACGGGCCAGAGAACTGAACCATCCAAAATTCACCCATTCCATAAGTTCCGGGGCAGATTTTTGAAACAAAGGCAAAGACTTGGGACCTATAAAAATCCGGTAGGAGGCTTCAAACTCCCGGTGCAAATTCAGTATCAGGTGATCCAGCCGGCCCGACCACTGAAGCCTCCCCCCCCCTGCGGAACTCGCCAGGAATTGAAATTGGGGGGTGGTCTCTGACTGATTGATCCATGCCTGGCCCACATACCGGGTTCCCAGAGCCAGGGCTTTTACTTCCGGAACAGGGGTTTTTTGTGCCTCACGGTAGAGGTTTTCCGGAGAGGTCGCCAAAACATCAATATACCTGGATTTTATCTGGTAAGAGGATATAAAAAAAGACAAAATATCCGGGGCCTGAAAAAGAGAAGAGAAAAAAGAGGGTTTTTCCTCTTTTTCAAAACCATATTTTTGATGAAACAGAGTGCTGATACCGGAGTGAAGTTTTGCATTTCCCTGAATGTTTAAATGCATATCAAAAAAAGAGGGTTTTTCTGGCACCATTTTCAAAGTTTTTTTTATTTTCATTCCCTGAAAATGGCTGATCCCCTCCCAATGCACAGGAGACAAAGCCTTTATGTCAAAATGCAGCTTTTGAGGGGGACTGCCCAGTCTGTTAAAAAACCGGGTTTCAAATGCCAGGTTTTGTGCCTCCCCGGACAGGAGTTTGATAGCCCGGCCCTTCCGGTCCAAAACTTTTTTTAAAGTCAGGCTTTTAAAGCCCATTCCCTGAGAGGAAAGATCAAAAGCCAAAACCTGGTTTTGATAAGAAAAAACCTGCTCCTTTTTCCTGAAAGCGGGTGGAGGGGGGCTTAAAGGCTGTTCTTCAGGTGCTTTTGAAGTTTCAAAAACGGGGGCAAAGGAGTTTTGTTTTTTTGGAGGGGGATATTTACTCCTCATGTAATAATCCCAGGCCAGCCAACAGCCCAAAACCAAAACCAAAGCCCATAAGGTGTTTTTATCCAAAAAAGTGTCTGTATTCTTATTCATCAGCGGGGCAGGTCCTTTTTTACAGGATGCCTGCCAAAAGAGGAGGAAAAACCATGGCAGCAAAGAAGTCTTTTGATCACCACCCGGCAGGCCTTAAAAAAAGAAAATTGCAAAAAAGCCTGGAAGGCATAAACCGAACAGGAGGGTTGAAACCTGCAGGCTCCCCCCAAATGAGGAGATAAAGCCACCCTGTAAAAAGCCCATGATAAAGTAAGGAGAGCCTTAAACCACCTCTTTTTATGATTTTTGCATAAGACAAACAAGTTCTTTAAGAAGCTGGCAGAATTTTTCATAACTCATCACTTTGTAAAAATTTTTATCCCTCTTCTGAAGTCCCACCAGCATATCCTGTTTGGGAAAGCCAGGAAGCGGGTTTTTTCTAAAAAACTCTCTCACCCACCGCTTCATTTTATTTCTCTGAACAGCAGAACCTGTATAACGGGGAATACTTAAAGCCAGACGGTGATCGGAACACTGGTTTTTTCGGTACAGAATAAAACAAAACTTTTTACGAACCTTTAAACCTTCCTGTTTTAATTTTAAAAAATCCTGTTTTTTCCTTAAAACAAGCAGTTTTATTTACCCCCCACGCTGACGGAAAGGCTTTTTCTGCCTTTTCTTCGTCTGCGATTTAAAACTTCCCGGCCGCCTGAAGAGGCCATTCGACTCTGAAATCCGTGTGTACGGCTTCTCTTAACGCGGCTGGGTTGATAAGTTCTTTTCATCTCTTGATTTTCCCTTTTGCCTTTAAAATTTCCTGATTAAAGCAGGTCTATAATTTTTGACGCACCATAAAAGAACACAATTTGTCTCTTCCCGTCAAGCCTGCCTCCATGTTAAATGTTTTTAACACACTTATTCACCTTGATGATCCCTCACAAAATGCTTTGATTTTCCCCCCAGGAGCTGTTTTATGCCCACAAAAGTCCCTCTGCTATGGACACAAATAAAGCAAAATCTGCAAGACACACACAAAAACCGCAGACTGTTAAATTCTGTGCTAAATTCCATATCCCCCCGGGAAACCTGTCTGAAAGGACAAAAACATTTTGTTTTGTTTGTTCCTTCCGGGTTTCATCACAACTTTCTTCGCACTTTTCTGCCGGAAATAAAACAACACTTAAAAAACCATGGTATTTTTCATCTGTCTGTGGAGAAGCAGGAGGAAAAAAAAATTCCCGCCTTACCCGCCCCCCGGAAAACAAAAACCACAAAGAAACCCAATCCCTTATTCAAAGAATTCACTTTTTCCTCTTTTGTTTGCGGGTCCGGCAGTCAGTTTGCCTTTGCCACTGCAAAAAAACTGGCTCAAAACCTTCAAAACCCTGAGTTTAACCCTGTTTTCATTTATGGAAGTACAGGCCTGGGGAAAACCCATCTCCTTTTGGCTATCCGTCATCATATTCAGCAACACTTCAAGTCCGTTAAAGTTTCTTATCTTTCCGCAGAGCGGTTTTTAAATGAATACATATCCCATATCAGAAAAAACAACATGGGGGCCTTCAGAACCCGGTACCGGGAGGATATTCAGCTCCTGCTTCTGGACGATTGCCAGATTTTAAGCCGTGGAGACCTGGTGCAGGATGAGTTTTTTCACACTTTTGAACATCTCATTCAAAAAAACTGTCAAATGGTTTTTGCTGGCGATCAGGCACCAAAACATATCAACAAATTAAAATTGCGGCTAAAAACCTGTCTCAGTGGAGGACTTGTTATTCCTCTTCATCCTCCGGACACGGAAACCAAAAAAATTCTTCTTAAAAAAGCGGCTGCCTCCCTAAAGCTTCCCCCTTTTTCAGAGGAAAGTCTGTCTTATCTTCGCCGTATTTGTGAAAAAAGCTCCACCAGAGAACTTCTGGGTTGTGTAAAAACGATAAAAATGTTTTGCGAACTTCAAAACATCAAGCCCCGCTTTTCCCTGATAAAAAAGCTTTTTCCTTATGAACCTGTCCCGCTTTCCCCCTCTTTAAAAGTGGAGCATTTAAAACAAACCATTACCCGGTTTTTTAATCTGGCACCCAAAGATCTCATATCCAAAAACCGGCAGGCTCATATTACCCGGGCCCGGCATATTGCTTTTTTTCTCACAACAGAGCTTTGTCATCTGTCCGCCTCTGAAACCGGAAGGGTTTTTGGGGGCAAAGATCACAGCAGCGTGCTTTATGCTCTCAAAAAAATCAAAAACCAGCTTCCCCGGGATGTAAAACTCAGGCAAAACCTTCACATTTTACGGGAAACCTGCCTGAAAGGACAAAAACAACAAAATCCCGGGTAAAAAAGCCCACGAAAAAAGCTTTCCCCACCCTTTTCCCCCATTTTCCCCATTTTTTTCCACAGTTTTTTTTTATAATTTTAAGATGCTTATCTTTAAAAAATCTGTTATTCACAGCAAAGACTAAGAAGGATTGGAAAAAAAACTGCCATAATTATTCACGAATGGGGAAAAACAGGAGTAAAAACAAGCAGTCCACTTCAGGGAGGGTAAATTTTAAGCATGTCGGCACTCAAATTACAGGTTAAACAGGCGGATTTTTTTGCTTTGGTTTCACAGGCTTATGGTCTGATTGAAAAGCGAAGTATTATGCCTATTTTGTCCAAAGTTTTAATCAGTGCAAAAAAAAACAGCCTCCATATACAGGCCACTGATCAGGACAACAGTCTTCAAAGCCAGATTGTGGCCCGGGTCAAAGAGGAAGGTCAAATTGTGGTGGATGCCCAAAATTTGTTTGATATTTTAAAAGAGCTGGATGATACAGAGCTTTCCCTGCACAGTGACAGTAAAGGAAAAAAAATACAACTCAAACAGGGAACCTGTGAATTTAATCTCACCGGGCTGGCTGTTCAGGACTTTCCTGTGTTTCCCCCTTTTAAAATGAAGGATTTTTTTCTGATGAAGGCGGGGGATTTAAAACAGCTTATTGATAAAACTTTTTATTGTTCCTCTTTGGATGATACAAGGTATCATTTAACAGGGGTGTTTTTTGAATCTCCCGGGAAAGGTGACAAAGATCTGCGTTTTGTGGCCACCGATGGTCACCGGTTGGGGCTGGCACAGTGTTCAGGAAAAGATAAAGTTTTGAAAAAAGGGGTTATTATTCCCAAAAAGGGGATTGTGGAGATTAAAAAGCTGCTTTCCTCCTCTGAGGAGGAGGATATTAAGGTGGCGGTGGAAGGTCCGCGGATTTTGTTTCAACAAAAGCATATTGTTTTGAGTATTAAACTGGTGGAGGGGAGTTTTCCCCACTATCAACCCTTTATACCCAGGGAAAAACCTGTCACTTTGTTAAAAATAAACACTGCGGTGTTTTCCCAGGCTTTAAAACGGGTGTCTTTGTTGTCCAATACCCGCTTTAAAGGGGTTACCTTTCATATCAAAGGTCATAAAGTGACTATGGAGGCGGAGCATCCGGAATTGGGGTCCGCTCACAATGAAGTGGAGTGCATTAACAAAAAAGGCCCGGATTTAAGTATTCGTTTTAACGCCCGGTATGTTTTGGAAGCTTTAAATCACATGGATGGGGAGGAGGCGGAAATGGAGCTTAAAAACAAAACCTCACCCTGTTTAATTCGCCCTGTGGTCAAAAAGGAGGCTTCTTTTTCCTCTCTTGGGGTGGTTATGCCCATGCAGATTTAATGTTTCTTAAGAAATTGGAACTTTGTCATTTCAGAAACCACCCTCATCTTTGCCTGAATGTTCCGGAGAGACTTCTCATTGTGGGTCCCAATGGGGAGGGAAAAACCAACATTCTGGAGGCTTTGTCCCTTTTAATACATGGACGGTCTTTTCGTGTCAGTGAACCTCATGCTTTTGTTCAGAATTTGCATAAAAAAAGCTCTGTAAAGGCCGGCTTTGTTTTTAAGGAAAATCACCATGAACTTGAGTTAATTATAAACAGGGAGGGGCAAAAACAACTGTTTTTTAATCAAAAACCCTCCTCTCATCATGTTTTACAACAGAAAATTGCTTTAATTTTGTTCGGCCCGGAAAGCCTTTTACTTCTGAAGGAGGGGGCGGAGGGGAGAAGAAAATGGATGGATCAGTGGTTAAAAACACAGGGAAGTGGGGCCCCGGTTTTGGCTTTTCGCAAGGTGTGGGAGCAAAAAAACTCTCTTCTGACAAAGATAAAAAGAAAGAAAGTGGCACAAGGGGAGGGAATAAGATGGATTAAGAGTTTAAACCCTTTGTTTGTGCAGCAGTCTTTAAACTTAAGCCGGGCCCGAAAAGAATCCTTAAAGGCCATAGAGGATTTGTTTTGCCGGAAAGCAGGCACTTTACTCCATAAAAAAGGGCAAAAACCTTTGTCACCGGAAGATTTAAAAATTTGTTACTTAAGCTCTTCACAGGGGGGGCAAAAAGAGGGGAATCTGTGGGATCGGGTGGAACAGGGGCTTTTGAATGAAGTGGAAAGAGGTTTTTGTCTTTACGGGGCCCACCGGGAGGATTTTCAAATATGTTATAAAAAAAAAGACAGCCGGTACTACTCCTCTCAAGGGGAGCAAAGGGCTTTTTTACTGGCTTTAAAGCAGGCCCAGGTGCAGTGGATTCACCAGTTTCAGGATCGTCCTGTTATTTGGCTTTTGGATGATGTTTTCTCAGAAATAGATCAACATTTGATTCAAAATCTGTTACATTTTATGAAAACAATTTGTGCCCAGGTGATATTCACCTCCACCTCCATACCGGATATTCCGGATAAGGGTTTTTTTACAGTTTTTTTTCTAAAAAAAGGTACTTTAAGGGAAATAAAAAAATCATGGAAAACAAGACCCATTTAAATCCTCAAAAAGACAAAAATTATGATGCCTCCTCCATTCAGGTGCTGGAGGGAAGGCTTGCTGTCAGAAAACGCCCGGGAATGTACATTGGGGATGTGGGTTACAGGGGTTATCATCATCTGGTTTATGAAATTGTGGATAACTCCATAGATGAGGCTATGGCAGGTTTTTGTTCTGAGGTGGAGGTTTGTTTAAAGCCGGGGGAGGTGATTTCCATTCAGGACAACGGAAGAGGCATACCTGTGGGCCTGCATGGAAAAGAGAAAAAAAGTGCTTTGGAAGTGGTTATGACGGTGCTTCATGCAGGGGGAAAATTTGATCACAGCTCTTACAAAGTCTCAGGGGGCTTGCATGGAGTGGGGGCTTCTGTGGTGAATGCTTTGTCCTCATTTTGTTCTGTGGAGGTGTGGCGGGAGGGAAAAAAATTTAAACAGGAATATGAACAGGGCATTGCAAAAGGGGCTGTTCAGGAGTTGGGACCAGATCCGGGCCGGGGAACCCTGACCACTTTTAAGCCGGATCCGGAGATTTTTAATGAAGAGGTCCGGTTTGAATTTGACACTCTTTCCACCCGGTTCAGGGAACTGGCTTTTTTAAACAAAGGTTTAAAAATCAGGCTGAGCGATCAGAGACAAAATCAGGAAAAAACCCAAGTGTTTTGCTTTGAAAAAGGTTTGTGTGATTTTATCACTCATATTAATAAAACCCGTTTGTGTCTGCACCCGGAGATTTTGTTTTTTGAGGGGAAGAAAAAGGATGTGCATATAGAGCTGGCTCTTCAGTGGAATGATTCTTATTCTGAAATTCTGCACAGTTATTGCAACAATATTAACACCATAGAGGGGGGAAGCCATTTAATGGGACTCCGGCAGGCTTTAACCAGAACTTTAAACACTTACGCCCAGGGCAGAGCTTTGCTGAAAGAGCTTAAAAACTCTGCTTTGGAGGGGGAGGACATTCGGGAGGGTATGGCCTGTGTGATCTCTTTAAAGGTGAAAGATCCTCAATTTGAGGGACAAACAAAAACCAAGTTGGGGAACAGTGAAATAGTGGGAATGGTGTCTTCTTTTGTGCAGGAAAACCTGGCGGACTGGCTGGACAAAAACCCTGCCAGCGGGAAAAAAATTATTGAAAAATGCCTTCGATCGGCAGCGGCCCGGCTCGCCGCCCGTAAGGCCAAAGAACTCACCCGCAGAAAAACAGCCATGGACAGTGCAGCTCTTCCGGGTAAAATGGTGGACTGCCAGGAGACCAACCCCGCTTTGTGTGAGCTTTTTTTGGTGGAGGGGGACTCTGCCGGTGGCAGTGCCAAACAGGCCCGGGACAGAAGAACACAGGCTGTACTTCCTTTGAGGGGAAAAATCATCAATGTGGAAAAAGCCCGGTTTGAGAAAGTTTTATCCAATGAGGAAATCCGAACTCTCATTCTGGCTTTAGGGACAGGTTTTGGGAATAAAAATGAGGTGGATATATCCAAAATCCGCTACCATAAAATTATTATTATGACAGATGCGGATGTGGATGGTTCCCATATCCGCACTCTGCTTTTAACTTTCTTTTACAGACAAATGCCCCGGGTTTTGGAAAAAGGCTATGTGTATATTGCCCAACCCCCTCTTTACAAGGTCAAAAAAGGTTCCGATGAAAAATACTTAAAGGATGAAAAAGAGCTCAACAAATATCTTGTGAAAAAAACCCTGCATCATCTTCAAATTCTGTCCGCCCCCCCGGAAAACCAAAAGGAAAACAAAGATCAAATGGAGGCTTTTATCTCTCATATTCAAAAAAGAAAAAAACTGGTGGAACACTTTGGCGGGGAAAAGGAAAGCCTGGTGTTTTTTTCACAATTTTCAAAAGAAATGGAAAGCCTGTGGGAGAACAAAAACAAACTTTCCGCCCGGTTTGAGGAGTTTCAGCAGTATATGAAAGCCACAAAAAAAGAATCCATGCCTTTTTCCCTTATACACAGGGAAAATGGTCTGCCTGGTTTTACCATACAGGGTCGCCAGTATGGTAAAATAAAAAAAACCACATTTGACAAAAAACAGATACAGAGTTTGCAGTGGGGGGAGCTTTGTTCCTTTTCAGAGAGCTTAAAAAACTTCAGCCCCCTGCCCCTTCGTGTTTGCTGGGATCTTTCCTCAAAAGAGGAGGAGGGTTTTGTCACTTATGAATCTTTTTATGAGGCTTTTATGAACCGGGCCCGAAAAGGGGTGTTTATTCAACGATACAAGGGATTGGGGGAGATGAATCCGGAGCAGCTGTGGGAGACCACTTTGGACCCTCAAAACCGCAGGTTGATTCGTGTCACTTTGGAGGATTCCCTTCAGGCCGATGAAACCTTTAGTGTGTTGATGGGGGTTATGGTGGAACCCAGAAAGAAATTTATTTATGATAACGCCTTATCTGTTAAAGAGCTGGATATTTAAACCATGAATGAGTCAAAAACAGACAGTGTTTTTAATGTGGATATCAACCATGAAATGCGGGAGTCTTATCTACAGTACTCCATGAGTGTGATTGTGGGACGGGCTTTGCCGGATGCAAGAGATGGTTTAAAACCCGTGCATCGTCGTATCCTCTTTGCCATGAAGAATTTGAATAACACACACAACAAACCCTATAAAAAATCCGCCCGGGTGGTGGGGGATGTTATTGGTAAATATCATCCGCATGGGGATGCTGCTGTTTATGACAGTATTGTGAGAATGGCCCAGCCCTTTTCCATGAGACACACTTTGGTGGATGGTCAGGGTAATTTTGGTTCCATAGATGGGGATGCTCCTGCAGCGGCCCGTTATACAGAAGTGCGTATGACCCCTTTGGCGGAAAGCCTGCTGGAGGATCTGGATAAAGAGACAGTTCCTTTTGTATGGAATTACGATGACACCCTGTTAATTCCCCAGGTTCTGCCTTCGAAACTTCCTCATCTTTTGATTAACGGAAGTGAAGGGATTGCTGTGGGTATGGCTTCCCGTATACCTCCGCACAATTTGCAGGAGGTGGTTTCAGCCTGTGTGGCTTTGATTGAAAACCCCCATATTTCTGATGAAGCTTTGATGAAGATTGTTCCGGGGCCGGACTTTCCCACCGGGGGAATTATTAAAGCCCACTCCGGACTGGTTTCCGCTTACAAAACAGGTAAGGGGATTATTACTGTGGAGGCCTGTTGTGAAATCACAGAGGAAAAAGGCAAAAATCTTATTCTTGTTAAAGAGCTTCCTTTTCAGGTTAATAAGGCCCGGTTAATTGAGAGTATGGCAGAGCTGGTAAAAACCAAAGTGTTGGAGGGAATCTCTGATATTCGTGATGAATCCTCCCGGGAGGGCATGAGAGTGGTGATTGTTTTAAAGAGAAAGGAAAATGCCCAGGTCATTTTAAACCGGTTGATGAAGCATACGGCATTGAGATCCCGGTTTGGCATTATCTTTTTGGCTCTGGATTCTGCCCAACAGCCCAAGGTGTTTTCTTTAAGACAAATGCTGGGGGTGTTTATTGCCCATCGTTATCAGGTGGTGACCAGGAGACTGTTGTTTGATCTGAAAAAGGCCCGGGCCCGGGCTCATATTCTGGAAGGCTTAAGCCAGGCTTTGGAGCATATTTCTGAAGTGATTGCCGCTATTCGATCATGCAAGGATGCTGTTACAGCCCGCGGAAAATTAATGACACAGTTTAAACTTTCCCTCCTTCAGGCTCAGGCGATTTTGGATATGAAGTTACAAAGACTGACAGGGCTGGAGAGAGAAAAAATTGCAGCAGAACTTAAAAAATGTCATGAGGAAATAAAAAATATAACAGCCATTCTTTCTGAGGAGAGCCAAATTTATGGGGAGGTGGTTAAGGAGCTTGAGGATATAAAAAACCGGTTCTCCTCAACAAGAAAAACCCGGATCGAACGCAGTGAGGAGGATGTGGTTACAGACAAAGATCTCATTCCCAAAGAGGATGTGCTGGTGGTGCTTTATGAGGATGGGGGGGTTAAAAGAACCTCTCTTCAGGAGTACCGGTTGCAAAAAAGAGGGGGAACAGGCTTAAAAGGTGTCAGCTCAGAAAGAAAAACCAGCCCCGTTCAGCAGGCCCTGGTGGTGCATACGCACACAACCCTGTTGATTTTAACCAACCGGGGAAGAATGTACGGGCTTCACACTTTTTTAATTCCCCAAAGCAGCAGAGTTTCCAAAGCCCGATCTGTCAAAAATCTGGTAAATTTAAGTCCGGAGGAAAGTGTGCAAATGATTATTCCCGTGGAGGACTTTCAAAAAGAGGCACATTTGTGTTTTGTAACCAAAAAAGGCCTGTTTAAAAAATCTGAACTCAAGGTGTTTTCCAACTTGAGAAGAACCGGTGTGATTGCTGTGGATATGGAGGAGCAGGATCGTTTGGTGGATGCCTGCATCAGTTTTAAAGAGGAGGATATTATTATCTTTACACGAAAAGGTTATTGTGGCCGGTTTTTGGAAGGCAGTGTAAGGGCTGTGGGGCGAAAGGCCCGGGGGGTTAAGGGACTTTCCTTAAGAGCCGGGGATGAAGTGATTGGTATGGCCAACTGGAGGGATACAAAAGAGGATATTTATTACCTGACAGTGACAAAAAACGGGTTTGGAAAAAGAAGTAAAATTTCTGAGTGTACAAGACACCACCGGGGGGGCAAGGGGATGAGGGCTCACAAGATCACGGATAAGACCGGTGATTTGGTTCGGGCCAGCCTGATTCATAAACCTCAGCAGCAAATTTTTATTTTAACCAATCAGGGGCAATCCATTCGATTTCGTTGTGATGAGATTTCTGTTGTGGGAAGAAGCTCCCAGGGGGTGAGGCTGATGAAATTAAAATCCGGGGAAAATGTGAGCAGCACCACATTACTGAATAATGAAGAAAGCGGGAAATAAAAACTTAAAAAAAACAGGATGCTGGATTTTATGCATCTTTACTTTAAGTTCCTGTTTTTATTTTTTTTCCCCTTTGAAGAGGGCTCAGCAGGCTTTAAAAAACAAAGATTGCAAAAAAGCCAAAAAATTTTTTAAAATGACACAAACTTTAAATCCTGATTTGGTTTTTGTAAAAAAAGCTGCTGAGGTTTGTGAAACATTCTCCTTTAAAGAGGCTTTGTGGTTTTATAAAATAAATTTTAAACATGCTTCGTCCCAAAAAGAAAAAATACAAATTCTGGAAAAAACCGGCCACATTTATTTTTATAAAATCAGGGATTATGAACAGGCCCTGGAGGTTTATTTTTCCCTTAAGGAGTTAAGTCGTCAGAGTTTAAAAAAAGTGGAGTATTCCCTGGCTCTGGCCCGTACCTGGTTTGAACTCAAAAAATGGGATCAGGCTTTAAGGGAAATCTCTCAGGCCCGGAGCATGTACACTTCCGGGTTTTTGTCTTTAAAACCGGAATTTTTATTTTTAAAAGCCCGGATTTTTTTAATGAAAACAGACTATGAAAAGGCAAAAACCCTGTTTTATGAAATACAAAAGCAAAGCCCGGGCTTTTTTAAAACCCACGGCCTGGCTCTTTATTTGTCCCTGATTTATGAGATTCAAAAAGAGTTTCATCAGGCACAAAAAGTGTTAAGGGATTTTGAAAGCAGCTCAGAGTTTTTAAGATACCGGATCGAAAGGCTCAAAAAACGCCAAAGCAACCAGCCCGCTTTTGAACAAAAATTTTTAAATCCTTAAGAAAAAAAGGGAGGGGGTATGAAAAAAAAAGCCTTTTTGTTAGTAGCTCTTGTTTTTGAGGTGGTTTTTCTGCTGGGGATTTTGATTTATGTGGGACAAAAAATGGATCAGCATTTTGAGGTTCAGGGCTTTTTTACAGCTCTGGCTGTGTTTGTGGTTTTTATATTCTGGTTTTTTCGTCTTGTGATTTTGGTTAAAAAACCTTTTTCCTCCTCTTCCGGGGAGAAATGATATTTCTTGCCCGGGAGAGAAAAAAATGTTTTTATTCCTCTTTGTTTTAAGGCACACAGGTTTTTGAGGACTTTATGGAACATCATTTCAGCTGGTTGTCTTTGATTCCGTTTTTGGATGAGGGGTATCATCATGTGGCTTATCTGGTGATAGCGGCACTGATTATTATGGCCCTGCTTTTCAGAAGCCGGCATGTTTTAAAAAAAAGCCTTCATCCTTTAACCCCTGATGGTCATCTGTCCTTAAAGGCTGTGATGGAAAACTTTGTGTCTTTAATCAGTCATTTGTCCCATCTGGTGGTGGGGGACAGGGGAAAGCCTTTTCTTTCTTTTTTTTGTGTTTTGTTTTTGTTTATCTGGGTAAATAACTTGTTGGGTCTGTTCCCGGGAATGGGGGCTGCCACCAGTAATTTAAACACCACTTTGGCCATAGGGCTTTTTTCTTTTGCTGTGTATAATATGTATGGGTTTAAAGAGCATGGCTGGTCTTATTTAAAACAATTTATGGGACCGGTGCTTTTTTTGGCCCCTCTGCTTTTTGTTATTGAGTTGGTTTCTCATCTGGTCAGACCTTTCAGCCTGGGTTTAAGGCTTTATGGTAACATGCTGGGGGATCATACGGTCCTGTCTATTTTTTTGGATTTGGTACCCCTGGGGGTGCCGGTGATTTTTTATTTTTTGGGCTTTTTTGTTTGTACCATGCAGGCCTTTATTTTTACCATTTTGAGCATGGTGTATGTGAGTCTGGCTTTATCCCATGATCATTAAAATTTTAATGCTTGCCTTTTGAGGAATTTTTACTTAATGGATACATCAAAACCTATAGAGGAGGAAAACTATGAAGAACTGTAAAAAAAGTGTCAAAAAAACCCTTTGTTTTCTGTGGGGGCTTTGGCTTGTGCCGGCTTTTGCACAGGCTCTTGAGCAAAATTCAGAGGTTTTGACTTCTCAGGGAGGGGGGGGGCTTTATGCTCTGGCGGCAGGCCTGACCATTGCCCTTGCCGCTTTTGGAGGGGCCTTGGGCCAGGGTCGTGTGGGAGCCATTGCCATGGAGGGAATTGCCAGAAACCCTCAGGCACAAAAAATTATGTTTATCCCCATGATTATTGTGTTGGCTCTTATTGAATCTTTTGTGATTTTTTCTTTTGCCATTGCCATGATTATAGCAGGGAAAATCTGATACTATATGTTGCTTTTAAAAAGAATCCGGTAAAAATTTTTTTTAAGGGTTTTTAAAGAGAGAGGGTTTTTGCCGCCAAATCTCAAAGTCCATTCTTTGGCTGTGCCGGAAATCCGGGCCAAAGCCCATGCCCCCTTCCGGCTGACCCGAAGGCCATCCAGAGGGAGGCAGGTGGTTTTTTTGGTGTTTTTATAGTGTTTTTTGAGCCGGCTTAAGGCCTGGTGGGCAGATTTTATATTGGCAATGGGTTTTCGGATTTCATCAGTTTCATAAGTTTTTGGCTTGAAAGGCCGGAGGTTTTTTAAAGATTTTTGTTTCAGGTGCATAATTTGTATCAGTCGTAAAAGGTTATACACACCATCGTCCAGGGGCAGGGGCCGGTCACAAAAAAAGAAATGGCCACTTAACTCCCCGCCAAAAAAAGCTTTGACTTTTAAAGTGGTGGTTCTGACAAGACTGTGACCGGAGGCACTGAGGATATAATTAAGATGTTTTTTCTGAAGAAAATCAAAAAACCAGTCTGCACATTTTACATCCACCACTACCGGGGCTTTCTTTCTCTTAAGGGACAGGTGATTCAAAAAAATGGCCATAAGCTCATCTCCGGGAATGATTTTTCCTGTTTCATCTGTGACCACCAGCCGGTCCCCATCCCCGTCAAAAGCCACACCAAAAACCTCTTCGGCCTGGTTTTTTACTTCAGAACATAAGGCTTTTAAATTTTGTTTTTTCGAAGGGTCCGGGGCATGGTGGGGAAAACGACCATCCGGCCGGACAAAAAGCCATAAGGCTTTTAAATTCAGGGCTTTAAACACTTTTTGGGCCATAGGGCCACTGGATCCATTTCCACAATCAATAACAGGAACAAAACATTTTTGATTTTTTAAAGAGGCAAATTCTTTTTTAAAAAAATTTAAATAAGCCTCTGTGAGCCGGGTTTTAAAACTCCGGGTCTTTTTGGATGGGAGTTTTTTTTTAAAAGTCTTTGGTTTTTGTTTCAGGCTGTGAAAGTCAAAATTTATAAGCTGCTTTTTTAAATGCAACAGATCTGCACCGCACACATTAAGACCTTTAAACAGAAACTTAAATCCATTGTATTGTGGAGGGTTATGGCTGGCTGTTATCATAATGGAAAGCTCTATATTTTTATAAAACCATTGACTGAAAAAACAAAAAGGTGTGCTGACCCGGCCCAGGTGATAAACCCTTACCCCCTGGCTTTGCAGGGTGTTTTGAAGAGTCCGGGCTATTTCCCGGCTGCTGAGGCGTGCGTCATAACCCAGGGAAAACTTCAAAATTCCGGAAGAGGGGTGGAAGGGCCGGGGGGAAAGGTTTTTGAGTTTCTTCCGGGTAAAATGCACCAGTGAAACCCCTAAAGCTTTTACAAAATCCCTGTGAAAATCTTTTTTATAGATTCCCCGTATGTCGTTGGTTTTAAAAATTTCCGGGTGAAAGCTTAAATGGTTCATTTTGATTGTTTCCCCATAAAATTTTACATAAAGCGAAGAGCTGCCTGCAAAGCTTTTTGCATGGAGGCCGAGGAGGCTTTGTTTTGTCCAAAAATATCAAAACCTGTTCCATGGGACACACTGGTTCGAAGAAAAGGAAGACCTAAGCTGAGCTGAAAACTTTTTCTCCCATGCACCATTTTAAAGGGGATGAGTCCCTGATCATGATAAGGGCAGATATAAAAAGAGGTTTTTTTGTGTGTGCTTTTAAAAAAAGCGGTGTCAGGTACCAATGGTCCCTGGATCTGATGGGAAAAGGGCTGCAAGGCCTGTTTCATTAAAAATTCCTCTTTTCCCAAAAGCCCCTCTTCTCCGGCGTGAGGGTTTAAAGCCACCAAAGCCGGTTTTTTGCCTTTGTAAAGGTGGGGGTGTTTGTTTTGAAAGTTCAGGCAAAGCTGAAAACATTTTTTTAAGCCGGACCCGGTTATTTTAATTTGTTTTAAGGGAATATGCCCTGTTAAAAGAATCACATTAAAGGTTTTTCCCAAAAAAGTCATGAATACATACGGGCTTTTTGAAAGAGCTTTTAAAAGTCCGGTATGGCCCTTATATACAAACCCCTCTTTATTCATTTGAGTTTTGGAAAGAGGGGCTGTCACCAGTGCATGGTGGTTTTTGTTTTTTAAACAAAAGCCTGCTGCCCTTTTCACCCATTCGGTGGGACCAAGAGGGCTTACAATCTCCAAAAGCCCCTCCGGGGGCAGGCTTTTGGGGTTTTTTAAGGCAGGCAAAAGGGATAAAAACTTTTTAAGGGAAAGCACTTTTTTTTTCAGGAAAGGGCAGGGAATTTTTAAAACCTCTTTGGGGGAGTCCGGAGATCTCCATAATACAAAACGGGTGGAGGCAGAGGGCCGGAAGGTTTTTAAAGCCTTTAAGGCCACCTCCAGGCCAATACCTTTTAAATCCCCTGTTGTGATATGGATGATTTTCATAAATGTTTTATATCAACAAAAGACACACTTTGCCTGTCTTTTAACCATCTTGTTAATTTGTTTGTCATGGTTTTTTTGAAGAACTTTTTGGAAATTCTTTGATAGTCTTTTTGATTTTTTTTGGATAAAACCGGGCGTTTTGACAAGACTTTAAAGACATGGTACCCGGAAGGCAGAAGGACCGGTTCTGAAACATCACCCACAGTAAGGGGTTTTAAGGTTTTTCTTAAAGCCGGGTTCATGCTTTCCAGAGACAACTGGTGAAAAACCCCGGTTTTTAAATCCTGAGAGGGTTTTTCCTGCGGAACAGGAAGGGGGCTTTGACTCCAGTGCTGCTTAAGAAGGGGTATTTGGTTTCGGGATTTTGAGGAGATATAAGCCACACTGTAAAAAAAAGTCATAAACAGAACTTTACCCACAGTCGATAAAGAGTACTGATTTAAATCCTGATCGGATATGTGAATTTTTTGTATTATTTCTGTTTGAATCACCTGCTCCTGTATTAAAAATCTGCTGAGAAAGTTTTTGTAGGAATCTGGTGTAAAATGGTGACGAACCAAAAAACGACTGAAGGCTTTTTGGGAAAGATTTTTTGTTTTTCTTCTGGCTTCTATTTCCCGGTTGATATGGACTGGCGTGGGGGATATGTTTTTTTCTTTTCCAAACTGGGTGAGAAGCATTTGATATACCAAAAATTTTAACAGAAGGGAATCTTTTTTTTGTAAGGCCTGGGGGGAAAACAGTGAAAGAAGGGAGGAGCTGTTAAAAAATCCGTTTTTTAACCTGAGCTTTCCCTCTTTGAGGTCCAAAAGGGTTATCATCTCTCCATTAACAGTGGCCAAAGTTTTCTCCACTGTGTGAGAGAGTGCCGGACCACATAAAACACTGACGGCAATGTATAAGAGAAGATTTTTCATAAAACCTTTATTTTTATTTGTTTTAACCGTGAGGAATGGACCCGAATATGAAGCTTTTGTTTTTGTTTGTCCAGCCATTTTCGAAAAAAAGCTTTTTTTCTCATCCTGGTCAGGTGATTTTGAATGGTGGATTGGGCCTGCTGAAAAGACATTAAAGAGCTTTTTTTGTGATCCAGCACCTGAATAATATGGTAGCCGTAAGGGCTGCTCAAGACCTGGCTGATTTGGTTTTTTTTCAATGTAAAAACCTGATCAAACACATCCAGGGTTCCTTTTGTAACCCACTCTGGTTTTTCTTTCTTTGGGTGTGTGGAAAAGCTCCGGGCCAGTTTTTTAAAATCCCCCCCCTTCCGGATTTGTTCCCTGACTTTATGAAGGGTTTTTTTGTGGTTGTGGACAATCTGCCGGATTTGAATTTGAGGGGGGTTTAAAAAAGAACTTTGGTTTTGCGTGTAGTAAGCTTTTGTTTCTTTGAGGGAGGGTGGGGTAATTTGTCCTTTGGTGATGTGATCCATAACTTTTTGACTTAAGAGTCTAAAACGAATAGGGGTTTTCATCTGATCTTCAGTACTGTGATTTTTTTTTAAAAAAGCCTGCCATATTTGAGAGGAGGGATAAGGGTTTTTTAAAGTTTTTAACCGGGACAGGACCTCTTTTTCAGACACCCTGATACGATAAAACCCCGCCCATTGATGGATCACCTCCTCCATACTGAGATCCTGGATAAGTTGTTTTTTTAAGTGATCGGTCATGTCTTTTTTGAGCAGACTTTGAAGGGGAAAGCTTTTGGCTTTTAACGCCAGCTTTTCGGCAAACTCCCTGCTTCTGATCGATTTTTGATTGATGGTGAGTATGATGGGGTCTGAGGACAAAAGCCTCTTGCAACCACAGAGTCCCGTCAGCAGAAAACAAAAAAAAACCAAAAAATTTAAAAATTTACTGTAAAGTATCAAGCTCACTTTGATAGATATGAATTTTATATTTTTTCTTTAAGGAGGAAAAATACTGGCGAATGGCATCCCCTCTTTTTTTGTCAAAATAACCGGCTTTGATCTGCATTTGATTGGCCTGGGAGAAGGGAAGAGTTCGGTTCAGTTTTACAATATGAAAACTTCCGGCCGTTCTTACAGGGGGGGAAATCTGACCGGGTTTCATTTTTTTTAACTGCTGATACACAGTGGGATAAATGGTGTTTCGCACCCGGGACATTTTCAACCGGCCACTGATTCGGTCATCAGAATAAATATCTATCAGTTCCACAAAAGGTTTGGGGCTTTTTTTAATTTCCCTGTAAATGGAAAGAGCCCGGTTTTGAGTCTTTTTTAGCTGGGAGGCTGTGGGATTGACCGGTACAGTGATGACGATGAAATTAAAATCAAATTCCGGATTTTTTTTATAGTATTGTCTCATTTGCTGTTGGGTGAGTTTTTTGGCACTCCTGTCAATTTTTGAAATGCGGGTTTTGAGTTTGTTGTCTGCCAGGAGTTTATAGAGCATTTGTTCAAAGCTTTCTTTAAGATGAGGATTGGCAAACATGTTTTTTATCTGGGGGTTTTTGACCAAAGTGGGATCGTTGTAAGCCTCCTCCACTCCAATGCGGTAAAGCAGATAGTCCTCAAAAAATTTTTTAACAGGGGGGGTGTTGGGGGCAATTTGCCGGGTTTGAAGATAAGTTTTTTGAAACTCCCGGGTGGGAATGGTGACAGTAACGGCTTTGTTAAGCCTGGTATAGGATATAGTGGCCAGAACACGACTGTGGACGGGAAGGGTGAAGCTCAATAAAAAAAAAGTAAGAAAAATCACCATAAATCAGCTCTTCAGGTTTTGAGTATATAATTAAGAATAAGAGGGAATCAACAAACAAAGACTTAAGTCTTAAAAGGCTTTTTAGGGCTTTTGAGGCAAAAAAGGCTTTTAAGTGGGTGGATTTTTAAGGTTTTTTATAACCAGAGGCAGTATTTTAAACAAATCCCCCACAAATCCATAATGGCATCTCTGGAAAACAGGAGCCTGGGGATCTTTATTGACAGCCACAATGAGTTTGGAGTGTCTCATTCCGGCAAAATGTTGAACAGCTCCTGAGATTCCACAGGCGATGTAAAGATCAGGACTTACAGTTTTGCCTGTTTGTCCCACCTGCCAGCTGTGGGGCCGCCACCCTGCGTCAGTGACAGCCCGGGAAGCCCCTGTTGCCCCTTTAAGCAGCCGGGCCAGCTCCTCTATCAGGGTAAAATTTTCCGGGGCTTTTAAACCTCTTCCTCCGGAAACCACAATTTTGGCCTCACTGAGTGAAACTTTGTGTTGGGAGGAGGCCACAGTCTGGCTTTCCTGTCTGTAGTGGGGATCGGGGGGGGCTAAGGGAAAGCTCACAGAGGAAAACACAGCGGCTTTTTTACCAGGACTTAAGGGCTGTGAAATTTTTACACTTCCCGGACGCATCAGTACCACCGGGGGCTGTGGGGATGGTTTTAAGTCCACAAGAGCTGTGCATTTTCCGGCAAAGAGAGGTTTTTGAACCTGCCAGATGGTTTTTTCCTTAAGAAGCTGAACACTTAAAGCTTCACTGACAAATGAAGTGTTTAAACGAATGCTGAGGCGGGAAAGGCTTTCCAGGTGAAAAGGGCTGTGAGTGGCTAAAATCAGATCCGGCTGAATCACATGGTGGAGCAGATGAGAAAGAAAATGAAGCTGACTTAAGGGGGTGATTTTCTCATGGGGAAGAGGCAGTAAAAAAACCTCCCCCCCCTCTGTGGAGGGTAAAAAAAGACATTGATCTTTTTGATCCAGAGCCACCAGCAGGCTGAGCCTGCCCCCCCACTGAGAGGCCCAATGAACCAGCTCCCAACAGGTGGATTTGAGTGGGAGGGAGGATAAATCAAAAGGGATAAAAATATGAGGCTTCATAAGGGGATTAAATAAATTTTTTTTCTTTCAGAAGATGAATAAATTGTTTGGCCTGCTCTTCCGGAGAGGAGGTAAAAAGCCTGGCTTTCGGTGGGGCTGGGGGAGCCTGAAAAGAATGAAAAAACATTTCCGGAAAAGGGGGGGATTTCAGGGCTAATTCCTTTAAGGGAATAAGTTTTAAAGGCCTGGTTTTTGCCTTCATAAGTGCCACCAGGGAGGGGTGGCGTAAAGTGTTTTGACTTTTTTCCACACTGATTAAAGCGGGTGAGCGAAGGTGAAAGTGCCGGGTCTTTTCAGGCTCTTTTCTCTCACAAAGCCAAAAACCCTCCTTTTCCTCTTTGATTTGTGTAATGAAGCCGGCATGGGGGAGATTTAAACACTCTGCCAGCATAAAACCTGTCACACTGTGGTTGTAATCAATACCGGATTTTCCCACCAAAATCAGATCGGGTAAGTCTTTTTTTATTTCCGAGGCCAAAATATGTGCCACAAAGCCCGGGCTTAAGTTTTTGGAGGTTTTTATCAAAGTGGCTTCATCCGCCCCCAGGGCCAGAGTGCTTCGTAAAAGAGGCTGGCTTTCTTCAGGCCCCACACTTAAAACAGAAATTTTTGCCTGTTTTTTTTGATCCTTGATTTTTAAAGCCTCCTCCAGGGCAAACTCGTCATAGGGATTGATCACCCACTGGCTCTCCCGGTGATCCACCCCTGCTCCTCCCGGTTGAAGGGGGCAGGGGGCCTGGGAATCCGGCACCCGTTTTATACAAACAGTGATTTTCATAATAGAAACAAATTAAAGACTTCCCTCTTTTCTGTCAAAAATTTATTGAATTTAAGGGCTTAAATCTTGACATTGTACATGTTTTTTAAAGACAATTTTTCTTTGTAAGATTTTTCAGGAGGACCCGGGCAAAAGGGGATGAAATAAAACAAAAAACCGGGGTGAAAACAAGAGGGCTTATGTTTATTCTTCAAAAGTATCTGGTGGCCTTCAGTGGATTGGGGCTTTTTGGCTTTGTGTTTTTGCACATGGCGGGGAATCTTTTAATTTTTAAGGGTCCTGAGGCCTATAACATGTATGCAGCAGGTCTTCAAAATTCCTTTTTGCTTTTTTTTGAAGCGGGACTTTTAACTTTGTTTGTCTGTCATATTTTAATGGTTCTTTGGCTCAGTGTAAAAAATAAAAAAGCCCGTTTAAGATCTTATGCTGCCTGGGCCCAGGGGGAAAAAGCCACAGCCTGGTATCAAAAAAGCCTTTTGTATCAGGGGGGGGTGATATTTGTTTTTGTGATTCTTCACCTGATTACTTTTAAATTTGGCCCTCATTATGAGGTCAGTTATAAAGAGGGGGAACAGATAAGGGATTTGTTTCGTTTGGTGGTGGAGGTGTTTCAAAATCCCTTTATGGTTTTTTGGTATGTTTTTGCCCTGATCATTTTGGGTCTGCATTTGTTTCATGGCTTGAAATCCCTGTTTTGGTCTTTGGGTTTTGCCCCCTGGGATTCGCAAAACCCCTGGTTAAACCGTCTCACTCTGGTGGTTTCTCTTTTGGTGACAGTGGGATTTTTGTCGCAGCCTTTATATGTTTATATATTTTTGGGGGGTTCTTAAAACCATGTTGCTGAAAGATCACATTCCTTCCGGTTCCCTGGAGCAAAAGTGGGAAAGGCATTGTTTTGAAAGCCCTCTTGTCAAGCCTGCCAGCCGGAGAAAGTATCAGATTATTGTGGTGGGGACAGGTCTTGCAGGGGCTTCCGCTTCTGCCACTTTGGCAGAGTTGGGTTATCAGGTAAAAACTTTTTGTATTCAGGACTCTCCCCGCCGGGCCCATTCCATTGCCGCTCAGGGGGGTATTAATGCCGCCAAAAATTATCCCAATGACGGAGATTCTGTAAAAAGACTTTTTTATGACACCATTAAAGGGGGGGATTTCAGATCCCGTGAGGCCAATGTTTACCGCCTGGCCCAGCTTTCCGGGCTTATTATTGATCACTGTGTGGCTCAGGGGGTTCCTTTTGCCAGAGAGTATGGAGGGGGGCTTTCCAATCGTTCTTTTGGAGGGGCACAGGTTGCCCGCACTTTTTATGCCCGGGGGCAAACCGGGCAACAGCTGCTTTTGGGAGCTTATGGAGCCTTGATGAAAGAGGTTTCAAGGGGGCAGGTGCTTCTTTATCCCCGCCATGAAATGATGGATTTGGTGCTTTATAAGAAAAGAGCCATAGGTATTGTTACCCGTGATTTGATCCAAGGGACACTGCACTCTCATTTTGCCCATGCGGTGGTTTTGGCAACCGGAGGATATGGAAGAATTTTTTATCTTTCCACCAATGCCATGCACTCCAACGCCTCTGCAGCCTGGAGATGTCATAAAAAAGGGGCGGGCTTTGCCAATCCCTGTTTTACACAAATTCACCCCACCTGCATTCCCCGATCAGGAACTTATCAATCCAAACTGACTTTGCTTTCAGAATCTTTGCGTAACGATGGAAGAGTGTGGGTGCCTCACAGCAAAGGGGACAGGCGGGATCCGGAACAGATTCCCGAAGGGGAGAGAAATTATTATCTGGAAAGCACTTATCCGGGTTTTGGCAATCTGGTTCCCAGAGACCTGGCGAGCCGGCAGGCCAAGTTTCAGATGGATAAGGGCTATGGAGTGGGTTTAAGCCAGGAGGCTGTGTATCTGGATTTTAAAGAGGCTTTAAATCGAAGGGGGAAAAACCCTCTGTGGGAAAAATATGGTAATTTGTTTCAAATGTATGAAAAAATCACCGGGGAGGATCCTTTAAAAACCCCCATGCGGATTTCCCCGGCCGTTCATTACACCATGGGAGGCCTGTGGGTGGATTATAACCTGCAAAGCACCATTAAGGGGCTTTTTGTTTTGGGTGAGGCCAATTTCTCTGATCATGGGGCCAACCGCCTGGGGGCCTCCGCTCTTATGCAGGGTCTGGCTGATGGATACTTTGTTCTTCCTGTGACAGTGGCTTCCTATTTGTCTGGCCTGGCCCCTGAAAAACCCGGTTCTTTTGAAGAGCAATCTCTCAGAGAGTCCAAAGAGCTTGTGTTTCAAAAGTTACAAAAAGTGTTAAAAATTCAGGGTTCAAAAACAGTGAATTCTTTTCATCAAAAACTGGGTGGGATTTTGTGGGAGGATGTGGGTATGATAAGAAGTAAAGAGGGTTTAAAGGAAGCTTTGAAAAAGATAAGGGATTTGCGGGAGGAATTTTGGCAGGAGGTTCTGGTGCCTCAAGGGGAAAGGGGCAAAAATGCGGAGCTGGAAAAAGCTTTGCAGGTGGGGGATTTTTTGGAACTGGGTGAGCTTATGGCTCAGGATGCTTTGCATCGTGAGGAGTCCTGTGGATCGCACTTTCGGGTGGAACATCAAAGCCCGGATCAGGAGGCCAAAAGGGATGATAAAAACTTTTTGTATGTGGCGGTGTGGTCCAGGAACTCTCAAAAAAAAGAGTGGGAGCTTTATAAGGAACCTTTAAATTTTCAGGCTGTTTCTTTAAGTGTTCGAAGCTACAAATGATTTTTTTTTGGAGGTGGGGAAATTGAAATTAAATTTGAAAATCTGGCGGCAGGGTCCGGGGCAAAAACATGGGTCTTTTCAGTCTTATGTTATGGAAAATTTAAACCCCCGGATGTCTTTTTTGGAAATGTTGGATCAGCTGAATGAAAAACTGATAAAACAAAAACAAAAGCCAGTGGTTTTTGATCATGATTGCAGGGAGGGGATTTGTGGGTCCTGTTCCCTGGTGATCAATGGTCAGGCCCATGGCCCTGAGACCGGATCGGCGGTGTGTCAGCTTCACTTGCGTTCTTTTAAAGAGGGATCAGAAGTTTGGGTGGAGCCTTTTCGGGCCCGGGCTTTCCCTTTAATAGAGGATCTTATGGTGGATCGTCAGGCTTTCGACCGTATTATTCAGGCCGGGGGTTTTGTTTCCATAAAAACGGGTCAGGCCCCTGAGGCCCGAAGTTTTCCGGTGGGAAAACAAAAAGCCCGGGAGGCTTTTTCTTTTGCAGCCTGTATAGGTTGTGGAGCCTGTGTGGCGGCTTGTAAAAATGCCTCCGCCTCCCTGTTTGTTGCCGCCCGCCTGTCTCATCTGGCCCGCCTGCCTCAGGGCCAGGTGGAGGAGAAAAAAAGGACTTTAAATATGGTCCGGCAGATGGAAAAAGAGGGTTTTGGTTCCTGCACCAATACAGGTTCCTGCTCAAGAGCCTGTCCCAAAGAGATTTCCTTAAAATCTCTGGCGGAAATGAATAAAAACTTCCTGAAAGCATGGATATCTTAAAATAAGGGTAAATAAAGTGAAACTGGTGATTTTGAATGGCCCTGGTTCTGGCAAAGCCTTTCCACTGAAAGAGGGCTTAATTCTCACCCGCACCGCTCAAAAAAAAGAGGGGGTTTTTATCGAAGATCCTCTGGCAAGCAGTCCCCATGCCCAAGTGGTGAAGAGCAAAGGGGATTTGTATTTGAAGGATATGAATTCCAAAAATGGCACTTATGTGAAGGGGAAAATAAACGATTGGTTTTCTTTGCATCCCGGGCGGAAGTTTCAAATTGGCACCACCTGGCTGGAGGTGAAATCCCCCCCACAGCCTCTGTCATGGCCCGCCCGGGTGGAAAAGGAGTTAAACAAAAACCTCCCTCAGATCAAAGATGGCTTTCAGGAAATAAAGCCTTTTAAAAGATCAGTGATTTTGGATTTTCAGTCCGGGATACAAAAATCACAATCCTGGAGGCTTGGTTATGGTCCCCGGGTGGCAGGAAAAGCCAGCCTGGATTTGCCCCTTTTGGATCCTTTAAGCCCGGATATTTGTTTTTTCCTTTGTCCGGGAGAAGGAAATGAGGTGGTGTTTAAAACCCCCTGTCCGGAAGAGGTGAGTTTAAATGGGGAAAGCCACCACAGATTTTTGCTCCAAAATCAGGATCAAATCTCTTTTGGGGGGACATGTATAAAAATCCGTTATATCCCCTGAAAAAACCCCCTCTTTTTCCGTAAGACAGCTTGTGATTTTTTTTCAGCCATGTTAAGACAGCATTCTTTAATTCCAGATGGTTTTGACCATGTGAAGGACGGAAGCAGGTAAAAAATGACAAAAACCTCTCAGACAAACATGCCGGCAGGTAAGGAATCCTATGAGTCCATTTTGGTTCTGGACCCGGAGCTTTCTGTTTCCACACAGAAAAAGCTTTTTCAAAAAATTCGTGGGACTATTCAGGACTTTTCGGGGAAAATACATCATATCGACACCTGGGGGGTGAGAAGGCTTGCGGGCAGGAACAAAAAAAAACTGAAACAGGGGCTTTATTTTCACTTTCTTTTTGATGGAAAAAAAGGTTTGATCTCTGAGCTTGTTCGTCAGCTTCGTATTCAGGAATCCCTGGTTTATCACCATTTTGAAAAACTGAACCCCAAAGTTTCCCCAAAAGATCATCTTCAGGCTTTTCGTGACCTGATAGAGGATTCCACAAAAAAAGAAAAAGAAAGGCTGGCTCAAATCCAACAGAGAAAAAAGGCTTTTTTGTCCAAAAAACCAAGCTCTTTTGCCACAGAGGGCAGGGGGAGTTCTTCCGCCTCAGAAGTGTAAGTGACTTAAATTTACAAAAAAAAAGGTTTTTGATTTTATGAAAGTGATTTTGCATAAGGATGTTAAGAATTTGGGGGAGGCGGGTGATATTGTCTCTGTGAAAAAGGGTTATGCCCGGCATTTTTTATTTCCCGGCAAATGGGCCTGTGCTTTTATAGAGGGAAAACACTCTGAGCTGGCTCACCGTAAATTTGTTGTGGAGTCCAAAAAGAAAAAAGCCCGGGCTTTAAGAAAAACCATGATGGAAAAACTCAAAGAGGCCCGGTTTTGTTTTACCCGTCAGACAGATTCCAAAGGCCGGCTTTTTGGTTCCGTAAGTGCTTTTGATATTTCCAAAAAGATGGAGGATTCAGGCTTCCTGGTGGATAAAAAATATATAAAATTAAAAAACCCTTTAAAACAAACCGGCTCTCACACCGTGGAGCTGAGATGGAGGGAAGACCTTAAAACCTCTCTTTGTATTGATATTCAGGCTTCCCAAAGCTCTTCAAAAAAACCCTCCCCACAGAATTTAAAATAAGAATTTTTTTTATAAAGGACACCTGAAGAGGTTTTTTTTTGGCCCATTGACAATGGATACAAACACCCAAATAGATTTGAACCCCTCTTTTAAACAGGCTCTTGCCATGATGAAAGAGGGAAAACAAAACCTCTTTATTACCGGAAGGGCGGGTACCGGTAAATCCACTCTGCTGCAATACTTTTGTGATCAGCAAAAAACCCGGCCGGTGGTTTTGGCCCCCACAGGGGTGGCGGCTTTAAATGTCAGGGGCCAGACCATTCACCGGTTTTTTGGTTTTCAACCGGATGTGACTGTGGAAAAAATTCAATCCAAAAAAATAAAACCAAAACAGGTTCTGGTTTATAAAAAACTGGTAAGTCTTATTATTGATGAGGTGTCCATGCTGCGGGCCGATCTGTTGGACTGTGTGGATGTGTTTTTGAAAATGTATGGTCCTCACAAAGGAAAAATTTTTGGTGGGGTTCAGATGATTTTTATAGGGGATCTTTATCAGCTTCCCCCGGTGGTGAGTTTTTTGGAAAAAGAGGCCTTCTTTTCCCATTATAAAACCCCCTTTTTTTTCAGTGCAAGGGCTTTTGAGAATTTTAAAATAAAAATTATTGAACTCCGTAAAGTTTACCGGCAGAAAGACGAAAAGTTTGTTTCCATTTTAAACAGAATTCGTAACAACTCTGTGCAGTCCGGGGATTTGGAGATCTTAAACCAAAGACATCAGCCGGGCTTTAAGCCCCCTTTAAGGGATTTTTATGTTTATTTAAGTTCCACCAACAAAACGGCCAATGATATCAACCACCATCGTTTGAATCAGTTAAACAACAGGTTGCATGTTTCACAGGCCCGTATTGATGGGGATTTTGGAAAAGAATACTTTCCCACTCTCATCCATTTGAAGTTTAAAGTGGGGGCTCAGGTCATGCTTTTGAACAATGATTCAAAAAACCGGTGGGTGAATGGCAGCATGGGACGTATTGTGTCTTTCCGTGGGGATGGAAGGAGTGTTTGTATTGATTTGTTTTCCACCAGGGAACAGGTGGATGTTTCCCTTTATACCTGGGAGATTTATCAGTTTTCCCTTTCAGGGAACAAAAAAAATATTGTCACTCAGGTGGCGGGTACCTTTACACAGTTTCCTTTCCGTTTGGCATGGGCTTTGACCATTCACAAAAGCCAGGGAAAAACTTTTGAAAAAGTGATCTTTGACACCCGGGGGGGCATGTTTGCCAGTGGCCAGGCTTATGTGGCTTTAAGCAGATGTGTCTCTTTGGAGGGTTTGATTTTAAAAAGCCCTTTTCAAAACAAACATATTCTGGTGGATGAGAGAATTTTCCCTTTCCTTAAAAGTCAGGGCTTTTAAAAGGGAGTGGGGGGGTGAGAGACCGGGGGAGGTACCTCCACATCCAGGGGAATGGTGTTTTCAAAAGATCCATATATGGGGTTCCATTTTAAGTGAACAACGCCGGTAGGCCCGTTTCTTTGTTTGTTTAAAATCAGTTCCGCCTCCCCTTTCCTGTCGCTTTTGTTGTTGTAGTACTCTTCCCTGTAAAGCATCATAATGACATCGGCATCCTGTTCAATGGAGCCAGACTCTCTTAGGTCAGAAAGCAGGGGCCTTCGATTGGTGCGTCCCTCCACCCCCCGGTTCAGCTGGCTCAAAGCCACCACCGGAAGGTTTAACTCTTTGGCCATAGCCTTCAGTAATCGTGAGATTTCACTGACTTCCCTTTCCCGGCTTTCCATCTGGCTTTTTAAACTCATCAGCTGCAGATAATCTATAATAAGAAGGTCCAAACCATGGCGGGCCTTCAGCCTGCGGGCTTTGGCCCGAATTTCAAAAGGGGATATGGCAGAGGAATCATCAATAAAAAACAAACTCTCACTGAAGTGAGAGGCTGCCCCCACCAGCCGGTCCCAGTCTTCTGAGGACATTTGCCCTGTGCGAAGGTGGGAAAGAGGAACTTTTCCCGCCAGGGCAAAAAGCCGTTTTAAAACCTGTTCTTTGGCCATCTCCACAGAGAAAAAAGCCACTTTTTTATCGTTTAAAGCGGCTGATAAAGCCATGTTCAGACTTAAGGCGGTTTTTCCCATGGAAGGTCGGGCGGCAATAATGGTCAGCTCCCCATTTTGAAACCCGGAAGTGAGATGATCCAGCTCTGTAAAAGAGGTGGAAACCCCTGTCACACTGAGTTTTTTATGGTAAAGTTCTTCCAGCTGCTCTAAATTGTCTTTGACAATGGAACTTAAGGAAACCATATCCTGACTGTTTAATGTGTCTGTGAGTTGAAAAAGCTTTTTTTCCAAAAAGTCCATAAACACATCTATTTCCGTGAAGTCCTGAGCAAAGGCCTTGTCACGAAATTCCATACAAAACTGAATCACTTTTCTTAAAAGGGCTTTTTCCCGTAAGATACGGGCACATTCCTCTGCACTGACCAGAGAGGTGCTTTGCTCCACCAGATGAGACAGATAGGCGTTTCCCCCCACCAGTTCCAAAGACTGTTGTTTTTTCAGCTGTTCTGAAACACATAAAATATCAATGGCACTTCCCTGTTTGTAAAGTTTTACAATACCGGCAAAAATACTCTGGTGGGCGGGTTTGTAAAAATCCTCCTCTTTCAGGAGTTCCAGAAGAGTGTCTGAGACCTCCTCCCCCCCCACCAGAAGGGAACCCAAAATGTACTGCTCCCCCTCCAAAGAATGAGGCGGGCTTTTGTCTGAAAAAGGGCTTTTTTGATCTTTTTTCCCGGGGCTTTGGGCTTTTAAGTAAGGGGAGGCAGAAGAGTCTTTAAAATCCGGCATGGTGACCCAAGTTTTTACACCAAAATTCCTTAAAAGCAAGAGTCCTGAACAAAAAAAATGGACTTTTGTCTTTTGTAAAGATTCTTTAGACTGGTAAAAATGAAACCTGTCTTTTTTTATGGCTACAGGGCGGATATTTTAGGGCTTTTTCTTCTGGCTTTGGCTTTGTTTTGTGTTTTGGCCTTAAGCAGTTACTATCCTCTGGATCCCTCTTTTAATTCTTTGGGCCTGACCGATACAGTGAAAAATCAGTGTGGCTATCTGGGGTCTTTTCTGGCGGATATACTGTATCAGCTTTTTGGCTGGTCGGCCTGGTTGTTTGTGCTGGCTTTTTTTAAATACTCTCTTTTGGCTTTTCAAAGAAAAATCTTTGTTCATGGGGGTTTTTTAAAGGATTTGACCCTGTTTGGTTTAACAGTACTGGTGGTCTCCTCCCTGTTTGAGCTGCATTTGCCGGAAAAAAAGTTTTTTCAGGGCCATATTGCCTCTGGAGGGCTTATGGGGGGTGTTTTCGTCCGGCAAAGCCTGCCTTATTTTCATTTTTCCGGTCTGTTTTTGACTTTATGGTCCTCGGTTTTAATGCTGCTGATGATTTACACCAAAAGCTCCTTGTCTGTTGTATTGGGACAAAGTGTGTTTTTTGTATCAAAACCTTTTTTGTCTTTGAAGATTTTTCTTTCTGAAAGGGTGTTTCAAATCCTCCCCTCCCCCCTGTCTTTTAAAAAATGGTTTTCCATAAAGGGTTTTAAGACTTCCAAAGACGCAGAAGACAAAGAATCCTCTTTTGATCTCAAAGGGGATTCTTATGAGTTTTTGGAGGAGGAGGACACAGAGGTTTTAAAGGAGGGGGATCTAAGCCCCTCTGCAAAAACGGAACCATGGCTTAAGCCCCCTTTGGATCTTTTAAAAGCCCCTTCCCTTTTGTCTTTAAAGGTCCGGGATGAGGAGATATCCCTGGATGCTCAAAGACTTTTGAACAAATTAAAACAGTTTTCCATTTCCGGTAAGATTGTCAGTACCAAATCCGGCCCCGCCATTACCCTGTTTGAGTTTAAGCCGGAAGATCATGTGAAAGTGGCCCGTATTTCCCAAATGGAGGATGATTTGATGATGGCTTTAAAAAGTGAGTCCATTAGAATTATTGCCCCTATTCCGGGAAAAGATGTTGTGGGTATAGAAACCGCCCACAGCCGGAGGCAGACAGTTTTTCTGAAACACCTGTTAAAAGATCCGGATTTTTTAAAAGACAAAAACAACATTCCCCTGGTTTTGGGATCTGCCACAGACGGCCGGACGGCTATTGTGGATTTAAAAAAGATTCCCCATTTAATGGTGGCCGGTTCCACAGGTTCCGGAAAATCCGTTTTTGTATCCTCTTTTTTAATCAGTCTTCTTTTTCGCTACACCCCCCGGGAGATGCGTCTGCTTTTGGTGGATCCCAAACAGGTGGAACTCAGTGCTTTTAATGAGCTGCCCCATCTTTTAACCCCGCCGGTCAAAGACTCCAGACAGGTGGTTTTGGCTCTTCAATGGTGTGTGGCGGAGATGAACAAGCGTTACCGTTCCCTGGCTCAATTTCATGTTAAAAATTTAAAGGACTTTAATGACACGACCTTAAAACTGACATCCGTGGAACAAAAATCCCATGAGGAAAGCTTAAAGTCTTTAAACGAGGAGGCTCAGGAGAGTTATTATTTTTCCCCCCAGCCTTATATTTGTATTGTACTGGAGGAGTTTGGGGATTTAATGAGTTCTCCGGAAAGAATGCATATTGAAAACCTGGTGGTCCGCCTGGCTCAAATGGCCAGAGCCTGTGGGATACATTTGATTTTGGCCATGCAAAGTCCCAGAAAAGATGTGGTAACGGGTTTGATAAAGACAAACATTCCCGGGCGTATGAGTTTTAAGGTGTCCTCCCGGGTGGACTCCCGTATCATTTTGGACGAGGGGGGGGCGGAACGCCTCTTATCCCAGGGGGATATGCTTTACCTGGGTCCCGGCCAGGCCCACCCGGAAAGATACCACGGCCCCTTTGTAAAGGAAAAAGAAATACAGGCGGTGGTGGATTTTTGGAAAAAACAAAACCCCCACCTTTGCCCTCCTCTAATTTTGGACAAAGTGCAAAGCTCTTCTGTTTCCCCCTCCACTTATCTGACAGATGAAGAGGATCAGAAATACGCCCAGATCTGCCGGTACATTTCCTCTGAACTCAAAGAGGTTTCCGCCTCCTATCTGCAAAGAAAATACAGCCTGGGTTACCCGAGGGCTGCCCGCCTTATGGATCGTCTGGAACAGGAAGGGGTTATAGGTCCGGCCCAGGGTTCAAAACCCAGAAAAGTTCTCATCCAAAAATAAAAAAGATTGACAGAACTTTGGTGTTTAAAATAGAGAGTAAGCTCCCATGAAAGCTTTGCTTTTTAGTATTCCTCATGCCGGGGAACAACTTCCCCCGGAAGCTTTTTGGTTAAAGGATCTTCCGGAAAAACTTTTGATGTGTGATGTGGACCGGTTTGTGGATAAGCTTTATGATCCGGTTTTAAAGCGGCATCAAATTCCCGGGGTGGTGGCTTCCTGTCACCGTTACGCTGTGGATCTGAATCGCTGGCCCGATGAGGTGGACAGGGACAGTCTTCAATACAGTGTGGCCCCCTCCCTTCTTCATCCCCGGGGACTTCACTGGAGACAAACCACAAAAGGGCAAACCCTCCTCTTTAAACCCCTGGACCGAAGCACTCACCACCTTCTTCTTAAGAGGTACTATGATCCTTTTTTTGAAGAGATAGACAAATGTTACAGACTTTTTCAAAAACAGGGCTTTAAAAAAATTTATCATCTGGATCTCCACAGTATGCCTTCGAAGGGAACGGCCGCCCACAGAGATCCTCATTCAAAAAGACCGGATATTGTTTTGGGAAGCAAAGATGGGAAAATTCAAAATGACTGGATTTACAAAGTCCGGAAAGCTTATGAATCAGAGGGCTTTGAAGTGGCTTTAAACACTCCTTACAAAGGGGGTGCCATTGTGGAAAGGTACGACTGTCCCGGTGAGGGCAGACACAGTCTCATGGTGGAACTGAACCGCAAACTTTACATGGATGAGGAAAATAAAACCTGGCAGGAGGAAAAGGCCCTGCCTCTTCAAAAAAAACTGGAATCCGTTATCACTCAAATTTATGAGGGGCTTTGACGGGCTTTTAAAGTGAGGTCAAAAGTTTAAAAAATATGAAATTTTTTGCAGACACAGCTGATATTCAGCAAATTCAAAAACTCTTAAACCATCATTTGGTGGATGGAGTGACAACCAATCCCTCTTTAATGGCCCGCCAGGGGGAAAAAGATCCCCTCTCTCTCATTAAGTCCCTTTGTGAGCTGGCCAAAGGACCTGTGAGTGCAGAAGTGGTGGAGGTGGAGGAGGAATTGATGTACCGGGAGGCTTTAAGTCTTTCCTCTGTGCATCCTCTGGTGGTGGTCAAGCTTCCCCTTACCGGGGCGGGTTTAAAGGTGTGCCGGCGGCTGGCGGCAAAAAAAATAAAGACCAATATGACTTTGTGTTTTAATCCTCTTCAGGCCCTTATGGCTGCCCGTATGGGAGCCTCCATGGTGTCGATCTTTGTGGGCCGGCTGGATGACACCGGTGTCCGGGGTATGAAGGTGGCAGAAGAGGTGATAAAAATGTTTGTCCGGTATTCTTTCTCCACTCAGGTTTTGGTAGCCAGTGTGAGAACACTTTCCCATGTGCAGGCAGCAGCTCTTGGGGGGGCGGATATTGTCACTCTTCCGCCTGCCCTGTTTTCAAAATTGATACATCACCCTTTAACAGACAAAGGCTTAAATCAATTTTTAAAGGATTATAAAAACTCCAAAAAAAATCTTTGAGCTTTTTTTGGTGGAGGGGGTTAAAACCCGGATTTGTGGTCTTCAGAAAGAATCAGCATGGGTTGTGAAAAACCCAGGAATTTTGATTTTGTTACAGAGCGGGGCAGGAAACACACTGTGAAAGCCAGAGTGAGTGCCAGAAAATAAAGTAAAAGGCTTTTCATAAGTATTATTGTGAAGGGGGGGACTTAAGGCCGTCAATACTTTTGAAGGAGGGGCTTATATATAGGTTTTTGTTTTTGGGGCCTGAAGATTTTTATTGGGGGCCTGAGAGGGCAGGCCATACTCTTTGATTTTGGAGATCAGAGCGGCCCGGGAAAGCCCCAGGGTTTTTGCCACCTGGGATTTGTTCCATCCCTGCTCCACCAAACAGCGGGAAATGAGTCTGCGTTCCAGATCAGCCACCGCTGTTTTAATAATATGCCCTTTTTTCCTGTTAAACAAAGGGTTCAGGTTTTTGTATTCCTCCTGGTTTTTTATTTTTTCAGACAAAAAGCTTTCCTGTATATAAGGTTCCTCCCCGGAGAACAAAGCCAGTCTTTGGGCTTCATTTTGAAGTTCCCTGACATTGCCGGGCCAGGGGTATTCCATAAGTTTTTTTAAGGCTTTTTTGGTAAAGACCTTTACCACCGGGCTTTGACAGGCTTTGTTGATAAAAAACTCTGCCAAAAGGGGTATGTCCTCTTTTCTCTCTCTTAAAGGGGGGGCTTCAATGTTAATGACATTGAGGCGGTAGTAAAGATCTTCACGAAACTGTTTTTGCTCTATCATTTGTTTTAAATTCTTATTGGTGGCGGCAATAATCCGTACATCCACTTTTTTGGGACTGACCCCCCCCACGGGAAAAAATGTTCCCTCCTGCAGCACTCTTAAAATTTTTACCTGCATCCTGAGAGAGGTGTCACCAATTTCATCCAAAAAGAAAGTTCCCTTATGGGCGGTTTCAAAAAGCCCTTTTTTGTCTTTATAGGCTCCTGTAAAAGCCCCTTTGGTATGCCCAAACAGTTCTGATTCCAGCAGGTTGTCGTTTAAAGCCGAGCAGTTTTGAGCTATAAAAGCTTCGTTTTTACGGGGCGAGTTTTGATGAATGGACCGGGCAATCAGCTCTTTCCCTGTGCCGTTTTCCCCCTGAATTAAAATGGTGTTGTGGGAGAATTTCACCTTGTCCAAAAGGCTGTACAGCTCCCTCATCACTTTGGATTTTCCCACCATTTCCCCGTAGCACAAATGAGGGGATTTTTGGTAAATGGATTTGATATTGTGCCTTTTTTCTGTCATTTCCATCTGAACGGTTAAAACCTCCTCCACCAGTGTGTAACAAAGATCCATTAAATGGGTTTTGTCTTTGCTGTCCAGCACCGGAAGAGGGGTCTTTAAGGGCAAAGCCGGGGGTTTTTGTTTTTCTGTGTGTTCCATAAAACCGGTGAGAACCAAAAAACCCGTTAAAGGTTTGTAAAATTGTATGGGGAACACATACAAATTGATTCCCGTGGCAGGCCAGGGTTTTACAAAGTGGGTTTTGACCGGGGAGGGAAGGCCGGGTTTTGATGCCAGGCTCTCTAAAAAAGTTTTCCGGAAGTTCTCCTTTTGAAACAACAAATGGATATCCGGATTTTTGAATTTGAGGGATTTTTCAAAGTTTAAAAACAGGGGAAGGTCTTCAGTTTTGATTAAAAAAAGATCCACCTGGGGCCACCACCCGCCAATCAGGGATTTTATTCGTTTCACAACCAGTAAATGGTTTAAATCTTCCCAGCTGAGCATGGCCCTTCCCTGCCTGTGATTAAAATTTTTTTTTTAAAAGTTAAGACTTTCTTTTAAGAAACTTATCGTAAAAAGAGTGTTTAGACTTTAAACAGTTTTTACGGAAGAGATGAAATATCAGACTTAAGTCCTGCCCCAGGAATTTTAAAAAGTGGCTCGGGGCGGAATCGAACCACCGACACAAGGATTTTCAGTCCTCTGCTCTACCGACTGAGCTACCGAGCCAGAGTCTCAATAAAGCTTTTGAAGTGTATAGGTTATAAGCCTTACTCTCAAGAATCTTTTAAAGCATAAAGCAGGTCTTTTTTTAAATCCTCTTTGTTCTCCAGGCCCACGCTCAGACGAATGAGTGAGGGGGAGGGGGGATGGGGCGAGGTGGCATGTGTCATGGTGGCAGGGTGTTCCACCAGGGATTCCACCCCTCCCAGGCTTTCCGCCAGGGTGAAAAGGCGAAAGCGTTTTAAGCACTTTAAAGCCTGGCTTTTGCCTTTTTTGAGTGTGAAGCTTATCATTCCCCCAAAACCTGACATTTGTTTTTTTGCCAGCAGGTGTTGGGGATGAGAGGGCAGCCCTGGGTAAATCACCTGTTTTACAGCAGGGTGGCGGCTTAAAACCTGTGCCAAAAATCCGGCATTTTTTTCATGGGCTGTCATTCGCAAATGCAGGGTTTTTAAGCTTCTTAAAAGCAGATAGGAGTCAAAAGGGGACAGAACAGCTCCCAAAGAATTGCTTAAAAAAGCCAGTTTTTGACTTAAGGCTTTTTGAGAGGTCACAATGACCCCCCCCAACAAGTCAGAGTGTCCCCCCAAATACTTGGTGGCGGAATGAACCACCACATCCGCTCCCCTTTGAAGAGGTTTTTGAAAAAAAGGACTCATAAAAGTGTTGTCCACCGCCAGCAGGGTTTTTGTGGGAAGGCAAAGGCTTTTGACTTTGGCAATGTCTATAATTTTCAGTTCGGGATTGGTGGGGCTTTCCAGCCAGATCATACGGGTCCGGGGCGGCAGTTTTTGAAAAGCCCGGGGATGAGAAAAATCTCTTAAGTGAATGGTAATTCCCCGGGGTTTTAAAACTTTAAAGAGAAGTCTTAAGGTGCCACCGTAAAGATCTTTTTCTGCCATTAGATGATCTCCAGGGGACAAAAGTTCAAAAACCAGACTTTGGGCCGCCACCCCCGAGGAGCAGGCAAAACCATACCGCCCCCCCTCTAAAGAGGCTATGCACTCCTCCAAAGCTTTTCGGGTGGGGTTGGAAGTGCGGGAGTACTCAAAACCCTTGTGCCGGCCCGGGGCTTCCTGGGCAAAAGTGGAGGACAAAGTGACAGGTATCATAACAGCCCCTGTGGTGGCATCCGGTTTTTGCCCGGCATGAATGGCCCGGGTGGCAAATCCCTCTGCGGGCTTTGTTTTTTTTTGCTTGTTTGTTTGTTGGGACATGGGGCGGGAAACCTTTAAAAAAAACAGGGAAGACAAATTATTTTAAAGGGTTTTTCATTTTACCGGTCAAAGTCAATTCTTTTGAGGTTTGGCGGAGGGGAATTTTTTTGTTATAAGCAGGGCTTAAGATTATGAAACACATTCCCATAGGTTTAAGCGGCTCTTCCGGTAAGATGGGGCGTACTCTGAAGGGGCTTTTAAAAACCGGGGTTTTTCCCTTTGTTCTTAAGGCTCAAAGCCCCCCAAAAGAGAATTTCAAAAAATGGCCCATCTCTTTAAAAGGGGTGGTGGATTTTTCCTCCCCGTATCTGTGGGACAAAACCCTTGCCTGGTGTGTAAAAAACCAAATCCCTTTGGTCAGTGGAACCACAGGCTTAAGCTCTCTTCAAAAAAGAAAATTAAAAAACTCTGCCCTTAAAATTCCGGTTTTTTATGAGGAAAACTTCAGCTATGGAATCTGGCAAATGAAAAAATGGATGGCAGACCTCATTCCCCCGGCCTCCAAGGAAATGTTTTTGGTGGATCTTCATCACAGGGATAAAAAAGATGCCCCCAGTGGCACCGCTTTAAAATTAAAGGGGGCTTTGTCCCCCTCCCTTCAAAAAAAATTACATGTTTTCTCTGACAGAAAAGGCCGGGAGTTTGGCACCCATGCCCTGATCCTGAAAGCTCCGGAAGAGGTTTTGATTATCCAGCACAGGGCTTTAAATCGAAAGCTCTTTGCCCGCAAAGCTTTGGAGGTCTTAAAGTGGCTTATTCCAAAAAAAAATGGACTCTACCGGGCTGATGATTTTTTTAAAAAAACCCTTTAAGGGGAAAAAACCTGTGTTCCCTCTGTCAGAAGAAGATAAACCCCCAGAGGGCAAAGATATAAAGCAAAGCAGGGAAAAGAGAGTTTTTCCAAAGAGCGTACAAGAATTTTCAAAGCCAAAAAACCAAACAGCCATGAACCCAGAAAAGCCAGAGTTAAACTGATAAAAGACACAGGGGGGGGAGTCCTGTCTGGCAGGGACAAAAGTTCAAAAAGCATGGCCCCCAGGATGGATGGAATAGCCAGTAAAAAGCTGAAAAACACCGCCTGTTTTTTGGGAACACCCAGAAACAAAGCCATACCAACTGTCCACCCGGCCCGGCTCATTCCCGGGAAAAAAGCCAGCACCTGAACCAGGCCCACCAAAAACGCGGGCAAGACCCTTATTTTCTGACTGCTTTGCCGGATAAAGTCTGTTGGGGATTTTGAAATATCCTCTTTGTGTTTTTTTCTTAAAGGCAGACAGGTCAAAATCAAAAAAAGCCCGGTCAGTAAAAAGCCCGCCCCGGTCCAAAGAAGGGATGTGAGAGTTTTTTCTATAACAGGTTTGAGAAAAAAAGCCAGACTGACAGAGGGAATAAGGGCCAGCCCTGTTAAACAAAGAAGCCGGAAAGCAGGACTTTTTAAAAATCCTTCCGGAAAGTTTCCCCGGCCCAAAGCCCCCAGCTCTTTTCCATAGTAAGAAAACACCGCCATAAGGCTTCCCACATGAAGGACCAAAATAAAAAACAAATTGACATTTTGTATGTGAAAAAAATGGCTGATCAGAATCAGATGGCCTGAGCTGGACAGAGGTAAAAACTCAGACAAACCCTGTGTGAAGGCCAAAAGCACAGAATGAAAGACATCAGGGAAAGTCATGATCACTTAAAAGAAGGGTTTGTCCGGGGATGAGGTGAAGATGCTTGGTTCCCTCCTGGTTATGGGTTTTCCATTTCAGGGTGTACTTCCCTGCAGGAAGCCGCACCTGAAAAGGGGCATAGCTTCTTAAAACATCCAGTTCCGCATAGATCCACTTTTGTGTGTGAACCAAAACCCGGGCCACTTTCAATTTTTTATGGGAGGCCAAAGGATTGGTGAGCAGCAGGATCAGCAAAAACAAAATCCCCCCGGGCCAGATCTTCCCACCCGGCATTTTTGTTTTTTTTAAAGGGGGGGAAAGGGGCATAAGTGGGGAAGCTTTGTTTTTTTGCTTTAGGGGACGGGCCTGCACTTTGCCAGGGCTGTGGTTTTGTGCCATTAAAATTTCACTGATTTTTTGTTTTAAAGACAGAGGGGCTTTTTCCATTTGTGTAAAAACAGGCACTTTGCGTTTTAAGGGGTTGGGATCCAAAAGCGGGTGGCGGGCCTGTATAAAATGAGTGTGGTTTAAAAGATTAAGCTCTGTACTTTTAAAGCCTCCCAGAAGAATGTTTTTTAAGACCCCCAGGGAAAAAAGATCAGAGGAAAAATCTGCGGACTTTTCCAAAGCACTTAACTCCGGGGCTATAAAAGGTTCTGTTCCGTAAGTTCCCTGGTGTTTGTAATTGGCCAGGCCGTAATCAGACAAATAAACACAGGCTTTGTAATCGATAAGAATATTGGACAGACTCAAATCCCCATGGGCCAGCCCCACATGTTTGAGTTCTTTTAAGCCCTGAAAGCTTTGTTGGAGGATGTAAAGGCTTTCCTCCCGGGTGAGGGGTTTTTTCCTCAAGAGCTGTTTAAGATTTAAGCCTTTTATGGCCTGAAGGATTAAAGCGGGGTTTTTTTTGAAATACTCCAGCTTTAAAACTTTTACCAGGTGGGGGCAGTGCCGGGCCCGCAAAAGGGATTCCATCTGAAGCCGGGGCTGAAGGTGAAAATCCCGTGTGAAAACTTTTAACACCACAGTTTGTTTGATTTTTAAGGTTTTCACAACATGCTCAGCAAGCCAAACCCTGCTGGTGAGATTTTCCCCCAAACATTTCTTAAGCTCATAAACACAGGGTTGAGAGAGGAGCTGGACAGGCATAGCTTTCTTTTTTTAAGTTAAAAGGGAGGGAAGTCAAGCCTCTTTTTAAAGTCTTTTTGTTTTAAATGCCATTTTAAAAAATCCTGAACCGACTGGTCTCTTAACTGATAAATTAAAATTTGGGCTTTTTCCCTAAGTTTTTTTTCACAAAAGGGGCTTAAACCCCGGGTTTGAAGAAGAAGAGTGGCCTCTTCCGGGCTTTTTAAAGTGCGAAGAGCTTTGTGGCACTTTTCATCAAGGTGTTTTTGAAACTCCTGGCGGCTGCCGGGCCGGATTTGTGTAAGAAAACTCATCCACCGGTAGCAGGAGGCAGGCAGCCTCCCGTTCTTTAGTTGCAGCTGGCAGCGGGTTTTGACAAGCCTTTGTGTCTGTTTTTTCTGGAGAGTGTGGTGAAGCTCCTTTAAACTGCGGGTGCTTAGAATATCCTCCACCGCCCGGCCCTTAAAGGGGCTAAAAACCAGAATATACAAAAAGAAAAACAACATCTTAACTCCTCCTTTTTATGGTTTAATGAATAAGAGTGGATTTGAGTTCAAAAAGCAGGGGACCCAACAGCAAAAGGAAAAAAGCCGGCACCTGAAACAAAAAAAGGGGAATCAGGGTTAAAAAAGCCAGTTTTTTGACCTGTGTTTTCAGATTTTGAAGACAAACCTCCTTTAATTCCTCCTCAAAGAGGCTTAAAAACTCCAAAATGGGCTCTCCATTCAAACCTCTCTTTAAAATGGGAAGGAGGGCTTTTCTATAGTGCTGCCGGGCCAGACAGGGATCATGGAAAGGTTTTCCGGTTTCCAGACAAAACAACCACTGGTTAATTTGCCGGGCAAAAGAACACTCCGGGAAATCCTGTATATAAATATGAAGAGCTGTGCGTACAGAAAAACCACTGCGGATCCGGCTCTGGACATGAATGACCATATTTAAAGGAGGGGCTAAACAGTCCATTTTAACCTCCTTCCCAGGCGGAATAAACTGATGAGACCCACTGTGAAAAGAGTAAAAGAGAGGAGCAGGATTTTTGAATACTTCCACCCATACTGATAAAGAACCAAAAATAACAGCCCGGAGTAAAGGAGGCATAAAATAAAAGACTGCACCCGCACATGCAGTAAAGCGGCGTAAAGGTGCCTGCGGAAAAGGGATCTGGTTTTTAAGTAAAGCCTCAAATTTTCCAGATAAGGGAGGCTTTCTGTGGCTTCATCTGCTCTTTTCAGTTCAGATATCATCTGTTGAAAAAGATAAAACCGGGGATTTAAAGCACTTTGAAAAACTATAAAATCCAGTATTTCCAAAAAATCCTTTCGAAAAGTTTGAGGTAAATTCTGTGCTGTGACTTTAAAAGCCTGCCTGAACCCCATCCCCGTTTTGATATGAAAAATCAAATGGGGGATAAAAAATTCAAACTGGATGTGAAGATTTTTTTTCCACAGGAACCAGGAAATTTGCTCTGAACCGGCTTTTGTCAGGGCCGGCACATGGAACAAAATGATCCGAAGTGCAAAAAATTTTACAGGTATAAAAAATGAAAAGAGGAGAATGAGTACATAAATACACAGCCATGTCTGCTTTTTTAACGGGGAAAAGCTGTCTTTAACAGGTTCCGGGAGGCTTTTTAAACTCAGCAAATACAGCCCACCCAGCATATTTGCAAACAAAATCCATAAATGAAGCCGGCTCATATTAAAGATTTACATGCAAAATCCGATCCGTTTTTTTTTATTTGACTGATTTATCCGGTAAAGAGACAATAAAAAAAGGTAAAAATGGAAAAAAGTTTTCCATAGCCATCAGTTATTACCAACAAGGAGGGACATAATGGCTAAAAAAAAAGCGAAAAGGAAAACCAAAAGGAAAGTGGCTAGAAAAAAGGTGGTCAGGAAGAAAAAAGTAAAAAGAAAAGTCAGAAGAAAAAAAGTGAAAAGGAAGGCCACCCGCAGAAAAGGCAAAAAGCCTGGCCCAAAAAGACGTAAAAGAAGATAATTTATTGAAAACACTGTAAAAAAGCCTCCCGCAGACCTTCTGTCTGTGGGAGGTCTTTATTTAAGGACAGGCAGGGAAATGAAACGAGCAAAAATTGCCCTGATAGGTGGAGGCTTTGTGGGATCGGCCTGTGCTCACTGGATTTTGAGCCGGGATTTGGGAGATATTGTTCTTTTGGATTTAAAGGAAAGTTTGATGCAGGGCAGGGCTTTGGACCTGATGCAGTCTGCTCCTTTAAATGGGGTGGATCTCTGTGTGGAGGGGGCTTCGGAGTATAAAAAAATTCAAAATGCGGATGTGGTGGTGGTGACAGCCGGAAAGGCGCGTCAATCCGGTATGAGCCGGGAGGATTTAAAAAATCTCAATGCTCAGGTGATAAAAGCGGTGTGTCAGGAAATTCGCACCCATGCCCCTCAGGCGGTGGTGATCATTGTCACCAACCCTTTGGATGTGATGACTTATCTGGCCTGGAAGGTTTTGGCTTTTCCCTCTCACCGGGTTATGGGAATGGCCGGTGTGCTGGACAGTGCCAGATTTCGTTGTTTTATTGCACAGGAATTAAAGGTGAGTGTGCAGGATGTACAGGCTTATGTCCTGGGAGGCCATGGAGACAGCATGGTTCCTTTGGCCCGGCTGTGTCAGGTGGGGGGTATTCCTTTAAAGGATCTTTTACCGGAAAGTAAAATACAGGCTTTGATTGAAAGAACACAAAAAGGGGGACAGGAGATTGTTTCTTATCTTAAAGAGGGTTCTGCCTACTATGCCCCGGCCTTAAGTGTGGTGGAAATGGTGGAATCCATTTTAAAAGACAAAAACCGGCTTTTGCCATGCTCTGCTTATTTAAAGGGGGAGTTTCAGGTGAAAGATTTGTTTATGGGGGTTCCCTGTGTGATTGGGAGATCAGGGGTAAAAAAGGTGATGGACTTTCCCCTTCAGCCCGGGGAGCTGGCTTTGTTTAAAAAGTCCGCCTCTGTGGTTTATCAACAGGTCAAATCCCTTAAAACTCTTTAATCCCTTTGAAGCACAAAAAAACCTTTAAAGCCCACCGGTAAAATGATAAAGCTTGGGTCTTCATTATGGAAATGCATGAGTATCAGGCCAAAGCCCTTTTTCGATCTTTTGGAATCCCGACTTTAAGGTCCGAGCTGATTGTCCGGCCCCAGCAGATAGACACAGTGATGCAAAACTGGCTGGCCCCTTTTTGGGTTTTAAAGGCTCAAATCCATGCCGGGGGAAGGGGTTTGGCCGGGGGAATAAAAAAAGCCAAAACCCTGGAGGAGGTAAAGAGTCAAACACAGGATCTCATGGGAAAAACCCTCATCAGCCCTCAGACCGGTCCTCAGGGCAAAGTTGTGCATCAAATCCTGCTGGAGGAGGGTTGTGACATTAAAGAGGAGTTTTACCTGGCTTTTTTACTGGACAGAACAGAGCAGTCTTTTACTTTGATTGTCAGCTCAGAGGGGGGAATGAGTATTGAGGAGGTGGCCCGTCAAAGCCCCCATAAGATTGAAAAAATTCAGATTCATTTCACAGAGGGGGTTTTGCCTTTTCAGGTTCGAAAAGTTTTAAAAACTTTCCGTTTGCCTCTGTCTTTTTTTCCCTCTTTAAATCAGCTGCTTCAGGCCTTGTATCAAATTATGGTGAAGCGGGAGGCCACCCTGGTGGAAGTCAATCCTCTGGTTTTAACCACTCAGGGAAAACTTCTTCCCCTGGATGCCAAGGTGTCCATTGACGACAATGCTTTGTTCAGAAGGCAGGATATGAAAGATCTTATGGATCTCAGAGAGCTTTTTCCTGCGGAAAGAAAAGCCGTTCAACAGGGGCTTTCTTTTATTAAACTGGATGGGAACATTGGTTGTCTGGTGAATGGGGCGGGTCTGGCCATGGCCACCATGGATATTGTGAAGTTAAAGGGGGGAAAGCCTGCCAATTTTTTGGATGTGGGGGGGGGAGTGGACAGTGAAAAAATCGACAAAGCCTTTGAAATTTTAAAAGAGGACCGGCAGGTGGAAGGTATTTTGGTTAATATTTTTGGAGGGATTGTGAAATGCGATTTGATTGCACAGGGTTTGATCAAAGCCCTTAAACTTTTAAACATTTCTGTTCCCATGGTGGTGCGTTTGGAGGGCACTCACTCTGAGCAGGCCCGGGGGCTTTTGGCCTCTTCGGCTGTAAAAATTCATATTGCCACGGGGCTTTCAGAGGCTGCGGACAAAATTGTTTCTTTAACAAGTACAAACTCCGCGAGGGGAAGTGGACTTTGAGTATTTTGGTAAGCAAACAAACAAAAGTGATATGTCAGGGTTTTACGGGCCGGCAGGGCAGCTTTCATTCCCAAAAGTGCCTGGAGTATGGCACCCAGCTGGTGGGGGGGGTAACCCCTGGCAAGGGGGGAAGTCTTCATTTGGGTCTTCCTGTTTTTGACACTGTGGAGGAGGCGGTTAGGCAAACCGGGGCCAGTGTGTCTGTGCTTTATGTTCCACCCCCTTTTGCCATGGATGCCATTTTGGAGGCTGCCCATGCGGAGCTGGATCTGGTGGTTTGTATCACAGAGGGTATTCCGGTACAGGATATGCTTCGGGTGCGTCTGGCTTTAAAGAATAAAAAAACCCGTTTGATTGGTCCGAATTGCCCGGGCCTTATCACCCCTGAAGAGTGCAAAATAGGAATTATGCCGGGATACATTCACAGGCCCGGATCTATAGGGGTCATATCCCGCTCCGGCACTTTGACTTATGAGGCTGTGTGGCAGCTGAGTCATTTGGGACTGGGGCAAAGCAGCTGTGTGGGCATAGGGGGGGATCCGGTGCTGGGGACAGATTTTGTGGATCTGTTAAAGCTGTTTGATAAGGATGAAGCCACAGAGGCGGTGGTTCTGATTGGGGAAATTGGGGGGGAGCTGGAAGAGAAGGCTGCAGAATTTATAAAAAAAGGCTTTCAAAAACCAGTGAGTGCTTTTATTGCCGGGCGTTCCGCCCCTGCGGGAAGAAGAATGGGCCATGCCGGTGCCATTATCAGTGCAGGCAGAGGCAGTGCAGAGGGAAAAATGAAGGCCTTAAAAGAGGCGGGGGTTTTTTTAACACATTCTCCGGCAGAAATTGGTATCACTGTGAAAAAAAGTCTGGAAATGAAAAACACGGACCAGGGAGGGATTTAATTGAAGGAAGTGACTTTCTCCATGGTAAAACCGGATGCCACGGCCCGTACCCTTACGGGCCGGATACTGTCCCGTTTGGAGGAGGAGGGCTTTGTGTTACAGGCCGGAAGGCTGGAGTATTTAAGCCCCCCCCGGGCCCGTGTTTTTTACCAGGAACACAAGGCCCGGCCTTTTTTTTCCTCTCTTGTGGAATTTGTTTGTTCAGGTCCTGTTTTTCTCATGGCTTTAAGGCGGGCGGGGGCGGTTTCCCATTTGAGAGAGGTGATAGGGGATACTGATCCCGGGAAAGCACAAAAAAACACTTTAAGGGCCCTTTACGGGGAAAGTATAGAACGAAACTCCATCCATGGTTCCGCCTCTTTGGAAAGTGCCGGGCGGGAGCTGGCTCTTTTTTTTAAGAAAGAGGAGTATCTTCTCAAATGAGAGGGCGGATTTTGTTCTTTGTTTTCAGTGTGTTTGTTTTGAACTCCTGCCACAGCCTTTCTTCGAAAAAAAAAACAGAGAAAAAAGCTCAGCTCATCTACCAGCTGGCTCTTTCCTCTCTTCGCCAGTGTCGCTATCCTCAGGCTTTAAAACAACTTTTGGAGGCTTTAAAACTGGAGAAGTCACAACCCTCCATTTATCATTCTTTGGCTTTGGTGTACTTTCAACTCCGGCAGTACCCTTTGGCGGTAAAGCATTTTCAGCAGGCTCTTAAACTTCAACCCGGCTGGACGGTGGCTCAGGTGGACCTGGGGCGAAGTCTCATAGAGATGGGAAAAACACAGGCCGCTTTAAAGGTCTTAAAAAAAGCAGCCCGGGATCTCTCCTATCCTTATCCGGAAAATATTCACGCTCACCTGGGCTTAAGTTTTTTTAAGCAAAAAAACTTTAAAGAGGCACAGGTGCATTTTGAGGTGGCCCGCAAAATTCAAACCCGGGACTGTGAGCTGGCTTTGTACCATGCCCAAAGTCTTTATTTTTTAAATAAATATCAGGAGGCGGGCGGGATTTTGGAGCCGGCAAAAAAGTGGTGCCAGGGGGCTTTTCTTCCGCCCTGTGCCAGCCCCCATTTTAAAGCTTATTTTTGGCGGGCTTTGGTGTATGATAAACAGGGGCAACATCAAAAAGCTCTTAAGGATATGAAGGTGTTTTTAAAAAACACCAGTCAAAAACATCCTTTGTATTCCCGGGGGCTTCAGGCCTTTCAAAGGCTTCGATCTTTGTGAAAAGGTACAGGGTTTATGAATTCTCATTTAAAAAATTTGGGTCAGATTTTAAAGGACAAAAGAACAGAAAAAGGGTTAAGTTTAAAAACAGTTTCTGAAAAATTAAAAATCAGCACACAGATTTTAAAAGCCATTGAAGAGGCGGACTCTTCTGATTTGCCGGCCTATGTGTATTTAAGGGGTTTTATTTTGGCTTACAGCCGGTTTTTAAAACTGAATGAAAAAGAGGTCTTAAAAGAAGTTCAGAATTTAAAACCGGTCTCTCCGGAAGAATCCTCTTTGTCTTTAAACCCCGGGGGTTTTGAGGAGGAGGAGCTGATAGTCAAAAGCCAGAGGAGTTTTTCCATTTTTCCCGCACTGGGGATTTTATTTGTTCTGGTTTTGATTTTGGTGGTGAGTAACATTTACAGACAAATTCAAAACCAAAGCCAGAAACCTTATATCTTAAAAGAAGAGGGGACCGAAGAAGAGTCTTTAAAGGAGGGGGAGGAAGGCCACCCGCCCCCGCAAAGCCCCCCCCCTGCTGTTTCCTCTTCCGGGCTTGCCTCTTTGGAGGTGGTGATAAAAGCTCTTGAGGAGGTTGAGTTTTCTTACCGTTTAAGTGAAAACTCCCCTGTGAAAACCATAACTTTAAAACCGGATCAGTTTGAGGTTTTAAAAAGCCGGGATATGGTATGGATTGAAACCCCCACCTCTGACCGGATTCAGGTTTTTAAGAATGGAAAGCTTCTGGGAGTCTTTGGCCCGGGGGAAAAAAAACAACAGGCTTTTTATCCTTAAGGGATAATCTGTGTTCAATGAGGATGCTTTGACAGTAATAAACTTCAAACAGACAGGATGATTATGGATTTTGTGGCAATAGATGTGGAGACCACGGGGATTCTTCCTTATGTGGACCGGATTGTGGAACTGGCGGCTGTTCGGTTTTCAGGAGGGGAGGTGAAAGAGGAGTTTTCCTCTCTCATCAACCCGGGAATTCGTATGCCCCAGGAGGCCTCATTGGTGAATCAAATCACAGATGAGATGCTGGAGGGTAAGCCCCCCATTGAGGATGTGCTTCAGGATTTTTCTGATTTTTGTGGTTCCGCCCCTCTGGTGGCTCACAATGCTTTGTTTGACTTTCAGTTTTTGTCTGTGGTTTTGGAAAAACACTACAAAGCCCCCCCCACCGGTGTGGTTTTGGACACTTATATGTTGTCCAAAAAAATGTTTGCCGGTTTAAGTAATTATAAACTTTCCACTGTGAGTTCTTATTTAAGGATTCCCACCTCTCAGTTTCACCGGGCCAAAGAGGATGCCCTGTGTTGCGGCTATGTGTTTTATGCCATTCTTCAAAAAATGAAAAACCAGAGGCAGCCCACCCATCCGGCCCATCTGATAGAACTGAGTGGTAAAAAAGAATTGAGATTTCCCCACCTGAAGGCCCGGCAGTTTTCTTTTTTTTGATTTTAAAAAAAAGATTTTTTGTCAAAGTTTGTCTTGGGGCAAAGGGGCCGTTTCCACCCCCTGTCAAAAGACAAAGCCTTGACTTTTAAAAGGGGGGGGGCCTGTTTGCGTTTAAACTCACTGGTAAGGATTTTTTGAAAAAGCCTTTTTTCCAAAGAGGTGGTGGGGCTTTTGTTTTGTTCCACCAGTTTTTTAAGGGCTTTGTCCAAAGGGGGATAAGGGCTTTTTAAGTCGATGCTGTCTTTTTGCCGGCTTTTCAGTTCTGCAGAAGGGGGGCGTTTGACAATCAGGGGCAAAACCGGGGGGGATACAAACTCCCGGGCCAGACTATAAATCTCTGTTTTCCACAGATCCCCCAGGGGTAAAAGGGCCCCTGTCATATCTCCATACAAAGTGGCATAACCCAAAGCCAGTTCTGTTTTGTTGGAGGTGCCAATAAGCAGACTTGGATTTTGATTGGCATAAGCTGAGAGGTAAAGATTTCTTAAACGGGCCTGCAGGTTTTGCCGGCTTAAGGAGGAGGTAAAAGCTCTGGTTTTTAAACATTTTTTGTATAAAGGGGTAATGCTTTTTTGGCTAAAGGGGCAGCCCAGGTTTTGAGCGGTTTTTAAAGCTGCTTTAAAAGAGACCGGGGAGGTAAAAGGCCCCGGGAGAAAAAACAAATGAACATTCCGGGGGGGAAAAGCCTCACAGGCCAGGTGGGCTGCCACTGTGGAGTCTATTCCCCCGCTCAAACCCAAATGAACTTTTTTAAAACCCTGCCGGAACACGAATTCCTTTAAACCAAAAGTTAAAACTTCTTTCAGTGAGAGAGCGGTGGTCTGGGTTTTTAAGATTTTATGCGGGCCTTCCAAATCAAGAACACTTAAGTCTTCCTTCAGGCCCGGGCTTTGGTGAATGTTTTGGCCCCGGGGGTTTAGAACAAAAGAACTGCCATCAAAAATTAATTCCTCCTCTTCGCCTGTCAGATTCACATACAAAAGGGGGCATTGGTGGGCTTTGACCCATTTTAGGGCCTGCTTTTTTCTCATCTGTTGTTTTTGCAAATCAAAGGGGGAGGCATGGATACTGATAATCATATCCACTCCCTTTTCCCTTTCCGGGGCCTGCCACAAATCCTCACAGATGAGGACTTTAATGTTTCGGTTTTGAAAAGTAAAAGTGTTGCTTTGTTCCCGGGTGGTTTGAAAGAACCGGTTTTCCTCAAAAACAGTGTAATCGGGCAAATTCTGTTTGGTAAAAATTTTTATGGGCCTGTTTTTTTTTAAGAGCACAGCCGCGTTAAAGGGTTTTGAGTTTATGGGTCCATAGGGGCTTCCCACAAGAGCCGCTGTCCCCGGAGGCATCAATTTGTGAATTTGGGAAATGGCCTGCTTCAGTTTTTTTAAAAAAGTTTTTTGATACAGAAAATCCAAAGGGGGATAGCCACTTAAAGCCAGTTCGGGAAAAATCACCAAAGAGGCTTTTTGGCTGTGGGCCTTCCGGATAAATTTTAAAATTTTATCCCGGTTGTGTGAGATCTGAGTCACCACCGGGTGGATTTGGGCTAAAGCCAGCTTCATGGGTTTTTTAACCTGATGGAGGGCGGGATTTTTACCATTTTTATAAAGTGAATTCAGCTTATCCTACGGAAAGGCTTTAAAGTAAAGTTTTTTTTTGGTCCCCTCACTTCATGGATTTTTTCACCTGAAAGCTTTGGCTGCCCACAATAAGGACAAGTATCAGGATGATACAAACAATCAGCAGAATGCGAATAAAGGAACCAAAAGACCAGGCCTTGTCTTTGATTTCTTTGTGCTTTTTTGTTTGGCTTAAGGGCAGCAGCTGTTTTTTTTTGCTGGCCTGAAAACCTTTTTTGGTGGCGGGCAGGCGAACAGGAATGGGGCTGGCTTTTTTTCTCTCCTCCTGCTCCATAAAACCTGAGGAGTGAAAACCCCCCACTCTGCGTACCCTATAGGTCCTGCCATTTTCTGATCCTGAAGCCCCTGTGTTTTTGTAGCCAAATTTTTTTTTGCTTTCCCCCCCGGCCCCTTCTGAAGCTTTTTTGAGTTTTGTTTGACCGGAGGAGTCTTTGTCTTTTGAGGAAAGGGGCATAAGCCCTGAGCGGGAGGCTGAAGTCCTTCCTCCCCCCCTCCGGCCCCCCGGGGAGGGGGAGGTGGGGTTTTGAGAGCGGCTTATGGGGATTTTTGTGGATCGGCCAGAGTTGTCCCCGCCTCCCCTGCCTTGGGAAACCGGGGGGGTGGCATCCGGGGCTTGAGGGGAAAGGGGGGGGGCCTTGCTTCCCCCCCCCCCACCGGAGGGTAGCTCCACTCCCATTTTTGAAATATCCTCTTTAAACTCACTTTGGATTTCTGCCTGGCTTTTGCAGTTTTCAATACCGGTGGTTTGGCCGGGTAAAAGCCCGGTTTTGAGCAGGCAGGAAAAATACCCCTGTGTTCCAAAAAGCCCCTGGCCCAGAGTTAAAAAGCCTTTGTGCAGTGGCTTTAAAAAGGCCAGGCACATCAGGACTATGACAGATAAAATCAGCACATACTCCACCACGGCCTGGCCCGTCTGGTTTTTGAAAAAAAAGCTCATACCTTTTCTTATCGGAAGAGTGAAAGACAAGCTTCAAAAGAGCTGAAAAAGGCCTGTTTTTTTGAAAAAATAAAGTTTTTTTTTGAGGGGCCGATAAGAACAGCAAAGAGGCTTAAAACAGAAAAATTTTTAACTGTCCAATCAAAAGGAGGAAAACTATGAAAACCTTAAAATCATTAAAAAAATGGGGGCTTAAGCTCTGGCAGGATGAGTCGGGCCAGGGAACTGCCGAGTACGCTTTGATTTTGGTGGCGGTGGTGGGTTTGGCTTTTATGTTCAGAACACGAATCAAAGACATGTTGCAGGGCCGTTTGAGTGCTCTGACCTCCTCCATGGGGAGCTTTAATGTGGAAAAACAGTAAAAGCTTTTCAGACAATTTTTGTTTTAACAGGTGTCGCAATCAACCATCTTAAGCCCCGGGGGTTTTAAGTTTTTATGACTGCAGAAATGATTTTGCTTTTATGCCTTTATGGCATGTTTGTTATAGGGATTTTTCTTAAGGAAAAAGAGGGACTTTATTATTCCTTTCAGGGAACTCTTCCTTATCTTTCCGCCCGGGTGCAAAAACACACCGCCACAGGCACGGGCTTTTTTGCTGTGGACCGGGCCGGTGGGATGAGCTGGGATGAACCTTAAATAAAAAAAGACCAGAGCCTTAAGTCCTTATTCCTGTGTTTTGCCATTGATCACAAAGGCTTAAGCCCTTTAGTATAAAGGGCATGTTTGTTCTTCTTCCCACTCTTTTGCTGGCCTGTGCGGTGGCCGATGATCTTTACAGCAAAAAAATTCATAACCGACTCTTAATGGTTTTCCTTCCCTTTTGTGTTCTGGTGATTCTTTTTGGTGAGGATATGGGATTTCAAAGTACAGGGCTGAGCTTTGGTTTTTTGGGTCTGATTCAGGCTTTTTTTCGTTTGATTTTGGCCCTTGGGGCTGCTCTTCCCTTTGTTTTGCTGAGAGTTATGGGCGGGGGGGATATGAAGCTTTTTGCTCTTTTGGCCCTGTTGCTGACAGTGTCTGATATGTTTGTGATCCTGTTGATTTCTTTTTTTTGGGCGGGGCTTTTGGGTTTTTTTAAAACCCTTTTGGATAAAAAAGTGGGACTTATGTTGTTAAATGTTTATAATTTGTTCAAATTTAAGCCTCCCTCTTCCGATGAGTTAAACACCTTTCCTTTTTCTGTGGGGCTGGGCCTGGCCTGGCTGACAGTGACTTTTCACAGGGCTTTTTTTTATGAGTTGTTTTCTGTTTTTTAACCGTCGGGGACAAATGCTCATCGAGATGACTTTGCTTCTTATTGTGATGGTCTCCATGTCGCTTGTCACCATGAAGCTGGTTAAAGAGCAAAGCCTGGTTCAAAAATTTGTTATGGGTCCGTGGAAAACTGTGGCGGGTATGATGGAATCCGGTATTTGGAAACAGGCTTCTGAAGCCAGGGCCAGTCATCCGGGGCATTTTCAGCGTATGTACGGGGTGGAGGGGGATGAGTAAAAAAAAAATTCTTTTTCAGCCGGTTTTAAATTCCCGGGGGCTTTTAACTTTTCAGTTTATTATTGCTTTTGCTCTGGTGGGCTTTTTTATGATGTTGTTTGCGGTTTTCACTTTGACTTTGATTGTTTCTGAAGTGGTGCAGTATATGACTTTTTCCTCTGGAAGAGCCTTGTTTTTGGCTCATTTGGACCGGCAAAGCCAGCAAACACAGGCTCAAAAAAAATACACAGAGTTGAAAACCCGGACTTACCCTGTTTTTTTTCAGACTCAAAAAGGCTGGGCTGTGATTTTTGATGAACTCCAGCCCGGAACAGGTATGGGTTTAAATACGGCTTTTGAAAACCAGCCCTCTTCCCCCAATTTGTTTTTTGGAGTCTGGACCTCTTTTCAGTCCACCATTTTAATGGCTCAAAATCCCTGGTTTGGAAGCACTTCAGAGGAAAAAGACTCCTTTAAAACATTTATTGGTTCTTACTTGGGCAGGGAACCCACACAAAGGGAGTGCGAGAGTTTTCACGGGCAAAGGTGGCAGCACATTGCCCTTAAGCACGCTTTTCCCGGTCCCTTAAGGCCCACCACCCCTCCTGAGGAGCATTACAAAAACACACATCGCTTAAACCCTTCAGACAATGGATGCTGACACTGTTATGAACACTCAAAGAGATTTGAAAAAACTTTTGACCGGTAATTCAAAAGGTTTTGCGGTTTTGGAAAGTGTTCCCCTGCTTTTGGTGCTGATGATGCTTTTGGGAGCCACTTTGGGTTCCTGGGGGCTGGTGCATACAGCGATTTTAAACTCCATTGCCGCCCGCCACAATGCCTTTTTTATTTTGAACCACCGGCCGGACCTGCACTACAGAAGGGATTTTGGCCCCCATGAATACCCCGGCTTAAGCCCCCTGACAGCAGATATGAGGTACTATTATGGAAACAACCAGAGCCGGTTTTTCTTTGTCAAATCGGAAAAAAACTCTTCCGGCAGAAACCGTACCGCCACCACCCGGTTTGTTAACTTTTTAAATCCCCAGTCCAAAAAAGAATACTATCCGGAGGAGCAGGGTTTTCTGAAGTCTGCACAGCAACACAATCTGCTGGTAACTCAGGAATCACAAATGCCGGCCCGAAAAATTGCCACTCAAAGAGTGGATCCCGCCTGGATTATGGTGGGCTATGGAATTTGTCTGAATTCCACCTGTGGCGAGTAAAAAGCTTTTTAAGAAAAATTAAAAAGCCCGGCTCTTTCTTCCGAAAAATACAGTATAAAAAAGAATTTAAAAAAACTGATTAAGACCAAAGTCCTGCTTTTTCAGGTGAATAAATACGAGGGGCAAAATTTTTTTAAGGGGAGAACAGAAGTTTTGCAAAACAATGAGAGTTTAAATTTATGGCTCAGTATTGGAGCTGCGGCTTTTGCCGTAATGCTTCTTTACAGTTACACACAGGAGAAGAGTTCTCAAATTGCCAGAAAGTTTGGGGCACAAACCTCCATTGTAACCGCCTTAAGGGATATTGGGGAAATGGAAACTGTGGATGATTCCATGGTGGAGCTTAAGGAATACCCTGAGACTTTTGTGCAACCAGCGGCTGCCACCTCCATTGAGGATGTGGTGGGGCTTGTGGCACTGGCCCCCTTAAGCAAGGGGGAGCAGCTTTTAAAAACCAAGCTGGCAAAGCCTGGTCCCACCACGGGGCTTTCGCTCCAGGTGGCACCTTCGAAGCGGGCCTTAACCATTCCCATTGATGAGATGAGGGGGGTGGCAAAACTCTTAAAACCAGGAGATCGGGTGGATATTATTGCGGCCCTGGATATTAGGGAAAAAGGGGCTCAAAAAAGAGAAATAAAGACCCTTATGCAGGATGTTTTAATTCTTGCCACCGGCATTAAAGTGATGAATGAACTGCCCCGTGTGTTTGAGGAGATCAGTGGAGAGAGTTTTATCCGCAACCTGCGTCCTGCCACCAACTTTAACTCCATCACTGTGGAGGCCCGTCCGGAAAAAATCCAGGATCTGGTCTATGTGCTTTCCACCTCCCCGGGATCTTTATTTCTGTCTTTAAGACATCCCAGTGATCACAAAAAGAGTGTGCATCTTTCCGGCACCACTTTAAAAAGCCTCATAGGCAAAAAACAGTTTCGAAAACCTGCCGTCTCTTCAAAACCAAAAAATTTGTGGCGTTCTGTCAGTCCTTAAAGGGGGAGGTCAAGGTGCATGGGTAATGGGGCAGCCTCTTTTTTTTTCCCTCTGCTTTGTGGGCTTTTGCTTTTGGGCGGGGGTTCTTTATATGGGGCTTCGGAAGAGGAAGGCATTACAGAGCTGAAGTCTTTGGCCCTTTATGTGGGGCTTCACTCGGATTATGATTTGCCTTTGGATTTAAGAAAAAAAAATCTTTCTTTTGAGGGAACTTACAAAAGATACACCGCTCTTCAATACAACAAAAAAGCGGGTGTGATACGGTTTAAGCCCAAACGGGTGGGCCTGGGGGTTCTTAACATTAAGGATGCCTCATCGGGCCAGATTTTAAAAAAGCTTAATTTAAGGGTGCGTAAAACCGATCTTCAGGAGACGGCCCGGGAGGTGCAGGCCCTGCTGAAAACCGTGGATGGAGTGGGCATTAAAATTTTAAACAACCGGGTGGTGGTGGATGGGGAGATTGTGGTTCCCAGAGATATGAGAAGAGTCCACGCGGTGGTGAAAGAATATGGGGGCAAGGTGGGTTCTCTTGTGACTTTAAGCCCCCTGGCCCAACAGAAGCTTGCCAAGTTTATGGAAAAGGAAATCAACAACCCCAAAATCACAGTGGATGCCAAAAACATGTCTTTTATTTTAAAGGGCCAGGTGGAAAGCCAGGTGGAAAGCGACAATGCTGCAGAAATTGCAGCCCTTTATCTTCCGGACTATATTACCGATCTGGCCATTAAGGACAGCAAAGTCAAAGAGGTGAACAGAAACCCCATTATCAATCAAATTGTGGTGAAGGAAAAAAAACCAGAGGGTCCCCGGGACGACCGAAAAAAACTCATTCAGCTGATTGTGCATTATGTGGAGCTGAACAAGGACTATTCCAACAGTTTCCGGTTCCATTGGAATCCGGGTTTAAACGATGGTTCCAATTTTAGTTTTTACACCGGGTCCAGTGGCCTGGCTCAGATCGGGGGTATGATATCAGGAACCATTAGCAATTTTATTCCCAAGCTCAACTGGGCCAAGGCTTTTGGTTTTGCCCGTATTCTTCACACCGCCAATGTGACAACAGAAAATGGGGCCACTGCCAAAATTAATACGGTTAAGGAAATTCCTTATTTCAGCACCAAATCGGAGTCCGGGGATAAAACCACGGATAAAGCCAGTGTCACAATGAACTTGAGCATGACACCTCATATTCAGGGTCCCATGAAAGACAGTATTCGCTTAAGCAAGGTGACTTTTACCATTACCAATATAGTGGGGACAGGAAGTGCCGGTCCCATTACCAATCAACGAACAGTGGATACTGCAATCCATGTGCAAAACGGCTTAAGTGCCGTGCTGGGGGGGGCTATCAGCAATTTGAGTTTTACAGACTACAACCGGGAACCACCAGGCTCCTCCCCCAATCCCATATTGTCTTTTCTTTCCGCCAAAAAATTTAACCGGTCCCAAAACCAGTTTGTTGTTTTTATCACACCCATTATAAAGGCCTCGGCCTCCAGTGGGGTTCATCGTATCAAAAAGAAATTTCATTTGTATTCAGAGAAATAAAATTTTTTAAGGGAAAGGAAGAGCCATGGTGGTCCATCAAAAATGTCATATTATAGCCGTTACCGGAGGCAAAGGGGGTGTGGGCAAAAGTGTTCTGGCTGCCAACCTGGCTCTTGCCATACAAAAAGAGATGCGGGCTTCTGTTTTGCTGGTGGATTTGGATTCCAAAAGCTGTGGGGATCAGAGTGTAATTTTGGGTGTAAGGCCAGTGAAAACAGTTTTGGACATGTCCCGTTTTTCAGGATCTTTAAATCAGCAAAACTTAAACCAGTTTTTTGCCTATCACAAAACCGGGCTGGCTTACCTGGGGGCTGTGAGTGGTCCGGAGCAAAGCCTGTCTGCGGATCCTGCACTGTTCAGCAAACAGTTGTTTGGAATCTCGCAGTACTTTAAATACATTGTGGTGGATGTGGGCTGCCTTCTTCAGCCTCTTCAGATGGTGGTTTTGGAATCTGCCAGTGCCATTTTGGTCACCCTGGAGCCGGAGATTTTGGTGGTCAATCAGACCAAAAGAATTTTAAACGAAATGAGTGAGGCCACTTTGCCCTCTCAGCTGTTTCAGATTGTTATTAATCAGGCCCACTCTTCCGGGCTTTCCGCAGGGGCCATTGCCTCAAGCCTCAGGCTTCCCATTATAGCCGCTTTACCAAGGGAGGAGGCCACCTCAAGGGCAGCTCTTCAGGGTTCAGCCCCTTTTGTGTTTTCTCACCCCCAGTCCCCTTTGTCCCAAGCCTACCACGATATGGTTCGAAGACTTTTGGGCGGGGTGGTGCAAAAAAACAAAGCCCTTTTGCGTCCAAAAAAAGCTTCTGATTCCCCTTCCGTTTCTGAAACCTCTTTATCCCCGGGGGAAAAAAAACCCCCGGGGGCAAAAACCCTCCACCCCATAACTTTGTTAAAAATGCAAATTCACACAGAGTTGATTAAAGAAATGGATTTAAAAAAAGATCTCACCAAAGCCAGGGATGAGGCCAGTCAGCAGGAGCTGAAACGAAAAACACAAATTGTGGTCTCCAAACTGGTGGACCGAAGAGGGGGGCAGTTTTCCCGTCAGGAAAGAAGCCAGGTGATAAAACAGGTTTTGGCAGAGGCCCTGGGCCTTGGGCCTTTGGAAGATCTGCTCCAGGATCCTCAGGTGACAGAGGTGATGGTGAATGGTTGCGATCAGATTTTTTGTGAAAGGAGTGGAAAGCTTCAGATATCCCCTGTGACTTTTACCTCCAACCAGCAGTTAAGAAATGTGATTGAAAGAATCGTTACCCCTTTGGGGCGAAGGATAGATGAGAAGACCCCTTATGTGGATGCCCGGCTGGCCGATGGTTCCCGGGTGAATGCAGTGATTGAGCCTTTGGCCATTGATGGTCCTGCTGTGACCATTCGTAAATTTCCCCAGGACCGGGTGACTGTGGATGATTTGGTGAGCCGTTTTGCTTCCATGACCTCCTCCATGGCGGAGTTTATTAAAATCTGTGTGGAGCAGGGTTTGAATATTGTGATTTCAGGAGGTACGGGTTCGGGGAAAACCACTTTGTTAAATGTTTTGTCCGGCTTTATCCCCGCCAATGAGAGAATTATCACTGTGGAGGATGCTGCAGAACTTCAGCTGAAACAGGAGCATGTGGTGAGACTGGAGACCCGGCCGGCCAATATGGAAGGCACCGGAGAGGTGACCATTCGCGATCTGATTAGGAATTCTTTAAGAATGCGTCCGGACAGAATTGTTGTGGGGGAGTGCAGAGACGGGGCGGCTCTCGATATGCTTTCGGCCATGAACACCGGCCACGATGGTTCCATGACCACCGTTCACGCCAACAACCCCAGAGAGGCCGTATCCCGCCTGGAAACTCTGTGTCTGATGGCGGGGATGGAACTCCCTGTGAAGGCCATTCGCGAGCAAATTGCAGGGGCCGTGAATATGATTATTCAAATTGGAAGATTAAGCGATGGCACACGGAAAATCAAAAGTATTACAGAAGTGGTGGGTTTTCAGTCTGACACTGTGACTTTGCAGGAGATTTTTAGATTTAAAGAGGCGGGCTTTGACAAAAACCGTAAAATCACCGGTCAGTTTCAGGCCATGGGAATGATTCCCTCCTTTATTGAAAAGTTTGAACAAAAAGGACTGAAAATCCCCCGATCTCTTTTCACCACCAGCTCCACCTCCCAGGCCCCAAATCAAAAAAAATCCCTGCTCAGTAACAAATCCCCCCTGGGGGGCCTGAAGAAAAAACCCGCCTTAAGACCTTTTGCACCGGGAGTGAAAAAAGCCTCATGAAAGAAATACTGAGCACTCTTTTTTTGCATCCCTTTGTTTTGTCTTTAATCCTGGGGCTTTTGGTTTTTATTTTTGTCTATATCCGGCTTCCGGGGATGAGGCGGTTTTTTAAAACCAAAACCCTGCAGTCTCAGGAAGAAGTTTTAAAAATTATGGAGATGATGATGATCAGCACAAAGCCGGACAAGGTGGTGCTTTGGTTGTGGATTATGGGTTTGGGCTTTGGCTTTATGGTTTTTTTGGTCTTGTGGCCTTATTTTTTATTGGGCCTGGGGGCAGCAGCCATAGCTTTTTTAATCTCCTGGATGGGGGCCGGTAAAATTATGAAAAGCCTTTGGGAAAAACGATGCGATCAGGTGGTGGAGCAGATGGTGGAGGGACTGACCATTATGACCAATGGGGTGAAAGTGGGCTTAAGTGTCACCCAATCCATGGATCGGGTGATTAAGGGGATGGGTAAAGGCCCTTTGGTGCAGGAGTTTCGCCTGGTTTTAAACAAGGTGCGTTTGGGTATGAGTGTGGAGGAGGCTTTAAATGAAATGGGGGAGCGTATAGACAGAGCCGATGTGATGATGATGGTGACCGCCATTAACATTTTAAAGGAAACCGGGGGCAACATTGCAGAAACCCTGTCCATGATTGCTGAGACCATTCGGGACCGGCAAAAAGTGGAAAACAAAATCAAGGCTCTTACCGCCATGGGTACCATGCAGGCACAAATTATCTCTGCCGTGCCTTTATTGCTTTTGCTGGTGATGTTTTTTACCAACAAACAATACGCCCTTCTTATGCTGACCACTCCTTTAGGCTGGATCAGTCTGGGTATTATTTTGTTTTTAATTGTTTTGGGTGGTTTTTTGATGAAGAAAGCGGTTACAATTGCCGTATAGATACTTGGGAGGTGAGTATGAAAAAGCTGTTTTTCTTTTTGGCACTGGGGGTTTTTACCTCTTTGGCACCCGCTTTTGTGGATACAAAAAATGCCGGCTACACCAAGTCTTATCTGGACATATCCCTTTCCAGTTCCAATTTGCCGCTTTTGATTCAACGCACCTATAACTCCCGTTCTTTGTATAAGGGCATGTTTGGTTATGGGTGGTGTTCCAATCTGGAAACCCGTTTGGAGGTACGCCCCGATGGTTCCATTCTTGTGGTGGAATGCGGGGGGGGGAAAGAAGTCCTGTTTGTTTCCGGGGCGGGCCGGGGAAATGAATCCCTGATTGTGGGGAGTATTATGTCCAAAGTGCGAAAGAACAAAACTCTCACCCCCTCTTACATTAAAAAAGTGGAAAGGGATGTGAGAAAATCCAGCCTGCTTCAGTCAGAAATGATAAGGGCTTTAAACTTAAAGGGAAAAGCCAAAACCGGAAAAGCCTACAGGGCCATAGGACAGCTGAATGAGACCGTTCGGTTTCAGGGGAATCGCTATGTGCGAAAACTGGGTTCCGGGGAAGTGCAGATTTTTGACCGGGCGGGCCGTCTGGTGCAAAACATGGATGTCTCCGGCCACTGGATCAAAATTGACAGAAACCCCCAGGGTCAGGTTATTAAAGTGACAGACAACAAAGGAAGGGCTTTAAAGTTTCAACGGCCTTCAAAAAACCAGCTGGTGGTAAAAGGTTCCTCGCAGAAAGCCACTTATACAATAGACAACAAAGACAACCTGGTTCAGGCGGTCAATTCCAAAGGGGAGGTGTTTAAACACACCTACAACCGGTACCACAACCTCACCAGCACCCAATACTCCGATGGCACCACCGAAGTGCTGACTTACAATACAGAAAAAGACTGGGTGGTGGCCTTTAAAGACCGAAGGGGATGTAAGGAATCCTACAAATACCACAGCAATGCAAAATCCCGTAACCACTACTGGACCGATGTGAGAAAAATCTGCGGCACCAGAGTCACCAACAACAGCCGGTACGAGTTTTGGAACAAGGCTCATCCCTCTGGAGGACAGTACCTTTACCGGGCCCGGCAGAGGGAAAACACCGGGGGAAGAAGTCTCGTTACAGATATGATTTTTGATCACAAAACAGGCTTTCCCCTTTCCACCACCCGCAATGGGCTTCGCACCCGCTTTCTGTACAATGCCGACGGGACTTTAAAAACCCGGGTGGAAAAATCCAGAAAAGTGTTTTACTCCCATTACCACAGAAAGTGTAAAAAACCCGGCCAGGTTCGAATTCAATACCTTCAGGCCGGGGGAAAGAAAGTTCGTCGCCAGGTCAGCACTCTTCTTCAATACAGTCCCAACAAGTGTCATCTGGTAAAGGCTTCACAAAAGCAAACCGGCCGGTGGGTGGCTGTAAAAAGGGATCTTCAGGGCCGGATTGTGGATATGTGGGATCAGTCCAAAAAGCGTATCCATGTGGCCTATAACGACAGAGTGGGCAAACCCCAAAGAATCACCCGCCCGGGTATTGGTTCTGTGGGTTTGATGTACGACAAGGATGGCAATGTGGATGCTTCAAAAACCAAAGCCGACCCGGCCATAACCCTTCAAATCACAGCTGTGTTTAATGGCTTTTTGGAAATCATCTCCCCTGTGGCCTCTGATGTCACCATTTAATGTGATTCCTGTTTTGTGATCTCAAAACTGGTCTTTGGGCTTTGTAAAATTTACAGAGGCTGTTTTAAAAAAACACAAAATTTCTTTTTTTGAAATCCTTATATTTGCCCTTTTTTTAAATTTAAGAAGAAAAAAACAAAAAAAAGTTAAATTGTTCGGGGCTTTGGTTTTGAGTGGTTTTGCAGCTTGGGGAAGTAAAAAATTTTCATACTTTGTTTAAAAATTCTACAGTTTTCAGTGTGTGAAAAGGGTGGGTTTTTACATTTTTGAGGCCGGGGGTCTTCATTTTGCAGGACTTAAGCTTTGAGATGCAAAAATTTTATTTAAATTTAAGTGCCGGACAAAAAGCCCGGCTTTTGAGGTGGAGGATTCCCTTTCTTCTTCCCCGTTTGAGGGAGTGCTTTTCCTCAGCCCGGTTTTTATACATTGGGGCCGGGGAGGGGGAAGGCAGCCCTTCACAGACAAAAGTGTTTTCCCACAGGCTTCCTTATTTTTTTATTGGCACAAGGGTTTGTTTTCCTGTGCGGGGGGGGGAAAGTCTTTTGGGTTTTGTGCTGGTGTCGATGGTTTTAAATTTCCGGCAGGTGGAGCAGATCAGGGAAAGTATAGATGCCTGCCTGGGCCAGGGGGAAAGTCAAAGACAGGGAAGGGCTGGTTTTTTTTAAACCAATGATATAAACCAAAGGCTATGAGGGCTTTTTTAAAATCGGCTTTAAAGGGGGCTTTTTACACTCTTACCCCTCTTCCCGGGGACGGGGGGGGGAGAAGTTATTTTCGTGTGCGGGGAAAAAGGGGCAAAGCCCTGGGAGTGGTGGTGCGGGCCACCTCCTTAAGTCAAAAAAAACTTTTTTTAAAACGCAGAGGGGAGCTGGTTCAATTAAAACTCCCTGTTCCCGGTCTGCACTTCACCCGCCCCTTCAGTCTTTACACCCTTTTGGAGGACCTGGGAGGTGAGGACTTAAAAAGCCCCTCTCACAGAATGCCCTACTACCGGCAGGCCATAGACAACCTGTTTGCCCTTCAAAACAAGGCCCGGGCTTTAAAATGGCCCCTGCATTCTTATCATCTTTTATTGAAGGAAATGCTCTGGACAAAAACTTTTTTAATTAACAGATACCTCCGGCTCCCTTTAAAAAAACCTTTTTTAAGGGCCTGTTTAAAAGAGTGGAGGCATTTGTGTACAGATCTGGCGACAACAAGCCCTTATCTTCCTGGTCACAGGGATTTTCACAGTCAAAATTTAATGATCAAAAAAAACAGGGTGTATATGATTGATTTTCAGGATGCCTCTTTTTTACCCCCTCTTTACGATGTGGTCAGTTTGTTTTATGATCCTTATGCCGCTTTGTCCCCTTCAGAAAAAAAAAGGCTTTTAAGTTATATTTTTCATCACTCTTTAAAACCTTTTGCCGGGGGGTGGAAAAACATGGAGAAGGAATGGAAACTGACAGGCATTCAAAGGCTTTTTAAGGCATGTGGTAATTTTGCGGAGTTTTATGTTTTGAAAAACAAAAGCACTCATTTAAAATATATAAAACCCTCTTTAAAAGAAACAGAGTGTATGCTTCGTCAAATAAAAACTTACCCGAGCTTTTTAAAACTCACAGGGCTTTTGATAAAAAGGCTTCCCTCTTGGCCTTAAAAGCTCTTTTACTGTGTGCGGGCCGGGGAAAAAGATTCGCCCCTTACACCAAAGTGCTTCCCAAGCCTTTGCTTCCCTTTTTAAACCTGCCGCTTGTGTCTTACAGTATCCACCTGTTAAAAAGCCTGGGGGTTTTGCAGTTTGTGGCCAATCTTCACAGCCACCCCGGGCTTTTAAAAAAAACCTTAAAAGCCCGGGCAAAAAAAGCCCGCCTCAAGCCTCCGGTTTTTAGCTATGAACCCTGTCTCCTGGGTTCTGCCGGAACTTTACATCACTTAAGGTCTTTTTTTGAAAAGGAAGAGCATTTTTATTATCTGAATGGGGACAGCCTGTGTTTTCCCTTTGATTCGAAAGCCCTTAAAGATTTTTACACCGCTCACCGGAAAAGCCGGGCCCTGGTGAGTTTTTTATGTACGCCCTCTTTAAAAACAACCGGTGTGCTTTGGACCAATGCCCGGGGACGGGTGGGTTCTTTTTTTAAAAAAAGCCTTAAGTTTTCAAAGCCCTGTCATTTTGTGGGGCTGGCTTTGTTTTCCCGGAAAATTTTTAAATGGCTCAAAGCCGGTGATGTGCATATTTTTAAAGATGTTCTTCACCCCCGATGCCTTCATCTTAACTTAAGGGCTTTTGTTTTGCCCTCTCAAACACATCCCTCCCCTTGTGCCCTTTGGCTGGGGGATATGAATCAACTCTCCACTTATCTGAAAGCCCACCACTCAGCCCTTCAGCTTTTGCTTCAAAACCGCCCGGGTCCGGGAGATTTTTTAAGGGGGGTTTTAAATGATTTTTCCCCCGGGTGGGACCGGTTTTGTGGGGCAAATTATTTTTCCGCCACCCCTGTGGGAAATTCCTTAAAAAACAAAAAGGCTTTGTTGTTTTGTGGCAAAGGGGTGAAAGGCCTGCACCGGCTTTCCATTAAAGGTTTTGCTGTACTGGGCAGCAGCTGTGTTTTAAGTCCCGGGGCCAGTGTTTGCCGGTCGGTTTTAAATCACCAGGGGCTTTTAAATCACGAGCTCTCAGACACTCTTCTTCTTTAGTGGTTTTTACTGGCCCAGCATGTAAATGTCGGGGTGAGCTCTTCCCTCGCCCTCCAGATGCATGCCATAACCCACAATAAAGTGGTCCTCCATGACTTTTCCCACATAATCCAGCTCTACAAAAACCCTTCTGCGGGAGGATTTGTCCAACAGCACCGCGGTTTTTAAAGACTCTGGCTGGTTCAGCTTCACCCTTTCCATTAAAAAAGACAAAGTCAGGCCAGAGTCAATAATGCTGTCCACAATTAAAACCGGTTTGTTCTTTATGGGTTGGGAAATATCTTTTTTTATCATAAAGTGATGGGCTTTGCTTCCATCAATAAGTACAAAATCCACCACCACTTTGAGGTTCATCGCCCGTATCAAATCAGAGAGAAAAAACACCGCCCCTTTTAAAGGGCTGATAATCACAAGCTCTTTGTTTAAGTAATCCCTGGTGATCTCATGGGCCAGCCTTTGAACAATTTTTTGAATCTCTTTGGCGTTTAAGAAAGGGACAAGTCCTTTTTCCATGGGTAAAAAACCTTTTTTAAGGGTGTGGTTCTGTAAAATACTGTATTTTCAGCAAAGCCTCTTTGGCCTCTTTGTTGTCCGGGTGAAGCTTTAAAATCTTTTCCCATTCCTGTATGGCCAAAGGGCTTTGTTTTTGAATAAACAGCCACCGGGCCAAAAGCAGGCGGGCTTCTGTCAGCCGGGGGGATAAAGAAACAATCTCCTTTAAATGTTTTAAGGCTTTTTCCCGGTGTTTTAAATCCCACAAAAGCCTTGCCACCTCCAGCTGGGTTAAGACATCTTCCGGCTTAAGCTCCAAAGCACTTAAATACTGTTTTAAAGCCTGCTCCCTGTGGTTTTGCTTCAGGTAGGTTTGAGCGGTCTGGATGTGAAGCCTTGTCACCTCCTCCTTCCAGTTTTGAAAAGCACTTTGTTTTTGAAGCTTAAGGGCTTTTTCGTAAAACACCGCCCCTTCCGGGTAATGCCCCATCTCATTTAAAACAATGCTGAAGTTTAAAAAATACTCGGCATTGCTTTCCATCTCGCAGGCCTGTTTTAAGTTTTTAAGTCCGGCTTTAAACCGCCCCTCTTGATAAAGCACCACCCCCAGAAGGTGAAAGCTACGGGCCTGCTCACCCGATTGTGCCATCTCCTGCTTCAACAAAAACCTGGCCTCTTTCCACCTTTGTTTAAGAAAACACTCCCAGGCCTGTGTGTAGTGTTCCATTACACCCTCCCATGGAAAATAAATTCCCGGGGATTTTTAAGCTTTGTTGGACCGGTTTTTTTAACCTGTGGGGAAAACTGTTTCAGCATTTTTTGCAGCCGGACTTTTGAGGGCAGCGGGGTTTTAAAATCCTTATGATTTTCCAATGGGGGGTAGGTTTTAATCAGGTGTCTTAAGTAAGGCAGGCTTCTTAAAGGCTGGTTTTGCTTCAGATGAAATTGAACGGTCTGCCATTCTTTTTTGGCTTTCAAATAAAGAACCTTGTTTAAATGAGTGAAAGCCTGTGACCGAAAACTGCTGTCCGGAAAATTTTTTAAATGTTTTTTAAAATAAAAAAGAGCTTTTTGTGTGAGGCTTAAATCCCTGTCTGCCGTATTGGGCAGCTGGTGAAAATAAGAAAGAGCCAAATGGAAAACCACCCGATCATTTTTTTTATGATGGGGGTGTTTTTCCAAAAAAATCTGGTAGGCTTTTACAGCCTCTGGCCACGCCTCTTTCAAAAAATAAATGTCTGCAACACTCAGCTCTGCCTGTGTTGCCAGAGGGGAGTAAAGATAGCGGGTTTTAAATTTCCTGAACTGAATCAGAGCCTCTGTATAGTAAGCCCGTTCCTTTAAGCTTTTTGCTTTTTGAAACAAAAGGGCCTGTGAGGGGGAGTCAGTATCCTCTTTAAGGGACTGGCAGGCTGTTAAAAACAAAAAAAGAAGGGGCCAAAGCATAAAAAACCTTATCCCGGTTTTTAAAGGGAAAGTCAAAAGTTTTTGGTTTCTCCCGGGTCTTTTAGCTTTCACTGGTGGTCAGGTGATCATAGACCGCCACGAAAGTGACCTTACAGGCATTGGCCAGGGGGATACTGATGATCATTCCCAAAATTCCCATAAACTGTCCACCCAAAATAATCAAAAGCACAACGGTCACAGGGTGCAGGTTTACAATACGGGCCACCAAAACAGGAACCAGAATACCGGCATCAATGGCCTGGGCTGTGGCATACACCAAAACCACAAGAGAGAGATCAAACATCTGGTAGTCATTAATGAGGGCTATGGCTATGGCAGGGGCTGCACCAATGAGAGGGCCCAGATAGGGAATCAAATTGGTTAAGGCTGCAAAACCGCCCAAAAGCCATGCAAAGGGAAAAAAGACAAGACTTAAACCCACACCGGTAACCGCCCCCACAATAAAAGCCTCCAAAAACCGGGCACGAATAAAAAGCCCCAGCTGCTGGTTGATTTGATATTGCAAACTTAAAGTCATTTCAAACACACTGTTGGGTACCCACCTCATAAAGTGCCGGGATATTTTATGACCATCCCTGAGAAGAAAAAAAGCCAGAAAAGGGGCCAAAATCAAAACTGTTAAAACCTGAAACAAAAGGAGGGGTAAGTCTTTTAAAATCAGCTGGCCCAGGGATAAAAGTTTTTCCTCCCCCAAAGTGCGTAAATTTAAACTTAAACCCAGCCAGGTTTTGATTTTTTCCTCAAAGTTTTCAATCAGGCTGACCAGACCTTTAAAGTACCGGGGCCATTCCTCCTGAAGGTGGGAAATCTGCCCGGAAATAAAAGGAAAAAACCAAATCCCCACCGCCCCCACAAAAACCAGGCCCATTAAAAACACCAGTATCAAACCCTGGTTATAGCTCAGGCCCGCCCTTTCAAAAAAAACCAGAACCGGCCGGCTTAAATAAGCCAAAACAAAAGCCAGAAGCAGGGACACAAACAAATTGTTCACCAAAAACAAGACACAGCCGATCACCAGCAGGATGCTTAAAAACACCACCAGCTTCCAGGTGTTAATGCTCTTCAGCTGTTTTTTTTGTTCTGTTGTAAGGGCAAACATTAAAGCTCCATTTTTTGATCGGTGTGGAAAAGTTTTTCACTGGCTTTTAAAAGTCTTTCCCCTATAATTTTACTTAAATTCATTAAAATTTTGGCAGCGGTTAAAGGCTGTTTGTCCATTAAGGAAAGCAGGTCAGGTCTTAAAAAACACAGCAGCTGGCTTTTTTCACTGGCCTGGGCTGAGAGATTTTGATAGGCCTTGTCTTTCACCAAAGCCAGCTCTCCAAAAAAACCCCCTTTACTCAACTCAGAAACGGTTTTGGCAGGGCTGTTGCCTTTATGATAAAGAATACTCACTTTCCCCTGAAGCACTAAGTACATGCCCAGGCCTTTTCCGGGGGGGAAAAGGGGTTCCCCCCGGATGTAGGATCTCTCATGCACTGTTTGCACCAAAAGGTTTTGCTCTTTGGGGTTTAAGGACTGAAACAGGGGGTTGTGAGCCAGAATTTGAGTTTTTGTGTTTTCCTCTGTGGCGAGAAAAAAATTTTTCCATAAAAAATCCATAATTTTACTCCTTTTTTAACCTCTCAGGAAAGCTTAAGAATAAAAAAACAAAAGGGGCTTTTCAAGAGATAAATATTATTTCACCGGGACTGCCGGGCTTATTTTTCAACCGCCAGGGGGCTGGTTTCCCTGTCTCATAAAAATCACACTGTCCTGTGGGATCCACCCTGTTTGGTTTTTGCTTAAGTGAATTTGTATAAAAGGGGCTTTTCTCTGTTTGATTTTCACCAGGCTTAAAACCGGCACTTCCCACCGGGAGGAGGCAGCTCTTGTGGGGGCGGAAAGCAGGGGCTGTGTTTTTATCACTGTTCCATAAGAGACAAAATGGCGGTGGTAAAAATAAAAAGCCCCACCGGTATAAAGGGCCAGGGCTGTGGGAAGGGCCATTTTTAATGTTTTGCCTCTTTTCCCGTAAAACAAAAAAAGAAGCCAGGCCGTGATAAAAAACCATGTCAGCCACACAGCGTCCGGGGGAATGTGAAACCAAAAGGTAAAGGGCAGGGGGGCATGTGTTTTTAAAAATTTTTTGACCGGGGTGTGATAGGGGTTTTTAAATAAAAAGCTTCTTAAAGTGGCTATGGCCTGTGGGTTTTTGCCCTCCTGAAGGTAAAGCCGGACTTTTTGCCCGTCTGTGGGATCAGCAAAGTCCCGGGCCTCTGTTTCCAAACAAAAGCCTGTTAAAACAAACAGAGCATAAGAAAAAACATAAGGAGTCATAAAAAACTTTCTCCACCCCCTTAAACTCCAGCTTGACAAAAAATGATTTTACATTTTACACTGGTTTTGTCTATGTCTTTTATTGTTCAGTCTGCGGGGTTTAAGGATCAACCGGCTCTTTTTCGCTTTGCTCTTCAGCACTCTCTTTATAACCTGCCGGCCGATCGCCATCTTTTAAGAAAAAAAATCTCAGAGAGTAAAAAATCTTTTCAGGGCCTTTTGCCCAAAAAAGACAAAAACTTTGTTTTTGTTTTAAAGGATCTTAAAAAACAGGGCCGGGTGGTGGGCAGCTCGCAGCTTCAGTCTCAATACGGAAGTGATAAAAACCCCCGTCTTCAGCTTTATTTGTCTCATGTTAAAAAAAAACCGGCTTTAAAGCTAAAGGTGTGTAAAAAACCGGTCTCTTGTCTGGCGGGCCTGGTGCTGGACACCTCTTACCACCACCACCCTCAAAAACTGGGCCGTCTTATCAGCTTCATTCGTTTTTTGTTTATGGCTTCCTCCCCCGGGGTTTTTCAAACTCAGGTTTATACAGAAATCAAACCTTTTTTAAACCGGGAGAAAAAAGCCCCTTTTTTTGAGTATTTTAAAAAAACACAGGGGGACAAAAACTCTCACCCCCTCTTTTTAAGAAAATGGGCCCAGCGGGTATTTGCCCGTCCGGTTCTGATTTCAGACCTGCCCTCTGAAGTGCAGCGGGTTTTGGGACAAACCAACCCCCCGGGGCAAAGAGCCATGCATATTTTAAAAAAACAAAATTTTGTTTTTAAGGGAGGGATGCATCCTGTGGATTCTGGCCCATGTCTTCAGGCCCCTGTCCAAAAAATTCCGGTGATTCAAAATACAAAAAAAGTTTTTTTAAAAGCAGGAGCTTTAAAAGTGAAAGGAAGGTGGTGGCTTTGGGGACAGACAAAAAACAAAAATTTTAAAGGGGGCCTGCTTTATGGGGCTTTGGCACAAAAAAATCTCTTTATATCCCCCGGTGATTTTGATACATACAATCTGCACCAAGGGCAGGAGGTCTTTGTCAGCCCCTTTGATTTGTGATAAGTTTTTACCCTCTTTCAAACAAAAATACCGAAAACGAACAGGAAAAAATTAAAATGGCTTTGGTTCCGGGTTTTTTAAAGTTTTTGTTTATTTTTTTCCCCCTGATGGGGGGGGCTTTTTCAGAGGCTGACAGCAGGCATTCCTTTTTATGGGCTGCTGGTTTTGCTTCCGATTCTTTAGCCCCTGATGGGGAAAGAACATCCGCTTTACCGGGAGGTGGTAAGCCTTCAGGTTCAGAGATTTTGGTGTTTATTCCCAAGGGGATGGCTTTCCAGCAGGTGGCAAGGCTTTTGTGGCAAAAGGGGGTGATTAAGAGTGTTTTTTATTTTCGGCTTTTGGCCTGGATCAAAAACAAGGAAAATCATATCAAATACGGGGAGTATGCTTTTTTACCCCATTCTTCTGCCGCCGCTGTGTTAAAAATTTTGGTGGAGGGAAAATCCCGCCTTTATGCGGTGACTTTTCCGGAGGGCTTAAACCTGTTTGAAATGGCTCAGGTGCTCGAAGATCAGGGTTTTTTAAAAAAAGAGGATTTTATTTCTGTGGCAGGAAGTGAGGCGGTGGCTTTAAAACTTTTAAAGGAAAAGCAACCCGGCCTGGAGGGATATTTGTTTCCAGACACTTATTTGTTTCCCCGGCCGGTGGAGGCAGAGGTGGTGGTTCAAACCCAGGTGCAAAGGTTTTTTGACATGTATGCCCGCCTGAGGCCTGAGCAAAAAGACCTGCTGCTTCCTTTGAGCCGGCATGAGCAGGTGACCCTGGCCTCCATTATAGAAAAAGAAACCGGAACACCGGAAGAACGCCCCGTAATTGCCTCTGTATTTTACAACCGTTTAATAAAAAAAATGCGTTTGGAAAGTGATCCCACCATTATTTATGGAATGGTTTTGGAATCCGGGGGTGCACCGGTTTTTAACATCAAAAAACGGGACATTCGGCGAAAAACCGCTTACAACACTTACACCTTTAAGGGCTTTCCCCCGGGGCCTGTTGCCAATCCGGGCTTTGAATCCTTAAAAGCGGTTTTTTCCCCGGCCAGCACCTCTTTTTTATATTTTGTCAGCAAAGGGGACGGAAGCCATGTTTTCTCCACCCATTTTAAAGATCACAAAAAAGCTGTGGACAAATACCAAAGAAAAAAATGAATCATTTTTTAACCGGGAAATGTGTCTTGAACCCTGAGTTTGCTTACCACCAGGTGGGATTGGGCTGGCTTAAGCTTCCTGTTCCGGTCGCCGTACCCAGTCCTTCCAGATAGTTGCGGGAGATCATTTTCACCGAATAGCCTGTCCTTCCCCCTTCCACACAGGCCCCTGCCACTCTTTTTTGTAAATTCTCGTGGGCTATGTCCCTGTCCCATTTGTGGCAGGTTCCAAAATTGCTGTTTTGGATCTGCCGGTAATCTGTCTCAGACTGGTATTTGACTTTGGGTGGATTCCACCCGGTGAGCAGGAAAGAAAGATCTTTCAGTTTATAAAAAGGTTTGGAAAACTGGCCCTGAGGATCCTGGTTTTTTAAAATATCCCAAATGTCTGTTATTTGATGTCTTGTCAGGGAGGTGTGGGGGGGGGGGCCAGTGGGCGTGAAATCCGCCCGCCATCCCAAATCCCCCCGAACAATATGACCCTGGTTCTGGCTTTCCAAAATGGTTTTTATTTTGCCAAAGTAATCTTCGGAATAAGAGGGCAAAATGGTAAAGTAAGTGGTGTCAAACAAATCAGGGGCTATGGCTGCCACTTCCCACTGGCGGGCGGGCAGAGTTTGTCTTAAAGTTTGCCTGTTCTGCCCGGCTTTAAAAGCCAGAGGGTCTTGCCCCCCGTGCGAGTAGTGCGTGATGTCTTTGGTGGTGTTTGCCTGTTTCTTTAAAAAATCAAACCAGTGGTGTTGTACAATATGGGATCTTAAGCCCAGATGATCTCCCGGGTAGCGGGAATAATTGGGGCTTAAGCTGAGGTCGTATCTTCTAATGCCTTCGGCATTAGTTTGGTGGGGCAGGCTTTGGGCTTCGGTGAGGGAAAGAGGCAAAAGCCTGTCGGCCCGTTTCTCTTTTTCCGGAGGGTTATAAGGGCCTATCCGGCCTCCAAAGGGTTTGGCATAAGCTTCGGCTTTGAGCTTTATATCCCCAAAAGGAAGAAAAATCTGCCCCTTGTAATCCAGCTCAGCTTTTACTCCGTAAAAAACCAAAAAATCTCTTTTTTTGTTTAATCCGGCAGAGCCCGGGCAAATCAGATGGGGGCTTCCTGTGGGTTTGCACAAGTCCACACTCACTCTTTGCTGGTGGAGCAAATTGTTAATGAAGCTTATCAGGGTTCTCAGTGCGGGAGCAGCAGGCACCGGGGGGCTTTGATCAATAAAACGGACATATTTTACACAGTCCCCATTCCCATTTAATTTTGAATAAGCATACATGAGATTTACGAAAAAAGTGTGATCTTTGAGCCATTTTTCCGGGGGGGAGTTTTTCAGAGAGTTAAAAAACTGAAGTTTGTCCGGAGTCAGGGATTTTTTATTTACGAAACTGAGATTTTTAACAAGTGTTTTTCGGCTGCCTTCTTTGACAAGTTCATTTTTTAAGTCTTTGCCCCGGGCCATGTGCTGTGCCAGATGGTAGATCATCAGCTTTCTGTCGCTTTGATCCTTCATCCAGTTTGCAAAAATGGTGGCGGCAAAAAGCCAGTTGGCCTTTCCGTAATCTTTGCATTGACCTCCGATAAGACTTCCCTGCCGGTTGAAGATTTTGCTGACACTGTCAAATCCTGTGGAAAACCCGTGAAAACTGCCCTGAGAAGGTCCTATCTCCAGGGCTCCCATCAGCTGGCCGTTGATGCTGTGGCAGGTGTTGTCTGAGTCTGCACCGGCGGTGGAAGGGTGGTGCCATTTTTCGTGACCGATACAGGTGATAAAAGTTCCGGGCAGCGGACTGGGTTGATTAAAGTTCCGTGGTATAAACTCTTTGTCTTCGTTTAAAGGCTGGGGGAAGTCTGTACCGATATTGCCCAGGACTTTGTTTCTCCATGCCAAAAGCTTCCAAGACTGGCGGATTTGATAATTAATATGGGCTATGGCATTGAGCATTTGTGCCTGCTTCATGGCTCCATAGTAGGCTGCCAAATCCACAGAGTTTTGAAGGTTGATTTTGTCATGCACCACAAGGGCTATGTTTAAAGACATGGCAAAGAGTATAAAAAGCACCTGAAAAATAAGGGCTGCAAAAATGGAAAGCTGCCCTCTCATGGGAGAAGAGGATTTTAAAGATGATTTGCTCCTGTTTGTCATGGTCTTATAAGTGATTTTAATAAACAAACCTTCCCTTCGTCAAATTTTAAGGCCAGCTGTGGTCTCTCACAAAAAGACTTTGGACTGGCTTTTTTCTTAAAAAACCACAAAAACAACTAAAGTTTTTTTTAAGCCTGTCCGATGATAAGTTAAAGAAAGCCTTTTGACAGTCAAACAAGGGAAGGGGAATAAAAAATGAAAATCCAAAACTTTAAGTATGCTGTTTTTTTTGTTGTTACTTTTTTTGCCGCACACAGGGTGGTTTTAAATACAGGGGCTTTGTCTCTTTTGCCCGCCGCTGTTGCTAATGAGTATAATAATGCAGCAGAGAAATTAAAGGAACAACTTGAAGAAAATCAATTGCCCGCCGCTGTTGCTAATGAGTATAATAATGCAGCAGAGAAATTAAAGGAACAACTTGAAGAAAATCAATTGGATTTAGAAAGTATAAAAGGTTACCTGAGCGGTGAGTTTTGTACAACCACGTATAATGAGGAAGGAAAACCAAACAACCAGGGCAAAGTAAATGCATTTTCATCATTTTGTTCTGCTGCAGAGTTGAAGGCTACGGAACTCAGGAAACAAGAGGCAGAGGGGAAGTCTTTGGCAGAGACCAACAAGGAGCGGGAGGAAAAATGCGACGAGGCTCATAAAAACTACGAGGAGGCCAAAAAAGAGGCCAAAGAGGAGCAACAAAAACACATGGACACCTTCAACGACCTTCAGGAAAAAATCACCGCCGAGGAGGCGGAAATCAAACAGGCCGAAGTGGAGACCGCAGAGGAGTTAAAAACCCTCACCCGCAAGTCCAAGCAAAGTGTATTAAAAATGCGCGATCAGCTGGACGGGGAGCTTAAAAAAATGGACGGCCAAATCTCCGAACTTCAAAACTCTTTAAGTCAAATGGAATCCAATATAGATGGTATTTACATCAAAAGACAAAAGCTGTTTTTGGAACAGCAAAAAATGGAAAATGAACTGTTTAGCAAATGTTATGACTGGGCCGAAGAGCATTTACTTAACAATAAAAAAAGCAGAATCTCCAACACCACCCGTCACCGCACCATGGGGGCTTTGGTAACGGCCAGTCGTAATCAGATCAACCAACAGTATCAAAGAAAGTTTGACAGCTATTTTAACCACTGCATGAGAAAAAGCAAAAACCAAAAACAAAAACAGCTTCAGCAAAAAGCCCTTCAAATCGAGCTGACAAATCTGGAAAATATGGAAAAATCTGTAAAAAACAACATCGAACAACTAAAATCACAAATTGCCAGGCTTCAAAATCCGGACAAGGTGAAACTGATGAGTCGTTTTAAAAGAGATATGCAAAATCAAATTCAAAACTTTCAGGCGGACTACGATGCCTATGCCAAAAGTTTTGCCGCCACTCATGAAAAACACATCAAAGCCATTGGTGATTTAAAAAGAAAACAGGCCACAGCCCTTCACAACAGGTCTCAGGCCGTACCTCAAAACACCAAAGATGCTCTTTATGCCAATCAGTGTGTTCAGGCTCAGCAGGCTTTTAATCTTTTCTCCCAGGCCGGCCAGGGGGGGGAAGGCTCCACCCAACAGCAGCAGCTTTACCAGATGTTGCAAAGACAGACCAGCTCTGCAGGTCAGTGAAAAAAAAGGAAGAGAACACTTAAGGTCTGAAATCCATTTTATTTGAGTGAGAGATCACGGTAAAGGTTTCAGGCTTCCCGAAAATTGACTTTCCGGGCCTGCTCACCACCTTCAGAGGCATTCTCTTCTTCTTAAGCTTGTAGGATTCACCTTACTTGGTTTCCCTCCCTTAAAGGTCCATTAGGGATTATTTTTATGGGGAAGTCAAAGCAAAAAACTCCGGAATTGACTTTCCGGTGGAAAAATCGTTAAAGTGGTTTTTGTCTCGCTATGGAACATTCTTCAGAAAACGGTTTTTTTTCCCCCCCTGAACGCACCTGCCTTAAGGTTTGTGAGCTTACCGATCTGATTAAGAGGCGGGTGGAGGATTTTCCCCCTGTGTATGTTCAGGGGGAGGTTTCCAACTTTACAGCGGCTTATGCTTCGGGGCATTGGTACTTCACTTTAAAAGACAGCCAGTCTCAAATTCGGGTGGTGATGTTTAAATCCTCCAATGAGAGGGTCAAAAGCTTTAAACCCAAAGATGGTATGGAGATCAGAGTTTTTGGCCGGCTCAATGTTTATAAACCCCGCGGGGAATACAACATTATTTGTCACTCCGTGGAGCAGGCAGGCCAGGGGCTTCTTCAGGAACAGTTCGAAAAACTGAAACAAAAACTAAAGGCGGAGGGTTTGTTTGAGCGTAAAAAACCTCTTCCTTTCCTGCCCATGCATATTGTGATTGTCAGCTCTCCCGGGGGGGCTGCCATTCGGGACATTTTAAACATTTTAAAAAGACGCTTTAAAGGGGTGCAGGTGACTTTAATAGGGGCTTTGGTGCAGGGGGAGGCGGCCGCAGAGAGCTTAAGAGAGGCGGTTTTAAAAGCTCAAAAGCTTAAAAGTGTGGATGTTCTGATTATCACCCGGGGGGGGGGAAGTATGGAAGACCTGTGGGCTTTTAACGATGAGGCCCTTGCCCGTCAGATATTTGAATTTAAAGGACCTGTGATTTCTGCCGTGGGGCATGAGATTGATTTTACAATATGTGATTTTGTGGCGGATTTAAGAGCCCCCACCCCCTCTGCCGCCGCTGAGCTGGTGGTGAAAAACCGGCAGGATTTGGCAGAAAAAACCCGGCAGCTCACAAACAGTTTAAAAAACAGCATTTTAAACAAACTGCAATCTTTGTCAGGTCAGCTGAGAAACTTAAAACAGGGGATCAGCAATCCGGCCAAAAAACTTCAGGATTTGGGCCAGTATCTGGACGAGATCAGCCAAAGAATGAAACAGGGCCTGTTCGAACATCTTCGTTATCGAAGGCAGGTTTTAAAAAATTTTCAGGCCCTGCTGGACAGCTTAAGCCCTTTAAAAGTGCTGGACAGGGGCTATGCTTTGGTCAGTCAAAATCAAAAACTGATAAAAGATGCCGCTCACTTAAAGACAAAACAAGCCCTTCATCTTCGTTTTGCAAAAGGGCGGGCTTCGGTGCAGATTAAAAAAATTATCACTCACAAAGGAGAATAAATGGAATTTGAAAAAAAACTTAAAGAGCTGGAAAAACTGGTGGAGCAGATGAGCCGTGGCAAGCTCTCCCTGGAGGAGGACATTAAAGCTTTTGAAAAAGGGGTCAGGCTTTCCCGGGATCTGGGGAAGCAGCTTTTTCAGGCTGAGAAAAAAGTTAAACAACTCATTGGTTTTACTGAAGAGGGTGAGCCGGAAACCAAAGATTTTGAAGACAGAGAGTGAAACACTTTTTTTAACGGCCGGGGCTTCAGGCTTTTTAAAGAGATTTCAGTCTTTTTTAAGGCAGCAGGTGCTGGCCCTTAAACCTTTGGCTTTTGTCTCTCACAGGGAGCTTTGCCAGTCCATAAGCTATACACTTTTGGGAAATGGAAAGAGGTTTCGCCCGCTTTTGTGCTGGAGTGTGGCAGGGCTTTGGGGGGTCAGGCTTCAGGATTTTTTGCCCTGGGCCTGTGCGGTGGAAATGATGCACACGGCCTCTTTAATCCACGATGATTTGCCTTTAATGGATAATGCTCTTCAAAGAAGGGGCCGGGCCTGCAATCACAGAAGGTTTGGTGAGCAGACAGCTTTTTTGGCAGCCAGCTCTCTTTGGATAGAGGCTTTTCGGATGCTCACCCTAAGACCGGCTTTTACACACTCCTGGTTAAAAATTTTGTGCCGGGCCAGTGGGATGAAGGGGCTTATGGGGGGGCAGATGCTGGACTTAAAACCCCCTTTAAAAAAAACAGATTTTTACTATAAAAAAATGCATGAAATGAAGACAGCCGGTTTAATTTCTGCCAGTATGGAGGGGGTGAGGATTTTAAAACCCCAGGCGGACCCCGGTGGGGAAAACATTAAAGAGGTGGCAAGGCTTTTGGGCCTGGCTTATCAGCTGGCAGATGATTTACAGGATCAGGCAGAGGGGGGAAGTGCCAACCGTATGCAGTTTTTGGGTCTTCCGGCCGCCCGGGCCAAACTTTTAAATTTAACAGAGCAGGTGCTGAGTTTAATGGGTAAGGAAACAAAAAATCTTGGTTTTTTTAAAAATCTTGTGCTTTTTAATTACGAAAGGGCAGGTTTGAAATGACAAAAGATCCCCTTAAAAAGGTCTTTCTTAAAAGTGCAAAAGTTTTTGGGCTTTGCTGGCTGATTTTGGTTTTGCCCGCCTGTAAAAGTTTAAGTTCTTTGAAAAACCAGGGGGCTTTTTTGCTTTCTCAGGAGGGGGCCTCAGAAGATCAGCAGGCATTGAAGGTGGGGCTTTTTATTTCGGACGGAGGGGGAGAGGGGACTTTTACCCTCATCCCGGTTTTAAAGCTTCTTCAGGAAAATCAGCTGCATTTTCACAGTATCACAGGCACAGGGTGGGGGGCATGGCTTGCGGCAGTGTTTGCCCGGAGTCAAAACATCAATCAGGCGGAGTGGGCTTTGTTTAAACTCCGGCAAAAAGGGGTTTTTGAGGATAAACTTTTTACGCAAAAAAAAAGCCAGGCCGTGGCTTTAAGCCGCATGACAGGGGAATTTTTTAATTCCCCCCTGGGGACAGAATTTTATTGTCCGGTGTTAAGCCCCCGGGGGGAGTTAAAGTTTGTGGGGGCTTTTTTGCTTTTGGGCTGTTTAAATGCCTTACCTCCCTTGAATTTTGTTTTTCCGGGTATGATGTACCGGGGCAGTGTGTTTGCAGCCCAGGCCGCTTTAAACCGTTTAAAACTTAAGGGTATGGATCTTATTGTGTGGCTTAAGGGGCCGGTGGAGTGTGCCTTAAAAGACTTAAGGCCCGGGGACAAAGAGCTTTCTTACTGGTGGGAGCTGGTTTATCAGCTTAAGAATTTGCAAACAGGGCCGGAGGTTTTTGTTTTTGATATGTCCCGTCTTTCTTCGAAAGTTTGTGAGTTTGTAAAATCCCGTGGGCAGGCCATAGACTCAGAATTTCAAACCCGGCTGAAAAGAGAATTTAAAAAACTGGAACACAAACTTCAAAACTTAAAAAACCAGGGGGTTTAAAAAAAATGGTGTTTTCCCCTCAGGTGTATCGGAGCAGAAGAAAAAAGCTTTGTGACAGCCTGACCCCAGAGTCTCTTGTGATTATCCCTTCGTGGCCCTGCTGTCCCCGCCCGGGTTTTACAGACACATTGTACCGGGCCCACTCGGATATGATATATTTTACCGGTTTTGAAGAGGCTGGGGCCTGCCTGATTTTACAAAAAAAAGAATGCTTTTTATTTGTGCAGCCGAAAAACCCTGTCAGGGAGCAATGGGATGGGGAAATATGGGGTCCGGAAAAAACCTCTTCTGTATTGGGTTTAAATGCCTGTTATCCGGTCTCTCAGTTTCCCCATCTGTTGGCCCATGTTTTAAAAGATAAGAACTGTCTTTACTACCGGTGGGGTATTAACCCTGTGTGGGATCAAAAAATCCGCTGTGCTTTGGATCAAAAAAGCACCAGGGGAAGAAGTTTTCCCTCTCTTTGTGATTCCATAAAACTCACCGCCCCTTTGCGAATGGTGAAAAGCCCCCAGGAGGTTTTATATATAAAAAAATCTGTGGATATAGCCGCTTTGGCCCACCGGGAGGTGATAAGGCACACCACAGAGAGCAAAAATGAAGGCCAGCTTTACGGCCGGTTTTTGTTTGAAGTTTTTAAACAGGGGGGACGGGGAGAGGCTTACACCGGTATTTTTGCCTCAGGCTTTAAGGCCTGCACCCTGCATTATACAAAAAACAACCAACCCTTAAAACGGGGGGAGCTTTTGCTGGTGGACGCAGGGGCTGAGTATAAAAATTACTGCTCGGATATTACCAGGACCTTTCCCATCAGTGGGCGGTTTTCGAAGCTGCAAAAAAGAGTTTATAACAAACTGCTAAAAGCACAAAAAACCCTGATTCAAAGTGCAAAGGTGGGGGTGAAATTAAAAGAGCTGCAACAAAAAGCGGAAAAGCTTTTGGCTGAAATTATGCTGGAGGAGGGATGGCTAAAAGGTTCTTTAAAAGAGATTTTAAAAAAAGGGGAGCATAAAAAATACTTTCCCCACGGTTTGGGGCATTCCATGGGCCTGGATGTTCATGATCCGGTTTTTAATGAGGAAAAAGATTTTTTACTGCCCGCAGGTTTTGTTATGACCATTGAGCCGGGGCTTTACCTCCCGCTTCAGGACTCCTCTTTAAAATCCGGGTACAGGGGCCTGGGCCTAAGAATTGAAGACGACATTTTAATCACAAAAAAAGGGCCGGAAGTTTTAAGTGACAAAGCTCCGAAAGAAGTGGAGGAGCTGGAACATTTAATGAACCCCCCTTAAATAACCCGGAAGAAAAACACTCCATCTGTGACCTTAAACTCACCCTCAACACCGGGGAAAAAGTGAATGTGGAAATGCAAAACTTCCCCGAAAAACACTTCTTTAAAAGAACCCTGTTTTACCTGTCCCGTCTGTACACAGAAGGCTTAAAAAAAGGGGGAGGTTACAACCAGCTGCCAGACACTTATCTGTTGATTTTAACCAATTTTACCCTGTTTCAACAAACCGGGGACTATTACTCCTCTTTTTCTTTCCGGAGGGATGAGAAGCCTCATTTTATGTTCCACCGGGCTTTAAGGGTGGTGACTGTGGAGTTAAACAAGTTCCCCAGAAAGAGGATAAGTGCTTTATTTGACTTAAAAGAGCAGTGGTGTTATATGTTAAAGAGGTCAGACAGGATGAGGGAGGAAGAGCTTAATCATTTGGGGGAGAGGAGTAAGGATATGAAGGAGGTCACGGATCATTTTAAGGAGTTGAGTGCTTCAGAGCAGAGGAGGTTTTTGGAAGAGCATCGTCAGAAGTCTGAGTGGGTTTTTCACAACCAGAAAGAGTATGCACGGGATGAAGGCCGGGCAGAGGGTCTTAAACAAGGTAGAGAAGAAGGCATGAAACAAGGTATGAAGCAGGTGGCTTTACAAATGCTTAAGGAAAAAGCAGATATTGGTTTTATTGCCAGAGTGACAGGAATCACAAAAGAAAGAGTGTTAAAACTCAAAGCGGAAATCGATTAAAAAATACATGGGTAAAAACGCTAAAGGTTAATTACAGAGGAAAGAAAATCTACATTTTTTTCCTAAAAATCATTAAGATAACCTATTAAAGGTTACTGTTCGTGACCTCCAAAAAGTGGCTACTTTTCTCTAAAGGAGGGAGTAGCGATGTTAAGATATGCCAGGAGGTTCACAAGAGAGCAAAAATTGGTCATTCTGTCGGAGCATTTAGAGGGCGGTGTAAGTATCTCTGAGCTGTCTCGGAAGTACCAGGTCAGATTATTACAGAAAACCCGGATATTCGTTGGTGTTCGGATTGTTTTGAAGTTCATTGTTTTAATGGGGAGAAGGTGTATGTTTCATTTGTATTGGATTGCCATGACAGGGAGCTTATCAGTTTTGTGGCTTTTGCACGTCCTCTGGTGTCAGGGGATATAAAGGATTTGATGATTTTGGCTGTGGAGAGACGATTTGGTGGTGTTTTATACAACCAGAAAAGTAGCCAAAAATGGGGGCCAGTACATTAACCCTTGAACCAAAATAAATCCTATTTACCTGATTGTTTGTTAAAAACAAAAGGATCATGCCAGTAACATCCCTCACAAGTGCCTTCATATCTCAAAGTTCCTTTAAAAACTGATTTGTTATAGCCTAATTTTTTCGCATTAAATCTTTCTCTTGTATTTCTGCATTTTTTACAGTGTTCTCTTTTGGCGGCATTTACAGATTTATGCATGGGTTGAAATAAATCTCTTGTTTGATTTTGGGGTAATATATCAAAAGCTTTAAAACCATCTTTATGATCACATTCCAGATTGTGTGTTGTGTGTAAAACAACATATGGTCTGGATAAAACTTTCTTTTTAATAGAGAGTTTGATTTGTTGATTATAACTGTGGTTTTTTAATCCTCTGAGCTGAATATATTTTGTTTTATTTTTTTCTTTATGAATATATACATTATATTTTGTTAAACTTCTGGCCCAGGGATTTCCATTTCTGTAAAATAGAGGACTAAAGTTTCCTTTAAACTCTTTGGGGTAAATTTCCCGGGAAAAGCCTGTGTTGTCTGGCTTTGCCAGTTCCAAAAACAGATATTTTTTTGTTGGTCTCTTCAATTCTTTTTCCCGCTTTTTTTGTGTAGGTGGGATCCTTTTCCCCCCCCAGGAACCGTCTCTTTAATTTTAATGCCGCCACTGCCGTGGTTCCCGATCCCAGGAAGGGATCTACCACCAAATCATTGGGCCGGGAGTGTTTTTTTATCAGCTCCTCCATAAGTTTTAAGGGTTTTTGGGTGGGGTGTGTTCGTTTTTCCCGGGGAATGGGAAAACGATAAACCCCACTGTCGTACCTGCCGTTAAAAGTGGGCTTTCCCCCCTTAACAGCCATCACTGCCACTTCTCTGGCATTGTTTAAATAACTGCTTTTTGAATTTAAGGGAACAGGGTTGGTTTTCTCCCAAATAATAAGCCTTGTCATACCAAAGCCGGCTTTTATAAAAGCGGCCTGCACCTTCGTGATTTTCCACAAATCATAAAAACAGATAATCGTTCCCCCTTTTCTTAAAGCCTTATAACTGAGTTCGGAAAAACTTTTTAAACTTATCTCCTGATGATCCCATTTTCCAAAATCCATGGAAACCGCAAATCTCTCTATGGATTTGGTTCCCAGGTGCTTAAATCCTGTTTTTTTTGAAATGGAATAAGGGGGATCTGTTAAAATAAGATCGGCGGTCTGTTCAGGAATGATTCTTAGCAAATCTTTAAAGTCTGTTGTTTTTAATGAGATCATTTTATAGACAACCTGTTCTTAATTTATACAGGACAGACTGAATTTGGAACGGTTATCCAGCCTTTTACAGGAAATCAACAGTTAAGTCCTGTTTTTTGGTTTATATTTTTTTACGCTGTGCAGTGGCAAGTGTTTTTTTACTGACATAATTTAAGTGAAGAAGGGTTTTAAAAAAGTGCCTGTGACACTTTTTTTGTGGAAGGCCAAATCTTTGGGGCTGCCTTCCGCTGTGATTTCCCCTCCCCCTTGCCCCGCCCCGGGTCCCATATCCATCACATAGTCTGAGTGTCGGATCAGCTCCAGGTTATGCTCCACCATTAAAACACTGTTTCCCTGTTGAATGATTTGGTGCAGGACCTGAAGCAAAAGCCTGACCTCCCGAAAGTGAAGCCCCACAGAGGGTTCGTCCAAAATGTAAAGCCCACAGCCCTTTTCTTTCCCCATAAGCTCCCGGGCCAGTTTTAACCTTTGAGCCTCCCCCCCGGAAAGAGTGGCAAGGTTTTGTCCCAGTATCAGATACTCCAGCCCCACCTTCTGAAGCAAACAAAGAGGTCGCCAGATTTGCGGGTAAGAGACAAAAAAATCCATGGCCTGCTGGACAGTCATGCTTAAAATGTTGTGGATGTTTTTTCCCCTCCATTGAAAATTTAAAATCTCTGAACGAAATCTTTTTCCCTGGCACTCACTGCATGTGAGGCGGACCGGGTCCATAAATATCATTTCAATCTCCTGATACCCCAGGCCTTTGCATTCAGGACACCTTCCCCCCTCCACATTCAGGCTGAAAAGTCCGGGTCTTAACTCCCCTTCTGAAAGCCTGCTCTTCCCACTCACCGCCCGGCTCTGTGTGGCCATCAGGTTTCGAAGGGAATCGTAAAACTTCAGGTAGGTGACAGGAAGACTTTTTTTTGTTTTTTCCACCGGGGAGCTGTCCACCAGCACCACCCGTTTTAGATGTCCGCTTCCCAAAATTTGTGAATACAGCAGAGGGGGATGAAGGGGCTTTTTCCCCAGTTTTTGAGCCAGGGCGGGGTAAAGTGTTTGGCTCACCAGGGTGGTTTTGCCTGAACCACTGACCCCCGTAAGAGTCACCATGCGATTTAAGGGAAGAAGAAAATTAATGTTTTTTAAATTGTGAGACCGGCATCCTGTGATTTTTAAAAAGTACTTGTGACTTTTTTTATCCACCCCCTGGGGGGCAAACAGGGTTTTGATATTTTGTGGATTTAAAGAGTAACTGGTTTGTGAGTGAGGGGTGTTTAGGAATGTTTCTTTTGTGCCGGAAAACACCACTCTTCCCCCTTTGAGTCCGGAGCCAGGCCCCAGCTCCACCACATGGTTGGATTTTTTAATCACCTCGGGGTCGTGTTCCACCACCACCACAGTGTTGCCGGATTCTTTTATTTTTTTCAACAGGTGAATGAGTCTTAAGGTGTCTTTGGGGTGAAGCCCCACAGTGGGCTCGTCCAGTACATAAAGCACCTGGGAAAGTTTGAGTCCCAGCTGGTGCACCAGATTCAACCTTTGAAACTCCCCACTGGAAAGTGATTTCACCTCCCGGTTTAAGTGCAGATAATGAAGCCCTATTCCGCTTAAACCATTTAAAACAAACAAAAGTTTTTTTATCACCTCCCGGGATTTTTTCATCTCTGAAGGGGTCCACGAAACCCCCTTTAAAAAACGGGTTAAAGACTGAATGTCCCAGGATAAAAGCTCTGGCAGGCTTTTGCCCCGGAACAAAATGTGCGAAAGCTCAGTCCGAAACCTTTTGCCCTGGCAATGCCCACACACTTTGGGGCTTTTGTATCGAAACAAAAACACCCTCACATGCATTTTGTATTTTTTGGTTTCCAGGTAATCAAACAAACCCTGAATACCCATAAATTTGCCCGACCAGTATTTTTTGGTTTTAAACTGCCGGGATCCCTGCCAGATCATTTTCTTATGACGGGAGGGCAGGTTTTTCCACGGGCAGTGAAGGTCAATGGAGTGAAATTTGCAAAACTGTTTTAAGCTTCTGAATTCCATAACACAGCTGGGAATGGCAAAAGGGGCTATCGTCCCCTGTGCCAGGGATTTGCCCGGATCGGGAATAATTTTGCTCTCATCCAGGGTCATTTGATTGCCAAAGCCCTTGCACTCAGGACAGGCCCCCAGGGAAGAGCCGGCACTAAACAGGGAGGGCTGAAGGGGGAGCAAAAAAGTGTAAGCACACAAAGGGCATAAAGGGTCTTCGCCGAAGTGAAGTGTTTTTCCCTCTGTACTGACAACCTCAAGCCTTCCCTTCCGGCCTTCAGGATTGTATTTCAGGTACCGGGAATAGGCCAGGGTGCAGGAATCGGTGAGCCGGCTTTTGTCTTCAAAAGCCAGTCTGTCCACAACCACAAACCAGTTTTTGTTTTTGGGCCAGGGGCTTGAACTTCGAAGGTCGTAAATCACAGGCAGGGCTTTGTTTTTGTCTTTAAAACACAGGCGGTAAAAACCATCTTTTAAGAGTTGTTTTTTAAGTTGTTTTTCCGGCAGGGTTTTGAGGGAAAGAGGCATCAGAACCATTCCCTTTTTTCCCTTAAAAATCTTTAAAATTTTTGAGGCGGCAAGGGCCGGGGGGTGACAAACAAGGCTCTGGTTTTTGTGGCGGGGGCAAACTGGCACAGCCAGCCCCACATAAAGAAGACGAAGCAGGTCGGCCACTTCTGTGAGAGTGGCTACCGTGGGACGGGAGGATTTTACAGAGTTTCTTTGTTCGAGGGCCAAAGCGGGGGGAATGTTGCTAATGGAGTCCACCAAAGGCTTGGGACATTCCTGAATGTACTGCCGGGCATAATTGGAGAGGGTTTCTGTATAATTTCTTTGTCCCTCTGCAAACAGGGTTTCAAAAGCCAAAGAGCTTTTGCCTGAACCCGAGGGGCCGCACACCACTGTCAGTTTTCCCAAAGGGATTTTTACACTCACGGACTTTAAATTATTTTGCCGGGCGTTGGTGATTTCAATGGATTTCATAAAAACTCTCTACCTTATAGTCCTTCTCTTAAAAAATCCTGGTCCTGTAAAGTTTTTATTTCCTCCTCTTCGGCCTCCTGGGGTTGGGAACCCTCCACAAAAGCCTGTACCACCACCTGTTTGGAGGAGGGGCTGACGAGACCCCCGGTCTGGTTGTCAATACGGGTAAAAACAATCCCCTCCGGCACTTTAAAATCTTCCGGGTCCTGATCCTTGTGGGCAGATTCCATAAAGGCTTTCCATACGGGAAGGGCTGCTCTTGCCCCACTTTCCCCCTGGCCCAGGCTTTGCTCGTTGTCAAAACCCACCCAGACCCCCACCACCAGCCCTGAGGAGTATCCCACAAACCATCCGTCGTGGTAATTGTTGGTGGTTCCCGTTTTACCTGCCACCGGCCATTTTAAATCTCTGGCGGAAAAGCCCGTTCCTCCCGGCTCTTTAATGGCGGCCCTTAACAAAGAACTGATTAAAAAGGCGGTTTTTTCTGATATCAGTTGATCCTCTTCCTTAAAAAAGAAGGGGGGAGCAGAGGGTTTTTGGCTGGGTATTTCCTCAAAAGCCGGGGTGGGCTGACTTAAAAACTTCTGCCTTCGGGCTTCCATCTCCTCCTGAAAGGGGTGTATTTGATCGGAAAAATACTCATCCATGCTTAAAGAGGATAAAACTGCCTGCCCTTCAGGGCTCAGGACCTGGCGTATCAACAGGGGATGAATGCTTTTTCCCAGCCTCCCAAAAACAGAAAACACTTTTGTGATCTCATACAGGGTGACACTGCTGGAGCCTAAGGCCAGTGTGTAGTCCGGGTTTAAAGGGCTGAAGATGCCAAGCCTTCGGGCGTAATCCAGCACCCAGGGAATACTTAAGCTTTCAATAAGTTTCACAGTGGGAATGTTGATGGAACGGATAAGGGCATTTCTCAGTAAAATATCTCCGGAAAAATGACGGCCATAATTACCGGGTTTCCACTTTTTGACTTCTTCTTCAGCGGGCTTTGTGTCTTCCTCCTCCTCAAAACCTTGGGGGGAGGGGGTGTTTTCGCTTAAGGGCTTTGGTGTTTGCTCTTCGGCCTCCTCCTCGTTATAGACCAAAGGGGCATCGGTAATCACACTGGCGGGGTGAAAGCCCCCATCCAGGGCTGCTGTATAAACAATGGGTTTAAAAACCGAACCTGTGCTTCGTTTGGCCTGATAGACCCGGTTAAACTGGGAGCGGTTAAAATCATAACCCCCCACAAGGGCTACAATATCCCCTGTTTTTTGATCAAAAGCCACTAAGGCCCCTTCCACCACAGGCTTTTGTTCCAAAGACAAAAGCAGATGGGGGGGGCTTGTAAATTTTATTTTTTTGAGTTTTTTGGCTTCTTCCGGTGAAAAAGGACTTAAGGCTTTTACCCATATCACATCCCCGGGTTTTAAAACATTTGCAAGCTTTAAGTCCGGCCGGAAGTGTTGGGACTTTAAAGCCCAGTTCATGTTTTCTTTGGGAATAAAGCCTGTTTGTTCAAAAGGAAGCCGGACCATTAAACCCTCTTCAAACACTTCACTCACAACCGCTTTGACATCCTCTTTGGGAAAATACTTTTCTTTTAAAATGGGGGTTTGGGCTTGTGCCTCTCCTGCGGGTTGGAGTGTGTAAAACACCGGTACAGGGCTTTGCTCTTTGGTTTGTTGTGTTAAAAAACTTTGAATTTCTTCCGGGCTTTTTAAATGCATCAGAGGACCCGGAAAGCCCCGTCTTTTGCTTAAAGCCTTCAGGCCTTCCCTGAGAGTTTTACGGGCCAAAAGCTGCAAGTCAAAATCCATGGCGGTGTGAATGCTTAAGCCCCCTTTTTTTAAAATATCCCCTCCCAGTTTTTTTTGCAGAATTTTATTTAAGGCCTCCAGATAGTAAGGGGCTTTTTGGTGGCTTTGCTCTTTGGTATAAACTGTGAGGGGGCTTTGAAGGGCTGAAGCTTTTTCCTCTTCTGTGATGTAATCCTCCTCTGCCATTCTGTTGAGGACATAAATTTGTCTCTGTTTGGCTTTTTTGGGGTTATAAATGGGGGAAAATCTGCTGGGGGCCTGAGTAAGCCCCGCCAGCAGGGCACACTCCTTAAGGCTTAAGTTTTTGACATCTTTTTTAAAATAAGTGCGGGCTGCCATCCCCACCCCATAAGCCCCCTGGCCCAGGTAAATCTGGTTCAGGTAAAGGTATAGGATTTCCTCTTTGCTTAAGCGTTTTTCCATTTGCAGGGAAAGCAGGGCCTCTTTGAGTTTGCGGGTGTAGGTTTTTTCTGAAGAAAGCATAAGAGATCTTGCCACCTGTTGGGTGATGGTGGAACCACCCTGGACTTTTCTTCCCGCTTTGAGGTTGGCCAAAAAAGCCCTGAAAATGGCTTTGATATTCAGACCCCTGTGTTGAAAAAACTGGCCGTCCTCCGCGGCTATAAAAGCCTGCATCAGACAGGGGGGAAAGTCCTGGTAGGGAACCAGAACTCTTCGCTCTTCAAAAAACTCCCCCACTTTGACCCCTTTTCGGTCCAGCACCAAAGAAGTCAAGGGGGGGTGGTAGTCTTTCAGAGTCGTCAGCCGGGGCAGGCTTTTATAAATAAAAACCCCATAAGCCAGTAAGGCCACCGCCCCGCCCAAAAAAAGAAGGGATGGGAGAATAAAAAGTGCTGTGTGTTTTTGAGGCATAACCCGCAACTTGTATCACAAAGTGCAGGTTTTTGTCTCTCTTAATATACGCAAGAAGGGTCTTCAGACCATGGGTCGGTATAAAAATAAAGTCTATAATCCCCCACAGCCATGTATTTGGTTTCATCCTGAAGGGTGACTTTTTTAACATCCATCAGGCTTTCGGCTGCGTGCTTTTTGTCAGCATTGGCTTTACTGTTAAAAAGCCAGAAAACAGCCTGCCCTGTGTGCGTGTGCGTTTTGTTCTTTAGGGTAAAAACACAGTTGTAAGCGTTGTCAGGAAATACAGGATTTCCCAGTGTTTTGCGAATCCACATGGCCAGGTTTTCTGCCGCGTGTCTCGATCTTTTCGATGTGACGTGTGATATATTACAAAGCTTCCATGAGGAATCGAAGTTTTTCTGCAGGGTTAAATTCGCAAAAATAATGCAGTGGTTTTGAATCTTGGTGACAACAGTGGCAAAAGCCGGAAAGCTCAATACACCTGTCATCAATACGCAAAAGATTTTTGTTTTCATTATTTTACCTTTCTTTTAGTGGTTTTTTTGGTTGAATAAGGCTCAATAAGCCCTCAAAAATCATCATACCCCCCCCCATTTTTTTTCAAACTTTTTATTTTTGGCTTTTTTACCCCTTTCCTTTTATCTGTGTTTCCCCGGAAAATCAGGATTTTGTGGTTTTTCTGAGTGTATGAAAATGAGACACTTTTACAAAAACAGAACAGTTTAAAATTTTGGAATCATTAAATTTTTTTGTTTTTAAAAAAATTTTCACAGAAAACCTTGACAAAAAGGGCTTTGATTTCATATTTTTGCCGTCCTGAGTCATAAATTATGACCCTCAGGGTCAAAAGCATAAAAAAACCCTCTTAAATTGTCATGAAAGGAGAACACAATGGAAATGAATATTCGTCCCTTACACGATCGTATTATTGTCCGGCGTTTGGCCGAGGAGGACAAAACCCGCGGGGGTATTATTATCCCTGACACCGCCAAGGAAAAGCCCCAAAGGGGCAAGGTGGTTTCCACGGGCAAAGGTCGTATGACCGATGAGGGCAAGCGGCTTTCTTTGGAGGTCAAACCGGGTGATGAAGTTCTTTTTGGCAAATACTCCGGCACTGAGTTCAAAATGGGGGAGGAAGAGCTTTTGATGATGAGAGAGGAAGATATTTACGGAGTGGTCAATTAATTTTTAAGTTGTTTTTTAATCAATTATTTAACCTGTAAAAGGGAGGAAAGTAAAATGAGCAAGGAAATTCGTTTTAGTGGTCAGGCCCGGGACTCTATTGCCCGCGGTGTGAATATTCTGGCAGATGCCGTTAAGGTCACTTTGGGGCCAAAGGGCCGTAATGTGGCCATTGAGAAATCTTTTGGAGCCCCTGTGATTACCAAAGATGGTGTGACAGTGGCCAAAGAGGTGGAGCTGAAAAACAAATTTGAAAACATGGGGGCACAGATGGTCAAGGAGGTCGCCAGCAAAACCAATGATGAGGCGGGTGACGGAACCACTTCCGCCACCATTTTGGCCCAGGCCATTTACTGTGAGGGACTGAAATACACCACCGCTTACCATAACCCCACACAGATCAAAAAAGGAATTGACAAGGCCGTGGCGGCCATTACAGAGGAGTTAAAAAAGCTCTCCAGCCCCGTTAAAGGCCAGACAGAAATCGCCCAGGTGGGTACCATTTCTGCCAATAACGACAAGGAAATTGGCGATATTATCGCCAAAGCCATGGAAAAAGTGGGCAAAGAGGGGGTTATCACTGTGGAGGAGAGCAAAACCTCTCTGACTGAACTGGATGTTGTGGAAGGTATGCAGTTTGACCGGGGTTATTTGTCCCCTTACTTTGTCACCAATGCGGAAAGAATGGAAACAGTGCTGGAGGACTGCTACATTTTGGTCTATGACAAAAAAATCAGCTCCATGAAGAATGTCCTGAAGGCTTTGGAAGGGGTGGCTCAGGCCTCAAAACCCCTTTTGATTATTGCGGAAGATGTGGATGGGGAGGCCCTTGCCACTTTGGTGGTCAATAAACTGAGAGGCACTTTGCAGGTGGCAGCTGTAAAAGCCCCTGGTTTTGGCGATCGCAGAAAAGCCATGCTGGAGGACATTGCCGTACTGACCAACACCCGGGTAATTAGCGAAGAGGCGGGCGACAAGCTGGAAAACATTACTGTTAAGGACCTGGGCCAGACCAAGCGTGTGGTCATCGACAAAGACAACACCACCATTATTGATGGCACAGGCAAGAAGGCGGAAATATCCGCCCGTATCTCTCAAATCAAGGCACAAATAGAAGAGACCACCAGTGATTACGACAAGGAAAAACTTCAGGAACGGCTGGCAAAACTCACCGGCGGAGTGGCTGTGATTCATGTGGGTGCCCCTTCTGAAGTGGAGATGAAAGAGAAAAAAGCCCGTGTGGAGGATGCTTTAAACTCCACCCGTGCGGCTGTGGAGGAGGGCATTGTCCCGGGCGGGGGGGTTGCCCTTTTAAAAGCTTCAGAGGTTTTGCCCCAGTTACAGGTGACAGAGGAGGAGCGTTTTGGTGTCAATATTGTCAAAAAAGCCTGTGAGGCCCCCATTCGTCAAATTGCCAGCAATGCCGGCAAGGATGGAGCCATTGTGCTGCACAAGGTGGTGGATGCACAAAAAAACAAACACAGCTCTTTTGGCTTTAACGCCTGGACGGGCAGGTACGAAGACCTGCAAAAAGCAGGTGTTATTGATCCCAAGAAAGTGGTTCGCTCAGCTCTTCAGTACGCAGCTTCAGTGGCTTCACTGATGCTCACCACAGAAACCATGATTGCTGATGAGCCGAAGAAAGACGAAGCTCCTGTGGGTGGTGGGCCAGGTGGTCCTGCTGCCATGGGTGGCGGTGGCATGGGTGGTGGAATGCCCATGATGTAAAAAAAAAGCGTATTTTACGACACATTATACTCAAAAAAGCCCCGCAGGTTTTTAGCCAGCCTGCGGGCTTTTTTTTTTAAAAGTATAAACCGATACATAAAGTATGAAAAAGCCAGTCCAATTGCTTTGTCTGGAAGATGCCCCCTTTATGAGGAAACTTTTAAAGCAAATCCTTTCTGGTACACAAATACAAATTTTGGGATTTCACGATACAGAATCAGGACTTTTATCCAGTTTAAGCCAGCACTCCCCCGATATTGTGTTAATGGATCTGGTTTTGCCAGGGCTTAATTCCCTGACTTTGATACAAAAAATCCGAAGGCACTATCCTCACCTGTTTATTGTTGTGGTATCCAGTTTAAAGGATGAAAACATTTTGTCTGAGGTGTTTATGGCGGGTGTGCACGATTTTATAGCCAAACCTTTCAAAGTGGCGGAGTTGTTGGGTGCCTTGCACCAGCTTGCTGCCCGGAGATCTGTGGCATGAGAATTTTTGTTTCCGCCCCCTCTGTTTTGCTTTTGTGTCTCAGGTTTTTGGTGTTTCTTCTGAAAGTGGCCCTGGCGGCTTTGTTTGTGATGTTTCTTCAAATACAGATAGGACAAAAAACCCTGGAGCAGTGGATGGAGGAGGGGCTTCGCCACTCTGCTTTCAGTCAAATGGTGCGGGAAAAACTCTTACCCGCCAGTATAAGAGACAAATATGTAAAACCTGCCCCCCTGTCCAGTATGGAAAATATTATCAAAAAAAACACAGAGATTTTAAATGAAGCCAGCCAGCAGCTCAAAGAGGATATAAAAGATTTTTAAGTGTCCTTAAGTCCAGAATATCCTGATTTTACATACAAGTCTTTATGGTTTTGATTGTATAAACACATTATGAGGGCGGTTTTTTTTCTTCGGTGGTTTTTGGGGGCTATAGCCTTCATCGGGCTTTTAAGCTGTGGTACACAAACAGACTTTTATGCCAGCAACACTCCGGAAGAGTATGAGGAAAGCCCTCCCCAGGGGAGGAGACCTCTTGCCAGTAAAAAATCTCCCGCTTGCAAGGGAAAAGCCTGCCGGAAAGCAAAAAAAAGACCTGAAAAATTTAAAAAACCTGATCTTTTTGAAGAACATTTTACCATTGGGGATAAAAAAGATTTGGAGATTTTACTGGTGGTGGACACATCCTCTTCCATGGATAAAAATTTAAAGAAAATGGGGCAAAATCTTTCTGCTTTGTTGTCTCATATCAGGGATAAAAAATGGAGAATGGCTTTTACCTCTGCGGACCATGGGGATCATTTTACACAGCAGACCTCTCCCCGGTGGCGGCAGTACCGGGGGGAGTTTCCAAAGTACGGCAAGTTTATGTTTTTGGAAAAAGAGGGGGAGGTTTTAAAGAAAAAAATTCTTTACCACCACCGCCCGGATGTGGCCCGGATTTTTGAAGACACCCTGACCAGAAAGTCCCCCCGGGAGTGTTCTCTACCCCCTTACTGCCAAAGCTACAATGAACAACCTTTGCGTTCTTTAAAGGCGGCCCTTCAAAGGGCTGCCACCGACCGGGTTCATAAAGAGTTTTTTAAAGATCAAACAGATACCGTGGTGATTATTATCACCGATGAGGATGAGCGAAGAGCGGATCCGGAAAACGCCACCCGGGCCGAAGAGGTCATTGGCACTTACAAGCAGGTTTTTAAAGGCCGTGGCAAAAGGCTTTTTGGTTTTACCATTAGCGTGCAGGATCAAAAATGCTACGACAGGGAAAGCAAAGGCCCCTGGTTTTTTAAAACCCAGGGGGTGGCTTTTGGAAGAATCATAGCCAGACTTCCCGATCTGACCGGGGGTAAAAACATATCCCTTTGTGCCAAATATGGCCCGGCCCTCACCTCTCTTTCCAAAGTGAGCAGAAAGCTGGTGCATTCCCTAACCCTTCAAAAACTGCTTTACATTCCCGACACAGTTCAGGTGCGGCTCAACCCCCCCCAGCCCCGTGTGTCTTACAGTCTGAAAGGCAGAAGCATTGTCTTCTCTGATGATATTTTGGTGGGAACAGAGGTCCGGGTGCGTTACCGGTATGAGCAATAGTTTTTGGCCCTGTTTTTTTAACAGGGAAGAGATAAAAAATTTTGATTTTTTTTGATTTTTTCCGATACAATAAGAGTATGGGGCCAAAAAAAAGGGCCGGGAATTTTTTTTTAACAAGGAGAACAGTTATGAAAACATTTTTAACAATGGCGGTGGGAACCTTGGCTTTGTGGGTTTTTAATGTGGGGGCGGTAGGTGTGCTGGCCGGGGAAAAGGAAAAGGCTGTGGCCTGTACAGCTGCACCAGAGAGTACAGGGAAAGAGGCTGCCCGGGACATCAACTGTGAGCAGATTGTCAGAGAGGTGACTTCAGGCATGGACGAGCCTGCCCCCTCTCAGGATGCCTCCCCGGCTTCCAGCGGAGCTGCCAGCCAGTAAAAAAGCTTTCCCATTAGGGGGTTTAAAAGGGTAAAAAAGACACTTTTTGAACTCTTAAGGGCTTAAAAAAGCCCTGTATTTCTTAATCTTTTTAAAAAAACGGCTTTTGTTTCTGGACAGAGGCTGTTTTTTTTAATAGGAAATAACTCCCTTTTTAAAAAAAAATTTAATAATCAAGGAGAAAGCAAAATGTCTTTAATTATTGTTAAGAAAACAAAAGATCTCTTTAAAGCCCATGGGCTGAAAACCTCTGATGAGGCTGTTCGGGTTTTAAACGAGGAGTTTAAAAAAATGTGTGAAAAAACCGCTGACACTGTACTGACCAACAAACTGAAAACAGTGAAGGGGGCTCATGTACCAAAACTGTCTTAGGCAGAGTGACTCCTAAAACCATGGGCCTTTTAGTTCCCGGGTGATAAGAATTTTTTTAAAAACTCCCCCCACTTCATCAGGGGGATTTTCAGTATGTGGGCGGCTTTTACCTTTTGAGATGGTGCCTTCCTTCTCCTCTGTTGGCCATTGTGTTCAGGGGCTTCCCCCTGAAGAACAAAGCTGGTTTTTTGTGTCACCGTGTTTTGCACTTTCCCCCCCCGCTTTGTGATCTCTTTTTTGATGTCTGATCTTTTTAAAGGCAAAGTTCCGGTGATAACAATATATTTTTGAAACAAAACCCCTTTTGTTTTGGGAGGTTTTTTTATCTGTATATCCACCCCGGCCTGAAGCAGGTCTTCTATTTCCTGTGTAAATTTTGGATTTTGAAAGCTCTTGTAAAAAGACTGGGCGGTAATGGTGCCAATATCGGGCAGGGACTGAAGTTCCTCCACAGAGGCTTTTTTCATAAGTTTTAAAGGCACAGGCCACCCCTCTTTGAGCTTTGAGGAGGAGGATGCAAAAGCTTTTTTGATAAAGTAATCACTGAAAATTTGAGCAGTGCCTTCCCCCACATGTCTTAAGCCCAGGGCGAACAAAAACACATTTAAGGTGGTTTTTTTGCTTTTTTCAATATGAGATAAAATTTTAAGGCTGGATTTTTCGCCCTGTCTGGGCAACTGAAGCAGATCTTTTTTTGTGAGGTGGTAAAAATCTTTTGGACTTTGGACCATTTTGTTTTCATAAAGGCTAATCACCAGTTTTTCCCCAAGGGAGTCGATGTTCATGGCTTTTTTGGATACAAAATGAATGAGGGATCGGAGCAAGACCTCTTTACACAAAGGGTTGGGGCAAAACATCAAGTCCCCCTCTTTTTGAGTGGTACACTGACAGGCCGGGCAAAGTTTGGGAAATTTAAAGGGGGAGGTTTTTAAAAGGGTTCTTTTTGACACATTCACTTTTAGCACTTCAGGTATCACATCGCCGGCCCGGCCCACCACCACCTCATCCCCCAAGCGGATGTCTTTTTTTTTGATTTCAGACTGGTTGTGAAGACTGGCATGGGTAATTGTTACCCCTTTTACTCTTACGGGCCTAAGCTGTGCCACGGGGGTTAAAACTCCTGTTCTGCCCACCTGTATAACAATGTTTTCAATTCGTGTTGTGGCTTTTTCAGAGGGAAACTTGGCAGCCTTGGCCCACCGGGGGGCCCGGCCCACCACCCCCAGCTGCTTTTGACTGTGAAAATCATTCACTTTAATAACAAGGCCGTCTATTTCGAAGTCCAACTCCTCCCTGATGTTTTGAAGGATTTCAAAATACTCCAGGATCTCTTTGAGATGAGGGGTTTTTATAAGAGCTGCTGTTTTTGTTTTTTGCCGGCAGAGTTTTTTAAATTGTGACAGGCTCATAAAGGGCAGGGTGGGAATCTTTAGTGTTTTTATTGTGGTTAAAAAGTCACTTTGGTTTTTAAAGTTAAAATCACTGGCCGGGGAGTGGGCAAAAAATTTTAACGGCCGGGCAGAGGTGATTTTGGGGTTTAACTGCCTGAGGCTTCCCGCGGCGGCATTTCGGGGATTGGCAAAAGGGGGCTGGTTTTGTTTTTTTAGCAAAGTGTTGAGTTTTTGAAAATCGGTTTTCATCAGCACCACCTCCCCCCGGACCTCCAGCCGGGGAAGCGGGCTTAAGATTTGAAGGGGAAGAGCCGGAAGGGTTTTAATGTTTTCTGTAACATTTTCCCCTGTTTTTCCGTCCCCTCTGGTCAGGGCATGGCTGAAGTGGCCTTTTTTATACACCAGCTCCACCGCCACCCCGTCAAATTTGGGTTCTATAAAAAACTCCACCCTTAAGCTTTTTAAGGTTTTAAGGGTTTTGTGGTAAAAATCCTTAATTTCCCCTGTGTTGTAGGTGTTGCTTAAGGACAGCATGGGATAAGTGTGTGGGAGCTTTTCAAAAAACGGCAGGCTTTCCCCCGGGACTCTGTTTGTGGGGGAGTGGGGGTGGGAAAACTCCGGGTATTTTTCCTCAAGGGTTTTGAGTTCTTTAAAAAGCAGATCATAATCATAATCGCTGATTTGGGGCTGGTCCAAAAGGTAGTAGGCCCGGTCATAAGCTTCGATTTGTTTTCTTAACCGGTGGATTTTCTTTTTTATACGGGTTTTGTTCATTGTAAGGGCAGACCTTTGGTTAAAGGATTCACCACCAGGAATTTAGCATACCATGCCTTTTTACTCATCCTCTTTTTTTATGGGTGGGGGAAGGGGGGAGTATATATGTGGGCAAACAAAAAAGTGACTGAAATCCGGACATTTTTAAAGGAAAGTGCCGGATTTCAGTCACTTTTGATCTCAAAAACCCCATTTTAAGCCTTTTTTGCCTTTTTTTCTGCTGGTCCTGATTTTGCTAAAGACAGTTTATAAAAGAAGTTTTTTAAAAACCGGTATCTGCCGGCAAAAAGCTTTTTATACCCACTTCTTTTTATTTTAAACCTGAAAATGTAAAGGAAAACCCCCATGAACAAAAACAACACCTCCCACCAAAACTCTCATGCCCCTCACGATCTGTTTTTCAAAGACATCTTCTCTCAAAAACCCTTCGCCATCGAACTGCTGAAACTTATCCTCTCCGCAGAAGAGCAAAAGCTCTTTCATCTCCACACACTAAAAAATGAAAAAACCAGCTTTAAATCCCACAGAGCGGATCTCATCTTCTCTTTAAAACTGAAATCCCCCACACCTTACCATACAGTTCCCCCTCATTTCCCACCACCTGTCTTCCCCTGTGAAAAAACAATCTCCTGTAAAACCCCACCAAAGACTTCTCTCCCATCAAAGCAAATTAAAACCCACTCCCGGGAAGATACCAAAAAAGCCCTCATTTTTTTTATTCTGGAGCATAAATCCCATAAAGACAAAACCTGCTTGTTTCAAATCCTCAAATACCAAACATTGCTCTACTCTCAGCTTCTGAAACAAAAAAATCCACTTGTACCTCTAATTCCCATTATCTTCTACCATGGTAAAGAACCATGGCAAATAGGGAGCTTTCAGGATTTATTTCCAAAAAATGTTTTTTCCCCCTCTTTTGAAAGCTTTTTTGGAAATAATGTGTTAAACTTTTACCCCAGAATTTTAAATCTTAACACTTTTGGTGAAAAGAAGATGGAGAGGCTGAAAACACTCAAAAGTGGTATGGCTCTTTACTTACTGAAGAAAATCTGGTACTTTAAGTGGCCGGAAGATGGAAAAAGGATGCTGGAATGGGTGCAGGGTTTAAGTAATGAGGAGCAACACGATTTGTTGTTATTTGGAAGTGAGTACATAAAGGATGTGTGCAGGGTAAGTCAGGGGGAATTGGAAAAACTGGAGCTTGAAGCTTTAAAAACCGGTATTTTAAGAAAAGGAGGAAGTATGGGACTTTTGGAATATGTGAGGCAAAAAAAAGTCAGGGAAATCACCCAAACTGCCACCAGGGAGGGACTTCAAAAGGGTCTTCAACAAGGACTTGAAAAAGGACTTCAAAAAGGTCGCCAGGAAGCTCAGCAGGAGTTGATTTTGAATATGTTAAAGGCAAAGGCGGATTTGTCTTTTATTTCCCAGGTGACAGGTTTGTCAGAGCAGGAGCTTAAGAATCTTAAAAACGGCTCTCAAATAAGGGAAGGTCTTTAGGAAAGTTGTCTAAAAACCCTTTGTGGGTATGAAAGGGGTAAAGACCAAAGTCCAAGTTTGATTTTGAGCTGGGGCAAAACCCTTAAAATTTTAAGAGAAAAAAGTAAAACTTAAGGGCATGAAGCAGTTAATTTTTTTGGCTTCGGCATGCTGTGGCCTTTTTCTTTGGATCTTTTCCAGCTGTGGGGGGGCTTTTTTAAATACCAGCTCTTTTTTCTCCTCTCTTCCGGATGTGGAGGGGGGAAGCCGGAACATCCCCAACAACGAGTTTTTTTATATCAATATCTCTGATGCCACTTACCGGGGAAGGCACGGTTTTGATCTCCTGGATTATGAGATGTACGAAAGGGAAAACGGCCCGGGCTACGACTGTAAAATCTCCATAAACGAGGAGGCTTCCACGGAGGATATGTACTGTATGTTTGAAATTCTGGAGGGGGATTTGTTTTTTCATGAATTGGATTTTGAATACAATGCCCCCCCGGGGATGTGTCATTATGTTTTTTTTCAAACACATTGGCATTATAATCAGGAATCCGGATATGGTCCCCGAAAGGTTTATGAGGAAAAATGTTACCCGGAAAATTCTGTTTCCAGGTACTGTGAAAAAGGCGAATCTGGAGGTTTATGTAGCGACTCAGGAAGATATGGAAGTTGCCAGGAAAACCAAAACACCCCCACAGGAACCAAGTATTGTGCCTCTTCAGTTTCTACCACTCCTGAAGAGTTGTGTACCCATAATAGATACAGTACTTGTCAGGACAGTACAGGCCAAAATCTTGTGAGTAGAGCATGTTATACCACCGATCAGCCAAAGTTAAATTCCATAAATTGTTACGAAGAGGAGGCCAGCAGGTACTGTACAAGCAGGGTGGCAACTCAGGGGGAATGTGATGCCTCTGCGTACAATGGTTGTGAAGAGGAGGTGAATGATTTGTGCAAGTACATTCGCACAGAGGGTGAAAACTGTTGCCTGGGTGAGTACACTCAAATTAGCACCAGTGAGGATGGTTCCCCAACCACCACAGAGGGGTCCTGGGGGGGAAGTTTAACCCAATGTATCGGGGGCCTGGGGCGTACCGCCTGGGAGAATTACACAGAAGATGGTCTTCCCCGGGTTCTTATCGTGGAGGCTTTGGACGGCTTAAGGGAACAATACGAGATTCCCCCTCTGATTGATATTTCAGGGGGAAATACCAGAAGTGGTTTTGTTACCGCCAATTACTGGGAGGGGATAGAGGATCGAACAGATGAGCCGGAGTTTTATAAATCCTCCCCTAATCCACCACCAGCTCACCAACCGGTTCCCCGGGAGGGTTATCCTTACATTACTTTTGCCTGCAAAGATCAGGCTTACGAGGTGAAGCACCGTATTCATTTGGTTATCAGAGAGTGGAACTCTCAGGAGGAATTTAGGGATTTTAAAGACAGCCAGGGTTCCAGTGGAGACCCGGATGCTGCAGGAGAGGCCGGCAGTGATTGTGATTACTATGAGCAGGATGATGATTATGAACTGGAAGACAGATCATGCAATGATATTGTGGATGTGGATGACTGGACCGGTGTGGCAGGCTCTGGGGGTTGCAGAATACTCAGCCTTTTGGGCCTGGGACAGCTGGAAAGCGAATGTAAAGACCAGGGCCTGGATAATATCACCATTCCTGATCATCCCGAGCTGGAGTACTCACAATAAGAGTTTTGGCTCCACCAGTGAGTGGGTGAAAATGTCCGAAATCCGGCACTTCCCTCCAAAAATGTCCGGTCAGGTGCGAGCTGTTTTTTTGGCTTATTCATACACTTTCCACTTCCACCATTCTTTAATACCTTTAAGTATATCAGCCTGAAGAAGTGGCAACAAACGGGTTTTTATTTTCACCAGGTGATTTAATTGTTGAGCTATATACTGCGGACTTTCCTGGCGACCTCTACACAACTGGTTGAGGACTTCTTTGGTAATTTCCCTTTTATGAAAGGGCAAAACAACCAATTCCTGGTAAAGCTCCCGTAAAAAATCCGCACTCACCCCAATGGCACCTGTTAAAGAGGAAGCAGAGCTTAAAAAAAACAAGCCTCTTTGAAACCTTATATCTGTTACCTGATATTCAGCCTCTTTTAACAAATGCATCAGTATCTGATGATCTATGGATATATAAGTCTGGTTGAGCTTAATCAATTCGGCCTTAAATTTTATGGATTGTTTTTTTTCCATAACAGCCTCTTTTTCGAAATAACAAATAAGATCCCAACACCTCATGCCTGGAGTGGAAAACTCACGGGCTGCAAAGCCTGCCCACACCCCATCTTCTGTCAGCAACACTTTATTTTTTTGCTGATGTAAAACAAATGCGGAGTTTAAAAACTCCTCCCCCAAAAGTTTGGATAAGCGGAGTTTTTCTTTTCGACTCATTTCAAAATCCACAGGCAATACAGCCATTTGACAATGCTTTTGACACCAGTCTTTTATGCTGTTAAAAAACTCTGTATTTTGCCTGATATCTTCAGCAGGTATAAAATGACGCATCAATTTGCCCTTGTTGTCAAAGCCTGTACTTAACATGAGGTGAGGCTCCATCTTAAGTATCCACTGGTTTAGGGAATCCACAGTGCTTTGGCACACATAAAGAGGGAAAGTGCTGGAAGCCAAATAAGTTTCCATTTTTAACCAGTGCAGAGTTAATAAAGAGGATATATCCATAACTATACTTGGTGTATTTTTTAATTCTGGATGGTTATTGGTAGGACTTTGAGAGCCTGTCATGGAGGAAAGCCATTTATGTTCTTTGGAATCAATAAGAGTGTTTATAATTTCAACAGGGTGCTGGCCAGTTACATGGGATACAAAACCTATCGTCACCTGTCCTCCCGTATAATACTTTAAGGCTTTATCAAAGTTCTCCTGCTGTTTTAAAGCATTTGGCATCATAGATTTCTGGATTTTTTCTATATCCTCTTTACTTGGATTTTCAGGAATGCTAAATTGCTTTAACTCTTTTTGTAAAGGGTCTTCCAGTTCCACATTTTTAAAAATCTGTTGAAACTTATACACATATTTGCTTTGGATGTCCACCACCTGGTATTGTTTGTCGTTCAAACTCACAATTGCTCCACGGTTTTTTCCCAAAAGTTTTTTTACCAGTGGATGCCCGGGGGTGTATATGTCTGCATCCTCTTCAATAATGATCTCTATAACATCGCCACTCAATGTCTCTTTGATTTTTACGAAAGTATCCAGCTTAACCTCTTTTTTTTGAAACAGGGGGTGGTTTTTTGTTTGAGGTTGAAAAAGAGTCATTAAGTTTGCATAAAGACTTTTTAAGCTTAAATCTTTGGGGTGAAGCTTTATCCCCTGGTACTGGGTTTTTAGGGATTTTTCAGTCATTCCTGTTTTCATATACGATATGGAAAGTTTATTGATTCTGTCCGGTGAAAGCTGATGAATGTCATAATCAGTGTTTGAAAGCAGTTTTTTGGCTTTATCCCACAGGTTGTTAAGCACATAAGTGTGAATTAAGTCCACCTGAACCGGAATGTCACCTGTGCGGCCAACAAAATCCTCATACTGTTTTATGGCTGATTTTCTGTCCCCCATCTCATTATAGGTGTGAAACAAAGTCTCAACAGGGTAGGATTCATTGGGAAAACTTTTACAAAGTTTTTGAGCCAGCTCTATGGTTTTTTTGTTTTTGCCATTTTCAAAATAAGTATGGAGAAGGTAACGAATGCCCGGGTGGTGGAGGTTTTGACCAATAATGTCCTCCCACAGTGCCTCACACAGATCATACATTTTGGCATAATGAAGTTCATTGGCCAAAAGTGGCTTGTCCATAAAGTGGGCTGTGTGTTTGTTATTTTGATAAATATCCCATGCCTGTCTTAAGTACTGTTTTTGTTCTTTGAAATGCTCTTTGTGTTCTTCAATATGGGATTTAAAAATAAGGGTTTTTACACTTTCCCGGTCCTGTTCAAAAAAAGTGTTTAACTCTTTTTCAGCCCTTTCCATTTCTTTGTGGTCCAGTAAGACCCCCACCCATGCTCTTTTTATCTCCAACCGGTCTTTTTCTGAAATGGTTTTATCCTCCACTGTTTTGTTAAAAAATTGACAGGCTTTTTCAAAACCACAGGTTTGAAAATAAAGATGAAGAAGTGTGCATTTTATGTCTGTTGGTGGGTTTTTCAGTTTTTCAAAAACAGAAACAGCCTTTTTCCCGCCCCCTTTTTTAACATACATTCTGCCCAAGTCTTCTAAGTATGTATCACTTGGACATTTTTCAACAGCTTCTTCAAGCTGCTTTATGGCCTCTGTATGCTGCCCATTATAAAAAAGAGCCAGGGCATAATTGTTATACCACCGGGGACGAAAGCTTATTATCTCCTGATTTTTTCGATCCTTAAGCAGTTTTTTATATATGCTTATAATTTTTTCAATCTTTGGCTTTAATTCCCCTGGCACTCTGCTGGCTGTCAAAACACTCTCTTTTTTTAAAATGTTTTTTAAAGCCAAAGCTGCATAATCTGAAGCACTTTCTGTGTCATCTTGTGGCCGGTTTTTATCAAAAATGTTAAGCCATTTTAAAAATTCTTTATTGCTGCCTTTTTGGTTGCTGATATCACACAAAACAAGAGCTAAACGGGGATTGTTTTTTAAATCATCTGGAATATGCCGGACAATCCCGGTTAAAGGGGTTCCCTCATAATTTAAAATTTGTATCTCCAAAATATAAACAAACTCATTTTGAGGGTTGAGGGTTTTTGCTTTATGGATGTGTTGTTTTGCTTTTTTTATCTCCCCTTTTCTAAACCAGGCTGAGGCACAGTTGATAAGGGCATCTTCATCTTCCTGGTTATACTGCAAAGCCTTAATCAAAAAATTATCCCCTTCAGGTATTTGATTCATCCGGATTTTCGCATACCCCATATTATGCAAAACCCGGTATTTGGTTTTGTCGTCCAATGTGTTCCATTGTTCTTTTTTAAAATCATTCAGTAAATCCAGAGCGGTTTTTGGTTTTTGGTTTTTTATAAGCTCTCTTATTCTGTTCAGCTCGCTGTTATGACTTTCGCTTTTAATCTCTTTAATAAGAGGAGGAGTGAGGTCATTTCTCTGTGATTGAGGTTCTGATACAGCATTTCCTTTATTATAGTATTTGTTATAAATTGGGATGTATTTATCAAATAAGAGTTTGATGTCATCCCAGCTGGCGATTTCCACAAAAAAAAGATTATCTTTTTTATGTTTCTCAGAAATAAGCCTGGCCTCTTTTTGTATTTTAGCGTCCCTTTTACAGGTGGTGGCTAAAATAAATCGTTTAAGTGGTGGCTGAAAGCCTTTGGCTTTTTTTACCTCTTCTTCCAGTTCCTTCTTTGTTATTTGTCCATTTATGTCCCGTTTTTTACACTGTATGCCTATGTGTTTGTCTGGCACAAAAATATCCACTCCCCACTGGCTTTGGCCTTTTCTGCCGTGGATCTGAGTTTGATTTCCAAACTCAGCCTTGTATAAATCCAGACACATGTTTTCAAAATCCTCTCCACTTTCCGGGGGTGGGATCTGCAATCTGGAAGGAGAAAGAGGGTGGCTACCTATATCTTCATTACTTACATCAAACACAGGTGGTTGATTTGTGTTTTGTTTTCTCATTTGTGACGAGGGTACATATAATCCAGAAGAATCCTCAAAAATATCCCCCCCTTTTAAAACTTTGCAAAAAAAATCAAAGGGCCATATTTCTATCCCCTCTTCTGTTTTTCCTAATGTTTCCCCCGTATAAATCACAATGCGTTTTTTAACTTCCGGGAGCTTGTCTATGGCCACAAGACCCTTATAGTCTTTGGTTGATGATATATGACTTTTGGACTTGACCTCCATAGCCACCAAACCTTTATTTGTTTTTAAAATAAAATCCACTTCTGTTTTTTTGGCATCCGATGGTGACCAGTAAGATATGGACTCACACAACGGATTACCACTGTGTTCTGTATAATCCTTGTAAGCTCTCAAAATTTGAGCCACCAAACCCTCAAACAAAAAGCCTTTTTCCTCCTGGGTTACAGGGCCAAAATTGTTTTTTAAAGCCCGGGCAAGCCCCGGGTCTGTCAGGTAAAACTTGCTGTGTTTTTGTTCTTTCAGCTTAAGCCGGGGGACATAAGCTGGCAGAAAAAAACCCAACATGGTATCTTCCAAAACAGAAAAAAAACTCTGTACAGCCTGTCTTGAAATGCCACACTCTCTGGCAATGGCATTCATATTCACCACCTGTCCATGGTAAAGCCCTGCCACTTCCAAAAACCGGGCAAAAGGAGCAAGGTTTCTTACAAAAGCTTCCGCTTCAATCTCCTCTTTCAAGTACATCTGAACATAACTTTTTAAAGCATCCCCCCTGTCAGCAGAAGCCCACACCACAGGAAGCAGGCCATACCTTAAGGCAGTATTGAGGTTATTGAGGTTAAAATCTTTGGTCAGCTCTTCAGGCACAAAGGGGTGAAGGATCCTTTTAAAAGCCCGCCCCGCCAGTAAATTCTCGCCAGCTTTGTTGAGTTTTCTTGTGCTGGAACCTGTTAAAACAAACTGTCGTTTTGAAGATTCAATCATTGAGGATTCTTCAATCAGGCGGTGTACTTCATTTAAGAGATCTGGTATTTTTTGAATCTCATCCACAATCACCATTCCGTCTTTTTTAAAGGCATTCACCTCACGATAAAACAAAGAGGGATTTGCCAGATGAGCCTGATAAACAGCCCTGTCCAAAAGATCGATATACAAAGCATCAGGAAACCGCTGCTTTAAAAGCATGGTTTTACCACTGCCCCGCACACCAAACAAAAAGCTGCTTTGTTGTTTTTCAGGAAAAGCAATAACCCGCTTTTTATACGATTCCATGCCAGGCTCCTAAAGTATTTTTACCAATTTTTGTATATCTAAAAATAAAATATACCGATTTTTTTACTTTGTAAAGTATAAAATTCGTTAAAAATTGAAGAATTTTTGAGTAAAAAACGGGTTTTTGGGCAGTTTTGATTATTTTAAAGCTCTTTGCGGGTACAAAAAACCACAAATACCTCTGAAAATCATTTTTTTTGGATTTTTTCTTTAAAATCCATACTTTTTTCCCTTTTTTCCAAAAAACGGATCGGATTTTGCATGGGGGAAAGGTAGAAACAAACCAACCCCCCATGCAGGAGGAAACCCCCATGAAAAAAACACAACCCACAATAACCAAGCCCCATCAAAAGACAAACCAACAACCTTTCAGGCCCATAGACCTCACCAAAGACATCACTTTTCAATACTTCTTTAAAAAACACCCCTCAAGCCTCATCTCCCTCCTGCAAACCTTCTTACCCCTCCCAAAGGGACAAAAAATCAAAAAAATACAAATCCTGGATCCCGGCCTCCTCCCCGAAAGAGAACACCACAAATACTCCTTCATGGACTTAAAACTCCTCCTCAACACCGGAGAATCCGTAAATGTGGAAATGCAAAACTTCCCCGAACCCCACTTCTTAAAAAGAACCCTGTTCTATCTGTCACGTCTTTACTCAGAAGGGCTTAAAAAAGCACAGGCTTATGAAAGCCTCCATACCGCCTATTCCCTGATTTTCACGAAGTTTGATCTGTTTAAGGAGAGTGAGGAGTATTATTCTTCGTTTTCCATGAGGAGGGACAAAAAGCCCCATTTTCCTTTTGATAAGTCTTTAAGGATAGTGACAGTGGAGTTAAGTAAGTTCAGAAAGGACAGGCAGAGTGATTTGCTTGACTTAATGGAGAGGTGGTGTTATGTGTTAAAGAGGTCTGGGGTGATGAGTGAGGGGGAAGTGCGTGCTTTAGGAGAAGGAGGGGGAAAAGATATGAAAGAGGCTATGGGACATTTTATGAAGCTTACACAATCGGAGAGGGAGAGGTTGTGGGAGGAGCAAAGACAGAAGTCGGAATGGATATGGCAGGGTCGCCTGGAGCATGCCCGCAGTCAGGGCCTTAAGCAGGGCCTTACAGAGGGAGTGCATAAAGGTCGTAAAGAGGGCCTTACAGAAGGAGTACACAAAGGCCAGTTAAAAGTGGCTTTACAAATGCTTAAGGAAAAAGCAGATATTGATTTTATTGTCAGAGTGACAGGAATCACAAAAAAGAAAGTGTTAAAACTCAAAAGCAGCAGCTGATTAAAAAGTGAATGTATTTTGAAAGATTTGCACTTTGACTTTACGGTAAATTATGAGAAAAAAATTAAACAGGCTTGGTGATTTAAGCTCATCTGAGCAGCTTATTCGTGATTTATATGTCGATCTTAGAAAAAAAGTCAATTATTGGGCCAGCCAAACCAAACAAACAGCACAAGCCCGTATGGGTTATATAGGGCAGCATTTGGTAAGTGTTGTCACTGGGTACTGTGGCGGAAAATCCGGAGCCAGAGGTAAAGATTTAATTTTAGATAAAAACAATTATGCTGAAATTAAAACCTGTTACAGAGTGGATCAATTAGGTAAATGCTTGGATTGTCAATCAGTTGTGGCAAGTATTGAACTAAAATGCACATATTGTAACTCTGCAAATATAAAAAGAAAACAAGATTCAAAATGGTTGTTTTCTATAAGAAATGAAGAGGAGTTTGCAAAGATATTGGAACCAAAATTTTATTATCTGGTATTATTTGATTTCCCGAGTATTCAAAATCCCAATAAAATCAGAGCATCTGTTTGGAGAGTGACTTCACGTACTGTTGGATTTTCCTATTGCCTGATGGATTATTATTTAAACATTCGTTCAAAATCCAGGTCAAAAGCCCCTCTTAATCTGTGGCCTTTTCAATTAAAATTTTATTTAATGTTACCAACCTTGATATATCGTTCTTATATATTGAATAACAGTATAAAAACAGAAATTTTTTATAAAAAAAATCATGTTTTGGATTTGCCAAAATCATTTCGTAATTATTATTCTGCAAATAATTTAACGAAGGAAAAAGTGATTGAGTTCGCAGAAAGTATTAATTTTAAAAATAAAAAATTATTGATTAAATTAAATAAAAAGGATCTTATGCTTCAAATCGATAATTTTATAGAAAACAATGGTGGATTTAACAGGCAAAAAATTATCAAATTGGCAAAGAGCTTGTATTATAAAGATATAAAAAAACATATTACAAAAGTTCCCGGGAAATTAAGATTTTGTCTATAGAGGTAAGTTATTTAATAATTGACTTCTTTTAAACGAAACCACATTAAGTGTACCACTTATATTTAAAGCTTCTTCGGTTAAGTCGATAATCTCCTGATATATATGTTTATTTTTTATAATTTTATCTGGAATCATCAGTTTTCCCAAATCATGGGGGTAAAGATGTGCCGTTTGTCCACGAACCATTGCCTGTATCCTTTTTATGGTTTCTGGATGTTTTAAATAAGCCAATAACAAAAAGGGGTTAATTTTTTCTATATTGGGTCTTAATAAAATGATTTCTCCAACAAAAGTAACAGGGTTGTTTATAAAAACAGGGGCTGCTAAAAACATGTCACTTTTTTTTGCAATGTATGAGATGTTATGAGCAGAGGCTGTTAAAAGAATGTCGTACCTCTTTAGTAACAGGGTTCTGTTGGAGTTTTTTCTTTTTTTTATTTCTAATTGTGAAACATGGTTTCTGTCTCTGGCCTCCCAATTAATGCCGGAACCTGTTAGGTTTCCAACCTTAAGTATAAAAGCCCCTGAATCAGAATAAGTGTCTCTGGGGGGTGTTTTTCCAATACAGATATTATGGCATAAAGATGTTAATGGCAACCCTTTGGGTTTAAAACCACTATTATATATGGTGCAGAAATTTGAAACTTCTTTAAAAGTTTCGTTTTTTCTGATGTTTTTTTTTAAATAAATATTTCTTTTTGATTCTTTGCTCTTCAGACACTCTTTCATGAGTGCAGGTAAAAGGGACAGTTGTTCACCGGTTTTTTTTCTGCCAGTGGAATCGTATCCGGTATTAAAAATATTTCCTATAACAATATTCAGATACTCCAAAGGTTCTTTTTCATTCTTATATTTTTTTATAAATAAAATGGAAGTCGCTGTTTGTGTTCCTGATAATATAAATGTCTCTGGTGGAAGATTTATAATTGCTTCAATATAACCGTAGGTTGATAAAACAGATCTCGCTTTTTGTAAATTATTGTTTGTTACAATACTTCTGGGAACCACTACTGCCAACCTTCCATTTGGTTTTAAAAGCTTTAAGCATTTTTCCATAAAAACAATTTCACTGGTTTGGGTTTTTAAATTATAACCATATTCATCCTGACAGGTTTTGTAAGAGTTAAAATTGTAGTTTCTGGAATCCACACTTACACCAAAGGGTGGATTGGTAACTATCAAATTATAAGATTCTTCTTGTGGAGATTTTATTGTGTCTATAAGGTTATCTTCAAATACTGTATTTTTTATATGAGAGAGATTTAATTTTGCAAGTAAAAGCATTTTGGGGTTTTTATCAAATCCAAAAATATGAAGAGGTTTATTGGATTTTTTGTTCTTTGTTTTAAAGAATTTTAAAACCTCTATTAAAAAAGTGCCTGATCCACAGGCAGGATCCAGAATTTTGGACTTCATATCCGGGTTAATATAATTGATTATCATTTGCACAACAGGGCTGGGCGTTAAAAATATTCCCAACCCCTTTCGTATATCTGGAGTAATAAATTCTGCCAGAGTACTGCTTCTTATATCAAAATCAATTTGATTGAATTTAACATTACAAAATAATTTATGTATTTGTTCCAAACAAATATCACTTAAATGAATTTTATAGTCTCTCCATAAAACTCCTGAAAAAACTTTTGAATTTTTTAAGAATTTTTTAAAATAAGGTTTTATTTTTTGAGGAAGTAATTGTTTTCTGTATCCATGTTGTTCTTCATATAATTGTTTGACAAATAAATACTTCATTAACTCATCAAGAGCTTCCTGAGGTTGCAGTCCATCTGTACTCCTCATGGAGTTGTGTGCACTTCTATACAACCTTACCAGGTCTCTTTCCACTTGCATAAATTTTATCCTCCGGGATGGGTTTTAAGAATGGGGAATAAATTCTTTTGTCGTCAAGGAATAAATTCTTATTTTTATGCATGGTATTAAATTAAAGACTGTGTGGGAGGAGTGGTTTTTGCTGCTATGGGTCAAAAACAGGCAGAGGCTTTTGCATTAAGACAAAAGTCTTAAAAGTTTTTTTTATGTGTCCTGCTTTTGCTTTTCGGTTCATAATGTTTAAACAAAAGTGCTTTTTATCAGGCTGCTTGTCTTAAGGGAGTGTGTGAAGTTGTTTTCTTTAAAGGTTTATGTGCTGTGTTTGTCTCTTGCTGTGAGCCTGTTGGTGACAGGCTTTCTTTCCTGCAGTGGCCCGGGGGTGGGGGTTTATCAGCCACAAGGTGGCCTTTCCAGCAGAGCTTCCCGTTCGGGCAGCAGTGACACAGAGGATGAGGGCGAGGAGAGTGTGGCGGAGTGTGACACCAACACCTGTGAGGACACCTGCCGGGAAATTTACGAGGAAAGCTGGAGCAAGTGCAACGATGAAAACGAAGACACTGTGGCGAGCCTTCAGTGGGTGTTTAACCGGCTCAACAGTGCGGGCTTAAGCAAAAGAGAGCTTGAAAAAATCTCTGATGATGACGACGCTTTGGACGACTTTAAAAGCTACCTGGAGATTGGAATCGATGGCTGGCTGAATGAGATAGAAGCAACAAGTGGTAGCTATAGTATGGAAGATGCCACAGCGGCCATAGAATGGTTAATTGAAAACGAAAATGTGAGTGAAGTTTTAAACACCCTGGATGAGGGGGATCAAATTCTTAAGGCTTTGGTGAATAAAGCTATCGAAGATGGGGGTTGCCCGGCAGATAAGGTTTGTTTATACAGGAATGATGAGAGGTTTTATCCTGGGGTTGCTTCAGATCTTTCGAATAGAAGAGCCAGTTTTTTCTTAAGTATTACAGGAAATAATACAAACCCCAACCGGGGGGCTATTGAAGGACATATCACAATTAAATCTAAAGACAGCGATAGTTTTTATATTTACTACTATGGGGAAGCAGTAGTTGATGGGTGTACTATTGGATCCTGGTGTAAAAGTCCCACTGTTACAGATGTTTGTACTTCTTCAAGTGATACTTGTGGTCCGCAAACCACTGACAGTTGTACCACCACACCTTCTTCTTGTCCAGTCACCATCGCTACTCGTGATGGGAATAATGGTAAGCTTTTTGAAATTGATTTTGACAGTGCTGAAGACAGCAAACTTTACCGGCATTTGTCTGCGGTTTGGGCTTACCCTGACAAGGATATTTTTACCGCAGCAGCAGATGAAGACAACCCCCCTCTTTTTGATTTGGCTTTTTCCCTTCTGGACGACATTTGCGAAAACCTGGACAAGGGTGGTACAGAGGAGACAACCGCCTGTCGCAAATCCCTGATGTGTATTTTGGCCATGCATGATCAACACACAAAAAGCAGTGATGCAGTTTTGGACAAAAACGATGGAAAATCCAACATCGAAGACTGGGACGGCTGGGAGATGATCAGTGATTTGGATTTGGAAAACAAACTGGGCGATGATTTTGATGAATGCACCAAAGAGGCCTTTGACGAAGACAATCTTTAAGCCTCTTCACCCTCCCCCCTTCTGCTTTCTTAACTGAAGCCCTGTCATACCCCCCGCTTGAGGCGGAAATCCAGTGAAACACAAGTGATTTACTTGACTTAAGAGCGAAGTGGTGTTATGTCCTTAAAGGAAGGTTTAACTTGGGAATAGGGGTAAGCTTGTCTCTCAAAAAGAAGAGACTGAAAAATAACTCTCTTTTAAATAGAGTAAGGAGGAAGTAAAATGCCGCAGGCTACAGCAGGCAGTTCATTTAAGGAAGAGATTGCAGAAGTTTGGAAGCTTTTTAAAGAGACCAACCTTCGGATGCAGGACACGGACCGCCGGATGCAGGACACCGATCGCCGGATGAAAGAGACCGATCATCGGATGAGAGAAACGGATCGTCAGATAAAAGAGCTTAAAAAGTCTTTAAGGGATGCGAAGAGTCTTTTTACGGGCCAGTGGGGTGCTTTGATAGAAAGCCTTGTGGAGGGCAATCTTTTAAAGTTACTACAGGCCCGTGGTCTGGATGTTGAGGGGACAGCACAAAACAATATAGGGACTTTACATTACCGGGATGAGAGCGGCAAGGAGTGTGTGAGGAAGTGTGAGGTGGATTTGATAGCGAAGAATGGGACAGATGTGGTGGCCGTGGAGGTGAAGACGACTTTGGATCGCGGTGATGTGAGGAGGTTTTTAAAGGTGTTGGAGTATTTTAAGGGTTATTTTCCGGAGTACAGTGGTAAGCGGATATACGGGGCTATGGCTTTTTTGAAGAGGCAGGGGGAGGTTGTGTCTTATGCTGTGGATGCGGGTTTGTTTGTTATCCGTGCCACGGGAGACAGTGCTTATATTGTTAACGAAGAGGATTTTAAACCCCGGGCTTTTAATTAAGTGTCTTTAAACCGGCAAGCCCAAAAAAAAAGAAAGACCAATAACATAATGTTTAAGAAGAAGCCTGAATGGACCAAAATCAGCGGGGCTGGTAACAGTTTTGTTGTGGCTCACCACCCCTTGAACAAAAAATTAAGTAACACACAAAAAAACCAGCTCATAAAGTATGTAGAAAAACAAACTCCCGGGCTTTGTAACAAACACACAACCGAAGGGGTGGTTTTGCTGCTCCCTTCAAGAAAGTATGATTTTGAATGGGTGTTTTTTAATAAAGATGCCTCCCTGGCGGATATGTGTGGAAATGCAGCCTGTTGTGTGGCCTCTTATGTGTTTAAAAAAAACCTCTTGGAAAAAATTTTGGAAAACTCTTCCCGTGCCAAACTCCAATTACCCCGGTGGTTTAAACCCGGCAAACATCATTTTTTGGTGTTTAAAACAAGCTTTAGGGTCTTTGTGGTAGAGAAGTTAACAAACAACAAAGTGCAAGTCCTTTTGCCTTTAAACAGAAAACTTAAAGCCCCACGGGTTTTTAAAACCAAAGCTGGTTCTTACCAATACAGGTACATTAACACTGCTGTTCCCCATGCGGTAATAAAACTGCTTAAGTGGCCAAAAACCCGGAAAAAATGGGAAGAGCTCAAACACACCGCCCGGCTTTTAAGAAACAAAAAAACCCACCACCGTAAAGGTATGAATGTTTCTTTTTACTCACTTTCGAAAAAGCCCGGGGAAATTTTGGCCCGCACTTTTGAAAGAGGGGTGGAGGACTTTACCCCGGCCTGTGGCACAGGGGCTATAGCCACAGCCACCTTCGCAAAAAAACAAATCCGCTGGCAAAACCCCATAACTGTTAAAATGCCGGGAGGCCGGCTTAAAGTCAGCTTTTTACCTCGCAAAACAGTGGCTTTAAGCTCCCCTGTCCGGTGGTGGGGAAAACAAAAAACATAAAAGCCTGTAAGGGCTTGACAAGCAAAAATAACATCCTTAAAAGTGTTTTGAACCAAAGTTTCAATGTTAAACCTTTTATTTTTTTTTATAATACCCCCATGGCTTTACTTTACCCTTTAACTCTTGTTCAAAAAAAAAAAGAGGCCAAAGACAGTGTGTCGATGGTTTTAAAACCTCCTGCTGAGAGTAGGGAGGTTTTTAGGTCCTACCTGCCGGCTCAATTTTTAAGTTTTGAATTTTTAATCCAGGGGAAAAAATTTTTAAGAAGTTATTCTCTTTCCTCCTGCCCTCTTTTGGAAGAGGAACTTACCACCACTGTAAAAAAAGTGCCTGATGGTGTGGTGTCCAACCATATTTTGGATCATCTTAAAGAGGGGGATGTGATTTTATCCCGCAAGCCCATGGGTAAGTTTTTTAAACCCCCCAAAGATTTAAAACCCCACCATTACTGTTTGTTTGCTGCCGGAAGTGGCATTACCCCCTTGTTTTCCATACTCAAAACCGTATTGGTGAGTGACCCAAAAAATCAGGTGACTTTATTTTACTCCAACAGAAACCAAAGCAGTTTTATTTACAAAAAAGAGATTATCCACTGGCTTACCCGCCATGCTCCAAGGCTTCGGGTGTTTTCTTTTTTAAGCCGGCCGGAAACCACCCTCCCTCTTTTGTCTCAGACAGAAGCTTTAAAGAACCCCACTACTGCACTTCCCTCCTCTGAAGAAGGGGAAAAAGCCAACCTTCTCCATATAAGGGGCAGGCTCAGTACTTCTTTCCTTAAAGAGTATGCAAAACAAAACCCTTTAAGTCCCCCGGGCAGGCTTTACTATTTGTGCGGACCAACTGGCTTTATGCAAAATGTGGAAAGTTTTTTAATTCAAAACCAGGTGCTTAAAACACAAATCAAAACAGAAAGCTTTTTTCAAAACCCGGCTTTAAGTTCTGCTTCACCTGTTTTAAAGCCCAAGGCAGAGGGGGAAAAAGGCACTTCACCGTCTTTGGAGGATCAGGCTTCTTTAATTGTCTCTGGCACAGAGGAAAAAGGCAAAAAGTCCCCCCCTCATACCCTAAGAGCTGTTATTGAGGGGGAAAAACTGGAAATCCCCTCTGTCCCTGATGTTCCGGTGCTGGAGCAGCTTTTGTCTGCCGGTCACTCACCCCCTTTTTCATGTCTTTCGGGGAATTGCATGTCCTGTTTGGCGGTTTTAAAAAAGGGCTGGATTGTACAGGAGGAAAAAGGCATTTTGGAGGAAGAAAACATTAAAAACTGTGAGATTTTAACCTGCCAGGCCAAACCCCTTTCCCACCTGGTGGAAGTGGACTACGACAGTTAAATCTTCAGGATTTGGGCAAAAACGGAAAAAAGTTAAAGAGCTTGACAAGCTACCCGGCCCTGTATATTATGAGTCATACTATGGAATTTGAATGAGGGGGTTATGAGGTCCCTGTTTTTAATCGGCTGTGGGTTAAGCTTTAAGGATCGTGTGAGGTTGATAAAGAAGGCTGTGGATTATGTGCGTCATTACAGCCCGGGATTTAGTTGGAGAATATTGAGTGAGATAGAAGTAAGGGCTATTGATAAGGAGGAGGAGAGAGTTATGCCACCATTACAGATATCCTTGGATGAGGAAAGAGCCAAGGGTTTAAAACTGGGGCTTCAAAAAGGTCGCCTGGAAGGGCTTCAAAAGGGTCGCCAAGAGGGGCTTCAAAAAGGTCAGCAGGAGTTGATTTTAAAGATGTTGAAGGCCAAGGTGGATTTATCTCTTATTTCCAAGGTAACAGGTTTGTCAGAGCAAAAACTTAAAAAACTCAAAAATGGTTCCAAAAAATAACAGGTGGTTGGCTTTTCAGTTTTTTTCCTCCAATGGTTTAATTAAAAAAGAAAGTGTTTTTTTATCACTTCCACATAAAAAACCTGTTCTGTTTTTTTAACCCGGGCCTCCAGGGACTGAGGGCTGTCGGTTTTTAAAACCGGAATTTTTGTTTGTGCCAGTAAAGGTCCTGTGTCGTAATCTTTTGTCACCAGATGCACAGAGACACCAGTGTGTTTATCCCCGGCTTTGAGTACCGCCTGATGAACCCGAAGCCCGTACATTCCCCGTCCGCCATGAAGGGGAAGCAAAGCAGGATGCGTGTTAATCACCCTGTTGGGAAAAGCACAAAGCACTTCAGGACCTATTTTTTTTAAAAAGCCTGCCAGTATCACATAATCGGCCCGAAAACTTTTTAAACAAACACACAAAGCCTGGTCCCAGTCAGAAAAACTCTTGTGGTTTTGAAGGCAAACTTTCTGTACCGGAATACTGTATTTTAAGGCTTTGTCTATCACAGGGGCCTGTTTTTTGTCACTCACAAGGGCCACCACTTCGGCAGGAGAATGATCTCCCTCTCCTTTTGCAATAGCGGGTGGGGCGGGCCTGTTAAAGGCCCTGACCAAAGCCTCAAACAAGGTTCCTGTGCCAGAGGCCAAAACCACCAGTCGTTTTTTACGCTTTAAGGGATTTTGAGTGGCCATAACACAAAGCTATCCATGGCCCTGCATAAGGGAGGCTTCGTAGTCTGTGTTTTGTTTTTGGGCCAGCTCCACCTGATGAAAATAAGCCTGTATCAGATCCAAAACCGCGGTTTTTTCTGTGGTTTGAAAGATTTTTCTCCTGAAATCTGCAGAATCCTTATGCCCGCTGGAAAACCAGGCACAAAATTTTTTATACTGAAGAAGAAACATTCTTTCCTCCTGATAAAAACACTCCAAGTGAAATCTCAAACGATTTAACACAGAGATGTAAGATTTTTTTTGACTCCCAAAAGAGGATTTTTGCTTCAGCATTTGAAAAATCCATGGGTTTTTTAAACAGCCCCGGCCTATCATCATACCATCACACAGGCTTTGTTTTTGAAGCTTTAAAATTTGACCGACATTTACCAAATCCCCGTTGCCAATCACAGGGACCGGGCTTTGTGCCTTTACCTCTTTAATGTAATTCCAGTCGGCCTGGCCCTTGTAAGCCTGGGAGCGTGTTCTGCCATGGATGCTGACCCATAAGACCCCCTCCCCCGCTGCAATTTTTACCACCTCCGGTGTGTTGCGGGAGTTTTGATCCCAGCCGGTTCTGACTTTTATGGACACAGGAACACTGACAGATTTTTTAACGGTTCTTATCACCCGGGACAACAAAGAAAGATCTTTTAACATGGCAGCCCCTGCCCCTTTTTTGGTAATTTTGGTGACAGGACAGCCAAAATTTAAGTCAATAAAACTGGCCCCCGTGTTTTCAGCAATCCTGGCCCCTGTGCTTAAAGCCTGAAGGTCTTCACCAAAAATCTGTATTCCCACAGGTTTTTGATTTTCTGTAAAGGCCATAAGCTGCTGGCTTTTGTTATGGGGATTGTGAAGGGCTTTTACTGAAACCAGCTCGGTGGTTAAAACGCCTGCCCCCATCTCCCGCATAAAAGAGCGAAAGGGACAGTCTGTCACCCCTGCCATGGGAGCCAGAAAAAAAGGATTTTGGGACACAAAATGTAAAAGTTCTTCAGACGACATTATTATTAAATAACCAGTTTTTTATCTGTGATAAAGTTTATGGTCGGAGTGAGTGGATTTGAACCACCGACCTTCTCGTCCCGAACGAGACACGCTACCAGGCTGCGCCACACTCCGTTTTTTTAAGAGTTTTTAAATTGTTTAAGTGTTTTTGTCAAAGAACCGATAAAAACCCAGGATATGTTTAAGTTTAAAAACTGTTTTTTTTTCCGATTGAAAGCAAAGCCTGTGGCTTTCCTGCCCGTGCATGGGGCTTTTGTGTTCTTTGTTTGGGTGTTTGTGACTTGTCAGGCCCCTTATCCTTATATCGAGTTCTCCCAAAACAGTGTTGCCGGAAGGGAAGAACCCTCTTCTCCATCAGAAGACCCCCCCCCGGATGATGAAGAAGAGGAAGACACAAAAACCGATGATGAGGACAAAGAAGACTCCAGAGACAAAGATGATGAGGAAGATGAAAAAAAATCCCCCCGCCGTGTGCCTAAAGGCAAAGAGTTTTACAGCCAGGAGACACCAGAATCCGGACCTTTACCGGAAGTGAGAGACCTTTACTGATAAATTATCAGTGGAACAAACTTTCACAGGCTCCACCCGCCTGTGGGGCAAAAACCCTTAAGTGGTTTAAAACCACCCGGGCCAGCTGTTGCCTGTGAGGGTTTTTAGGACTTTGGGCTGCTTTGGTTAAAACCGCTTTGACTTCCGGATCCACTGATGAAGAGGCCAGCCTTAACACTTCAAAAACCCGGTCCTGCTCAAAATGGGATTGAGGAAAAAACACCATAGTCACCAGTTGTTTTTGAATGTCTGTGTCCTCATACATGCGGGGGTTGATACTGGCCCTTCTATGGTAAAGAACTTTTAAAATGGCCTGCATCACATAAGAGTTTTTGTGCTTCAGAGTGCTTAGGACCACTTTTTTTTGAAGTAAAAAATCCTTAAAATGGGGGACAAACAAAGTGGCTGTCTCTGTCAGATAGGGGTTTGTGTAAGAGGAGATGTCTGTAAGCTTTGCCACCCGGGCTTCAAATTCCGGAGTTATAAAATCCTTGTTCAGCTGCACCGCTTTCAGTAAAAACAACAAACCCTTCACTTTAAGGGAGGCGGCGTGTATGCTGTGAAATACTATATCATTCATAACCTTCTGAAGGGCCGGGCTGCCGTAAACACTGCCCGGGGCAGGAGGGATTTGATTTAAAACTTTAAAGAGTTTGGCATGCAGGCTTTTGTTGCTTTCCTGGAGCAGGATGTATGTTACAGCAGCCACCTGTAGAGGCAGCGGCAGATGAGCAAAACCCTTCAGACCCTCTTTTTTTGCATAAGCGGGAGAGTCTTTGTCTGTTAAAATTTTTGCCAGTGTTTTTTCCGCAAAAGGATGCAGTTTTTTGGCTTTCACCAGTACAGACAAAAGCTGTGAGTAAATTTTTGTGTTGGTCTCTTTTAAAATGGTTGAGGCAATAATGGTTTGAATTTTAGGATCCTCATAATAGCCCTGTAAGGACACTGGCAAATGATACAAAGAGTTTAAGGTTGTGTCTTTAACCAGGTTGTTGGGGGTGTTAAAAGCGGCCTTTATAAAAGAGGCAAAAAGGGATGGGTCTTTAATGTGATGTAAAAGTTTTGAGGCCTCCGCTTTAAGAAAAAACGGGGAGTTGGTGTAAGGGCCACTGAGCTTGTGGACGGGTTCTGAAATAACTCTCATTAAAATGTGTGAAAACTGTGAAGAGGGTGGAGGGTTTTGCCCCAAAAGGCTTAAAGCGTTTTTGCGAATGGAGATGGGGTTGGCCCCGTTTAAAACCACAACAGCTAAACTTTGCCAGACCCCTGGGCTTAAACCCTGCATGTTTAAAATATACAGGATATAATTTTTTATTTTCAAAAGAGTGCGTGAGGAGTCGAGCAGATGTATCATACTGTTTTGCACCCCGGGATATGTTATGTTTTTTTTACTAATCAGGTTAAGAATGGCAATTTGTACATTGAATGTTAAATTTTGAAGAAGAAGATTTTCCAAAACAAGAACTTTGTTGTCTTCCACCGGGGGAAAAGCAGGCTTTAACACCTGAATGGATTCCAGCTGCTCTTTGGGTGTGCTGGATAAAAATTTTTGTATGTAGATTTTCTCCGTGAGAGTTAAGGCCAGGGCGGGTAAGGAAAGAACAAAAACAAAGAGGGCAAAATGGAATATAAAAAACTTTTGTTTTTTCATTTAAAGAGAATTAAAGAGGGGCTTTAGTGCATATAGGGAAATTTTTTAAAATGTTTGAGTTTTAAACTTCTTACAGGATGAGAGGCATGGTTGATAAGATGAGATATGGTTTTTTTGGCTTTGTTTTTGGCATTGATGCAGACATCAAAAAGATTGTTGCCCTCGCAATGCACCTGAAGGTTTAAGCTGTTGGGAATCAAAACAAAAGTGACAGAGTATTTAAACCGGGCTTTGCTACCCATGTGTTTTTTAAGTATTACGGCAATAGGTTCTTTACTGTTGCCCTGAGACAAAAGAGGGCTGAGTTCCAAAGCTTGTTGGTAAACAAAAGCTCTTTCCTCAGCCAGAGGAGGTAAAGGGCTTGTGTGTTTTTTTGCTTTCATCATAATGTAATAATAAGGTGATTTAAGGCTTTTGTCAAGCAAAAACTTGGGGATTTTGCCTCAAAATGGGGTTTAAAAGCTTGTTGAGGGGCTTTAAGAGGTTTTTTTACCTGAAACAAAACACCGGTGAAAAAGGCCTGCTGTAAGCCGGATTCTGTTGTGACCCCTGCTTAAACCGGTGTTTTGTATTCGCAGAGGGAGGGGATCATTCATCTTTGCGGCCAACCCAAAAGCTTCGTACTGGCTATACTCCCGTGCTTTTTTATTTGGCCTTGCTCCGCGCAGAAGTTTAGCTGATTTCACTCCAGCAGCTTAAAAAAAGCCCTGGACATACTTTCTGTTCCACTGGTCCTCACCTTGGGAAAAACCCAGGGTGGAAGGGTTTTCACCCTTTACGCTGCCATAAGGAGTCCGGACTTTCCTCTTAAAGCCCCGGGCTTTAAGCGATCCACCCGCAAACCCTTTTCTGACTTTTAAGGATAAATGCTGTTTTATAAAAAGTCTATTTTTTTATCCGTCAGACTTTAAAGATTTTTGCCATCCAAAATCAAATTGGCCAGCTCATCGGCTCTTGTGTTTTGCTCTCTGGGGGTGTGTTCAAAAAGCACAGAGGGGATAAGGGTCCTCAGCTGTTTGCATTGTTCATAAAGAGGCAAAAGTCCCCGGGATTTTACCTTGTAAAGGCCCTTAAGCTGCCTGACCACCAGCTCACTGTCACTTTTGAGAACCAAAGAGTTTATTTTGTTTTTGACACTTAATTTTAAGGCTCTGAAGACAGCAAAGTATTCTGAAAAATTATTGGTTTGTGTTCCCTCAAGTAAGGTGGCCTCCTCATAAAGAACAATGTTTTTGTGATCATGAACTGTCAGCCCGGTGGAGGCGGGACCGGGGTTGCCTCTGGAGGCCCCGTCTGTGTGAATCCACACAGAAGCCGGCCACAGGGTGGCTTTGCCTTTAAAGCGAATAAGTGCGGGCTTCATTCTGTAGCGGGTGAGGGGGCTTGCTCCGGGGCCGGGGAAGCGGGCTTTTGTATGTTAGGGGCGGAGGGGGCCTCAGAGCTTAAGGCCACAGGCTCCTTAAAATCGATACGGGTGTTGTTGATGGCAATTTGGGTGATAAGCCAGCGTTTTCCTGAAAAGTGGTCCCTGTCTTTTTGCATCAGGGCAAAGCCCCTGATGAGAGTGTTGGTTTTGCCTTCGTCTGTAAAAGAATAACTGAACAGGGTTTGCAGCTGATGCTCCTGTTCTGTGGGTTTTGTTATCATACTTTGAAAGTTTAACTCTTTGACAAGGGCCGGGTTTTTTTTGTAAAGCCGGTTTTGTATAATGCTCTTCAGCTGGGTTTGAAGGTTTAAATACAGTGCCTGAGTGTTTTGTTTTGAAGGGGGGGTGAGAAACATAAACCATGTACTCACCAAAAACAAAACCAGCAAAACACAGGCCAAAATCCGAAAGCGGTAGTTTTTTAAGGGGATTAAAAACTTCATTGCAGGCCTGAGAGTAAGGGTTTTTAAACTCAGAGGCAAGCCTCTGAAAAGCTTTTTAAAGGCTTTGGTGCTTAAAGCTTGTATTTTTTTCACCCCTGGTGTAGTTTTTACCCACAAAAATCCCTACACAGTGCTTAAAAGGAAAATTGCACCATGGTTTTAAAAACTCAGGTGGATACCCGGTCCAGAGGGTTTTTAAGCAATTCCTCTTATATGAAGAGAAAAGTCCGGGAACTTCAAACCCTGCTTCTTAAAAACAAAATCCCGGACCCGGGCAAAAAAACTTCTGCAAAATACCCTGTGCGAAAAAGAATAGAGCTTTTGAAAGACAAAGACAGCACCTTTTTGGAGTTTTCCCCTCTGGCAGGCCACGGGCTTTACAAAGAGGAAAGCCCCGCAGGCGGGCTGGTGACAGGTGTGGCTTTGGTGAAGGGCCGCCCATGTATGATTATTGCCAATGATCACCGGGTGAAAGGGGGTTGTTATTTTCCCATCACAGTGAAAAAACATCTCAGGGCTCAAAAAATAGCTTTGGAAAATGGCTTGCCATGTCTTTATCTGGTGGACAGTGGGGGGGCCTTTTTACCCTATCAGGATCAAATTTTTGCAGACCAGGAGGGCTTTGGCCGGATTTTTTATAACCAGGTACGGCTTCAGGCTTCAGGGGTTCCCCAGCTTTCTGTGGTGTTTGGTTATGCCACAGCGGGGGGGGCTTATGTACCTGCCCTCTCAGAGGAGAATCTTATGGTTCGTGGAAAAGGGGCCATTTTTTTGGCAGGTCCCCCTTTGGTGAAGGCTGCCACCGGGGAGGAAGTCAGTGCTGAACAGCTGGGAGGGGCTTATCTTCACACACATTTTTCCGGAGTCAGTGATTATGAAGTGGAAACAGAAGATCAGGCTCTTCAAACCTTGCGGGCCATGGTCAAAAATTTAAAACCGGCTCAAAAATATGGCCCTCTCCCGGAAGATGAGAAAAAACCCCTTTACCCTTTGGAGGATATTTATGGTCTGATTCCTAAAGACCTTAAAACCCCTTTTGATATGAGGGAGATTATTGCCCGCCTGGTGGATGGTTCAGAGTTTTTTGAATTTAAGAAAAATTTTGGTTCCACTCTGCTGACAGGTTGGGCCCGGTGGGGCGGACACAGGGTGGGACTGCTTGCCAACCAGGGGGTGCTTTTTGGAGAGGCGGCTTTAAAGGCTGCCCACTTTATTGATCTGTGCGACCAAAGAGGGCAGGCCCTCATCTTTCTTCAAAACACGCATGGTTTTATGGTGGGCCTTCAGGCGGAAAAAACCGGTATCGCCAAACATGGGGCCAAAATGGTGCAGGCTTTAAGCCTGGCCCGGGTGCCTAAATTTACAGTCATAGTGGGGGCCTCTTATGGGGCCGGCAATTATGGCATGTGCGGAAGAGCTTTTAATCCCCGGCAGCTTTGGATGTGGCCCACCGCCCGTATCGCTGTCATGGGGGGGCTTCAGGCCCAAACAGTGCTTCAGGCCTTAAAGGGGAAAAAACTTCAGGCCCCCTCTCAAAAATCCCTGATGAATCAGTATGAAAACCAAAGCCGGGCCCTTTACTCCACCGCCCGTTTGTGGGACGATGGGATTTTGGATCCTGTGGATACCAGAAAAGCTGTCAACCTGGGCCTGGATGCGGCCATGTACGCCCCTCTTTCCCCTCCCTTAAAAGGCATTTACAGAATGTAAAAAAACCATGAGCCAGTGGATTCAATTTCAAAAAAAAAACAATGTGGCTTTTGTGACTTTAAACCGTCCGGAAAAACGCAACGCTCTTGTACCAGGGATGATCTCTGAAATGCAGCGGATTTTTTTACATGTTAAGAAAGAACCGGCTTTAAAAGCTTTGGTGCTTCAGGGGAAAGGCCCGGTGTTTTGCAGCGGGGCGGACCTTCACTGGCTGGCGGGTAAAAAAACTTTTAAAAAACAACATATACAGGCTTTGTTTGATTTGCTGAAGAGTGTTTATGAGTGTCCCCTGCCGGTGATAACTGTGGTGCAGGGTTTTGTGGTGGGGGGGGGTGTGGGCCTTGTGGCTGCCAGTGATATTGTGCTGGCACAGCTCTCCACAAAGTTTTTGTTCAGTGAGGTTCGCTGGGGTCTGGCCCCTTCTGTCATCAGCCCTTTTGTTCTTAAAAAACTCCCGCTGTCACAGGCTCAGTTCTGGATGCTCACCGCCCGCCCCTTTAAAGCCAGCGAGGCCCGGGCTTTTTCTTTGGTGCATTTTGTGGACAAAAAACCAGCCTGCGGAAGATTTTTAAACCAGCTTTTAAAGTTTTTTCAAAACATGGACGGGCAAGTGGTTTTAAAAACCAAAAAACTGCTTCGTAAAATTCACCTGCTGCCTTTAAATCAAACTCGTTCTTTATGTGTTGATCTCCTCTGCGAAATGAGAAAAAACCCCCAGGTGCAAAAAAACATCCATCGCTTGTTGGGGCAAAAACCAAAATCATAAAGGGATAAAAGATTGGGAAAGAAAAAACTTTTTAAGGTGGCTGTCCCCAACCGGGGGGAAATCGCTTTGCGTGTTGCCAGGGCCTGTCAGGAGATGGGCTTAAAGTCTGTTTTGCTGCATTCCAAAGAGGATGAGGGCAGCTTAAGCTTTCGGCAAAGCGAGGAACGGGTGTGCATAGGCCCTGCAGAACCTGATAAAAGCTACCTGAATGTGGAGGCGGTGATTCAGGGGGCTTTAAAGGTGGGGGCGGATATTTTACATCCCGGTTATGGTTTTTTGTCAGAAAATGCCCAATTGGCACAGGCTTGTGAAAAAGCCGGCCTGGCTTTTGTGGGGCCTTCCCCTGCATGTCTGAAGCTTTTTGGCAGCAAGGTGCTTTCCCGTAAAAAGGCTCTTCAGTGCAGGCTGCCTGTACTGCCCTCCCGGGAGTTGGGATTAGGAGATGCTGCCTCTCAGATTTTGTCTTTTGTAAAAAAAACCGGCTGGCCCGTGATTGTAAAGTCCGTTTATGGCGGGGGGGGCAGGGGTTTAAGAGTGCTTCACAGTAAAAAAGATTTGAACAGACAGGTTTTGAATTCCGCCTTTAGGGAATCATGGAAAGCCTGTGGCTCAAAAAAACTCTTTGTGGAAAAATACCTCCCCAAGGCCCGGCATATTGAGGTGCAGGTCTTTGGCGATCACCAGGGGCTGGTGCATTACTTGTATGACAGGGACTGCTCCCTGCAAAGAAGGCATCAAAAAATTGTGGAGGAGGCCCCCGCCTCTGGTCTTTCCTCTTCCCTTAAGGAACAAATGAAGCAGGCGGCTTTGGCCCTTATGGAGGCTGTGTCTTACCGGCAGGCGGGAACCATGGAGTTTTTGGTTCAGGGGGGGGAGTTTTATTTTATGGAGTTTAATCCCCGGCTTCAGGTGGAGCATCCTGTGACAGAGATGACCCTGGGGGTGGATATGGTAAAAGCCGGGCTTGCCACTACTTTGGAGGAAAAGGCTTTTCCCTCCCCCTGGGAGGTGAGACCCCGGGGGGTGAGCCTGGAGTGCCGGATTTATGCAGAGGATATGAGGCAGGGGGGTTGGCCGGTCTTCGGCACACTGGGGGAGGTGCTTTGTCCCTCCGGGCCTGGCTTAAGGTACGATATGGGAGTGGCAGGGGGGGACAAAGTTCCCGCTTTTTATGACTGTATGCTGGGTAAAGCAGTGGTGTGGGAGCAGGACCGCCCCCGGGCTTTAAAAAAAATGCGGCAGGCTTTAAAACAAACTGTTCTTTTTGGCTTAAAAACCAATCTTTCTTTTTTACAGGATCTTTTGGATCATCCCGCAGTGATAAAGGGGAAGGTGTCAGCGGATTTTGTGGAAAAAGAATTTTTACCCCACTGGAGGGAAGGGGACATCACCTCCCTGCCCTCTGAAGTGACAAGCACCCTCAGCCGGGCATTTTGCTCTTCCCCCCGGGAGAAGAATCTTGTGCCACCCGTAAAACAAGCCTTTAACCCCTGGAAGATATGACAAAAAAAACTCCTGTTAAAGTCAAATTTTGGAGGTGCTTAAGTGTTAAAAGAGTTTAAAATTCACTTTCAAAACCGGCTGATTTATGTGAAGGCTGAAAAAATAAAAGATCAGTGGTGGTTTCAGTGGCAGGGAAGAGTTTTTGTTGTCAGTGAAAAAAAACTCAAAGAACTTGAGCAAACGGTCTGTTCTCAAACACAGGAGAACAACAGGTTAGAGAAAGGGAGTCCCGCTTTAAGTAAAAAAACGGAGGTTTTATCCCCTGTGCCGGCACAGGTGGTGAAAGTTTTACTCTCAAAGGGAAAAAAAGCGGCAGTGGGCCAGCCCCTGCTTGTGCTTTCCTCCATGAAGATGGAGCATACCCTTTACTCCCCCGCCCGGGGAAAGATAGAATCTGTTACAGTTAAGAAAGGGGATTTTGTCAGGCAGGGACAGGTGCTTGTGGTGCTTTGCCCGGATTTAAAAGATTTGACAAAAACCAGGGGGTAAAAAAAAATGACTTCCTTACAGATAGTGGAGGTGGGTTTAAGGGATGGGCTTCAAAATGAGGAGCAGGTTTTATCCTTAAACAGCCGGCTGACACTGGTAAAAAAACTCTCTTTTGCCGGGTTAAAAAGGATAGAGCTGGGTTCTTTTGCATCCCCCCGGTGGGTGCCTCAAATGGCCTGTGTGGCGGCTTTTACAAAAAAAGTGCTAAAGCTTCAGACCCTTAAAGCCCTGCCTCATGATATTTCCTACTCAGCCTTTGTCCCCAATTTTAAGGGTTTTGAAAAGGCCCGGGCCTGTGGCCTTAAAGAGGTGGCTGTATTTATTTCCTGTACAGATTCTTTTTCCAAAAAAAATATTAATAAAAATATCAGGGAGAGTTTTGTGGATTTAAAACGGATTTGCCTTCAGGCCCGGGGGCAGGGGATAAAGGTGCGGGCTTATTTGAGTGTGGTTGTGGCATGCCCTTATGAGGGGAGGGTCAGGCCTGGCAGGGCCTCAGAGCTGGTGGTTCAGATTTTAAGAGCGGGGGTGAGTGAGGTCTCTTTAAGTGACACCATTGGGGAGGCAGGGCCTTTGGAAATAAAAGCCCTGTTAAGAGCTTTAAGGAAAAAAAAAGTTTCCTTAAAAAAAATCGCCCTGCATCTGCATGACCGAAGAGGTTTGGCCCTTGTCTGTGTGGCAGAGGGCTTTAAAGAGGGGGTGAGGGTTTTTGACAGCAGCCTGGGGGGCCTGGGGGGTTGCCCTTACGCCTCAGGGGCCTGTGGCAATGTGGCCACAGAGGATATGACCTGGTTGTTTAAAAAACTGAACTGCCCCACCCGGGTGGATATTAAAAAACTGATGGAGGCCACAAAATTTTTGGAGAAAAAACTGAAACGCCCTTTACCAGTCAAAACATCTTAAAAAATGTCTTTATTTTGGACAGGTGTCAAAAAAACTCACGGGTATTTTAACCCCCCTCATACCATTTTACGGGACTTTGGTACGGGTTTAAAGAGCTTACTTTTATAAAAACAGGAAAATTTATTTGATTTTTTAAAAAAATAGTGTGAAATGGTGTGGTTACTTTCTTTACACTTCAAAGATAAAACCTCTTTGGGGAAAAACAATCTCTTTATTATGGGGGGAATCCAAAATGGCAAAATATATTTTAACAATCATGTTTTTAGCTTTCAGTACCTGTACGGGGGATAAAACTTCAACCAATGCAGGGGATAATGAAGGCGGGGCGGATGGTAATGTGTCCGCCACTCCCGGGGAGGGGGCAGAGGAGCAAAACCCGGTAAATGCCACAGACCAGCAAGAGGTGGAATTGGATGGCCAGAATGGCGGGGCGGTTTTTCAGTCCCTTTTTGCTGCTGTTGATTTTAAAGCGGTATGTCTTACGGGCCAGCCTTCCTGTGCGGAGGGTGCTGTTCCCAAGTGTTTTGCGATAAAAAAAGCTGCTGAGCAGGTAAAAACACTCAACAAAATAAACACCGATCCTGATTTTGGCTATTTTGTCAAAAATTCTGTTGTGGCATGTGTGAATGCCCAGGACAATTCTGTTAATGTTGGTATCATACCCAAGTGCAGTGGTGGTGTTTCCCCTGTCTGTGGTTTAAAGGAGATTGATGTGTCCAGTAGTTATTATCAGGTCTTTTGTGATAAAGAGCGGCAGGCAACTTCTTTAACAGTGAAATGTCCTTACGGCGGGTGGGCGGTTTGCTCCAAAGCGGGCCGGACTTATTGTGTGAATGATGATGGGTATATGCTTTCTGATTCCGGATACAGAGAGAGCAAATACTCCATTCGTTGTGAAGATCCTTCCAGTCAAGGCTCATCAAAAAAACCTGTATGTCTTCAGGCGGAAAGCTCTCCTTTCTCCTCTGAAAGGATTGCCCCTTCCCCCATGAAATAAAAAAACAGGTTTTTTTCAGGAAGAGTAATGTTAAAATACATATTTGTTGTTTGTTTGATTTTGAGTGCCTGCCGGGTCAAAAAAGACCCCCCTTCCGGGGAGGATGGGGTTCAGGACACCGGGGCTTCGGGGGCTGTGGATGTTTCGGGGCAAACCCCGGTGGCTGGCGGAAATTTGCCCTCTGATCAAAAACCTCCCAAGCCTTTAAGTGGCACAAAAACAGAAGGTGCAACTTCCCCCACTACGGCTTTGAAAGAGCCTGTCCCCTCACTCAATGGTGTGATAACCAAAAGAGTGGGCCAGTTTCTTTTTGTTTCCTCTGATTTGAAGGGTGTGTGTGGGCGTGGAACAGCCCGCTGTGCAGGGGGCGGAAAGCCGGTTTGTTTTTTGTCCCAGCAACAAAGCAGTGTGGAGAGGCAAATGGATTCTTATAAAAAAAACTGGGCTGGCACTTCTGTTCTTCTTAAACAATCCCGTGTGATGTGTGTAAAAAACCACTCCCGGGTGGAAAGGGTATTCCCCTCCTGTGAAGACGGCACACAACCTGTGTGTGGTTTAAAGAAAATTAACATATCTTTGGAGTATCAGGTGGCTTGTGCTGCTCTCCCCGGGGAGAGTGCTGTGTTTCATCCTGTGTGTTTGACGGGTCAGCCGGTATGCAGCCAGCAGGGAAGGGCTGCTTATTGTGCCAATACAGAGGGGTATGTGTTTTCTGATGAGCCTGTGCCTGTGGGGATGAAAAAACAAAAAACCCAATACGCCCTTCGATGTGAAAAATCACCAGGGGGGAGGAGGCCCTCTTCCCACCTTTCTCAAACAGGGTCTGAACCTTATTGTGTAAAAAAACCCTGAAGTTTTTTGATTCCCCCGACCGGGAGGACCGTGTTTTTTTTGTGGGGGATGTCCACGGTTGTTTTGAGGAGCTAAAGCTTTTGCTTAAAAAAGCCGGCTGGTGGCCCAAAAAGCATCGCCTTGTTCTCTTGGGGGATCTGATTAACAAAGGGCCTTGTTCTTTTGAAGTTTTGCAGTGGCTTAAAAAACAAACCGGGAATGTTCAGCCGCTTTTGGGCAACCATGAAGAAAAATTTATACAAACTCTTAAGGGAGCAGAAAAGCTTTCCCCCCGGCTGGAAGAGTTAAAAACAAAAATGGGAAAAGACTTGAACCAATGGGTGGGGTGGATTCAAAGCTGGCCGGTTTATGTGGAGGAAAGCTGTTTTGTGGCCCTGCATGGCGGGTTGGTACCCGGGCATACTCTTCCGGAAAGCCCCCGGGAATGGCTTTTGAATATCCGTCACTGGGACGGCAGAGGCAAAAATTTAAACTGTCCTGAAGATCCCCCCTGGCATGCCCTTTACAAAGGGGACAAACTGGTTGTTTATGCTCATTGGGCAGGGCAGGGCCTGTGTGTTAAAAATAATTCTGTTGGCCTGGACACCGGTTGTGTGTATGGTGGAAAGCTTACGGGGATGTGGCTGCCTTCCAGAAGACTGGTGCAGGTCTCCTCCTTACAAAAAAAAACCAACTTTTATAAATAAGGCCCCTTTAGGTATTGTGAGTAAAAAACAAAAAATCCCTTTTGATAAATACTGGCATTACAGGCACTCTGTACAGTCCCCTGATGTGGATGTTCGCTTTATGCAAAAGTGTTACCGGCAAAGCAGAAAAAAATCAGCTCTTGTGTTTCGCGAGGACTTTTCCTCCACTTTTGCACTCAGCTGCGAGTGGGTTAAAATGGGCAAAAACTTTAAAGCCGCCTGTGTGGATATTGATTCCGAACCTTTGGAATACGGAAAAACCCACTACCTTTCCACTTTAACCCCTCATCAGCAAAAACGCATCCGTGTTATAAATTCCAATGTTTTAAAACCCAACCTGCCCAAAGCGGATATTGTGGGGGTGTTAAATTTTTCTTATTCCATTTTAAAAACAAGATCTGCTTTAAAGCAGTATTTTCTTCAGGTGTTAAGGGCTTTAAACCCCAAAGGGGTTTTTATTCTGGATTGCTTTGGTGGTTCAGACTGCCTGGGGGCCTGTGAAGAAAAAGAAGTTTGTGAAGGGGTGGTGGATGAACCCCTAAAAAAAAGGGGGGGTGCCAAAAAACCAAAGCCCCGTAAAGTTAAATTTACTTACTTCTGGGATCAGAAGGATTTTGATCCCATCACTCACCATGCGATGTTTTACATTCACTATAAAAGAAGAGGGGAGAAAAAAAGAAACAATGTTTTTACTTACAACTGGAGGTTGTGGAGTCTCCCTGAGATAAAGGACCTGCTGGAAGAGGTGGGTTTTAAAAAAGTTCATGTGTATTGGGAGGGGACAAATAAAAAAGGGGAGGGGGACGGAAAATTTGTCCGAAGCCGGAAAGGGGAGGAGTGCGAGGCTTTTGTGGCCTACATTGTGGCGGAAAAATAAAGTTTTTTTTAAGGGGCCAGCGTTTTTGTATAAACTCACTTTCAGAAGGGAAGACACTGATGCGTGTAAAAAATGTCAGTAAAAAAAACATTATCCGGTCTCCTTTAAGGGCTGCTCTTTCAAAAAAGAAAAAAAGGCCTGGCTGTTTTCAAATCGCCTCGGATTATAAACCGGCCGGTGATCAGCCCCGGGCCATTCAGTCTCTTTGCAAAGCTTTAAAGCAGGGGGAAAAATGGCAAACCCTTATGGGGGTGACAGGTTCGGGCAAGACCTTCACCATGGCCTGTGTGATGGCACAGATGAACAGGCCCACTTTGGTGCTGGCCCCCAATAAAACTTTGGCAGCCCAGCTTTTTGCAGAGTTTAAAGAGATTTTTCCAGCTAATGCTGTGGAGTATTTTGTCAGTTACTATGATTATTATCAGCCGGAGGCTTATGTTCCCTCCACCGACACTTATATAGAAAAAGACACCGCCATTAACGATCAGATTGATCGAATGAGACACAGGGCGACCATGGCTCTTTTTGACAGACAGGATGTGTTGATTGTCAGCAGTGTGTCCTGCCTTTATGGCCTGGGCAGCCCGGAAGCTTATGAGGATTTAATTGTCCGGTTGCATGTCAATCAGCATTTAAAAAGGGATGAGCTTTTAAAAGCCCTGGTGGCGGTTCATTACCAGAGAAAAGATTTTGATTTTCACCGGGGAACTTTTAGGGTGAGAGGGGACACTGTGGAGGTTTTTCCCTCTTATGAGGAGGATTATGCTTTCCGTATTGAGTTTTTTGGAGATCATATTGATTTTATAGGGCAGGTGGATCCTTTAAGGGGAAGGACTTTAAAAACCTTGGGCGAGGTTTCCATCTACCCGGGCAGCCATTATGTGAGTACGGAGGAGAAAAACAAAGGGGCCATTAAGTCCATTCGTCAGGAGCTTAAGCAAACCACAGCCTCGCTCCTTAAAGCGGGAAAAAAAACAGAATGTGATCGGTTAAAAAGACGCACCCTTTATGATTTGGAAATGATAGCTGAAATGGGAACCTGCCCGGGGATTGAAAACTACTCCCGGCATTTTACGGGCCGCCTGCCAGGGGATCCCCCCCCCACTTTGCTGGAATACTTTCCCAGTGATTTTTTGATGTTTGTGGATGAAAGCCATATCAGCATTCCCCAGGCGGGGGGAATGTACCGGGGCGACAGAAAAAGAAAACAAACCCTGGTGGATTATTGTTTTCGTCTGCCATCGGCTTTGGACAACCGCCCCTTGAATTTTAAAGAGTTTGAAGACTCCTTGCATCAGGTGGTTTGTGTGTCCGCCACTCCCGGGGAGTATGAGATTCAAAAAAGCCGGGCTGTGGTGGTGGAGCAAATCATACGCCCCACAGGGCTTTTGGATCCAGAGGTTTTTATCCGCAAAACCAGGGGACAGATAGAAAATTTGTTTAAAGAGATCACCCATCGCACCAAAAAAAAAGAGCGGGTTTTGATAACCACTTTAACAAAAAAAATGGCAGAGTCTTTAACAGCTTACCTTCAGGAAAAAAAAGTCCGGGCCCGTTACCTTCACAGTGATATTAAAACGATTGAGAGAATGGAGCTGATAAGGGATCTCAGGTTGGGGGTGTTTGATGTGCTGGTGGGGATCAACCTTTTAAGGGAGGGGTTGGATTTGCCGGAGGTGTCTTTGGTGGCTGTGATGGATGCCGACAAAGAGGGGTTTTTGAGATCAAAAACCTCTTTGATTCAAATTATAGGACGGGCGGCCCGTCACATTAACGGCCAGGTGATTTTGTATGCAGACACCAAAACTTATTCCATTGGTGAAGCTGTTAAAGAAACCAACCGAAGAAGAAAACTCCAAAAAGCTTTTAATTTAAAGCACGGCATTCAACCCAGGAGTGTAAAAAAAGCACCACCCAAAGGTTTAATGGAAATTTATAATTTTGAAGAGGATGATTTTTTAAAAGAGGATGTAAAAACCACCAACAAATCCCTTAGAAATATCAGCGGGCAGATTCAAAAACTTAAAGAACAAATGAAACAGGCTTCTGAAGATCTGGATTTTGAAAAAGCTGTTCGTTTAAGAGATAAAATCAAACGCCTTCAGATCAGGGATTTAAGCACCACTTAAGCAGTTTTTTTATTCCCTGTGGTTCAAAAAAAAGAGATTTTTTTGGAGTGTTGACAGATTATACCATTGCCGGTTATGCTAATTTGGGAGGTTGTTATTTCTCAGACAGATTATAATATTCTGGATTTGTTTGCAGGCAGTGGGGGCTTAAGTCTTGGTTTTCACCGGGCGGGGTTTAAAGCCGGTTTTATGATTGATTCCTGCCCTTATGCCGCTGAAACCCTGAGAATAAACTTTGGTCGGTGCAGTCCTGTCATTTTAAATGAAGATCTGGCAAAATTCAGGCCCGGGGATTTAAAAAAACACCTTTCAGGCAAAACAGTGGATATTATTATTGGTGGTCCTCCGTGCCAGGGATGGAGTTTGGTGGGACGGGGGAAATTGAAATCTCTTGGCAGAAAAGCAAAAACCATTTTTGACGATCCCAGAAATCGCCTTTACAAACAGTTTATAGATTATGTCAGGTATTTTAAACCGGTTGTGTGTGTTATGGAAAATGTGCCAGGTATGACTTCATACACAAAAAAGAACATTGCGGGGCAGGTGATCAGGGATATTGAAAAACAGGGTTATGATGTTACCTGTGAATTGTTAAATGCCGCTGATTATGGAGTGCCGCAACACAGACGGCGTTTGTTTTTTGTGGGGGTTAAAAACGATATGAAGACAAAATTTACCATGCCAAAAAAGAAAAAAAATGTATGCACTGTTCATGATGCCATTGCGGATTTGCCTTCCATTACAGGTGATTCAGCCAAAAAATGGGAGATGCCGTATCATTCTGAAAAACAGTCATCTTATTCCAAAAAACTCAGAAGAGGATGTAAAAAGCACATTGTTTATGATCATGTGTGCAGGTGGCACAACACCCGGGACACTCAGGCTTTTGGTGTGATGAAAGAGGGGGACTGGTACAGGGATCTGCCAGCCAGGTACAAAAGATACCGGGACGATATTTTTCAGGACAAATACAAAAAACTTAGGTGGAACAATCCGAGTGGATGCGTGACAGCTCATCTTTCCAAGGATTGTTACACTCATATTCATCCCTCACAAAAAAGGACCATTTCTGTTCGTGAGGCGGCGAGACTTCAGTCTTTTCCGGACAGTTTTCTTTTTGCAGGAAAGGGAATGTGTACCAAGTTTCGTTTGATTGGTAATGCTGTTCCCCCTCTGATGGCGGAAGTTGTGGCAAAAGCCATCAGAAAGCAGGTCTTTGAATGAAGAAACTGAGAGTTCCACCCGGGGCCGTGGGTCTGATAGAAAGCCTGCGGGAGGTGGGTTATGATTTCAAATCCTCCATTGCTGACTTGATTGACAACAGTATTGGTGCAGATGCCTCCAAAGTTTGTGTGGAGATTAATTGTGATGATGGCGAGTTTCCCCCTTATGTTCTGATTGCTGATGATGGCAGGGGTATGGATTCAGTTCAACTGAAGGAGGCCATGAGGTATGCCTCTTCACAAACCTATACAAAAAAAGATCTTGGGAAATATGGTCTGGGGTTAAAAACCGCCTCCTTAAGCCAGTGCCGGGAATTGACAGTGGCTTCCAAGCCAAAACCAAAAGTTGGCACCCGGCCCCGGCTGAATATAATGAAATGGGATATTACAGAGGTATATGCTGAGGAAGACTGGATTTTATTGCAGCCATCTTTTCAGGAGTTGAGCGGCTGGGAGCAAAATCTTATACAGAAACACCTCAGTGACAAAAATCAAGGAACATTTGTTTTATGGTCTGATTTAAGGGAAATTCATCCCCTGCTCAGAGACAAAGATTCGCGGAAAAAAGAAAGATACCTGTTGTCTTTGATTAAAGAGGTTAAGGAACATTTAAGTATGGTGTTTCATAAATTTATGGAAGGTGCTGTCAGAGGCAGGAAGCAGCTGAAAATTATTGTGGATCAACAGACTCTGAAACCCTGGAATCCTTTTTGTCCGGATGAGAACACTGAGTCACTGGATATTTTCGAAGATGATTTGTCTTATACGGATACAAAAAATACCAGCAGGAAGTCCAAAATTATCATCTCACCTTATATCCTGCCCAACAAGGAGGAGTTTTCCAGTGAGGAAAACTGGAAAAAGGCAGGACCTGGAGGCAAATGGAACAGACAACAGGGTTTTTATTTTTACAGAAATGGCAGAATGCTTCAGTCCGGGGGCTGGAGTTATTTACGATCTTCTGATGAACACACCAAACTGTTAAGAGTGGCTGTTGAGTTTTATCCGGCTTTGGACCGGCATTTTGGAATTAACATTTCAAAAATGAAGGCTGTTATTCCCTCAGAGATAAAAGGAAGAGTAAAACAACATGTGTCGGAATGGGTGGCACAAGCCGAAAAAAGATATCGTGGTAAAAACAAAAAACATTCTCAATCCCGTGTGATACAAAAAAGTCACTCTTCTGTATCAGACAAAAAAGATCAGACATGGCAAAGTATGGAAAGCAGGTTTTATGGAATAAATTTTGTGAGGGGAACCAGACATCAAAACCGCCGGTTTGTGGCATCAAAAAGTGGAAAAACAGGGCAGTTAAAAATCGTTTTACCGGTGGAGCATCCTGCTGTCAGGTTGTTTGAAAAAAAACGGGGAAAAACCAGTGATATGAGAGATTTTTGTTATGTTCTGCTGGCTTTGCTGGAGGCTTTAAAATCAAAGCGTGTCAAACCCGGGGATATTCCCCTGCAAAAACTGTATGAGGAGCTGGAAAGATTATGAAAAACTTTACAGATTACAAGGCTATTGTTGATTTTTTGAAAACCAAAAAAAAGAAATCACTTGATGAGGCTATAAGAGAAGCTGAAGTGCCTCCGGATATGTTGAATCAAATACAAGATTATTTTGATCCCCAAAAAGTGACCATTAAAGATGTGTCCACCATATCAGACAATGAACCTGATATTGTGTTGTGTGAGCCAGACCCCGGAAAGGAAAAATACTTCAGAAGATTTATTGATTTTATCCATAACACCAGAAGATGGTCCAGAAGTATAGCTGAGAATTTGTCCCATACTTCCAATGAGTTACTGAAAAGACTGCCTGATCCAGCAAAAAATAATAAATTTCACTATAAAGGCCTGGTGGTGGGTCATATACAAAGTGGAAAAACTGCAAACATGTCAGCTTTGATTGCAAGGGCTGCTGATCATGGTTACCGGTTTTTTATTATCCTATCAGGAAGATACAGGGATTTAAGACTACAGACACAAAACAGAATGGATCAGGATATTACGGGCAAGTCAGAAAATGACCTGTTGAAATGTGTTGAACATGAAAATAACACTCCACAATGGAATCGTATGACCATAGCGGAAATGGATGGAGATTTTCAAAGTGGCACAGCAAAATTGGATCCCAATCCAGACACCCCAAAACTTGCTGTTATTAAGAAAAATATAAAAGTAATGGAAAAACTTATTCAATATTTACAGTCATCAACTGTGAAAATAAAAAATTTTCCTGTATTAATTATTGATGATGAGTGTGATGATGCCTCCATAGATATAAATTATACAAAAGATGATAAGGATGAGCCTTCAAAAACCAATGCAAAAATAAGGAAACTGCTGAAAGTGTTTCAAAAATGTGCTTATGTGGGGTTTACTGCCACCCCTTATGCAAATGTGTTGATAGATGCTGATGTTCCTGAAGACCTGTATCCAAAAAATTTTATTGCTGTACTGGATGAACCTAAAGATTATTTTGGCCCCAGACAGCTATTTGGTCAAGGCAATATATCTGATTTGGATGTTATCCGTTTGATTTCAGAATCGGATGAACAATCCATTTCTGAATCTGATTATTTTTCTGATGAAGTTCCTGAAGTTATCGAAAAAGCCATTTTGACCTATGTTCTCAGCTGTTGTGCCAGGATGGCCAGGGGACAACAGGATGATCATTTTTCAATGCTTATTCATCCCTCCCACAGGACGAATATACATGAACAATATAAACAATGGGTAACCAACCATATTGATTTTTTAAAACAAGTCACACGACACTCTTCAAAAGTCAAAGAGTATATGAGAGCAGCAGAAAAAATATGGGAAACCGATTTTGTCAAAACATCCCGTTCCATTGGTATTGACAATTCAAAAGTATTTATCTTTGAGGAAGTGTGGAAATTTGCAAAAGGGATTGTGGATTCCATTGAAGTCAAAGTGTTGAATTCAAACTTTCAGGATACATTGGAATATCATAAGGACAAAAGAAGATACATTGTGGTGGGGGGAAACAAGCTTTCCAGAGGACTTACTTTGGAGGGGCTGTCTGTCAGTTTGTATTTGAGACCTGAGCCTTCCGGTGGACACAAATACGACACTCTTTTGCAGATGGGCAGATGGTTTGGTTACAGAAAAGGGTACCATGATTTGACCAGAATTTTTGTCAATCCCAAAGTGGCGGATGATTTTTCTGATCTTGCAATGGTGGAGCTTGAACTCAGGGAGGACTTGAAAAAATACTCCAGATCTCAAGACCCACGCACCCCTCTTGAAATAAAACCTCTTATAAGGGCACATCATACCATGTCAGTAACCTCCAGTTTAAAATTTGGGGCTGGACGACGGATTAACATTTCACTTCATGGCGGTATAATGCAAACTGTGGATTTTCCTTTAAATGACATTCAGGCACTTAAGAAAAATCAACAGACTGTAAGGAGCTGGCTTGAGTCTCTTGGTGCATACTCAAAAGATGAGATGGCAAAAGGAGGTTTTACATGGAAAAATATAAAACCTTCACAAATTATACATCTGATAAAAGCATATATATTTGGTAAAAAGGCCACCCGTGTTAATCAATCTGTTTTAACAAACTACATTGAAAGACAGAATGAAAAAAATGAATTAACAGACTGGGCAGTGGTTTTACCTCCCGGATCCGGCAGAGGGGAACCATTTCCGTTTGTTTCAGGGATTTCAACAGGAAAGGTTATTCGCAGATTAAACAAAAGAAAAGCGGAAAGAGGGACTGCCATTAAGGTTTTGATTGATCCAGGAGATATAAAATCTGTTTATGAAACTTATAAAATATCTCCGGATATTGAACACTCCACTGATCCCAAAAAAGGGGCCTTGCTGATTTATGTGGTGGATAAAAAATTCGGTGCCGGAACTGACAGGGCTTTGTTTCCTGATTCTGAAGGTGAGGATATTATTGGTCTGGCTTTTGTATTTCCCCATTCAAAATCCCATGCCACTGTGGAATGGGTCACTCAGGAAAGGGATTTATAATGGTTTTTCAGGAATTTTTGGGACCAATATGGGAAAATCTTGCAAAAGATGTTCCCAAATCATCTCTTTTTAAAGGGCAAAGGATCAGTGTTCCTGATAATCATATCAGGGTTTTTGTTGCCATGGATTCCAAAAAACAGGCTCATTTTTTGATTAGTCCCGCCCCCGGGGCTATCAAAAAGCTTGATCGTTTTTCGTTCAGGGGACTCTCATTTGAACTCAGGGAGTGTGAAATATCAGGTTATGGGCGTGGCAGGTATCTTGACTTGGTGTGTGCTGTTTTTGATGTGGGGGGCAGGAGGCCCTTTGCCAAGTTTTGTGAGGATGTTCTGATTGAATTGGGAAAAAACCCGCCCGTGGAGGAGGCGGTATATAAAACCTGTTTTCGGTGGAAAAAGTTTTGGGATTCACCTTATGAGGCATCCTTCAGTGAGGAATGGTTAAAAGGCCTGTTTGGAGAACTTGTGTTTGTTTATGAGTGTCTGGGGCGGGGTCAAACATCTGTTGTTTCAGCGTGGTCCGGTCCTGATCAGGAAAGCCATGATTTTCAATCAAACAGTGTTGCTGTTGAATTGAAAACCACTGCCACCCTGCCTGCCAGAGTTCAGATTAACAATGTTCATCAAATGGATTACACTTTGTTTAAAAATTTATGGATGTTATTGATTATGGTCAGTGCATCCAATAAGGGGGAAAGTGTTGTCAGTCTGGTTGGTAAAATAGAGACTGTTTTACAGGAAACACCTGATATTCTGGATCTTTTTTGGGACAAACTTTCTAAAACAGGATACAGAAGATATTTTGAAAACTCGTACCAGTCTTACGGATATACAGTAAATGAAAAGCAATGGTTTAATGTAAATAAGAACTTCCCAAAAATTATCCCCTCTGATTTCAAAACCTCTCTGGACAGAAGAATTAAATCTGTTTCTTATATTATAGAGCTTTCAGGCTTAACCCCGGTCAGGGATCAGAAAACAATACAGAAAAACATATCAGAATTGTGCAGGGTATGACAACGCTTTACCGTTCCCGGTTTTTCAGTATTTTGTGTGTTCTTTTCTCAACAATATGTAATTGATTTTTTATTTCATGTTCCCAAAATCTTAACACCTTCCATCCCCGGGAGAGCAGTTTTTGATTGTTTGTTTTGTCTCTTGCGACATTGCCTGATATTTTTTGGTTCCAAAACTTACGGTTTTTTTTGGGAAGCTGAAAATGAAGAGGGCATTTATGCCAAAAACATCCATCTATAAAAATAACCACTTTAAGGCGTTGAAAAACAATATCAGGTCTGCCAGGCAGATTTGAGTGTATCCGGTACCTCCACCCTTTGTACCAAAGCTGTTTTCTAAAGATCACTTCAGCAGTTGTGTTTTTGTTTCTGATTTGAGACATACAGTAACTTCTTTGTCTTTTTGTCAGTACATCCATTGGGTTTTCCTTCCTGATTATGTTTTATGGAGTGGGGAACCATAAAGCATATACCATGACCTGAAGTAGATATCCAAATAATCGGGCAGGCTTCTGAAGATCTGGATTTTGAAAAAGCTGTTCGCTTAAGGGATAAAATCAAACGCCTTCAGATCAGGGATTTAAGCACCACTTAAGAGGTTTTTTTTTGTTGAGGTTCGAGGTGACTGGAGTGTTCTTGACCCCCAAAAAGTGGCTACTTTTCTCTAAAGGAGGGAGTAGCGATGTTAAGATATGCCAGGAGGTTCACAAGAGAGCAAAAATCGGTCATTCTGTCGGAGCATTTAGAGGGCGGTGTAAATATCTCTGAGCTGTCTCGGAAGTACCAGGTCAGCCCTCTCATACCATTTATATTATCTTGAACCAAATTTCAGGTCAAAGGTCCAATTTTTTTTGAAAAAAAAGCTTGACAAAAAATGGGGGAGGGTAAAATGTTTGGATGAATCAACCTTTAAAGTATGCTTGACATAGGGGGAGTAGCGATGAATAAAAAAATTATTTTAGTATTTCTTTTTGTGTTTTCTTTTTCAGTTTCCGCTAGAATACTGATGCCCGATACATTGTTTTCTTTAACAGGTCGTACATCCGGACCTGGCAATCAACAGATAGGAATAGGTGTGGGTTGGGATATAGAAAATACCATTTCCGGTACAAAACGCTGGTGGGATGAAAGCCTTTCTGTATCCGGAGCTTATTCTTTTGGAGTGGGCAGGCGTTTTGATGTGGGTCTTTTTTTGACTTATACACATGGTCTGGTGATGAGTGGTTTTTTGGTGGGAAAATATAATTTGTTAAGCCGTGGGAATTATCATATAGGGCTTAAAGCAAATGCGGGGATTATGTTTATGGGTATTTTGGGAGGAGCTTATAATGCTTCTTTGATTTTCAGCCGGGAATTTAAATTCACACGATTTAACGATGAAGTGGCTTTGGACCTGGGGCTGGACCCCACGACAAAGTTTCTTCATGACATCGGTAAAGACTCTTTTACAGAACTGTTAAAACATTTTGTCAGAGTGGGAGTGTCCGGGAGCCGTGAATGGAAACCTGGTGTGGTCAGTGCTTCTTCTCTCAGTTTTCAACCCTATAATACGATGAATCTTGTATTCAGTGTGGAACAGCATTATAGCTTTTGAATAAAACAGTCCCGTCAGATTAAAAACATTGGGACGGGTGTTTGCCAGATGATGCCGGGCCTGAAACTTTTACTCATAAGTGGGAACATCAGATCAAATGGACTTTACTGTGTCTCTCAATGGGCGTAACCCCCTGTTTTACCCCTTAAATCCCCCCATGAGTTAAATATCTATGAAGACCAAACATAGTTTCTGTATTTTCAATATCTGCTTTTATCATGGTTTTGTACCTCTCTTTTGTAGTAAGTATATTGTTATCTATAAGAATCCTCACATCTTCAGAGGTTAAGCCTGTTCTTTTCATAAATTTATGAAAAGAAAATAAACCTGTTTCTTGTATATTCAGCTGTGTCCAAAGAATCTCACTGTTTTGTTCGGGAGTTAAAGTCTTTCCCATTTCTTTTTCCGCCTGTTTTCTGTTTTTAAGATAGCTCATCCAGGCTTTGTCAGCATTTTCACCCTTGTGTAAGGTTATCTTGTCGCTTTTTTTCCCTCTTACCAAATCTGTAAATTCTTTTTGTGACCAGGAAGAAAGTTTCTCGATCGCCTGCCTGAAGCTTTCATAGTCAAATACATTAGTAGGCTGATAGTGTCTTATTACGTCCATATTATCTGCTATTAATTGTACCGCTTCTATTTGGGAAATACTCATGGGTTCTTCCTGCTTCAGTCTGGTTTGCATAATATCAACATAAGCCATAAATTTATAGAGTTCTTTTGGACCATTTTTTGGGTCCAGTTCCACCATAAGGGTTTCCAGATCTTCTTTACTGAACCCGGCTTTCAAAAAAGCTATCATACCATCATTCGAAAACCAACTGTTTTGAAAGAAATTTCTTACATAAAAAGAATACGGAGAATCCGGAGCCAAAAAATTCCTCTCTTTTGAGGTTAATGGTCTGTTTAAAATATTCTCTGTTTTTTTTGCGGGTGTCAGATATTGTTTTTGTTTCGTCACAGTTGGTTTTTTAAAAAACATTTCACAAAGACCGGCGTAAGATTTATAAGAAAGCATGAAACAAGTAAGAAATAAAAATTTTAACATTTTAAACCTCCTTAAAAGTGGTATTTTAAATGAAAACCAAGGAAAATACATCCTCTTTACATTTGAAAGCAAGTATTTTTTTACCCCCCCCCATTTTTTTGTCAAGGTTAAACATTGAAAAAGCCACAAAATGGGTTGTTTTTACATTTGAGGATGTAAAAATTACATGGATTTAAGGTTATTTTGGTGCTGGCCTCAAAGAGGGGGATTATAGCAGGAGAGTTTTTATTCACACGGAGTGCGGGGGACAGATATTTGCCAGATGATGCCGGGCCTGAAACTTTTACTCATAAGTGGGAACATCAGATATACAATGGACTTTACTGTGTCTCTCATGGACGTAACCCTCCCCATCCCTTTTCACTTCACATTCCAGCTTATGCTTCTTCTAAAAAACCTCACTCTTAAAACTACATTTCAAACTGTTATTTAGGTGTAAGATTTTTTACTGTTTTTAATTATGCTTTTTATACAGTGTACCGTTTATTGGCTTCTACAAAATTATTTACCACTATTCCAGATAGTTTTTTTTAAAAAAACAAACCCTTCAATAACTGTAATATGTTACGTAATGGTATTTTTATTGCCATTTCCAATTTTCGCCTGGTCTGTTTTTTCAAGAATTTATGAGACATGCAGCTGGAAAAACAAAACCTTTACAGAAAGAATTATACAGGAAACGCAATTTTACTGTCCCTCCTCTACAAATGACAAACTATCCAAATGCACTACCTCCGACTTGTCCAAAATTCCCTTTTGTGGATATCATGGAAATTTATGTAAAAATTCCACCACAAATGAAATTAAAAATATTCAAAAAATAATATTCAGAGAGCAAACTATTAATAATCATATTCCCAAAGAGTGTTTTTTTATCAGTCAGTTATTAGGAGTCCATTTATGGCCTGCTGAAAAAAATACTTACTACTATTGTCATAGTTCAAGATCAGGTCAAACACTTAAAGATATGCATTTTCATAGTTGTAAATCGAAAGAGAATAAACAATCTTGTATACTCAAAACTTCTCAAAATATAAAAAACACAGAAAAAACTCTTAGACCCCGCCCGCCATGTTCAAGTAAAGCTTATATAAGTTTAATAACTCAAGCTTTTAATCAGATTACAGATTACTTTGGTTTGACAGAAAGAAAAAAGAAGAGGATGCTTTTTGCCTTGTTTCACCATAAAGGGAATAGAAAACATGTCTATAAAAAAATTACCTTTATTTAAAAATGAAGAGGAGTTGGCTGAGTCTTTTGCTCTCTATGCCCATAATGGAGGAAGTAAGATTATTACAGAAATATTTTCTGAATTTATGAAGGAGTTGAAAGATGAGATATCTCAGCCAGATTGTAAAAAAGATAAAGTATGTTTTAATTACCAAACTGCTATCTTAACAGGAAAAGGGCTAGATATAACTGTTTTGTATAAGGAGTTTGCAGAATATGCTCAAAGAGAAAAAATTACAAATTATGAGGAGCTTTCTTTATTTATGAATAAGATCAAACAGGATATGACTTATTTTTCAGGTAGTAAAGAAACAACACTTAAGTACATTTTAAAAAATTTTCATAAGGGAAACCAAAATCCACCAACAGATGATAATATCGATCAGTTTTTAAATCACATAAAACAAGTTTGCCCCGCCAGTTTATGATAAAAACAACCATCCCACGGTGGGACAGATTCCCATTTAAAAACCTGGTTTTTGGCTGTTTATTCCATGGTGGGATGGTTTGTTACCAAAAAAATCCCACCGCGGTGGGAGAGTTTTTAAAAAACCTTGTGATTTTATTTTTCTTTGTTATTTGAATGGAAAAGTCAAAAAATGTTCAAAACCAAAAAAAGGAGGTAAAAAATGAAAAACAAGCCTTTTGAGGAAAAAATCAAGTGGCCCGTGAGTGTGGAAAAACCCCGGTTGTTGAAAAAAACACCCCCACAAAGGATGAGGAAAACAGTTTTAAACCTCACCCAGCGGTTGGATCATATGGTACGGGATATAGCAAAAAACTGAACAAAGAGTTTGTTATGAGTAAAAAATATGAAATTATAGATGTTAAAAAATCTGTCAGTGTTCCTGTGTTTGATATGAGTTATGAGGAAGTGTGCAGGAATTTGACAGAGGTGTCGGTGAAACTGAGGGATCTCCTGCCTGATCCCTCCATTGGACCGGAAGAAAGAGTGGAAAGGCTGGCCCGGGTGGTGCCGGAAAGTGTGTTGGTGTCTCAATATCATAAAACCGCCCGGGTAAAATGGAATTATATTACAGACAGACTTAATCACCTGGTGCCGGACACCAAAGAAAACAAAAAAACAGTTTTGGAAAAAATTGACATACTTCTTGAAAAATTACACCTTATGGTTCCCGGTCAGGAAAAGCGAATTTTTATCAAGTTGGAAAAACTGGGTGATCACCGGGTGTCCGATACAGGCAGATAAAAAAATGGAAACACTCAAGTACTTAAATATCAATTTCAAAGAGGCAACAGGTTTTATATACAATGATAAGGATTCTTATTGTGATATGGCGGTTCAAAATTTACGCTCACTTTATGAGGAAGACAATAAAACCCCTGATTTTCCTTCCCGGTTTTTTGAAAATGTGCATGGGCTTCAGATAGTGACATCCCTTTCACCTGCTGTTTGGAGCAAGCTTCCCATAGACAGCCACCAGGTGGTTGTTCCCGAAAGTCGTTTTGTGGAATGTATCAACCAGGCAGCCTTTATGCTGGAAAATGTTTCCGCCTGGTCCCTGTTAAGTAAATTCCTGGGTGGAGTGTGTGTGTTAAAACTCAAATCTTCACAAAGGCATAAAGACATAAAAAATCTCAGAGAGAGTTAAGTTGTCTGCCCATAAAAGATTTATTTGTTTGCTGGTTGGGCAGGCTGTGTCTGGTTTGGGATCTTCCCTGACCTCTTTTGCTTTGTCTTTGTGGGTGTATCAGGAAAGTCAAAACCCCTCCCATTTGGCTCTGCTGTATTTTTCCCTTATGGCCCCCCGTATTTATTTCAGTCTTTTTGCCGGGCATTGGGTGGACAGACTGAACCGCAAAACCCTTATCCAGGTTTGTGATGTGGGTTTGGTATTAACGGCTTTGCTGCTTCTGGCAGTGGTGGGAAGAAGTACATTTTCCATTTATTTTCTGATGGGGGTTTATTTTATTCAGGGGGTTTTTGCATGTTTTCAGTCTTTGGCTTTTCAGGCCAGTGTGACTTTGTTTATCAAAAAAAATCAGCTGTTAAAGTATAATGGCCTGATGTCTGTTCTCAGAAACACCCCTCTTCTTTTTGGTCCGGTTTTAGGGGGTGCTTTGATAGTTCTTGTATCCATGGAAAGCATTATTTTTTTGGATATTCTGACTTTCCTGATTGGTTTTACTGTAACAGCTTTGATTTCGTTTCCCAAAGTGCGGCATCATAACCTTCCTTCCCGGTTTGAGTGGAAACAAACAGCTTTTGGTGTGCGGTATATATTCCGGCACAAAACTTTAAAAAAGATTTTGTTGGTGTTTTCTTTTGAAAATTTTTTTTCGGGCCTGACTTTGGGTCTTCTGACAGCCTTTTTGCTTGCCAAAACCAATGGGGACAATTTACTGACAGCTTACAGTTTTTCTTTTGTGAGCCTGGGGGGTGTTTTGGGAGGGCTATTGACCATGAAAATCGCCAGGTGGGTTAAAAAACCCTTTGCTTTGGTTTTGGTGGGTTTTTTTGTTTCTGCCCTTATAGGCCGGGTGTTTGCAGGGGCAATAAGTGTTGTGATGGGGATTGGTGTTTTTTTGGTGATAAGAAACATGATTATCCCTGTTGTAAATGCGGCCTGTGAGACAATATGGCAAACTCACACTCCCCAGGAATATCAGGGAAGGGTTTTTGGGGCGAGAAGGTTTTTTGCACAGGGTCCTTTGCCTCTGGCTCTTTTAATGGGGGCTTTGTTACTGGATGGTCTGTTCCCTGTGGAGGGGGTGTGGGTGAAAAGTTTTTCCGGGGGTTTTTTGGGAAGCCGGCCGGAGGTTTTACAGTTATCCCTGTTTTTTATTCTTTGTGGTGTGCTGGAAATGACAGTGCCTCTTTATTATTATCTGAAAAGCAAAAGTGGAATTTGTTCGTGACCCCCAAAAAGTGGCTACTTTTCTCTAAAGGAGGGAGTAGCGATGTTAAAATATGCCAAGAGGTTCACAAGAGAGCAAAAATCGGTCATTCTGTCGGAGCATTTAGAGGGCGGTGTAAGTATCTCTGAGCTGTCTCGGAAGTACCAGGTCAGCCCTCATACCATTTATATTTGGAGGAGGGCTATGAAGAAGGAGGATGTGGTGTCATTAGAGCCTGCGGAGCTATTGAGTGAGATAGAGAAGCTGAAGAGGGAGAACTCACTTTTGAAGCACCGGGTGGCGGATCAGGCTTTGGATATTGAGACTTTAAAGGGGTGGAATGATTTTATAAAAAAAAAGCTGAGGGAAGGACGACTGAGTTTGCAAAAGAGTTCGTTGGGGGAGGAGGGTGTCTCAGGGTCACGAAAAAAAGGTTCAGTGAGTTAGTGGGTTTTCATGTGAAGTCTTTATACAAGAGGAGGAGAGAGAGGGGGAAGAAGAGTGGAGGAAGAGGGGGTAAAGTGAAAGGTGCCAAATGGTCAGAGGATCGTGGTATTTTACTGTCTTTAAAGAGGCTTTTGCAGGATCGTGCCACTTATGGATATAAGAGGATCACAGCCATGTATAACAGAGAGAGGACAGAGTTGGGTTTGCCGGTGTATAACAGGAAGCGTATTTATCGCATTATGAAGGCTCATGGTCTTCTTTTGCCCTCCTCTGTCCAGAGGAGGGGTTTGGGGGTAAAGGGGACAGGTCAGATTATCACGAAGGACTCAGACAGACGTTGGTGTTCAGATTGTTTTGAAGTTCATTGTTTTAATGGGGAGAAGGTGTATGTTTCATTTGTTTTGGATTGCCATGACAGGGAGCTTATCAGTTTTGTGGCTTTTGCACGTCCTCTGGGGGCAGGGGATATAAAGGATTTGATGATTTTGGCTGTGGAAAGACGATTCGGTGGTACTTTGCGAACAAAAAGAGAGATTGAGTTTTTAACAGACAGAGGAAGTATTTACAGAGCTTATGAGGTTCAACAACTGGCCAGAAGGCTGGGGTTAAAGTCTTGTTTTACCCGGGCTTACAGCCCACAGAGCAATGGAATGGCAGAAGCTTTTGTGAAGACAATAAAGAGGGATTATGTGTATGTGAGGGATTGTGTGTCAGCGGACAGGACTTTGAAGCTCTTGGGGGCTTGGATGGAGGATTATAATACCAAAGCTCCCCATTCGGGATTGGGGATGAGGAGTCCTTTGGAGTACAGGAAGAGTAAGGAGAGGAGCTGTGAGGGTAATAATTTTAACAGGGAGCTGGAGGCCAGGTCATCCCTAAAACCTTACAAATACCTAAAAAAAGGGTTTTGTCTGTACAAAGGATTTAAAATATGAAAAATAAACCCACAAATGGGCAGTTTTATACAAACCAGAAAAGTAGCCAAAAATGGGGGCCAGTACAAAACAAGAAAAATCAGTGTGTAAAATTTACACACTCACAAGCTGTTTTTTGTAAAACCACTGGCACAAACTTGCGTTTTTTCCGGTTTGTAAGATACCTTAAGCCGGCAAAACAAAGGATTTAAAGATATGTTTTATAACAAAGTGTTTTCTGCTGGTTTTATACTGGCGGTGGGGTTCAGCAGCGGCGGGTTTGCGGCAGGCCACACCCAGGCCTGTGTAAAAAGTTTTTCTGCCCCTGCGTCTTTTTCACAAATGCAGGCTGCTGTGAGAGAAAAACTGCAGGCTCTTTCCCCCCACAAACCCCGGGCCTTAAAAAACACAGGCTTTGAAGACTGCGGAAGTGCCTGCCTCCGCATGACTCTCGATCAGAGTTTTTACGGGGAACTCTCAAAGCACGGCACTCTTAAAACAACAGGGGCAAATACTTTGAGGTTTCAGCTGGCAGTGGACCACTCCATCCCGGAACCCCAACTGCTGCTGCAGGGGGATTTAAAGCTGCTTAAAGTTCCCTCTATAGAGTATTTGAGGGACAATCAAAAAGCGGATTATTACATCAAAAGCTGGCTGGTGGGCCATCCTCTTCACCCCTTATCAGAGCCTTTTGAAACACAGGCCCGGCTTTCTTTAACACAAACTCAAAACAAAGCCCTTACTCATTTTAAACAGGCTTTAAGTGAAGGCCAAAAAAGTTTTTTGCATATTGCCCCCACATCTTCAGGTAAAAATCTGGTACTGGCAGAAGCTTTAAAACACCGCCTGCTGCAAGGGGGCGGGACCACCAAAAAACTCTCGCTGGTGACAGCACATCAAATCCACCTGGTGAAACAAATCTTTGAAGTTCTTAAAAAACAGTTTGAAGGTCTGCCAGCTCACATTATTCACTTTCATTCAGAAAACAAAAAAAGTTTTTTTGAAGAGGTAAAAACATCTTCTTCAAACCCCATCCCACTGGTTGCGGTGATCACCACTCAGAGCTTAAAAAGGTTTTTGCAGAGGGCCACTACCAGTCAAATAAACTTTTTAACTGAAAATCTGGAAGGTTTTTACATAGACGAGGCCCATCACCTGGGAGCCACCCTCACTCACCGTATGGTCCATTCCCTAAAACAAAAAACAAACTTTGTTTTATATGGTGCCACGGCCACACCCCTGCACCATAAGGTTCCCATTCTGCCTTTGTTTGAAGCTCATCATTGGTCTTATCTTCCCCTCTCTTCAGCAGAAAAAAGTATAAGCGACATACTGCACCAGCTTTCCGAAGGTATCCAGAGAGGGGAAATCACCCCCTTTGATGATATGTATGTGATAGGGGACAACGCATTTCAAACCCCTCTCCACAACAAAGAACTTAAACAACAGGAGGTTTTTATCAAAGGGGAAACCCAGTTTTATGTTTTAAACCCCCGGTTTTACAAAAGGCTGACAGAGATTTTGTTCCCCATTATAGAAGCCAACAAAAAAGGTTTTATAGTGGCGGCCTCCATAGAGGAGGCAGAGGGGTTAGCACTGTTTTTCAACAAAGTGTATAACAGTAACAACACAAAAAAAATAACATTTGAGGCTTACCATTCCAAAATGAGTGTGGAGGAGCGAAATGCAGTGTTTAAGAAGTCTGAAGAGAGCAAAAAACCTCATTATATTATAGCTGTCCGATCACTGGACGAGGGGGTGAATTTACCTCATCTGTCCGCTTATGTGGATTTGAACACCAATGTATCGGTGAAGCAGATGGTGCACCGGATAGGTCGTGTATTGAGGATTTATCCTGGCAAAGGGGGAGCGGATATTTTACTGTTTTCTGATTATAAAAATGCCAGTACAGTCAAAGATTTGCTCGAACTTTTGGAAGCGGTGGAAACAAGCTCTGTCTCAGATTATTTTCATCGTGGAGGGATACAAAACAGGGGAAACAAAGGCACCACACCCCACCACCCTGTTGCCACCGGGGACTCTGTTATTCACCCTGTGGACCGTAAAAAACTCTTAAAATTAAGAGAGAGTTTAAATGCTTATGTTAAAAAATTCTGGAACACCAAAGAAAACCCCAGATGGCCTCCCAAAGAAAAGCTTGTTCAACTGCTCAAAGAAAAGGGGATAAATTCCACCCATTACCAGGATTTAAGAAAAAAAGACCCTGATCTGCATCCTTTTCCATCCAATCCTAAAACAGCATATAAAGACCGGGACTTTTGGTATAAGGTTACAGGGAGAAAGGCACCTCCCAGAAACAGACCAAACAGATCCTTCCCACCCAAAGAGGAACTTATCCAGATGCTCATGGAAAAAGGCATTAATTCTGTGAGTTACCAGACTTTTAGAAACCAACCCTACCCTGATCCCTCGCTTGCTTTTCCATCCAATCCCATATCCACCTATAAAGACCCGGATTTTTGGCATAGGATTGCAGGGCGTAAAACAAGAAAACACTTCCCACCCAAAGAGGAACTTACTCAGCTGCTCAAAGAAAAAGGCATTAACTCTACCCGTTATCAGACTTTCAGAAAACAGGAGTATCCCGATCCCTCCTTTGTTTTTCCCGCCAACCCCATATCCACCTATAAAGACCCTTATTTTTGGTACACAATCACAGGTAACACCCCCAACCAATACAGAACCTGGCCCCCTGCTGAAGAAGCCATTAAAACATTTCAAGCCAAGGGGGTAAATTCTGGCAATCTTAAGCATAAGAGAAAAACAGATCCGGAACTAAAAAACTTTCCCGCCGCACCCTTGAGAACATACAAAGACCCGGATTTTTGGTACAAGGTTACAGGGAAAAGGAGTACCTCATCCCATCTTTCACTCTTCCCGCCTGTTGATGAAGCCATTAAAATACTTCAGACTTTGCGTGTCCTCTCAGCTCACGCCTATGGCCAACAAAGAAAAAACCATCCCCTGCTGAAGACTTTACCTTATGTCCCTGAAATCTCATACAAAGACCCCGGCTTTTGGAAAAAAGTCAGCGAACTGACTTTATAAAAAAACCTTTAAGGCCCCCTTGCCCCTCACTAAAAAGAATGATAGGCAAAGTCTTTGAGGAAATTTTAAGATGATTGAAAACAATAAAATCCGTTGGGGGCTTATAGGCACAGCCCTTGTTTTTTCCCTGATTTGGATGCTGCCCAATTTTTATGACTTTAAAGAGGATCAGTGGTGGTTTTCAAAAGAAAAACTGATCTACGGGCTGGATATTCAGGGGGGTGTTTATCTGGTTATGGGGGTTAAGACTGATGAGGCCATTGGGGAAAAAGTCAAAAGCCTGATTGCGGATGTAAAGAGTACTTTTGAAAGCCGGGGACTGGCTCTTAAGTCCATTCAGTCCCACCCCACCGAATCGGGAAGAATGCAGATCACACTCCAACAGGCCTCTGACATGCAAAAAGCCACAGACCTGGTAAACAAAGAATACTCTGCCTCTCTTTTGGGTTCTGTACCTCTCAGGGTGATTCAGGCCACAGGGGACAATCTCACTTTGGGTTACAGTGAGCTGGAGAGGATCCGTTTAAGAAAAAGCATTATTGATCAGGTGGTGGAGGTACTTCGGCAGCGTATTGACGAGTTTGGAGTGAGTGAGCCTGTGATCACCGCCCAGGGGGAGGGCCGGGTTTTGGTACAGCTACCAGGGGTTCAGGACTCTGTTCGGGCCAGAGACATTATACAAAGAACCGCCCAGCTGGAATTTCGTATCGTAAACCAGGAGGTTTCCACAGAGAACCTTATCCAGTGGATAAGCCAGGCTGAGCAAAAGGAAGGGTATTTTTTAAATGCTCAAACCCCTTATTATGATTACATCACCAAAATCAACAAATCTTTAAAAAGCAAAATCCCTGCACACCACATGGTGGTGTTTCAAAAAGCAGAGGGAAGCCCCTCCCTTCAGGCGGGCAAAATCCCCGTGCTGATTCGCACAGACACAGGAGCCACCGGGGAGATTTTACAATCCGCCTTTGTGGGAATGGACGAGTTTGGCAGACCCCAGGTGCAGTTCAGCTTAAACCGCCCGGGCCAAAAAGTGTTTTCTGAACTCACAGGGTCCAACATTAATAAACCTCTGGCTGTGATTTTGGACAAAGAGCTGAAGTCCATGCCCGTTATTCGCTCTCAGATATCAGACCGGGGAAGTATTGATTTGGGTTCAGGCCCCAACATTCAGGAAGAGGCGGAAATGATTGCCATGGTGCTTAGGACAGGTTCTCTGCCGGCCCGGCTGGTGAAAATGGAAGAGCGTACCATTGGCCCCACCCTGGGCAAAGAATCCATTGAAAAGGGCAAGGCTGCAGGACTCATTGCAGGCCTGCTGGTATTGATTTTTATGCTTGTTTATTACCGTACATTGGGGGTGGTGGCAAATGTGGCACTCGGTTTAAATATTTTATTTTTGCTCACTCTTTTAACCTCTTTGGGGGCCACACTGACTTTACCGGGAGTGGCAGGCATTATTTTAACGATTGGAATGGCGGTGGATGCCAATGTGATTATTTACGAACGCTTAAGAGAGGAGTTAAGAAAAGGCTCGGCCCTGACCCTGGCGGTAAAAGATGGCTACCGGTACGCTCTTTCCGCCATACTGGATGCCAACATCACCACAGCCATTGTGTGTGTGGTTTTGATGTCTTTTGGCACCGGCCCCATCAGGGGTTTTGCTGTCACTTTGTTTTGTGGTATTTTAACCTCTCTTTTTACAGCCGTGTTTGTCTCCCGCACCCTGCTTAACACTTTGATTTACAGGTTTAAACTTAAAGGTTTTTAAATATGAAAAACCCCAAATTTAATTTTTTGTCTTTATCCCCTTATATTACAACAGTGTCTTTACTGGTGGCTGTACTGGCTTTGGTGTGGATTGTTCTTAAAGGTTTTAATTATGGTATTGATTTTGCCGGTGGTAACGAGATTCAGTTAAAATTTGAAAATCCCCCATCTGTGGAAGAGCTTAGGGAATATATAAAAACCCAGGGGTTTTTAAAACCCTCTGTTCAGACTCTTGGTGAGCAGGCAGGGGGGGAGTTTTTAATTTTGGTGGAAGAGGATGCAAGTGCTGCCACAGGAGAGGGCGGTGGGCCTGACATGGAAAACCTGGTGAAGTCTTTAAAGGAGAATTTTAAAAATCAGGGGCTTGAGATACGAAAAATAGACTCTGTAGGCCCGCAAATTGGAAAAGAGCTTCGAAAAAAGGGCCTTTTGGCTGTCTTTTACTCTTTGTTGATGATCTTAATTTATGTGGGGCTTCGTTTTGAGTACAAGTTTGCCCCGGCCGCTGTGATATGCCTGTTTCACGACAGTATTTTAACCATGTGGGTTTTTACTTTTTTCGACCTGGTGGTGAATGTACAAACTTTGGCGGCCCTGCTGGCCATTATTGGCTACTCTTTAAACGACACCATTGTCACTTTTGACAGAATCCGGGAAAATCAGGAATACTTTGGCAAAAAAGAATCTTTTTTAAAATTGAGCAACCGGTCCATTAACGATGTTCTTTCCCGTACTCTGCTCACCTCCCTCACCACTTTAATGGCTGTGGGGGCGATGTGGTGGTTTACCACCGGAGTTATTAAAGACTTTGCATTTACTTTGGGAATAGGTGTTGTGGTGGGGACTTACTCCTCCATTTATGTAGCCACCCCTTTGGTGGTTTTTACTCATTGGCTGGGGGCAAAAAACAAAGCTCAAAGCTAAAATGGGGTTTTAAAATCTCTTTTTTTATAGAGTTTTTTACAGAGCCACCACCTGTTTCACTTCAGGGATGTGGGATCTTAAGTGGTTTTCAATACCCTGCTTAAGGGTAAAAGTGGCAGAAGGGCAGCCGGAGCAGGCCCCCTGCATTTTTAAAAACACCACCCCTTTTTTGTAATCAGTAAAGGCAATAAAGCCCCCGTCCCGGGCCACGGCAGGTTGTATATGGGTTTGTATCAGGTGTTTGATTTTTTTTATTACAGTCTGCTCAAAAGGGCTTTTTGCTTTATTTTCCTGTAGGTCTGCTGCCAGGCTGTCTGGTTTTTTATCCTGAAGAAAGTACTCCTCCTCTTCCGGTAAAAGCACTGCCTCCCCGTTTTGGATATGCTCCTGTATCAGCTGTATCAGGGGGTCTTTTAAAGTTTTCCAATCCACCCATTCCTCTTTTGTTAAGGTAAGAAAATCAGAACCTATAAAAACCCTTTTGGCCCATGGGAAGCCCAAAATTTTAACAGCCAGGGGAGACCGGCCCGCCTGAGAGATATCGCTGGCCTCCCAGCTCTCACAACCCAGCGGCTGGTTCAGGCAAAATTTTAAAGAATGAGGGTTGGGGGTGGTATCCACAGTCACATTTACAACTTGTTGTGGGTAATCTTTATGGGCAGCAGAAGACAGGCTGTTTTTTTGTGTGGAAGCCCTGTTTTTATTCATAAAACCCCCTCTTTGGACAGACTGTCTTTAAAGCATGTTTTTACCTGTTTTGTCAAAGGTTTCCCTTGAGTCCATTAAAAACCATTAAAAAAGAGCCTGGCTTGCAGACAGCAAAAAAAAGAAGTATATAGCTGGCTTAAAAGAAAAGGAGCAAAAACATTGTCTTTTCCTTCCCGTTTAAGCCCGCCCGTTCAAAAAATCCTCAGCTGGTACAGATCAGAAAACACAGGGGTTTTAACCAACCTGTCCCGTATCCTCAACCATGGGTACCTGGCGGAAACAGGAAAAATGCTTATCCTGCCTGTGGACCAGGGGGTGGAACACGGCCCTGTGCAAAGTTTTGGTGCCAATCCACCGGCTTACGATCCGGCTTATCACTTTCAGCTGGCATGCCAGGCCCGGCTCAATGCTTACGCCGCACCTCTTGGTTTTTTAACCACTGGGGCGGAAGAGTTTTTGGGTCTTCTTCCCTTAATTCTTAAAATCAACACCTCAGACAGCCTGTATAAAGATGCACAAGGCCCTGTGCCTGCTTTCACTTCTTCTGTGGAGGAGGCTTTGCGACTGGGGTGTGTGGGGGTGGGTTTTACCCTTTATCCGGGAAGTGAGGCCCGAAAGGCCATGTATGAGGAGGTGGCAAGAGCTGCAGAGTATGCCAGAAAGCATGGTTTGGTGGTGGTGATATGGTCTTATCCCCGGGGCAAAGGGGTTTTAAAAACCGAAGAGCAGGCGGTGGATGTGGTGGCTTATGCGGCCCACATTGCGGCCCAAATGGGGGCCCATATTATTAAAGTCAAACCTCCTGTGAAAGGCCCACGGGCAGAAGGCCCGGCACTTAAAGAGGCTTTAAAGGGGAATCAGACAGAGACTTTGGCACAAAGGGTGAGGGTTGTTATTCAGGCCGCTTTTAGTGGTAAAAGAATAGTGATCTTCAGTGGTGGACCTGCTCAGGAAAAATCAGCCCTGCTCCAGGAGATTAAAGATCTGGCCCGGGGGGGGGCTTTTGGAAGCATTGTGGGCCGCAACACTTTTCAAAGACCTTTTGACGAATCCGTAACACTGTTAAAAGAAGTTATGGACATTTACAAAGGCTCTTAAAGCAAAGCCACTTCAACCAAATATTTTTTTATATGGGGAACACCTTATGACAAAAACCAACCCACTCCCGCAAGAGGAAAGACTTAAAAAAAGAACAAAGCTTTTGGAAAAAAACCTAAACCCTTACCCGCATGCATTTAAACGCACACACCTGGCGGCACAGGTTAAAGATCAGTATGCCCATTTAAAGGAGGAGGGGGGGGATTCTTCAAAAGAGGAAGTCGTGTGTGCCGGTCGTTTGATGTTGCTTCGTAAAATGGGAAAGGCCTCTTTTTTTCACATCCAGGATCCGAGTGGTCTTCTGCAATGTTATGTTAAAACAGAAGCTTTGGATCCGGAGAGCAAAGACCGTTTTTCCCTGGTGGATATTGGGGATATTTTGGGGCTTAAGGGAAGTGTGTTTCGCACCCGTAAAGGGGAGCTGACCTTAAGATGCACGCACTTTTACATTCTTTGCAAGAGTCTTCAACCTTTACCGGAAAAATACCACGGGCTGGAAGATACAGAGTTAAAATACAGAAAACGATATTTGGATCTTATTATGAATACAGAATCCAGAAAGGTTTTTTTTACAAGGTCCCGGGTGATAAAAGAGATCAGAAAGTTTTTGGACAGGAGGGGTTTTTTGGAGGTTTCAAGCCCTGTGCTTCAGCCGCTTTACGGGGGGGCAAGGGCTGAGCCTTTTTTTACCCACCACCGGGCTTTGGATCAAAAATTTTACTTAAAAATATCTCCTGAGCTTTACTTAAAGCGTCTGATTGTGGGGGGGATGGAGAAAGTTTATGAATTGGGCAGCAACTTCAGAAACGAGGGCATTGACCGGCTTCACAACCCGGAGTTTACCATGCTGGAGTACTATGAAGCCTATACCGATTATCAGGATCAGATGAAGCAGTTTGAAGAACTGATTTGTCACATTGTCAAAGAGGTGAAAGGCAGTTTAAAAGTCAGCTACCAGGGGCGGGAGCTGGATTTTACCCCCCCCTGGGAAAGGCTTTCCATTTTGGAGGGGCTTAAAAAATACGGGCAGTTTGATGTACAGGAGGTTAATGACCAGGATTTGTTTAAGAAAATTAAGGATTTGGGATCCGATCTCAGGCAGGAAGTGCCACGGGGGCAGATGATACTGGAGGCTTTTGAGCTGGCAGTGGAAAAAAAGCTTTTTCAACCGGTGTTTGTGATGGATTTTCCTTTGGAAACCTCCCCTTTAACCAAATCTCACAGAAGGCAGGCAGGGTGGGTGGAGCGGTTTGAACCCTATGTGGCAGGTATGGAATTGGGCAATGCTTACACAGAGCTTAACGACCCGGTGGAACAGAGAAAAAGACTGAAAGAGCAGGAGGCCTTAAGGGTGGTGGATAAAGAGGCCCAACCCATGGACGAGGATTTTGCACAGGCCATGGAAGTGGGTATGCCCCCCACGGGCGGGGTGGGCCTGGGCGTGGAGCGTTTGGTACTCTTACTGACTGACCAACCTTCGCTCAAAGACATTATTTTGTTCCCCACTTTAAAGCAGAAAAAGTAAATCCCCTTTTGCCCCATGTACAAAAAAAGGGCCAGGCCTCTTTAGGCTTAACCCTTTTTTTTAATTATTAATTTTTTAATCTTACAACAACACAGGGGCGGTGTGGCTTTGGCTGTCATCGCCACCATCACCATCTCCATCGCATGCCTTCTTAAGCAAAGAGATTTGTGCATCATCACATTCTGTAAAATTCAAACCCTGCTCCCCTTCATTGAGACACAACCACCGGCCTTCAGGAGTAACAAAAACAGGCTGAGCTTCATCTTTTAAGAGGTCATTGTTATCAACAGCCACCATAAAAGTGCCACCACCATTTAAACCAACATTCATCATCATACTCATACACTGGTAGCCACCACCTATACCAACAAGCATAACATTACCATCACCAACTGGCACAAACTGGCCCGCATTTACATGCTGGTAAGCATTGTCACCAAAAGACAAATGAGCATAAAAAAGAACCACCAAAACCAAAATACTTTTCATTTTACACCTCCTTTTCAAGTAAAACAGCACTGCTTCCCAGTGCAAACACCGGTATATCACCCTGATGTTTTTTTGCAATTTGCTGTACTCTCTGATGCATTTCTTTTTGCATCTTTTTTAACTCTTCCACACCTTCCGGACTTAAAGAATCCACCTGATAATGGATGTAATTACTACCCTCCTTACTAACATTAAACTGATCAATTAAAGTCTTAATATGGTTTTTTATCAAAGGTAAAGAAAGTATAGAAAAATTTTTATCTGTCATTACAGATCTGTACCGCCCGGGACGTACTTGTTTTACCATATTCTTTCTTTCCAAAAGATCAAGAGCTTTTACCCCTTGAGAACCCATCAGATCTTTAATCTCCTCTTTTGTTGTACCTTTTTTACAAATGGTCAAAGCCAAACATAAAAAATTATGTCCATCGTACAGGCAGTCCTCCCATTTTGATTCCACAAACTCAGAATTTTTTTGACTTAAGGTCACCTCCATCATCTGAGCCACCTCCTGAGGCAAATGGTGTCTTAACTCCGGTATAAACTGAAGCAGCTTCAGTGTGGTTACCAGGTTGGGCCGGGAATGCCCATTTAAAAGCCGGTTAAAAGTGGTGGCGGGAATCTTCATTTGTTTGGAAAGAGCAGCCTCATTCAAATGAGGGGATTTTTCCCTCTTTTTAATCATGTATTCTCTGATAACATTTGAGATATTTGCTTCCATAACAAACCTCCTCCTTTATAGTTATATTAAACACTCACACTTTGTACCCGTAGGCTTATAAATCCAAAAAATATCTGTCTACATTTTTTTTGTTAAAAAAATAATTTTTTTAAAAACTGTATCAAAACCCCTGTTTTTAGCTGGTTTTTTGAAGTTTATTATAAAAATATTTTTACCTGCTAAAAAAATTATTATAATAAATTTGTACTGGCCCCCATTTTTGGCTACTTTTCTGGTTTGTATAAAACTGCCCATTTGTGGGTTTATTTTTCATATTTTAAATCCTTTGTACAGACAAAACCCTTTTTTTAGGTATTTGTAAGGTTTTAGGGATGACCTGGCCTCCAGCTCCCTGTTAAAATTATTACCCTCACAGCTCCTCTCCTTACTCTTCCTGTACTCCAAAGGACTCCTCATCCCCAATCCCGAATGGGGAGCTTTGGTATTATAATCCTCCATCCAAGCCCCCAAGAGCTTCAAAGTCCTGTCCGCTGACACACAATCCCTCACATACACATAATCCCTCTTTATTGTCTTCACAAAAGCTTCTGCCATTCCATTGCTCTGTGGGCTGTAAGCCCGGGTAAAACAAGACTTTAACCCCAGCCTTCTGGCCAGTTGTTGAACCTCATAAGCTCTGTAAATACTTCCTCTGTCTGTTAAAAACTCAATCTCTCTTTTTGTTCGCAAAGTACCACCGAATCGTCTTTCCACAGCCAAAATCATCAAATCCTTTATATCCCCTGCCCCCAGAGGACGTGCAAAAGCCACAAAACTGATAAGCTCCCTGTCATGGCAATCCAAAACAAATGAAACATACACCTTCTCCCCATTAAAACAATGAACTTCAAAACAATCTGAACACCAACGTCTGTCTGAGTCCTTCGTGATAATCTGACCTGTCCCCTTTACCCCCAAACCCCTCCTCTGGACAGAGGAGGGCAAAAGAAGACCATGAGCCTTCATAATGCGATAAATACGCTTCCTGTTATACACCGGCAAACCCAACTCTGTCCTCTCTCTGTTATACATGGCTGTGATCCTCTTATATCCATAAGTGGCACGATCCTGCAAAAGCCTCTTTAAAGACAGTAAAATACCACGATCCTCTGACCATTTGGCACCTTTCACTTTACCCCCTCTTCCTCCACTCTTCTTCCCCCTCTCTCTCCTCCTCTTGTATAAAGACTTCACATGAAAACCCACTAACTCACTGAACCTTTTTTTCGTGACCCTGAGACACCCTCCTCCCCCAACGAACTCTTTTGCAAACTCAGTCGTCCTTCCCTCAGCTTTTTTTTTATAAAATCATTCCACCCCTTTAAAGTCTCAATATCCAAAGCCTGATCCGCCACCCGGTGCTTCAAAAGTGAGTTCTCCCTCTTCAGCTTCTCTATCTCACTCAATAGCTCCGCAGGCTCTAATGACACCACATCCTCCTTCTTCATAGCCCTCCTCCAAATATAAATGGTATGAGGGCTGACCTGGTACTTCCGAGACAGCTCAGAGATACTTACACCGCCCTCTAAATGCTCCGACAGAATGACCGATTTTTGCTCTCTTGTGAACCTCTTGGCATATTTTAACATCGCTACTCCCTTCTTTAGAGAAAAGTAGCCACTTTTTGGGGGTCACGAACAGTTTTATGAACCTCTTGTGTGTGTCTTAACCACTTTATTGGAAAATTAGCTTCTTTATGGAAGGGATCTCAGGGACAGATCTTTTAAGTCATTGGCTGTTATGCCTGTGGCTTAAGGTTTTTTTAGAGGGAAGGTTTTTTTTTCGGAAGGGCTGGTTTGTTGCTCCTGCTCAGGCTTCCACGGGGAGGAGATTTGTGACTTCAGGATTTTAATTCGCACATGGTTTGCCACCTCCAGTGTTGCAAAATTTTGTGTCAGGCCATAAACTGTGCCTAAAATTCCGCTGGCGGTTATCACCTGATCCCCTTTTTTAAGCTGTGAAATAAACTCCTGTTGTTTTTTATGTCTTTTTGTGGCCGGGCGGATCAACAAAAGATAAAACAATAAAAATATAAAAACAAAGGGCATGGCCTGTTCAATAAAAGTGGGCTGAGGAGCAGGGGTTTGAGCCAGAGTGGAAAACCCACCCCCACAAAAAACAATCAAAGCCCGGGCCAGTCGCCAAAAAACAGGAACCATAATGAAAGAGGGTTTAATGGTTTTTTGGCAAAGCTTCAAGTGGCAAATGGCAAATAAACTTCAAATTTTTATAAAATGACGGGAAAACTCCCCCCTGAAATTTAAAAAAAGAACAGGCAAACAGAACTTAAGGTGACAAAACACAGGGCTTAAAGTATGCTTCAAAAGCCCTTTGGGAAGGGGAAAAAACCCTTCCTCCGGTTTTGGAAGCGGGGGGTCAATATGTTCCAAAATCTTCAGCTTGTGTACCAGGGAAGGTGGGGGAAATTTTGGGCTTTATTGCTGAAACAGGCGCCCGTGCTGGAATTGGTAGACAGGTCAGGTTGAGGGCCTGGTATCTTTAAGGGATGTGAGCGTTCAAGTCGCTCCGGGCGCACCAACTTTTTTATGCTAAGCGTAAAAAAAGTATTTCTTTATTTCTTTTGGATGAGAATTGATGTATTTCATACAGGCATGTTTTGGCAGCCACTTTAGAGGGTGTTAAAAATTTTTAAATGAGGTATATTTTAATTGTCACTTAACAAATTAACGGAGGGGGTAAGGTTATGAAATTTGTATTTTTACTGGTAATGATTGTTGGGCTTTTTGCCTTCAGTGCCTGTCGGAAGGATGATGATGGTTCGCAAACCACTCCTGAGACAGAAAATGAAAATACAGACGGTGAGGAGGAAGATGCAGAAGAGGATGAAAACGAAGAGGATGCTGACGAGGAGGAAGACTCTGAAGAGGACAAAATGGCCTCCACAGCGGAAGACAGTGGAGCTTGCGACACAAACCCTCCTGCCAATACGAGAGGTCTCAGACAGCTCAGGCAAAGATACTTTGATGTTTATTACTCAAGGCTTGAAGATGTTTCACCAAGCAACACAGAAAGCACTGTATGTAATGGGGTAACTTGGTTGTTGAAGGAGTACTCTCCGTGGGACAGATCCAGTGAGGAAAACAGAAGGCCCCTGTGTGATCTGTGTAAAGATGGAGTTATGGATTGGTATGCCACCAACCGACCGGCCGAATGCCAGAATCGTTATAGAAGATTGACCAGGACATGCCGGGAAACACAAGGTGGTGCAGCCCCCTCGCCACAGGTGCAACAGGTTGAAGATCCTGCTGTACAAAATGCAGACAGCGAAAACGAAGATGGCGGTGAGGGTACAGAAGACGAAAACTAATACCCAGGCACCAAAGCTCTTAAGCGGAAAGTTTGATTTTTTTGGCTTTGACCAGAGGTGAAGGGTTTTGTATCATTTTTGTACAGCAACACAGGGTTTGTTACTTTAGAGTATTTTAGTGTTATTTTTTTGAAATAAAATTTGGTGTATTAAAATGTTTTGTGTTATGGTTTCCCCCTCATAATGCACTTTAGAGGTGGTTAAAAAACTTTTAATTTATTCAGAGAGGATAAAAACTTATGAACTTTTTATTTGTATTGATCATGATTGTTGGACTTTTTGCCTTCAGTGCCTGCCGGCGGGGTGAAGACAACAACCAACAACCACTCACTGCTGAAGAAGGTGACGAAAACACAGGTGAGGGGGAATCCGGTAACGAAAATGGGGAGGCCGGTGAAGAGGGGGAAAACGCAGGAGAAGAGGAGGCCGGAGAGGATGCACAAGAGGAGATGTCAGAAGCACAGGGTGGAAGCTTAAGCCTGCCTGTTGTTGCTTCCGAACTGACAGAGGCACAAAAAGCCAGTTATACCCTGTGGATTGGCCGCACGGCTGTTAATACAGCGGTTACCACCACAGTGGTTTGCACTCTGGAAGGTGTGGAAGGCAGCAGAGTTTTAAAAGCCAATAAATACACAAGATTTGGAAGAGGGGACACAGTCTTATGTGATCTCTTTTTGGATGGGGAGCTTATGTCTTTTGCCTTAAGCAGGGGAAATCACTGCCTGGGTGGTCCCAACACAAGAGGCAGACTCTGGGAAATACAGGAAGAGCTTGAAAACCAGGTGGAAGGCCTTCAGTGTGAAGAGCAATAATTTGGTATTCTCTTTAAAAAAACTAAGCCAGCTCTTTGGGTGGGATAAAAACTTTTTGCACATCCCCGGGACTTAAAAGCAAAGCCCCACCGGCTTTTAACCTGCCCAGTTTAAGTCTTCCGATTCCCACCCGCCTTAAGACTTTAATGGAAGAGCCTGTTTGCTCAAACATGCGGTGCAGCTGGCGGTTCTTGCCTTCTGAGATAATGATTTTCCACCAGTTGCTGGTTTTTTTACCCCCCTGAGGGGAAAGGGTTTTTTTTATATAAAGGGCCTTAAGCCTGCCCAAAGGGGTAAAAACCCCTTTTTTAAGCTTCAGTACTTGCCGCCCTGTAAGAGGGCGGTTTAATTTAACCAGATAAGTTTTTGGAATGCTATGCCTGGGATGCAAAACTTTAAAAGCCAGGTCGCCGTCATTGGTGAGTAACATCAAACCCGAGGAGTGCCAGTCCAACCTTCCCACAGGAAAGATTTTAAACTTTGACTTTTTAAAAAAATCCGCCACACAGGGGCGGTTTTTGGGATCCTCCATAGTGGTTAAAACTTTTTCCGGCTTGTGAAAGGCAATATAAATCTTTTTTTGGGGAGGTTTCAACAAACGCCCCTTAAGCCGCACTTTGTCTTTTTTGGGATCTAAAGCCAAAGAGGGATCTGTGACTCTTTTTTGATTAACACTCACCTCATGGTTTTGAATAAAATTTATGGCTTTCCTTCTGGAACATAAGCCCAAAGAGGCTATAAATTTTACAATCCGTACCTTGCCGGCTGGGTTTAACGGCACCTCTTTTTACCTCCTCTGTGTGTTAAGTTGTGGAAGCCTCTTCGGTTTTTGTTTTGGCTTCTGTGATGTAGATGATGATCATGGCAGAGGCCACCCCCAACACAATACAAATATCCCCCACATTAAAAGCCGGCCAGTGATGATCTTTAATGTAAAAGTCCAAAAAATCCACCACATAACCAAAATGAATGCGGTCTATGTAATTGCCCAAAGCCCCTCCAAAAATGGCGGAAAAAGCCACCAGTTGGTTTTTTTGCTTAAAATCAAGGTTGTAAATAATGGATCCTATCACCACAAAGGCCAGTACAGGTAACACCAAAAACAGTAAAGTTCGTATCACTTCATTGCTTTGGGAAAAAGCACCAAACACTCCGCCGTAATTTCTCACATGGGTGAGGTTAAAAAAACCGGATATAATTTCCAGTTTTTCCCCCTCATCAAAACGGGTGTGAATCATCAGCTTGGTGGCCTGATCCAAAGCCAAAATGGCCAAAGAAACAGTGCTGAACAACCAGTACTTAAGGTATTTGTGTATCACAGCTCCCAAGCCTCTCTTTCAATCAATATGGGTTAAACATTTTTGGCATATTTGCTCTTTATTTAAATTCTTACTTATATGCCAGCATCTTTTGCATTTCAAACCTTTTGCTTTTGTCACTGTTATTTTTAAAGAGGAACCACATTCCATCTGTAAGTCAGATACCACCAAAAACTCCTTACACTCAAGCTTTAAGGGGTTTAAGCTCTTGTAAAGGGCTTGCGGAAGGCTTAAATGAACACATGTCCCCAGGCTGGAACCTATCACAGAGGCCCTTCTCATCTCCTCCATCTGAATAAAGGCTTTTTCACGGATTTTTAAAATCTGATCAAAAATTTGTTCCAGATCTTTATTAAACCAGTGAGTGGGGGGGGCGGGAAAATCCTCCAGAAAGATGCTTTCTTTTTTGCAGCCCGGGAGGTGCTGATAAGCCTCTTCACTTAAAAAGGTGGTAATGGGACTCATAAGCTTTAAAAGGTGGGTCAATAACAAATAAATGGCACTTTGGGCAGACCTTCTGCCCCCGCTGGTGCTTTTAAAAGTGTAGAGGCGGTCTTTTAATATGTCCAGATACAGGCTGGAAAGCTCCACTTTAAAAAAAGTGTTTAAGCTTTGATAAATTTTATGGAATTGAAAGTTTTGATAATGCTTTTGATTTTGACTGACAAGGTCACTGAGGCGGGACATCATCCACTGATCCATTGTGTGCATTTTTTTTAAGTCTGTTAGGTCGGTTTCAGGGTTAAAGTCATATAAGTTGCCCAGCATAAAACGGATGGTGTTTCTAAAACTTCTGTAAGCTTCGGTGAGGCGGTTAAAAATCTCCTGACTGATGTGCAAGTCCTGTGAGTAGTCTTCACTCGCCACCCAAAGGCGAACCATCTCCGCCCCTTTTTCCTTAAGAAGACGGTCCAGGGAAAGGGCATTCCCCTGGCTTTTGCTCATTTTACGGCCCTCCCCATCATTCACAAAACAATGGGTCAAAAGAGCCTTAAAAGGGGACTGACCGGTTAAACACACAGAAGAGTTTAAACTGGTTTGAAACCACCCCCGATGCTGATCACTTCCCTCTATGTACAAATCCGCAGGAAACCACCCCCTCTTTTTTTGAAACACAAAATGACAAATCCCGCTGTCAAACCAGACATCCAAAATATCCTGACCTTTTTCAAAAGAAGAATGCTTGCAGTTTAAACACTGGGTACCGGAAGGCAAAAGCTCTTCTGTTTTTGTGGAAAACCAGTACTCTATCCCCTGACCGGAAGATTCCATTTTATTTGCAATTCCCTCTGTAATTTTTTGGGACAATAAAGGGGTTTTGCATTTTACACAATAAAAAACCGGTACAGGCACCCCCCAGTGCCTTTGCCGGCTTAAGCACCAGTCCGGGGAATTTAAAAGCATGGCTTTTAACCTCTGCCTTCCCCACTCCGGATAAAACTGAACAGGGCTGTCTTTATGGACTGTGCTTAAGGATTTTTTACGCACAGAGTACTGTTTGTGGTCAAAAGATATAAACCACTGGTCTGTGGCCCGGAAAATTAAAGGATAAGAGGACCTGGGGCTAAAAGGGTAGTTGTGTTCTATTTCTGTTTGTGCCAACAGGCTGTTGATGTCCTGAAGTTTTTTTACAATCAGGGGGTTGGCCTTAAAAATGTGCTGACCACAAAATTCTCCAGCCTCTTCAGTAAAAACCCCTCTGCCATCCACAGGGACCAGGGTTTTTAACCCATATTTTTGACCCACCAAAAAATCCTCCATCCCGTGGCCGGGAGCGGTGTGCACACAACCTGTTCCCTCTGCCTCACTCACATGATCTCCCAAAACAACAACAGAGTTTTGATTACGAAAAGGGTGCCTGGCTTTTAAGTGTTCAAGTTCTTTGCCTTTAAAAAATTTTACAGGCTTTAAACTTAAACCGGTTTTGTTTTCCAGATGTGATTTCAGATTTTTGGCCAGTACAAGATATTCCTCCTGAGGGGTTTGAAACAGGCCGTAGGTGAGTGAGGCTTTAAGGCATATCCCCTGGTTGGCAGGCAAAGTCCAGGGTGTGGTGGTCCATATTGCAAAAAAACAGTCTTTGTTTAAGGACCACTTGGTTTTTAATTCAGGCACCGGGAATTTAACATAAATGGAAAGACTTTTGTGTTTTCGGTACTCCACTTCCGAAGAGGCAATGGCTGTTTTAAGTTTGCAGCACCAGTGAATGGGTTTTTTTCCCCGGTAAATCAGCCCCCTGCCTGCAATTTGAGCCACCGCTTTTAAAGTTAAGGCTTCATAATCGGCATCCATGGTTAAAAGGGGGTTTTGCCAGTCGGCAAAAACTCCCAGCTGTTGAAACTGTTCCGATTGCACCTGCACCCAGTGGTGGGCCTCTTTGCGGCAAAGCTTTCTGATTTGTGCGGGGGAGGCTTCTTTGGTTTTCTTAAGGGCTTTTACCTCTATGGGCAGGCCGTGGCAGTCCCATACGGGTATAAAAGGGGCATAACAGCCGGAAAGGTTTTTGTATTTTATTACAATGTCCTTAAGGATTTTGTTTAAAGCATGACCTATGTGAAGTTTGCCGTTGGCATAAGGGGGGCCGTCCAGGAGGTAAAAGGCAGGGCTTTTTTTTTGTTTTTGCATCAACTTGTGGTAAATGTTTTTTTCTTTCCAGAATTGAATCCATGTGGGTTCTTTTTCCACCAGCCGGGCCTTCATGGGGAAGCTGGTTTGGGGAAGCAGGACTTTGTAAGGGTCGGTTTTCGAAGAGCTTGCCATTTTTTTAAAACCTTGTAGGGAGGGTGGGTTTTTTACCAGAGAAGTATAAATTTAAAAAGATTTGAAATCAAGTTTAAAGTACTCTTTTTCAATGTGTTGATTGATAAAATTTATTAAACTTCTGCCACAGGTATAAACCACATTAACACTCATTGCATTTCCCGCCTGGCTCAATATACGGTTTTCCGGTATTACCCCCCTTGTTTTTTTGGCCAGTTTTTTGTCGAAACCCTGTAAAAGCAAAGATTCGTATCCTGAAAGTTTTCTGAATTTTCCATTTTTTATATAAAAAATACCATGTCTTCCTGCCCGTAAAGTTGGTATTTTTCCTTTATACAAACGCAAGTCTGATTGACGGGTGTCTATTATCAAATACTCCTCTCTTAAAAGCTCATTTACAGAAACACATCCTCTGTTGTATTTGTTGTTTAAGTATTTTAAAAAATTTTGATAGGTTTTTTCATGTTTGTTCTCAAATACAATATTGGATTTTTCAACAAGGTATTTTTTTAAGGAATTCATTTTGATTTTTAAAGGATTGTGATAAAAGTAATTCTGAAAATCATTTCCATTTCCCAGTTTTTTTTGAACACCTGTAAAATAAATTCTTTCTCTTTTATGGGGAAGTCCATAGTGAGAACTGTCCATAAGTTTGACTGCCACATGGTAGCCCGCTGAGTTTAAAAGTTTTATTATTGTCTGAAGGGTTTGACCTTGATGATGGTTTATCAAACCTTTAACATTTTCCAAAATAAAATATTTTACATTTTTTGTTTTTATGATATTTAAAAGGCCAAAAATAATTTGACCTCTTCTGTCTGAAAGTCCTCTCCTCTGACCCAGGGCAGAAAAAGCCTGACACGGAAAGCCCGCCACCATAAGATCAAAATCAGGAAGATCCCAAGGTTTGATTTTCATAAGATCTCCATAATTAATTTCATTGTTGCCAAAAAAACACCGGTAGGTTTGTTCAGCATTTCTGTCTGTTTCTGAAAAACCCACACACCTTAAGCCAAGGTTTTGAAGCCCCCATCTTCCCCCTCCTATACCGGCACAAAAATCAAAAAATGTTTTCACTGATTCTCCTATGGTACTATTAACTTTAGAAGAGCATAAAGAGGATTTGGTTGTCTTTCAAGAAAGTACATCTTATTACGCATAGCAACAAACCCATACAAACAACTTGCTTTGGATACTCACGAGGGTAATTTCAGTCAACCGGCGGAGGAAAAAACTTGTTGTTTTAAAACCCAAAGGATATATTCCAAAGGAGGTTAAAAAATTATGATAAAGAATTATACTTTAGTCTTTCTGATTTTTTGTCTTGGTATAACAAGTTTAAAATCACTGTATGCAAAAGATTTTATTTTAAAGAGAGAATATATGCCTCTTTCTGAGGTAAAAAAAAGATGGGGTCAAAAAACTTTTCAGACTCACCTTTTTAAATCAAATAAGGACCCCATTTTTAGAGCAAAAATGGCTTACGATTTAATCAATAAAAAATTATATATAGGAAAGCCAAAAAATCAGGTGATTAAGGATTTGGGATCACCTACAGGCTTCTTTTTTAATGACATGGTTCCCTCTTATCTGATAGGAAAGGGAAGAACACAAATTAATGGTCATTTTACGGGTGAAACCTGGCAGATTGTTTTTATGTTAACACGGGATGGTCAAAAAGTGGCTTCTGTAAAAATCCATAAACAATGCTGCTATCAATATGACAAAAAAGTTTTGAAAGAGCTGGAGTTTTGAAGTATTTATAAGGCGAAGGTAGGAGAGTAAAGTTTTGAAAGTCACAGCCCTTAAAACCTCTCTGTTTAAAAAAACAACCTCTTTAATGGAGTTTTTAAAACAACATACCTCTTCGCTCCTGAAGGAAAAATCCATTTTGGCAATCACCTCCAAAATTTTAAGCCTTGCGGAGGGCAGGGTTGTTTCCAAGAGTGACACAGAAAAAACCCAACTGATAAAGCAGGAGGCAGATTATGATTTGGGTCCTGTGGCTTATGGGTGCCACCTGACCATAAAACATGGGCATTTGCTGCCTTCTGCCGGTATTGATGAATCCAATTCTTCAGATGGGGAATATATTTTGTATCCTGAAAATCCTTTTTCTTTGGCCCGGCAAATAAGACATGATTTAAAAACAGCATTTTCCTTAAAAGAGTTGGGGGTGATTATTACCGATTCGCGAACTTTGCCCTTAAAAGCCGGGGTGGTGGGTATGGCTTTGTCCTACAGTGGATTTGTGGGAGTTAAAAACATGGTGGGCCAAAAGGATTTGTTTGGTTCCCCTTTAAAAATGACCAGAATTAATGTGGCAGAGGCTTTGGCTTCTTCTGCCGTACTGCTTATGGGGGAAGGGGCAGAGCAAAAACCCCTGGCCATTATCAAAGAAGTGCCTGTACAGTTTTGCGAACACCACAATTTTAAAGAAAGCCAGATCCCTGTGGAAAAAGATCTTTATTTTCCCATGTACAAGCACCTTCTTAAAAAATCATAAAATTTTTTTTTAAACAATGGCTGCAAAACCAGAGTGAGGGTTTTGAAAATTTGTCAGCTGTCCCTGATAAAGCCGGGCTGTTATGTGTTGCACTTGGTCTTTATAAGCATAGACCCTGATGTCATACTTCCACGGGCTGCCATCAGGGGCTTTAAAAACAGGGGGTGGCATAATTTTTTGATAAACACCTTCTTCTTTTAAGAGTCGTTGAAATGTTTTTTTGGTTAAGCTTTTTCCCCTATAAACAGATTTGCCTCCATAACCTCTTAAAGGTTTAAAAACAAACTGCTTTCTTTGATTCCAAAGTTGGTGGGGGTCTTTGTTCTTTATCAAACCTGTAAAAAGAACTGTATTTGTGATCCATTGTTTTTCCTCCTCTGTGAGGGGAAGGTGATTTAAAAATTGAGGGGAGGACCAATCACAAAGCCGGGCCTTGTCTGCTAAAAGCAGGTACTCCACAGGGTGGGGGGAGAGAAGGCATGTTTTTTTCAAAAAAGCTTTTTTTAGTGGAGGGTGTTTTTCGAAATAAAAATCTGTCAGCCGGTTGTATATAAAATGTGCTTTTTTGTGGTCAGGGGTTTGAAGCTCCTGGTGGGGATTGGCAGTAAGTGTTGAAGCTTCCTGAAGCCGGGTGGGCCATCCCCAGGAGTTCAGCAAATCTTTGTACATTAAAAACTCCAGGTACATTTTTTGTTCTTGAATATTTTCATCCACTATGAGGTTTAAGGGCGGTGGTGTGGTTTTTCCGGAAAAACTTTGCCATTCCCTCTGAAAAGATTGCCGTAAAATTTTTAAAGGGCTTTGAAAATCCTGACCTTGTGCCTGGCAGGCCAAGACTGCCATAAGATAACCAGAGGCATTGGTGTTTACTTCAATCAGGTGGGGAATGCCTTGCTCGTCCGTATGAAAATCATAACACATCAGCAGGGCGGAAGAGGGCCATTTACCACTGGTGGTATTTTGCAGGTTAAGTTTTAAAAGCCAGTTTTTAAACTCCTGTGAAGGGGATATGTGTTGAAGGTACTCTTTCAGGTGTGTCATTTTATAGAGCAGGTGGATGGTTTTTTTAAGTGCTTCTTTGGTATGGGGTTTAAGCTTTAAGGTCAAAGGGGAAAGTGGCAGGCGGGGGGCCGGGTTTGGGGCAGGTGTTTTTTGCATCACACTTTCTTTTGTCCGGGGGGGGTGATTTTTCGCTGTTGCTTTAAGATCAGTGTCAGAAGATTTCAAAGAGGTTAAATATTTGCCTGCTGAAGGGTAGTGGGATTTAATAATCTGAGAGCATTTTTTATAAAAATCACAAGCCATTTTAAGTGTTGTCCTTTGTGTAAATAAAGCCCATTTGTGTTAAATTATAAATTTGTTAAAACTTAAAATGTTTTAAGCCAAGTGGAGGCTTTTGTAATCTCATGGCCTGAAGCCGTGGATTTTTCTCTTTGCAGGTGCCGTACCACTTGTGTTTTCTTTATTTCAGAGGGTAAATTTTTGGCAAAAATATCAAAATGAGGACTTGGTTTGTCGTCTTTCCATTTGGCTTCTATCAAATGGACAGGTTGGTTGTTTTTTGTCAGTAAAAAATCAATTTCTTTTTTGTCTTTGTTTCTTATGTAATAAAGTTCTCTTTGTTCTCCCAGGCAATCCTCCTGAAAATGATTTTTTTTCAATAAAGCCAATGCCACCAGATTTTCAAATCGGCTGCCTTTGTCTTCCACTTGGGGAATATCATAAAAATAATATTTGGCTTGTTTGCGAATGGATTTATTTACATTTTTATAATAGGGGGGAATTTTAAAGACAAAGTAAAAAGCTTCTAAAAGATCCAACATTTTTTTAATGGTTTTTCCATCACAGTTTAGTGTTTTTGCAAAACTTTCGTATTGAACAGTTTTTCCCACAGAGGCTTTAAGAAGTTCCAACAGGGTTTTGAGCTGGGATATTCTGTGGTATCTGTCCAGTTCCAAAAGATCTTCTTTTAAAATAGCTTCTGTATGAGTTCTTTTCCATCGGTTATAAAAAGTTTTGGTTCCTTTAAAAAAAGGTTCAGGAAATCCCCCCACATCCAAAAGCCTGTTAAGAAGAATTTCAGGATCTGTTTTTTTGTCAATCTGACACAGTTCTTTCAAATCAAAGGGATGGAGACGAAAAGAAAAAAAACACCCCGCCAAAGAATCCCCGGATCGATTATAAGTTTGAAGTCTTGAGCTTCCTGTCACAACAATTCCCTGTTTTAGGCCTTTTTTTTCATACATGGATTTTAGCCATTTCTTCCAGTCTGTTTTGATGTGAAGTTCATCAAAGATCAGATATTGAACCTTACGGTTCCATTGTTTGTTTTCAATCAGAAGACGGTCTTTGGAATCAAAATAGTTAAAATAATCATAATTTTGAGAATGAGACAGGTGCCTGGACAGCATGGTTTTTCCACATTGTCTGGGGCCGGTCAGAATGAGGATTTTTTCCCTTAAATCCTGAAGAAGGTATTTTTGAAGATAGCGAGGTCTATATAAGCTCATTTGGTTATGGTTTTTATCATAAGAAGGGGTGAAATGTAAAGGCTTTTTCGGATATTTCTCCGAAATAGTCCGTACTTTTTCGGAATATCATCCGAAATAGTCTGTACTATTTAATTAGTATCAAAGGATTGATGCTAACTGAATAATTTTTTTAACTTATTGAAATAAAAAGGTTTTTTATATATTCAAACTGGCAAATTTGGTGGATTTTCCACCTCTGGGGCTGGTTTTTTGTACTTTGACTGTGATTTTTTACATGTTTTATGGTGCGGGGGTGGATATGGCTTTCAAGTAGCAGGTTTTACAAGCCCGTCAATCAGATTTTTGTTGATTCCACCCTCTTTTAAAATGGCAGCTCCAATATGTTGGCATAAAACAGCACATGGAATAAATGTTATGGTTATATTCTTATAAGTTTTTTGGCCTGTTTTGGTTTTTGAGGTTACCCATACTTTGTTTAATTTGTTTTTTTCTGCCATATTGATCAAAGATTTTAACTGTCCGGGGTTGTTATAATGACGGTCACTCCATTTGATTTCCAATAAAATCTCAGGTTTAAACCGCTCATTTGAAATCACCATATCCACTTCAAAATCCTGATTGTTTTGTTTCCACCTGGCATAATAAAGATGCTGTAACCAGTTCGCACTATGAAAATGCTGACTAAAAACAGTTGTTTCCACTATGCTGCCTATATTTTTGCTGCTTTCGGATATTTCACCAAAAAGGGCCGGGTACATGGATGGGTTGGTTAAAAAAGTTTTAAAATACCTGGCTCTTTTAAAATGTTTGCCGGAGTTATCTATTCTGTCAATTCTTTTTATTAAAAATGAAGCTTCCAGGTACTGTAAGTATTTTAAAATAGTGTTTTTGGAGATCTGGGAATGCTTGCTTAAATCTTCCAGATTAATCTCCTGACCAGAGTTAAAAGCCGTCATGGTGAGTAAGCTGTTTAATTCCTGTATATCATGAATGCCATACAGGTTGGGGAGATCTCTTAATAAGACCTTGTCTATAATATCCTGCCCTATAAATTTACGGATATTTTTTCGGACTTCCTGGTTGAGGACAGCTTCCGGGTATCCTCCAAAATTGATATAATGTATAAACTCTTTATTCAGATTGTGAATGTTGTTTTCTTTGTGTTTTTTTGAAAAATCAAGAAATTCCTTAAAAGTCAAAGCTGGTAAAAAAAAGTCTGTAAATCTTCCAGCTCCTGATTCATTACTTTTTCTTTTCAGCACAGCTGCTGAAGATCCAGAGGCTACAAACCTAATCCACGGATATTTGTCAACTAATACTTTAAGATGATTTTCCCAATCTTTTAGATATTGGATTTCATCAAATATAACCAGTTTTTTGGATGAGGGTTTGTTTTTTGTTTTACTCTGAAATAAATTCAGTAATTTTTCCAAAGGGGTGGTGTTGTAAAGAGGGTCATCCACAGAAATAAAAAAAATATTTTTTGGTGAAACAGATTTTTGTTTTAAAAGCTCATATATCAACTGGTTTAACATAACAGTTTTTCCCACTCGCCGGGGACCCATTAAAATAACGGCTCTTTGGACTTTGCTGCTAAAAACCAGTTTTTTGAAGCTGTTAAAGTAATCTCTTTTTTTGGGAAAAAGGCTGGTAGAGGCAGGGTTTTTCCACCAGGGGTTGTATTTGTCTAACCCGGTGAGTAAAGTATGTTTTGAAATATCAAGAAACTGGCTCATAATTCAATTAGTATCAAAGGATTGACACTAATTCAATAATTTTTTTAACTTATTGAAATAAAAAGATTTTTTATATATTCAAACTGGCAAATTTGAGGGATTTTCCACCTCTGGGGCTGGTTTTTTGTACCTTGACTGTGGTTTTTTACATGTTTTATGGTGCGGGGATTGCCTGTTCAGTAAATCTGTTTCATCGAGGATTCATTTTATGTGTTTTAAAATATCAGAAGTGTTTTTTACCCTTATAGCCCCTTTTTTCTCAAATTTTACTGGCCAGGTGATTTTTGGATTTTTAAAGCATGAATCCCATATAAAAAGTTTTTTCTTTTGCTTTAAACATTCTCTGGCTTGAACAAGAGATCCACTTAAATCAGAACACTCCACAATTACAGTACCTTGTGAGATGGAAGCCATTGTTTTGTTTCTTCTGGGGAAATGGAACTTGTGATGATTAAAAGGTTCATTGGCGTATTTATAAAATGGTACTTGGCTGATAAGTAAAAATTCCTCTGCAATTTTATCCTGTAGTTCTTTATTTTCGGGTGGGTAGTATTCATTTATGGGGGTACCTATTACACTTATGGTGTTTCCACCGCTTTCAATAGCTGATTTGTGAGCTGCTGTATCTATACCCAGTGCCAACCCGGACACAACAGTATATTTTTCTTTGCACAATTCTTTGGCTATTATTTTGGTTGTTTTAATTCCCTGTTGAGTGGCTTTTCTTGCTCCTACAATGGAGATGCAGGGTGTTCCCAGTATATCCAGATTTCCTTTACAATAAAATAACCCAATAGGATATTGGTGCTTTAAATTTTTTGGATATTGAAAACCTCTGTTGGCAACTATTGAAAAAGTTTTAATATCATTACTTAGTGAATCTTTTAAAAAGCTATCCACTTTATCTTTAATTTGAGAAAATTGTCTTTTTGGTGAAAAAAACTCTTTTTGTTGTTGTGGCATTTCTCTTAAGGCTTCAGAGGGGCTGTGAGTTTTAAACCACTCTTTTAGATTTTTTTCTTTTATACTGTTTGCGTCATTTTCGATGGCCCAAAGAGTTTCATAAGCCAACATTTCCTCATCAGGGGAAATAACATTTTTTTTAACGAAATCAAAGGCTTGCATAAAAAAATTGGCCTCAAAAATGGTTTTTAACCACTGTAACAGATTTGAGTTTGTAGTGCAAGAGGGGGTGGAAGCAAATCTGTATTTCAGCTCTTTTTTAGCCTTATGCTGGAAGCTTCTGGCTGGTTTAGAAAATAACAAAACTTTAAAAGTGTATCAGGTTGGTAACCTTAAAAGTTTTTTTTAAACGATAAGAATCAAAAGAGCTGGTAAGGATTTTTGCCATTTTAATATTTTTTGGTCCAAAAAGAGCAATAGCTTTTTCCATACTCCTTGGGAGTTTGTTACCCTCAAATCTCCATTTGCATTCATATAAACTGAGTTTGTGACCCTCAGGGATAATAAAATCCACCTCATTTCCCGCCTGGTCTCTGTAATAATAAAGTTGGGTGGGTATCCCCTTATTGGAAAAAAGCTTTAACATTTGCCCCAAGCACAGTGTTTCAAAAAAACTGCCCAGCAAAGAGCTATCTGCTAAGGCCTGGGGAGTGTAAATCCCTGCCAAAAAACACAAAAGCCCTGTGTCCAAAAAATAAAGTTTTGGCGATTTTACCAATCGTTTTCCATAATTGTTATAAAAAGGCCTTAAAAGATAAATGATATTTCCCGCCTCTAAAATGGAAATCCAGCTTTTTATGGTATGGGAGCTTACCCCCACATCTATAGCCAAAGAATGCATGGAAAGCATTTGCCCCGATCGAACAGCCAAAAGCCTTAAAAATTTATTAAAAGAATACAAATCCCGGATATGTACAAGTTGCCTGACATCTCTTTCCAAGTAAGTGGCCAGGTAATCCGCGTAAAATCTTTCAGGTTTAAGTTTTTGAGCATAAACCTCAGGGTAACCTCCTTTAATTATCCACTTCAACACCTGAGAGGAGGAAAATTTTTTCAGCTTGTAGTGGTAAAATAATTCCCGAATGGACAAAGAGTGACATTCCAGTAAAGCCACCCGACCGGAAAGACTTTCCTGTACCCCTTTCATTAAAGAAAATTTTTGGGAACCACTTAAGATAAACCGGTTAAACTGACTTCTTTTTTTGTCAATTTCAATTTTAAGAAAACGAAAAAGCTCTGGTGCATATTGTATTTCATCAATAATCAGAGGGGAGGGGTGGTTTTCCAAAAACCAACTCCCGTTTTCTTTGGCCTCTTGTGCCACCTGAGGGAGATCCAAACTTACATAATGATGATTTTTAAAGGTTTTTTTAAGCAGGGAGGATTTACCCGTCTGACGGGCCCCGGTCAGCAAAACACAGGGCCTGCTTTTTGCAGTTTGAAGAACCTGCTCTTTAATTTCTCTGGCAATCCACATAGTATATACAAATTTGAACTATTACTTCAAATTTGTCAAGTTTAAACTTCAGTAATTTTCAAAAAAAGACCGCACTCAACCCCCAAAAAAGAGCTGCCTTTCCATATAATGAGGAGGGTGGTAAAGCTTCATAAAGAGGCTGATGATTTATGCCGTGCTTTTGGCCAGAAGTTTGTCCAGCTTGGTGTTTACCTCTACTTTAAATTCCTCAAGGCTGGCCCGGGTCGTTTTTAGGTCTTTTTCCAATCGGGCTTGGTTGTTTTCCAGCTTGATCTGGTTGTTTTCCAGGCGGTTCATGTTTTCTTTCATACCTTTTTCCAGCCGGGCCATGTTTTCTTTCACTGGCTTTAGGAGGATATTAAACATAAGGCCCAAGGCTGTAAATACAGCACAAAAGGCAATAACAGCTTGAAAAAGGGGAGTAAATAATTCCATAGGCCCCAATATATCATAAATTACCGCTCAGTCAAGAGAAAAAATCTGTTTTTTAAGACAATTTTGGCAGATTTTAAGATTTTTTGAAGGTTTTCACAAATTTTTGCAGGTTGAGAGAGCAGGTCCTCACACTTTCTTTTTAAAGCTTGGGCTTGTGTGATCCGAAAAACCTTATTATGGAACAGGTAAAATCACTTTTGCGTATGCCTCATCACAGGAGCAGGCAGCGGATTCGGGACTTTTAGGAGGTATAAAATGTCTAAAAATATTAAGGACACAGGTAACAACCCATCCAGGATATTTACTCAGAAGCTGGAGCATATTTCAATCTATTTGGTTAAGAAAGAAAAATATGCTGCTGATGTGGAAGCTATTGTTGCTGTAGCACAACCTGGTGGAAGTGGAGAAAAAATAAAATCAGAAGCAGGGAAAATTTTTAGAGATATTTTCATACAATCTATAGAAAAAAGCTATCAGAAAGATTTAAAAGAACCGGATTTTGATAAAAAGCAAGTTACGCGTTCAAAAAGAACATATAAGCGTCATCCTGATTTGAAGGATTATTTTAGAACAAATCGTTATTTGATAGCAACATATAAAGGAAAAACCTATAAAGCCGATTTAATTAAATCTTCTGGTCAAATTAAATATAAAAATCAAATCTATAAATCTCCTTCTGCAGCTGCAAAAGCTGTTACACAAAAAGAAGCAGTAAATGGATGGGATTTTTGGTGTGTTGAAGATTCTTCAGGAAAATTAACTAAGTTAAGTGATTTGGGTTAAAAGGTAAAAAATGTCTGAATTGAAAAAATATTATGAGTTACAGAAGAACTCTGATGAAGAGTATAGAAGATTTTTAAGGCAGCTTTCCAAGAAAACAACCAGCCGGGAGTTTTTTACCACAACTGATGGGGAGCTTGAACCAAAGAGAAAATATTTGCATAATAATATTACTGAGGAGTACTTAAAGCGAAAACCCTCTCAATTAAAACCTTGTATTCATTTTATATTGGGTTCTATTGGTTCAGGTAAAACATCCCTTAAAGATCGGGTAATAAAAGAAAAAGAACTAAAATCTTTTCTTTATATTAATTTTGATGATTTAAAGTTAAAACTCCCGGAATATAAAACCTTAAAAGAATTAAATCCTAAAAAAGCTGCCCACTTTGTGCAATCTGAGTCTTCAAAAATGGCAGGGTTGCTTTATAAAAAATCTCTTCAAAAAAAGGTGAATATTATATATGAAAAAAATGTCAGAAAAAATAAAGACAATAAACTCCATATAGTGGAAGAGATAAAAAAAGCTTTTAAGAAGAACTACAGTGTGACTCTCCATGTAGTGTTTTTGAACTCTTATGAAGAGGCTTGGAGGAGGGTTCAAAAAAGATACGAAAAAATAAAAAGATATGTTCCTAAAAAAGAAGTAAAAGATACTTTTCAAAATTTGTTTCCCAATTTAAATCTGTTACTGAACACAGATTTTAAACAGGAATACAGAATGCAGCTTTGGTACAATAGTTTGTGGAACGGGGACATACCTGAAAAAATCCATACAATAGGGACAGTTTTTTTTCAGAACGAACCAAACTATAGAGAAATGCAAATTCCAATCCGTGATTATGGCTGGGTTGTTATGGAAAAAGGGGATAAATTTTATGGCTTTTTTCTTAAAAAAATTCAGTTTTTGCCAAAAAAAGTGAAAACTCACCTTGCACAAGTGGATTGTTTAGAAAGAGTGTTATCAATAGTGTAACTTTAAGTTTTGCCAGCAAATAAGCTTATGATGTATTATTAAAACAGGAGTTAAGGATATGAAAAAAGCCAAAAGTATGAATTATAGCAAAAGAGAATTTAAGAAGGCATTTTCCCGTGAGGCCACTAAAACAGCTATCAAAATGTGTGAGAAAATGATTAAAAATGTTCCACTCAGAAAACAGATGGTAGCTTTTATTAGAGCCGCAGACGGAAAAAAAATCAGAAACACCTCCGGTGTTTAAATGAGAAGGAATCATTATTGCACCTTAAGTTTTCTCATGGAGTAGGGAGCAAAAAACTGCCTTAAGTGTACACTTAAAAAAGCAAAGGCTGTAGTTTTTAAAACTACAGCCTTGCGTCCTGCCCGACAGGCAGGGGCGATTTCTATAAGTATTTATCGGATAAAACCTCTTATAATGCAATAAAAATTGTCGGGCTGTGCGTAATAATAAAGCACAGGCCCTTCAAAACCTCATTATTTTGCCATTTTGAGACTTTTTTCAGGTAAAATTTTCAATATCTGGCCAAGACCAAAGTACCACTACCCTTGACCTCCAAAAAGGACTTCATTTATCGAAAAGTCACCCGGTTAGTGATGTTAAATACACAAAAAAACCAGTCAAAACTGGACTAAAATGCTTTTTTATGATGTGAAATTACCAAAAAAGGCTCTTTTTTGAAGGGTTTTTTGACTTTACATTTATTACAGAATATACTATAAACTGGGAGCTTTCAGGCTAATCTTAACTATAAAAAACGGGCTAATTTAGAGTTTAAGGTTGTTTTTAGCCAAAAACCAGCTTCAACACCAAATTAAGGAGGGGTTTATATGTCTGATCAGGCCAGAGAGGAAACTAAATCCAAACCACAGGTTAAAAAACACAAATCTGGTTATGGGGGGTGGTTATTTCGGAAAAAAAGAGCAGCAGTAAAATCCTGGTCCACAGTGTGGAGAAATCCGGAAGTTCGAAAAGCAATTAAGGCACATAATGAATCAATAGCCAAAAGTAAAGGAGCATAAATTAAAGTATATGTTGGAGCTTCATAGTGTCCTTTGGGTTATTCCCGGGGTTGTTTTTATTTACTTTTACAATAAAAAGAAGCCTTATGAAGCTATTAGTTTGTTTGGCTGGCCATATCTTTTTTTTCTTGTGATTATAGCGGCTCTTACTTGGTTACCTGCTGAATTTATAATTACTTCTGGTATTTTTAAAAAATTAATCACTGGATTAATTGAGGTTGGTGTTGATAAAAAAGTAATAACTTTATTAATTGCGGTCATTTTCTCAGGTGTGTTACTGTTACTTTCTCAGCTGGAAATAATTGCCAACCTGATATTTTCACCGGTATGTGATAATTTTTTTAACAAATGTATTGAATGGGAGGATAAAGAAGTCTTTTTAACTCTTAAAAATGAGAAAGTCTATCATGGCTTGTTATGGTTAGGTCCTGACAATGCTAATTCAAAGTATGAATCTCAAACAGTTTCCATAATTCCTTTTAAAAGTGGATACAGAGACCAGGAAAAAAAGAATGTAATGTGGAACAATTATTATCCTGTATATGAAAATGAATCTGATGTCATTGATATGGAGGTTATTATTCCAAGAAGTGAAATTATCACTTTTGGAAGATTTAACGAAAAAGTTTTTGAATATTTTTATAGTGGCAATGATCCAAGGAATCCAACTGATAATCTTCCGGTAGGCCAAAAATCAAGATCTTATGGAAGGCTTTAGATTAGTTGTTGGTTAAAAAACAGCTGTAAAATCAAACAGGAGGGATCTGAATGAACAGAGGAAAATCAGCAAATGATCATCAAATAAAGGTTGAAGTCAAAAAACCAACTTTTTGGGAATTTCTAATTCATGGGAAAGGTACTGTTTCGGAGCCTTGGTCCACAGTGAAGGAGGTTTTAACTGATCCATCTGTTCAAAAGGAAATCAAAAAACTAAAACAAGCTTTTGAATCAAGTAAAAAGAATTAAAGGATAAGGTTTTTATATTGTGAGTTAATTTGTAGAAAGGTAAAACATGTCAGATACTACATTTATCACTAATGAAAAGGGTCAGCACCTTAAAGATAGATTTGCAGAGATAATCAGGCAAACAAAATATTTTGACTGTCTTGTAGCTTATTTTTATATTAGTGGATTCCATCTTATTTATAAGTCGTTAAAAACAACTGAGAAAATCAGAATCTTGGTTGGAATTAAAACAGATGTAACTGTGAGCAACATCGTATCATTTGCCACTAATAGTCTTAGAGAAAGGTATAGGAAATCTCTTATAGAAGAAGTGTCTGAATCAACAGAATTAAAAGACACTTTAGAATCTGAAAATGGTATCAGCATTTTTCTGGATTGGTTAAAGCAAGGAAAAATACAGATAAAAATTTATGAATCTCAAGATATTCATGCAAAATTATATATTGCCACTTTAAAAGACGATAATATGGACACAGGGCGTGTCATTACGGGTTCAAGTAATTTTACAAAATCTGGGCTAAAGGATAATTTAGAGTTTAATGTGGAACTAAAAAACAGGAGTGACTATGAGTTTGCAAAGAGTAAATTTGAAGAGCTATGGAAAGACTCTGTTGATTTAAGTGAACATTGTATTGAGACTTTAGAGAAGCACACATGGCTCAGACAAACAACTCCATACGAACTTTATTTAAAGTGTCTTTATGAGTATTTTGAAAGAGATTTAAGCCAGCTGGACACTGTACCGGAAACTCCAGATGGCATACAAACTTTTGAGTATCAAAAACAGGCAGTATTAAATGCAAAAAAAATCGTAGATGAATATGGTGGTGTATTTATTTCAGATGTAGTGGGTTTGGGAAAAACTTATATCACATCTGGCCTCTGTAAACTGTTAGGCGGCAGAACTTTAGTGATAGCACCTCCTGTTTTAACAAAAGATGGAGAAGGTTCTTGGAAAAATGTTTTAAATCATTATAGTGTGAGTAATGAAGTAGAGTCTTTAGGACAATTAGAAAAAATTATTGACAGCACTAAAAAATATGAAAATTTAGTAATAGACGAAGCTCATAGATTTAGAAATGAATATACCAATCAGTACGATAACTTATTTCGAATATGCCAGGGTAAAAAAGTGATATTAGTGACAGCAACTCCCTATAACAACAGACTGGATGATATAAAAAATTTAATTAAACTGTTTCATCCAATTACAAAAAGTCTTATCCCAGGTGTGACAAATTTAGAATCATATTTTTCAGGATTAAAATCTCAACTTCCTAACAAAAGAAGATATCCTGAAGAGTATAAAAAAATATCTTCAAGAAATGCAAAAGAAGTCAGGGAAAAAATATTAAAATATTTAATGATTAGAAGAACACGGACCGACATAAAAAAATATTTTAAAAAGGATTTAAAGAATGGTAATTTAAAGTTTCCGGAAGTACAAAAACCTCAAATAAATTACTATCACTTAGATAGTGATACAGATAAATTATTTCATAAAACCATAAAATATCTTTTAAAAGATATGTCTTATGTACGTTATAGCCCTTTATTGGAATTGAAAGAAAGTTTAAAAGAAAAAGAAGAAATAAATGAAACATCTCAGAAAAACATGAAAACTCTAATGAAAATTCTTTTAGTTAAAAGGCTGGATAGCAGTTTTTATGCTTTCAAAAAATCTATTAAAAAATTCATAACATACTATGAACATTTTATTAAAATCTACGAAGAAGGTACAGTTTACATTAGTAAAGAGTACTCAAATAAGATTTTCCAGTTGTTAGAAGATTCTGAAGGAATAGAAGAGGTGGAAAAACTTATCAAATCCGGGAATGCAGAAAAATATAATTCAGAGGATTTTAAACCTACTCTAAAGAAAAAATTAAATAAAGATTTATATATTTTAAAAGAACTTCAATTACAATGGGATCGTGTAAACAATGATCCTAAAATTAAAAAATTATTAGAGCGTTTAAATGAGCAACTATTTAAGGAAAACAAGATTATTTTATTCACAGAGTATAAGGATACCGCCGAATATTTATTTGAAGAATTAAAGAGTAAAAATTTAACCAAGCCAATTTTATTTCATGGAACTGCTAATCAACGAGATATTAATACAGTAAAAATAAATTTTGACGAAAATGTCATAAAAGAAAAACAAGATAACAATTACAATCTTCTTATCACAACAGATGTTTTGTCAGAATCTGTGAATCTCCACAGATCAAATATCATTATAAATTATGATATTCCCTGGAACCCGACTAAAATGATTCAAAGAGCAGGCAGAGTGAACAGGCTTAGTACAAAATTTGATAAAATTTACATTCTGAATTTTTTTCCGACTAAACAATCTGATGATCAAATACAGTTAGAAAATTCTGCCAGAACAAAAATAGAATCTTTTCTTAATCTTCTAGGGGGAGATAACTATATTTTAACAGGGGATGAAGTTACAGGTTCCCATGAGTTATTTCAAAAATTAACTCGATTTGAGGAAGAGGAAAACGCTAATCCGGAATTAGAACATTATGAAATAATAAAAGATATTAGAGATAATCAACCTAATTTATTTGAGAAGATAAAAAAACTACCTAAAAAAATAAGATCTTCAAAAAAAATTAAACCTTTAAGAAAAAATAATTTTTTGATTACTTTCTTTAAAAAAAAGAACATGAAAAGATTTTTTATATCATACAACAATCAAAACACTGGAGATCTAGATAGAGAATTAGATGCTTTGAAGGCTATGAATATGTTAAAATCAGTAGAACATGAAAAACCAAAAACTATTCCAAAAGAATTTTTTTATTCTTTATTTCAAAAGAATAAGAAAAAATTTTATGATTTATTTGAATCGGAAAATATTAGTAAAAGAAAAGGACATGGAGTGGAAGATAAAGTAATTCGTATTCTAAAATTTGTTGTAGAAAACTCTCAAAGCCTTACAGAAATAAATGAAGATTATTTAAATAAAATTATTGATCAAATTGAAAATAGAAGGTTTACAAAGCAATTATTAAAAACCATTCATAAAGCTCTTAAGTCTATTGATCTGCAAAATCTAAGTACACTCCACACTCAAAAGGTAATTTCTGTGTTAAAGCAACATATTAGAGATACATTTTTATTAGATCTAGAAACAGAACCTCTAAAGCAAGCTAGTCATAAGAAAGAAGTTATTTTATCTTTATATGGCCGGTAGGCAAAGTACTTATAATTTTAGCATGGGTGAATAAACACTGCTTTGTGTAGTGATTAAGAGATATTTTTAGTATATATCAAGGAAAATAATATCCATATGAAGCTGTAATAAACTCCCACGACTAAAGCCGTGGAGGATTATCCCACGTTTATTTCAAGTCTTTAGTCTTGTTAAATCTTGGACATAAAATCCGATAAATGAACTATGACAACACAATCGAGAGATCTAATTGAAACATTATTTTCAGATGATTTTAATTTGGAAAACTTTTGTACATTTATATCTAAATTGTTTAAAATGGATGTTGGTGAGAAATCCCTTATAAACACTGAAGAGCAGTGGATAAAAGATTGTAACAGGTGGCTGTCATATAAGAAAGCTTGTGATGTACTAGTGATAGAAACAAAAAAACCTGTTCAACAATCCAGATTGTACCATAGAGAATTTATTCGAAGTTATCTGAAATCAAGATCTGCAAAATTTGCTTTAGTGGCTCTGTATTATGCAAAAGAAAATGAATGGAGATTGTCTTTAGTTGAAAAACTATATAAAAGCTCTAATGGAGAAATTAAAGAACAATATACATATTATAAAAGAAGTTCTTTTTTAGCTGGAAAACGAGTAGGAACTCACACTATAAAGTCCAGATTATTACCACTATTACAAAATCAATCTTTTGATGTAACAAAGCTTCAGGCTGCTTTTGACATAGAAAAAGTTTCAACAGAATTTTTTAATAAATATGTAGATTTATACAACAGTATTAAGGATCAAATAAATAAGCAGATGGAACTCAATCAAGGGTTAAAAAAATATTTTCAATCAAAAAAGATAGAATCAAGTGATTTGGCAAAACATTTATTAGGTCAAATAGTATTTCTTTATTTTATTCAAAAAAAAGGATGGTTTGGAGTACAGAAAAATAAAAACTGGGGGACTGGAGATAAAAATTTTCTAAAAGAGGCATTTAATAAAAAATATAAACAATATAAAAAAAATTTTTTTAATGAAGTTTTGGAGGTTCTCTTTTATGATATTCTTTCCAAGAAGGTAGATAACGATTTTAGAAAAAATTTTAAGTGCAGGATTCCATTTTTAAATGGAGGTTTATTTGAGCCTTATAAAAACTATAACCATAAAAAATTTAAATTAAAATTACCTAATGATCTGTTTTCCAATGATATTCAAACTCAAGAAGGTGATACAGGAACAGGTATTTTGGATGTATTTAATAGGTATAATTTTACTGTCAAGGAAGATGAGCCATTGGAAAAAGAAGTTGCTATTGATCCAGAAATGCTTGGTAGGATTTTTGAAAGTTTGATTCCAGAAAATGAGAGAAGAACACAAGGAGCCTTTTATACACCTAGAGAAATTGTTCATTATATGTGCGAGGAAAGTTTAATTTATTGCCTTATTTCTGAATTTAAAGGAAAAATTCCAAAAAAAGATATAGAAAAATTTATAAGACATGAGTATAATTCCATTACTAAAAATGCTCTCCCTAATGGTATTGAGAAAAACAAGAAAATTATAGATAAATTTTTAAAAAATATAACCATTTGTGATCCGGCAGTAGGATCTGGAGCTTTTCCAGTAGCTATGATGCTGGAGATAATTAAATTAAGAGCATTAATAAATGATCACAATTTTAATCTTTATACTGCCAAACTTCAATGTATTGAAAATTCTTTATATGGCGTAGATAATGACGAAAACTCTGTGGAAATAGCGAAGTTGAGGCTTTGGTTATCTCTTGTGGTAGATGAAGAGAAAATTAATAATATCAGACCTCTTCCCAATTTAAACTATAAAATAATGCAGGGAAATTCTCTTTTAGGTGAAATAAAAAAAGATAGTCTGTTTCATTCTGGATTAAAGAAATTGGAACAATTAAAGAAAAGATTCTTTAAGGAAACAAATTCTGATAAAAAACAAAGCTATAAAGAAAAAATTGATTCCATTACTTATAGTATTGTAGGAAAATCTAAAAGTGATTCCATAAGATTTAGAGAGTTCTCATTTTATGTGCATTTTTCTGAACTAATGCAACAGGGAGGTTTTGATATTTTCATAACGAACCCTCCTTACTTAAGGCACGAGGAGCTAAAAAGACTTCAGTATAAACCTAAGTTATCAACAAGTTACCAGGTTTATGACTCCAAAATGGATATATATGGATATTTTTATGAGAGATGTCTTGAACTTTTAAAACAAAAAAGAATTTCAACTCTTATTACAAGCAATAAATGGTTACGCTCCACCTATGGTAAAAATTTAAGAAAGTTTTTTGAAGAAAAGGTTATTGTAAATAACATAATCGATTTTAAAACCAATAAAATATTTTCTTCAGCCACTGTAGATACTAATATTTTAAGTGTTCAGAAACAAGTATCAGGAGGAGAGTATTCTATACCTTATTGCGACTTTTCTCTTGGAAAATTTAATAAATCAATTCCCATTCATGATCAAACACACTTTACAGATTACATTTCTGAAGGAGAAGGAAAACCTTGGTTTTTATTAAATCCTATAGAAGATTCTATTAAAAAACAAATTGAAACAAAAGGCACTCCTTTAAAGAACTGGAATAATGTTATATTTAAAAGAGGAATTTTAACAGGATGTGATAATGCCTTTATTATTGATACTCAAACTAAAGAAAAACTTTGTAAAGAACATCTTAGTAGTAAAAAAATTATTAAACCTATACTTCGAGGAAAAGATATAAAAAAATGGTACTACAAATGGGAAAGATATTACATTATTGTTACTTTTCCTTCTTTGAATTTTGATATCAATAAATATCCTGCAATTAAAAAATATCTAAAATCTTTTGGAAAAAAACTACATCAAACTGGAGAAGAGTATTTAGATGTTGATGGAAAACTAAAGAAATGTAGAAAAAAGACTAACAATAAATGGTTTGAGTTGCAAGACTCTACTCTTTATCACAAAGAATTTGAAAAAGAAAAAATCATCTATCCTAATATGACAAAAAATGTCTATTTTACATACGATAAAGAAAAAATGTATGTCAATCCGAGGGGCTATATTATCACTGGTGATCCAAAACATTTAAGGTTTATTATAGGACAGCTTAATTCTTCTCTGATTCGATTTTTTATTATAAAAACCTCTCCTCATTTACAGGGAGATACTGTTGAATTACATAAGGATAAATTTAAAGAAATTCCTTTATTGTCTATAGAACTTTTTGAAGGAACATTTTTTAAAAAACATACAGATGAAATTATAAAAATAACATCATCTGCGGATTATTCTAAAAATGATATAAAAAAACAAAAAGTTAAAAACCTTCAAAAGAACATAGATCAAATAATTTTTGATTTGTATGGATTAAGCAAAAATGAAAAAGATTATGTTATTAAAACGATAAGAGAAAGAGAGGGATGTTAAGTTTTTAACTGGCAGAGGGGGGAATATGACAGGGTTTATGATGTTCAGCAGTGAGTATCTGGACTGTGGAGCTGTTAGAGACCTGGATAGAGAATTATAACCTCCCCCCCGTTCCTGGTTTAGGGATAAGGAGTCCTTTTAGAGTACATGAGGAGTAAAGAGGGTAGTGTGAGGGGGGGGTCATTAGCGGGGAGCATCACCAGAACCTCAAAAATGCCTAAAAAGGGGTGTTTTATCTGTATTTTATCGGTTTTTTTGATTTTAGGGGGTAGTTTTTGTTGATTTTTAGGATCGGAAAGGTGATAATGAAGCCATGCCAATCAAAAAAAGTTTAATTTCTGAGAAGATTTTACCTTCATCTGTCCTGGATAAAAATACTGAGACGTTAAGTTTGTATAAAGAAACTGATGATATTTTAAAAGAGGTAGATGATATATTGGAAAAAATATCTATTGCTCTTGGAAAAAAATCACAATATGAGTATAGGTTTTGTTCAACACAAAACTGTAGGATCAACTATCATGCCATCCCCTCAACAACAGCATCGTATAAAATTTAAAACATTTCAAGATTGGCAGAATTTTCTTAACAAACCTCCCACTCAGGAATCTTTTAATCTTTTTGATTTTAGAAAAAGCTGTTATGAAGCCATTGAACAACACCGTAAACGACCTCTATTGGTTTATGCAACCAAATTTTTGATGGGACATGAAAGGTTGGATATTCCAAACTTCATAGATCTCTCCGATGTAGATGGTTTTACAGATTTAATTCACTCTGTCAAAGACAAAGAAGCTGTGGATGTGCTTTTACATAGCCCTGGTGGCAAACCTGATGCTACAGAACGGCTTGTAGAATTATTAAGAAGTCATTTTAAGAAAGTGGATTTTCTAGTCCCACACTCCGCCTATTCTGCAGCTACCATGTTAGCTATGTCAGGAGACAACATCATTTTACATCCCAGTGCTGCTTTAGGGCCTATTGATCCACAGATCAACGGCATTCCCGCTCGAATGATTAAAAATGGTTTTGAAAAGATAAAAGAAAGAATATCCAAAGAAGGTCCAAAAACTTTGCCGGCTTATATCCCTCTTATCAAAAAGAATTGCTCTATGGAAATTTTGGAATTATGTGAGGATTCAGAAAAGTTATCCAAGAGATTAGTATCCAACTGGCTTAAAAAATATATGTTTAAGGGTGAAAAAAATGTCGAAGAAAAAATTGAAGAAGCTGTAAAATACTTATCGAACTACGATGAGCATTTAATACATTCCCGTCCCCTATCAATAAAGAAACTTTCTGAGTTGGAATTAAAAGTTTCACTTGCTGATGATACTCTTCAGGATTTGTTGTGGGAGGCATATATATTGATCAATGGTTTTTTTAGTATTAGTTCTTTTGTAAAACTCTATGAAAACACTCAAGGTATATCATGGGGTCGTCAGCAGATTCAGCTGCCAATACCACCAAAACCTCAAGAACAAAAATAAAGAAACTACAGGTTTTAATAAAAGAAGTGGCGGGGTGGACGGGACTCGAACCCGCGGCCTCCAGCGTGACAGGCCGGCGTTATAACCAACTTAACTACCACCCCTTAAATCAGGGAACTCTCTCTGACAGAGAAAAAAATATCATTTTTCCTGTGAAAATGTCAAATTTTTTAAGGTCTTTTTTCTCAATCAGAAATATAAATGAAAATGATTGTCATTTTTATTGACTGCCCCACAGGACTGGCTTATGTTTTCAGCAGGGTCAAAACAAAAGAAAGGCAAAAGCGATAATGTTTCACAAAAGGCTGGACAAAGAGGTTTTATTGCCTGTCGGGCAGGGTAAAGACAGAAAAAAAGAGTTTGGCAAAAGCAAGGTGGGGACTATAGGGCCTGGCAAGGATAAACTGATTGGCCCCCGCACCCGGCTGACAGAAGCCAACTTGAAGTCTGTACTCAGGGATATGAACATGAAAGTCACCCACCAAAGGCTTTCTATTTTACGCTCTATCAGCAAAGGGCCTAAAACCCATGTTACGGCTCAGGATGTGTTTGAACAGGTCAGGGGGGAGCATCCCCATATTGGTTTTGCCACTGTGTATCGGTTCTTAAAACAAACCTCTCAGTTTGGTATCACTTCTGAGTTGCGGATGGGATATGCCCCGGCCCGCTATGAGTTAAAAACCCCTAATCACCATCATCATATTACCTGTACCCAGTGTGGAACCATTATTGAGTTTCAAAACGAAAAAATAGAGAGGCAAATCAAAAAAATTATCAAAGAGCATAAGTTTTCTTTGGAACACCATGTGTTTGAGCTTTACGGCCGGTGCCACAGGTCGGCCTGCCGCACTTAATTTGAAATTAGCCGGGAGGCCATTTCATATCCCTTCCCCCAAGGATATGAATATGCAGGTGAGAAACTGTTTGCCCCCCCTCTTCTCCATTATTAACAACCAATCTCCATCCTTTTTTTAAACCCTGCTTTTCAGCAATCTCTCTGGCCTTCCATAACAAATGCCCCATTAAAGATTTGTCTTCTGCCTTTATATCCTGATGAGAGGGTATTTCTTTTTTGGGAATCAGTAAAATATGAACAGGGGCCTGGGGATGAATATCGTTAAAAGCCATGCATAAGTCGTCTTCGTAATGAATTTGAGCGGGTAGTTTTTTATCAATAATTTTCTTAAAAATGGTGGACATGGCGTTTTTATGTGGTTTTTTTTGCAGTTTTTTGATCAGAAGAGGGTGGCTTGTTTTTTGAAGGGGCGGGTTTTTTGTCTGTGGCAGTGGGGGAGGAGGAGGCTTTGGCCCCGGAGGCGTTTCTGAGGTATTTTTTTCTGAATTTTTCGGCCCTGCCTTCTGTGTCCATCAGCCGGTGTTTGCCCGTGTAAAAGGGGTGAGAGGAGCTGGATACATCAAAAGTCACCAAAGGATAGGTTTTGCCGTTTAACTCTGTGGTGTTTTTACTTCTCACTGTGGATTTGGTAAGGATTTGAAATCCTGTGGAAACATCTTTAAAAACCACTTTTTTAAACTCAGGATGAATGTCTTTTTTCATAAATCACCTCATTTTGAATTTTACTGGCCCTTTAACTAACACAGGCTTTTTGGTGTGACAAGCCTTTAATGGGTACAAAACCACCCCCCCTGTGGCCCTGGTCAATGGTGGATTTTTCACAGGCAAAAAAAGTGGTTTTTTTTAAGAGCCTCGCTTGAGGCAGGGCTTGACAACAAAGCTTTTTTGGTACAAAAAGCATGTGACATTTGGAAAAATAGCACATACATAGCTTCTTTCAAACCCCGCTGAGAGCGGGATACTCTGGTAAGAGAGGCGTGGATTCCCGCCCAAAGCGGGAATGACCTGCCCTGAGGAAAAGTAAAAATGGCTGATAAAAAGAAAATAAAAACCGCCCGATTTAAAATACAAAGGCGATTTGGCACAGAACTGCCTGGCCTGGGTAAGCCCGGGGCTTTGGAAAGAAGACCTTACCCCCCCGGGGAAAGTGGCAACAAGAGAAAAAAGTTTTCCGACTATGCCCTTCGCCTGGAGGAAAAACAAAAGCTGCGGCTTCATTATGGTTTGAAAGAGCATCAGCTCAGAAGGTTTATCCGTAATGCCAAAACAGGGGAAAGCTCCAACTGGGTGAGCAAACTGGTGGGGCTTTTGGAGTGCCGCCTGGACAGTGTGGTGTTTCGCTTGGGGCTGGCTGGTTCCATCCCTGCCGCCCGTCAGCTGATATCCCATGGCCATGTTATGGTGGATGGGCAAAGAATTGATATTCCCTCCCGTGTTTTGGGCATAGGGCAAAAAATCAGCCTGAAAGAAAAAGCCAAAAAAAATCAGATTGTGCTGCATGCTCAATCGCACCCCCGTATGGATGTGCCTGATTTTTTGAAAAAAGACGGCTTGGTGGGTACCCTTTTGGCTTTACCGGGGATAAAATACATTCCTTTTAACTGCGATACCGGGCTTTTTACAGAATACTATGCGGCCCGTAAAGCTTAAAAATACTTGCGGCACAGACTGAAAATGAGAGTGACAGGGCGAAAGGGAAAAGTAAAAAATGGCTAAAAAAAAGGGAAAAAAAATTATCACTCTGGAGTGTACGGAGGCCAAAAAGGAAGGCAAACCCCCCTCCCGTTACACAAGCAAAAAAAACTCACAAACTCATCCGGAGCGTTTGGAAAAGAAAAAATACAACCCTTTTCTCAGGCGACACACCCTCCACAAGGAAATAAAATAGGTTCAAGTACCTTAAGGGGGTTTTTATTTTAATGGTTTTCCGCAGTAAAATGTACATGGTTCTTTTTCCATTTGGGTTCTGCCTTGGCGGTGGACACACTCTCCACAAAAAGATAAAGTAAAACACAGGGGGAAAAAAATATGGGTATCCTTCTTTTTTTAGGCTTAGGGACAGGTTTTGTCAGCTCTTATCTGATTGGGCTTTTTCGGCAAAAAGTCCAGATTCGCGGGCTTGAGCAGGAAGCCCATGATATTGTTCAGGCCGCCAAAAAAAACGAAGGCTTTAACAGAGAAAAAATCATGCACCAGATGGAGGAATACAAACTTCGCCTGGAGGAAAAACAGGAATCTTACATGGAAAAACTTTTACAAAACTACCGGGAAGTCAAAAGCCAGGTGGATAAAATGGCTCACCACAAAAGAAGTGAATGGAAAGCCAAAGAACACAAGAAAGACAAAAAAAAAGAGGAGCTTAAACTCTTAATGACCAAAGTGGATAAATCCAAAAGATTTATGGAGAGTTTAAAATCCCGGGTGCAAAATCAAAATCAGATGTATTTTCAAAAATTAAAACAGGTGTTTCCCATAGATGAAGATCGTGTAAAAAATCAGGCTCGAAAAAACTGCCTCAGAGAGGCCAAAACCCAAGTGGAAGATCAGATTCGAAAAGAGGAGGAAAGCTTTAAACACAATCTTATAAAAAAAGCTCATTTTATTTTGGAGCTGGCTTTAAACCGCTTTCTTAAACCTTACTGTTCAGAACGGGGAATTAAAAATGTGATTTTCCCAAATAAATCTGTATTAACCCGTGTATTTGGTGCGGATTTGTCAGGAATAAAAACACTGGAAAAAGAATGTGGCGTGGATTTTAAACTGAGCGATGAGACAGAAGTTTCTGTTTCTGTCTTCGGCATTGACCCGGTGAGAAGAGAGCTGGGCCGGGCCTGTCTGCAAAGAATTGCAGGAGACCGCAGGTTTTCTTTAAAAAACATCCCCTCTTTGGTTCAGAAAACCAAAAGGGAGTTGTTTAGACGTATCGCAAGTGATGGGATTCGGATTTGCAGGGATTTAAGGCTGCCTCATGTGAAAACAGAGATAAAAAACATGATGGGGGCTTTGAGGTATCGATACTCTTTTGCACAAAATCAGCATTTTCATTGTGAAGAGGTGGCCTGGCTTTGTGGCATGCTGGAGGCAGAGCTGTGTGCAGAGACGGGCGGACAAATGAAAGCCCGGAGAGCGGGTATGATGCACGATATTGGCAAGGCTATGGATTACAGTAAAGAAGGGGGCCATGCGGTGATAGGTGCGGATTTTATCGAAAAATACGGGGAGGAGGCAGATGTTGTTTATGCCGTAAAAGCCCACCACTATGATGTTACCCCCGAAAACCCTCTGGATTTTTTGGTGATAGCCGCAGATGCCCTGTCCGGGGCCCGCCCGGGTGCCAGAAGATCTACCGAAGACTCTTACAACCAAAAAGTTTTAACTTTGGAAAAAATAGGCAAAAGCTTTGAAGGGGTTAAAGACACCTATATTATGAGTGCGGGGCGGGAAATACGTGTTATTGTGGACAGTAAAAAAGTCAGCGACATACAGGCTGTGAGTTTGAGTAAAAAAATTGCCGGTAAAATCGAAGAGGAATGCTCTTACCCCGGTCTTATTAAAGTCACAGTGGTTCGAACAGTGACACAAAGTGTGGGTGTCTTCGACAGAAGAACAGCTTAAAACATATCTTTTTTTTGTCTTAAACGGGCAAACTCCTCCACTGTTTTAGCTCTTAGAAAAGGGTTGGTTTTTAAATCCTCTGCCAGTTCAAAAGGTGTGGTAAAAAGCCCCTGCTTTCTTTGCAAAAGGGTTTTTTTTATACGGGCTTTAAGATGAGGATTTTCAGAATCCACTTGCCGGGCAAACCGGCCGTTTTGTACCGTGTACTCATGGGTGCAGTAAATTTTTGTTGTTAAAGGAAGTTTTTTAATTTGCCCAAGGCTTTTAAACATTTGTCGGGGGCTGCCTTCAAAAAGCCTTCCACACCCCATGGCAAACAAGGTGTCCCCGGAAAATAATTTTTGCTCTTCAAAAAACCAGTACGCAATATGACCGGAAGTGTGACCTGGTAAAAATAAAACCTCACAAACACTGTCCCCCAGTTTAAAAATGTCTTTTTCCTGAAGTAAAATGTCCAGCCCATAAATTCTGTGGGCATCCTGTTTAAAACCCGCTATTATGCACTTCCACCTGTGCTTTAACTCTTTGTTGCCACCTGTGTGATCCCAATGATGATGGGTGTTCAAAATAAAATTCAGGTTGAGTTTTTGCTTTTTTAAAAAGGTATTTACAGGGTCGGCAAGGGCCGGGTCCACCACGGCTGTTTTTTGAGTGGTTTTGTCTTTAAGAATGTAAATGTAGTTGTCTGTTAAAACCGGGATTTGAAAAACCTCCAAATTGTTTTTTTTCTGCATGTCTTAAGTGTCCGTCCCTTTAAAAGTGGTTTTTTATAAAAGCTCTTTGTCACCCAAAGTGTAGCACACCCCTTTGGTTAGCCCCTTCACCGGCGGGTGAGGTTTATGTACCCTGACTTTAATATACACCTCTTCCGGTACCAGAGATTTGATGGTTTTTAAAGCCTGGTGGCTGAGTTTTTCAATAAGAAAGAAAGTGTGGTTTGCAGTCAGCTTATGCAAAGCCTCGCAAATTTTAAAGTAGCACACAGTGTTTTGAATTTGATCTGTTTTTTGGGCTTCAGGTTCTTTACGAAAAGCCACACTCACATCAAAGAAAATCTCCTGAGGGGTGGATCTTTCTTTTTCACTCTGCCCAACATGGACAGAAAGCTTAAGGGCTTTGATTTCCAACAGGGATGAGTAGGCTTTATATGTCACTGGAGAGAATATAGCTTTTGGGATCTACAGGAACATCAGCAATGCGTACTTCGTAATGCAGGTGGGGGCCTGAGGATTTACCCGTATTGCCCACAGCTCCTATAACATCCTCTCTGTTTACCTTTTGCCAGGGGGATACCATAATGTCAGACAAATGCCCATACAGAGTTGAGAGCTGGTACCCGTGGTCAATAACAATCACTTTTCCATACCCGGCCTTGTAGCCTGCAAACACCACCACTCCATTGGCCGGGGCGTGGACAGGAGTCCCCGGGTGGGCAGCAATGTCAATGCCTTCGTGTAAAGACACCTCCCCGGTAAAGGGATAAGTCCGGTAACCAAAATGAGAACTCACCCACCCGGTTTTAATAGGCATAATAGTGGGTGTGCTGCTGATGATATCCTGCCTTTCATAAAGTTTTTCCAGAAGAAAAGTCATATCGGCTTTTAATTTTTGGGACTTGGCATCCATCTGATCCATATAAACCAACAGTATGTCCTCCTCCCCATCACCGGAAGGGTTTTGCGGTGGTGACACCATAGAGGGCGGGGCCGGGGATACAAGCTCTGAGGAAATATGTGCTGGCGGCCCATGAAAAGCCCCATGAGAGGGCGTGAATGTCCCTCCCCTGTCACTGACCAAAGGTCCTATGGCAAGAGTGTTTTCGCTTGTCAGGCCGAAGCTGGTTTTTATTTTGTTGGAAAAATCCTCTATCTGATTGAGCCGGGCATAAAGGCTTGTCATATTCTGCTTCATTTCTTTGAGCTGAAGCTTAAGTCGGGTGTTTTCCTCCTGGTGGTGCTGATACCCCAATCCCAAAGAAAAAGCTCTTAAGTAATCAACAAGCCCAGCGGTAAAAAGAACAAGAATCATCCCGGCCGCTGAAAGTAAAAGCTTAAGCCTTAAGCCGGAAAGTTTGATTTCCTTAAAAGAGCTGTGTTTGTCTGTGGAGCTGATGAGAATTCGGTAGCTTTTGTGTTTTTTCATACTCTAATTCCTCTTTTTTGAGGTTTTTTTTGTATGCCGGACTTAAAAAACCCCGGGCTTTAAAGGGCTGTTTATCACAAAGTTTTCTTAAAACTCAACTTTTAACTTCCAGATGTATAAAAATTACAATATTTTAACTGCCACCACGGCAATATTGTCTATTCCCCCCGCTTTTAAAGCCTGTTGGACACATTGATCCGGTACCTCTTTTAAAGGATGAGTGGTTAAAATCTCCTGTATTTGCTCATGGGGAACCATACCGGTCAAACCATCAGAGCAAAGCAGGTAAATTTCCCCTGATTTTACCTGTCTTTCAAAAAGGTCTGGCTCCACAGAAGGCGTAAAACCCACACTTTTGGTCAGAACATGGTTGTCTCTCAAAGAGGAGGCCGCAGAGTTTTTTTCGTTGGTCATCAGGTTGATTTTCATCTGATTGGTGGCAAAGGTGTGGTCTTCTGTCAGCTGCCACATCCCCTCTCCCGGGCTGTACATGTAGCAACGGGAGTCTCCAATATTGCAAATATAAGCGGTTTTTTCCTCTATAAGCAAAACACAGGTGGTTGTTCCCATTCCCTTCAGGTGGGTTTGTTGCTGCCCTTCGCAGTAAATGGCCTTGTTGGCCTCTTTATAGGCCTCCTCCAAAGCGTGCAGTGTGGGGACTTTTCCCTCTTTTTGCGACAAAAAGCCCAGCAAACGGTCAGAAATAATCTGAGTGGCCATTTGAGAGGCCACTTTCCCCCCTTGATGCCCCCCCATTCCATCAGCTACAATAAAAATCTGGTGCTTTGTATTGCAAAATACGCTGTCCTGGTTTTCGTCCCGAACCAGACCAATATGAGTGGCAAAACAGGATTCTGTTTTCATACCTCAAATTATGCAGTTTTTTACTTATATGTGAAAAACTTTACTTTATGTGTTAAAATAAATTTTTTATATTTATTTAAGAGATGAGGGAGGATTTAAAGCTCGTGCTGATTTTTACTCAAAACCGCTTTTTTGGGATTTTTTGCCTTTGTGTGTCTGTACTTTGGCACTTGTGTTTGTGGTTTGTCTCTGATGGTTGGAAGGCCCGGTCTTTTAACTCTGAGGCTGTGGAGGTGGTTTTTTTAAACCAGGATATCAAAAACACAGTGGTGTCTCAGGAGAATTTTAATCATGAAGAGCCGGAAAGCAAAGCCTACTTAAGCCGGCACAACAAAATGGTGGAAAAACAAACCCAGGCCATGTTGAAGGGCCTGTTTCATCGCTCGCAGGTAAAACCCGCAAATCCTCCGCCCGGGAAGAGGCACCTGGCCTCCTCGTTAAAGCCAGACACTCATAAGGCTTCCCCTTTGTTCCACAAAAAGGGAGGGGATACCTCCTACCATGTGGAGAGTGGGTTTTTTCCCCCCTCTGATCTCATTTCCCGGGTGCAAAAAGTGGGTCAGAGCCCGGACTTTATTGCCGGCGTGGAAGTGGGTTCTGACACACTTTTAAACACACGGGAATTTACCTACTATTCTTATTATAACCGTATGAAAGAGCAACTTTACTGGAGGTGGACTCAGTATCTGAAGGCGGAAGATTATCTTTTTAAAGTTATTTTGGATAAAAAATCCTTAAAAAACAAAAATCTTTTTATTACCCGTGTGTTTGCCCTGCTTTCCCGGGAGGGGGAGGTGCAAGATCTTCAGGTGGTCAGAAGCTCAGGGGAGGAGAAACTGGATTCCGCTGCCCTTCATGCTTTTTTAAAGGCTGCCCCTTTTCCCAATCCGCCTTTGGATTTGATCCGTCCTGATGGTTTTATCCCCATTAATAAAACTTTTTATATTTATATTCCTCCTGTGGGTTCTGGCCTGTTGTCCAAATCTTATTCCTTTTAAATGTGTGTACTTTTAAATATATTGCCTTTGCAGACTCTTTAAATTAGTCTTTACAGGGTTATTAAAAAAAACATGTGAAATAAAAAAAGTGGGACTTAAAGTGAATCCATCTGAGATTGAAGTTTTAAATCAAATTGCAAAGCAGGCCCATGTGATTATGAATCAAATGATTCATAATGCCAACCACAGGGGGGATGGTGAAAAAGGGGATCCCAAAGTGGGGGGGCATCCCTCTGCCTCGGCTTCAGTTCTTCATATTTTGGGGGCTTTGCACCTGGTGGTTAAGTCTGGTTATGATGGTATGGTAAATAAACCCCATGCCTCCCCTGTTGATCATGCTTACAATTACCTTTTAAATTTGTTTTTGGACAAGGATTTAAAACCTTTGTCTTTAAAAAGCCGGAAGCAGGCTCTTAACAACTTCAGGGCTTGTTCCAAACCCGGGGATTATGCTTTTCAGTCTTATCATTCTGCTTATGATCCGGATTATCATAACTTTTTGCCTTCCGGGACAGTGGGTATTCCCCCGGTGGTGCTGGGCTATTTGGCCTTGGCTTACCGGTTGGCGGTCCTTCAGGGGTATGAAGTGCCACCGGCTGCTCATTTTTGGGCGGTGATGGGGGATTCGGAGTTTCGGGAGGGATCTTTAATGGAGGCCCTGCCTGATCTCGCTGAGCGGGAGGTGGGAAACCTCACCTGGATTGTGGATTACAACCGTCAAAGCCTGGACGGACACCGGCTGGTGAATGAGGATCTCATGCAGGGTTGCGATTCCTTAAGAATCGAAAAAACCCTTCAGGCCAATGGCTGGGAGGTGATACAGGTCAGGCATGGTTCTTTTAGAAAAAAGCTGTTTCAAAAACGGGAAGGCAAAAACTTTAAAGCTTTTTTGGAAACAGGTCTTAAAGATATTGAATTTCAAAATCTGCTTTTCAAAGAGGACAAAGAACTCAAAAGTATTTTGCTTCAAAAAAGTGGTTTAAAAAAATTTGCGGGTTCTTTAAGTGCCAAAGATCTTAAAAAAGCTCTTTGGGATTTGGGTGGGCATGATTTTTCGTCTTTGATTGCGGCTTTCAGGGAAAGCAAAAAAAACAAACAAAAACCATGCCTTGTTATAGCCCACACCATTAAAGGCTGGGGATTGAAAATGGCCGGAGTGGCGGGTAACCACTCTGCCCTTGTGTCGCCTAAGGAGATGCAAACTTTAAAAGGAGGTAAAGCAGACTTTGCTCTTTTTGAAAAAGGATCCGCAGAAGATGTTTTTTTAAAAACAAGAGAGAATGAGCTTTACCGGCAGATTGTGTCTCAACACCAGATAAAAAAGAAAAACCTGCTTTCCCGGGAGGATTTTTTTAAAACTCTGCCCGCCAGTTTTGGTGTGGATTTTCAAAAGATGAGTTATCCCCACACGCAGTGGTTTTTGGGTCAGGTGACAGCGAAGATGGCCCGGCTTGCAGCAGCCTCCCCTGATAAACCGTCTGGGGAAAACACAGGCTTAAAAGCCTGTGCAGATTTGGTTTTTACCATGTCACCGGATGTGGGAACATCCACCAACCTGGGAGCCTGTATGCACCACCGGGTGTTTGGCCCGGAATTTAACAAAGAGGGGTTTTTGGATTTGGAAGATCCCAAAAGCCCGGTCTTATGGACGGAGTCTCAGAAAAATCACCGGTTTTTAAGGTTTGAGATTGCAGAGGCCAACAGTATTTCCTGTATGGCAGCCCTGGGCAAGCTGGGGGATATTTTGGGGGTGCTGCTTCTTCCTGTTTTAACGATATATGATTTTTTTATCAAAAGGGCTTTGGATCAGTTTTTTTATGCTCTTTATCTGAGGAGTGGTTTTATTTTGTGTGGCACCCCTTCAGGGGTGAGTCTTTCCTCTGAGGGGGCTCAGCATTGTTGGAAGTCGGACTTTCAAATCCCCGGACAAATAAGCTGGGAGCCTTGCTTTCTTCAGGAAATGGATTGGGTTTTGGCAGATGCTTTTCAAAGGCACTTTACACAAAACAACCAGGATCGAAGTGGGGTTTTAATTCGGGCCACCACAAAGGGTATGGATCAAAAACTTTTTATAAAATGTTTAAAGACACAAAAAAAATTTAAAAAAGAGGGAAGCGTTTTGCTTTGCCCTGAAGGTTACAGTTTAAATGGGGCACAAGAGGAAAACCATCAGGCTTCTGTTTCAGAAAGTGAAGTTTTAACCCATGTGCGAAGGGATGTGTTGAAAGGGGCCTATTACCTGCTTCATTACACCGGTTATGCCGATTACAGGGAGGGGGACAATGTGGTACATATACTGGCTATGGGGGCTTGTGGAGGGGGAGCGGTAGAGGCTTCCCGGGCTTTGCTCAATCAGGGGATTTACGCCAATGTGATAATGGTCACCAGCCCCGATTTACTGCTGGGGAATCTGGCTTACAAAGAGGGGTACCAACACTTAAAACATGGTTTGGCTTTGGATGGCAGCCTAGCCCCTTTGGTGAGTGTGCATGATGGGGAGCCAGGGCTTTTGGACAATGCAGGTTCTGTTTTGGGACTTCATCAGGAGTGCCTGGCTGTAAGAAAGCACTCCTTATGTGGCAGTGTAAAAGATGTTTATGCTTACCATAAGATTGATGCTGACAGTATTAAAAAAGCCTGCCTTAAGGTGTTGGGGGAGGCAGACAGACTTTCATCCCCAAAACAACATCCTTAAGCCAAAAGAAGAACCATGTATGTGGTTTTTGAGTAAAAAGTGTTTCAGAATGAGGCACTTTGCTGGACTTTTGAATTAAAAATTTGACAAAGCCTGCCGATCAGAGACACTAAAGGTGAGAATTAACACATGACAGAAAAGCCACAAACCACAGTCAGCATCCACCGGACAGGCAACCATGTTTTTACAGACCAGTATTTTGTGTCTGGCAATGCCTCTTTTTTTAATAGTGGCCCGCTTTTTGAAGCCTTTAGGGGCTTGACTTACCTGGTTTCTTGTGGTCATGTACAAAACCCGTCAAAAGAGTATGTTATACTAAAGGAGTATGAAAATGAGTGAGGTTAAAAAAGATCAATTTGTAACCCAAAATGATTTTAAAGAGTTAAAAGATGTTCTTATTGAACAGCTAGCTGGTTTAAATACAAAAATACAAGAGCAAACACAGACTTTGAGAACAGAATTTAAAGCTGGTCTTTTTGACTTAAATAAAGAAATAAAAGAATGGGTACAAGATAAAATAGGGATACAAGATAAAATAAAGAAAACTTTTACATGGCTTTCAGCTTTAAAAGAGTTGTTTTTTTTCTTTATGCGGGTTTTAAGTTATTCAGGAGTTTTTGCAGGGCTTTTTGCGTGGATTTTTTCTAAATGGATAAGTCCAGCCTTGCCAGATTATGAAAGGCTACAAAAAAACATGCAAGACAGTATGCAGCAAAATGTGATACTTATTGCTGAATTGACAGGTGCTTCCCCTGATAAGGTAAAAAAAGCTTTATCAAATCTTAACAGTAACAGAAGGAAAAAAACAATGTCAATACGTGGATCAAATAAAGAAGGGAATAGAGGGGCCGCTGTACAAGAGCCTGAAAAGGCAAGTGGGCAATGAGTGAAGATAATGAAATAACAAAAAAATATATTGATAAACAGATTGTATCTTTAATTAAGAGGTTGGCATCTCATAGGATGCCTGAGTACAGAGATATAGTAAGAAAAGATTTGGACTATTATTATAAAATAAGAGATAAGCATTTTGGGTGTTTTTGGTGTGGAAAAATAAAACCTTGGTGGTCAAAGATATACGGACTTCTTTGTGCTTACATAAAATTTAAGGGAAAATAACCAGAAATAGTGTTATGAGAGCCAAGATTTGCTGGTATTGTAAGAAAACATTTGTGCCTTCTGGTTGTGGTGGAAAACCCCGGATGACTTGTGGCTGGTCTGTTTGAAAGCCCTGCGGGCAGAGCTTCCTTTCCAAAGCCTCCTTGTTTAATGAAGTGCGGGATGGTTTTCATTGAGAAACAACATAAGAATGGCATGGGTGGATTAACCTTTTTCCTCGCAAAAAAACTTAATAAACCGCTTTCCCGTGGGTCGGGAGTGTATTTTTTGCCATTTTAAATTCTCAAAAACTCTTTTTTCTGGTGGTCACCGGATTTCCCTCAAGTCCCCATTATTCTGGGCCGATTAAGAGCTTATGAGAATTTTAAAGAGGATTTTATGGGGTATAGGTCTGGGTCTGGCATCCATTGCTTTGGTTTTTGGATGTACAGAGAAACCGCCTTTTTATTATCCGTCCTCTTTACAAGATGAGTCTGTGTTAAAATCCAGTACGGGGGAAGAGTCCAGACCTGATCACAGAGATGCAGCTTGTATAAAAGCTGAAAAGGAAGCTGGAGCTTGTTATGTTTTATTTTTTAAAGAGGAAAAAACTTGTGAGGATTATGAATTATATGTCTTTGGTTCCCAAAAAAGCAGAAGAGATAAGAAAAAATCAAAAAGAATAAAAGAAGATCTTAAAGAGTATTGCCGGGAAGCTTGGAGTAATGACTCTTGTGATGTGGATTCTGATTCTTTTATGGATCGTTTAGAAACAAAGAATACTAAAGATTACTTTATTGATCAGGCTGTTGCAGAAATAGTGAGGTACTGTGATATTGATAACGGGGAAAATGGGAGCGATACACCACTTACTGATCCTGTTTTTGTCCCTTCTTCTCCTGCCTCAAACCAGGGGTCCCCAAGCGTGGGGTCTCACAGTGTTAGGTACAGTGGACAGGATTTTGGGGTAGGACATTGTGAAGTTCTGGTAAACAGTTATTATAGGTGCAATTTTACTTATTTTCGTTTCACCGCAGGATGTGATGTGTTCTATCAGTATAAAGCTGGTACTATAAACAAAGATTATGTTCACCAGCAAATTGACAGCGAGTGTGAACATAGACACAGGAGAGTTATGGAGGATTGCTATTCTGGGGTCCTTCCTGTGGTGGGGCAGGAAAGAATATGGACGGCAGGCTTCGGAAAGTACGGGAAGATGCTTCGGGCTGTAGAAATGGAGTGTGATAGACGAGGGCCAACAGTAGAGGAACAAATACAAATGTGCGACGGATACTATTGTCCATCATATTGATTGTTTTTTGTTTCCGTGCATCCGTGTCTCTTTGTAATGTCTAAAGTGTATCCACCTTAAAAAAATTAAAATTTTCAGGACCTTTGTCCGATAAGAGATGCCGAATAAAGGTTTTAACCTTATAACCTCTCAGAGAAAAGAACAATGTTTGAGAACATAGGTGAGTTTATAGTACAGGGTTTTTTTATAGCCTTTGGTTTTTTTCTTTTTTATTACATAGGATCTTATGTGCTGATTGGGTTTTTGTTTCTTTGGAAAGAAATAACTCAACCAGAGAAAAAGGAAATAAAAAGAATATCAGGAAAACCAGAAATAATAGAAACAGAAAAAGAGGATAAAGAGAGTTTAAGAGTGGTATCTCAAACAGACTGTCCCACCATGCAAAGATATATCAAGGTTTGGAATAAAGAAGTTTTAAAATCAAAAAAGCAATCAGAGGATACAGCAAGTCGCTCAGAGGCTTATTGGGATATTATTGGTTTTTGTTTTCTTATTTCAATTCCCATTTTGGTCCTTTTATTTCTTTCAAGCCATTGAATGGTGAGCCTGTCTTTTTCAAAAAAATTATTTTTATAAAAAGTGTTTCAGAATGAGACACTTCAAAGCAGAGGGGCAGAGGATCAGCTTTGTTGAAAAAATGTACAATCATTTTGGTATGGCATGTAAGTCTTATAGGAATTGATAAAAAATTTAAACCCTAAACAAGGAGTCAAACAATGAATGGACTAAGTGATATGAAAGAAATAAAAGAGACACTATGTAGGGCCTCTGATTGTGCGAAAACAATAAAAGACCACTTGACAGGGTTAAAAAAAAAGAATCCAGAATACATTTTAAAATATAAGGACACATTAAATAAATCCTATAAATCTTTGGAAGATGTTAAGGTAAAACTGAACACAATAAATGCCCTCTCTTAATAAGGTGTAAAATAGGGCTTTACTTTCCCCGTGTTACTGTCTTCTCATAATGAGTGAATGAGAAAAAAGGCTTGCCGTTACTGTAAGAAAAAGTTTGTACTTTCGGCCGGGGCGGAAAGTCCCGGATGACTTGTGACTGGCCTGTTTGAAAGCTTGGCTTAGCAGCCAAAAGAAGAACCACACGGTTAAAGAAGCTTAAGGGTTTCTCGCAGGCTTTGTAGTATGGGATGTTTTCATAGGGACACTGATTCATAAAGCAGGGGTGATTAGCCTTTTCCCTCGCAAAAAAACTTAATAAACCGCTTTCCCGTGGGTCGGGAGTGCATTTTTGGACAGTTTAAATTCTCAAAAACCCTTGTTTCCGGTGACCACCGGATTTGTTTCAAGTCCCCATTATTTTGGTCCGATTAAGAGCTTATGAGAATTTTAAAGAGGATTTTGTGGGGTATAGGTCTGGGTCTTGCATCCATTGCTTTAATCTTTGGATGTACAAACAAACCTTATGATTTAGTGAGGTCTGCCAGTTTGGCGGGGTATAACACAGATACTGTGGGGGAAAGATTGAAAGCTTGTGAAGAAGCCATAAAGGAAGACTTTGATTGTTATAGTGATTTTGTTAAAAATAACTCAACATGTGAGATGTTTTTAAAGTCATTAGGCCCTGATGTATATTGGGGGATTTCACATCTGAGTCGTGAAGATTTGAAGCATTTTTATAAAACAAAAGTTAGTGAGGAAGATCTGACTTTGTTTTTTGAAGAAGTGTATGATTTCCATGACAAAAGCAAAGTATTTTGTCACAAAGAAAAGGGACTTTTGAGTCCTTTCTGTGAATATGATCAAATTGGAAGAACGTATAAACAAGAGGTCCATGACAGTATCATGGATATACATAATTACTATGAAGAAAAATCCTCAAAGGAATTACATTCTCATTGTGGCATGGCCTATGTACCAAAGCCTTACAGGAATTGATAAAAAGTTTGTACCTTCTGGTCATATATGGTGCAAAAAAAACCTTCGCAGGCAGTTCAATCAGAGGTATAGGTTAAAACAGGGTTAAATATGGCAGATAAAAAATCAGATTTACCTTTGGCCACCTTGAATTTGGACGAGGCAAAACTCACCTTGGCCGGAGCAAAGGAAAAGATAGTTAACATCAAAACTTTGAAACAAGCTATCATTGAAAAAATCAAATTTGAAGCGTGTAAAACTGCCTTTAAAAAATTTGGTTTGTTTGAGGAGCTGGGTTTTAAGGCGAGTGAGTGTGTGATTGAGGTTGACCGGCTAATATATAGATTTGTGGGTAAGTCTGGTCACCCGGGGGTGACCGAAGATGTTAAATCTAAAGCAAAGAAAGAGTGTTTGACCAGGAATTGGTTTATTAAGGATGGTCAGGATTCCATATTCAGTAAGGACCCGGAGTGGAATACCCCATCCTGGATATATGAGAGAGCCCGGCTGATAATGGGAAGCATTGACTTGGACCCGGCCACAAATCAGGAAGCTATTGACCAGGGGAATGTTGCCACCAGGTACTTCACCAAAGAGGATGATGGTTTAAAACAGGATTGGGGAAAGCAGGTGAATGTTTTTTGTAACCCACCTTATACTTTGGAAAACAAAGCCAGTGGAGCCAAAGCTTTTTTAATTAAGCTAATGGCCAGTGATTATAAACAGGCAGTGTTTATCACGATTGAAGATTCAGGTACATTTTACGGACATTTTTTATGGCCTTTATGTACTGCTGTTTTTATTCCAAAAGGCTGGGTGGCATTCAGTGATCAAAATAAGAATACCCGGTCCAGTTTAGTTTGGGGGATTGGTGTAGATGAGCTGATGTTTTGGATGGCTTTTAAAGGGCTTGGCCATGTTGAGACTCGCTATACAAAAAATCCTGGAAGTTTAGGAGACCGGATGGATATTAGTTTGTCCTGGTTAAAGAAGCTTAAGGACTTACCCCAGCCATAACGCCCTAGTGGTTTTTATCTCATAATTAAGGGCTTCTTAACTTTAAGAAAATGTTTTTTTTGGCAAAGGTGTTTCAGGATGAGGCACTGTCTGGGTTTTTGAATTAAAAATTTGACAAAGATTATCGATCAGAGACTCTGAATGAGAGGCTTGACATTGGCAGAAAAGCCACAAACCACAGTCAGCATCAGCTACAGTGGGTCGCTTTTTGAAGCCTTTTGGGGACTTGACTGGCCTGATCTTTCGATGGTATGTACAAAACCTGTCAAAAAGTGTATGCTATATTAACGAAGTCAAACAGTGAGTGATGCTGATAAAAAACAGACTTTTTTATCGTTCACCACTTTTGGAAAATAAATTTTTTACCGAATTTTTTTAAAGGAAGGAGTATAATATGATAATAAGAGTTGGAATAACCGCAGATTTAGGCAGAAGACGAGAAGAGCGGAAAACAGAATTCATTAAAATATATAATTGGCGGGTTAGAAACAGAGGATTAACAAGAGATGAAGCTCAAGCTAAAAAAGATGAGTATGTCAGAAGGTTGGGTTTTAAAAGTCATCCTGATAGCAAGAATGATGTTGGCAAATCCTGGAATGTTTATACTTTTGAGACTGCTTATTAAAAAGTATTTTTTAGTCTATTTTATGTTTGGTTTTAGAATGATTTTTCTTTCATAATAGGGTTGTAAGAACCAAGGCTTGTTTTGCTCAACTAAAGAAGTTTAAGGGCTTGCCCCGTCCATAATAAGAGCCTTGTGGTGGTCTTTATCCCCACATACTAAGGACTTCTCCCAGGCTTAAATGAAGTACGGGATGTTTTCAGAGGGACGCAGAATGAGAACGTATGGAAGGAGTCAAACAATGAGTGAGGTTAAAAAAAAAGAAGAGTATGTCACACAAAGTGATTTTAAAACTGAATTGAAGTTTATCCGGGCAGATTTTAAAGAGGCTCTTGTTTCATTAAAAGATAAAATACAGGTTCTGGAAAACTTACCGAGGACTATTTTAAAAACACAAGTAACAATGATTTTATTATTAGGTGGATTCTTATTTTGGTTGATAGACAGAGATTTTGAAAAAATACAATTAAGTATCGAGCAATATAACCAACAAAATCAGGCCCGTCTTGACAGACTTGAAGAGATAAACTTTACACCCACTAATCAGATACTTTTAACAAAAGTGAATGATTTTTTGGATGCTTATCAAAAATCACAAACAGGAAAGGATAATAATAAAGATAAGGATAAAACAAGAAAAACAAAACGGGGACAATAAAGGTAAAAAATAAGAGATATTCAAGGTCTAAAAAACGGGTGCCTTTGGTGTGGAAAGATAAAACCCTAGTGGTCAAAGATATTCAGAGACTTCTTAGCCAAAAAACCGGACGCCTCTTAAAGCTTATCAATCACTTTAAAAAACTTATACAAAGCCGGAGAAAAACTTTTCATAACCCATAACCCTGATATTTTGTAACCTGTAAAGCCTGTCCTCTTTTGCTCTGTCCACCAACTGAAAGTTTAAAGAAGTCCCCAGCCTGTTTTTATAATAAATCAAATGCGGGGAAAGTTCCCCCTTTCGGCTCTTACACTCCACCAGGATCCAGGGTTTTTTGTTCTGAGTGATTAAAAAATCCACTTCTCTTTTTTCTTTGTCTCTTATAAAAAACAATTCAAACACTCCCTGTGCTGTGTCCGTCCAAAAGTGACCACTTGTAAACCACCTTAAAGTGTGTCAAAATCTCTGTGGGGGAAGGGGAATTTTTACTCTCAGCAACAGAAAAAGGATGCAGGCGGTAAGGAATATACCGCCCCAACAAACTGTCGCTGCCCTTGCGGTAAATATCCAACCTGGCACTGCCCGTTACAATAATGGGGATTTTTTTTGAAAAGGAATCGTAAATCCCCTTTAGTTTTAATTTCCATTTTCTGTCTTTGTGGATTTCATCAAGCAACACAGGGCCTTTACCTATATTTTGTAAAACCTGTTCGGGAAAGCGGGACCATACTCTTCTGAACTCTGTCTGATCCCATGAGAAGTTATTGTGTGGGCTTTTTAAAAGCTTCCGGGCCAAAGTGGACTTTCCCACCTGGCGGGGTCCACTGATAAAAGCCATTTTTTGGTCCTGTAAAGCATCGTTAAGGACAAAAGAGGTTAAATAACGGGACCGATACACTGATAAAAAGTCGAGAATAATTATCAATCCGGTGAATGTATCAGAACGATAGAATCAGTCCCTCATGAAATAGGTTGGATAAAACACCTTCCCGTGGGTCGGGAGTGTATGTTTAGGCAGTTTTAAATTTTCAAAAACCTTCATTAGGGGATTTTTTGGTTGTTTCCGGTGGCCACCAGTTGTCCCTCAAGTCCCCGGGACTTTAGGCCGATAAAATTTTTATGGAGGTCTCTATTGTTATGATGCTTTTACAGACCAGCATTTTGTGTCTGGTAATGCCTCTCTTTTTTTGAAGCGGACCGCTTTTTGGAGACTTTTGGGGGCTTGACTGGCTTGGTCTTTTGGTGGTATATGTATAAAACCCTTCAAAAATGTATGCTATAATACAGGAGTATGAAAATGAATGAAGTAAAAGAAAATGGTAATATATTACAGGATATAGTGAGTGCCACGAGGGATGTTTTGGTCGTGAATAAGGCAATGATTGAGAAATTTACCTCTTTAGATAAAAAGGTTAAGTCTATAGATGAAAATGTGAATAAAAAGGTTAAGTCTATAGATGAAAATGTGGATAACAAAATAAACAATAAAATTCTTCAGCATCTTAGTTTAAAGTGGCAGATTTACGCCACTGTTATAGCTCTTTTTGCTTTACATGTGA